>OZ245039.1:0-1077500 GCA_965224095.1 Flavobacteriaceae bacterium
TGTGATTTTAGAACCTATGGCCCGGGTGAGGTTAGACCATTTGGAAGCCTCCTTGGTACCGGTTAATACATAGTTTCCCTGATCGTCTTTAGGCTCCCCCGATTTCATTAATACCAATTTACCGGTGACATCCAAATCGGAATAGTCGGAATAATTATCGTCTTCTATACCATATCCTACATAGGTAAACTGATTAAAAGTATAGGTGTTATTCTCCGGAGCGGAAAAAGTAACAAATTGATCGCCTATAAGGTAATTTTTATCGCCGATACTCATGGTAGCTTCGGGAATGGAAGCCTTTTGAAGCGGAACTTTCTGAAAGTAATCGCCATCCGCCTTGGCGGCAGGAACTCCGATTTTCTTATAATATTCCCTAATGTAGTTTACAGCTTTTTTTTGTCCGGCTTCACCGGTCTCTCTTCCCTCAAATTCATCCGACGCATATACATACAGATGTTCGCTTAATTCATCTTCCGTAATGCTGTTTCCATAGGTCGTAACAGGAACAACCGTTTCTTTTTTTTCGGCGACGGTATTCTGAGTAGAGTTACAACCCAACAACATACCGAGGAATACAAATACTATTTTTTTCATGCGCTCATTATTATTTCACTCAAATATATTGAAAAAAGCGTCCGTTCATCGAAAATATTGTTAAATAGGAGTTGTTTAACGTCTTTTTTTTGCATTTTATCGTATATAACCATAACCCAAATTATAGTTATAGAACAATAATTAACCCTAAACAGAAGTTTACTTAAAAAACCTACTTATGAAACGCTTACCACTATGGAGAGCATATATGCTTATGCTTTGTTGTATTTATATGCTCTCATGCTCTGACGATCAATCGGAAATACTTGATTTAGTAACGGAAACAGAAGCAGTTGACACGCCTCAGGATAATCCTGTTGAAAACCCCGCTGAAGAACCTTCAACCGATACTTCCGGCAGTACCAGTTGCACCGGTACGTCTGATGCCATTCATCAGGAAAAAGACGGTGTACTGGTTATTGAAGCCGAAAACACCACCTTGAATACCAACTGGAGTAAAGAACGTTCGGTTTCCGGTTTCTCCGGAACCGATTATATTGTGTGGAAGGGAGGCAATTACTTCCACGATCCGGGAAATGGAATTCTTACGTATAAACTGAGAATTAGCGAAGCAGGTACTTATAGATTTCTGTATAGAAGTAAGGTAGGGGCCGGATCAAATTCAACGGAACATAATGATACCTGGGTTCGGTTTCCGGATGCAACCGATTTTTTTGCCAAACGCGGAACCACGGTGCTGTATCCCAAGGGAAGCGGGAAAACACCCAATCCGGACGGGGGAGGAGCCGAGGGTTGGTTTAAGGCCTATCTGAGCGGAACCACCGGTTGGACCTGGTCTACATTAACCAACGATGGATCCGGATACGATATCTATGTAACTTTTGATAAGGCTGGAGATTATATACTGGAGCTTTCCGCACGTTCTGCCTACCACCTTGTAGACCGAATTGTATTGTTTAAGGATGGCACTGGTTTAGAAGCAGCAACCGATTTAAACAGGGCGCTTAGTTCTACCGTGTGTAAGTAACAAAGATAAATACCTTCCGGGGTCTTCCGGTCCTTTTATAAAATTGAAAAACCCGCATACTGTTGCGGGTTTTGTTTTGTGGTTTAATTTTACCGGTGTAGGTTATTTATCTCCGGCTTGGCTTGGTTTATTCTTTCTTCCTGTCCAGATAACGTGTTATAAACAACACAATCAGGGCGGGAAGCCCTATGGAAGAACTTACCTTTTGAACAATATTCATTATAGATTCCATATTTTTTGCCTGTTTTTTTGATTTTACAACGCCCACATTAATAACGGCATTATAGGTAGTTGTACGGGAATTAATAAATCCTTTTTTGGGAATGATTTCGAAAATCAATAACGCCATTTTTTTACCTTCCGAATCGGTATTTAAAATAAAATAACGAGATTCTCCCGGTTTAATCCTTATTTCATTTGCAGGTACATGGTTAAATCCACTGGAATTGATTCGTACTAAAACATGGCTCACACCGATACGTTCTGAAGATCTATCCAAGGCAATCTCTAGTTTGATATCATTTCCCAGGGCCTCTTTTTCCGGATACGAAATACTGATGATTTCGGAAAAATGATTTATCAGTATCGGTCTGATTTTAACAGAATCGTTTTCACCCGAAGATTCAGCCGCCACATCCGGGGGATGATCGATTTCCCAACCCGTTTGCGCCGGTTTTTTGCCGGTTAGGGCAATTACATCACCCCTGGATAAGAGATAAAAAGAAGAAAACAGAAACAAAACAATCGAAATTGCCAAAACAACCTTTAATAACACCTTCAATAAGGTATTCTTTTTCGTATTCATAAACACAAAATTCTAATAAATTTAAAGGTATGGAGGAGCCGAAGTTCAGGAATGCAATAAAACATTACCCGGTAAAAGGGTAGTGCTATAAATTTACGAAAATTATTTTTTCTGAAGATTGACCAGAACTGGCCAAATTAACACAGAACCTTTTCTTTGTGTGAAACAACATTAAATATACTTAAAGGATTTGAGGTTAGCATGGAGTGAAGCAATACGGAATAAAGCTCCAAACAAAAAAACCTCTGTAGATACAGAGGTTCTCGCGGAGGAAGAGGGATTCGAACTTTGATTGTAATATGTTTACTTACAATGAGTTATAAGAAAGTGTTTATAAGTACTCACCGAATCACTCACCAATTACCTGAATACTATTAATATAAAAGGGATTCAACCACTAAAAATTTTTAAGTTTAAAAAATAATTTCCAGGTATGACTTTCAGTACCACTTATGATTCCTGAGTCGAAGAATCCTTCATCTTTAATACTGCCATCCGCTTGTATTAATATATTCTTTAAATAAAATTCCTTATAGTTTTTACCATCGATTGTTTTGATTCCACAGTGAAACCCACTACAATGACCACAACTCTTATGGCAGGATTCAATTTTAGAAATTATTTTAAACTTTACGTTGTTGCTGTTAAGTTCATTCTGGTCAATTACAAAACTTAGAGCTTTATCTTCAGATTTTAACTGATTAAGTAGTTGATCGGAGGATGCAGAATCATTAGTACCATCATGTAGTCGAACAATTTCAAAGGGTCTTTTTCTCCATACAGGGTTTCCGAAGTTATCCTTTCTATTATGTTCAGTTTCCCGCCAGGAAACAAGTTTACTCGTGGATACACCTTCATCATTTTTGCCCTTAATATATTTGCCATCGACCATCATTTCAATATCTACCTCCAGTCCAATTCGAGAGCAATCACCATGATCGTGACCATCAACAATATTCAAATATCCTAATCCTAAAAAAGTTATTTTAGAAGCTGTATAAGGTCTACAATCACGTTTGGTATAGGTTGTTGTCATGCGAACATCGGCTACAGTGTTATCGTTTATAAAGTTCAATTTGTAGCCAATTGGAATTTGGGATACATTTGGATTCCAACGGGAGTTCTTAATCCATTCATGAAACTGCTCAAAATCGTGGAATGGATGCTGATCACCTCCAACCGCATAGGCAGTAAATTTCCACTCTTTGTTAACAGTACCAAAATCCACTTTACCTCCAAGTTTTGCACTCATTCCAGCACCGGAATAGGCAGCATCCACTGCTGCGGCAATAATTTCCTCTTCATAATCTGATTCTATCCTGATGAATCCAATTCTACCATAACTAACTTCAGAAATGTAAAGATCTTCCGATTTTACGGGATCAGAGGATTTATTTAAGTTTATTAGTTGATCACTATCCACCAAAAAGGAGTAATATTTTTGATGAAACTTAACCACATACATATTTCGCTTGGTCTTTTTTCCATAGTTGAATTTAGCTTTTAAACTGGCGCCAAAACCGTTAAACTCACCATAAGCCATTATGGCAAGATCTTGTTCATGTTCAATTTTATGAACTGTGTAGGAAAAGTTAGTAGGGTTTATTACAGACTTATTAGCATTCAAAATGTTAGACATGCCTTCATTCAAACTTGCCTTGCTAATAGATCCATTTTCATTTGGTATAATTGTGATCCCTGACAATCCAGCACTTGCAGAAGTGAGGTCAATTGCAATGTTGAAAGAATTATAACTTAGGTTTGGTTTTGCGTAATTGCCTTCGGTGAAGGCGTTTTGTTTGAAAATTGCACCTGGATAGATTTGCGAATGGTCACCAGAAGTAACCAGAAACCCAATTTTTTTTTGAGGGCTTTCATCTACAGAGATAACCTTGGTTACGCAGAGTCTTCTAGCGTTTTCGTCAAGTTCATCTCCTTTTTCCTCTACAGTTGTATTATATTCGTGATTGCCCCTAACAATTGTAGCTATAATAGATGGTGATGAATTGGAACTTGCTGTATCCGTTCTGTAAGAGTCCGAGCCATAATAATATCCTAAAGTTTTCTTTGAGGAATAACCCCATGTGACCATTTGGTTGTCAGTTGTAACTAACTCAGTAGTTGTAACCCAATCTTTATCTTTATCATGCCACCATCTTGAGATTTCTAAGTACTTTTCATCTAATTTATTGGGATATACATAGCACAGTATCTTATCTTGTTTGTATCCCTTTTCCAATAATTGATCTAAATGAGCTAGTTTGTCTGTGGTAGTGATATGGCTACCTTTGGAATCAGTGTATCTATAAAGAGGAATCAACTCCATCTCTTTTTTTGATTTAGCTTGGAATAAATATGTTTTCTTGGTGTATCCCCATGATGTCATTTGTTGGTCGGTGGCAATTAAGTTTGATTGAACTACCCAGTCTTTTTTAATAGGATGCCACCATCTAGAAATAGTTGAGTCTTGCGCGGGAACTGAGTTAGAGAAAGCTAGGATCAATAATACAATAAGTTTTTTCATGAGAGTTCTGTTTCAGCTACAATTTTAAGTCTTTGATTTGTGTTCTTAAATGAAACTCATTACTTTTAAATTCAAACGATGTCTTTTATTTTCCCCTAAATACCTTTTTTAGGTAATCCCTTTGTATTTAAATCACGAAGAGTATTTTTAGTTATTATAGCACCTTCAAACTTGGAACCTGATAAATCTGATCCTCTTAAATCCGCTCTATCTAAATTAGCTCCACTGAAGTCACAATCCTTGCACTGAATTGTATTCAAAGATGTACCATACAACCGGGCATTTCTAAAAGAAGTACCATCAAATTTACCATGATGAAGATCGGCCCCCTCAAAATTTGCTTTGTCAGCAGTGGCATTGTGCATCTTGACATTTTTTAAGTCAGCTCCATAAAATCTGGTGTTGACCAGTATAGCTTCGTTGAAGGTACTATTTTTTAGATCAGCCCCGTCAAAATTTGCATCCGACAAGTGACTCTTTTCAAAATTCACACCATTAGATTTAACCCCATAAAAATCACCTTTATCCAGTTCAGAGCGATAAAAATCAGTCCCATTAATTGTTGCCCCTCGGAGATTAACTCCTTTTCCTTTCGAACATCTGTAATTTTTATTTGAAATATTTTTACCTGATAAATTAAGCCCCATTATATTTTTATTTTTACATCCATTGATAATAGCAGGATCTAAAGGTGTACTTTTAATATAATTATTATCGACAAAATATGTTAACCATTTCTTGTTCGGTTCTTCCGCATAGTAATATCTAGGGTTAGTACTGTCAAAATTTGGTCTGAGCGTTTTTGTCTGATTAGGGTAATTAGGATCATAGACAAAAATTTTCAAATTTTCTTTGTTCATATTTAACTTTCCATCATATCCATTCATATCATAACCTATAGCAACAACCTGGTGGTGTTTTGATGTGAATCCTGCATCGCCTGCGGCGAATAGACCTAAAGGAACAGGTTCTCCATTATCGATCTTATTTTTAAGCTCTTCTAAGCGTCCACCATTGAACCCCTGAATACCCCAATTCCAAAATTCCATGGTTCTCCACCCAAAAGGATTAAAGAAAAGTTCAATCCACTTGTCGGCCTGTGCAGAGTAAGTATCCCATTGTCTTTGTCTAATGTAACGTGTTAAATCAGTGCCTTCATTTGGTGTTTTCGCTGATTGAGGCACAGGAATTCCATAGTAGAAATAGTCTAAAGCACTATAAGACATTCCACCACAAAGCCCCTTTAAATTTATACTAGCACCCACATAGTAGCCGAGGTTGTCAAATGTATTACTGAAATTAAACCCATGCTTTTCTGGATCAAATGAAGTCATTTTCTTCTGAGAAAATGAATGATTAGTAAAAAAAGTAAAAATCAGAATTGGATAAAATAGTAAATTTTTCATAGTAAATTGCTTAAATGTGATAGTCAAAGTTCTGAAATTAACCATCTAATTTTAAAGCAATTATGATGTGAAAATTATAAGTTTTTTGAAATGTTTGTACTTATGTTGCAATATTTATTGCTTATAAAAAAATAGTAGCGAGTAATTTCATAAACACGAAAATGTCATTAGTATTTTTATGTAAAGGTTATTAAATAGCTTTTTATTAACTTTAGTAAGCTATATGCCGTTTTCTCCCAAACAGTTAATAAGTCAAACACCGAAGCCGAAGATTTGAAAAAAGTACACGATGGATAAAGGTAAAATTTTGTTTGTCACCCTTCCTGAAAGAGGACATATTAATCCACTTATTGGAGTTGCAAAATGTTTGCTGGATATGAATTTTGGTATTGCGTTTTTCTCTCAAGCAGATATTTCAGATCAATTGGAAAAAGCGAAAATCGACTGTGAATGCTACACTTCAAATGAACACTTTGTTATTCCGGCTGAGTTTATGGCCCACGGTGCTAGTTTTGCTGAAAGAATTAAGGACAAAGAATGGTTACAACAATGGATTAAGATATTGCTTATAGATAGTGTACCTAGCCAAGTTAATGCACTGGGAGAAGTTGTGGAAGCTTATAAGCCTGACGTAATACTGTCTGATCCAATGGTGTATGCAACTAGTATTGTAGCAGAAAGCAAAAAAATTCCCTGGGCCGGAATTTCAAATTCGTTAAATCCGGTAACTCCGAAAGATTGGGGAAGCGATTTAATAGAAACCTTAGATAAATATCAATCAGAACGATTGGCTCTTTTTTCTTCCTTGCAAAGAGATGTGAAATTTTGTGTATGTGATTTGATTTCTCCTTGGTTGAATATTGTTTTTACTTCAGAATTATATGCTCCAAGAAATTTAAGTAAGAATGATTTTTCATTCTACGTTGGCTCTCCCTTTCCTTTGGATGGAAAAAGAGGTGATGAAACCGCTTTCCCATTTGAAAAGTTGGATAAACATAAGAAGAAAGTTTACATGTCTTTGGGAAGCATGGTTTACTATCATCCAATTTTGTTTAAGACAGTTTACAAAGCCCTCGAAGGATTTAATGTTCAATTGATTTTATCGGTAGGAGACTTATATTTCGAAAATTTTGCCAATAATTTTTCAAAAGATACAATTGTTTTACCGTATGTGCCACAACTTCAACTACTTGAACATATTGATTTGATGGTTAGTCATGGAGGAGCGAATTCTGTTTTGGAGTGTTTGTCAAAAGGGATTCCCTTGGCTCTATTGCCAATATGCAATGATCAATTTTTTCAGGCTAAATTTTTGAACAGAGCGGAAACAGGAATTGTTTTGGATGCAAACAATCCGGATGTTAAAGTATACAGAGAGGGATTAACAAGATTACTTAAAGATAACAATATTTATAGGAAAAATGCTCAACTAATTAAAGAGTCACTCAACAATTCCGGAGGTGTACACAAAGTGGCAGCTTTGGCTTGTGAATTGCTGAAAACTGGTCAGCCATTGAAGCCCATTTTTTCTTAATTATCTGTGAAACCAGTTCTAAAAATGGAACATCAAATAGTATTTTGTTATTGAAAGATGCTTGTCATTTTTTGTTTCCTTAGTTTATTTTAACTTTTTGTATTTTAACTAAATAATGATTGCTTAACAGATTTATGGTTGTAAACCATTAAATATTAAGATGATTAATTCTGATCAGTCTTTTTTGGAACAGATAAAAACCAATATTGCTGCTAATTTAACTGATGAACAATTTGGAGTGGTACATTTGGCAAATATGATGGGTATGAGTCGTTCACATCTGTACCGGAGATTGCAAAAGATCAAGGGAAAGTCTATTAGCCGTTATATCAGAGAGTATCGTTTGGAAGTTGCACGACTATTACTACTTGAAAAGGAAATGACCACTTCCGAAGTTTCTTATAATGTCGGTTTTGGTAGCCCTTCATATTTCAGTAAATGTTTCAGGGAGTATTTCGGTTATTCACCTAGCAAGACGAGGTTATTTATTTTCTCCAATACTCAAAGGGAATCCATTAATAGATTGGACAAAACTGAAAAAAGATCCGTAATGGTTCTTCCTCTTAAAAATTTAAGCTCAAATAAGAAGAACCAATATTTGGTTGAGGGTGTGGTTTATGAATTAAATAGACTTTTGTCTGAAATAGCTGATCTTAGAGTTATTTCATCTTCAGCTATCTCCAACTGGAATTCAATAATAGAGATCAGAGAAAAACTTGGAGTAGAAACTGTCATACAAGGAAGTTTACAACAGCAAAATGATACATTGCGTATAGAAATTGCATTGTTTGACACCTTTGATGGAAGTCAAATATGGGCCCAGAAATATGACAGAAAGATTTTAAATCTATTACAAATTCAAAGTGATATTGCAAAAGCAATTGTTTATGAACTTAAAATAAACATGTCAGCCAAAGAGCGATCTATTATTATAAAAAGAACATCATATAACCCTTTAGCTTATGATTCTTACTTGAAAGGTGTTTATCATATGAATCTCTTTGGAGAAAAAGAGGTAGAACAATCTTTATCTTATTTTGAAAAAGCAATTTCTATCGATTCCTCAATAGCACCGGCATATGCCGCGATAGCAAATTTCTACCATATGAAGGCTTCTATTTTTTCAGCGTCTATAGATAGTAAAGAAGCCTTTACACATGCTAAACGTTATCTGGATATTGCATTAAAGCTAGACAAAGATTGGCACTTAAATTTTACTATGAAGGCGTTTCAATTAACTTTCTTTCATTGGAATTTCGAGGAAGCTAATTTGTATTATGAAATAGGTTTAAAAGCAAAAAAGCCTTTAAATTATATTATGTATCGAGATTTTCTTCAGTTCGAAAACAGACATCAAGAGGCTTTAGAAATTTCTCTCAGAGTGAATAGATATACACCTTTCTATCCCAATGCACCCTTAATTTTATCTTATTATTATTGTGGTATGTACAGTGAGGGGGAGGCATTTCTAAACGAAAGATTGGCTTCCTTTCCAACACATCATTTGATCTATGATAATGGGGGATTTTTTATGCTAAATACGGGAAACTATGAAAAAGCGATTAGACTTTTTGAGCAACTAATTTTATTAAAGGAAAGGCGTTTTCCTAGAGCTTTGGGATGGATGGGTGCCGCATATGCTCGTTTGGGAGAATTTGAAAAATCTAGGAAGATTTTAGCTGAACTAAAAGAACTTAAGAAAAAAACTGATGCCGGGTCTCCTGCTTGGTTTACGGCAATAATTCTTTCGGCTTTAGATCAAAAAAAAGAGGCACTGAAATGGATACAAATTGCTGTAGATGACCATGAAATGGAAGTGGTGTGGCTTGTCTGTGAGCCACAGTTTTTTTCGTTACATGGTGATCCAAAGTTTGGTAGTCTTGTTAAACAAGTTGGGTTCCGAGAACATTCTTACCCAATAAAGTCATAGTTTCCCTGTTGTTTATTCTTTTTACGTGGTTAAAAAGGAATTATCAACTCATTAGGTATGTTTTAAATCCTCATTATTTTCCTTTTTCTATAAAGAATTTTTCAAAACTCAATCCTTCCAGTTGTTAAAATACTCCCTTTAATACTTCTTAGAATACATAGCCTGTTATTTTGGAAATAGTTTTAAAGTCAAGATGTGTCTTTGTTGCCACAAAGACGATCTTGCTTTGCTCCCGGAGGTCGCAAAGAGGGTTGTTATGAAAAGAGAAACTATAAAATTCAGATGTTCCATTTACGAAAAGAAAATGCTCCGAATCAAAGCCAAAAGAGCAGGGGTGTCCTTATCAGAATATTGCAGAAGTGCCGCTTTTGGGAATTGCCTTGTGGAACGTTTAACTCCTGAACAACTGGAATGTTATTTAATGCTGGTGAAATACAAAACCAATTTTAAGCGCATCAGTAATATGTTTAAAAAACGTGATCCCAAATTATCATTGGAAGTCTCTGAGTTGGCAGAAGAGATCAGAACCCATTTATACCATTTTAAAAAATGATCGGTAAAGGTAAATCCATAGCGCATACTTTAGCTTCCATGTCCTATGCATGGAGCAGGGAGAAAAGTGCAGAAATTGTATATAGTCAGTATGTAGCAGGAGAGAATCCCAGAGAGATCACCAAAGAGTTTGAAATGATCCAGGAACTCAACAGAAGATGCGAACAAAATACCCTGAGCTTTGTACTAAGCCCAACCATTAAAGATGGAAAGAAATTAAGAGAAAGAGAACTGAGCGAACTCACCAGAAAGTTTATCAAAGAAATGGAACTTAAAAACCGACAAGCCATTGCTTTTGTTCACAGAGACAGACAACATACCCATGTTCACTTATATGTAAACAGAATAGGATTTGATGGTAAAGCTTATAAAGACAATTTTATAGGCAAGCGAAGCCAACAAATGGCACATGAGGTAGCCAGAGAGATGGGACTTACCACCGTAAGAGATGTACAAATACAACAACAGGAGAGAGAAAGAACCATCAGACAGGAGATCAAACGTATCCATGAAAAAGTAATGGAACAACGCCCCAGAGACCTGGATAGATACATCAGGCAGATGAAACAAAGGGAAGTACAGGTGATTCCCACCATTAACCGATCGAATGAACTACAGGGCTTTCGAATGGAGTATAAGGGTCACAACTTTAAGGCCAGTGAGGTACATCGATCCATGTCGGGAGGGAAGATAGTGGCGCAATTGGAAAGAAAACCAGAACGATTCAGAAAACTGGAAAGGAGTAAAGAACTCATGCTTTCAGGGAAAGCCTTACAGCTCAGCACAAACTTGGCACAACAGATCATGAAACGCATAATCAAACGAACCATAGAAAAGGGGATAGGAATGGACATGGGTATATAATAAACCACAAATTAAAAACAGAAGGTTATGAAAAAGATCGATGAATTTATGGAACTCTTTACAGAAGAAGTAACAGACTTTAAAGAATCCGTAAGCAAGCTAAAAGAAGTTTCCGGGCACATCAGGGATGTAAAAGTAAAAGCAGACAGTTCAAAAATTGAAATCTTACTGGAAGAACATTTAAACAAACAAGAACAAGTTTTTGAAAATATTGAAGACACTGCCATAGAAATTGAAAGGCAACTTCAAAAATCAAAAGTATTTCCCAAATGGTATTTACATACGCTTTTAGGAATGGGGATAACATTAATACTCATTTTAGGATATTTTGGATATCACACCCATGGGAATATTAAGGCCAAAGAAAGAGCTTACGAGGCAGGAAAAGAGAAGATACATTCTGTATATAAAGAATTCTTTCAGGAACATCCCAATGCTTATAAAGATTTGCAGGACTGGACAAAAAGGGTAGAAGGAACCGAAAGTAAGTAGTCCGCACCCTATCGGATTGCTTCTGGTCGCTTATCTATCGGAACGCGGAAGCAATCCCACAGGAACCACATGCGGAAAGTTTTGGTATGATTTGGGAGCTTTTTAAATTCCTATTTAAGCAATGCTATAGTTAGTTCCGGGACCGGCCCCAAATTTTTCAATTAAATTCTTAGAAACTAATTCTGAAAGTATTCGCTTAACAGTAGGATTAGGAATGTTAAGCTTTCTAGCAATTTCACCCGATTTTGCCCCGGGGTGATCTGCTATATAAACTAAGATGGATTTTTCTCTAGGAGAGAGTTTGGATTCTATTCCATCCATTTCCAGTTTAGCCATTAATTGTGTTTGTACATTCAACAGAGCACTAAAGAAAAAATAAAGCCATGAGGTTACTTCTTCGTTAGGTCTTTGTGCCTGGCATTTTCTTAATTCTCTGTAATATTCAGATTTTCTATGCTCGATCTCATGCTCAAGACTCACGTATTGTATCCATTTGTACCCTGATTTTAGTAATAATAAAGAAGAAAGTAATCGGCTTAATCTCCCGTTTCCATCCTGAAACGGATGAATGCTTACAAATTCGTAACAAAAAAGAGCTGTTTTAACAAGTGGATGTGTTTGCTTATCATTTTCAAACCAGTTAATCAATGCTCTCATGGCATCCTCGGTCTCTATTCCGGGAGGGGTAGTCTCAAAAATTATCTGTTTCGTCCCATCGGGAAGAGTAGCTTCCACACTGTTACTGTGCTGCTTATAATCCCCTTTATGCCACTGATCTTTTTTGCTATATTGTAAAAGTTGATTATGTAAATTTTTGAGAGAGTTTTCGGTGATAGTAATATGTTCAAATGTTTCTGAAATAATATCTAAAACCTCAAAATATCCTGCGACTTCCTGGGAGTCTCTGTCTTCTAACTTTTCAATATTCAATTCCTTTAACAGCAAATCCACTTCTTCATTACTCATTTTAGAGCCTTCTATACGGGTAGAGGCTCCAACACTTCTTACTGTGGCAATGGCTTTTAACTGTTTGAGGCTTTGACCTTCTTTTTTCTCTATGGTTGTCCATTCGGCATCAAATCGGTCTATCTTGCTAATAAGAGAAACTAATTTCCAGTCTAAGTTAATTTTTAATGTATGTACACTATTCATAATTGCAAATGTACAATTTATTATTTAATAATGATACGATATGATACGAAAATATATGATGGTGATACGATAACTCAAATACGATATAATACGAAAATATACGATAGTGATGCGTTTTTTAGCGACTACTTTTTAACTTTTTGGATTTACTATTTAGCTTTTTTCTAAGCATCTGCATATCTTCACTTACCCTTCGGTTAAGGATCTTGGCATAGTGTTGTGTAGTACGAATATTTTTATGTCCTAGCATCTTACTTACCGACTCCAGAGAAACGCCATTTGAGAGCGTTACAGTGGTGGCAAAGGTGTGCCTGGCTAGATGTGTAGTAAGATTTTTGGTGATCCCGCTTATATGTGCTATCTCTTTTAAATAGGCATTCATTTTTTGATTGGTAAGTACAGGGAGTACCTTGTTGTTTTTTACCAAAGGACTATAGGCATATTTATTTAAAATCAATTGAGCAGTAGGGAGCAGGGGAATATTGGCTTTGGATTTTGTTTTGGTTCTGGACGTGTTGATCCACGGTTCCCCGTCAATTCCTTTATTAATATCATCTTTCGATAATTTTTTAACGTCGGCATAGGCCAGACCTGTAAAACAGCAGAAAATAAATATGTCCCTGACCTGGTTAAGTCTGAAGATGTGAAAATCCTTGTCTAATAATAGCTGTATTTCCTCTTCGGTAAGGTATTCCCGTTCAACATGCTTTACGCGGGCCTTCCACCGTACAAAGGGATCTTTGGTTATCCAGTCGTTGGCATAAGCTATTCGGATGATCTTTTTAAAGTTCACCACGTATTTAATGGCGGTGTTATGACTGTTCCTTCTAACGGTTTTTAAATAGTATTCAAATCCGGTAATAAACTTATGGTTAACATCCCTGATGGGAATATCATCTTTTTTATAATCGTGTTTGATGTAGTCCGCCAGATGTTTTTTAGCGGTTCTGTATCGCTCTGCTGTTCCGGCCGCAAAATCTTTGCCTATAAGTTGGTCCACCTGATTGTTGTGTTCTTCAAATACTTCCAGTAACATTTTCTCAGGTTTCTTCTTTCCAACGTAAGCATCTTTTAATATGGATGCTGTAACATAACGACCTTCATCAATCAGTTTATCATAGAGTTTTAGCATACGCATTTTTATAAAATTCATATGTGCATTTACCTCGTTAGGTTCGAAACCTGCACCTTTTAAACGTTCCTTTTTTGGGTCCCAATTGGCTATTTTTACCTTCCTTCTAACGCTTAATTCAGCACGTCTTCCATCGATGGTAACCCTCATGAATAAAGGGGCGAGCCCATTTTTGTCTACATCATTGCTCTTTGGGTAAAATAGTATGGAAAATGAATCGTTCACTGGTGAGTAATTGTTTACTTACATAAAAGGTACAAAAAAGTTTAGAATTAACCAAATTTTTATGCTTGTAACAATCAGATAATCAGTTGCTTATGAGCAGATCGGTGAGTACTTTTTGAAAACGCAATTTACTCACCGAATCACTCACCAGAATTTTGCATTTAAATGGATATTTTTGAAATCATAAAAAATGAAAAACCCTGTAAATCAGACATTTACAGGGTTAATGATAGAATTTGCATCCTATTTGGCGGAGGAAGAGGGATTCGAACCCCCGGAGGTGTGACCCTCAACAGTTTTCAAGACTGCCGCATTCGACCACTCTGCCATTCCTCCTTAGCGGATGCAAATATAGAAAGCTTTTTTATTTCTGTAAAGCCTTTTTCTTATTTTTTGGAAATAGCAATATACCTTCGCTCTCAGTTCAAAAAATAAGCTTTTCTTTGCACCTATGGATCCCATTCTGGAACTGATCTTATTAGTTGTTATTGGATTCCTGGTAGGTATTATTAATACCGTTTCGGGAGGAGGCTCTCTTTTAACCCTTCCCTTACTTATTTTTATCGGTTTACCGTCTAATGTTGCCAATGGTACAAACAGGATCGCCATCCTCGTTCAGAATGTATTTGCACTTGCCGGATTTAAAAGTAAAGGCGCCACAAAGCAATTGACCTTTGGTTGGTATCTGGCGGTGGCTGCTTTAATCGGATCGCTTATCGGTGCTCAGTTTGCATCTGATATTGACGATAAAATGTTTAACAGGATTCTTGCGGTGGTGATGGTGATCATCGTGGGATTTATGCTCCTAAAACCTAAGACCAATATCCTTAATATGACCGAAAGAATCAGTGGTAAATATTTGGTTCGCAGTGTGATTGTTTTTTTTATTATCGGACTTTACGGAGGTTTTATTCAGGCGGGAACCGGAATTTTTATTCTTTTAACCCTGTCATCTTTAAATAAACTTTCCATGGTACGATCTAATATTATCAAAGCTATGGTGATGTTAATTTATACCATAGGCGCCCTGGTGATGTTTGGCATATACGGATTACTGGACTGGAAAGTAGGATTGATGCTGGCTTCGGGGCAGGCACTGGGGGCCTGGTTAAGCAGCAGGTGGTCCGTAAATAAAGATGATCGCGTAATCCGCATGATCCTTATTTTTATGATCGTTGCCATGGCGGTTAAGCTCTGGTTCTTTAGTTAATCTATTGAGGCATAACATTAAACTATAAAAGTGCAAAACCATATTTTGCACAATTCACTAGTTTTGTATTCAAATTTGTATGTATGGATACGATTCAGAGCCTGCAGTGGCGATATGCTACCAAAAAGTTTAATCCGGAAAAAATGCTTTCCGATAAACAAATCAATGTTTTAAAAGAAGCTTTTAACCTAACAGCTACCTCTTATGGGTTACAGCCCGTACGATTGGTTATTATCAGCGATCGGGAGTTACAGCGAAAACTGCGGGAATATTCGTGGGATCAGCAACAGGTGGAGGATGCCTCTCATTTGCTGGTTTTTTGTATTGAAAATGAAATTGACGCGTCTTATATTTCAAAGTATTTTTCCAGAGTAAAGCATATCCGGAAAACTCCGGATGAGATCCTGGACCCTTTTAAAACTTATTTATTGGAGGATTTTGGTACAAAGAGTGGAGATAGCATTCGCGCCTGGGCAAAAAATCAAGCCTATTTAACCATGGGAAACCTTTTAACCGTATGCGCCTTTGAGAAAATTGACTCGTGCCCCATGGAAGGTTTCGATCCGGACAAATACGATGAAATACTCGCACTGGGAGAAAAAGGATTGACTTCGGTGCTTGTTATGCCTATCGGATACCGGGCAGACGATGATATATTTTCGGGCTTTAAAAAGGTACGAAAATCGTTAAATGAGAGTATTATTATGCATTGATATATGGTTTGGTCTGAAAATTGCGTTAGTATTGTGGAATATATTAGTAAAGTATCATGAAAAAATATACGTATATACTTTTTACACTGGCTTTTATAAGCATGTCTTATGCACAGGAAACCAAGGTTTCCTGGCTTACCGATTTTGAAGAGGCCCAGAAGCTTTCCAGAGAGGAACAGAAACCTATTTTGTTGTATTTTACCGGTAGCGACTGGTGTGCTCCGTGTAAGATGCTCAAGGCAGATTTTTTCGAATCTGAAGATTTCATGGCGCGGGCGGATCAATTAATTTTATTAAAGGCAGATTTTCCGAGGAATAGAGATCTGATTACGGAAACCCAGCGGCTTCAGAATTCAGATTTGTTAACACAGTATAACCCGAAAGGATCGTTTCCAACCCTAGTTTTTTTGAATAGTAAAGGGAAAAAAATGGCAAGTATTTCCGGATATAATGTGATGAGAGATACAAAAAGACATTTTGATTTTATCGATCATGGAATAAATAGGTTTTAACCGAATTTAAAAGAATATTCACAAGCGCTTTTTGCTAACTTTGCGGAAAGCGTTTTTTTATTTAAAAAAAGAGAGATATGCCGGGATTTGAATTTTTCGGAGAAGAAGAAAAGCAACAAGTAAATGAAGTACTGGAAACGGGTGTTTTAATGCGCTATGGTTTTGAGGGTATGAGAAAAAACAGGTGGAAGGCCAAACAATTGGAACAGGTGCTTTGCGATCGTATGAATACCAACCATGCGCAATTGGTAAGTAGCGGTACGGCTGCGCTTACCGTGGCTCTGGCTGCCGCGGGTGTGGGAGCTGGTGACGAGGTTATTATGCCTACTTTTACCTTTGTAGCCAGTTTTGAAGCGGTACTTTCGGTAGGTGCGGTTCCTGTTCTGGTTGATATTGACGATACCCTTACACTGGATATAGCATCGGTAAAAAAAGCGATTAACAGGAGAACCAAAGTGATTATGCCTGTACATATGTGCGGCTCCATGGCTCACCTGCAAGAACTACAGCAAATTTGTAATGAGCACGACCTGATTTTATTAGAGGATGCCTGTCAGGCTATCGGGGGTTCATACAGAGGAAAACCTCTGGGAAGCTATGGTGATTTAGGCTGTTTTTCTTTTGATTATGTTAAAACGATAACCTGCGGAGAGGGAGGTGCTGTTATTACCAATAATGCAGCATATGCTAAAAATGCAGATCACTATTCCGATCATGGCCATGATCATACAGGAAACGACCGGGGCGCCGAGCATCATCCTTTTTTGGGATATAATTTCAGAATTTCAGAACTAAATGCTGCTGTGGGTGTTGCACAAATAGAAAAGTTAGATACGATTCTGGCGATCCAAAAGAGAAACTATCTCATAATTCGGGAAGAATTGGAAAAAATTGAAAATATTCTTTTTAGGAGTGTTCCCGAGGGAGGAGAGGAAAATTATTCCTTTCTCAGTTTCTTTTTACCCACGGAAAGCCGGGCCCGTAAAGCTCAAAAAATGTTGACAAAATCCGGAATAGACGGGTGTTTTTACTGGTTTGATAATAATTGGCATTACGTAAGGAAATGGGACCATTTAAAAGAATTAAAATCTTTGGGAAAATTGCCTGACGAAGTAAGGCAGATCATGCCGGATTACAATAATCAGGATTTTTCACTGTCTGATCATTGGATGGGGCGTACGCTTTCTGTATTAATAAAAGTAGGTTGGCCGGAGGAAGAAGTACGGGCAAGGGCGCTCAGGATCAAAGAAGTTATTGAAACCGTATACAAAGAAAAAGAGGCCGTTTAAACGGCCTCTTTTAAAATTAAGCAGATACTATTTGTGCTTAATTTTATTTGTTTGGTGCCAACAGGGTTTTATATAAAAATCCCGCTAATAAGGCACCTACAATCGGAGCCACCCAAAAAAGCCAAAGTTGGCCCATTGCCCAGTCTCCTGCAAAAATTGCCTGACTGGTACTTCTGGCAGGGTTAACCGAAGTGTTTGTAACAGGAATACTTATCAGGTGTATTAGCGTGAGGCCTAAACCTATGGCTACACCGGCAAATTTTCCTGCCGCGTTTTTATGAGTAGCTCCCATAATGATGATTAGGAAGAAAAAAGTCATTACAATTTCAGTGATTAATGCTGCATTCATGCTATATCCTCCGGGCGAATGTTCTCCATATCCGTTGGCAGCAAACCCACCTAATTCAAATCCGGGTTTCCCGGAAGCAATAAGGTATAAAATCCCGGCACCTGCCAATCCTCCCAATACCTGGGAAACAATATACGGTAACAGGTCTTTTCCGTCAAAGCGTCCACCTGCCCATAAACCAAGGGAAACGGCAGGATTGAAATGTCCTCCTGAAATATGTCCTACGGCATAGGCCATGGTTAAGACTGTGAGTCCGAAGGCAAGGGCTACCCCTGCAAAACCAATGCCCAATTCAGGGTAGGCGGCTGCAAGAACAGCACTACCACATCCCCCCAGAACCAGCCAGAAGGTACCAAAAAATTCAGCTGCTAATTTACTTTTCATAACGTATTTAAGGTTAGTTAATGCGGAAATGTAGTGAATTTTGCCCAGCATTTCAGACTCCCTTCATACTACTTAGTATGTTTTAATCGATGAAAAGCAGATAAATCCGATAAAGAACAGGATTATGCCGATGATTTATTTTTTAATATCCCACATAATCAACAATTTCCAACCCATATCCAATCATTCCTACGCGCTTGGTTTGTTGCGAGTTGGTCATCAATCTGATTTTAGAGATACCCAGGTCGTGAAGGATCTGAGCTCCAATTCCAAAATCTTTAACGTCCATTTCTATTTTAGGGGCTTTCATTATGCCTTTTTGTTGATTGTTTTTCAATCCCCTTAAGCGTTTCAAAAGGTTAAAAGCCTGACTTTGCTGATTGATAAATACAACAGCTCCTTTTCCTTCTTTGTTAAGGGTTTTGAACATATCGTCCAGCTTTTGTTCGGCATTATTTGTCAAGGTTCCTAAAATATCATTATTCACCAGCGTCGAGTTAATTCGGGTGAGTACATGATCGCCGGAATCCCATGCTCCTTTGGTAAGGGCTATATGGAGTTGATCGTTTGTAGTTTGTTGGTAGGCATGAAGTGTAAATGCTCCGAAGCGAGTGTTAACATCAAACATCTCTTTTTTAACAATAAGACTATCATGCCGCATACGATACGCTACCAGATCTTCAATAGATACCAGTTTGAGATCAAATTTTTTGGCAACTTCCACCAGATGTGGCAGCCTGGCCATGGTTCCGTCTTCGTTCAGAATTTCTACCAGAATCCCGGCAGGTTCAAAGCCGGCTAATCGCGCAAAATCCACAGCGGCCTCGGTATGCCCCGTACGCCTTAACACGCCGCCGTTTTTTGCACGTAGCGGAAATATATGTCCCGGACGCCCCAGGTCATGGGGTTTGGTATCTTTATTTACAAGTGCCTGGATGGTCTTGGCACGATCGTGAACCGATATGCCGGTAGTACATCCATTTCCGATAAGATCAACCGAAACCGTGAATTGGGTATGATGAAGTACCGTGTTGTTTTCTACCATCATAGACAGATCCAGTTCTTTACACCTCTTTTCCGTAAGGGGTGCACAAATCAAACCACGCCCGTGTTTGGCCATAAAGTTGATCATTTCCGGGGTAACCATTTCGGCTGCGGCTATGAAATCGCCTTCATTTTCTCTGTTTTCATCATCGACAACAATGATGACCTTCCCTTTTTTTATATCGGCTATAGCCTCTTCTATAGTGTTGAGCTCAATTTTTGCCTGCTGCATAATACTGTGATGCGCCATCAAATTTATTTTGTACAAAGATACCTATTTATTACCCTTAGTTTTCCTATTCCCGGTTTTTTTAAAGAATTTGGTAATGGGCTCTGTAAACAGATCCAGATCGAAAAATCCTTTATCGGCCGTAGCTCTGCGGGTAAGCATAATTCCGAGAGGCAACATAATTGCTGTAGGAATCCAGGCAGCTATAACGGGATTCATACCACCATTTTTTGCATTATTACCTGTAAAGATTCCCAGGAAGTAATAACTCAGAAATAAGCCAATAGCGATCACCATGGGTAATCCCATTCCACCTTTCCGGATAATTGCTCCCAACGGTGCTCCAACAAAAAATAAAACCAGGCAGGCCAGGGCCAAAGAGAACTTACTGTGAAGGGCTATAATATGATAGTTGAGCAACTTGTTTCGCCTAAAAATATCATCTTTCTTGGTGTTTAAAGTGCTTCTTACATTTTTCACGTTGTTGTATGCCACATTGATTATTTGCCTGTGTCTGGATTTATCCGAGAGGCTTAAAACGTCTTTCGATGCGTCAAACAGACTGTCTTTATCAATATCTTCCAGAGCCCGGCTCATCGTTGCGATTCCGGACCGGTTGTAGATATTTGTACGAAATGCATCCAGATTTTTTTCATTGTCAACACCTATGGAGTCAATGGACCTCCGCAACTGGTTAACATTTTGCATTTTATACAAATTACTGAATTTTTCTTCTTCCAGATTGACATTGTTGAGCCCGCTCAGATCAATATTCATGGTATATTGTTCAAATTTTGCTTTGGCAAAAGGATAATCGGTTTTAGAACGTGGAGAACTGGATTGAACATCTTCGTGATATTGTCCGTCTTTTAATACCAGCTGTAAAAAATTGGAGTGTTTACTACTGATGAGTTCCCCCGTTTTAGCGCGAATTACGGTGGTATTGATACCATTTTTAGATTTCTTATGAATGATCACATCCTTAAGAAAACGATCGTTTTCACCGTATTTTTCCTTTACTTTTATGTTGATTTCATCTCCAATATCGTTAAAAGCCCCTTCGGTAATAGCAAGAGCAGGTTTTAACTGGGCAATATTTTTTCTGAGATTAAAAGATTTGTATTCGGCCCGGGGAATGATATCATTGGCAAAATAAAACGTTCCAATGCTGAGCAGAAACATAAAAATAATCAGGCTTCGCATGGCGCGATGTAGTGAAATACCCGACGATTTCATTGCGGCAAACTCGTAGTTTTCCGCCAGGTTCCCAAAGGTCATAATAGAAGCCAGCAAGACGGTTAGCGGTAAAACATTGGGAATAAGATTCGGTGAGTAATAAAAAAGAAACTTACCCACTATTTCAAGATCCAAGCCTTTACCTGCGAGTTCATCAATAAAAAACCAAATAGCCTGGAAAATAAAAATAAACATCAGTATCACGAATGAACTGATGAAATTAAATAGAAACCGTGATAAAATATAGCGGTCTAATATTTTCAAACCTTTTAATTTCTTATAATGTAGTATCCGTCGTCTTCGTATTTTGACGCATTAAAGGTAAACAAGGATTTTGAAACAGGCTGATTTGTTTTAAAAGAATTAACAGTAATCGTGGTTTTTGTGCCATTAGCTCCTGTTTCAATCAGGTTATAAATGTGTTTGGTTTGTGCATCTATTCCCAGAAGAATACTCTTTACTTCGGCATGACTATCTATTGGGGTTAGTTTGACATACTGAATTTTTCTCCCTTTTACATTCTGAAGCAGGTCCCAGCTGTATTTATAACCTTCTTTATAAAAAGTAAGCATTTTAGAAGGAGTAATAGTGCCATCTTCCATGGCATCTTTATCTTCTATGGTAACTTCTTCATTTTCGGGAACAATGGTATATACTTTTTTTCCATCATATATTTGCGTGGCACCCAGGTAATTAAAGCGATATTTGTCCTTTTGGATGGTAACGTCTCCACGGGTTTCCTGATGGATATTCTCTGTACTATTATGTAAAACGTACTTAAAATCGATGAATATATTTTCGTAACTGTTAACTTTTTCCGAAACTTCATCGAGCAAAGCTTTAGCCTTTGTTGCGTTCTGCGCACTTAACAAAGAACTTCCCAAAATTGCAATAAGTAGTAAAATCTTTTTCATTATTCTATGTTATTTTTTTCGTTGTTTAAAAATTGTTCCAAAGCCATGAGGTCCGGAATTAATACCTGTCTGGCTTTACTCCCTTCAAAGGGTCCGACAATACCGGCAGCTTCCAACTGATCTATAATACGTCCGGCACGATTATACCCTAACTTCAGTTTTCTTTGAAGCAACGAAGCCGACCCCTGTTGGGCGGAAACAATTACTTCGGCCGCCTGATTAAAAAGAACATCTCGTTCCTCTATTCCTATATCAAGAGCTGTGCCAGAATCTTCTCCGACGTACTCGGGTAGTTGATGCGCTTCAGGGTAAGCTCTCTGAGAGCCAATAAACTCGGTTATTTTGTCTACCTCCGGAGTATCAACAAAAGCACACTGCAGCCTTATAAGATCGTTACCCTGCGTATATAGCATATCTCCCCGGCCTATGAGTTGATCGGCACCCTGTGTGTCTAAAATAGTTCTTGAATCGATCTTTGATGTAACGCGAAAAGCAATCCGGGCAGGGAAATTTGCTTTTATAATTCCCGTAATAACATTTACGGAAGGCCTTTGTGTGGCTATTACCAAATGAATTCCAATAGCTCTGGCGAGTTGTGCGAGTCTGGCAATTGGTGTTTCCACTTCCTTACCGGCGGTCATAATAAGATCGGCAAACTCATCAACAATAAGAATGATATACGGGAGAAATTTATGTCCGTCGTTTGGATTTAATTTTCTGGCTCTGAATTTATTATTATACTCTTTTATATTCCGGACCATGGCATTTTTAAGCAGCTCATAGCGATTGTCCATTTCAATGCAAAGCGAATTCAGGGTATTAATCACCTTGGTATTATCGGTAATAATAGCTTCCTCCGTATCCGGAAGTTTAGCCAGGAAATGTCTTTCAATTTTGTTAAATAAGGTCAGTTCAACCTTTTTCGGGTCAACCAAAACAAATTTTACTTCTGCAGGGTGTTTTTTATACAGCAGGGAGGTTAAAATTGCATTGAGTCCTACCGATTTTCCTTGTCCGGTAGCACCGGCCATTAGTAAGTGAGGCATTTTAGCCAGATCCACAACAAAAGTTTCATTACTGATGGTTTTACCCAGGGCTATGGGGAGTTCCATTTCTGCATTCTGAAATTTTTGCGAATTAATTACCGATCGCATGGAAACAATGGTTG
This sequence comes from Flavobacteriaceae bacterium, assembly GCA_965224095.1. Classification (GTDB taxonomy): domain Bacteria; phylum Bacteroidota; class Bacteroidia; order Flavobacteriales; family Flavobacteriaceae; genus JBPEWY01. The sequence continues at coordinate 23,247 of OZ245039.1, forward strand.
CTTTCTTATTGGGTACCTCAATCCCGATAGTTCCTTTTCCGGGAATAGGAGCTATAATTCGAATACCCAGAGCAGAAAGCGACAAGGCAATATCGTCTTCCAGGTTTTTGATTTTAGATATTCGTATACCCGCTGCAGGTACAATTTCGTATAACGTAACCGTAGGACCTATAGTGGCTTTTATCTGGGAAATATCAATTTTATAGTGCTTGAGAGTCTGTACGATTCGATTTTTGTTTTCTTCCAGTTCCTGCTGGTCAATGGTAATTCCTCCTTTTACACCGTGATCGCTTAATAACTCCAATGTGGGAGATTTGTAGTTGCTAAGCTCCAGTGTCGGGTCAAACTCACCAAAATCTTTAACAATAGCAGCGGCCAGATTATCATCGGAAGTTTCTTCTTCCACCACGTTCTCTATTTCCATAGTAAGTTCTTCCGATTTAATTAATAAATCATCGAAGGTGTTGGAGGGAGAAGTTTTTGTATCCGGTAGTTTCTGATGAGCTTCCTTTACATCGGTAAAAGTAACTTCGTTAGGTATGTCAGGATCGGAATCGTTATTATCTTCTGAAGCCGGATCGGTTGGTTCCTGTTCTTCTTTAGAAGCAGGAGCTGCGGTAAATGATCCCAGGACATTTTTCCAGGTATTACCGGCAGTTTTACCTATTTGATCGGGTGTGAGTTTTAACCGAATGGTCAGATAACTTATCAGTAGGAAGAGGAGGAGGAGTACCACCCCGATTTTTCCGATATAATCCTGAAGAAAATCGTTTATTTCAAAACCTACCACACCACCCAGCAATGGGAATTTCTCTTGAAAAAAACCAAAAAAAGCTGCGAGCCATACGGTAGCAATACTTCCCCAAAACCATTTGCCGATCAGGGGTTTTTTGGGAATGTTCAAAAAGAAGTACAATCCGGTTATCCCCAGTAAAAAAACAAGAATAAACGACGCTATCCCGAAACCCTGATGAATAAGCGAATGGCTTATGCCTGCACCGAACTTTTTCAGCCAGTTTTTAGCTTCCAGATTCCGATTCCCTAATTCCGTAAGAATACTTTGGTCTTCCTGCCAGCTAAAGAAAAACGATATAAAAGCAACACATAATGCAATGCTGATAAGAACCAGAAGCGTTCCCAAAATAACGCTATGTTGCTTGGTAGGCCTTAATGAAACAGGCTTAGAGGATTTGGTTTTGGTACTTTTTGGTTTCTTTTTTTTTGCCATCAGCATTTGCCGGATTTGCCACAAAAATACAAATTAAGGATTTTTACAGCCGCAGAGAGATTAAAAAACTTTGGGCACATAAATTAAACACCCTACTATAAAGGCTCCGATTGCAGTATAAAAAACTGCTCCAGCAGCAATATCTTTAATAAAACCTATTTTATTATGAAATTCCGGTTGCACATAATCCGATAATTTTTCGAGAGCCGTATTCATACCTTCCACAGCGAGTACAAGCGAAATGGCCATGACTTGTATCATCCATTCCACAGTACTTATTTCAAAATAAAAGCCGGCGGCTATTGCCAGTAAAGCAAAAAAAACCTGCACCTTAATACTGGCTTCCGTTCTTATTAACAATAAAGCTCCTTTAAGGGCATATCCTATACTTCTGATTCTTCCCTCCAGAAATGACTTCTTTTCATTCATAATACATTATATTATAGCTTTCAAAGCGCTGTCATAATCCGGTTCATCAACTATTTCGGGAACCTGTTCGGTGTATATGATATTTCCTTTTTTATTTATTACCACAATAGCCCTTGAGTGTAATCCCTTTAAAGGGCCGTCAAGTATATCCAAACCATACGATTTCCCAAAGGCACCGGTTTGAAAATCGGAGAGCATAATCACATTATCCAATCCCTCCGCACCACAGAAACGAGCCTGGGCAAAAGGGAGGTCCCTGGAAATACAAAGTACGGCAGTTTGTTTTAGTTTACCAGCCAGTTTATTAAAAGTGCGCGTGGAGGTAGCGCAAGTACCGGTATCAATACTCGGAAAAATATTAAGGATCAGAGTATTTCCGGTAAAGTCCTGTAATGAAGCCTCGGAAAGATCGTTTCTCACGAGGGTGAAATCGGGAGCACTGCTTCCTACTTCGGGAAGTTTCCCTGAAGTATTAATAGTATTTCCCTTAAGTGTTACACGAGCCATAAATAAGTGTTTTACGTAAAATTAAAAATATTCGCCAAATTCCTTTGAGTTTCAAGAAAAAACCTCCCGGATTGTTTTTCAAGCGGGAGGTTTTATATAGTAATAACGGCAGAGCGTTTAGCTAATTGCTCCGGTAACTCGTTTCATAAAATCATTTAATGCTTCTTTTTTTGAAACACCTTCCTTTATTTGTTTTTGAACCTCCAGAGCACCATACATATTAGAAATTAATTCGCCTAATACATCCAATTCTTCATCCTTGACAGATGAAGCTTCGGAAATAGCTTCGAGGGTTTCAATAGTTTCCAAAACATAATCTGCATCATTTTCTTCTATGAAGCCAATAATGTGTTTAATTAGCGGTAACCTCATAGACAAAATCTTTTAAAACATCATATTTGTTGGTTTGAACCTGATCTATGAATTTTCCATCTTTAAAGGCTGCAAAGGTGGGGAGATTATCAACATTCGCCAGCTTCCGGGATTCCGGAAATTTTTCAGCATCCACAACAATAAAGGTAGAATCCTTTGTCTCCGAAGCGATTTTTTTAAACTTAGGCTTCATAATCCGGCAATTGCCACACCAACCAGCCGAAAACTGTACAAATACTTTTGTATGATTATCAACAATTTCTCTGAGATTGTCTTGTGCTAATTCCGTAATCATTTAGTGAGAGCTTAAATATTCAGCAACCCCGCTTCTATTGGCTTTCATAGCATCTTTACCTTCTTCCCAGTTGGCGGGACAAACCTCTCCATGTTTTTGAACATGTGTATATGCGTCGATCATACGTAGAAATTCACTAACATTTCTTCCTACAGGCATATGGTTTATACCTTCGTGAAAAACAGTTCCTTCTTCATCTATCAGGTAGGTGGCTCTGTAAGTCACATTATCTCCTTCGTAAATAAAAGAATCAGTTTCTTCATTATAAGTTTCAGATTGTATATCGAGAATTCTCAGCATATTGGCCAGGTTACGATTGCTATCCGCCAATAACGGATATGTAACTCCTTCGATACCGCCATTGTCTTTTGATGTATTTAACCATGCAAAATGTACTTCAGCCGTATCACAGGAAGCTCCAACAACCAAAGTATTGCGTTTTTCAAATTCCGGAAGTGCTTCCTGAAAAGCATGTAATTCCGTAGGACATACAAATGTAAAATCTTTGGGATACCAGAAAAGTAACACTTTTTTATTATTGTTAACTGCTTCTTCCAATACATTGATTTTAAATGTATCACCCATTTCATTCATAGCATCCACATGAATGCTTGGAAATTTTTTACCAACTATTGCCATTATATTAAAAGATTTATAAATTATTATTTCCTACAAAATTATTAATAAAACACTGAGGTTCCTATTAATAGAAATTATAATAATTTATTAATTAATAGAGGAAACATATACATGTAGTAATTCTATGTTTTTCTATAGAATAATGCAAGGTAAATAGATGAACATTAGATAAAATGCAATAAAAAGCTAAAATAGATTAGAATAATTCATTTGGAATTTAACTGCCTAATTTTAATGTTTAAAGCTGCAAAGAGCAGCGTAGTAAACGGGCTTAGATAATTAAAAAAAGCGTATCCCGCATACGATAAAGTATCAACACCCAATACCCCGGCCTGGTAGGCGCCGCACGTATTCCACGGAATAAGCACCGAGGTTACCGTACCGGAATCTTCCAGAGTTCTACTGAGGTTTTCAGGGGCCAAGCCTTTATCTTTATAGGCCTGAGCATACATTTTTCCCGGAACCACAATGGCTAAATACTGGTCTGATGCTGTAATATTAAGAGCCAGGCAGCTTGCAACGGTGCTGGCAAACAACCCGAAAACGGAATCGAACAGACTTAAAAGTGCTTTACTGATTCTGGACAATGCACCGATAGCATCCATAACACCACCAAATACCATAGCACATATAATTAACCAAATAGTACCTAACATTCCCGACATACCACCCGAGGAAAACAAATCGTTAAGTTTTTCATTACTGGTAGGAATGCTTACGTCAACCGTAATAGCATCCATGACTCCGCGGTATGCCGATTTGAAGGTAAGCGTATCGCTACCGGCTATTCTCGCCACGATTTCCGGCTGGAAAATAACGGCAAAAACCGCCCCTAAAAGAGTTCCTATTAAAAGTGCAACTAAAGGTGGTGTTTTTCGAACAATCATAACAATAACCACCAGTGGTACTATAAAGAGCCACGGAGAGATGGTAAATGCTTCATTAATCGAAGTTAATAAGGAGCTGGTATCCGGAGCCGCAGAAGTATCTAAAGACAACCCGATAATAATAAAAATAACCAGGGTAACAACAATGGTAGGAACCGTGGTAAGCGACATATACCTGATATGGGTAAACAAATCGGTTCCGGCCATTGCAGGTGCCAGATTGGTAGTATCGCTTAAAGGAGACATTTTATCTCCAAAATAAGCACCGGAAAGCACAGCACCTGCTGTCATACCCAGAGAGATTCCCAGGGCATCTCCGATACCTATAAGAGCAATCCCCACCGTTGCCGATGTAGTCCAGCTGCTACCGGTTGCTATGGAAATAATAGCACAAATAATAACGCAGGCGGCCAGAAAGAAGGTGGGATTCAGAATTTGTAACCCATAATAAATCATGGTAGGAATAATGCCGCTGATCAACCAGGTACCAGCAAGTGCTCCTACCATTAATAAAATAAGCAGAGCTCCGGTGGTTGATTTCACATTCTCGGCCACCTCATCCAGCATTTGTTTATAAGAAACCTTATTGTAGAAGCCAACAATGGCGGCTACTGCAGCTCCCAGTAAAAGCACAAATTGATTAGATCCGCTTAAAGCATCGTCTTTGTACACCACCAATACATTAAAAGCCAGCATGCCCACCAACGCAATTATGGGAATTAATGCTTCCCATATATTTAATTCTCTGTTTTCAATAATTCGTTCGTCCTGAGGTTGTCTGGGCTTAATTTCCTGGCTTTCCATATATTTTTTTTGTAATAATACAATTTTGCATAACGATGTGCAAATACGAAAAAGCCTGAACTCAGTTCAGGCTTTTCATTATATAAGTGTAGCTTCAGGTTGTATAATACAAAGGTCTTGCATGCATTGCTTCATGCGTTGATAGGTGAGTTCGATGTCGTTATCCAACCCAATTGAAAATCGGATCAAACCGTCCGAAAGCCCCATTTCGGTTTGTTCTTCTGTTGGAATTTCTGATGAAGTGGAAGTTCCCGGTGCACTAAAGAGGGTCTTGTAAAACCCTAAGCTAACAGCCAGATATCCCAGGTTTTGCTTTTGCATAAGTTCCATAAGCCGGTTTGCTTTTTCCAGAGAGCCCACATCTATCGTCATCATTCCACCGTATCCGTATTCTTTGTTCATTTGCGAAGTAATTAAAGAATGCCCCTTATGAGAGGACAAGCCCGGATAAACCACGCGAAGCCCGTCTTTTTCAAACTTTTTAGCAAGGTATAATGTATTTTCGCTGTGTTTTTTGATTCTGATATGGAGAGTCCTGAGGTTTTTAAGAATCGAAGATGCCCTTAAACTATCCATGGTTGATCCTAAAAGCATAGCGGCTCCGTCATTGACGTCTTTAAGACTCAGGCAAAAATCAGACGATCCGCAAACAACACCTGCAACACAATCGCTGCTACCGTTTATAAACTTGGTGAGGCTGTGAATTACCACATGCGCCCCTAATTGAGCGGGAGCCACGGTTAGCGGGGAAAAAGTATTATCGACCACCAGGGGAATACCATACTTTTCTGCGAGCACAGACAACCCTTTAATATCGGCAATCTCCAGTAAAGGATTGCTAACGCTTTCGCAATACAGCATTTTCGTTTCCGGAGTAATAACGGCTTCCACTTTTTTTAAGTCGGTGATGTTTACAAAGGAAGTACCGATATTGAGCTTAGGCAGAAAGTTTTTCATAAAAGCATAGGTGCCTCCGTATACGGTTCTGCTGGAAACAATATGGTCTCCGGCCCCGCATAATTGTAAAATTACGGCTGTGATGGCCCCCATGCCGCTGGCTGTCACATTAGCACTTTCGGTTCCTTCCAATGCAGCAAGAGCTTCCCCCAAATACAAATTGGAAGGAGAGGAGTGTCGCGAATATAAATAGCATCCTTCGGTATTTCCTTCAAAAGTATCAAACATGGTTTTAGCCGATAGGAATGTATAGGTGGAGGAGTCCGATATGGAAGGGTTAACACCTCCAAATTCACCAAAATATTGTAAATCTTGAATACGGTTTGCGGGTTTGAATTTCATAGCATGAATTTTTATCAAATATCTAAACAAATAGATTATTAATCAATGATAAATGTTATGTTTAGAAAATAAATCTATTTTTTGTTATTTTGTAGATTAATTTACAGATTATATCTTATTGAGATCATTTTCATAGAAAAACATTCGAAATGAAACTGGATAAAACCGATTATAAATTACTGGAGTTACTACAACACGATTGCAGACAAACACATAAAGAATTGTCAGGGCAATTAAATCTTTCTGTAACCGCGATTTACGAAAGGGTTAAGAAACTGGAAAAAGAAGGGATTGTTAAAAAGTATGTGGCAATGATTGATAACAAGAAGGTAAACCGGCCTTTCGTTGCCTTTTGCCATGTGCGTCTGGTGCAGCATACCCGGGAAAATGTGGCTCATTTTGAACGGGAAGTTGTTACACTGAACGAAGTTTTGGAATGCTATCATATAAGCGGAGATTACGATTATATTCTTAAAGTGGTAGTAAGCGATATGGATGCTTACAGGACGTTTATGGTTGATAAGCTAACCGGATTAAATCATATTGGAAATACACATAGCACCTTTGTGATCGGGGAGGTAAAACACTCTACGGCTATATTGCTGCAGGAAACTAACCCATAGCATTCAGTATGTCCTTTACTTTTTTTATATAGCGCTTGCTGATAGGAACTTTGTTCTTACCTAAATGAACGAACTTTCCATCCAGTAGTTTTACCTTATGTATATTTACTATATATGATTTATGTACCCTGATAAAGGATTCAGGAAGCCTGTTAAGCGCTTCTCCTATACTTTCCCGGGCCAAAACTGACTGTTCAACGGTGGTGTAGGTGATATAATTACCCTCTTTTTCCAGAAATAAAATTTCGTTAATCGGTATTTGATACACCTGATATCCGCTTTTAATGACAAGCATTTCTTTTTCCGGAGCTTTTTGCATGATAGTTTCCTGTGAAATAAGCTTTTTTGCCTTTTTAACCGCCTGTAACATTCTTTCAAAACTAATGGGCTTTAGAAGATAATCTGTAGCTTCCAGATGATAGCTTTCCACGGCATATTCGCTATAGGCGGTCGTGAAAATAATGCGGCAGTTGGCAGGGATGATTTTTGCCAACTGAACCCCGGATAACCTGGGCATGTTAATATCGAGAAAAACCAGATCCGGAAGATTTTTTTCAATAAATGTAATCGCATTAACAGGATCCCGGAAACTGGCCATACAAAATAACTCCGGGATGCGCTTGCAGTAGCTTTCTATCAAATCGATTGCCCTGGGTTCGTCGTCAATAATAACAGCATTCAGCATGATACCTCTAAGGTTAGTTTAACTTCGTACTGGTGATCGGTATTCGCCAAATATAAATGGTGCCTATCCGGATATAAAATATCAAGCCTGCGTTTTACATTTTGAAGACCTACCCCGGAATTATTCTTATTGTTTTTACCCGGTTCCGAAGTGTTGTGTACCGAATTGGTACAGCTAAAAGATACTCTTTTTTCGGAAGATATATCCAAAGCCATTGTAACAAACGAAGGCCGATAGATATCAATTCCGTGTTTAAATGCATTTTCCACCAGAGGAATAAACAAGGCCGGCGATACAGGAAGGTTTTTGTGATCTCCCCGGATGTTAAACGAGATCTGAATAGGATCGTTTTTATCAAATCGCAGTTCGTTGAGATTAATATAATTCTCAATAAATTCGATTTCTTTGGAAACAGGAATCTTTTCAGCACTCATATCGTAAAGTAAAAAACGCAGCATGTCAGACAGTTCCTCAATTCCCGAGGAAACCTCAGTTTGCCCGTTCCGAACCGCAATAGACATCAGGTTGTTCAGGGCATTAAAGAGAAAATGCGGATTTATCTGCGATTTGAGCAATTTTAGTTCTGCGGTGAGGTTTTCCTCACGGAGTTGTTGTTTAATGGCTTCCTCTTTTCGCCACCTCAGAATCATGATATGTACAAATGAGATCCCCACAAAAAACACATAGGTTCCCAATTGCATCATAATGCTTTCCAAATCATAAAAGTCCAATCCGAAAATAAGAGCGATCTTTATGGTTTCCAACCCTATGGCAACCACAGATGCACTTAAAAGAGCAAGCAGGTAAACGCCTATTTTATTTTTGAAGAGATATCGGGATAAGAAGTACACATTAAAATAGTATAACCCGGCTTTTATCCCCAGGCCGAGCAAAGTGCTTAAAACCGAAGCCCTATCAAAAAGATACCGGACATTTCGTACCCCATTTATTTCCTCTATTTCTATTTGCTTTGGACTAATAGCGGTAAAAATTATATAACCACTGATAGCCCAGAATAAAATATTAATAATGATTTCAACTAATCGCTTCATATATGATCTTCAATGGGAATAAAAGTACAGCGAAAAAAAACGCGAAATAACAAATGGAACGGTTTTGTTATAAACGAACCCTGAAATGTGACGAACCGCATTTTTTTTAAGGTGCTACCTTGGTTTTGCAACTTCATAACTTTTTTTTGAATGGATTTTTTTCCCCGCTTAGTTTTGAGCTCGAATTAAAATTATGAAACTATGAAAAAAGGACTATTTCTAGTATTGGCTTTGGCAATGAACCTGTATGCATGCGGCCAGCAAGATAAATCAAAGTTAGAGCGTAAATTAAACAGTTATTTAAATCAACTGGAGGAAAACGGGTTTAACGGAAGCGTATTAATAGCATCTCAGGGAACGCCTTTGGTAGTAAGAGGGTTGGGATACGCAGATACGGAAGCGGGAATAAAGAATACCGCCACCACGGTATTCGACATTGGGTCGATTACCAAACAATTTACCGGAGCTGCGATTCTGAAACTGGAAATGCAGGGTAAACTATCGGTTGATGATGCCATTTCCAAATATTTAAAAATACCGACTCACAGAAACGATATTAGCATTCACCACCTGCTTACCCATTCATCGGGATTACCCGCTGCAATAGGGGATGATTACGAATGGATCTCGGAAGATAATTTTATCCGGCAGGCTATGACCACCAAGCGTTTGTTTGAACCCGGTGAAGCCTATGAATATTCGAATGTGGGCTATACGCTATTGGCTATGATTATTGAAAAGGTTTCGGGTGTTTCTTATGAAGCGTATTTGTTTAAAAACCTGTGGAAACCTGCCGGCATGTATAAAACGGGTTACCAGGTTCCGGATTATAGTTCAGGTGAGATTGCTGTTGGCTACAGAAATAACAACCGGTGGGGAACGCCAGTTGAAAAGTGGGACCGAAGAGGGCCTACCTGGCATTTAAAGGGCAACGGAGGTATTTTATCAACTGTGGAAGATATGTATAAATGGCACCAGGCCTTATTGGAAAATGATATCTTATCAGATAAAGCCAAGGCAAAATATTATAAAAAGCATATAAAAGAGTATGAAGACGGTAATTCCTATTACGGATACGGGTGGGCCGTGTTTCCGACATCCAGGAATACGGAGTTAATTGCCCATAATGGCGGAAACGGGATTTTCTTTGCTGATTTTTGGAGGTATTTAACCGAAAACATAACGCTTATTATTATGACTAATAGCGCCAAGCGATCATATCACAACTTGTGTGGAGAACTGTCTCGCATAATAAGAGAGCCGGATTATTTACCCCGAATGATCCCGACCCGTGAAGATAGTGAAGTATTTACTGAAACTGCAGCAACTTCACTGGCCGATTCTTTTATAGCAGCCATCGTAAAGAATGATGCTTCCGAATGGCAAAATTTTATCCTGAACCAAACAACACAAGAGTTTCAAAATATAACTTCTATGGACGGACATATGAAGATGTTTTCCCAAATTCACAAAGAATTAAGTGATAAAAAAGTTAGTGGAATAACTGTTTCGGGCGATGAAATAACGATTGTTTTCCAGGAAGATATTGTTGTGACTATGGGAATGGAAGAAACCAAAAACGGAATTAAAATTTCGGGTATAATACTGTAGTTTTTTATAGCTTATTTTAAGCGGGAAAGAAGTGTGTTTCGGTAAGTGGCACTTATGGGAATATGCTTCTTTTCTATTTGTACATGTTCTCTGGTATAAATGGAAATTTTATCCAGATTTACAATATACGATTTATGCACTCTTACAAATCTGTCCGGTAAAAGTTCGGTAAGCTCGGTAAGTTTATAATAACAAACGAGTGTTTTCTTTGATGTGTGGACTTTTACATAATTGCTTAACCCTTCAATAAATAATAAATCGGAAAAATTTACTTTGACCATTTGTCGGCCTATTTTTAAAAAAATATAATCGGTTTCCGATTCGGAATCCTTACTTTTGTCGGCAGTTATTATCCGTTGGACGGCCTGTAAAAACCTGTCGAAAGAAAAAGGCTTTAACAGATAATCCACCGCGTTAAGTTCAAACCCTTCCACCGCAAATTCCCGATGCGCCGTAGTAAAGATCACATGACTTTTCCGATCGATTATTTTAGCCAGGTTAATACCCGATAATTTGGGCATTTCGATATCGAGAAATATAATGTCTACCGGATTCTTGTCAATGAAAGTAAGCGCTTCCAGAGCATTTCTGTAGTCTCCCAAAAGCTCCAGTGAGGCGATTTCCCCAATGTATTTTTTTAAAATACTGCGAGCCGTTTGCTCATCATCTACCACAATACAGCTATATTTCATAACAACTTAATTTTCAACAGTATCTCGTAGTGATCTGTGCTATTTTGTATTTCCAAGGTATGATTTTTACCGTAAAGTATATCCAATCTTTTCTTTATGTTATCCAACCCCAGCCCATTTTGTTGTTCCTGCGATATAGCACCACTGGGTTTAGAATTATAAACCCTGTAGCAGAGATGATCGGCTTCTATCCAAAGTTTAATATGTATGCGGGCAGTTTCGGTTTCGTCTTTCAAACTATGCTTAAAAGCGTTTTCAACAAAGGGAACCAGAATAAGTGGAGAAATGGCTATTTTATCAATACGCTCCTCAATTTCCAAATCTACCTGTATTCGATCGCCAAATCGCGATTTTTCTAACGCTATAAAATCTCGTATCAGAGCGATCTCTTTTTCCAATGGAATATATTTTTGGTTGGCCTGATAAAGCGAAAAACTCAAAAAATCGGATAACTTTAAAATCAGTTCCGGGGTTTTTTCCGATTTCTCCAGCGAGAGCCCATAGAGATTATTTAAGGTATTAAACAGAAAATGAGGGTTGATTTGCGAACGAAGGTATTTGAGTTCTGATTGGAGTTTTTCATTTCTTAGACTCTGCGTCTTTTTTTGTAACTCGGCAACTTTCCATACCACCGAAATTCCTATGAGAAAAATAAGTGGTGATGCAATTACGGTTGAGCTATGTAAAAATTTGTAGGGTAGCCAAATACCGTGATCGATCATATCGGGCTGTAACACATTTAAAACTTCATAATTAATAATGCGCTGGAAGAAGCCTGCAATAATTACCGTTAGCAGTGTATAGGCAAAATATTTAACAGTCTTGTTTTGCAGCAGAAATTTTGGTAACAAGACAAAATAGTTAAAATAAACAACTATTAAACGCAAAGGCAGATTGATAAGTTCAAATAAAAAAGCCTCTCGGTACTCACCCTTATAACTGGCTTCAATAATGGTGAAAACAATGGTGTAAATTACCCAAAACCCTATGTGAAACCAAATACTTACCCTTTTCATAACTAACAAAACTATTTGTTTTGTTTTTTAACGTGATCTCAAAACTACACTTTTATGTGTAACCTCCTTTTTTTTATGTGAATTACACGGACATATAAGCTGTTAAGTTATGCATAAAAAACAAGGGGGATTAAATAAAAACGCATTTGCGAGGATGAGATTTGGAATAGTTTAGTGAATAAGTAACGGAAAGACCTGTTAATTAAAAAAAAGATACGTTGAATAAAACTAGAAGCAATACCCTGATTTGGATACTCTTACTGGGTTGTATATCAGGGTTTACTCAGGAAGCAAACCGGATTCCTAATATTAATGGAGAAATACAGCTGGATGGTAGGCCTGATGAACCCGTTTGGAGTTCGGCTTTTATACTTCGCGATTTTAAACAGTTAGAACCGGATTTGGGAGGAACTCCATCGGAAGCTTCAGAGGTTAAAATCTTTTATAACAGGAACTATTTGTACGTAGCCGCTGCTATACATTTTTCCGATCCGTCGCAAATATTTGCCACCATGCTGGAACGGGACGTACCACAGGCAAAGGACGATTATTTTGAAATACATCTGGATACCTATAACGATAAGACCAATGCACTGGTTTTCAGAACAAATCCTTTAGGAACAAGGCAGGATTTTGAGGTAAGTAGAAATGGAGAAGAGTTTAATATGTCCTGGAATACCTTTTGGGATGTAAAAACTTCGTTGAATTCTTACGGTTGGAGTTGCGAAATGCGAATTCCTTTTTCTTCCCTGCGGTTTCGCGAAGCGGAGGAAAATACCATGCGTATAAAAGCGGTGATAAACTATAAGCTAAAAGGAGAACTTTTAGTGGCTCCGTTAAACAATACGGAAGTGGTTTCTCCTCTTTATCATTTTAGCAATGCCAGGGAGATTCAATTTACAGGACTTCCCGCTACCAAACCCCTGTATATTACCCCTTATGTTAAAGCAAATGTCATTTCGGAAAATCGCTTGAATGCATCAGAAACCGGGTATTTGAGAGCAACGAGGTTTTTGGAACGAAAAAAGTATAGCAACAGCGAAACCTTCGATAAAATACTGAGTAATTTGGGAATTGACGTTAAATACAAGCCAACCCCCAGCCAGACATTCGACTTTACTTTAAATACAGATTTTGCCGAAGTGGAAGCAGACGACCGAGTAGTGAATATATCCAGGTTTCCTATTTTTCTTCCGGAAAAAAGAGTCTTTTTTCTGGAAAATGCCGATTTATTTAATTCCAGCCATTTTAACCACAGATTATTCCATTCCAGAAGAATAGGTATTCAGGAGGGCACCCCGGTACCCATAATTGGCGGAGTTCGGTATATCCAAAACGAACAAAAATGGCAATATGGATTACTCAGTATGCAAACACATAAGGTAGATGGTTTAACGGAAAGCAAGAATATGAGTGTGGCAAGAGCCCGGTGGCCGCTTTTAAATAACGGATCGAATATAGGAGTTATCAACACCAATATTTTGGGAAAAGATAACAATAATCATTTGGTGGCTTTTGATGCAAACATTCGGTTTACCGATATTATCAGGACTCAGTTTACCGCAGGTGTAACCTTTGATAAGCTTACAGGAAACTGGAAACCTATGTACGGTTTGTCACTCAATACGTTTAAACCTAATGGGTTTGGAGTTAACTACAGATTCAGGGAGTATACAGAACACTTTAACCCTGAGCTGGGCTTTGTTTCGAGGCCTAATACAAAAAGACTTACATTCAACAACGGATGGCGAAAAACATATACGCAATCCCGGTTTTTACGATTTATAACAATAGGCCATTACTTTACCAAATACTGGCTTTCATCCAATGGAAAGCCCGAGTTTTTTCAAACGAATATATACCTGACGGCCATACATAAAAAAGGCTCCCGGTTTACGATGTTTTTCCCGATATATCAGGAGGACCATTTATATCAGACATGGAATTTTTCAGATAATATTTCCATCCCACAGGGTTCGTATCGTATGTGGAAGCTAAACCCCGTTTTTTCATCCGGAAATGCAAGAGCTTATAAAATTATCCTGGATACCGAGTTTGGAGAATTTTACGGAGGAAATCAGTTTACCACCGCTCTGAATGTTTCATACGATGTAAGCAAACAGCTTAAAACCGAAATGGGCGGAACCTTTAATCAACTTCGATTTCCCCAGAGCTATGTTTCAGCCGGATCCCGAAACTTGAACCTGAGCCGTTATTTTACCAGGGTTAAGTTTAATTTTTCACCTAAATCCTCGCTGAATACCTATTTTCAGTATGACACAAGGACGGATAAAATAGGGCTAAATATCCGATTTAGATATAATATGCAGGAGGGAACCGATTTGTATATGGTATATAATCACAATGCTTATACCGACAGAAATGCTGCCACTCCGAGACTTCCCTTTACCGAAAATCAAATTTTCATAATCAAATATTCAAAGACTTTTTTAAAATGACACACATTAATCGTTTGTTCCTGGTTCTAACAGTTACTATTTGTTTAAGCGCATGCTCTTCCAGCGGGAAGTTGGCAGAAAAAGATTCAAAAAAAATACCTTTAACCACAGTATCGGATAAAGCACGAAACTTTTTTATTAAAGCTCTTTCCTATGAGAATCTCAATAAGTTAGATAGTGCTAAAATATTACTGGATAAAGCCATACAACTGGATGCTGCTTTTGCAATGGCATCGCTGAAAAGGGGAATGCTTTCCGGTAATTACGATAAAAGAAGGAAGTTAATTGCCGCAGCCATGACCCAAATAGATAATATCTCGGAAGGGGAACGCCTGTGGATATTAGCGAGAAATGCATTTTACGGAACCGGAGACAGCAGTAAGGAGTTTTCTTTTTTTGAAAGCCTGGTTAAGGCATATCCGAAAGATGAAAATGCCAATTATTTATTTGGATATATTAATTATCATCACGGGAATAACGATTATGATAATGCCATTAAGTATCTGTCAGGAGCTGTTGATATCAAACCTGATTTTACAAAAGCGTATAACGATTTAGCCTATGTATATCTGGAGAAAAAAAACTTTGAAATGGCTAAAAAAATGGCCTCTAAAAATATAGAATTACTCCCTGACCAGTTAAATCCGTATGATACCTATGCCGAAATCCTTATGAGAGAGGGTAATTATGAAGCATCGATAGAGGCTTATGCCAGGGTATTGGAAATAGATTCAAAATTCCCATGGGCAATTATGGGAACGGTGGCTAACTTAAATTTTCTGAATCGCTATACGGAGGCCAGGGAGTTTCACAAAAAACTCGAGTCGGTAAATAATTTAACCGACTATCAATTTAGACATACCTGGAGATCGTTAGTGGTTTCTTATATTGACGAAGGAAAACTAAGTGAAGCTATTCATGTGCTGGAGTGCCAGAAACAAATGGGCATAAACAAAACCACCACTCATGAGCCTTTCTTTCATGCGTATTATGCCTTTCTCAGGAAGACTCGATTGTACTTTGAAATGAGGGATTGGGAGAGCGGATTAAAAGAGTACGAGCGTTGGAACAGCTATGTTTCCAACAATTCAACTAATGCCAATACCCTTAAAAATGTTAAGGATTTTGGTACATATTATAAGGCGTATGCTTATTTTCTCAAAGGAAATACGGATCAAGCGTATAAGACGCTTGCCCTGTATAAAGCTAGTAAAGGTGACAAAGAGAACGATCTGTACAGGGTGCTCCTTTCCAAAATACTAATGCATCAAAACAAACCGGAGGAGGCCTTAGCGGTTATGGAAATGTCAAACCTGGAAAATAGTTATCATCAGTATATATATGGTTCTATATGGAAGAAGTTAGGAAAACAGGAAACAGCAAACCAATGGTTTCGAAAAATAACAACGGCTAATGAGCTAAACGTAATCGATCTGGCTTTGGTTAGAAAAAAAGCACTGGAGATACTGGATTGAAATATAGGTTTATCGGGATTAAGGTAAAAGCGCTTAATACTGATTGTACAACTATAAAACATTTGTACTTTTGTTGTGAATTAGAAAACAGACTTCAAAAATCATTACATGAGTACATACGATGTAGCCATAATTGGCTCCGGACCCGGAGGATATGTAGCAGCAATCCGCTGTGCACAGCTGGGAATGAAAACCGCAATAGTAGAAAAATATGCCACACTGGGAGGGACTTGCCTGAATGTAGGTTGTATTCCCTCAAAGGCATTATTGGATTCTTCGCATCATTACGAGGACGCAATCAAGCATTTTGAAGCCCATGGAATTGATATCTCCGGAGAAATTAAAGTGAATTTGGAGAAAATGATTGCCAGAAAACAAGCTGTGGTTGATCAAACTACGGGCGGTATAGATTTTTTGATGAAAAAAAATAAGATTGATGTATACCATGGAATGGGATCTTTTAAAGATGCAACTCATATAGATATTCTTAAGAAAGATGGCACATCGACAACCATTGAAGCTAAAAATTCTATTATAGCAACCGGATCCAAGCCATCCAGTTTGCCTTTTATACAAATTGATAAAGAGCGAATAATTACCTCTACGGAGGCTTTGAAATTAAAAGAAGTTCCGGAACATATGGTAGTTATTGGAGGTGGTGTAATAGGCCTGGAACTAGGGCAGGTATACAAACGTTTGGGAGCCCGGGTTTCGGTTGTAGAGTATATGGATAGAATTATACCGGGAATGGATGCAGGCTTATCTAAGGAATTAACCAAGGTTTTGAAAAAACAGGGAATAAAATTTTATACGAGCCATAAGGTTAAGGAAGTGACTCGGAAAGGAAAAAAAGTCACGATCAAAGCCGATGATAAAAAAGGTCAGGAAGTTACTTTTGACGGTGATTATTGTCTTGTTTCCGTAGGGCGACGCCCGTATACGGATGGACTTAATGCCGAAGCTGTTGGCATTAAAATTAATGAACGAGGGCAGGTAGAGGTTAACCATGATCTTCAAACAAGTATTCCAAATATATATGCTATTGGTGATGTAATAAAAGGAGCCATGCTGGCACATAAAGCGGAGGAAGAAGGCGTTTTTGTAGCGGAAAAACTTGCAGGGCAAAAGCCTCACATAGATTATAATTTAATTCCCGGAGTAGTATATACCTGGCCCGAAGTAGCCGCGGTAGGTAAAACGGAAGAGGCATTAAAAGAAGAGGGCATTGCCTATAAAGCAGGACAGTTTCCTATGCGGGCTCTGGGAAGAAGTCGTGCCAGTATGGATACAGACGGTTTTGTAAAAATACTCGCCGATAAGAACACCGATGAAATCCTCGGAATCCATATGGTAGGCGCGCGAGCCGCTGATATGATTGCTGAAGCGGTGGTAGCAATGGAGTACAGGGCATCTGCCGAAGATATATCGCGTATGTCGCACGCACATCCAACCTTTACCGAGGCTATAAAAGAAGCTGCCCTGGCAGCCACAGAAAATAGGCCGTTACATATATAAGGGATGCTTTGAAACGAATTATTCGATAAGCCTGGCAATTTTTGCCGGGCTTTTTTATTTAACCTTTCTGAAAACCAGTGCCAATCGGTTTTTTGCCTTTGACAACTGGTTGAAAAGCCCAAAGAAAAAAGCGATAAGCTGCAATAAGATTTCCTGTCCAACTTTTCGCAATGCACTTTTTATTACAACCTCGTGCTTGGCATATTGTAAGGAAAGAAAAGTAGTTATTACAATAAAAACAAACGCTCCGGGGATTACGATTTCCGGAACTAATTGATGATGAAAATATTTATATAGCCCCAGGCCTGTAAAACTTCCATACAGTATAATGAAGTGAATTACGTAAATTGACAGCGTATTAGAACCTATTTTTAAGATAGTCCGGGAGGTTAAAAAACTGCGTAAAATCATAAAAACGGCAAAAACACAAAGCACATCACCCAAGCGAATAAATAAGTAATTATTATTAAACACATCAGCAAAAACCTGAACTCCGGTAAGGCTGAACAATTTTAGGAAAAAAGCCGAAGAATAAAATATCAATCCCAGTCCGCACATTAAACTTATTCCAATAGCATAGATATAGAGATGCTTCACGTTTTTATATCGGGTAAAGAGTACAGACAAAAATGCTCCGAACGATGCATATCCAAACCATGGAAAAATAGTGAAAACAGATCCGTTTGCTTTGGTGAAGTAATTCGCAATGGTATCGGGAAGAAAAGCTAATGGCAAGTTTTTATAGGCCGGTTCCAATAAGAAAATAAATACACTGGAAACTATAAGAACCGTGGGAAATACATAATTTTTTTTACGGGAGGCATAGAGAAAAATCCCAATAAGAAACAATATGGATAAACCAATACAATGCAATACGTCAACCAAATAGAAAGAATCGTACAGCTGACCCGAAAAGAGTCCGAAAACATTAAGGCGTAACAAATACCCTATTAAAACGAGTTGTAATCCACGCCGAATCCCTTTTTTAACTCTGGGGTTATCCCAGCCTTTTAATCCATTTTTAATTAATAGAAACGTAAAAATAAAGCCCGATACGGTAAAGAAAACCGGAGCCGTAATACCTCTGAAATACTTCCAGATAACAAATACCGAATTAGAAGGATCCCTGAAAACAGGGTCTAACAGCCCATCTATAAAATGTCCCTGTAGCATCATAAGAATGGCCCAGGCACGCATGGCATCTACAAAATACAGACGGAAAGATTGTTGCGTCATCTAATAAAGTTTATATATATACTTAAAAACCAGTTAGTTTGGATGTTTAAGGGTGCGAAATTATGCAAATTTTAATTGTATTGAAATACATGATAATAAATAATTTGTCAGGTATAAGCACTTGTATCTATTTAGTAACGTATTTTTCTTTAGTATATTTATGCGCTTAATATTGAATACTTGCGCGTAGTTAGATCGTTTAAGGTACAAAAGTACAGTACCTCCGAAATAAAAGACAGCTTACTGAACTGGTCGGAAAACTTCCATGAGGCGATGTGGTTTGACAGTAATGATTATCAACAATCGCATTCCGACTTTGATGCGGTTTTAGCGGTAGATGCATTAACGTCTCTGAAAACAGATGCCTTCAACGCCTTTGACGATTTGGAATCGTATCAATCTACCATCGGAGATTGGTTGTTCGGGTATCTTTCCTATGATTTAAAGAACGATATTGAAGCCTTAAAATCGGAGAATATTGACATGCTTAAATTCCCCGAGTTGTTTTTCTTTCAGCCCAAGAAAATTATTTTTTTAAAGGGAAATACCCTGCATTTTCATTACTTACGAATGGTTGAGGAAGACATAACGGAAGATCTTGACCTATTGTACGGCAAAACAAATCAAAAAAATGCTACTCCTCCTGTGAGCCCGGTTAAAATTAAACTGAGAATTCACAAAGATGAGTATTTTAAGAAAGTACAGAGCTTACTGGAGTACATTCATCGGGGAGATATTTATGAGGCTAATTTTTGCCAGGAATTTTATGCGGAAGATGTACTTCTGTACCCTTTAACGGTATACAAACAGTTAAATCAGATCTCGCAACCACCCTTTGCAGCTTATGTAAAAACAGACGATCGTTATATGATGTCTGCCTCGCCGGAAAGATACCTGAGGAAAGAAGGCAATAAGATTATAACACAACCAATTAAAGGCACGGCCGGGAGATCATTTGATCCGGAGGAAGATCTTCGGTTAAAAAAAGGGTTGGAGCATGACCCTAAAGAAAGATCAGAAAATATAATGATCGTCGATTTGGTTCGGAACGATCTGTCTCGACACGCCGTAAAAGGAAGTGTTAAGGTTGAAGAGCTTTGTAAGGTGTACACTTTCAAGCAGGTACATCAACTTATTTCTACGGTTACTTCCAGAATAGACGAATCGGTATCGCCGGTCACCATTATTAAAGATTCATTCCCAATGGGAAGTATGACCGGAGCACCAAAAATCTCGGCTATGAAAATTATTGAGGAGCTGGAGGAAAGCAAACGCGGTTTGTACAGTGGAGCAGTTGGATATTTTACTCCTGGTGGAGATTTTGATTTTAGTGTGGTAATACGAAGTATTTTTTACAATGCCAGAAACAAATACGTGTCGTATTCGGTTGGGGGAGCCATTACCGCTGCGTCCGTTCCGGAAAAAGAATATGAAGAATGCCTTATTAAGGCAAAAGCCATGCGAGAGGTTTTAGGAGTTTCGCAGAAAATATCGTAGTTTCAAACCACTGTGAAAATGAAAACAAAACATACAGAATTTTCGGTTTCCTGCTGGGATAAAAAAATGTTCGGGCAGTATTGGAAAACAGATAATGCAAAAGCATGCGTGGTACTGGTTCACGGAATGGGAGAACACTCATCAAGGTATCAATCGTTTGTAATTCCGGAACTTGTAGCGTCGGGATATGCGGTGCTCGCATACGATCAATTTGGCCATGGAAAGACGGAAGGAAAACGAGGACATACCCCCGGTTATGAAGCATTGCTTGACTGCCTGGAAAAAATGGAGGAGAAGGCATATGAGGTTTTTCCTGATATTCCCTTTTTTTTATACGGACACAGTATGGGAGGTAATGTAGTAATTAATTATATGATGCGGCGCCATACCAGGGCAATAGGTGCTGTGGTAACCAGCCCTTTTTTAAAACTCGCCTTTCGCCCTCCGGGATGGAAAATGTTTTTGGGTAGAATTTTACTCAAAATAGCTCCTTCGGTAACTATGCCTAGTGAGTTGGAAGTTGAAGCAATTTCCCGGATAGAGGAAGAAGTTAAAAAGTATGTGGAAGACCCTATGGTACATGATAAAATAAGCCCGAATTATTCGTTTCCAATTATCGATGCCGGGTTGTGGGCCGTTGAAAATGCAGCACAGTGTAAACTCCCCGTACTGTTGTTACACGGTACTTCAGACAGGTTAACCGATTATAAAGCAACCACATTGTTCTCAAAAAGAGCCCTGAGTGCCACCTTGCATTTAATAGAAGGCGGATATCACGAACTGCATAACGATTCAGACAGAGAGAAAACACTCCAAACTATTATCCATTGGCTGTCAACTCAACTATGAGTATCTTTGACCGATGCTAGGAAAATTCAAAGAAATTCTGGACTCCCGATTCCCTTTTTTAAAGAAGGGCAAAGTGTTAGTGGCCTGTAGCGGAGGTGTAGACAGCGCAACGCTTACCCATTTGCTTTATAAAACCGGGATAAATATGGATCTGGCCCATTGTAATTTTGATCTGCGCGGAAGCGAAAGTCAAAAGGACCAGGAATTTGTAGAAAAACTGGCAAAACAATATAACGTAATGTTCCATGTAAAACGTTTTGATACGCTTGGTTATAAAAATGAGGCAAACAGATCAGTTCAAATGGCTGCCAGAGAACTTAGATATCAGTGGTTTCAGGAACTGGCGGAAGATCATGGATATAAATATATTGTAACAGCACATCATGCAAACGATGCTCTGGAAACTTTTTTAATAAATCTGTCGAGAGGGACCGGCCTTAAAGGGTTGGCCGGAATTCCCGAAAGGATAGGGAATATAATAAGACCTTTGCTTCAATTTACTTCGGAAGAAATTGTAGCCTTTGCCGTAAAGCATAAATTAAGATGGCGTGAAGACAGCAGTAATGCAGATATTAAATATATCAGGAATAGCATACGCCATCGGGTAGTTCCCGGGTTAAAAGATACACATCCCGGTTTCCTGGAAAATTTTTTAAAATCACAGGAGTATTTAAGAGAATCGCATACAATTTTAGCTGGATATTTCTCCGGTCTTCGGAAGCAATTATTTAAAGAAAATGCCGATAAAAGAATAAAAATACGTATCGATAAAATCAAACGGCTGGACCCACTTCTTATACATCTGTACGAATTATTTAAAACCTATGGCTTTTCTCATCCCGGAGAAATAAAAACACTTCTGGATGCCCAAAGCGGTAAATACCTGGTTTCCGGAACACATCGGTTGCTGAAAGACCGGGATTATTTGATATTGGAAGAAAACCGGGATAAGAAAGGTGATACGGAATTTTGGATTGACCATACAATTACCGGTATGCATCGACCTTTTAAGCTCTGCTTTGATAAGGTATCTGAAATAAAAGAAGTGTCGGAAAATATTATTTATGTAGATGGAGATATGCTGCAATTCCCATTGCTTTTAAGAAAGTACAAAACCGGAGATGTGTTCCATCCCCTGGGAATGAAGGGAAGGAAAAAACTGAGTAAGTTTTTTAAGGATGAAAAATATTCACTCCCGGAAAAAGAAGAACAGTGGTTATTGTGTTCCGGAGCTGATATTGTATGGATAGTGGGAAAAAGGGCGGACGACAGGTTTAAAATAACCCCGGAAACAAAAGAGATTCTTAAAATAACAATGTATTAAAAAAGCCGCCTCTTCCAAAGGCGGCTTTTTTAATTTGTGTTTTCGGAAATTTTTACATTCCTCCTCCGGCAATAATAGTATCCAGCGAAGCTAAAAACGCTTCGTGTACTTCATCAGCACTTAAGATATGACCTCTGGGGAAGGTACTTTGAGCAAGCTTGTAACCTAGATATGCAGCTGCCATACGCTGTATGGGAGTTCCGTGGTGACCAGAGCTTGTAAAAGAGCAATCTCCGATATTGAAGAAGAGTTCAAAGAAATCTTCTGCGCGTTTCCAGTTATAAGTTGCTCCTCTTTTGTGAGTTAAATAATAACCTGTAAAGAAATCGGCTTCCAACTCTGTAGTTCGAGTAGCTTCCGGAGCATTGTCGGCAGCGCCATCGGGATACCAAACGGTGAAATTGTCAAATTGGATTTGATGTGCCCATTCGTGTGCCATAATTCCGGACCATACCACTTTATCTTCAACACCTGTTTCAGCAAGTAACTCTACAATTCCGTCTCCAATTACGATTAAATTTCCGGAAGTAGCAAAACCGTCAAATGAAAGCAGCGGACTTTCAATCAGGAATGTACTGGCTTCATTGATAGCAATAATCAAATCGGCATTTGCATAAGCATCGGCTTCCGATAGTCCCGCAAAAACAATGTAAACCAGGGCAATTTTATCACGGTCGTCAAGCGTGGCATTGTGCTGCCCTCTAACAGTGATTTCACCGGCCATATCCCAGAATTTTTCCAGGCTTCGGGTTCTGTTTACCATGTAGTTGGTGTATTCTCCATCGGCTCCGAAATACTGAGGGTCTGGATCAATCAATGTATATAAAAAGTTAATTGTTGACCACAGACCAAAATAGGTAGCACCCAACGCATCAAGATTACTTGCAATAGAAGCATTGATCACATCGTTAAAAGCAGTTGGACCACAGGCGCTGGGCTCAACGGCCGTTGCAAGATCGAAAGGAATATCGTGAATCAACTCATCCTCCATATTGTATTCAAAAGTGAGTTGACCAAGGTATTGTGAAAGGTCCTGATCGGTAGAGGCAGTTGCCGATACTACATTAAGCGGAGCATCGGTTGGAGTTTCCTCCTTCGAACAAGAAGCCAATAACAGGCTGCATAAAAAACCGCTAAATACGATTTTCTTTAAGTTACTTTTCATAATAGTGTTTTAATAAAAGTTAACAATTAGTTTTGAGTTCTAAAGTAATGATTTTTGTGAGAAAATTTGTTAAAAAAACAGGGGATTTCGATAAAATACGTAAAACGGAAACAGGTGGAAAAAATTCCTTTTACCCATTTGAATTAATATCTGTAATTTAGGGCACAAAACAACGTATAATGAGATTATTTATTTTTCTTTTTCTGGTTGCCGGAATAGCACTTCAGGCTCAGGATTATCAGGTGCAGGACCATTATGATAAGCAGGAGATATCCATTACAATGAGGGATGGTATTAAACTGCATACTACCATTTATACACCTAAAGATCAAACAAAGGCATATCCTATTTTACTGCAACGCACGCCGTATAGTTGTCGCCCGTATGGAGCAGACCTGTTTCGATCCAGGATTGGCCCGAATGAAATTTTAATGAAAGAAGGGAATATCATAGTTTATCAGGATGTAAGAGGCAGATGGAATAGTGAAGGTGTTTACGATAATATGAGGGCATATATCCCTAATAAAAAGGAGAATGAAGTAGACGAAGCATCCGATACTTATGATACTATAGACTGGCTCGTTAATAACATACCTAACAATAACGGTAAAGTAGGAGTGTGGGGTATTTCGTATCCGGGGTTCTACGCTACCTATTCCTTACTGGATGCTCATCCGGCTCTGAAAGCCGTATCTCCACAGGCCCCTATTGGCGATTTTTACTTTGATGATTTTCATCATAACGGGGCGTATCTGCTGAGCTATTGGAGAGCTACCTCGGTATTCGGTTATATGAAAACCAAACCGGTTAAAAAAGCCTGGTACACAGCTCCGGACCTAAAAACTCAGGATCAGTATCAGTTTTTTCTCGATATAGGACCTCTGTCTAATCTGGATAAATATTATAAAGAAGATAATGTATTTTGGCAGCAGTTAAAGGAACATCCGGATTATGATGAGTTCTGGCAGAAACGAGGAATTATACAACATCTTAAAAAAATCAGACCGGCGGTGATGACTGTTGGTGGCTGGTTTGATGCGGAAGATTTATATGGGCCACTCGAAACCTATAAGAATATTGAAAAAAACAGTACAAATTATAACACTATTGTAATGGGACCCTGGAGTCATGGTGATTGGGCCAGAACTACAAAAAGACAGGCAATTGGCAATGTATATTTCGGAGATGATATTTCTGCTTTTTTTCAAAAATCGCTGGAAACTAAATTTTTTAACCATTTTTTAAAGGAGGACGGATCGGATAAAAGCGGTTTGCCGGAAGCCTATATGTTTGACACCGGCAAAAAAGAGTGGAATGCATTTGCTTCGTGGCCTCCAAAAAATATAACAAAACAGAGCTTTACGCTTGTTTCCGGGCGGCTTTCCGGAGGGAAGTCGGATACGGACCATACAGGCTTTGAAGAATTTATAAGCGACCCTAAGAAACCCGTCCCCTACACGGAGGATATTAAAGTGGTTTTTACTCCCAGAAAATACATGACAGACGATCAGCGATTTGCTGCCCGCAGACCGGATGTTCTGGTATTTGAAACGGGCGTGCTTGAAAACGATATAACCATGGCCGGAAAAATCCTGGCCAAATTGAAAGTAGCAACCACAGGAACCGATGCCGACTGGGTGGTAAAGGTAATTGATGTGTATCCTCCGGACCACCCTGATTATGAAGAAACCCAATCGTACTTAAAAATGAGTAACTATCATCAAATGGTCCGTAGCGAAGTGATCCGGGGGCGATACAGAAATAGTTTCAGTGCTCCGGAACCTTTCATACCCGGAAAAGTAGAGGAAGTAAATATTAGCTTGCAAGATGTGTTGCACACATTTAAAAAAGGCCATAAAATTCAGATACAAATACAAAGTACCTGGTTTCCGTATATCGATATAAACCCGCAGACTTATGTAGACAATATTTTCTATGCTAAAGAAGCGGATTTTAAAAAGCAGACGCACAAAGTTTTCAGTAATTCTACGGTAGAGTTTTCTATTTTAAAGAAAAATATTACGCATAAGGCTTACATTAAACAATAAACAGATTCGGTATAAAGTAAAAAACACCTTCCGGAATAATTTCCGGAAGGTGTTTTTTTTGATGTATGAATTACCAAGCCACACACTGGTAGTTTATACATCTCCAGTTTACCGGATCAAAGGCTGTATCATTACAAGGTGAACAATCACCGTCTGAATTACAGAACGCCGGACATCCTACACCGCCCTGAATTATTTTTTGCTCGGTTGCGGAAAGGATATTTATACGATTTATATTTAGTAATAGCTTCATAATTTTAGGATTTAATGGTTAAAGTGCTCTACAGCGTCCGGCTATACAAGCTAACTGACAGGATCTCGGGCCGCTTTCTGTATTGCTTGAGCACACAATCATATAGTTGCAATTCCCTTAACCCATTACGGATTGCTGCTGTGATTTTGTCAAGACCTGAGCAGCAAAGTTGATTAATAGGGTTTTCATAATGATTGAATTTTGATTGATAATATTATAGCCGTTAAGTCATGACTTAACGGCTTGTTAATTTATTTAGGTGATTACACCAAAATATTACAACATCCATTATGACAAACCGGATTTCCAGGACCAGTACAGTCTGAATGGTTAACGCATCGCTGACCCGTTTCACCAAGGCCATTACACCAGGTAAAAACACCTCCCATAATTTGTTTTTGTTCTTTTTGTGAGAGTGTTTTTGCTTCGTTCATTGTTACAGTGATTTTCATATCAATAAGATGAATTAAATTATACCCCGAACCATTTGAGACACTCAGGGTTTATGTCTGTCTTTTGCGAAACTTTTAATTCATTTAAGTGAGGTATTTTGGTTGGTTATACCAGGCCACATGGATAACATCGCTTGTTTATACAGCAATATTGAGGGTGGCATACAAAATCATTAGAACAAAAAACACCTCCGGCTTTAATCTCAATTAGTTGAGTTTTACCCAATTGCTTAATTCCTTTAATTTCCTTTAGTTTTCTCATGATGTTAAAGTTTAACCGCCAGGAACCTTTAAAGACACTCCTGACATATGTCTGTCTTTCGCGAACGATGTATTACTTATTAAAAATGCCTTTTAACTGATAAAAGAAGCGCTCTATAAGCCGGAGGTCTTCGGTGACTATTTCCGCAGTTCCGGTCATTTCCTGTTTGAATGCAATTTCTTTATTATAGCTGGTTATAAGCTTCTTGGGAAGTTCCACATCAATAAGATAGTTCCCTTCATTATCCGGAATTAAAGAAATGCTTTTCACGGTTCCTTCCAATTGCCCGAATTCGGTATAGGGGTAATTAGCCAGACGGATATTTACCAGCTGCCCTTTTTTTATTTTTCCCGAATTTTGTGCGGGAGCCTTGATCTTTCCTATAAAAGAAGCACTTTCATCGGGAATTACGGTAAATACCAAATCGCCCGGATTAACCGTTTGATTTTTATTCCATAACGATAAAAAAGAGACTTTTCCTTTTACCGATGATTTTAATACATACTTTAACTCCCAGTTACGAATGCTTCTTTTTAATTGATTGTAAGACTGAATAACATTGGTCAAAAAAGAATTTTCTTCCTGTAATTTTCTTATTTCCGTGCCTCTGAGATTTTTACTGGAATTATTAATGAGATCTCTTAATTGAGATACGGAAGAGTTAATACTTTTAACAGCCCTTTGCGCTTGGAGATACTCCAATTGTTTCTGGTCGTATTCCTGTTTCGAAACGGCCCCCTTGGTATACAGTGTTTCAAAACGATCCAGGTCTTTCTTTACAAGGATTAGCTCTTTTTCGCTAAGTGTTTTTTGCGAGTTTAAAATATGTAACTGACTTCTTGCCTCTGATAAAGACAATCTGTTTGCGATCGTTTCATTGGAAAGCGGACTGAGTTCCTTATTTAAAATATAATCGGTATAATTCTTTTCAAACAAGGCATAGTCTGATGCAACATCCCCCAAAAAAAGCTCGGGCAACTTTTCCAGTGGGAAATAAAAACTCTTATAGTTGATGGTTAGTGTATCAAGCGTATTCTTGAGTAGGATAACATCCTTGTAATTGGCAGTATTCTCTATGATAGCAATTATTTTATCGGCTTCTACTTTTTCATTGTCAGCTACCAATATGGCATCCAGTTGTCCTCGGTTGTTGGCATAGATCTTTTCAGGAGGCACATTGGTAGTAACCAGAATTTCTGTTCCGATGGTATCGGGGTATTTAACAAACCAGGATATAAGTAAGAGCCCGATTATAAGAATCAAAATAAGGGTGTTTCCCCAACGGATCATCCAGTTCGGAACGTGATTGAGTATTTCCTGTACTTCTTCGCTTCGTAACCTTATATCTTGTTTATCAGGCATATAGGTATTGATATTTTCAAAAATTCAGCACAAATCCTTTAAAAATGAATCGTGAAATGGTCATGGTGTTATAGCACCATGACCATGTATATTTCCGGACCTCTAAGTGAGTACACATATATTATTTGCACACCTTAAATCGCTACCGGTAGGGTATCCATATACTGGATCCTCGTCATAACCGCAGCAATCAAAATTTGAGGTACAGGTCCATCCCTCGGGAGAACAGGGATATCCGAAACGCCCTCCCTGAATGCTTTTTTGTTCTTTTTTGTTGAGTAAAGTACCCACACTTAAATTTCTGATTTTCATTTTATTAGGTTTTATGATTACTAAATATTATTGGAAGGTGGCATACATAGGCGCCCCGGTGTTCCAATGGGCCAACAGGATCCGCTACTGCAGCATTGTCCCGAAGGGCAATCGGTATTGTAATCGCACTGTATTTTACCACCGTTTATGGCTTTTTGATTTTCTTTGCTGAGTTTTTTAAGATGTTGGATGTTTTGTAATGATTTCATAATGTAACGTATTATGGTTTATATGTTTCCCCGAACTTTTATAGACACTCGGGACTTGTGTCTGTGTTTCGCGAAAGTTTTATTTTCCAAGTTCCAGTTGATTTTTAACAAGGTTGTAATAATGCCCCTTTAAGCGAGTGAGCTCTTTATGAGTACCGGTTTCCACAATTCCTCCCTTATCCAGTACCACTATCTGATGTGCGTTTTTAACCGTACTTAATCTGTGTGCTATAATAACAGCCGTTTTATTACTGAAAAAGGCATTGAGGTTTTCCATAATAATTTTTTCGTTGTTAGCATCTAATGCAGAAGTAGCCTCGTCGAAGAGCAGAAATTTAGGATTTTTATAAACGGCACGAGCAATAAGCATTCGTTGCTTTTGCCCGGTACTTAAGCCGGTTCCCTCCAGACCAATTTTAGTGTTATACCCCAGGGGAAGTTCTTCAATAAACGATTTAATATTAGCAACTTTTGCAGCATGTATTAATTTATCCTGATCAATAAAGTCGGAGCCAACAGCAATGTTTCTGGCGATCGTGTCATTAAAGATGTAGCCTTCCTGCATCACGACACCGCAGTGATCTCGCCAGGTTTTTTGAGAAATATTGACAAGGTTAAAAGGTCCTTTTTTGATTTCTCCATGGGTTGGTTCGTAAAATTTTAAAAGCAATTTCATAAGCGTGGTTTTCCCACTTCCGCTTACACCAACAATAGCCGTGATTTTATTGGCAGGAATTATCAGATTGAGATTTCTTATTACCGGATCTAAACCACCGAGATATTTAAATGAAATGTTTTTAATGGTTATATCTGCTCCTTCCGGGATACGTTGCAGTTTGGTATCGCCCAGTTTTTCTTCATCATCTTTATTGTGGATTTCTCCTAACCGGTCTAATGATATTTTTGCATCTTGCGCATCGCGTAAAAAATTAATCAATTGAGTCACAGGAGCATTTAATTGCCCTACGATGTATGAAATTGCCATCATCATTCCCAGTGTGATTTCCCCGTCGATTACAAGCTTGGCAGAAAGTACGGTAATAAGAATATTTTTCAGCTCATTAATAAAAGAAGAACCTACGGTTTGTGTTTGTTCCAGGGCCAGGCTTTTAATCCCTACTTTAAATAGTCGGGCCTGTACAAACTCCCAGTTCCATCGCATTTGTCGTTCGGCATTATGCAATTTAATTTCCTGCATCCCGTTAATCAATTCGATTACCTTGCTCTGTTCCTGGCTAACTTCCGAAAATCGCTTGTAATCCAGATCCTTTCGGCGTTTAAAGAAAAAAAGTACCCAAAGAAAATATAGAACACTTCCGATAAGGAAAATAGCAAATATCAATACGTTATAGTAGGCAAGAACAAATCCGAAAATTACTAGATTGAACATGGAAAATAGAATGTTCAATGAAGAAGTGGTCAGTATTTTTTCAATACGCTTATGATCGTTAATCCTTTGAAGAATATCTCCCGTCATTTTTGAATCGAAAAATGAAATGGGTAAATTCATAAGTTTGATAAAGAAATCCGAGATCAGTGAAATATTGATTCTTGTACTGAGATGTAAAAGAATCCAGCCTCTGATTACTTCAAGTGCGGTACGTCCGAAAAATAGAAATAATTGTGCAAATAAAATCAGGTAAATAAAGTGAATATCGCGATTCTGGATCCCGACATCTACAATACTTTGGGTTAAAAAAGGAACGATTAATTGCAATAGACTTCCGGCCAACAGCCCGATGGCCAGTTGTAATATAAACTTTTTGTATTTCAACAAATATCTGGATACAAACGAAAAATTAAATTCGTTTTTAATGTGGTCAGTGGGAGTATCGTTATAGAATTTGGGAGTGGGCTCAATCATTAATACTATTCCCTCTTCGGTGTCTTCCCTTGCATTATTACCGATCCACAATTTTATAAATTCCTGAGTGTTGTATTTTAACAGCCCATGGGCCGGATCGGAAATAAAGAGGGCTCCCTTTTTTATTTTGTAAAGAACTACAAAGTGATTTTTATTCCAGTGAAGTATACATGGAAGTGGAACTTCCTGTAGTTTCTTATAATCTATTCGTATTCCGAGTGTATGAAATCCTATTTTTTCGGCGGCCTCGCTTAATCCCAGCAAACTACTTCCTTCCCGGGTGGTTTCAGCGAGTGACCTTAAGGTTTGTATGGGTAAAACTTTACCGTAATGTTTGGCGATAATTTTGACACAAGTAGGCCCGCAATCTTTCAGGTCAGCCTGTTTATAGTGCGGGAATTTTGGCATGAATGTGTAATTTGATATAAATTACTGGGGCATATTGAAAATATGCCCCAGATGAAAGTGATAGCAAGCGGGAACAATAATGTTGCCGTCACCTTTTGTAATAATATTTTTCATTTTTTGGGTTCATCCCAATCGTCTAAAAAGTGTTTATTGACCTGATTAGAAATCACAAAACCCTCGTGCTATATATTCATCGGTCCGGCATAGGTTTTGTGTATAGCAACAGCCATAACCGCCTGGGCAATCGGTATGAGATTCACAGTAAATGGCACCTCCCTGGATAGATTTTTGTTGGCTTTTGTTAAGCCTGTACACATTTTTAATAGCAGTCATTTTTTCCATGATATTGGTGTTGTTAGATAAAATTTGCTTTAAAGTCAGAAAGATTGTAAGTATCTCCTCAGTATTAATGAGATTAGCATACCTGTACTCTTAAATAGTTACCCGATGGGGCCACCTTTTTTCAGGTAACCGACCATTACGGCACGTCCAAGGCCGTGCCGTAACTTATACAGTCGGTCTTTGAGTACCAATTATCCTCCTAACCTTGGCCTGTTAGCGAAAGAAAACTTCTCTCGCAATATTTTAAAAATCGCTCCATCATTATTTTTAATGAGCTTTTTGTAAAGAACTGCGTTCATTTGGCGATTTTGATTATTCTTCTAATTATCCGTATGTTCATTTCATTAGATACAACAATCCAAAAAGGAACTACCAGAGGAATACAGGTATTGACAATTCGGATTTCCCCAGGTATTGGTGCATGAAGCCGGCGCCGGGTTGGGCGAGCAGCAATGCAGGGCGGGATCACAGCAGGGCTGTTTTTCGCCACCAACAATTTCTTTTTGTTGTGACCTGTTTAAGCGAATAGCTCCTTCCAGTGTTGTTACTAACTTTTTCATATTAACTTTAATTTTAACTCCTGAATATTGATGCATCCCAGGAGTTGATATTCCTATATATTTTTTATTCTATACTGCCTTTTCCATGGCCTTTGTTTCTTCGATAACCTGTTCTGTCAAATCCTCCATGAAATATGTTATATCACTGCGTTCATACTCTTTGGGGAATAACCTGCCATTTACAAAAAGGGCGGGTGTAAAAAACATATGGTTATCACTACACCACTCGTTTTGTGCCTTTAGCAATTTCCTGAAAGAATTGCTTTGAACATTTCCCCATTTCAACAACCACATAGGCAAATCCGCATCCTCCTTATACGCCTCTCGCAAAGCTATTTCAAGCGTTTTGAAGGGAACGGTATTATATAACTCTATCAGCCTATGAGCCACATCGTACGCTATTCCAGAACGTTCTTCCAATACATTAAACCGAACTACAATTCGCACCTGATCCGGATATCGACTCAGAATATGTTCCATATCAGTATGAGCCGCTTTACAATAATAACAGGACGGGTTGGTAACCAAAAGCAACCGAAGCGGGGCGTTTGGAACTCCTAGCGTTATTTCTTGTGCATTCAACGCATCTGTATTGATAAGCTCGTTTTTTTCGTGAACAGCATTAAACAGTTCGAAATTCCTTTTGAACTTATAATGATCAATTTGCAATTTCTCCAGATCACTTGCCGACTCTGCCAGGGGACGTACGAATAACCATAAGGTCGCAACCATTAGAAAACCAAGGAAGAGTATAAACCCACTTTTTACAATAAAGGAGCTTAGAAACTCCGTGTTTTCCCAATTGAGAAATACAACAGCACACTGTAACCATATTACAGCAACAATCCCAAGACAAAGAGGGCACCATTTCTGTAATACCACCTTCTGATAAAACAGCGAATAAATGGTTGCAAAAACGCTTAGTACCGTAATAAACAGAATAGCCGTTTCCGATACATTAAATTGCCGATACAAAACCCAGGCAATTGCCAGTGTCGCAAAATATACCAGGCTAAGATCGCTTAGCTTTACATTTCCAAAAAGGGTTGCTCCCTTAGAATTCAAAACTTCTTCACAACTTGTTGCAGAAGTGGATGCGCATATGGCATCGGTAAATTTCGACTTGACTCCGAGCTCGTGATTTACAATTAAAACACTGATCGTAAGTCCAACCAGAGTCAGCAGAAAATGCACATACTGAAATACTGACGGTTCAGACATAAAAAACAAAGAACATAGAACAATCCCGAATACTCCCAGAAAAAAATATTTTGTGAGCTCCGTTGAGCGAACTGGTTTTTCCGAGACGGATTTTTCATCTTTTTCAATCACTACAATAATACCACTCCATATATCCAAAAAATTATCTACACCTATCTTCTCTTTGGACTGATTACTGTAAACTAATTCTATCTTATCCTGAATACGTGAAACAATGACATATTCTTTAGAACCATTAAGTTCTGTTAACGACAGAAAAGAATCAGGTAACTGATATAAAGTTTCCTTATCGGTTGGGACTTCCAAGGCCACATTCTCAATATTAAAATGGCTTAAAACACCCGTTACCGAATGCAGGCTGGGATAAGACGGATGGCTCAGAAGTTGTAACTTTAACTCCGCAGTATGAATGTGTATGTCATACTTTTTGAGAAAATGGAGTAATAAGTATTGCAAATTCTGATTCATCAGTGCTTATTCCGGTTTAGAATTCTGAAGGAAAAATAATATTCATCTACACTACAGAATCCCGCCTTTAACAACATGATAAAATTAGGACATACCGCTGACAAAAGGGTGAGGAAAAACCTCCTGATTTAAAAGGTGTTTCCTTTTTTTTTCAAGATGTCTATTTCTTAAAAAAGTATAAAACCGCTGTGATTCTCCTTTTAAAAAAAGAGGATTTACCTTCTAAATTACAAGGTTTTATTAAACCACAATCCGGTTGTAAATAACTAATATTGAGTATCATAAGTGATAATTAAACAGAGCTGCCAAAATGCCTAGTTATTTTTATATTGAGAAAGATTCATCGGTAGAATTATTAAGATCTAGATTAGAAGATTTTGATGGTTTTTACTTTGAAGGGGCTTCGATGAACAGAGATAATACGATGAATTGTATTCTAAAAGAATCGCCGGACATTGTGTTTTTTAATCTCGATGTGTGGAACACTCCTTTCGAACTTGTTCAGGAACTGTATCAATACCAATCCTGCTTGCCAAAATTTATCGGGATATCAAAAACTACCGAAAAAGCTTTTAAAGCATTAAAGTATGGAT
Source organism: Flavobacteriaceae bacterium (assembly GCA_965224095.1). Lineage (GTDB taxonomy): Bacteria > Bacteroidota > Bacteroidia > Flavobacteriales > Flavobacteriaceae > JBPEWY01. The sequence continues at coordinate 57,260 of OZ245039.1, forward strand.
TCTTTGATTATTGGCTGCTCCCTTTAAGTGAACTCGAGATTCGCAAAACCATTATGAAACTTCAAAAAAGTTGCAACCAGCAAAATAAACAAACCATTTGCCTTAAATCGTATAAAGACTATCAATACATAAATACGAGCGAAATTCTCTTTTTAAAAGCTGATAACAATTCAACCGATTTTTATATGGACAACGATACGGTAGTAAGCTCCTTCAAAACATTAAAAACCTACGAGGAAGTCCTGCCTAAAAATTTTTTAAGAATTCACAAAAGCTATATTATTAATGTAGATCACGTATCCCGTATTCATTTTGGAAAATCGCGATGTACCATTAAAAAGGGAAATTTTAAAATACCCTTTACTAAAACATATATGGATAATGTGGATTATATGACCAAATCCATCTCCAGATCCTCGGTGTTGGCTTTGAATTAAAACCCTATCAGAAACAGGCGTTTTACCCTTGTATTAACCCCTTTCACTAAAATCGACCTGAAAAGGTAGTTCACTCAGATTTCCACAAGTATCTTAGCCCTGTAAGAAGCTTCTTCACTCGGCTGAATGTCAATCAGCCTTTATTTAATGCGGTGTCCCATGACCGGGGATATTACGCATAAATCATTGTTCAATTCTAAAAATCAAACTATGAAATTACTAAGAAATATATTAACCTTATTACTTTTGGTTATGAGTATAGCTTCCTGCACGCCTGAAGATACAGCCGATGAGGAACTGGGAATAGATCTGAATGCCAATACCTACGCTACCGGAGACGATAATGACAACAGTGCTGATAATGATAAAGACGGGAAATAGAAGGAGGGAAAATAGTTATAACTAGTATAAAGCAAGCCCGGACAAATTACTGTTTGGGCTTTTTTTTTGCTAGCTTTGTTGCGATTAACCGTCAATTCAATGAACCAACCTACCCACATCATAAAGCAGTTTTTCTGTACACTTTTTTTAGTGTTGGCCTGTGGTGTGTTTGGATGTAAGACAGATAAAACCGGGGCCGATGTTCAGGTGGATGGGAAAATGGTGTACGACTCTGTGGTAACATTGGTTAAACTTTCCAGCAGGGAAATTAACGAAACCCTCAAAACGGAAAAGCTTACCGAAGCTCATAAACTAATACCGGCAATAGAAAACGACTCATTACACTCACGGGCGCTTTCCAAAATTGCTTTTGAAGCTATCGATATCAAAGATTCCACATTATTTAGCAGGATTAATAGGGAAGCCCTGGATTTTAATACCTACATCAAAGACACCTTTTATCTGGGTGATACGCATTGGAATTACGGTGCCTTTTATATAGACAGGGAAGCGTGGGATAAAGCCTATTACCACTATTATAAAGCGTATAAACTTTTTGAAAAGATTGACGATCAATACTACGCGGGGAAAATGTTGTTTAACATGGCATTTAACCAGGGCCGCTTACGAGATTATACGGGTAGCGAAATTGCCACATTTAAGGCTATTGCCAAATATAAATCGCTCAATAAATATACTCCACTGTACCGATGTTATAACCACCTGGGCATTCTTTATAAAGAGCTTGGGGAGTATGAAAAATCTATCTATTACCATAATATAGCAATTGATTATTTGTCGAAGTTTAAGGACCAAAAATTTTTTCTTGAGAGAAGCTATAATAATCTTGGTGTTGTATATCAAAAAACAGGGCAGCACGATATTGCCATTTCGTATTTTTCAAGAGCCCTGGAACGCGATAGCTTAAAAGAAAAAAATCCTTCTCAGTATGCCCGACTCCTGGATAATTTGGCATATTCGGAGTTTTTGATGAACAAACACGAAGAACTGCCGGCAAAATTTATGGAAGCTTCTCACCTTAGGGATAGCTTAAATATTCAGTCGGGAATGGTAATGTCCAGACTTCATTTGTCGGAATGGTTTTCCTATAAAAAAGATACAACGCAAGCCGTTAAACTTGCACTCAATGCTAAAAAAATAGCTTCCGAAATAAAAAACCACAGGGATGTGATGTCTTCACTGAAATTATTATCCAAAATTGATTCGGAAAATGTAGAAGAGTACCTTAACAATTATATACGGCTGGATGACAGCTTACAAACGGCAGAACGAAAAATCAGAAATAAATTTGAACGTATACGATTTGAAACCGATGAATATATTAAGAAAACAGAACGCCTGTCAGACGAAAAGATAATCATCATAGTCATTTCGGTAATACTTGTGCTATTTCTTTCCTTGTTGTATTTTATAAGGTATCAGCATATTAAAAATAAAGAATTGCAATTAATAAGCGAACAACAGCAGGCTAATGAGGAAATTTATCAGTTAATGATGCAGCAACAATCTAAAATGGAGGAAGGGCGCCAACAGGAACGGCACCGTATTTCTGAAGAACTTCATGACGGTGTGCTGGGAAGGCTTTTTGGAACCCGTATGGGAATGGCTTTCCTGCCCCTCCAGGGAAAGAACGATATTGTTGATAAACACAAAGACTATATAGATGAGTTGCAAAAAATAGAGCATGATATCCGGGTAATTTCTCACGATCTGAAAAATGATTTACTGGCTTCAAAAGCAGATTTTGTAGAAATGATCAACAGTTTGATGTCCACTCAAAGTGAAATAGGTAATTTTACTTATAATTTGATTAACCACGGTACTATAGAATGGGAAAATGTACCGGACAAGCTAAAAATAGACCTCTATCGAATTATTCAGGAAGCTACTCAAAATATATTAAAATATGCCCAGGCGGGTAATGTTGGGATTAAGTTTTATCTGGAAAATGAGCTTTTATGCATGTCGGTAGTTGACGATGGTATTGGTTTCGAGATCAGGAAAAAATACAAGGGTATTGGATTGTCTAATATGAGATCAAGAGTGAAGGGCCATAGCGGGTCGGTCGCTATCTTTTCAACGCCGGGAGCAGGCACGAGTATAATTGTTAAAGTACCTTATAATCTAGTAGCATGAAAAAAGAATATAGCGTTTTATTGGTTGACGACCACCCATTAATATGTGGGGCCTACGAAAGTGCTTTGCTCGAAGCTGCCCGTCGACACTCCAATTTGAGTTTTACTATTAAAATGGCGCATACACTTGATGATGCACGCTATGAAATTCAGTCGGCACATGAGCCTATAGGTCTTTTCTTTTTAGATATCAGCTTGCCCGCATCTAGCGACAAAAAATTACTTTCCGGAGAAGATTTGGGGTTATTGATTAAACAGCTGATGCCGGAGGCAAAGATTATTGTTGCTACTACCTTTAATGACAACTTCAGAATGCATAACATTTTTAAGAATGTAGACCCGGATGGATTTCTGATTAAAAATGATGTAACGCCGGACGAACTGATCTCCGCAATACTAACGGTTCTTAACGATCCGCCATATTACAGTAAATCTGTGGTTAAATTACTGAGAAAACAAATGTCTAATGAATTTACACTGGATAAGGTGGATCGCCAACTCCTTTATGAAATATCTATAGGAACCAAAACAAAAGATTTACCCGATATTTTGAATATGTCCATGACTTCTATTGAAAAAAGAAAAAGGCATTTAAAAGAAATATTCGGATTTGGTAAAGGAGATGATCGGGAGCTTATTTTGAATGCTAAAGAAAGAGGCTTTATTTAATGAAATAAATTCATGGTATTTAACCTGTTTATCGCAGAACAACTGATTATTAGGAAAATACCTTAGTGATAATCTTATCTTGTAAGATTTAACAAAAAAATGATTGCCGTATGAAAAAAAATTACTAGTATTGTATAACCAATTAATTCAAATAAGGAAAAAAACTTTCACAGTAATCTCAACTACTTTTTTCCTTAGGTAAAAGAGCTTCATGGGACTGAAGGAAGCGAAGCTTTTGCCAAAATCAATCCTCCCTATTTTATTTGTTTATTCGATAGCATAATGTAATGTTTAGCTTATGTTTTATCGTTAAAACGTTCTTTATTAAAATATGTATTTGCTTTTTAAATTGTAGTAAAAAAGATTCATAAAGTAAAGGCTATTTTAAAAAACTCCTCCTACAAATCGTTTATCAATAACTTCTTCCTGATTAAGAAGTTTAATCTATTAAAAAGTTGACCTATGAATTTCAGCTCTGGTTGGCATGTGCTGTACGTCCGGTCTCGTTATGAGAAGAAAGTATATGAGGCTTTAAGGGAAAAATCTTTGGAAGCCTACCTACCTCTCGTGGAAACTGTAAAACAGTGGAGCGATCGGAAAAAAATCATCCTAAAACCACTTTTTCCATCATATGTTTTTGTAAACATACATACCTCCCTTGAGTTTCATCAGGCTTTATCGGTCGATGGAGCTTGTACGTATATAAGCTTTGGCAATGAATATGCCAAAGTAACTGAAAAGGAAATCAATAAAATCAAACTGTTAACGGGTGCGGAGGAAGTTTCCAATATAACACTGGACAGAAAGCCTCCTAAAATTGGCGATATAATGAAAATAACGCAAGGCGTTTTAAGCGGATTGGAATGCGAAGTGGTGCGCGTTGCAAAACTCAGTAAAATTGTGGTTCGAATCGAGTCTTTTAAACAAAATATAACTGCTACCATCCCTTCTTATATGATTTCAGAACCGAGTTTATGCAGATAAAACTCCGTGAATGAATTATTATTTCATGTAATTTGCAATATATAATACCAAATCGCCCATGTTTAAAAGAAACTCAAATGGCAGATATGAACTAATCTGTCTGTTATTACTTATTGTTTTTCACAACACCTTCGGACAAAAAATAATCAACGATTCTGTTCCGAATATTGAATTGCAGGAAGTCACTTTAAACCATACAGCCGAAAATATAAATGTGCGAACCTTGGTTTCAGAAAAAATTGACGCAGAAACTTTTAAAAGGTTTAATCCAATCGATATGGTGAGTTCGATAAATCAGATTTCCGGAGTATATATTTTGTCTGGAGCGCTAAACACCAATCGGATTACAATTCGAGGTATAGGATCCAGAACCCCATATGGCACCAGTAAATTACGAATGTATCTGGATGGAATTCCCGTAACCAATGGTGCAGGTGTTTCCTCTATAGAAGCATTCGATTTGGAGAATTTGGAAAATATTGAAGTAATTAAAGGCCCTAAGGGAACCTCATTGGGGGCAAATTTGGGGGGTGCTATAAGACTCACTACCGGAATCCCTGAAAAGGAGCAAACCAGCTTTTCTAACAGTATAACAGTAGGCTCTTATAAACAGTTTAAAAACAATCTTAAATTTCAGCATAACGAAAACAAATTTTATCTCAATTTGAGTTATGATCATACGGAAATAGACGGGTATAGAGAAAATAGCCGCTATAGGAGGAACGGATTTTTGTTGAATTCCCGGTATCAATTATCTAAAAAAGCTTCTTTGGGAATTCTGGTGAATTATATTGATTACAATGCCCAAATCCCCAGCTCTTTGAGTAAAACCGATTTCTATGAAAACCCGACTCAGGCCGCAGGCAATTGGCGGGCCGCTAAAGGATTTGAGTCAAATAAATATACGCTGACAGGGATTCATTATACGCAACAAATAGGAAAAAAGTTAACGCTAAAAAATGCAATATTTTATACGTATTTAGATCATTATGAACCCAGGCCTTTTAATATTCTGGATGAGTATACAAATGGCTTTGGATTTAGAACCGAAATTTCCGGAAGTGTGAATATTAAAGGCTTCACTCCCGGTTATATGATAGGAACAGAAATGTACAAAGACGACTATAACTGGAATACCTATAAAAATAACTACAGAGACAATAACGGGAATGGAAGCCTTCAGGGAGAACAACTAAGTGATAATGAAGAACAAAGAGATCAGATAAGCGTATTTGCCTTGGTGAATCTGCCCTTGTCTAAAGCATTTTTAGTTAAACTTGGATTGTCGGTTCATAAAACGAGCTATACCTTTAAGGATCACTTTAATCTGGATGAAAATAACAAAAGTGCCTCCAGAGATTTTAATCCTGTGACAACGCCCAGTATACATGCAAATTATATTTTAAACAAATCAGGTAAACTGTATGCAAACATAAGCAGAGGTATTTCCAACCCAAGCTTAGAGGAAACCCTAACGCCCGATGGGGTAATTAATCCGGATATCGAACAGGAAACCGGAATGAATTATGAGGTGGGTGCCAGACTTGGTTTTTTCTCAGACCAATTAAGGTTAAAAGCAGCCGTTTATCGTATGAATGTAAAAAACCTTTTGGTAGCCGAACGTATTGGTGAAGATCAATATATAGGAAGGAATGCAGGAAAAATGAGACACCAGGGATTGGAACTCGATGTAAATTACACCTGGAATATCACTTCAGATATTAAGCTACTACCTTTTGCAAGGTATACATGGAGCGATCATTCTTTTGTAAAATTTATCGACAAGGAGCATGACTATTCCGGAAATAAGCTTACGGGAGTTCCCAGGCATCGGATAAATGCCGGATTTCTGTGTTCCCTGATAGATCAGTGGTCGTGGAGCACCGGATTGGAGTTTGTAGATCGCATCCCACTAACGGATGAAAATTCAATTTACAGCGATTCGTATACAATTTGGAATTCCAGTTTGAATTATTCAAAAACGATCACGCCAAAACTAAATATGGGAGCGCGCCTGGGAATTAATAATGTGTTTAATTCCAGATATGCCAGGTCCGTTTTAATCAATGCCACCGGATTTGGAGGAAATGACCCCAGGTTCTATTATCCTGGAAATTCCAGAAATTTTTACGCAAGTATTCAATTGCATTACCGCTTGTAGTTACCGGGCAATTATTCATATTAAATCACTTTTTCAAATAGATCAAATACCATTTGGGTAATTGTTCCAAACCTTCTTCTACTTCCGATTAAATCTTACGGGAGTAGCTATACGATTTTAAGATAACACTAATAAAAAGAAAATGAGCTTGAAGAGAAAGTACAGGCTTAACATGCCACAATTATTGTGGGGTGGTTTAAGCGAGAATTGGTTATTAAAAGAATTGGGCGATGTACACTGGCATCAAATTACAGATGCTTTCAATACCGCTTCCGACCAGTTGGTTGATAGCAGGGGAGAACGATTATACGCAAGTTTCGTCAGACTGAAATGGTCGGGAGATAATATCGCAGAGTTTTCAGAAAATGACGAAATAGATGTTAATAGCAAACTTTCCCGATACGGAAGTAAAATGTTTTTTAGCGAGACTTCTTGTATTGGAACATCCGGGAAACTGAAAGCTAGTCTGATGTCTGTTTTTTCAACCAGAGAGGCCTCCGACAATACACAGTTAAAAAAAGGAACCCTAAAAGCCGAAATCACATCTGATAAAATAAAAATACATAAAAGACTTCCCGCTTTAGCAAAAGAATACCTCGATAAAAAAGTAGTTCTATTTGATGAAAAAGGAGCTTTAAAACCAGAGGCGTACCTCAGAATACTTTATAGAAAAGAATATAGAATAGATGCATACGACGATATTAATGGAGTAGGTCTGTTATACTTTGCCAGTTATCCCAAAATCAGCGATAAATGTGAACGCGATTATGTACATTTTCACTACAAACTTAAAAAAGACTGGTTAGACGCCGCCGGTGTTATTTTCAGAGATATTCATTACTACGGAAATGCTAATCCCGGTGAAAACCTTATTTATGAGCTTAACGAACTTGAGAATGTAAAAGGAAAAGTTTCTATAAAAAGCTCCCTATACAGAGCAGCAGATATGCAGCTTATTGCGCGTATAAGTGTAGTAAAGCAACTGGCGGAGGGGATCGTACTCAGAAAACGGAAAAATCCGATTCAGGAATCACTTCCCAATGCGGATATGTACAGCGATGTTTTTAATAAGACTCCGGTAAAACAAAAAGAAAATCTTTCTAAAGCACCGGCTCTGGATAAAGATACCTTAAGTGGTATTGTTATAAAATTTATCGAATCGATGCTGGAGGTAAAAGGGCTTTCTTCCAAAAGCGATTTAAATGCATTGGGAATAGAGTCTATTGTATACCAGGAGCTATCTGAATTTCTTTTCGAAAAATACCAAATAGATAGTAATCCGAGTCTGTTTTTCGGTGCATCTACGATAGAAGATCTGACTGATTATTTACTTGGCATCGATAAAACATCCGGGGCATCGCTCCAGGACAATCCCAAAACATATGCTTCCCGAAATGAGGTAGCCGTAATAGGTATGAGCGGTCGATTTCCGGGTGCTGAAAATGTCCGGGAATTTTGGCGGCAAATAGCGGATAACAAAGACCTTATCTCGGAAGCCCCTTCCGAACGATGGGATTGGAAAGCTTTCAATTCTAAGAATGACAAGGCCATCCCCAAATGGGGCGGGTTCATTCAGGATGTTACCAAATTTGATCCTTTATTTTTTGGAATTAGTCCGCGAGAGGCGGAATTAATGGACCCCCAGCAGCGTATTACACTGGAAGCGGTTTATGCGGCTCTCGAAGATGCGGCAATTAAAACCCATAACTTAAAAGGCACCAATACCGGAGTTTACCTGGGAGTGTCGGGCTCAGATTATGCTCACTTACTTTCCGGGACACGTAAAAAAGCCGTGGAAGCCTACGACACTATAGGCACATCTACTTCCATATTGGTAAATCGTATTTCTTATTTGTTAGATATTCACGGGCCCAGTCAGGCTATTGACACAGCCTGTTCTTCTTCTCTGGTAGCACTTCATGAAGCAGTTAAAAGCATTGAAAGCGGCTTATGCGAAATGGCATTTGCAGGAGGTGTTCATACCATGTTTAGACCGGAAGTAACCATGTCGTACGGACAGGCGGGTATGTTAAGCGAAGACGGGAGGTGCAAGACATTCGACGAACGTGCAAACGGATATGTTCGGGGTGAGGGAGTAGGTGTGGTTCTTTTAAAATCGTTAGAAAGTGCTAAGAGAGACGGCGATCCTATTTATGCTGTTATTAAAGGGAGCTCGGTGAATCACGGCGGGAAAGCCAATACGCTTACATCCCCAAACCCGAAAGCACAAAAGGCCTTAATTGTACAGGCGTATAAAAAAGCGAATATTTCCCCCGAAAAGGTCACCTATATTGAAGCACACGGAACCGGAACTCCTTTGGGAGATCCCATAGAAATAGAAGGTTTGAAATTAGCCTTTTCGGAACTGTTTGAGGCTCAAAACATATCGAATCCCGTAAAAGAGTATTGTGGAATAGGTAGTGTTAAAACCAATATAGGTCATCTCGAGGCAGCTGCCGGTATTGCCGGATTTATAAAGCTATTACTCTGCTTGCAACATAAAATGCTTCCCGGAAACCCTCATTTAAAAAGCGTTAATAAGTATATCAACCTGGAGAATAGCCCATTTTATCTCAGAAAAGAAACATCCGAATGGGAAGTCCCGAATAAGCACCCCAGAACTGCAAGCATTAGCTCTTTTGGCTTCGGTGGTGTTAACGCACATGCTGTGGTCCAGGAATATACAACCGGAGTAACGGCATACAAAGGGAATCATCCGGCGGTTATTACCTTATCCGCTAAAAATGAAAATCGCCTGCGAGATAGAGCTTCAGACCTCGCAGAATATATAACCCAATTCCCGGAATGTAATCTGCACCACCTGGCTTATACGCTGCAAACGGGAAGAGATGAAATGGAGGAGCGCCTGGCCCTGGTGGTTACCGAAAAAGAGGAACTCGTAAAAAAACTTAATGATTTTGTATCAGGCTCTAAAATAGGGTTTTCGCTTGGAAGCACTAAAAAAGGAATTAGCGATTTTAAAATGGACGATGAGGCCGGAAAAACCTATTTAAAAGCAGTTATTAAAGAGAAAAATTATAAATCGCTGGCGCAACTCTGGACACGCGGAGTACAGATTGACTGGAAACTGTTGTATCAGAAACAAAAACCTTCAAAACTTAGACTTCCTACCTATCCGTTTGAACGAAAAAAGTACTGGTCGCCTGAAATCAATGTTAGCCAAAAGAGTGATGATACAGTGCAATACGACCAAACAAAAACCGATACGGAAAAAAATATTTCGGTTCGTGCTACAGAGCCAAAACCGACAGGGGTAGACGTGAAAACTTTCCTTGTTACATTACTGGGCAATGTTTTAAAACTCACTAAAGAGGATATCGACCTGAGCGCAGATATCAGCGATTACGGAATAGATTCTATTATGTCGTCTCAATTAATAAGTGAATTGAGAGATATAGTACCCGAGATTCCACAACTCTTATTCCTGGAGTACAGGACTTTTAATGATATTATTGAATACCTGGAATCCAATTTTTCAAAGAATTTCCAGTCCCCTGCTGCGGACTTAATCCAGGAGGAAAGTCCGGATACTTTAGCTCATATGGTTTTGGAAAGCCAGGAGAGGTTACCTGAAACATTGACCGCCCCGGTACCCGAAAATGAAAGCGCACAGTCTATGCCCGGAAATGATCTTGCCATTATCGGAATAAGCGGAATTTTACCTCAATCGGAAAACATTACAGATTTTCTGAATCACCTGGAAAAGGGTAATACTATGACGAGTTCTGTTCCGCAAAAGAGGATGGATCTTCTGCGGTTAGATGAAGAAGAACAAAGGAAAACTGCAAATTGTTACGGAGGTTTCATTGACGGGATAGAAAACTTTGATTATGAAAAATTCAAGTTTTCCAGAGAAGAAGCATTACAAATGGACCCACAGCTTAGGAAGCTTATTGAATCGGTATGGCTGGCCATAGGGGATAGTGGGTATCAGGTTAAAGAATTTCAAAAACGGGAAACGGGAGTGTTTGTTGCTACACGCGGACATTCCGGATATACCGACGTGATGCATCGCAGCAATATGGATTATGAGGTTGAATTTCCTGCCTTGTATGCTAATCGACTATCACATGTATTCAATCTTAAAGGGCCCAGCGAGATCATTGATACCGGATGTTCTGCATTCATAGCGGCACTGGAAAGAGCTTCGCATGCGTTTGAAAGAGGCGATTGTGAACAGGCAATCGTATCGACAGCTACCATGAATCTGTCTTATCAGGAGTTAAATAAAAAAGATCTTACAGGAGTGCTTTCCAAACAAAACAAGACCCGAAGCTTTGATGAGGACGCAGATGGATTTGTTAGGAGCGAAACGATAGGTACCATGATCTTAAAACCATTGCGCAATGCGGAAGAAGATGGCGATTATGTGTATGGTATTATTAAGGGAATAGGTGTTTATCACGGAGGTAAATCTCCCCTGAAATGGAACAGTCCCAATATTAAGGGGCAAAAGAAAGCCATTGAAAAAGCAATTAAACAGGCTAACATCAATCCGCTAACTATCGATTATATTGAAGCGGAAGCTAACGGTATGTCGTTTGTCGATTCTTCCGAAATGGTATCAATCCAGGCGGTTTATGGAGATTACTTTAAAGAATCGGTTAACGGCTGGAAAGACAAAACCATTTTTATAGGAAGCTTAAAACCTCTGGTAGGGCACGCCGAAACATCTTCTACTTTTCCATGCCTGTTAAAACTGATTCTCAGTACACGAAAAAAGCGATTATTTGGTATTAAAGGTCTAAACAAGGTTAATGCGGCAATAAGTATTAAAGACAATTTTTCAATTCTCCGGGAAGATTGTCACTGGCCGGAAGTCAATAATACTGCGAATCACAATCACCCGAAACGAATGGCAATTAACTGTTTGGGAATAGGGGGTGTTAATACACATTTGATATTCGAGGAATATAAAAATAAACCCTCCGATACAACTAAATCGAACGGATTTAATTTCTGCTTTTCAGATGAGAGTGAACAACAACTATCGGCAATGCTACAAACCTTGGCAGATCAACTTCCAAGGCTTGGAGCGGGAATGACGGAACTTGAATTACTTAACAGGCTTGAGTTCACGATGCTGGAAGGAAGAAAACCTCTGACATATCGTTTATTGATTCAAGCAGATACCCTGGACGATTTAATTCGGGGCATTCGTCTGTGGCATGAAAAAAAGAACACATACCAGAAAAATGATACCGTATTTTATAATTTCGGAAAACTTCAAACAACAGATTCAGAGCAGCTAACAAAGGCTTTGGAGAATAAAAATTGGGATGCCTTATTCCACCTATGGTTGAACGGTGCTGTAATTAACTGGAAGCAAACAAATTATATTACCGGTGGGAAAAGGATACCCGTCCCGACACAAACGTTAAAATTGCTTTATTGCTGGCCCTTTGAAACAGAAGTCCCGGCGCAGCACTCTCAAAAAGATCAAATGGAAAGCACTCCGGTGGTTTGGAGCGCGATTAACGGGCAGAAGGAGTCACCGTACTCAATTGAAGATAATCATTTGTTTTTGTTTGAGGTTCATTGGAAGGAATCACCGGTGAGAGAAAAGGAAACAGTCAATTCAGACCGGGCATATCATACCGTGATTTGTTATCTGGATGAATCGGTTACATATAATTTTAAGGATACTACAAATTTTAGGGTAATATCTAAAGCCCGGTCTTTTAGCGGCACTTCATTTATAAAACTCGCGCAAACAGCTTTTCAGTATCTGCGTGATTTACTGGCACAAAAACCAAAACATGAAATAGGAGTACAGATGGTATTTCCGTCGAGTATGATAAATACCTGTTACGGGTTAATCGGATTAGTTTACACATGTAGGTATGAATCTTCCAAAGTAAAGCCACAGCTAATTTTTGTAGAAGAGAATACTACCCATGAAAAACTTCAGGAGATTATGTTGGAGAACAGGAATACGCTGCGGGAGGACTACGTTGTAAAATATGAAGATGATAAGCGTTTTACAGAGTGTTTTGTTAATTCAAAATTTTTCAGCACTCCGATCAACCTTTCGGATACCTATAGCGAAGGCGATGTTATTCTTATTACCGGTGGTCTGGGTGGATTAGGGTTAATGGTTGCAAAGGATATTTTAAAGCAATCCGAAAACGCTACTATTGTGCTTACGGGCCGGTCTGAACTCACGGAGAGTAAGCAGAAAATTGTTGAGAAACTCAACGGTGGAACTTCTCAAGTGGTTTACTACGCTTCCGATATAGCTAACAAAACCAATACGGGACGTCTAATACGAGAGATTGTTAAAACACACGGAAAACTGGATGGTATTATTCACTGCGCCGGAGTTATTAGAGATAATTACCTGGTTAATAAAACAGTTAATGAAATACAAACGGTATTGGCTCCTAAGATTTTAGGAGCGGAAAACTTGAATTTCCACACAAAGAAACTCCCGCTAAAATTCTTCCTGTGCTTTTCCTCATTGCATTCATACGGCAATGCGGGTCAGGCAGATTATGCCATGGCAAATGCCTATTTAGACGGGTTTGTGAGAGAGCGAAATATAGCGGTAGCTTCAGGGAAGCAACATGGAATTACCATGTCTATGAATTGGCCTTATTGGGAAGAAGGAGGAATGCAATTATCGGAAGATGCCCTCGAATTAATGAAAGAGATTAAAGGCTCCGTACCATTACCCACGGCACTGGGCATGTATATAATGCATTATGCCCTTCAACAAAAATCGGAACAGCTAATTATTGATTTTGGCGATTTAGAAAAAATTAGTCGCAAACACAATTTCCAATCCGAATCGGTATACGAGAATATAGAGTAATAATCAATACAAAGTTTAATCAATTAAAATCAAAACAATGAATGAATTAGATGAACAAATTAAAGAGTATTTAATCAAGAAATCTGCAGAACTACTCGGTGTAGACAGTTCGGAGGTTGAATGGGAATCAGATCTTGATGAATACGGTTTTGAATCCATGAAGATTAACAAATTATGCGTGGATATCAATAAGACTTTCGGTACGGAGGTGCGTCCCGCTATCCTGTTGGAATACACATCTCTTGCTGAGTTTAGTGACTACCTGAAAAAGGAGTACTACACAAAGATTGAAGAAGTATTGCTATAACAGATTCCCGTTTAAGCAATAGCAAATATTTACATGATAACATTCAAAAACAATTAAAGTAATTAACAATGAGAAAAGAACTTGACAGCAATGCGTTTGAGTGCGACCAGGATCAGAAATTAATTCTGGATAGCGCCAAGTACTTGTATCTGGATGATACGGAAATGGTAGAACATTATTCGTATGTTCATATGAGGCATCAGTTAACTTCAACGAACTACGCATTAGACGCGGAAAAGGATTTTATTCGCCGAAAATTTGATCGGTTTAAAAAAGAGTTTAAAGATTTTGACAAACTCGATTACCGAAAATCAAATATTAAAATCAAAGCATTTAGTCCTGAAGAGGTAAACAGTGAAATGCTAATTGAACAATTATGCGATCCCGGAGCCCCTCCTGTGGTTATAAAAGGCCTTATGAAAGATACAAAGGCAGCCAAGGTTTGGAACCATCAGTACTTGTTGGAAAACTATGGCGATGTAGAGCTTTTCGGGATGGATTATTCAACAAATGATAATAGCGATAAGAATATTGGGTTTGGTGAAGGAGCAAAAAAAGTAACGGCAAAGCACGTGTTGGAGAATCAGCTTGATCCAAAATCAAAAGACACATTTTATATCAATAATTCGGTTGATTTTTTCAATGCTTATCCTGAACTTTTGGAAGATGTGGGAGTGAGCAAATTAAATAACCTGGTAAAGGAAATTGTAACTCCATTGTTTCCACAACTGTTTATAGGAAACCTTAAAACCTGGGGAACGGACTGGCATATAAATAATGATGTAAGTGCCACTTTTGGAATTTCCGGGGTTAAACGCTGGTTTTTCCTTGATCCGCTGCATGCTTATGCCCTGCAAATTATTCCAACGCCTCATACCCCGGCGGGAATGTTATCGTCGGCTTTTGTGGGAGGCTCAACCAGTATCCGGTTTGATCTGGATTATCATGTACTGCATAATCCGATTTACGCATATGCGCCAAAATACTATTACGATCAGGGACCCGGGGATGTAATATTTTTTCCGAAGTGGTGGCCACACTCCATTATTAATCAATCACCACTAACCATTATGGCGAACCAACGCTATACGGAGGTTAATCTGGCGGAAAATAAAAAATCATTCGACACTGCCATCCGAATGCCGTTATACGAGAACATTCTCCGGTCTGATCCCAGATATAGGGACTATAATTTCCAAATATATCAATCGCTTCAAAAAGAAGAAATTATTACGGGCGCGGTGTATTTCGGGAGAGATGAATAGTATTTTGACCTACCAATATTAAAAATATATGATTATGAAGAACAAAGAATATTTATTGAATTTGGGATTTTTTTATTGTGCAATAATTCCCGAAGAAAAAAAGTGCTACATACTAAATGGAAAGAGTGTTAACAATACGGATGTTCAAGACTTTATAGACAATAAAGACTTGGATTATTCAAAGTATCCCAGCACAGATTTCCCATACGATGAAAAAGAGAGCTGGACCAGTTATCTCGAGGCACAAAACCCGATCACATATCATTCGAAAGAGGATTTAAAGGAGGAAACTTTTTTCGAACATCTAGCCCTTAAAAAATATACTGACGGGCTGCTGGTAGCAATTAAAGATCCGGAAAGAGAAAAGGTAAAAGTGTATAGGAAAAATATGGAATTGTTATACAGATAACAATCAGAAGTTAAATTTAAGCGAAGGGGTAAAATAGGCTTTCTATCAGCCCATTTAAGAGAACACATATGTCGTACAGTAAATTAAATACAAGTAACACAGATTCTGAAAAGAAGGAAGAAGTGAAAAAACAATCCAGGCGAGAGCCTGTCGCTATAATAGGAATGTCAGGTTTCTTTCCGGAATCATCTTCCGTTAGCGATTTCTGGGAAAAACTAAGGAATCAGGAAAACTTTGTTAAAACGATCCCCGACGATCACGACCCTGATGAATCGGTTCGATTAAAGAAAGGAGCTTTTTTGGAGGAATTGAGGAGTTTTGATGCCAGGTTATTTCATATTCCAGGGAAGGAAGCTCGGTATATGACTCCGCAACAGCGGTTGTTTTTAATGGCGGTATGGCATTTATTTGAAGATGCCTGTATTTTACCCGCTTCGCTTGAAAATAAGAGAGTAGCTGTTATCGTGGGAACGGAAATTAATCCGTATATGGAATACCTGACAACAGCTTCCATCTCCACATACACCTGCCTTGGAATGGCACCTACCTATCTCCCGAACAGAATATCCAATTACTTTAACTTTAAGGGCCCCAGTTATTGTATAGATACGTCGTGCTCCAGTGGACTTACAGCCCTACATCAGGGGAAAAAGCTACTCAGAAACAACGAAGCGGATTATGTAGTAGTGGCCGGCGTAAGCTTGATTTATGGAAATAAATGGACCCGGTCTTTTTTTTCCGGTTCGGAATCCATGGGATTAATGACTACCAACGGGCATGAAACAAGACCTTTTCAAAATGAAGCCTCCGGATTTACGCCTTCCGAAGGAGTGATTAGCTTTTTATTGAAAAGAGGAGACGAGGCGCGGGAAGATCAGGATAATATTCACGCTTTTGTTCTCGGTTCCGAGTCCACTCATGTAGGAGGTGTGGGTAATATTGCTTTTCCTGATGCTAAAGAACAAAGCAAAGCAGTAATAGGTGCGTATAGGGAAGCAAATGTACCCGCCGAAACGATAACTCATATTGAGGCTCATGGCGCGTCTTCTATACTGGCAGATTCTCAGGAAATAAGGGCTTTTAAGATAGCGCATAAGCATTTAATAAAATCTGACGATGCCCGGAATTTAGCTCCTTGCAAGATAAGTACACCAAAGCCTAATATAGGGCATATGCATGCGGCCTCCGGTTTGGCATCCGTAGTTCGCCTGATCTATTCATTTAAAGAACGGAAGAAGCTCGGGATTAAAAATTTTAAAGCATTAAGCAGTGAAATAAAACTTGATAAAACAAGATTCTATATCTCCGAAGAAACCGAAGAATGGGTAAGATTAAAAGATACCAATGGAAGAGAGATCCCGAGAAGAGGTTCTGTACATAATTCCGGCGGCGGCGGAAATAATGTGCATGTGGTGATGGAAGAATATTATCCGGATCATATAACAGATTCTGCCAAGGAAAATAAAGATGAGGTATATTTTCTCGCCTTGTCCTGTACCGAAGAGAGTCAGTTTTTACCCTACGCACAACGCATTCATACACACCTGGAGAAACACCCGGATTGTAGAGAAGAACTTGTGGAATATCATTATTTAAACAGCCGTAAATCGCTGAGCCATCGTTTGGTTTTCCGGTATAAGTCAATAGAAAACCTAAAGGAAAAACTGGAAAGGTATATTATTTCCGACGGTAAGAGCGGTTATTACGTTAACGGAAATCATAAAAATGGTCCTAACCTAAATGAAATATTCCATAAGAACGGGAAAGTAGTTCAATTTCTCAATCAACTGAACAATACCAGAGACAAATCGTTTTTGTTCGATCTCTGGGCCAAGGGATATGAAGCTCCCATTAAAAAGTATTACCAACCCTATAATGCATACAAAATATCATTACCGGGTTATCCCTTTAAACAAAAGGAATACTGGCTGGATATCTACGGAACCGAGCCGGTGGATGCTGAGAAACGAGTGGAGTTCAACAAAACATTCAAAAAAATAAACGGCACGGAAACCCATGCTGAAACCGAAAGTTTGGCGAACCCCGAACAAAGTATAGTTACCGAACATAAAACCGCAAAGCAGATGGTTCCAGAAAAAGAAACCCAGAAAGCCGATGTAACAGCGATTACTGAAAGAAAGCTACTTGAGATGGTAGCGGAGGTCTTGGAATTAGATATCAAAGACCTGTCTGCGGAAGAAGAATTAGGAGATTACGGATTTAACTCTCTGGGATTAACCGAATTAGCCAATTCCATAAATGACCATTACAAATTACACCTTGTACCAACAATATTTTACAACTATCCAACGGTTAAGCAATTAACCGCTTTTCTGACGGATGAATACGATGAAGCAATTCGGAAAAAAGAAACCCTTCCACAAAAACCGGAAGAAAATCCCAACGTCGAACCAATAAGAGTTGAACTGCCTAAAAAGAAGATTTGTACAGGATGTAAGAGCAAAAAATGTGCTTCTAAAAAAAGTATTAACCAGCCCGGGTTTCCCGTAGTAAAAAACGAACCCATTGCTATTGTTGGAATGAGTGCTCGATTACCGGGATCAACAGATCTGGATGACTTTTGGGAGCATATCAGAAATAATAAGGACCTAATTACCGAAATTCCTGCGGACCGATGGGATTGGCACGAGTGTTTTGGAGATCCGAAAACTCACAATAACAAAACAAAGGCAAAATGGGGCGGATTTATTGATGATATTGATAAGTTTGATCCATTGCATTTTAATATTTCCCCTAAAGAGGCAGAATTAATGGATCCCCAGCATAGAATTGCGTTGGAAGAGGCATATCATGCACTCGAAGATGCGGGGATTAGTGTAAAAAGCCTTTCCGGAACCAATACAGGGGTTTTTATTGGAAGTTATTTTGATGACTATGCCACTTTGGTTGATCGTAGCCGATTAACCGATTCTCAGATTATTACGGGGCTGTCTCAATCGATGCTCACAAATAGAATTTCCTATTTGCTGGATCTTAGAGGTCCGAGTGAAACCATCGATACGGCTTGTTCCAGCTCGCTGATAGCAATACATCGGGGTGTTGAAAGTATAAGAAACGGACATTGCGACACCGTTATAGCGGGAGGAGTAAGTTTAATATTAATCCCTGATTTATTATTCCCCCTGAGCCAGGCAGGTTTTTTAAGTGAAGACGGGCGATGTAAAACTTTTGATCAAAATGCAAACGGATATGTTAGAAGTGAAGGGGTAGGAATGATTGTAATGAAACCCCTGAGTAAAGCATTAGCAGATGGAGACAGAATACATGCCCTTATAAAAAGTACCTCAGAAAACCACGGAGGTAAAGCAAATACGCTTACCTCTCCAAATCCGAATGCTCAAAAAGAGTTGTTGTTAAAAGCCTATAGATCTGCCCAGGTAGACCTGAGGGCAGTGGGTTATATAGAAGCTCACGGAACCGGAACACCGTTGGGCGATCCTATAGAAACGGAAGGGTTAAAGCTGGCATTTAATGAGTTGTTTAAAGAGAGCAATACGTCCAGGCCTACATTCCCGCATATTAAATTGGGAAGTGTCAAATCGAATATTGGCCATCTGGAACCCGCAGCCGGAATTGCCGGAGTATTGAAAGTTATTTTATGCCTTAAACACAAAACAATTCCGGGGAATCCACAGTTAAAAAACCCTAATGAATATTTACAGTTGGATGGGAGTCCTTTTACGCTGCAAAAGGAAACGGCTTCCTGGAATACGATTGTCGATTTACCAAGGGTAGCAGGAATAAGCAGTTTTGGAGCTGGTGGTAGCAATGCCCATGTGGTATTGGAAGAATATGAACCCAAACCAAAAAAAGCTGCTCCTGAGAACGAAACTTTTATTATACCGCTGTCTGCTAAAAATAAGATCAGATTAAAACAAGTGGTCAAAAACCTAATTGGATTTATTGAAAGAAATGAAGATGTAGCACTCCGTAACCTGTCTTATACACTTCAGGTAGGACGAGAGTCCATGAATGAACGATTGGTAATTATTGCAGATACACTTTCGGAATTCAAAAACACTCTGGAAAACTATGAAAATGGCCTTATGGAGAGCGTGTTTACAGGAAATACGAGAAAAGAAAAGGTTTCTGAATGGTCAGTAGAGACTTTAAAAGATACCTCCCTGGAAACACTTACGCGTAACAGGGCACTTTCTTCCCTGGCAAGGCTTTGGACAGAAGGTAAAGAAATTCCATGGGAATTGCTGTATAGTAAAGAAGAACGCCCGGATAAAATTAGTTTACCGGGATATCCGTTTGCCAGGGATCGCTATTGGATTCCGGAAGATAAGCTACGGCAAATAAAAATAAAACCGGCAGAGCATACCGGGACAACCGGCAAAACTATAAAACTGTATCGGAGCGGCTGGAAGGTTACGGAGTTAACCAAGGGAACTTTGCCAACGGGGATGATTCTCATTCTGAATAGCACTGAAAAAGAGCAATGGGCTAATGTATTAAAAGACAGGTTGGAAAATACGATAATTGCACATCCTGCAATGAGGCATGAAATACCATTTAACCGTGTGGAAGCAGTTATTGATCTTGGAGCCGCTTCTAAAACAGATTATTCGTGGACCGGTGTAATTCAGCAGGTTATAGATACTTCTGAGTTTGAAAAAATCCGAATGATTCACGTAAAGAAATCCGGAGATACCTTAATTGGTCAGGCTTTATATCAAAGTCTGGCCGCGGAATACGGAAAAGTATCGGGTTTATGCCTGGAGCTTGAAGAAGCCTCACCGCTGGAAAAAGATATCGAC
Organism: Flavobacteriaceae bacterium; assembly: GCA_965224095.1. Classification (GTDB taxonomy): domain Bacteria; phylum Bacteroidota; class Bacteroidia; order Flavobacteriales; family Flavobacteriaceae; genus JBPEWY01. The sequence continues at coordinate 77,648 of OZ245039.1, forward strand.
CTTATTTTAGAAGTGCTTTCTTCAGAGGTTGAACAACTACGGATTCGAAAAATAACAGAGCACTGGGAAGCTCTTGTACCGGAGACAATTGACTTCTCGGAGCAATTGGTTAACATTACCGGTCCGGTACTGATTACCGGAGGAACCCGCGGTTTGGGTATGGCATGTGCCCGGTATTTGGTAGTTGAACGTAAAGTACAAAAACTGATTCTTCTGGGGCGGGAAAAACTGCCGGAAGGAAAGGAATGGGATGCTTATAAAACCAAACAGGGAACATTAGGAGAAAAGATACGCAATATAAATTTCCTGCAGGAACATGGGGCCGAAGTAAAATTGCTTCATACCCCGCTGACCGATCGGAAAAAACTGAGTGAAGATTTGGCTGAGATATCCCTGCAGTGGGGTGCTATTAAAGGTGTAATTCATTGTGCAGGTATTGTAGATACCGAAACCCCCGCTTTTATTAAAAAAACCGTTGAGGGTATAACATCGCTTCAGGAACCAAAAGTACATGGCTTACATAATTTATATGAAGCTTTAAAAACCCATAAACCGGATTTCGGAATCCTTTTTTCTTCGGTTTCGGCATTTTCACCTCGATTGGGGGCAGGGCAATGCGATTATGCAATGGCCAATGGCTATCTGGACAGCTTTGCGGAAGTACATTACAGAGAAGGCTATAGAAGTGTTCAATGGCCCAGTTGGAAAGAAACAGGAATGGGCGAGGTTACCCAGGGAATTTATGTAGAAATGGGACTTCGTTCGTTAACCAATAAGGAAGGAACGGCGCTGTTGGGGAAGGTTCTTTCTTTTCCAAAACAAAAAGAATGGGCGGTAATTACACCTCTGGTGTATGATAAGCACGTTTTTGATGAAAATGAGTTGTTCCGTATACCATCCAGAAAGCAAAAAAGCCCGGAAGTGGAGATCATAGCTTCCGGCAGCTCGGAAGTGAGCCGCTGGGTGAGCGCGCAGATAAGTGAAGCATTGAGATTACCTGCATCGGTTATTGAACTGGATGTTCCTTTCCAGGAATATGGGGTCGATTCAATTTTGTTAGCGGATTTAGTCAAGCAATTTGAAAAAGCTCTGGGAGGTATAAGCCTCTCTCCCAGTATTATTTTAGAATATCCTACGGTAGGTATGTTAAGCGATTACTTCATGGAAAATTACGCCTCGAGTATATCGGCTGTTCTACCCGGAGAAGAATCTTCCACGATACAAGCAACGATGCCTCCAAAAGATCTCAATGGTCATAGGGGAGCTGAGGATGAAATGAAACAAGAGCCTTCAAAGCAGGAATCTGTAAAAATATCCGAGAATATTATAAACGAGCCTATTGCTGTGATAGGAATGGGTTGTCACTTTCCGGATGCAGATAACGTGGGTACTTTTTGGGAAAATCTAAAAAAGGGAAGAGACAGTATCAAGGAAGTCCCATCCTCCCGATGGGATGCGAACAAACTCTTTGATCCTGATAAAATTCCCGGGAAGAGCTATAGTAAGTGGGGCGCTTTTATTGATAATATAGAAGACTTTGACCCGGGTTATTTTGGTATTTCCGAAGAACTGGCCAGTCAGATAGACCCATTGGAACGTCAATGGCTTGAAGTCAGTGCAGAAGCTATGGCTGATGCGGGTTACGATAAGAAATCGCTTTCGGGTAAAGCCATTGGTGTGTATGCAGGAGCAAGAGTAGGTACGTTCAGACAAAAACTCTCCAAACTTCATAAGGATTTTATTGTAGGAACAGGGCAAAACTTCATAACTGCTCATCTGGCGCATATATATAATCTTAAGGGCCCGAATATGGTGGTCGATACCGCTTGCAGCAGTTCTCTAACAGCTATAGATCTCGCTGTGAACAGTTTGAGGAGAGGAGAAACGGAAATGGCATTTGCGGGAGGTGTGGATATCCTTTTAGATGAAGCACATTTTGTTGGTCTTAGTACGGCGGAAGTATTATCTAAAGACGGAAGAACAAAAACGTTTGATGAAAGTGCAGATGGTACCGGTCTTGGAGAAGGCTGTGGAGTACTGTTGCTTAAAAGGCTTCGGGATGCCATTGATGACGGAGATAAAATATACGGAGTTATCGAAGGTACTGCGGTGAATAATGATGGTGCTACCATGGGTATTACCACTCCCAACCCTAAAGCGCAACAGGCATTGATAGAAACCGCTATTAGGAATGGACAAATAGATCGAGCTACCATTAGTTACATCGAAGCTCACGGTACGGGCACCTTAATCGGAGACCCTATTGAGCTTAAAGGAATTACTGCTGTTCTATCGAAGAGTGACACCAGAGAGCATCGATGTGCTGTTGGTAGTGTGAAAACAAATATAGGTCATTTGATGAGCGCTGCAGGAGTAGCGGGAGTTATTAAAACCCTGCTCGCTGTTAGTGCCGGTCAATTACCACCCACGTTAAACTGCCATCGGCCGAATCCGAGATTCGACTTTTCAAATGCACCGGTTTATCCCGTGCGGGAATTGCAGGAATGGAAAGGGATTCAAGGCATCCGAAGAGCAGGAATAAGCGCCTTCGGATTAGGCGGAAATAATGCTCATATTATTTTGAGTAATGCAGGTATTCCTGCCAATCAAAAGGTATCGGAGCCTTTTAATACAACAAACATAGAATTTAACAGAAAACGCTTTTGGCCGGAAGAACTTGCCGCCACCCCGGAATCAATGACTTTAATTCCCGAAATGGATGCATATTTTTCCATGAAGCAAAAAAAATCCGGAAGCGATTGGATCGTTGAACTCGATGTTTTTAATGAAAATTACATCCTTCGAGATCATAAGGTACATGGGGTGAGTATTATTCCGGGAGTTACCTACCTGGAATTGATATTGCGTAGCGGAAAAGAGCTTTTTGGAAAACTTTTTAACCTAAGTCGGATTGTATTTACAGAACCTTTAGCCACAGGTGAAAGACAACACAGACGGGTAGAGGTCCGCTTTAGAGAGGGACGTCAGTCTCAATATGAAGCCATGGTACGGTCCAGGCGTATGGATCAAAACGGAATGGTTTACGGAAACTGGTGCAGACATGTGCATTGCCGATTAAATCCGTCATACGAATCCGTGAGAGAACCTATGAATCTTCAGGCATTTATTGACTCTTGTAAAAATCAATTGTCGATGGATGAGGTATACAGCTCGGCGCGTTCGGTTGAAATTGTACACGGCCCTTTTATGCAAACCAAAGGAACGGTTTACCAAAAGGGAGGAGAAGAGCTTATGAAATTACACCTCAGTGACCTGGCAGAATCGTATCGAAATAAATTTTTCCTGCACCCGGCCTTTCTGGATGGTGCAACATTTTCCGGGAGTTCATTTCATGCAATCGACAAAAATCAGGTATCCTATATTCCATTTTCGATAGAACAGTTTAGTGCTTTTAATCCGTTACCACCGGTTATTTACGTGTACAGTAATCACGATACCGAAAAGTACAATACGCCTTCTGAAGTAATTAAAAGCAATATTAATGTTTACGATGAAGCAGGGAATTTACTGGTAGCCTTTAAAAACCTGGCTATCAAAAAAATACGTCATTCCGGTTTAATTACCAGTTTATTGGCTGAAACCGGGGTTTCAAATAGAACAGAACAATTGGGTTCCTCAAAAAACCAATCATTAAAACAGTTAACACTATGAACACACATATAGACGCTCAAAATTCTGAGAATACCACAACTACCTTGCAGGTCCATACCTTTCTCCGGGAACTGGTTGCTTCCAGGTTGGAAAAAATGGCCTCTGAAATTGATATATCAACCGGATTTTTTGAATTAGGACTCGATTCAAAAATGGCTATGGAATTAGTTCGGGCGTTAGAAGAAAAAGTAAACCATGAGCTATATCCCACCTTGTTGTTTGAGTATCAAAACATAGAAGATTTAAGCGAATATCTTTTGGAGAATGACGGTGAGGTATTTACCGGGGATACTTCGCAGCAGGATTCACGGGGTACTGACCAGGTAGAAGAAAACAGTATAACACATATGACACCCGATAGTGTGGAAACCACGGTAAAAGAGGTAGAAAAAGTCAGTGAAGAAACCTTTGCAATTGCAACAGAGGAAATAGAAGAGGAAGATATATGGGGAGATTCCGATTTTTTCAAAAAGGAAGCACCTGCCGTTCCCGTTCCAGGCAAATCGGTAGCTATTGTAGGCCTGAGTATGCAATATCCCGGAATAGATGGTACAGAAGCACTCTGCGATTGGTTAAACGCGAACAAAGAGAATAAGGGTGAGAATAAGTTTGTAGAGTTTGACACTCATTTTTTTAATGCATCCTCACAAACAACCGGTAATTTAGATCCGCAGGCTGGTGTTTTTCTTGAAGAAAGCTGGAGAGCCATTGAAGATGCAGGGTATGCCCCCCGTAAATTATCATCGAAATACAAAGTGGGTGTATATGCCGGAGTATTTTGCTCCGACCCTGCGAAGGATGAAAATGCAACAGCAAGCTTCGGAAATGTTTTCAATGGCTCGGTAGCCAATGCAACCTCCTATCATCTCGGGTTGGAAGGGCCCAGTATTACACTGGATGCACGTTCCTCATCGCCACTCGCGGCAGTACATCTGGCCGTTGAAAGTATTCAGAACGGGGTGTGCGATATGGCCCTGGCCGGAGGGATTTCATGGAAAGCTTATAAATCGGACGAAAAGCAATCTTCAGATCATATAGAAAATATCAGCCCCGGGAGTACACCCGGAGAAGGAGTTGGTATAGTCCTGCTAAAGCGTTTAACCCAGGCGGAAAAGGATAAGGATCATATTTATGCGGTAATAAAAGGCTCAGCGATGAATTTTGGTAAGGAGGCCAGGAATTCAAAAAGTGATAATCCACGCTTTAAGGTTATAAATGATGCTATGAAACAAGCCAATGTTCAGCCCCAAGCATATGGTGTAATGGCCGCATTTGGAAGCGATATTTTTAAGAGGGATTCATCCGGTATGGAAGCCCTTAAAAATATATTTTCGGAGAAACAACAAGGACAGCGTTGTGTATTAAACCGATCTGAATCGCAATATGGCGCTTCTGATGAAATGGCGGGACTGGCCAAAATATTATTGCAATTCCGACACAAACAATTAATTCCCGATTCAAATATTCCGGGGAATGACGGATATGATAATTTTGAACACCCCTCCCTTAAGATTCAAAAAGAAATAGCAAACTGGGAAACAGTTGCGTCCGTAAATCGATTTGCCGGCTTAACCAGTTTTGGAAAGGGAGGTAGTAATATTCATTTGGTTTTGGAAGAGTATGCTAAAAGCTATCAAAATTACCAGGGAGAATCACCGGCATTAGTAATATTATCGGCAGAAAATAAAGATCGCTTAAAACAGCTGGTATTTAATTTGCATACCCATATTATCCGGAATCCGGAACTTGATATTTACAATATAGCCTATACACTTCAAACGGGTAGGGAAGCCATGGTAGAGCGGTTGGTAATACCTGCTGCTAATACGGACGAATTATCGGAAAAATTAAAGGCTTATTTAGCGGGAGAATTAACGGGAATGATGACGGGGAATATCGAAAAAGAAAACACCGATTTTATTCTCAAAGGACACGCCGGAAAAGCTTATATCGAAACGGCTTTGAGAGAAAAAGAAACGGATTCACTCGCTCAGTTATGGGTTAAGGGAGTGTCTTTTAACTGGAATTTATTATATAGTGAAAACCATACCCCTGTTAAAACAAGCTTGCCTTCCTATCCCTTTGCCAGGAAAAACAAGGAACTTTCTGTGGTGAACCGCCCAAATAATTCGAAACAGCCGGAAGAACAGCTTAATCCGGGTTTGCAGGTTTATTCTACGCGCTGGGAGGAGGTAAAAGCTTCCAAAACTACAAATCCTGGTTCCGGAAATCAACTGATCATTCTGGCGGGAAAGGCATCCGATTTTGAGGTTCCTTTAGCCGAGGCAGCGATAGGCGAAGTTATTTCGATTCGGGAAACCGACGAGATTACCTTCTACGGTCGGGTTCAGCAAATGGTACAATTAAAATTAAAAGCCAAAGAACCCACCCATATTACCGTTGTCTTTGATGAAAAAGAACAACAAATCTTTGGTTTTATAAACGGGCTGATTAAAACCGCGGGAATAGAAAGCCGTAAAATAACCGGAAAAACAATCGCAATTTCAAATATTTCGGAAAGAAGTAATCAATGGATTCTTGATATGCTTTCAACCGAAGAAAATCAAGATACTTCGGAAGTGTATTATTCCGGAAATAATAGAAAAGAACGAAAAATATTCAGATTGGATAAAAAAGCACACCATATTTCAGGAATTAAAGAGCATGGTGTTTATCTGATTACCGGAGGGGGCGGCGGACTTGGCAGATTATTTGCTGAAGCACTGTCAAAAAATCACACGATAAAATTTATTCTAACAGGTAGGAGAAGTGAAAGCGGAATGGATGAAGATATGTTGAAACGCCTGCAGGCTGAATATTATGCCTGCGATGTAACAAATAAAGAATCTGTTGAAAAACTCATCAACCACATCCTTACAAAGCATGGAAAATTAAACGGAATTATTCATGCAGCAGGGGTATTGCAGGATAATTTCCTTATTAATAAAACACAAGAGGAATCTCGTATGGTTCTGAAACCTAAAATTCACGGAACACGTAATCTGGATCTGGCTACTGAGGAATTGGAACTGGATTTTGTTATGTATTTCAGTAGCATGGCCGGCGTAACCGGAAATTTGGGACAGGCCGATTATGCCAGCGCGAATAAGTGGATGGATTTATATGCGGGGATCAGAAACAACCTAAAAATCCAAGGAAAAAGAAAGGGTCATACCATTAGTATTAACTGGCCTTTATGGAAAGAAGGAGGTATGAAAATGGAACGGGAAATGATAGAACGCATTACCACACAATCGGGGATGATGCCATTACCAACCGAAGCGGGAATAACCGCATTCCACAACTTACTTCAAAATAATGCAGAACAGGGCATTGTGTGTTATGGCGATATGAATAAAATATCTTCGGTTCTTATAAGAGAAGATCAAAATGAAGTTACCGCAGAGAAAAATCCAATAGATACCGATGAAACATACAAAAGACTGGAACTTCCTTCGGTAGAAGCTATTGAAAATCGGAAAAAAGTCCCCCTTTCTTTTGCCCAGCAGCGCTTGTGGTTCCTATCGGAAATGGGACAGAGTAATCGATATCACATACCCAGTGTTACCCGAATAATGGGAAACCTGGATACAGCAGCTTTAGACAAAAGTATTGACTACCTTATAAAGCGACATGAAATTTTAAGAACAACTTTTGATAAAGATAAAACGGGAAGTGTGTATCAGCATATCCACGATACGCTGGAAGTGGAAATACTTAGAGAGGATTATAGCAGCCTTCCCGCAGAAGAAAAGAAAAACAGTGTTCAGGAACGATGTATCGCCTTTGTTAACGAGGAATTTGACCTGTTACACGGTCCGTTGCTCCGTGTAATACTGATTAAAGAATCGGATGATTCCCATGTATTCGGAATATGTATGCATCATATTATTTCCGATGCTTGGTCAATGAATGTACTAATAGGTGAACTGGAGCATGTTTACAGCTCTTTTGTAACCGACCAACCCATAACACTTCCTCCGCTAACTATCCAGTATGTGGATTATGCCATGTGGGAACGCTCCCTTTTTTCAAGCACAGCTTATAAAAAACATCTGAACCATTGGGTTAACCATTTAAAAGGATACGAAAATCTGGCGGTTATAACAGATTTTCCGCGTCCTAAAATTTCCAGTGGCTCCGGAGGCAGGGTAATGCTTACGATGCCAGATGATATTCGAAAAAAATTAGCTGCTTATAGTAACCAGTGCGGGGGAACCTTTTTTATGGGCTTGCTTACCAGTATTTACATCGTATTAAATAAATACAGCAGGCAATCCGATATCTGTATTGGTATCCCGGTTGCTAATAGAGCACATGCAGACCTGGAAGCTCTCATAGGGTTTTTTGTAAACACATTGGTAAATAGGATCCGTTTAGATGATCGTGAAAGTCTAAGAGCGATATTCAAAAAAGTAAATGCCGAACTGATTAGAAGTCAAAAATATCAGCAGGTTCCTTTTGATAGTGTTGCCGAATTATTAAAGCCGGAGCGGGAAATGAATCGTACTCCGATTTTTCAGGTTATGGTTAATTATATTACGCTGGACGAAAAACTAAAATTCGGAACAAGATCAGAATTAGTAGAAGGGTTAGACTCAAATACTTCCAAGTTCGATTTAACGTTTGAATTTATCGACAAGAAAGGAGAAGAGCTCTTATTGTCGGTTGAATACAACACGGATATTTATAAAGAACAGACCGTACAAAAAATAACGGAATCTGTTATGAAAGTCATCGAAGATTTTCCCGAACACGGAGAAACAACCTTAAGCGCATATTCGTTGGTTAGTTCAGCAGATAAAGAACAAATACTGGTCAATTTTAACCAAACACAGACCGCCTACCCCAATAATGCAACTATTCAGGAATTGTTTGAAAGGCAGGTGCTAAAAACACCTCAAAAAACAGCATTGGTTTTTGGAGGAGAACAACTAACCTTTGAAGAGTTAGAAAAAAGAAGTCGCGATTTAGCTGTTTATTTACAGAAACGGGGAGTAAGAGCGGAAACCCTGGTGGGGATATGCATGGACAGATCCGTCGAAATGATTATTGGTATTCTGGGAGTTCTCAGGGCGGGAGGAGCTTATGTACCTCTTGATCCGACTTATCCTTTACATAGAATAGAATATATGATTGAGGATAGTATTATAACAGGAAATTCGGAACAAAATGCAAAATTAATTATTACCCAGGATGCATTACAGCCGATACTCGGTCCTATTACGCAAAATAATGCGATAGAACTGCTACTGTTAAATGCAGAGGGGCATATAAACAACCAAAGCCTAACCACAGACGGTGAACTGGAATATTTTGGAAAACCGGAAGATCTGGCCTACGTAATATACACCTCAGGATCTACAGGAAAGCCCAAAGGAGTTATGGTAACTCACAGAAATGTGGTACGTCTGGTAAAAAATACGAACTACCATCAATTTTCTACAGATGATATCCTGTTGGCTACCGGAGCTTTTTCTTTTGACGCCACCATATTTGAATTTTTCGGCATGCTTTTAAATGGAGGGGAATTGGTTTTAGCGTCTCAGGAGGTTCTTTTAAACAGCCGGAAACTTACCGAACTCATTAAGGTAACAAATGTTAATTTAATGTGGTTTACATCCAGCTGGTTAAACCAATTGGTGGAATCGGAAATTGAATTGTTTGCCACTTTAAAAAAGGTGATTACCGGTGGAGAGCGGCTTTCCTTTGTGCATATTGACAAATTGAGAAGGGCTTACGATCATTTGGAAATTTTGAACGCCTACGGTCCTACCGAAAACACTACCTTTTCCCTGACACATAAAGTACAGGACGTTCAGAGCGAGATCCCAATAGGAAAACCGATAAGCAATGGCTCTGTATTTGTACTTGATAAACAAAACAATGTACAGCCTGTAGGAGTTTCAGGCGAATTGTGCTTGTCCGGAGATGGACTGGCCAGAGGGTATTTGAATCGCGCAGAACTAACGCGGGAAAAGTTTATAGAAAACCCGTTCGGACCCGGAAAATTGTATAAAACGGGAGATCTTGCGCGCTGGTTGCCCGATGGGACTATTGATTTTTTAGGACGGATGGACCATCAGGTCAAGCTGCGGGGATTCAGAATAGAACTGGGAGAAATAGAAAGCCTACTCAATACATACCCCGGTATCGGGGGTAGTGCGGTGATTGTTAAGGAGCACGCCGGAAATAAACAACTGGTAGGATACTTCATTACTGAAAATAATCAATCTCCGCGTGTAGAGGATATTAAGGGATATTTAGCGAAGGAATTGCCGGAATACATGATTCCCGCTTTCCTTGTTGAGATCGATGTGATCCCGTTAACACCAAATGGTAAAACTGACAGGAAGGATTTAACGATGCGCGATCTGGAAGTGATGAGTACAAAAGAATTTGAAGACCCCAAAACCGATACGGAGAAACAACTGGCATCGATATGGGAGGAAATATTAGAAGTTCCTAAAGTCGGACTACGAGATAATTTTTTCGAGTTGGGTGGTCATTCGCTTTTAATTACAAAGCTACTGTCGCGTATTCAGGTACAGTTTGGCTTTTCGTTTCATATTTCAAAAGTATTTGAAGCCCCCGTTTTAAAAAATATGGCGGAAATACTGGATCGCAGTGTACCTGAAGATACCTTACCCAATAAATCCGAGCTGCCCCCAAAGGTTATTCCCTTATCATCTGCACAACAACGATTATGGTTCCTGGGTGAGCTAGGTCAGGGAGATCGATATCACATTCCCGGAGTTTTAAGAATATACGGAAAACTCGATATTGAGACATTCCGGAAAAGTTTTTCATGTTTAGTTAAACGCCATGCGGCACTTCGAACAACCTTTCGAAAATTCAAGGAAGAGGTGTACCAGCATATTGAAGAGGAGGTTGAAGTGCCCATGGTTTATAAAGACTACAGTAAATTTTTAAATGATAAGGAAACAAAAGCCGAAAAAATATGTGAAGAATTTATTCATACACCTTTTGATCTGCAGCAGGGACCCCTAATCCGATATATGATTATTAAATTATCCGATCAGGAATACCTTCTTTCTATTTGCATGCATCATATTATTTCGGATGGTTGGTCTCTTGGAATTATTAATAAGGAATTAAGCATGGCATATGATGCATTTTCTCTGGGGAAAACTCCTGATTTACCTGCTTTGCCCTTAACGTATACCGATTATACCGTAGATCAGATTACACTTTTTAAAAGCAAACGATTTAAAGAAGGACTGAATTATTGGAAATCGCATTTAACAAATTACAAAAACCTCGAACTTCCTATTGATAAACCGCGCCCTAAAACTTCCAGTGGTAACGGGCATCGAATGATGTTAGACTTGGGAACTGAAACCAAAAACAAGCTTAGCCGGTTTAGTTTGGAATCAAAAGGAACTCTTTTTACTGCTTTATTGACCAGTGTTTATATATTACTCCATAAATTAAGCGGTCAGCGTGATTTTTGTATTGGAATCCCCACCGCAAACAGAGGCGATGTAAAAGTAGAAGGTCTTGTGGGATTCTTTGTAAATACCCTGGCCAGCAGAATTCAGATTGATGGGAACGAAACTTTTAGACAACTGTTCCACAAAGTTCAACAGGAACTGATGTCAAATCAGGAATACCAATTTATACCGTTCGAGAAGGTTGTTGAAGAAGTACAGTCCGACAGAGACTTAAGTAGAACACCAATATTTCAGGTAATGGTAAATTATATATACCTGGATGAGTCCATAGCTCTTGGAGATACACGCGGAACTCTGGAAGAGATTCGGTATAACACCTCGAAATTTGATTTGAGTTTTGATTTTTCAAACGACCATGAGGGCGGACTTAAGTTATATATTGAGTACAACACCGATATATACAATAAAACCACTATTGCACAGCTTATGGTGCGATTACAAAATATAATCGTTTCCCTATGTGAGCAGGCAGATACTTCCCTGAAAACCTTCTCTATCCTTACCGGGGAAGAAAGGCAACAACTGCTAACAGATTTTAATAAAACGGATAGTGCTTATGAAGAACATCGGTTAATACATGAATTATTTGAAGCTCAGGCAGCCAAAACTCCGGAACGGTTGGCATTGGTTTTTGAAGAAACACGCTTATCGTATAAAAACTTAAATGAGGAATCCAACCGGTTAGCTCATTTTTTAACGAAGAAACACAAGATTAAAGCAGGTGATTTAGTGGCAGTTAAAATGGAAAGATCAGAACATCTGCTCATAGCGTTACTTGCTGTTTTAAAAACTGGAGCAGCCTATGTTCCTATCGATGTTAAGTATCCGGACGAACGAATTGCTTATCTGGAAACTGATAGTAAAAGCAAATTAATTATCGATTCGAATACCTACGCTGTTTTTGCGGGGCAAAGTAAAAAGTTTTCACCTGAAAACCTTTTAAAGCCACTGAAATCTGATGCTTTAGCTTATGTGATTTATACTTCCGGTACTACGGGAAATCCGAAAGGAGTAATGATTTCACATAAAAATGCGCATGCCATGATTCATTGGGCACAATCTGAGTTTAGTACTGATAATTTTGAAACGGTTTTTGCAGCTACTTCGCATTGTTTTGATCTGTCGGTTTACGAATTGTTTTATTCGTTATCTATCGGGAAATCTATCCGGCTTTTAAAAGATGCGCTGGATATTGAAAAGTATTTAGATATAGACCGGAAGATTTTAATTAATACGGTTCCGTCCAGCATGAGAAGTTTATTGGAGAGCAACAGTAACCTGGATAACGTGCGTATGATTAATTTGGCTGGAGAGCCATTTCCAGTAGATATTGCCCAGAAACTCCAGGAAAAATCCATAGAAGTAAGGAATTTATATGGACCCTCGGAAGACACTACCTATAGTACGTATTATAAACTGTCAAAAAATAAGGTGTATGCTACTTCCATACCCATAGGACAACCTATTTTAAACACTCAGGTTTATATACTTGACGATGCACTCCAGCTGGTTCCTGTCGGAACGCCCGGAAGACTTTTTGTTGCCGGCCATGGGGTGACGCAAGGATATCTGCACAAGCCGGAATTAACATCCGAGCGTTTTATTCTGGATCCTTTTGGTAATTCTGGATATATGTATGATACCGGCGATCTGGCCAAATGGAGTCCGGACGGAATATTGGAATACCTCGGGCGTAAAGATAACCAGGTTAAAATACGGGGCTTCAGAATAGAATTGAGTGAAATTGAAACCCGATTAAATGATCATCCCGGAATACTGGAAAGTGCCGTAGTTGTAAAAACGAATCAGGACGACCAGCAACTAATTGCTTATTGTTCGGTGGCAGATACCATGCCAATAGATCCGCAGGAAGTAAAATCGTTTTTGCAGCGAAGTCTTCCGGAGTATATGATCCCTTCGTTTGTTATAGCGTTGAGTGAAATACCCTTAACACCCAATGGAAAAATAGATAGGAAAGCATTGGAGAAACTGGATATTGATATGCCGGACAGGAAAGAATACGTTGCTCCGCAAACAGCAGAACAGAAAAAGCTGGCGGAAATATGGAAGGAAGTCCTTGGATTGGATACACTGGGAATACATGATAATTTCTTTGAAATGGGAGGGCATTCGCTTATGGTTACCAGGTTGGTATCTCGGGTGGATAAGGAATTTGGGATACCTATATCGGTTTCAGAAGTTTTTGATGCCGCAACCATTCAAAAAATGACCAATACAATTTTAAATAAAAGAAACCCTGAGGCGAATACCGTTGAGGAAACTGTTATTCCGGATCATCTAATCTTATTCGAAAAAAATACTTCCACAGATGAGCATCGGGTTGATACCTTTATTTTACCGGGGATGCCGGGTCTGGTAGACGGATATCACGAGTTGGCCAAATCGGTTTCCAAAACAAGCAATCGCGTATTTGGTATCCGTATGCTCGGAACGCTCGATAGGGAAAAACCGGCTTACAGTATCAGAGAAATGGCATTGCACAACCTCAATCAGATACAGAAGGTTTCCTCCGGAAAAGTACGGTTGTTAGCCCACAGTTATGGAGGACAGGTGGTATACGAAATGCTTAAAAACTGGCCAGAACAAACGGTTGAAATTGAGCATGTAATTCTCATAGATAGCTATGCGTCAAAACTCAACTTTAAAGTACGTGAAAAACTGCAAGGTTTTCTCCTGGTAGCGCCTGAAGTATTCAATGTTACGGTTACAGAAAATGAGGCAACCGATATGGCTAAAAAATTAATTAGGAAGCCCATTAAGAACAGAGAGGACCTGTTGTATGATTTTTTGATGCAAAAAGGGGTGGATATTGACAGGAGTTTGTTTTCAAGACTCTATGCCTTATACGGGGCAGCGGTTGAGTGCAAAGCTATCTTAGACAAAAAGCTGGACTGCGAAATAACGCTGATCAAATCGAATAGAAATTTTTCCGGAAAGGAAAACCTGGGGTGGTCGCCTTATTACAGGTCTATTAGGGCTGTAGAATCTCCGGGAAATCATTTTGAAGTAGTAAAGAATCCGCATGTGGATACCTGGACGAACGAGCTCTTTTCACCCACTACACTGTCTTACTAAATATGGATGTTGAACCATCTATTGGGTGCTGTACCTGATATCATTTAATTACATAACACTATTATGAAAAAGGTTATAATGTTCCCCGGGCAGGGGTCACAATATAAGGGTATGGGGAAAGGTTTGTTTTCCAAATACCAAAGGGAAACGCAGCTCGCTTCTCAGATATTGGGATACGATCTGGAAGCCTTATGTATTACGGATCCTGAACGAAAATTAGTTAAAACCCAATTTACCCAACCGGCCCTATACGTGGTTAACTACTTTTTATATAAAGAAAAAGGAGACATTCCGGATTATTTTATGGGGCATAGCCTGGGGGAATACAATGCCCTTTTGGCTGCAGGAGCGTATGACTTTGAAACCGGTTTAAGACTGGTGCAAAAGAGAGGGGCCCTGATGGCAGCTACTTCCGGCGGAGGTATGGCTGCTGTATTGGGTTTGGAAATAGAAAAACTTAAAGAAAAACTGGAAGAAGGCAATTATAAAGCTTTGGATATAGCTAACTATAATACGCCTTCGCAAACGGTTCTTTCAGGCCCTTTAGCCAGTATTAATGAGGTAGTAAAAAATTTTACCGATGCGGGAATTCGAATTATCCCGCTTCGCGTAAGCGCTCCTTTTCATTCCAGATATATGAAACCTGCAGCGGAAGAGTTTTCCAACTTCCTGGAGGAATTCCGCTTTAACCCTTTAAAAGTTCCGGTAATAGCTAATGTAACGGCCCGGCCCTACGAAGCGGGAACCATTGCAGATCTTCTTGGGAAACAGATATCCGGATCCGTGAAATGGAGCGATTCTGTCAGGTATCTGATGGGGCAAAATGTAAGCGATTTTAAAGAATTGGGTAGAGCGGTTTTGACAAAAATGACCGACGAAATAACCAGTAAATGTACGCCGATACGCGATACGGAAGTAATGCGGAAATCTCAGGAAGAAGCAAAAGGAACAAAAGAGTTGTCGGCCCCGGGTAAGGTATCAAAAAATGGTTCCGAACGATCTCTGAAACTCGGAAGTGAAGATTTTCGGAAAGATTACGGAATTGCTTATAGTTATGTAGCGGGAGCTATGTATAAGAGGACCGCTTCAAAAGAAATGGTTATACGTATGGGCAAAGCGGGAATGTTAGCCTATTTGGGTACCGGGGGGCTTAGTCTAAGCGAAATGGAAGAAGATATATGTTGTATTCAGTCCGAGCTGTTACCGGGACAGGCTTACGGAATGAATTTACTGCACAATATGTCGGAGCCCGATTTTGAAATGAAAACAGTTGAATTATTCCTGCGTAAAGGAATTAAGAACATAGAAGCCGCAGCATATATGCAAATGACCGAACCATTGGTTTATTTTCATGTAGCCGGCCTGTCTATGAATATGCATGGAAAAGTAATTAACAATCATAATATTTTGGCAAAAGTGTCCCGCCCGGAAGTGGCAAGGGCTTTTATGAGTCCCGCACCTGAAAAACTGTTACACCGGTTGATGGAAAAGGGAAAGATTACACAAAAACAGGCAATGATGGCACGGAGTGTACCCATGAGTTACGATATATGTGTTGAAGCAGATTCAGGGGGTCATACAGACGGAGGTGCCGCATTGGTGATATTTCCTTCCATTCAGATCCTTGGAGATCGTTTACAAAAACAATTCGGCTATTTGAAAAGAATCCGAATTGGCCTGGCAGGAGGAATAGGAGCTCCTCAATCGGCGGCGAGTGCTTTTGTAATGGGTGCCGATTTTGTACTTACCGGATCTATAAATCAGTGTACGGTAGAAGCCGGGACGAGCGATGCGGTTAAAGACCTTTTGGAACGTATTGATGTACAGGATACGGGATATGCTCCGGCTGGCGATATGTTTGAAATTGGAGCTAAAGTTCAGGTTCTGAAGAAAGGTGTTTTATTTCCGGCCCGCGCTAATAAACTCTACAACTTATACCATCAATATGGATCGCTGGAAGACATTCCCATTAAAACCCTGGAGCAGTTGGAACGCAATTATTTTAAAAGATCTGTTAAGGAAGTCTGGGAAGAAACAAAATCTTACTTGCAAAAGCGAGGTCAACAAAACGAAATAACCCGGGCAGAGCAAAATCCGAAATATAAAATGTCGCTGGTTTTTCGCTGGTATTTCGGATTTACAAGCGACGCAGCTATGAAAGGCGATTTGGAAAACAAAGTGAACTTTCAGGTTCATACCGGCCCGGCATTGGGAGCTTTTAATCAATGGGTTAAAGGTACGGCATTAGAAAACTGGAGAAACAGACATGTTGATGAAATTGGAAAAAAATTAATGAAGGAAACAGAAGAATTATTCCGTCATACGCTTTTAAAAATAAGCCGATAAATTAAAGATTTAAAAATGAGAATAAAGAAAATTTTAATTGCCTTATTACCTTTCTATTTATTACAGTCCTGTAGTTCGGACGATTCAGAAGATATACTAACAGACCCAAACGCAATTTTTGCAGAGGAACTTATAATTGATGAACCGGGATTATTCCCAACCAAATTTGATTTCGACTATCATAAAAATCAATTTATTGTAGGTTCCGGATCCAGAAGCAACGTGGGGCATATAGATCCTCAAACGGGTGAATACAGCGTGTTTATTGAAGATGAAAACTTTGCTACAATACCGGAAGTTTTTATGGATGAAGAATATAACCGCATCATAGTTACTTCAGGAGATTTAGGAGTTTCAGCTAATAATCACGGTACGCTCACCTATGCCTATATGGGGGTATATAATTTGGAGACCGGAGAAAAAATTGCAGGAATAGATTTTAACAATTTACACAAGGAAGGAGCTTATAAAATGGCGAATTCTATTAGCGTTGATGAAAACGGAACTATATATGTGGCTGATACATTTGCTCCGGTGATATATAAAATTGACGGAGAAACTTATGAAGCAAGTGTTTTGGTGGAAGATCAGCGTTTCGAATCGTATGTTGTTGGTAGCCCCGGTTTATTAGGAATGATATATGTAGACGGTAATTTATTGGTATCAAAGGAAAACGAAGGGATTTTATTCAAAATACCTTTATCAAATCCTTCAGAATTAATACAAATAGATGTTCCTTTTCTTGAAAGTGCCAAAGGTCTGGAACTTTTGGAGAATGGAAACCTAGCAGTAGCAGTCGGGGGAAGAGGAACTGAATATACGGGTGTTAAAATTTTATCGACAAATGATCATTGGAATTCTGCTTCGGTAGTTTCTTCGTTCGAAATTTCACCGGAGGAAAAACATCCGGTCGGACTTACAATAGCCAGTGATGGAGAATTATATGTAATTAACACATACTTCCTGGAAATAGTTACCGGAGACCTGGATATAGATTTTAGCATCGTTAGAGTACCTCAATAAATTTTAACGGAACAGTTATTTAAGTTTTTTAGGTAGTACTGGAGGATTTTTTTGTGCCCTAAAGAGATATACCTGATACCATACAGGTTCCGGGCTTCTTGTGGTGAAAGCCTGATTACTGAAAGATTTCTTATAGCACAACACTTACCGGTGTTCAAAGCATATAAAAAGATTTTCTTTTTAAAAAAATATCCAAATAGCCTTTTGAGAAGATTATAGCACGGTTGGAATAGAATAATTGCCAATAATTAAAACCGTGTTTATCGGAAAATATTTTTAACCAAAGTCACACATTAATATTTTAAAATTTAAAACGTCAAATTATGAAAACAATTAGAAAAACAGGATTGGCATTGTTAGGAATAGCTGTGCTATTTGTGCAGTCATGTACTAAGGATGAATTGGAAACCCCTATTGAAACACACGAATATAAGGGCCTACTCCACGATGTAATCACTATTACTAATGAAGGTCTGTTCCCGGGAAAATTTGATTTTAATGACGCTAATAAAAAATTTGTGGTAGGGTCGCTTACCAGAAGTGAGGTAGGTTATGTACATCCGATAACCGGACGATATAAAACCTTTATTAAAGATGAAAATTTAGCTACCGTAACGGGGATTCACGTTGATGAGGAACGCAATAGATTAATAGTTGCTTCGGGCGATTTGGGCTTTTCATCTAATAGTATTGGTCTGGGTGCTGTTTCTTATTTGGGAGTATATAATATGAGAAACGGAAAACGGATAGCCGGGATTAACTTCAAAGAATTATACCCAGAAGGTACACCGTCGTTTGCGAATGATATTGCAGTGGCTGATAATGGACATATCTATGTAACCGATTCTTTTAACCCGATTATCTTTGAGGTAGACAACTCGTATCAGGCATCTATTTTCCTGGACGGAGGAGAAGCTTTTGCCAATGCGCCAATTGTTGGAATTGCATTAAACGGACTTGCCATTGTTGATGATTATCTGATTGTTAGTAAAACTGATGACGGTTCATTGTTTAGAATTCCTCTGTCTGATCCCACCAGTTTTACCAAAATTGACCTTCCCTTATTTTTAGGGGCCGATGGGTTAGAGGCTATGCCTAACGGGGATATCATTTTGGTAGAAACGGGTATTGGAGGAATTGCCGGAGCGAGATTATTGACTTCCGACGATGATTGGATCTCGGCGTCTACCGCTTCATTCTTTGAAGTTCCGATTGAGGAGTTTCCCGCATCGGCTACATTGGCCAGCGATGGAGAGGTTTATATCCTTTCGGCACGGTTATCTACATTCTATGCCGGAAATCCTAACCATGATACTTTTAATATCTATCGGGTACAGTAAACCATCCATCTCTTAAATAACTGAAATGTAAACAGGCCTTGTAAAGTACGAATATGTAATACCTATTTATAAGGTCTGTTTGAAATCAATAAAAAAGTAAAAATGAAAATTGTAAATAAGTCAGTATGGTTGCTGTTGCCTGCACTCCTACTGTCAGGCTGTACAGCACAATTACCGGCTCAACAAAGTAACTGGATGTCTTATGGTGCCGATAAAGCCAATTCGAAATATTCAACACTCGACCAAATAAATAAAGAGAACATCAAGAACCTGGAAATTAAATGGTCCTGGGATTCTCCGGATAACCGGGTTACAGATAAGTTTAAATCCCCCTGGTCTATTTATCAGGTTACACCACTAGCTGTTGACGGTGTGCTATATGTTAGCTCATCGACGGCCATGGTTTCGGCGGTAAATGGGTTAACAGGAGAAACCATTTGGACTTATGATCCCGAAGCGTATATGTCTGACGGACAACCGGCTCAGGGAGGATTTATTCACAGAGGAGTTTCTTATTGGGATGATGGCCAGGGAGGCAGGATCATTGTAGGAACTCCGGATGCTCGTTTAATAGCATTACACGCTAAAGACGGATCTTTGGTAACATCCTTCGGAGAAGGAGGAATTGTAGACCTAACCAAAGGGCTGAGTCGCCCTATCGAACGAAGTGATTACAGTGTACCAACACCTCCGGTTATTGCCAATGGAGTTATTGTGGTCGGATCATCGATAACCGATGCTAATCCGCAACGATTAAGACCTCCCGGAGACGTGAGAGGCTTTGATGCCAGAACGGGAAAACAATTATGGATTTTTCGTACCATACCCCAAACGGGTGCGTTTGGATCGGATACCTGGGAAAATGGATCAAATGAGGTTACAGGTAATACCAATGTATGGGCCCGTATGAGCGCCGATGAGGAACTGGGGTATGTGTATTTACCAACAAGTACGCCTACAAACGACTGGTACGGAGGAGATCGCCCGGGAGATAACCTCTTTGCGGAAAGCCTTGTATGCCTAAATGTTAAAACAGGAGAACGCATTTGGCATTTTCAAATGGTACATCACGGGGTGTGGGATTACGACCTTGCGTCTGCGCCGAATTTAATGGACCTAACCGTACAGGGTAAACCGGTTAAAGCGGTGGTTCAACTTACCAAACAGGGGTTTGCCTTTGCTTTTAACCGGGTAACTGGCGAACCTATCTGGCCCATTGAAGAAAAACCTGTCCCTCAATCTACAGTTCCCGGAGAAAAAACATCCCCCACACAACCATTCCCAACTAAACCGGCCCCCTTTGAAAGGCAGGGAGTAACAAAAGATGATATTATTGATTTTACACCGGAATTGTTTGAGGAGGCCTGGGCGAGTTTACAAAATGTAGATATTGGGGAGCTGTACACACCACCGTCGGAAAGAGGATTGATGTATCTTCCAGGGGCATTAGGAGGTCCTAACTGGCAGGGAGCAGCTGCCGACCCGGAAACGAATACCTTATACATTCCTTCTATAACATTCCCCGTTTTCTTTAAGGTGATTAAAGCAGACTCTACTAAAACCGATGCAAAATACGTATGGTCTAATTTTAGAGTAGTCGGGCCCCGGGGACTTCCGTTATTGAAACCGCCTTATGGAAGAATTACGGCTATTGATATGAATACAGGCGAACACAAATGGCAGGTGCCTATGGGAGAAGGCCCCAGAAATCATCCCGCCATTAAACATTTGAATCTTCCTCGCCTGGGATGGCATTTCAGAGGCTCTCCGTTGCTGACCAAAACACTACTGTTTATAGGGCAGGAGGGAAGATACTGGGAATTTGTTCCGGCATTGGTTGGCCCGGAGCGCTTAAAAGGAGTTGATATCAAAGATATTATAAACTTTCAGCCCAAGATGCAAATCTTCGATAAGAATACGGGAGCACTTCTCCACGAGTTGGAACTCCCTTTAAATGTTACGGGAGCTCCGATGACTTATATGGCAGGAGGAAAGCAATTTATTGCCTTTGCCGTAGGGGGTAGCCCTATGGCTCCAGCACAAATTATTTCACTGGGATTAAAATAGGAAAGGATGATGAGAACACTTAACAAGGCCATGAGCTTTCTTTTAATGGTATTCCTGCTCGGCTCAAACTCACTGGCATCTCAGGAGAGCACCGTAAATAATTCATCTGAAGGAATTAAAATGGATTCTCAATTTTCATATACCATGTTAGAATCCAATCAGAATCTCAGGAAAGTAGATCTTTTGCTTGAAGCGAGAAAACGCTATATGTTGCCAAAAAAAACACTGATTATAGGCACTTCTTTACTGGCTATTATAGATTATCAGAAATCGAATAGAGATTCGAAATTCGCTTACTTAATGAGGCATCCTACGGCTAATAATCAAATAGGTAAGGAAGTCTCGGAAGCGGCCATCCATTCCTTTCAGCTAATGTTTACAGGTGCTATTAACAATTGGATAGCTGCACATACGGAAATACTTTATAATCCGGAACAGAGCTTTGGCCCCGGAACCATTACATCGCTGGGGAGAAATCAGTTGCAATTAAGAAAAGCTTTTATACTGGTTGGCGATCTGAATAAATTCCCGGTTTATTTCGCGTTGGGTAAAATGGATACCCCTTTCGGCCAGACCGGAAGTGTAAGTCCGTTTACCAATTCTACCATGTGGCACGCATTCGGGGGCTTGGGTTTCGGAGCTCAAGTGGGATATAAGAAATACGGATTACACCTAACTGCAATGGCCGTTCAGGGCGGAGCACAATTTAGGGCATTACACACTCCTGTGGGAGAATCCAGTAATGTCCCTTCTAAACTGAACAATTATACATTTGATGGCAATTACACGATGCATTTAAAGGAAGATTTAGAGCTTACCCTGGGAGCTTCCTATTTGTACGGAAGTGCTTATTGCCAGAATTTTCCGGTAACACACTTTGAATCCTGTGACGATCATAATCCGGCTTACAGCGTTTATGGTAGATTTAATTTATCCGATAGATTTTTATTAAAAGGAAGTTTTGCCCAAACCACTAAAGAGTGGTCAGGCACCCATAATCCCAATCCGCCGCTCAATATTTTTGAGGCATCAAAAGTATCTTCTTTAGATATAGGAGCACAGTATCAATTTAATACAACCAAACATATATCCTATGCTGTTTCAGGAGAGTTTTCCAACTTTAAAGCCGGACCCGAGGGAGCACCCTGGGAGCGACAAAACCAATGGATAGCAGGGATTACAGGGATAATTAATAAGTCGTCCAGGGTTTTTGTAGAACTTTTCCGAACCGATGGATATGCCCCTCTGAATTTCATTAGCGGAAGTGCTCCCGATAATCCTTTTCCAGTGGGAGAAACACATAGCGAACGAGGCGCCTCCAGCCATGGAATTATTGTCGGAGGCCTTATTACCATATAAGTCAGTATAAATACCCTGTAGGAAAATCGAAATAATACGCTTGTATAGTTAGTATACAAATGGGGTATCACATTCATAGCTCGCCTGGGTTTTTAAAAACGCTCCAGGTACTTTTTACTTTTAATTATTAATCCTAAAATTTAAAAAAATGACAATCAGATCAGTTATTTTATCAATTTTTTTGTGTTCATCGGTTCTAGCAACAGCACAGGATACAAAATGGACCATAGATCCATCACATTCCAGTATTAATTTCCGGATATCTCATTTTGTGATTGCAACGGTTACCGGTGGTTTCGACGAGTTTTCCGGTACCGTTGTATCGGATGGAGACAACCTAACCGAGGCTTCCGTCACTATTAAATCGGCTTCTGTGAATACAAATCAACCGGATAGAGATAAGCATTTGAGAAGTGAAGATTTCTTTAGTGCAGATGTACATCCGGAAATTTCGTTTAAAAGCACTTCCTTTAAGAAGGAAGCGGATAATAAATATCTCGTGGAAGGTAATTTAACGATGAACGGAATTACAAAATCCATTATGTTACATGCTACTTATAAAGGGAGTTTTGTGCATCCGAGATTCAAAAAAACCATTGGCGTACTGGAAATTAACGGAAGCATTGCACGACTTGATTTTGGTGTAGGCACCAAGTTTCCGGGTAAGGCGCTCGGTGAAAATGTAAAACTACGCGTAAACATTGAGATGTCTAAAGAACAGTAAGCTCTCATTTTTTTTGGAAGGACAAGGCGGAAACCGATCTGTTTATAAGGTCGTTTTCGCTCTTGTTTCCCAGCATTCACCGTAAAAATCAAATGATATCTGATTGTATGCCCAGCTCCTCAATGGTTTAGGATAACGGTGTGCAATCGTAAATAATACATGATTAATTTTTCCGGAAAACCAGTTTGTAATACCTGTAATTATATTTCGGAAATACAAGACTGAAATACTTTTCAGACAATAGTAATTTTAAAATTCCAATAATGATTTTTGAACAAAACAAATGTGCTGCAAACTTTGCGGTTTGTCGGTTATTTGGGAGATCTGTGCCCAAGGTAAAAAAGAAAAAATACAAGGAGAAGAATACAAGGCTGAGCACACACCGAAAAGAAAACACAGGCGTCTATAAGGTTTATGGTACCACGGTGGAAAAATTAGCGACCAGTGCTTTCTTCACAAGAATGGTAATGATACTTTTTGTGAGTTGCTCTTTAAATATGACAGCGCAAACCAGTACACGCCCGGACGAATCATCTTTGGCAAATAAAATAGGAGTGGTTAGCGGAAGGGTGTTAGACAAAGGTTATCAACAACCATTGGCCTATGCAACGGTGATCATAAAGTCTAAAGCTACAGGAAAAACCCTAACGGGAGGGATTACCACCGATGATGGAAGATTTAAAATTAAAGAAGTTCCGGAAGGGACTTTAATTCTTGAAGTACAGTTTATAGGGTACGAAACGGTTACTATGGATATTACAGTATCCAGAAAAAACAGGAATATCGATCTGGGCGTGATTTACGTAACACAGGAAGCTCAGGAATTGGAAGGCGTGGAAGTCAGTGCAGAACGTTCGACCATTGAACAAAAAATAGACAGAAAAGTCATTAATGTTGGAAAAGACCTTACAACTACGGGAGCCTCTGCTTCCGATATTATGGTAAATATACCTTCGGTTGATATAGATCAGGATGGAAATTTATCACTGCGGGGAAATACGAATGTTCGTGTATTAGTTGATGGAAAACCGACTAATATTGAAACTTCGCAATTACTTCAACAAATACCTTCCACATCGATTCAAAAAATCGAACTGATAACAAATCCTTCTGCAAAGTACAATCCGGAGGGGATGAGCGGGATTGTTAATATCGTATTGAAAAAAAATACAAATGTCGGTTTTAACGGGAATTTTAATATCGGATTGAATGTCGGGAGAGAAGCGCGATTTAACAGTTCACTGGGGATGAACTATAGAAGGGAAAAAATAAATGTCTACGGGAATTATTCTAATAATATTGGAAAGAACCCCATTGGAGGGACTATTTATAGACCCACTGAGAATTCTGATCAGCTATGGGATAACCTTAACAATCAAAAAACACACCTCTATAAAATAGGATTGGATTATTATATCGACGATAAAAACACAATTTCCGTATATACCAATCAAAACTTCCTGGAGGCTGATGTAACAGGGCTTACCGCTATTGAATATCTCAATGGAGACATCCCCGATCTAAGCCAGAATCTAATAAGTGATAAAAGTAATAATGCAGCCACCTATAACTTTGACTTTAAACACGACTTCAATAAAGAAGGTCATAATATCGAACTGGAAATAGATTATAATGATTTTGAGAGCAGTGAACTTTCCGATTTCGGTTTTACCGGTGGAGGCGGTTCTTTCTCATCGTATACAGACCATCTGGATGACGATCGGAAAAATACTTTGATAAATCTGGATTACGTAAACCCTTTATCCCAGAAATCGAAACTTGAACTGGGAGCTGAAGTTTGGCTTAGAACCTTAGATAATATATATAAAACCACCAATGCTAATCTGAGGGATTCTGATTTTAGCTATGACAGAAGTATCTATTCGATCTATGCTACTTTCGGACAAAATTTCAAGAAATGGTCATATCAACTTGGTGCCAGGCTGGAAAATTACGAGGTAGATGCATTATTTAATCAGACGGGAGTAGATGCGGGTCCGTTTACAGATGAAATTTTTAGCGTTTATCCATCGGCTTTTGTAAAGTACATTCCGAATCCGGAAACACAGAAAAATGCGTATCAGATAAGCTTTAGCAGAAGAGTAGACAGGCCCGGAGTAGGGCAGGTTAACCCCATTAGGGTATGGGCTACTCCCAGGATTACATCGATAGGGAATCCGAATTTGGATCCGCAATTTACCAACTCTATTGAGATGAACTACACAAGAAGGCTGGATAAAGGATCGGTAACGGCAGGTGTATTCTTCCGAAGTATCGAGGATGAAATTAACCGAATTGGATTTCACGATCCGGAAGATCCTACTAAAATTATTCTATCATATGACAATTATAACAATAATACGGCTTATGGATTTGAGGTGTCCGGTAATTACAAGCCTACTTCCTGGTGGAGTTTTAATGCGAGCTTTGATCTGTATTCTCAAACACAAAAAGGCGTTGTTGAAGAAGAATACCTGGAAGTAGATAATGTTTTGTACAACTTTAGAATTAACAACAGTATAAAAGCTACAAAAAATATAACGCTACAGGTTTTTGGAATGTATAGAGGCCCTAATGAGAATTTGCAATTTAAAGTAGAAGAGTTTTACTTCATTAATGCGGGAGGCCGCTATAGTTTTTCCCAGGGAAGGGGTACCGCGAGTATTACGTTTAACGATATTTTTCACACCCAGCAATGGTCGTTTGACGGAGAACGCCCTTTAAAACAAATAGGAGAATTTAGCTGGGACAGTCAGACCGTTTATTTAGGGCTATCATATAGATTCGGAGGTGGTAAAAACCGAGCTCTTTCAAGAAAACGAAGAGATAAGAACGAAAAATCGGGAAGCGGAGGAATTCTATAAAAAGCGTTTTAAAAACAAGGATTTGGTATGACACATAAAACGGTCTTCCTATTTACGGGCCAGGGGAGTCAATACAGAGGTATGGGACAGGCTTTATACGAGCAGAATAAGGTTTTTTCGGATACTTTTAATTATTTGAACAAGTTGTTTCGCAGTGTTACGGATAGATGCCTGGTTCAGGAATTATACGAAACTCAGGATCCTTATTTCCAGGACCTTATGATAACACATCCGGCAATAGTAGCTGTAGAACTGGCTCTGTTGAAAGTACTGGAAAGCATACCGGTATTACCCGATTATGTTTCGGGAATTAGCCTGGGAGAATTTGCTGCCTGTGTAGCCTGTAAATACTGGACTCCGGAAGCTGCTTTTAAGATGGCAATTGAACAGGCAAAAGCAGTAATGCGAAATGTTCCCCGAGGAGGGATGTTGGCCGTTATGGATGGGTCGTTAACGCAACTAAAGCCATATTTAAATAAACATAAGCTGGAAATAGCCTCAGTAAACTTCCAAAATCACTTTAGTGTTTCAGGCCTTTCCCGTGATTTGGATGCCCTGGAAAATGACCTGAATAAAATGGAGGTCTCATTTTTCAGATTGCCTGTAAATTACCCATTTCACAGTACCCTGATGGCTCCTCTGAAACGTGATTTTATGAAGGCATTTCAATCGTTGCATCCGAAAGAGAAATGTGCCAGGGGCTTTGTGTCGGGGTTATATGCCCGTTCAATAAGTGAATTACCCGATCGCTACCTGTGGGATGTGGTTAGTAAGCCAACTGACTTCCGGAATTATGTGAACTATATGGAATCGCTTGGCCCGTGTTTGTATATTGACCTGGGTCCTTCGGGTACAGCTGCAACATTTGTTAAATACAATCTTCCCAAAACGTCTCACTCGCGCGTTTTTCCCATTATGACTCCTTTTAAAAGAGAATTACAGCAATTAGAAAAATTAAAAAACACACTCAGTGTCTTTGAGCCGGTTAAAGGCAAATTTTAAACAAACAAGAAGTATGCAGTTAAAGGCCAGTTACCGGGATATTTTAAGAATCGCCACACCCTTGGTACTTGCAAATCTAGTAGCGGGCGTGGGGCAAATTATCGATACAGCCTTCGTAAACAGAATAGGAGAAAGCGAATTAAACGGAACGGTTATGGGATCGATGGTTTGGATGTTTTTCTCGTTTATTTTACTTGGATTTTCCACATATGTACAACGATTAATATCTAAAAATATAGGAGGAAAAAAATATAACAAAGTAGGTCCACTAGCCGATAATTTCATGGCGTTAGGCCTGGGCTTATTAGGTATAATCCTGCTTCTTTTCTACTATATAAGAAATAATGGATTGCAGTGGATGCTTAAAGATGATCAGATAGTTCATTATGCGCAGGTGTACCTGGATGTTGTGATATGGGGAGTTCCTTTTTTTATATTAATCACTTTTTTTTCTGCGTTTTTTTCCGCATTGGGAAAAACCTATGTGATTACCTGTAGCATAACCGTTTTTATCCTGGTAAACCTGGTCCTGGATTATGCTCTGATTTTTGGAAATTTCGGGTTTCCTGCTTACGGGGTTTTCGGAGCTGCTTTAGCCACCTTAATTGCTTTTGTTTGTAATTTTCTTACGTATCTGTATTTTGTGTTCCGGCATAGACTTACAGGGCGGTTTAATCTTTTTAGGTTTAACAGGATAAACCGGAGGATTATAACTCATATTGCGGTTAAGTCTTTTCCGCTCGTTCTTCAAAACCTGTCAAATGTTTTGGTTTCATGGATCTTTTTTGTGATGATAGAGAAAATGGGAAGTAGCGAACTAAGAATTTCATTTATAGTGAGGTCGTTGTATATCTTTATTTGTATTCCCTTTTTAGGACTGGGAAAAGCAGTAAATACGATTATTAGTAACATTATTGGACAGGGAGATAGCGGGAGTTTGAAAACAGCGATACTCAGATCGCATTATATAGGAATTGCCATAAGTGTGTTTCTCGGCTTTATAATATGGGCTTTTCCGGAGCTATTACTTGGAGTCTACACCAACAACCCATCTGAGATACGGGATGCCCTTCCCATTTTAAATGTGATAGTGATCGCCACTTTTTTGTTTTCGGCGAGTATGATCAACACAAATATTATGATAGGGATGGGCGATACCAGGGCTGTATTTCTAGTGGGAGCCCTGAGTATGATTTGTTATCTGGCATTTGCCTATGCAACTATTTTTTTGTGGGAAAAAGAGATTACCACGGTTTGGTTAAGTGAATGGGTTAACTGGGGTATGTTTGTATTCCTATCTACTGTTTATTTCTTGTTTGCCAGAACAAAGCAACTTAAGTTAAAAGCGCGTACCCATACTGCCCTGAAATAATAAAAATAGTTTTGGAAAATACTGTGGTAAAGTTAATATTGACCAGAAAAGATAACAAAGTATACAGTGCCGTAATTGCTTCGGTTAAAGGAAATCTGGAAGTGCTGGGCAGACAGGTGAATAAAATGCACAGAAAAGAAAAATCCAGATTCAATAAATTTGAGTACGATCAGAGAAAACAGAGCTATTTATTGGGAAGGCTCTCGGCAAAACAAGCAATAATGGGGCTTACCCGGTTCTATTTGCCTAAAAAAATATTCATTGATTCCGGAGTTTTTTTATTTCCCATAGTACGGAACAAAAAAATACCTAATACGCAGGTGAGTATTACACATTGCGATGATATAGGTATTAGTATTGCTTTTGACGAGTCGCATCCTATGGGTATTGATGTAGAACGTATTAAAATGAGTAGTAAGGAAGCACTGATAAAGCAAATTACCACTACAGAAAGCGAATTGCTAAAATCTATTTCACTGCAGGATATTGCCGGATATACTATTATCTGGAGTATTAAGGAATCGCTTTCCAAAGTCCTTAAAACCGGAATGATGTTGGACTTTACCTTCTTTGAAATTAATTCAATAGAGGAAAAAAAGCATATCATTGAAACCACTTTTCGTCATTTTGGTCAGTATAAGACCCTTTCTTTCTTTAATAAAAATTATGTGATATCGATTACCTTACCCAGAAATACAGAAGGTAATTTTACACCGGTTTGGAAAATACTGGACGCGATATAACCGGTCCTTTTTCCCTTTTATCACCCGTATAAGTATTTATTATTTAATATTCTCAATCCGAAAATGGACAGGTGAAATAAGATATTTTATGTATATACGTATGTTTGAAGTATTTTTTACTTACTTTTATAAGTAAAATCTTATAAAATTGATAACCAAAGTATATGGAAGTGCAGTATTTGGAGTAGAGGCTACTACCATTATCATAGAAGTCAATATTGACAAAGGTATTGGTTACCATTTAGTGGGCTTGCCCGACAATGCCATTAAGGAAAGTAATTTCAGAATAGCGGCGGCTTTACAAAATAACGGATATAAAGTTCCCGGTAAAAAGATAACTATTAATATGGCCCCGGCTGATCTTCGGAAGGAAGGTTCTGCTTATGATCTTACCATTGCTATGGGGATTCTGATAGCATCAGAACAAATTAAGAGTGCCAGCTTAGGTGATTATATAATTATGGGAGAGCTTTCGCTGGACGGAAGTTTACAACCCATCAAAGGAGCGCTGCCTATTGCCATCAATGCCCTGAAAGAGGGCTACACGGGTTTTATTTTACCCTGTGATAATGCCAAGGAAGCAGCTATCGTAAACGGGCTCACCGTTTATGGGGTAAAATCGCTGGGGGAAGTTATAGATTTTTTTAAAGGAAACTCCACACTGGTGCCTGTAAAAATTAATGGTAAATCGAAGCTATATGAAAATTCGGAAACACTTGATGATTTTGCAGATGTTAGAGGTCAGGAAAGTGTTAAGCGGGCCATGGAAATAGCCGCGGCAGGTGGTCATAACATTATTCTTATCGGTCCGCCCGGGGCGGGTAAGACCATGCTTGCCAAGCGATTACCTTCTATATTGCCTCCCATGACACTGGATGAAGCTTTAGAAACCACCAAGATCCACAGTGTTGTTGGGAGTACCAAGAATTCCGGATTGATGAATTATCGTCCGTTTCGATCCCCCCACCATACCATATCAGACGTTGCGCTGGTTGGAGGAGGAAGTTATCCTCAACCCGGTGAAATATCTATGGCCCATAACGGCGTACTCTTCTTAGATGAGCTTCCCGAGTTTAAAAGAAATGTTCTGGAAGTTATGAGACAACCCCTGGAAGACCGGGAAGTAACTATTTCCCGGGCCAGATTTACGGTGACCTACCCTTCTTCCTTTATGTTGGTTGCCAGTATGAATCCCAGCCCCGGAGGGTATTTCAATGATCCGGATGCCCCTATTACTTCATCCCCCGTGGAAATACAACGCTATTTAAATAAAATATCAGGACCTCTTTTAGACCGGATTGATATCCATATCGAGGTAACTCCGGTTCCCTTTGAAAAACTATCCGGCGACAGGAAAGGGGAAAGGAGTTCCGAAATTAGAACCCGGGTTTGTAAAGCACGAGCTATTCAAACACAGAGATATGCAGAAATTGAACATATCCATTATAATGCTCAAATGGGTACAAAACATATTCGGGAGTATTGCAGCTTAGACGAAAAATCCAGGACGCTGCTAAAACACGCAATGGAAAAACTAAATCTTTCGGCAAGAGCCTACGATAGAATACTGAAGGTGGCAAGAACCATTGCGGACCTGGAGGGTTCAGAGCACATTACTCAAGCACATATAGGTGAGGCTATTCATTACAGAAATTTAGACCGCGAAGGCTGGTTAGGGTAGTGGTAATTACAGCCTATAGTTAGAAAAGTGATTCCTTCTTAGGTTAAATTCTTCGGCCAGGAGCTGTAAGGCTAACTCATCACCCAATTTACTTCTTATAAGCATAGCCTTAGCCGTAAGGTTTTCATTTTTCAAAAAAACCCTCCATAAAGCGTGTATAAATTCATGAAAAATAAGCCCGTCATTCCAGGATACGAGCCTGGTAGTTTGGGCGTACTCTATGAGTTCTCCAATTTCCTGCCGGTAGTACCGTATGTCTGAATCGGTTGTATTCTTTGAAAAATCTTTCATAACTACACCCTAATTTAAATAATTTCAAAGAATGCTTTCCGGGGATTTTCCCCCTTTTTATTTTTGATTTTAATATTTAAATAACTAATTATCAGTTACTTATAAGTAAATATAGCTTGCGGTGTAATTAACAAAACACGGACAACCTACCGGGAACTCGATAAAATGAATAACTTTATAAAAACCAAAAACACTATTAGATATGAAAATGTATTCAAAAAAAATCGGGATTTTATTTATGGCCCTGGGAGTGGGTGTTATGACGATAAGTTTGGTGGGTTGTAATACACAAAAGAGTTCAAAGGAAGAAGTTAATGTTGCTCTAATTGAGAATAAGTTAATTTCTGTAGAAGAGGCTACGGCAATGAGTAAGCGTTTTGTAAATGATGTAAGTATAACACAAAAATTGGCAGCAGCATCCGATTCATTGAATACCAGACCCCAATTTAAATTGGCGGCATCCTCTCATTATACATTGGAAGAAATTGAAGCGTACATACAATATGCTAAATTGAAATCGGAAGAAAAGGGATATTCGGTAGACGGATTAACTTTTTATTTTGGTGTATACCCTAAAGGAGGGGAAAAAGAAGGGTATTTAACCATGTTTATTGCCCCTACCGGAGAGCCTGGTGTGCAAAAAGGAGGATTTGGTTTCTATTACGGAGAGGGAGATGTACCGGATGTTCCACCGTTAAATGCGGGAGGTCTTGGGGACCCACCAACTGCGACGTATCCTCAGTAGTATATTTAAAATATAAATAAATTGAGTGAAGTACTTTTAATAGGACTAAAGTCCTCTATTAAATACATTGCCTTATTATCTGCTATTATAGCTACATTAGGATATCGCAAATACTCTATGGGTAAGGCCAAGTATTTTTTATTTGCTATTTGGTTTATTGCACTCACTGAGTTTTCGTATAAAATTGTTTATTATCAAATTTTGAAAGAACAACATAAAGTTTTTTTTATTGCTAATCTTCATTTTTTGATTATTGGAAGTTTTTATTTGTTGTGGTTTAGGTTTTTAATAAAAGACAGAAAAAAAAGACAGGCTATTTTATTTATGTTTCTAACATTGATGCTTTTTTTTATAATAAACTCAATGTTTATAGAACCTTTTTTAGAGATTCAAAATTATACTTTCGGCGTTGCTGCAATATTTGTAATTCTCACTATTCTATTGTTTTTCATTGAAATATTGAATACAGAAAAGATATTGCAGTTTGAGCGTTCCGTATATTTTTGGTTTAGCCTGGGAATATTGATCTTTTGGGCCCCTTTTATCCCACTTTGGTTCACTAATGAATATTTTGGATTTTTAGGACCAACTTATGTTATCAGTATTTTTGTTTTAAATCTTTTAATGCATTTATTTTTTATTATTGGAATATTATGGAGCAAAAGGAAGTTCAATTATTAGTTATTTTTTCTATCATTATATTCCTTTTGGTAATCGTGGCATTTGTAATTGT
Organism: Flavobacteriaceae bacterium; assembly: GCA_965224095.1. Lineage (GTDB taxonomy): Bacteria > Bacteroidota > Bacteroidia > Flavobacteriales > Flavobacteriaceae > JBPEWY01. Next base: position 110,181 of record OZ245039.1, read on the forward strand.
ATTTTATGTATATCAAAAGCGAAAAACACAATTGCTAATCGAAAAAGCCCAGGAAAGACAGCGTTTTGAAACAGAATTGGCAAAAACACAAAATGAAATACAAGAACAAACCCTTAAAAATATAAGTTGGGAGTTACACGATAATATAGGACAGCTTTTGTCGGTAGCCAAAATGCAACTCAATATGCTGTCTACCCAAATCTCTGATAAAAACAAAAACAGACTGGTAGAGCTTAGCAATGTAGTTGGAAAAAGTCTCCAGGATATAAGACTTCTTTCAAGAACACTTAATCATGAAGTAATACAAAACATAGGATTGAGTGAGGCTATTAAATTAGAACTGCAACGGTTTAACCGACTTAAATTTTTAAAGGCCAGTTTGAACATTAAGGGAGAATCTCAACACATTGATGAAAAAGATGAAATAATCATTTTTAGGATTTTTCAGGAGTTTTTTTCCAATGTGGTACGACATTCCAAGGCGCATACCCTTAATGTAAGATTACAGTATAATGAGGATTTTTTAATAGCAACCGCCCGGGATGATGGAATTGGTTTTAATATTTCGGATGAAGTAAAGGGATTGGGGCTTATTAATATGAAAAGCAGAGCAGAACTTATTGATGCAGATTACAGCCTGAGTTCTGCCCCGGGTGAAGGGACTTCCATACAACTTATTTATCCTCTGAACCATTTAAATACAGAAGAAGCAGTATAAATCATGAAACACAAAGTAGTAATAGTTGATGATCATTTGTTATTTGCTCAGTCTTTGGAAGGATTGGTCAATTCGTTTGAAGATTTTGAAGTTTTATATCACGCCCTAAACGGTAAGGAATTACAAACAAAATTCATTCAGATAGAGAAACTTCCCGATTTGATTTTACTAGACATTAATATGCCGGTTATGAATGGTATGGAAACGATGGAGTGGCTCCATAACCATCATCCGGAAGTTAAGGTATTGGCGCTGTCTATGGACGACAACGAAGAAACTATTATAAAAATGCTCAGAAAAGGGGCCAGAGGATATTTGTTGAAAGATATTCATCCTGAAGTTTTTCATAATGCTATGAGCGAAGTGATTAATAAAGGGTTCTATTATTCCGAACGTGTTACGAATAGCCTGCTTCACACCCTGGACAAGAAAGAAGAAATAAACTTAAAGGAGCGAGAACTGGAATTTTTAAAACTGGCATGTACCGAAATGACTTATAAAGAAATAGCAGCTAAAATGTTCCTGAGCCCAAAAACCATTGATGGTTACCGGGAAACTCTATTCGACAAACTGGAAGTACGAAGTAGAATAGGACTGGTACTCTACGCCATTAAAAATAAATTATTTCAGATTTAAACAGGATAATACACTTCCGAAAAAGGGAGCCTGAACCGGGGTCCGTAAACGCCTTTTTCATCCCGCACTCCGCAACCGATTACCATATTGATTTCTGCTCCGGGAGGAAGCCCCAGAATTTTTTTAACCCTTAGGGTATCACTTCCTTCCATGGGGCATGTATCATATCCCTTGGCTGCCATGCTTATCATAAAATTTTGTGCTGCCAGCCCGGCACTTTTGTGTGCTACTATCCGTAAATCGCTTGTTCTTACCTGACGGTATACCGGTTTAAATATTCCCATGATATTAAATAGTATATACTTAATCCATCCAAAAACCCCGAATACATCAAAGTATACCGTGGGGATCAGCTTGTTATAATAGTCCAGCGCAAATTTTTCTCTTTTGGTGTATTGATCCCTGGTTTTTTCACCGTATAATTTTTGCAGAAAGCTAATATTAGCTTTTGCCCTTTTCTTCCAGAGATCTTTTCTGGCAACCACTACCACAAGTTGTTTGGCAGTTTTGGCGGCATTCTGATCCAGGCAGGCCGTTGTCATTTTCTGCAATACCGATTTGTCGGTGATATGGTAAAACTCCCAAAGCTGTAAATTACTACTGGTAGGAGCAAGAACAGCATTTTGTATACATTGTTTTACTATATCGCTATCAATGTCGACATCCTGTTTAAAAACTCTTACAGAGCGTCTGTACGCTATGGCCTGGGTTACAATCTTTTCGGATATCATTTAAAATATTTTAAAAAGAATTTTAGCTTGTTTAGTTTTCCCTGATAGGGGGCATAACGAATCGGGACGTCCAGCCAGTTTCCCCTTTTAACCACACTTTTTCGATGTGTGAAGGTATCAAAACTTGCTTTCCCGTGATACGCACCTATACCACTGTGTCCCACCCCTCCAAAAGGTAATCTGTGATTTCCAAAATGAACCATAGTGTCATTCACAACACCACCGCCAAATGAAAAAGTCTGAATCAATTTATCGGTAAACGAACGATCCGTTGAAAAAACATAAAAAGAAAGAGGTTTCTCATAGCGCTTTATAATGTTCTCCAGTTCGGTTTCCGATTCATAACTTATAACGGGTAAGACAGGACCAAATATTTCATCCTCCATGACCTTACTTTCCAGGTCTGGTTCATCAATCAGCGTAGGCGCTATATATAATTCGTTTATATCCTGTTCTCCCCCGATTAAAAATTCCTGATCTCGCAACATGGCTGCCAACCGTTTAAAATTTCGTTCATTGATAATTCTGGGAAAATCCTCTGATTTTTTCGGGTCTGTACCGTAAGCTGTTTCTATTTCATTTTTAATGGCAGCCGCCAGATCTTGCTTGACAGCTTTCTGAACAAGTAGATAATCCGGAGCAATACAGGTTTGTCCCCCATTAAAAAATTTTCCCCAGGTAATTCGTTTGGCCGCAAGCTTAATGTTTGCTGTATGGTGAATAATACAAGGACTTTTGCCGCCTAACTCCAGCGTTACGGGAGTAAGGTGCTTTGCTGCAGCCCGGGCTACTATCTTGCCCACAGGTACGCTTCCGGTAAAGAAAATATAATCCCATCGCTGAGCCAAAAGCGATTGAGCCGTTTCCACACCTCCTTCAACGGCAGCAATGTACTGTTCCTGAAAGGCCGAAGCAACAATATCGGCTATCAGCTTCGAAGTATGTGGTGTAAGCTCACTGGGTTTCAGGACAACCGTATTACCCGCGGCAATCGAGCCTACTACGGCAGAAAATGCCAATTGAAACGGATAATTCCAGGGAGCAATAATTAATGTTGCACCGTAAGGTTCTGCATAAATTTTATCGTTTGAAGGAAAGTTTAGGAATGAAGGAAATACCCTTTGCGGTTTGGCCCAATGCTTTAATTTTTTTATAGCAAGGTCTAATTCCATCAGAACCAAACCCGTTTCGGATAAAGCCGTTTCAAACGTGGATTTTTTGAAATCCTGATAAAGCGCTTCATAAATATCATTTTCCTTCATCATTACTTGTTCCCTTAGTTTTTTTAAAGCTGATATCCTGAAATCAATGCTTTTGGTAACACCGGTATCAAAGTAATTTCTCTGTTGCGAAATAAGCTGTATGAAGTCTTGATTCATAAAATTTATTAGAAAAATTTTTTCAATTTAAACATTCTTCTTAATATTGTTACGTAGATGAACAGAAAATTAGTCAATATCATTTCCATTATTGTCATTACGGAGATTCCGTGGAGATAGGGAATGTTATATTTAAAAATATATGAAGCCTTCCCGTTGGGAGGGCTTTTTTTGTAAGATGAAAATAAATCAAGGAATACATATTACCATAGTCATTATTAGCGTCCCCTGGTGTTGATACGGATTGTAGTGTGTGAAATCAAAACCTGTATCAATAAAAATACAGGTTTTTTTTTGCCTTTGAATATATAATTTAAAAATATTTAAAATATTGTTAATCAGTGGTTTATGTAATTTTTAAGACACTTGGGTTTGGGTGTTCTTTCAACCAGTAAAAATAGAAACAAATCAAATAAAATAACTTCGAACTTTAATTGCGGAACACATTCATGGAATTGAATAAATACAGTAAAAATGTCACACAGAATCCTACGCAACCGGCAGCTCAGGCCATGTTGCATGCCATAGGATTATCAGAAAACGATTTAAAAAAACCTTTTGTTGGAATAGCAAGCACGGGATATGAAGGAAACCCATGTAACATGCATTTAAACGACCTGGCACTCCACGTAAAGAATGGCATATCAGATTCTGATCTGGTGGGACTCATTTTTAATACGATAGGGGTAAGCGACGGAATTTCTATGGGGACGGACGGAATGCGATTTTCATTGCCTTCCAGAGACATAATTGCCGATTCTATTGAAACCGTAGTGGAAGCCATGAGCTACGATGCTGTAATTCCCGTAGTTGGATGCGATAAAAATATGCCTGGAGCGCTAATGGCAATGCTCCGGCTTAACCGACCTGCCATTTTAGTATACGGAGGAACGATTGCTGCCGGCTGCCACAATGGTAAAAAACTGGATGTGGTGTCGGCTTTTGAGGCATGGGGAGAGAAAGTAGCAGGAACCATTACCGAAACCGAATACAAACAGGTTATCCGAAAGGCATGTCCGGGTGCCGGTGCCTGCGGCGGGATGTATACCGCTAATACGATGTCGTCAGCAATAGAGGCTATGGGAATGTCATTGCCCTTTAATGCATCAAATCCTGCCGTTAATGATAACAAGAAAACCGAATGTGAACGAGCCGGAAAAGCGATTCGCTATTTGTTAGAAGCAGATTTAAAACCGCGAGATATCGTTACAAAAGAGTCACTGGAAAATGCGTTTCGACTAGTTACGGTTTTGGGAGGCTCAACCAATGCGGTTCTTCATTTTCTTGCCATAGCAAGAGCGGCACAGGTATCTTTTAGTTTGGACGATTTTAAATGGATAAGCGATACTACACCATTTCTGGCCGATCTTAAGCCAAGTGGAAAATACGTGATGGAAGATCTTCATAAAGTAGGAGGTATTCCGGCAGTTATGAAGCTTATGCTTAAGAATGGAATGCTACATGGAGATTGTATGACGGTAACTGGTAAAACACTTGCAGAAAATCTGGAAGGCGTACCGGACTTAAAAACAGGACAGGATATCATTAAACCTCTGGATACGCCAATTAAGAAAACCGGACATATCAGAATATTATACGGGAATCTGGCAGAACAAGGAGCGGTTGCCAAAATAACGGGAAAAGAAGGACTGTCGTTCCGGGGAAAAGCACGGGTATACAATAGTGAATCTGAGGCTAATTACGGGATTAAAAACGGAGAAGTAAACAAAGGAGATGTTATAGTAATAAGGTATGTAGGCCCTAAAGGCGGTCCGGGAATGCCGGAAATGCTTAAACCCACAGCGGCTATCATGGGAAGCGGATTGGGCAAAGAGGTAGCGCTTATTACCGATGGAAGGTTTTCCGGAGGGTCTCACGGTTTTGTAGTAGGCCACGTATCGCCGGAAGCACAGGTAGGAGGAAACCTTGCCCTTATCCAAAATGGAGATATTATTAGTATAGATGCCGTAAAGAATACCATTGATGTTGAAGTATCGAAAGGCGAATTACATCGCAGGAAACAGGATTGGACAGCTCCGGATATAAAAGCTAAAAGTGGTACCCTTTACAAATATGCCAAAACCGTTTCTTCTGCTTCGAAGGGATGCGTAACAGACGAATTTTAAGTGATAAACTCTAGATGAAAAAGAAAATGGATACAAAAACTATATCTAAAACACACACACAAAAAGCATCGTCGGTAAAAATATCCGGCGCAGAAGCGGTAATACGGTGTTTAATTGAAGAAGGAGCAGATTTGATATACGGATACCCAGGCGGAGCCATCATGCCTATTTATGATGAGTTGTATAAATTTAGCGATGAGGTTCATCATATATTAACCCGACATGAACAAGCTGCTACCCATGCCGCTCAGGGATATGCGCGGATTACCGGAAAAGTAGGAGTGGCTATGGCTACTTCAGGACCGGGAGCAACCAATCTGGTAACAGGAATTGCTGATGCTCAGATAGATTCTACGCCCATGGTTTGTATTACCGGACAGGTTCCAAGGCATCTACTGGGCTCAGATGCATTCCAGGAAACCGATATCGTAGGGATTTCAACCCCCGTAACCAAATGGAATTACCAAATTACACAAGCCTCGGAAATACCGGAAGTTTTAGCAAAAGCTTTTTACATAGCCCGCTCAGGCCGTCCCGGCCCCGTGTTAATTGATATAACAAAGAATGCCCAGTTTGAAGAACTGGAGTTTACCTATAAAAAATGTACTGAAATAAGAAGTTATAACCCCGTGCCGGTAGCCGATGAAACTACTATAACTGAAGCAGCCAGTTTAATTAACTCAGCCAAAAAACCGCTTATTGTTTTCGGGCAGGGAGTGGTTATCAGTGAGGCCGAAGAAGAGCTCCGTGCTTTAATTGAAAAGGCCGGAATTCCTGCAGCCTGGACCATTCTTGGATTATCGGCCCTTCCTACGGATCACCCTTTAAATGTTGGGATGGTAGGGATGCACGGAAACTATGCTCCAAATATTCTGACAAACCAATGCGATGTTCTAATTGCTATCGGGATGCGTTTTGACGATCGTGTAACGGGGAAATTAGATACGTATGCCAGACAGGCTAAAGTAATTCACTTTGAAATTGATCCGGCTGAAATTGATAAAAACGTGAAAGCAGATGTCGCCGTATTGGGAGATGCTAAAGCCTCTCTTGCAAAGCTATTGCCCCGTATTAAAGAAAACGCACATCTCGATTGGCACAACGAGTTTAAAAAGAAACACGCGCTGGAATTTGATAAGGTTATTAAAAACGATCTTTTTCCTACTAAACCGGGACTTACTATGGGGGAAGTGATCAGGGCTATTAATGAAGTGTCCGGAGGAGAAGCGGTAATTGTTTCGGATGTAGGACAACATCAAATGGTTGCATGCCGATACGCTAAATTTAAGCAGACAAAGAGTAATATTACGTCCGGAGGACTTGGAACCATGGGGTTTGCCTTACCCGCAGCTATCGGTGCAAAAATGGGAGCTCCGCAACGTGAGGTAGTGGCGGTTATCGGTGATGGTGGTTATCAAATGACCATTCAGGAACTGGGAACCATATTTCAAACAGGAACCCCTGTTAAGATAGTAGTTCTGAATAATGACTTTCTTGGAATGGTTAGGCAATGGCAACAGTTGTTTTTTGACAGAAGATATGCGTCTACCCGAATGGTTAACCCTGATTTCATAACAATTGCAAGAGGCTATAATATTGAAGCACAGCGTGTTTTGGAAAGAGGTGAACTCAAAGAGGCTGTTGCAAAAATGCTGCAAAGCAAAGAAGCCTATTTTCTGGAAGTTAAAGTAGAAAAAGAAGATAATGTATTTCCAATGATTCCGAGCGGTGCTTCGGTTTCGGATTGCAGATTAAGTTAAAATTATGAAACAAAAAACATTTACTATATCGGTATATTCGGAAAACAGTGTGGGACTGTTAAATAGAATTTCAGGGATTTTTTTAAAAAGACATATCAATATAAAGAGCCTGAATGTTTCAGAGTCTGAAATTAAAAATGTTTCTCGCTTTGTGATTGTTGTGGAAACCACGGAAGAATGGGTAAAGCGTATCGTCGGACAGATTGAAAAACAAATTGAAGTTATAAAGGCGTATTATCATACCGATGATGAAACCATTTATCAGGAGTCTGCACTTTTTAAAATTGCTTCCGACCTTCTTTTCGACAGGAGAGAAATTCAGAATATTATCAAAGAGAGCAATTCGAAGATCGTTACGGTTTCTAGAGATTTTTTTGTGTTGGCCAAAACCGGAAGACGCAATGAAATAGAAGCCTTATACAACGAGCTGGAACCCTTTGGTATTATGCAATTTGTGAGATCCGGAAGGATTTCGGTTTCGAAGGAAAAGATGGAAATATCAGCATTATTGCAACTAGTATAATTATATAACACTTAATAAATTAAATGTAAAAATCATGGCAAAATTAAATTTTGGTGGTGTAGAAGAGAATGTGGTAACCAGGGATGAGTTTCCTTTGGAAAAAGCCAGAGAGACAATGAAAAATGAAGTAGTGGCCGTAATTGGTTATGGTGTACAGGGACCTGGTCAATCGTTAAACCTGAGAGATAATGGGTTTAATGTAATTGTCGGACAACGCAGGAATTCTACTTCCTGGGATAAAGCGGTGGCCGATGGTTGGATACCCGGAGAAACTCTTTTTGAGATAGAAGAAGCACTGGCTAAGGGTACCGTTATTCAATATTTGTTATCAGATGCAGGACAAATTGCGGTATGGCCAACGGTTAAGAAACATCTTACTGCTGGAAAAGCACTTTATTTTTCTCATGGTTTTGGAGTTACCTTTAAAGAAAGAACGGGTATAGTTCCTCCTGGTGATGTTGATGTATTTCTGGTAGCACCCAAGGGTTCGGGAACTTCCCTGCGCAGAATGTTTTTGGAGGGGAGAGGCCTTAATTCCAGCTATGCTATTTTTCAGGACGCTACGGGCAGAGCCAAAGAACGCGTTGTTGCCCTCGGGATAGGAGTCGGGTCCGGGTATTTGTTCGAGACCACTTTTGAAAAGGAAGTGACTTCAGACCTGACGGGAGAACGCGGAACATTGATGGGCGCTATTCAGGGAATTTTTGCAGCTCAGTACGACGTGCTTAGAGCCAATGGCCATAGCCCTTCTGAAGCATTTAATGAAACGGTGGAAGAGCTTACACAAAGCCTGATGCCTCTGGTGGCAGAAAACGGAATGGATTGGATGTATGCAAATTGCTCTACTACCGCTCAGCGAGGTGCTTTAGACTGGTGGAAACCGTTTCGTGATGCTACAAAACCTGTTTTTGAAAAATTGTACGCCGAAGTAAAATCAGGGAATGAGGCGCAGCGCTCTATCGATTCGAATAGTAAATCTGATTACAGGACCAAGCTGGAAGAAGAACTTAAGGAACTGCGGGAGTCAGAAATGTGGCAGGCCGGCCAAACAGTTCGACAGCTCCGCCCGGAAAACAATTAAATGAAACACCTGAAGAACATCCATATAATTCCTGTTGAAAATGTAAAAAAGGCAGCTTCTTTTATACAAGAAGTTGCCCTGGTGACTCCTTTGTCTAAAAATCAAACGACCAGTCAGCGTTTCGGAGGAAATATTTTTTTAAAACGAGAAGACCTTCAGGTGGTTCGGTCGTATAAAATTAGGGGAGCCTATAATAAAATGCGATCCCTGGGCGAAAGCGAACGGAAAAAAGGTGTTGTCTGTGCATCGGCAGGAAATCATGCTCAGGGAGTGGCCCTGTCTTGTAAAAAACTTAAAGTGCATGGCACCATCTATATGCCCGTACCCACACCAAAGCAAAAAATTGAACAGGTTAAAATGTTCGGCGACGGATATGTAACTATCAAACTTACCGGAGATACGTTCGACGATTCTTTCCGGGAAGCGATGACGGAAAGCCTCGGGAATAACCAGGTGTTTATTCATCCGTTCGATGATATAAGTGTTATGGAGGGGCAGGCCACAGTAGGGTTGGAAATCCTGGAACAGTCGCAGCAACCAATAGACTACCTGTTCCTACCCGTAGGGGGTGGCGGATTGGCAGCAGGGGTGGCCTCGATATTCAAAACATTATCTCCTGCTACCAAAATTATTGGAGTGGAACCCAAGGGAGCTCCTTCCATGTCTCAGGCCCTGGAAAATGACGAGGTTATACGTTTAGATACAATTGATAAATTTGTAGATGGTGCTGCGGTTCAGCGAGTAGGCGAAAAAACATTTGAACTTTGTAAGGTACTATTAGATGATGTAATTACCGTACATGAGGGTAAGGTGTGTCAGGTTATACTGGAATTATACAACAAGGATGCTATTGTGGTAGAACCTGCAGGAGCACTTGCTTTGGCCGCTCTGGATCAATACGAAAAACAGCTTAAAGGAAAAAATGTTGTATGTGTGGTAAGCGGAAGTAATAACGATATAACCCGTACCGCCGAAATAAAAGAAAGAGCACTGTTATATGCCAATTTAAAGCATTATTTCATTGTAAGATTTCCACAGCGAGCAGGAGCCCTTAAACAATTTGTCGGTGAAGTATTAGGACCGGATGACGACATTACTCATTTCCAATACTCAAAAAAACACGCCCGTGAAAATGGTCCGGCAGTGGTTGGTGTGGAATTAAAACGGGAGTCCGATCTGGAACCCCTGATTGAACGAATGAAAGCCCGAAACTTTTACGGCGACTACCTTAATAACAAACCGGACCTATTTCAGTTTTTGGTTTGATGGATAAAAAAAGATGTACTTTACACTAACAATATAAACATAAAATAGATGAAGACAACTTCAGAAATACTTCCGGAGGTTTATAAAATTAAGCCGATAAGTCAAACTACCTATCTGGTGGATGGTGAGCTAAGAGAATGGAATGGAAAAACAACGGAGGTGTACTCATCAATTTCCGTATCTGAACCCTACAAACCAACCCCTCTGGGTTCTATTCCGTATATGGGAGAACCGGAGGCTCTGGAAGCATTAGATGCAGCGTGCAGAGCATATGGGAGAGGGCAGGGAACATGGCCCACAATGAAAGTTGCGGAAAGAATTACCTGCATGGAAAAGTTTGTCTCTCAGATGAAAACAAAAAGAGAACAGATTGTAACGCTTTTGATGTGGGAAATAGGAAAAACACTATCCGATTCCGAAAAGGAATTCGATAGAACCGTGGAATATATAGAAGATACTATTGAAGAGTATAAGCAACTGGACAGGAACAGTGCCCGTTTTAAAAAACGGGATGGTGTGTATGCCCATATACGAAGAGGTCCTTTAGGAGTGGTATTATGTCTGGGGCCTTATAATTACCCGCTTAATGAGACTTTTGCGTTACTTATTCCGGCTATAATAATGGGAAATACAACGATCTTTAAACCCGCTAAGCACGGCGTACTGCTCATAACACCATTGCTCGAAGCTTTTCAGAATAGTTTTCCCAAAGGAGTGGTGAATATTTTATTCGGTAGGGGCAGGGAAGTAGCGGCACCTATAATGCAATCCGGAAAAATAGATGTGCTGGCCCTCATTGGAAATTCAAAATCGGCTAATGCTTTGCAAAGTCAGCATCCATTTCCAAACAGATTACGATTAATACTGGGATTGGAAGCAAAGAATCCCGGAATTGTATTGACCGATGCAGATTTACCAAATGCTATTTCCGAGTGTATATCAGGTAGTCTATCGTATAACGGGCAACGATGTACAGCTTTAAAAGTATTATATGTTCATAAGAAAATTACCGGTGAGTTTATTGCTGGGTTTGCCAAAGCTGTTGATTCTTTAAAGTTTGGTAATCCATGGGAAAAGGGTGTGAGCTTGACTCCGCTTCCTGAACCGGGAAAGCCTGATTACATACAGGAACTTATAGATGACGCTCTGGAAAAAGGGGCAAAAATTATGAATAAAAAAGGAGGAGAACGTACGGAAAATTACATATATCCGGCCGTTCTTTATCCGGTAACAAAAGATATGCGGGTATATACCGAAGAACAATTCGGTCCGGTTGTTCCTATTGTTCCCTTTGAAAATATCGAAGAACCCCTTGATGATATAGCAGCGTCAAATTACGGGCAGCAGGTAAGCCTGTTTGGAAAGGATGTATTTACTCTGGCGCCTTTAATCGATACTTTGGTGAACCTTGTTTGCCGCGTAAATTTAAATAGCAAAGCACAACGAGGCCCCGATGTATATCCATTTACGGGGAGAAAAGACTCGGCAGTAGGTACATTAAGTGTTCATGATGCCTTACGCTCTTTTTCAATAAGAACATTTGTGGCATCGAATGATAATGCACTTAATAATGATATTCTTGATAAGCTGCTCGAGACCAAAGCATCTAATTTTGTAAGTACCGACTATATTTTATAGGAAGTAAAAGGTTATGTACCGATAGAATCTATCCATAACTCGAAAAGGAATTAGTACTTTTAAGAAATTTGATACTTTTATAATGAGAGAAAAAAAGGCCCTAAAAGAATAAAAACCTCCCAAGGGTTACTTGAGAGGCTTTTGAGAGAACACTATATGAAAATGATTAGATTTAGGGCCTTACCTTAGTCGTTATCTTTCAATAACACTTCAAACATACAGCAGGTTTCGAGCTTAGAAAAATTAATGTTGTGAAAGTCCTTTGGGTTGTTGTGAAAGCCTGTTAATATGTTGTTAATAACTTTTCAACGTGCCGAATGTGCATTTCATCGATGTTTTTTAACCGCTTTGCATATTTGAATGTTTCATCACGGCTTTTTATACTTCTGAGATGATATCATTTTTTAGAATGGCATAAAAAGAAAAAAGCTCCGAATTACTCCGAAGCTCTTTAGAGAACACTATATGAAAATGATAAAAATTAGGGCCGTCTTAAATATTTTCTTTTCTAACAACAGTTCAAACATAGGGCTGATTCTTCAGGGGACAAAAAGATTGTTGTGTACGCATAATTTTTTGTTGTGAAATGCTGCATTTCATCTATTAGCATACGGTATACCGGTTAATTAGGGGATTGTGTATTCAATATGTATCTCCTACTTTTGGTCTTTCAGATCCCTTTCGATACCACTTTTTATTGCGGAAAGTTATTTTTTGGGAACGTTGTTTCCGGGACTTGGAATTTTTCTTGCAATCGGTTAAATATGGTTACTGTGTATAATGAGTGTACTCTAAAAAGAAAAAAGCTCCGAATTACTCCGAAGCTCTTTAGAGAACACTATATGAAAATGATAAGAATTAGGGCCGTCTTAATATTTTCTTTTCTAACAACAGTTCAAACATACGGCCGATCTTTCAGGAGGCAAAAAGATTGTTGTGTATGCATAATTTTTTGTTGTGAAATGCTGCATTTTATCTATATGTCCTTTAATATCAAGACTATACAAACACAATGGATTGCCAATGCGTGTATGAAAAACCTTTAAATACTACCAGATGATTTATCAATAAATATATAAGAATCTCTTTCCGGAGATATGGAATGGTATCTATTTTATTTTATATTGTAACTGGTAAAACTCAAATGAACAAAATTGTTTATTGTGCTTTTATTTTTTTTGATGTGTGAAAATAATTAGCAAGACGAGTACCCCATCTGCTTAACGAATTTTTTTAATATGACGGGTAAAAAATTATCAGCAAAATACGATACGGTTATTTGGGATTGGAACGGAACTTTGCTAAACGATATTTGGTTATGTGTTGAAATAGTAAACAAAATACTAATGAATCACAATACCAATCAATTAAATGAAGCCCAATACCGGGAGGCTTTTGGTTTTCCAATTACGGATTATTATCAACGCATCGGGATTGATCTGGAAAAAGAATCGTTTCAGGTTTTAACCGAAAAATTCATTTCCGGTTATGAATCTAAAGTAAGGAACTGTGAATTACATGTTGGCGTGAAACATGTTTTGGAAAAGTTTAGTGAAAATGCGCTTCAACAATTTATTCTGACAGCGGCTCATAAAAAGAGTGTTCTTGAACTATTGGATTATTATTCAATTGCTCATTTTTTTAATGATGTTGAAGGGCTGGACAATCACAGAGCGGAGAGTAAGGTGTGGAGAGGTAAACTTTTGGTGGAAGAAAACCAAATAAATAGAGACCGTACGATTCTTATTGGCGATACCATCCATGATGCTGAGGTGGCAAAGGAAATTGGGGTGGATTGTATGATTATTGCAAACGGACATCAATCTAAAAGGCGATTAAAAAATCATACCTCCAAACAAACCGTACTTCTCAACAGAATAGAAGAGTTATTACTTTAATACAATTGTGAATTTAACGGCCGGTGGTTTCTATGTGATTATGAAGTAGTAGATCACCACAAAGAAAAAAGCTCCGAATTTCTTCGAAGCTCTTTAGAGAACACTATATGAAAATGATAAAAATTAGGGCCGTCTTAATATTTTCTTTTCTAACAACAGTTCAAACATACGGCCGATCTTTCAGGAGGCAAAAAGATTGTTGTGTATGCATAACATTTTGTTGTGAAATGCTGCATTTTATCTATGAGCCCCTGGTATTACACAAAAAAAGCCCTGCGAGAGTATATGCAGGGCCTTCCGTTGTTAATAAAACTAATTAAAACAAAAACAACTAAATAATGGTAGATTGTCCAACGTCAATATTTTCCTGATTCACGTGAATATTTTCGTCATATGTGCCTACGTAATTTGAAATAAACCTTCCTACCTCCTTGGTTCCGTATTTACTATCCGGATCCAGGTCGGGAGTTACCACACCGAGCTCAATTGCCTTCTCAACGGCAGCGCGGACAGCTTCGGCTTCTTCCTTAAGATCAAAATGTTCCAGGAGCATAGCCGCCGAAAGGATACAGGCTACCGGATTGGCAATGTTCTTGCCGGTAGCTTGCGGGAACGACCCGTGGATAGGTTCGAATAAAGCATTCTTTTTTCCTATGGACGCTGAGGCAAGTAAACCGATAGAGCCGCCAATTACGCTAGCCTCATCCGAAATAATATCACCAAACATATTTTCCGTAAGGATAACATCAAACTGACCGGGGTTAAGAATAATTTGCATAGCCGCATTGTCAACAAATAAAAAATCAAGGGTAACGTCGGGGTAGCTTTCCCCGATTTCGGTGACTACTTTCCGCCAGAGCCTTGAAGTTTCCAGCACATTGGCCTTGTCAACCAAAGTGAGTTTATTTTTTCTGTTCCGTGCCGCTTTAAAAGCCATATGGGATATTTGCGCTATTTCTTTTTCGGTATATTCACAAAGATCGGAAGCCCTGGTTTTAGCCTCGTTGATCTTTTTTTGTCCAAAATAAATACCTCCCGTAAGCTCCCGGTAAATAGTAAAATCTACCCCGTCAATAATATCTTTTTTTAAAGGCGATTTGTCCAGTAAACTGGTATAAGCTTTTACCGGCCGTATATTGCTAAATAACTCCAATTCTTTTCTGAGTTTAAGCAGGCCTTGTTCCGGACGTACTTTGGCAGCCGGATTATTGTCGTATTTAGGATCGCCAATAGAGCCAAAAAGCACGGCATGGGCCTGCCGGCAAATATCCAGCGTTTTATCGGGAAGAGGATTTCCCGTAACATCGATGGCCACCGCCCCAACCAACGCTTCTTTATAAGTAAACTGATGCTGAAAAGTTTCGGCCACCGCATCAAGTACTGAAAGCGCCTGTGTGATTACTTCCGGACCAATACCATCTCCTGCCAATACCGCAATATCTAATTTCATATTTTATAGTTGTTGTGCTTCAAAAGCTTCTATTACTTCTTTTTTGCTTATCAAAAAATCTATATCGTCATAACCATTAATAAGGCACATTTTTTTATACGGATCAATTTCAAAAACAGCACTCAGTCCATCTGCGGTAATAATCTGCCCCTCCAGATCTACCTCGATTTCAACGGTAGGATCTTCTTTAATACGATTCAGAAGCCCCTTTAAGTATTCAGGGCTTACTTGAACAGGCAGCAGTCCGTTGTTCAGTGCATTGCCTTTAAAAATATCTGCAAAATAACTGGAAACGATTACTTTGAAACCGTAATCTGCCAAAGCCCAGGCTGCATGCTCCCTGCTACTTCCGCATCCAAAATTATTTCCTGCCACCAGGATACTTCCTGAAAAGTTAGGGTTGTTTAATACAAAGGACGAAACACTTATACCCTCCTTGTTATATCTCCAGTCTCGAAAAAGATTCTCACCAAATCCCTTCTTATCCGTAGCCTTTAAAAAACGCGCGGGGATTATTTGATCGGTGTCGATATTCTCAACATCCAAAGGAACCGCCGTGCTGTGTAATTTGGTAAACTTTTCCATTTAATTTAAGTGTTGGCTTATATCTACAATTTTTCCATTAATGGCCGTAACAGCAGCTAATAAGGGGCTGGCGAGTATTGTTCGGGCCCCGGGCCCCTGACGCCCTTCAAAATTTCTATTGGAGGTGGAAACACAATATTCTCCGGAAGGTACTTTGTCTTCATTCATACCCAGGCATGCCGAGCATCCCGGTTGTCTTATGGTAAAACCGGCCGCTTCAAAAACTTCATCCAGTCCTTCTTTGCGTATTTGTTTGGCAACCAGTTGCGAGCCGGGCACGATCAAAGCATTCACATGAGGAGCTTTTTGTTTCCCCTGAATAAAATTGGCAACCACTCTAAAATCTTCTATCCTTGAATTGGTACAACTACCTATAAAAACGTAGTTTATGGATTTATTAAGTAAAGACTCACCCTTTTTAAAACCCATATAGGCAAGTGATTTTTCGAAGGAAGCTCCTTCTATTTCAGGGATAGATTCGGTAATCTTAATTCCCATTCCGGGATTGGTACCATAGGTCAGCATAGGACCAATATCTTCAGCATCAAACTCATACTCTTTATCAAAAACAGCATCATTATCACTGGCAAGCGTATTCCAATATGCTTTCTTTCTTTCAAAATCAATACCCTTCGGGGCAAATTCTCTTCCCTCCAGATATTCATAAGTTATTTGGTCGGGAGCTATCATTCCTCCGCGAGCTCCCATTTCAATACTCATATTACATACGGTCATACGCCCTTCCATACTCATTTCCTCAAAAACATTCCCGGCGTATTCACAAAAATATCCGGTTCCGGCATCAGTTCCAATTTTCGAGATAATATAGAGGATTACGTCTTTAGGGAAAACTCCCGGAGCAAGTTTTCCTTTTACAGTAATACGCATGCTCTTCGGCTTTTTAAGCAATAAACACTGACTGGCAAAAACCTGGGCAACCTGGCTGGTACCGATCCCAAAGGCTATAGTGCCAAAGGCTCCGTGAGTGGAGGTATGACTGTCGCCGCACACCATAGTCATTCCCGGTTGTGTAATGCCCAGCTCAGGAGCCATTACATGAACAATTCCCTGGTACTGGTGCCCGAGGCCATAGAGTGTAATCCCGTGTTTATGGCAGTTTTCGGTGAGTTGCTCCACTTGTTTTTTCGACAATACATCTTTTATGGGAAGGTGTTGATTTTGAGTTGGAACATTATGATCGGCTGTTGCTACAATCTGATTAGGCCTGAATACGGGAATCCTCCGGCTTTCCAATTCAGTGAAAGCCTGCGGACTGGTTACTTCGTGAATAAGATGTTTATCAATATATAATATTTGAGGTCCGTCGGGGACCGAATCAACCACATGGCTATCCCATACCTTATCGAACAATGTTTTTCCCATTTATACGATGCTTTTTTGAAAGGCTTTACTCACCTTGATAATTTGATGAATATCTTTATCTACAATTTCCTTTTTCTTATCGGCGAATTTTAAAAATTCCTGATATATCTTATCCAGCTGAAGCTTGGTAAGCTCATAGCCAATTTTTTTTGCGCGATATGCCAATGCTGCTCTCCCGCTTCTGGCTGTTAGTACAATGGCCGATTCGGTGACACCCACATCGGTGGGGTCTATAATTTCATAGGTTTCCCGATTTTTAATAACACCGTCCTGATGGATCCCTGAACTATGCGCAAAGGCATTGGCTCCTACAATAGCTTTATTAGGTTGAACGGGCATTCCCATGCTTTCCGAAACCAGTGTACTGGTACTGTAGAGCAGTGTAGAATCAATATCAGAATCCAGGTTTAAATATGGGTGCTGACGAAGTATCATAACCACTTCTTCCAACGATGTATTACCGGCCCGTTCTCCAATTCCGTTTATAGTACATTCTATTTGCCTGGCTCCGTTAATAACACCTGAAATTGAATTGGCGGTTGCCAGCCCTAAATCGTTGTGACAATGACAGGAAAGAATGGCTTTATCTATACCGGATACATGCTCTTTTAGATATTTCATTTTAGCACCGTATTCTTCCGGTAGGCAATAGCCCGTGGTATCCGGGATATTCAAAACGGTAGCCCCCGCTTTAATTACAGCTTCACATATGCGGGCCAGAAACTCATTATCCGTACGTCCTGCATCTTCTGCATAAAATTCAACATCTTCCACAAATGTTTTAGCATAACGAACTGCCGAAACCGCTCTCTCTAAAACCTGTTCTCTGGTTGCCTTGAATTTGTGAGTAATATGCGAATCGGAAGTACCTATACCGGTATGAATTCTCGGTCTGTTAGCATTTTTTAATGCTTCGGCAGCTACTTCAATATCTTTTTTTACTGCTCGCGTCAATCCACATACGGTGGCTTGTTTAACCACTTTTGATATTTCCGAAACCGAATTAAAATCGCCGGGACTTGAAATGGGAAAACCAGCTTCAATAACATCAACACCTAATTGGTCCAACCGTTCCGCAATGATCAGTTTTTGCCCCGTATTTAATTTACAACCCGGTACCTGCTCACCATCTCTTAAAGTAGTGTCAAAAATATAGACCTTTTCTTTCGACATATGAATTTTATTAGTGTAATTTCATAATTGTAATACAAATTTATATTTTGCTATATGGCTGGGCTATTTCAGCGAAGATTGCTTTACAATGTTGATAAAATTATTTTTTTATTTAAAACATTGATAATCAATATATTAAAATCAATTTATTACAATGACAAACCCTGTAAAAGATAATTTGTTCATCCTTATAAAATCACTTTCCAAATCGGAAAAACGACAGTTTAAATTATATGTGGGAAGATTGGGTGTTAATACAGATGCCAAATTCCTTTCATTATTTAACCTTATGGACAAAATGGAGCGTTATGATGAATCGGTTATCCTTAAGAGCGGGATTGTAAAAAAGCAGCAAATTTCTAATTTAAAAGCACATTTATATAAGCAAATACTCATTAGCCTTCGAATGAATCCGGTAAATCAGAACATCCGTATTCAAATAAGAGAACAATTGGATTTTGCCACCATTTTATATCACAAAGGCTTATATAAACAGAGTTTGAAGATTTTGGATAAAGCCAAACAACTGGCTCTGGAAAACGAGGAAAAAAATATTGCCTATGAGATTGTCGAGCTGGAAAAAATAATAGAAACCCAGTATATTACCCGTAGTATAGGAGATCGAGCCGATGAACTGGCCGTGCAGGCAAAAGAACTGAGTCAGCACAATGTTATTACAAGTAAGCTATCTAATCTTTCGCTGCAACTGTACGGCATCATGCTAAAATTTGGTTATGTAAAGAACGATGAGGAATATGAAAACGTAACCCGGTATTTTCACGATCGATTGCCTAACTATGATGTGGAAGACCTTGGTTTTCGTGAAAAACTATGGTTGTACAAGGCGCATCTTTGGTATAGTTTTTTAATCCAGGATTTTCTTTCGTGTTTTAAATATGCCAGCAAATGGGTAGAGCTTTTTTACGAACACCCTCAGATGATTTTCCTGAATCCTGTGTTCTTTTTAAAAGGAAATCACTATTTACTGGAGTCTTTGTTTTATATTAAATACAGCACCCAGTTCCGGGAAGTGTTAGAGCGTTTGGGAAAGGTTTTGGAGGATGATAAATTCCCTGCGAACGACAATGTGCAAACGCTTACATTCCTCTATATCTATAATAATAAACTAAACCTGCATTTTCTGGAGGGTACCTTTCGAGACGGTTTATACCTAATAGATGAAATAGAACGGGGAATCCAGGAAAAAAAGCTAAGAATTGATGATCACCACGTCATGCTGTTTTATTATAAAATAGCCTGCCTGTATTTCGCCATTGGTGAGAATAGAAAATGCATTGAATATTTGAAAAGGATTATTGAGAACAAAAATCTTAAAATGCGTGAAGACCTGATGTGTTTTTCCAGGGTTTTAAGCCTTGTGGCGCATTACGAAGCGGGGATGGACTATCATCTGGAAAGACAGCTGAAAAGCACCTATAAATTTCTCTTAAAAATGAATGATCTGCACGAAGTACAGCGACAGATGATTAAGTTCTTAAGAAACTTAGGCGATATTTATCCGCATCAGCTCAAAGGTGAGTTTAAGAAACTCTATGCTCAGTTAAAGCCTCTGGAAAACCATCCTTATGAGCGAAGGGCTTTTCTTTATTTAGATATCCTTTCCTGGCTTGAGAGTAAAATAGAAAACAAACCCGTGGAGAAAATTATCAGAGAAAAGGCCAAAAAACTAATACGTTAATTAGTGAGGCTGTCTTTACTGATTAATTGATATTCCTTTAGTAAAAAATCCGTTAACGAATCGAAATCACTGTTTTTGGCTGCTTTTCTCACTTTTAAAGGATCAAAATAACCATTCATATACAGTACCGTGCTGTTTAGACCATTGTTCTTAAAAACGACGATCTCCTTAACAGTCGAACCCTTTTCTTTCACCGAGACCAAAGTGCGTTTTAAGTCGTCATTTTGCCTGAAAACCTCTGTGTATCGGTTGTTCATAGCAAGATTCATTTCTTTATTGATCATCTGACTTTTAATTTCGGAAGTATTATCTAATTTGATATATCTGATATCTTTTACATGAGCAACCATATTGTTCATTTCCGGTGATATACCTGTAAGCAAGGCTAGCATGAACTGCGGAACACGAATGGCGGTAACGTTATCGTCGTTTTTGTGTTTATTGTAAAAAGAAGTGATTGAATTACTGGCACATGAACTTACCAATACACATAGTATTCCGATTAAGAAGAGTTTTTTCATAGTGTTCAATTTAATTAAATATACTAAAAGTTAACTACAAATAGCGTTCCAAAGAGAATCAGACGGGGGAGGAGCCACAATAGTTACTAATGTTTTTTTTACCGGGTGGATAAATTCAAGTTTTCTGGCATGTAAGTGAATGCTTCCATCTTTATTACTCCTATCGAAACCATATTTAAGATCGCCTTTAACAGGCATACCTTCAGCCGCCAGTTGTGCCCTTATTTGATGATGCCTTCCGGTTTCCAAAAGTATCTCCAATGCAAAATAGCGCTCTAATTTTGCAATTACATTATAACTTAGAATGGCTTTCTTACTGTCGGGTACTTCTTTGATATAGGCTTTTGATTTATTTTGTTTCTGATTCCGTTTTAACCAGTGAACAAGTCTGGAAGAAGTATTAACAGGTTGGTTTCCAACGATGGCCCAGTATGTTTTTTTCATTTCTTTGGCAGCAAACAGCTTATTAAGTCTGGTCAGTGCTTTGGAAGTTTTGGCAAATACTACGATGCCGCTGGTGGGCCGGTCCAATCGGTGCACCACCCCTAAAAACACATTTCCGGGTTTTCTGTATTTTACTTTGAGGTATTCTTTTATATGCTCACTTAGCGGAACGTCGCCCGTTTTATCGCCTTGTACAATATCTCCGGGGCGCTTGTTTACTATGATCAAATGATTGTCTTCATGTAACACCTGAAGATTAGCGGCGTGCGAATGCACTTTTTTTGAGATGTTTGATTTCCGATTCATTTAAAATGGAAAATACCGGAGCGCTGGAAATATTCCTTTCCGTAATAATAATCGGTTTGTATTAGTACTGCTCGGATTCATTGGGAAAATCTCTCGATTTTACATCAGACACATAGTTCCCTATAGCCTGTGTCATATCCTCGTATAGATTCATATACCTTCGTAAAAAACGCGGATTGAACTCATGGGTCATACCCAGTAAATCGTGTATTACCAAAACCTGACCATCTACACCATTACCCGCACCAATACCAATAATAGGAATCGAAACACTTTCGGCTACTTCTTTTGCCAGTGTTGCCGGTATTTTTTCCAGTACAATAGCAAAACACCCGAGTCTTTCCAGCAAAAGGGCATCTTCTTTAAGCTTTTCAGCCTCGTGTTCTTCTTTTGCCCTTACCGTATAGGTTCCGAATTTGTATATTGACTGAGGAGTTAATCCGAGATGTCCCATTACCGGGATGCCGGCGTTTAAAATACGCTTGATAGATTCCTTAACTTCCTTACCGCCTTCTACTTTTACAGCATGTCCTCCACTTTCTTTCATAATCCGGATGGCAGATCGCAGCGCTTCTTTCGGATCGCTTTGATAACTTCCAAATGGAAGATCAACTACCACCAATGCTCTGTTTATCGCCCGTACCACAGAGGAAGCATGGTAAATTATTTGATCCAGTGTAATGGGCAAAGTAGTTTCATGCCCTGCCATTACATTACTGGCAGAGTCTCCGACCAATATGACATCAACACCGGCACTGTCAACAATTTTTGCCATGGAATAATCGTATGCGGTAAGCATAGAAATTTTTTCCCCGTTACTTTTCATATCGACCAATGATTTGGTGGTGATTCTCTTATATTCTTTTTTGGCAACCGACATACATAGTAGTTTTTGTTTACGGAGGTAAAAATAAGGAGATTTGTTAAACTTTTCTTTAACCTGATGCCGGAATCGCGAATCCTTACTATTTTTCCTTAAAAATATAAATCTATGACGCGTACGATTACTTATTTGTTGTTATTTCTCTGTTCCATGGTGGTTGCACAACCATCGGCGGAAGAAGAGGTAAAAGCTACCGTTGAAAAGTTTTTCGACGGATTTCACAAAGGCGATACTACGATTATTAAAGAAACATTATACGATAATCTGGTAATGCAAACTGCTTATCGAAATAAAGAGGGAAAAGATATTCTTCGACAGGATGATGCCGCCAAATTTCTAAATGCTATTGCCAGCAGACCCGAAGATCAGAAGTGGGATGAAAGACTCTTGGATTTTCACATTAAGGTAGATGGCAATATGGCAAATGCCTGGACGCCCTACGAATTCTGGTACAATGGAAATTTTAGCCATTGCGGAGTTAATTCCTTTCAACTATTTAAAGATGGAGATACCTGGAAAATTATTTATCTAATCGATACCCGGCGTAGATCTACCTGCAACAGCGAAGTAAAAAACTAATTGTTTATTACCCGTATATTAATGCCTTCGGGATAATTTTTTGTACGCCTGTAGGGTAAAGGGAGAAACGAATTATTTTTTAAAGGCATCGGTCGGTTTGGGCACAAAATGGCCCTTTCCTCCGGCTCTGTTGTCGTTAAAAGATTCGGGAATATCGCCGGCCTCCGCACGTTGATCCCAGGTTAAATGTTGTTTGCCATCGTCTTTTTTCACCATGGTTATACACCCTTCAACAGGGCAGACAAGTGAGCACAGGTTACATCCTACACAATTTTCTTCTATTATCGATGGAATTCGAAGAGTTCTGTCGTCCGATAAGGCAATGGCCTGATGTGCACCATCGTCACAGGCAATATAGCACAATTCACAGCCAATACATTTATCCGAATTAATTTCGGCCACCACTTTATGTTTTAAATTAAGGTGTTTCCACTCGGTTATGTTGGGAAGCGCTTTACCAGCAAAATCATAAATGGTTTGATACCCTCTGTCGTCCATAAACTGCCGTAACCCCGCTTCCATTTCACGGACTATGCCGAAACCATAGTGCATAACCGCTGTACAAACCTGTACCGATGTAGCTCCCAGCAGGATAAATTCAACTACATCCCGCCAGGTCTCTACGCCTCCGATACCCGAAACGGGGATTCTGGAAATCTCAGGATGTTGTGTTAATTCTTTAATCATATGCATAGCAATGGGCTTTACGGCAGGTCCGCAATAACCACCATTGGTCCCCTTGCCATCAACTACAGGAAGTGGGGCATAGGTATTTAAGTCAATTCCAACGATACTCTTAATGGTATTGATAAGGGAAATAGCATCGGAACCACCGCGGTAGGCAGCCAATCCGGGGTCAACAATTTCCGAAACATTAGGAGTGAGTTTGGTAATTACGGGGATGGCGGCGAATTCTTTTACCCATTCCACAATGGTTTCCAGTACTTCGGGTTCCTGCCCTACGGCAGACCCCATTCCACGTTCGCACATTCCATGCGGGCATCCGAAATTGAGTTCAATACCATCAGCACCCGAATTTTCCACATCCTTAATAATTTGCTGCCATTCCTTTTTACTTTCAACCATAAGGGAAGCAATAACCGCATGATCGGGGAAGTATTTTTTTACTTCCTCTATTTCCCGAAGATTATCTTCCAGGGGACGATCGGTAATAAGTTCAATATTATTAAACCCCATCATACGCGTATCTCTGTAATTAACCGAACCGTATCTGCTGGAGACATTAACCACCGGGATTCCAAGGGTCTTCCAAACGGCACCGCCCCATCCTGCTTCAAAAGCTTTCATAATCTGATATCCCGAATTAGTGGGAGGAGCCGAAGCCAGCCAAAAGGGATTAGGTGCTTTAATTCCTGCAAAGTTTATTGATAAATCGGCCATAGTGAAAGTTTAAATTAAATTTCGAATTTGATAGTATTAATTAGTGAGATATTGATGGATCCCCTGGGCAGCCATTTTTCCTTCGAAAGCGGCGTTTACAACTTCCGCCCCTCCGTTTACGGCATCACCCCCCGCAAAATATTTAGGATTGTTGGTCTGATACGTTTCCGGATTCACCAGGACTCTCGTTTTTTGGTCTAATTGAAGATTGTCAATCAGCTCGTAAAAAAGCCCTTGTTTTGCTTGTCCTGTTGCTTTAATAACCATATCGCAAGCCACAATAAACTCGCTGTCCGGAATAATCTGAAGCGATCCGTTTTGAGTTTCGGTTTTTGCAAATTTCACTCCTTCCACCTGATTATCGCCAATAATTTCAAGGGGAGTGGCATTAAACAAACTATCTACCCCTGAACTTATTGCCAGTTCGTATTCAAAGCCATAAGCTCCCATATTTTCCCGGGAATTTCTATAAGCCAAAACCGTTTTAAGGGCACCCATCCGCGCCGATTCCGAAGCGGCATCCATAGCGGTATTACCACCACCTATTACAACTACTTTGTCGGGAACCTTAACCAAATGATGTTTCATTCGAAGCTCTTCAATAAATTCAACAGCACCTATAACTCCTTTTTTATTCTCGCCTTTTAATTTGAGAAAACGCGTTTGCCCCAGGCCAACCCCTAAAAAAATGGCGTCGTAATTTTGTTCCAGTTCTTTTAATTGATCTTTTGAGGTAATCGCACTGTTATAGTGTATGGAAAAATCCAGTTGATGTTGCAAAAAATCTACTTCTTTGAGCACTTCTTCATTTGTAATTTTATAAGGAGCAATTCCGTGAACGGTGAGTCCGGACGGTTTTTCTTTAGCTTCAAAAATATCTACTTCATATCCCAGCAGTCTTGCTTCGCAAGCACAGGCAATTCCGGCAGGTCCGGCTCCTATAACCGCAATTTTTTTCCCGTTGTTTTTTCCCGGTTTTACTATGGTTTTTCCGGAATCGATAGTTTTATTGGTGGCATAATTTTGCAGACGCCCTATTTGAATGGGAGCAACATCCTGGTGGTTGTATACGCATGCTCCCTCACACAACACCCCGGTAGGACACACAACACCACACGCATTTCCTAACCAGTTGGCATCAAAAATGGTTTTAGCAGCTCCTTCCGTATTCCCTGTATGGATTTGCTTAATAAATAGGGGGATATCAATATGGGTAGGGCATGCCTGCATACAAGGGGCATCATAACAAAATAAGCATCGAGAACTCTCGTAATAAGCTTCCGTTTCATTCATCAGAGGCTTTTTCTGCTTAAAATTTTTCTGAAAATCGCCTTCAGTTTTGGGTTTGTTATAGTGTGACATTAGGTGTGTTTAATTTTCGTACTGGTATTATAATTCGGTAAGCTTTCCATAGGTTTCCGGCCTGCGGTCGCGGAAAAACTGCCAGGTAGAACGTACTTCATCTATCAAATCCAGGTCAAATTCGGCAATGAGCAATTCATCATCATCGCGGGAAGCCTGGGCAAAGATCTGACCTCGGGGATCAACAAAATAAGATTGGCCGTAAAACTTCCCCAGATTCCAGGGCTTTTCTTCACCAACACGATTAATACATCCCATAAAATACCCGTTGGCAGCAGCATGTGCCGGTTGCTCCAGTTTCCATAGATACTCGCTTAAACCCGCTACCGTGGCCGATGGATTATATACAATTTCCGCTCCGTTAAGGCCTAAAATCCTGGCTCCATCCGGAAAGTGCCGGTCGTAGCAAATGTATACCCCTACTTTGGCGTATTTAGTCTGAAAAACAGGATATCCCAGATTACCTGGTTTAAAGAAGAACTTTTCCCAGAATCCCGTGGTATGCGGAATGTGATTCTTCCGATACTTGCCCAGGTAGCTACCATCGGCATCAATAACAGCAGCCGTATTGTACAGTACACCGGGTTGTTCTTTCTCATAGATAGGAACAATGATTACCATATTATACTTTTTGGCATAGGCCTGCATACGTTCTACGGTAGGGCCCGGAACCGCTTCGGCAGAAGCATACCATTTTCGGTCCTGCCCCGGACAGAAATAAGGCGTATTAAAAATCTCCTGTAAACACAGAATCTGGACTCCCTTTTTTCCGGCCTCTTCAATATAGGGAATATGTTTTTCCACCATGGCATCCATGATTTCCTGTATGCTACCTTCGCCTTCGGTTAGCGGGAGGCTCATTTGTATCAATCCTGACTTTATTTTTCTTGGCATATTAATTAGGTTTAAAATGTAAATGCACTTATTATTATTAAATGATTAATCTCTTTTGAATGCTAGATGATCTTAGAAACTTTATTTCGTGAAATAAACTTCCCGTACCCGGGTTTAAGATTACAGGCTCCGTTCTCTATGGCTACTTCCCCGCGAAGAATTACAATTTCTGTTTTCCCGGTTACCTCATAGCCTTCATAGGCCGAATAATCGCAATTCATATGATGTGTTTTCACTGAAATAGTATGCTTTTTTTTAGGATCGAAAACGACCAAATCGGCATCACTACCTATGGCTATGGTTCCCTTTCTGGGGTACATTCCGAATATTTTGGCAGCATTGGTTGCAGCAACTTCCACATATTTGGTTAGAGAAATTCTTCCCTGGTGTACTCCTTCCGAATATAACAGTTCCATACGGTGCTCAATAGCGGGGTGCCCGTTAGGAATCTTCGAAAAATCATCTTTTCCCATTTTTTTCTGGTCCCACATAAAAGGACAGTGATCTGTTCCGACTACCTGAACCAACCCCTGATTTATTCCTGACCAAAGGGCTATCTGATCTTTTTTCTCACGTAGCGGAGGGCTCATGACCCACTTGGCCCCCTCAAAATCTTTCTCATATAATGAAGCGTCTAAAACGAGATATTGCGTACAGGTTTCTACAAAAACCTTTTGATTGCGCAGGGTGGCTTTACGCACTGCATTTAGTGCACCCTCACAAGTCATATGAACTATATAACCCGGACATCCTGTATAGTGAAGCATATCACTAAAACGACCGGAGGCTTCTGCTTCGGTTACCTCAGGCTGTGATAAATAATGGTACAGCGGAGATAAATTGCCCTCGTCTCTGTTTTTAGCGATTAATGAATCAATCATATCGCCATTAGTGGCATGTACGGTTACCAGCCCACCGTGTTTTTTAACTACTTTCATTAATTGCACCATTTGCCCGTCATCAATCATCAGCGCCCCTTTATAGGCCATAAAGGTTTTAAATGATGTAATACCTTCCTCTTCGATCATCGTGACCACTTCTTTAGCCACATGGTCGTTAAAATCGGTTACCGCCATGTGATAGGAATAATCTCCTATAGCTTTTCCATTTGATTTTTGTTGCCACGTTTTTAAAGCGTTCCGTAATGTATCTCCCTGTGTTTGTAAGATGAAATCAATAACCATGGTAGTTCCTCCATGTAATGCGGCTCGGGTGCCGGTTTCGTAATCGTCGCTCGAATAGGTTCCCATAAAGGGCATATCCAGATGTACGTGAGGGTCTATGCCCCCCGGAAAAACCAGTTTTCCGGAAGCGTCTATAGTTTTTTCGGCTTTGTAATTCAGGTTTTTCCCAATGGCAACGATTTTTTCACCTTCGGTATACACATCGGCAATATAACTTTCGGACGCCGTAACAACACGGCCATTTTTGATTAGAATAGACATTTATGCAAGGGGTTTGTAGGTTGAACCTTGATTTTTCATTAAAATATAATACAATACGAATGATATAATGAATCCCGTAAACCAGGACAATGAATATAAGAAATTAAGCTGGGGAACCCAATACCCGATTAAAGCCGAAAAAACACCGACAAACAAAGCTATCATGGCTGCCCTGTTAAATCCTGTTTTACCAAAAGAATAGGCACCTTTTTCCTTATATAGCTCCGCTAATTGCAATTGTTTTTTACGG
Organism: Flavobacteriaceae bacterium; assembly: GCA_965224095.1. Lineage (GTDB taxonomy): Bacteria > Bacteroidota > Bacteroidia > Flavobacteriales > Flavobacteriaceae > JBPEWY01. Next base: position 138,312 of record OZ245039.1, read on the forward strand.
ATCACAAAATAATCGGCAATCATTATACCCAGTACGGGACCTAACAACCCGCTTACAAAGATCAAAAATCCGGAAATTTCATTGAGCAGCCACCAGGGAGCAATTAATATTCCTATAATTCCCGTAATAACTCCACCCGTTCTAAAACTTATTTTTTTAGGCAGGATGTTGGAAAAAGCATTGGCCGGGGCAATTACATTGGCTGCAATATTAGTGCTGAGTGTAGCGATAAGCATAAATATTTGCGCAATGATAACAACCGTCGGATTTTTAAATTTCGCAATCAGGGATACGGGATCCCAGGGAGCATCGTCGGCAATAAGCACATCTTTAAAATTAATTACCGCAGCGCAGGTTACAAAAATACCTACAAACGAATATAACATCATGGTACCGGGGAGCCCTATAAACTGCCCGGCTATTTGGTCTTTTTGAGTAGCTGCATAACGGGTAATATCTGCAATACTGATAGACATGGTTGCCCAGAATCCTACCATAGCGGTTAACCAAAGAATATATCCCCATAATTTCGAATTGCCGGTACCCTGTGATTTTTGAGTAGGTGTTACCACACTGGAGATTATGGGTTTTGCTCCCGAAGTATTTCTGAATCGAACCTGTAGTCCTGTATTTCCATGGGTAAGTGCTTCGGGTGATATATATGACGTAATTACCACGGGTTTATCAGTAAATGGTTTCCACGGAGTTTCTTTACCTGCTGCTAAGAGCTGATATTCCTGTACTTTAAGATTCCCTTCTTTGTTTTTCAGAGCATTCATATATAATATGGTGTCATCGCCATTTTTTTGAATATAGGCTGCGGTTTGCTCCAGTTGCTTACTTTGCTTCAAAACAATTCCGAATCCTTCCGCTTTATCATATCCCCACCAAATCAACGCCAGCCCCATAACAATAAGAATAGGAGCCGAATAAGTCTCCAGCCATTTAATACTGTCGGTTCCCTTCCAGATGAAATACATATTAATACACCAGAAAATGGCAAAGCCTACAAATTTTCCTATAGAGAGTCCTAATTCACCCGGATTTCCGGTAATAGCGTTAAAAATTGCATAAACCGCCAGGCCACCTATCCAGGTCTGAACTCCAAACCAGCCACAGGCAATAATTCCACGGGCTATAGCTGCTATATGTACTCCTTTAGTACCAAACGCAGCACGCCCGATAACGGGAAAGGGTATTCCGTACTTAACGCCCGCATGACCGTTTAGCACCATGGGGATGGTTATAATCAGATTGGCCAAACCGATAATAATCAAAGCTTCATACCAGTTAAGCCCCGTTTTAATCATATAAGAGGCCAGTAAATAGGTGGGGATACAAACAGCCATTCCCACCCAAATGGCTGCCAGATGCCACTTATTCCAGGTTCGCCCACCAGGTGGTACGGGAGCAAGATCATCACTGTAAAGCGGTGAGTTGGTTACATCTTCTTTAATCGATACAATATCTTCATTCATTAGTTGCAGTATTGGTCGGCTATAGCAATAGTTTTAGAAATGATATCCAGACCTTCATCAACTTCATCTTTACTAACAGTAAGGGGAGGAGCAATAAAAATCCAATTCCAGCGTACAAAGGTAAACATGCCCAATTCCCTTATTTTAGCTGCCATTTTAAGAGTTGCTTCCATATTTGCGGGTTTAGCATTCCAGGGGGTGGTGGGTTCTTTTGTTTTTTTGTTTTTAACCAATTCGATACATCCTAAAAGTCCGGTATTACGGAAATCGCCAACAGAAGGGTGTTTTTCTTTTAATTTTTCTACTTCCTGTTCTATATATAAACCCATTTTTGCCGCCCGCTGTACTAAATTTTCATCTTCTATAATTTTCAGATTCTCCACGGCGGCTGCACATGCCACAGCGTGTGCTGAATAGGTGAGTCCCAGCAGCATGGGAACATCATTGAAGTAATTGGCAATAGTATCGGTAACAATCATAGCTCCAAGAGGCAAGTATCCTGATGTAAGCCCTTTGGCCATACACATGATATCGGGAGTAACGCGATGATGATCTATTCCGAACATTTTTCCGGTACGTCCGAAACCGCTCATGACCTCATCTATAATTAGTAAAATGCCATATTTATCGCAGATTTCACGGACTTTTTTTAAGTACATGGGCGGGTATTTAATACATCCGGAAGAACCGGACTCTCCTTCGAATAATATAGCGGCTACTGCCTCCGGATTTTCAAATAGAATAACTCTTTCCAGATGTGCTGCAGCCCGCTCACCACATTCTTCTATGGTGGCAGAATTCCAGGGACACCTGTAGAAATACGGGTTTTCCACATGAACAATATTATTAACCGCCTGCTGATCTACCGCAAATTTTCTGGGATCACCACCCGCCGAAATAGCGCCGTAAGTAGCCCCGTGATAAGAGCGGTAATGTGTTATTATTTTATGGCGCCCGGTATAAATACGAGCTAGTTTAATGGCATTTTCAACTGCCTCAGCACCTCCCAGCGTAAAAAAAGTTTTGGTTAGATTCCCCGGTGTCATACGGGCGAGTTTTTTACCGAGAAGCCCTCTAGCTTCCGTAGCCATTCCCGGATACACATAACTAATTTCTTTCATTTGCCTGGAAACGGCCTCCGTAATCCGCTGATCTCCATGACCTATATTAACATTCATAAGCTGAGAAGAAAAATCCAGGTATTTTTTACCACTGCGGTCGTAAACATAGGATCCCTTCCCGTAATGAGCATTGATAGGATTAAGCCCACCTTGCTTTCCCCAGGAAAACAACGTGTAATCCAGGTTGTTTTTTACAATTTCTTTATTCATGTTTTAATGGTATTGTATGCTATTACAAATAAACTACGGTTATTAAATTTAACTCATCCAGTTTATCTGCGCTTCCGGATTCCATTTGGTAGTTGTTTTTTTATTCTGTGTCCAGAATTCTATGGAACTTCTTCCGGTAATATCACCAACCCCAAACTTCGATTCGTTCCACCCTCCGAAAGAGAAAGGTTCCCGCGGTACGGGAACACCTATATTAACCCCTATCATTCCTGCACTGGCACGTTCCATTACTTGTTTAGCCAATCCGCCGCTTTGGGTAAATACGGCAGCAGCGTTCCCATAGTTAGAACCATTTTCAATAGCAATGGCTTCATCGAGATTTTTAGCTCTGATTATAGAAATTACAGGCCCGAAAATTTCTTCCCTGGCAACCGACATGTCTGTGGTAACGTAATCAATGATAGTTGGACCTACATAAAAACCTCCCTCTTTACCGGGAACCGTGGTATTTCTGCCATCCATTAAAATTTTAGCGCCGTTTTTCTCAGCTTCCTCAATATAACGTTCTATACGGGCTTTAGCCTCTGCACTAATTACCGACCCTAAATTTTCGCCGGGGATTATCTTTTTTGCCTCTTCAACCATTCGGTCAATGATGTGTTGAACTTTATCTACTCCTACCATTACAGAGGCCGCCATACATCGTTGACCCGCACAACCGGACATAGAAGCTACCACATTATTAGCGGTCATTTCGGGGTTGGCATCAGGCAAAACGAGTAAATGGTTTTTGGCACCACCCAGTGCCACGCAACGTTTTAAAGAAGCTGTAGCCCTTTTGTACACAATCTTGGCAACTTTTGTAGAACCAACAAATGAGACTGCTTCGATTCCGGAATGATCGCACAATGCTTCTACCACTTCCTTACCTCCGTTTACGATATTGAAAACGCCATCCGGAAGCCCCGCTTCTTTAAGTAATTCGGCAATTCGCATCGTACTTAAGGGAACAAGTTCTGAGGGTTTCATAACCATAGTATTTCCCAAAACCAAGGCATTGGGCATGGTCCAGTGCGGAACCATATTGGGAAAATTAAAAGGCGTTATGCAGGCTACAACGCCTAACGGTTTACGTTCTATACGGCATTCAACACCCTTACTGACCTCCTGAATTTCATTTACTATAATTTGAGGCATGGAAACTGCGAATTCGCATAATTCAATACTTTTTTCTACTTCCGCCCTTGCTTCTCCATAGGTTTTCCCGTTTTCCAGATGCACCAGCTCGGTGAGTTCCTCTATATGCTCTTCGAGTAAAGATCGGTATTTAAAAAATATTTGAACACGTTCTTTAAGTGTTTTTGAAGCCCAGTCGGGAAATGCTTTGGAGGCTGCCTGAACAGCTTCATCCACATCATGACTTCCGGATAGGGGTAATGAGGAAATAACAGCACCATCCAAAGGGCTCATTACATCCATGGAACCCTGTCCGTTTCGTTCAAATTTTCCGTCAATAAAATTTTTGACTTCGGGTTGTTTTGCAGAAATCATAATATTCGTGATTATTTTAATCGAGTTTTAAAAGTTTAATTTATAAAAAAATATTGACTTCTTCTGTGTTGTTTTTCGCGTTGTGGTTTCCAAATTTTGGTAAAGAGATCTCATTTTTTACGGAATGAGAATAGGCAGGCTTAAAAGAGGTTGTTTTTATGCAGGTTGGAGGAGGTGTTTTTACAACGATCCATCCAAACAACAAAAATCAGAACCGGAAATGAGAAATCAGGAATTAGAAATTAGGAATTAGAAATGAGAAATCAGAAACCAACCCCATGTCACCAACAAATGACATCCTGTCAGCATTTATGTGTTGGCATAATCATTGACCATGGTTGTACGATTAAAAATGAATTTTCACAACATACTAATAAAAACAAAAAAATGAGTAAAATTATCGGAATCGATTTAGGGACCACGAACTCTTGTGTTGCGGTGATGGAAGGAAGCGAGCCCGTTGTAATACCCAATGCGGAAGGAAAGCGTACAACACCTTCTATTATAGCTTTTGTGGAAGGCGGAGAAATTAAAGTAGGTGATCCCGCAAAAAGACAGGCGGTTACTAATCCCACTAAAACAGTTTATTCGATTAAGCGTTTTATGGGAAATAAATTTTCTGAATCGGAAAAAGAAGCAGGAAGAGTTCCGTATAAAGTAGTAAAAGGAGATAATAATACCCCCAGAGTAGACATTGACGGGCGTCTTTATACTCCTCAGGAGTTATCGGCCATGGTACTTCAGAAAATGAAGAAAACTGCGGAAGATTACTTGGGGCAAGCCGTTAGCGAAGCCGTTATTACGGTTCCCGCTTATTTTAATGATTCGCAACGCCAGGCAACCAAGGAAGCAGGTGAAATAGCGGGATTAAAAGTGCAAAGAATTATTAATGAACCAACAGCGGCTGCACTGGCTTATGGGTTGGATAAATCGGGAGCGGATAGAAAAATTGTGGTATTCGACTTTGGTGGAGGTACACATGACGTTTCTATTCTGGAACTTGGAGATGGAGTTTTCGAGGTACTTTCAACCGATGGAGATACACACCTTGGAGGTGATGATGTGGATGAAAAAATTATCAATTGGCTGGCAGAAGAATTTAATAGCGAAGAGGGAATAGATCTTCGTAAAGACCCTATGGCTTTACAGCGTTTAAAAGAAGCTGCAGAAAAGGCAAAAATTGAGTTGTCTTCCGCTACACAAACCGAGATTAATTTACCATACGTTACTGCAACAGCGAGCGGGCCAAAGCACCTGGTAAAAACTTTATCCAGAGCTAAGTTTGAAACGCTAATTGACGATTTGGTAAAACGTACCATTGAACCGTGTCAAACCGCACTGAAGGCAGCAGGTCTTTCTAAGGGAGATATTGATGAAATTATTCTTGTGGGAGGATCAACCCGTATTCCGGCTGTACAGGCGGCGGTTGAAAAATTCTTTGGAAAAGCCCCCAGTAAAGGAGTAAACCCGGATGAAGTAGTTGCCGTTGGAGCAGCTATACAGGGAGGTGTTCTTACGGGAGATGTTAAAGATGTATTGCTGTTAGATGTTACACCATTGTCATTGGGTATAGAAACTATGGGGAGTGTATTTACCAAGCTAATAGATGCAAATACAACAATCCCCACGAAAAAATCGCAGATTTTTTCTACGGCTGCTGACAATCAGCCTTCTGTAGAGATCCACGTATTACAGGGAGAACGGCCTATGGCAGCCGACAATAAAACTATAGGGCGCTTCCATCTGGACGGTATACCACCTGCACCACGAGGGGTTCCTCAAATTGAAGTAACCTTTGATATCGATGCTAATGGACTAATTCATGTAACCGCAGCGGATAAAGCTACCGGGAAATCACAGGATATTCGAATTGAAGCTTCTTCCGGACTAACCGAAGAGGAAATTCAAAAAATGAAGCAGGAAGCCGAAGCCAATGCTGAAGCAGATAAACTTGCAAAAGAAAAAGCAGATAAACTCAATGAGGCAGACGCCATGATTTTCCAAACGGAAAAGCAACTAAAAGATTTTGGTGATAAGCTGTCTGACGATAAGAAAAAACCTATCGAAGAGGCTCTTGAAGAATTAAAAAAGGCTTATGAAACTAAGGAGGTAGATACTATTCAACCCGCTTTAGATAAAATTAATGAAGCCTGGAAAACAGCTTCAGAAGAATTGTACAAAGCGCAGGCGGAAGCTCAACAAAACGGAGAGGCTTCTCAGGAAGCTCCGGAGGCTGGAAATAATAATGCCAAGGAGAACGACGATGTACAGGATGTAGATTTTGAAGAAGTGAAGTAACGCTCGATAGTATTAGTTAGTAAATTAAAAAAGCAGGCTTTGGCCTGCTTTTTGTTTTTAACACATTATCTTGTTAAAAATAAAAGAGTTGCATATTTTTGAGATGCTAAGAAAGCCTATGAAAAAAAACTACGTACCCCTAATCCTATTGTTCTTGTTAAAGTTTCCCTGTGACGCTTTATATAGCCAGGAATTTAAACTCTTGCAAACAAGTGACTTTGATTTACACGGAGCAGTTAAATCTTGTATTACCATAACCGATTACGGAACAGAAGAGTTTTATTTTAAAGAAAACGGAGCACTTATAAGAAGCGTTACCAGGTTTAATGAAACAGACTACGACCAAACGGTTTACGAATATCATCATAACAACTTGGTGAAAAAATATGTTGAAAGTTACCGGGAAGGGAATCTGGATAAAGCGGTTTCATTTATACATGTTTACAAAACAACCATTAGTGAGTTAAAGAAAATAACCGAACATATATATAACTACCAGGAACAATTTGTTGATCAGTTTGAGTATTTTTTTGATGAAGATGATTTACTGGTTAAGGTAATTCGGCAAAACGATTATGGAATTGAAGAAAGGGAAATTACACATGCTTTTAGCGATGGGATTCTGGTGGAAGAAGTACATGTTATAGACGACCTGATCCAGAAAGTAATAAAACGGATTACGCCCAAAATTACACATGAGGAAGGCGATTATGAGCGAATGGAAATATTTTACGATCAGGGAAAACCCGATAGAGCGATATTGAAATTTGTTAAAAAAAACGGTCAAATTCTGTTTATGGATAAAATGAAGGCAGGAAAAAAGAATCCGGATAAATTTTACGCTCGGGAGCGCACCTTATACACATATAATGAGGCGGGTTTTTTGGAAGAGCAAAAAACATTTATAAAAGGAAAACAAGTAAGCCAAAAAAAGTTCGACTACGAATACGAAACCGAAGAAGATGGGTATGGAAATTGGCTACGACGTTATGATGAGAATGCGAAATCCTCGGAAAATAGAACGATTAAGTATTATTATTAACTTTCCCAATATCGGTATCCTTTAAATACGGAGGTTTTTAAACCCTCCCATTCTTTGTACAGAATTCCGTAACAACACGTATTTCTACGAAATCCATCGATCATAATAACATTATTACGCAGAATTCCCTCGAGTTTTCCTCCAATTTTTTCTACTGCTTTTCGCGATCTTGTATTCCGTTCATCAATTCGGAATTCAACTTTCATAAACCGCATCCTTTCAAAAGCATAATGAAGCATGAGAAATTTTACCTGTTTGTTAAGCCCGGTGCCCTGGAATTCCCTGCCAATCCAGGTCCATCCTATTTCAAGAGTTTTATTTTTGTGATCAATTCTTCCAAACCGGGTGCTCCCGGCGTACAAACTGGATCGTTTATCATAAATTATAAAAGGGATTGCCGTATTTTCCGAATGGGCCCGTAAAGCCGATGTAACATAATCAGAAAGCAAAGCTGGAGTTGAAATATCGGAAGGAGAATATGCTATTAAATCTTTCTGAAATGCCACCGCGTGCAAATGCGTATAATTAACATTACTTAAAAGAGACAGCTTTACCGTATCGTTTTCCAGAATAAGTTCGCTCATGTTTATGGATAGTTAGATAACTCTATAACCAAATGTACGAGAAATTTTAGCTTGATCGTGAACCAGTATGTAAAATTTATTATGTAGGAAAAATTACTTTCCGAACTCTAAGCGCTATGGTATTTCATCGATAAAATACACTTTTAATCGATTTTTTTATATCGTTTTTGTAATCCCTGCCAATTTAAGAATTGATAAGGGCTCATCGACAAAATACACTTTATTAAGTAATATTTAGTAAAAATCAATATTTACTTTATTTTTGTTATAAAAATCAATAAAATATTGAAAATAATTTAATTTTTTGTAATTTTATTGATGCAATTGTAATGTAAGTATATACGTATATTAATTATTAACTAATAAAACAAAAACAATAAGAAATGAAAACTATAAAATATATTGCGGGCTTAACCGCAATGGGAGCGCTATTGCTAACCTCTTGTTCCAAAGAAGAACCCGTTTCCGTAGGTAATGAACAATCCATCTCACAGGATGTGAAAGACAAAATTGCATCTCTGAGTTTCAATACGGCCGATATCCAAATGCACGCAGTTACCTTACCTGATGGAACCAAAGAAGATCACTATTTGGTTGAAGGAGATATTCTTATTAATCCAAATGAATTGTTTTCTATGGATCTTCACGGAGGAGTGGAAAGTGAACAATACAGAACGTATAATCTTGTAAGTTCGCCCAGAAATATCAATGTAATTGGTTATACCGGAGGTGGCGGATACGGACTTACTTCCAAAATGCGTACAGCCTTGCAATGGGCCATAAACAACTATAATGCATTGAACATTGGTCTTAATTTTACCCTTACCTATGGAACGAACTACAGCCCTTACGATATTGTAGTTTACAGAGTTCCAAATGGTGAAGCAGGCGGTGTAGCAGGTTTTCCCAGCGGGGGAAATCCATATAAGTGGGTACAGATTTTCTCGGGAATGGATAATTACGATACGAATGTTAACGAACATGTAATTGGTCATGAAATAGGACATAGTGTGGGATTGAGGCACACAGACTGGTTTAGCCGACAAAGTTGTGGTCAATCCGGAGAGTCTGCAGGCCCTGACGGTGCTGTACATATACCCGGAACACCCACAGGATACGATTCAACATCTTTAATGCTGGCTTGCTTTAGTTCGGGAGAAGATGGCGAATTCGGTCCGTACGATGTAGTAGCTCTTGAATATTTGTATTAAGCAATTTAGTTTGATGTAAGTATCTTTTAATAGGCACGGGAATTTCCCGTGCCTTTTGTTTATACTTTAACTACTTTTGTAACTTTATGGAATTGTGTTAATCTGTTGATTTTGGATAAGGAAAAAATATTGAAACGCTGTAATGCCATGTGTCAAAACACCATGATGGAAACCATGGAAGTTGAATTTATTGATGTGGACAAAACCTCTTTAACTGCAAAAATGCCGGTTACGGAAAAGGTTTATCAACCGGATGGCGTATTGCATGGGGGAGCTATGGTAGCCCTGGCGGAAAGTGTGGGAAGTGCGGCGGCACATGTCTTACTGGACCGAAACGAATATTATGTTCGCGGCATAGAAATATCGGCAAATCACGTTAAAAGTGTTCGTGAAGGTTTTGTTTACGGAACAGCTACTTATGTACACAAAGGAAGAACCACCCAACTTTGGCAGATACGAATCTCCAACGAATCGGGCGAACTTATTTCTATGTGTAAACTAACTACCATTTCATTGCCAAAAAAATAATGACCCGGGATCTTTTCTTTCAAAAAATTAAGGACCAGCAAAAAGCTGAGTTACCCTTTGTGGCTTACAGGCATCCAAAATCCGACTCGCTGAAACTAGTCCTTCAAAATAATAATGAAATTCATCAGGTTACCCAATGGACGGACAAAGGATTTGTCTTTGCGCCTTTTCGGTTGGAGAACAAAATTGTATTGACACGCGCGGATCAAAAATTTGAAATGCGATATCAAACCGGGAGGCCTCTGAAAATGAAAAAAAAAGAAAGCCTTAAAAGCCACGGAAAAGAAGAATATTTACTTAAAATCTCCGCTGCGGTTCATGCTATTAAAGAAACAGAACTGGAGAAAGTGGTACTTTCCCGGAAAGAAGAAGTAGCCATATCGGAAGCTGAGACTCCTTTAAATTCTTTTTTGAATGTTCTTGACACGTACCGGGAAGCCTTTTGCTACTGGTGGTACCACCCTCGGGTGGGAACATGGATAGGCGCAACTCCGGAGAAGCTGATGTCGTTTGAAAAGGAGACTGTTAAAACGGTTGCCCTGGCAGGAACAAAATTAAATACAGCCGAAAGTTCGGCAAAATGGACGGCAAAGGAAATCGAGGAACAGCAAATAGTTACTGATTATATTGTTCAAACAATACAGCCGTATAGCCAGGCTCTTAAAATTGGTGAAACAAAAACGGTTAAGGCCGGACACCTGCTTCATCTCAGCACTTTGGTTTCAGCACAATTAAACAAAGGCCAGAAGCATGATCTGATCGAGGAACTCCATCCCACACCGGCTGTATGCGGACTACCCAAACAGATGGCAAAAAATTATTTGCTGCAAAATGAAACCTACGATCGTAAATTTTATACTGGATTTCTGGGAGAACTCAATATGGAAAAAGATTTTACCGTGTTGTTTGTGAATTTGAGATGCATGGAATGGTTAAAAACCAAAGTAGTTTTATACATGGGAGGTGGAGTGACTCGTGATTCGGTACCGGAAAAAGAATGGGAAGAAACCAGGAATAAATCCATGATTATGTATTCTGTGCTTTAAATATAGAAAATACTGGAAAAAAGCTTCATAGTTCGTATTTTTATCCCCCTATGAAATATTCGAATATTCCACTGGCACAAACCGTGGTCGAGTTGTGCAAAGCAAAACACATAGAGCATATTATTATTTCTCCCGGGTCTAGAAATGCACCTTTAACCATAAGTTTTACAAACGATAGGTATTTTAGGTGTTACAGTATTGTAGATGAAAGAAGCGCTGCTTTTTTCGCCCTTGGAATTGCTCAGCAAACAGGAAGTCCCGCTGCTTTAATATGTACCTCCGGAAGCGCTGTGTTAAACTATTATCCGGCGGTAGCAGAGGCTTTTTACAGCGATATTCCATTGGTGATTATTTCTGCCGACCGCCCTGAATATCTTATAGATATAGGTGATGGACAAACCATTCGGCAACCGGGCGTATTCGGGAAGCATATTGTATATGAGGCTCATTTGAAAACGGATGTTTCCGATACAAAAGAATCTGTGTTAGGAGATAAGAAACACGAACTTCCATGGTTTCTAAAGGGAGATCGGTTAAAGAGTTTACAGGAAGAAATCCAGCAATCTAACGAATCGGAGATTAACAAAGCACTTAATGCGTGTATCTCAAAAATGGGCCCTGTTCACCTGAATGTACCCTTTGAGGAACCTCTGTATGAAATGTGTAATGATCTCCTTGTTTCTCCTCGGCTTACTCATCCCGATGAATTTGCAGAGACCGTGGATATCAAGCTCATGGAAAAACTTACTTCTCTCTGGAATCAAGCCGACAGAAAAATGATTCTGGTGGGAGTTAATCCTCCGGGAAGTATAGAAAACAGAACTTTGGAATTACTGGCACAGGACGCATCGGTTTTGGTATTTACGGAGACTACCTCAAATCTGAGTCATCCCGAATTTTTTCCAAGTATCGATAAAATTATTGCCCCGATTGAACTAAGTGAGCACAGGGAAGACCTCTTTAAAAAACTGCAACCGGATATATTAATTACTTTCGGAGGAATGATCGTTTCTAAAAAAGTGAAAGCCTTTCTGAGAAAATACCAGCCCAAACACCACTGGCATATAGATGAAAAAAAAGCTTTTGACACCTTCTTTTGCCTGGAACATCATATACGACAGACTCCGCAAAAATTCTTCAATTCGTTTTTAGAAAATACAAAAACCAATACTTCGCCCTATAAAAAATACTGGAAGGCTGTTAAACAACAGAGAGTCAGGCAACATAACTTATACCTGAAAAAGGCTTTGTTTTCGGATATCAAGGTGTTTGATAAACTTCTTACAACTATTCCGGATAAGTATCTGTTACAGCTGGGCAACAGTTCGGCTGTTCGCTATGTGCAATTATTTGATATAAATCCTACGTTAAGAGTTTTTTGTAATCGTGGAACCAGCGGGATCGATGGAAGTACATCAACAGCCATTGGAGCATCATTAATGAGTGAGACACCGACATTGTTGATTTCCGGCGATCTGAGCTTTCTCTACGATAGCAATGCCCTTTGGAATAAATACATTAAAAGCAATTTCCGGATAATTGTAATTAATAATGGGGGAGGAGGGATATTCAGAATACTTCCCGGAGATAAAACCAATAAAAATTTCGGCGATTTTTTTGAGACAATTCACCCTTATAATGCCTTACACCTGTGTAATATGTACAATTTTGAATATGTACAGGTACGAGATTATCAGGCACTGGAGCTCACATTAAAAGAATTTTATAAATCCGGAGATCGACCAAAACTCATGGAAATTTTCACTCCGAGAGAATTGAATGACAAGCAGTTATTAGATTATTTTAAGTACTTGAAATAAGCTTTTGAGGATTGCCGTTCTAAAAAGCGTTATTCACTTGGAATATAATTTTAACATATCATCCGGATCGCTTATTTTTGCCAAAAAGAGAACGCTTTATGAATACAAGATCGTGGTCTACGATAAAGGAATATTCCGATATTAAATTTGAGTTTTTCGAAGGGATTGCAAAAATTACCATCAACAGGCCGAAGGTTTATAATGCCTTTCGACCCGAGACTAATATTGAGATGCTGGAGGCTATGGATATTTGCAGGGAACGTACGGATATAGATGTGGTGGTTTTTACCGGAGCTGGCGATAAAGCCTTTTGTAGCGGTGGAGATCAGAATGTTAAAGGGGTAGGCGGATATATCGGTGAGGATGGAGTTCCCAGACTGAATGTCCTTGATCTGCATAAAAAAATCAGGGAAATACCTAAACCCGTAATCGCAATGGTAAATGGTTATGCCATCGGAGGAGGACATGTTCTTCATGTGGTTTGCGATCTGACTATTGCGAGTGAAAATGCCATTTTCGGACAAACCGGACCAAAGGTTGGAAGTTTCGACGGAGGGTTTGGCTCCTCCTATTTAGCACGACATGTCGGGCAGAAAAAAGCTCGTGAAATATGGTTTTTATGTCAGCAGTATTCAGCAGAGGAAGCGTTGACTATGGGATTAGTAAATAAAGTTGTATCTTTAGAGCAACTGGAAGATACTGTAGTAGAATGGTGTAAAATTATGCAGAAACGATCACCACTGGCTCTGCGGATGATAAAGCGATGTTTAAATGCAGAACTCGATGGGCAACACGGTCTGATGCAGTTGGCTGGCGATGCAACGTTGATGTATTATTTGATGGATGAAGCTCAGGAAGGAAAACAGGCCTTTCTTGAAAAACGCGATCCCAATTTTAAACAGTATCCAAAATTCCCTTAAACTAAATTAACCATGCCGTTTGTAGAGGAACACGATTTATTACAACTTCACAAAGATATTGATAAGGCTCAGGCTAATAACGATAGGCTGTTAGAGCAAATCAAATATAAAAATAAAGAGCTGAGAAAAACTAACCGACAGCGAAACCTTCTCGGCGTTATCACAACATTATTTTTAATTCTTACGGTGGTTTTAGTATCCTTTTCTTTTGGAGTTAATAGCGCTGTTAAAGAACTTAAATTTCAACCTGATCAACAAACGGTTTTGGTTTCTATTGACAGTTTAGATGCTATTAAAGGCCGGCTTAGTAAACTCCAGGTTGAAAAAGAAGAAATGGATGTTCTCAAGAACTTTTACTTGGCAAAGAACTTCCTGGAAGGAGGAAAAATATACGCTGTTCAGGTAACGGCTTTTACCGAAAATAACATCCCCTTGGTTTCTACGAAATTCTCGAATTCCAGATTTGTAAAAAACAATCCGTTTTATACGTATTCACTGGGAAATTTTGAAACCCTTAAAGAAGCTCAGGAATTCAGATACGAATTGGTTAGAATGGGCTTTGAAGATGCCTTTGTAGCGTCTTATAAGAACGGTAAGAGAGTTCAAATAGAAGACCCGTTTTAAAATATGCCAACGTTAAAAAACTGGATTTCTGCCGCTCGTTTGCGAACGTTACCCTTATCTGTTTCCGGTATCATTGTAGGTACGGCCATTGCTGCTTTCGGCGGGTATTTTGATGGAAATATTTTTAGCTGGGCTTTAATTACAACCATCTTGTATCAAATATTATCAAATTTTGCTAACGATTACGGCGATGGTGTTAAAGGTACCGATAATATGAATCGTGTGGGCCCGCAGAGAGCCTTGCAATCCGGAGCCATTTCTCCGTTGCAAATGAAAAAGGCTGTTATTTTAACCGGGATACTGGCATTGTTTTCTACATTGACTTTAGTATATGTTTCTTTTCAGGGAGCCCCGGGATATATGATTCTTTTTATTCTTATGGGGATCCTGGCTATTATTGCGGCAATTAAATATACGGTTGGTTCAAATGCATACGGATATCACGGTTTGGGCGATTTGTTTGTATTTGTATTTTTTGGATGGGTCAGCGTAGTAGGCGTATACTTTTTATATACAAAACAGATTAGCTGGGATGTTTTTCTTCCCGGAACAACCATCGGACTTCTTAGTACGGGTGTGTTAAACCTTAACAATATGAGGGATTTGGAAAGCGATCGCGCTGCCGGAAAGAATACGCTGGCGGTTAAACTGGGTGAAAAAAAAATAAGGATTTATCATTATACGATATTAATAATAGCCATGCTTACTACAACAGTGTTCTTATGGCTGCATTACCGGCATCCGGGCAATCTGTTGTTTCTGATAGCTTATGTCCCTATTCTGGTTCATCTAAAAAAGCTAAGCGGAACAAAAAACCTGACACTTCTGGACCCGGAACTTAAAAAACTGGCGTTGAGTACATTTTTACTAGCGGTTTTGTTTTATATGGGTTTTAATATTTTTTCGTAGATTTAACACTTAATTAAGAACAACTAACAACTACTTACTTTGGAAGATGCTATTAAAATTCTCATTGTCGAGGACAATGTGATCATTGCAGATGATATCCAGTCGCAACTGGAAGAAATTGGATACCATATCGTAGATAATGTTATTGACTACGAACAGGCTGTGGATGTACTGAGCAGTAACGAAGTAGATCTCGTATTGATTGATATTATTCTCGCTTCGGAAAAAACGGGGATAGATCTCGGTAAGTACATTCGTAAAAATCTAAACATCCCTTTTATTTTTGTGACCTCGAATTCGGACAGGGCTACGGTAGAGAATGCAAAAACCGTAAAACCCAACGGATATCTGGTTAAACCGTTTGAACAGCAGGACTTATATACTTCAATTGAAATAGCGATAAACAATTTTGATTATAACGATCCTGAAACAGCAAATGAGACCAACGAAGGAGATAAAATTGTTTCTAATGCGGTTTTAAAAAACTCCATTTTTGTAAAGAAACAACACTTATATTACCGGATTCAGTTTGATGATATTCAGTTTATTAAGGCAGATAATGTATATCTGGAAATTAATACGGAGGAGAAAAAATATCTGGTACGTTCTGCTTTAAAAGACTATCTGGAAAAACTCCCATCACATCAATTTTACAGAGCACATAAGTCATATATAGTTAATTTGGACCATATTCAGGCCGTGAATTCAAAGGATATTATGATTAATGGAGAACTTATTCCTATATCAAAAGACTTCAGAGAATTTATCCTTTCGGCAATGAGATCTTAATATATTAAACCATAGGCTTTTAAGCTTTAGCAACATAAATCCGGCTATTGACAACATTTATTTTACTGTTTCAATAGCCGGTTGTATGTTTACACCGTTGTTATAAAAGAAAAAGATTTTAATAGCCCTAAATCTAATCATTTCATATAGTGTTCTCTAAAGAGCTTCGAAGGAATTCGGAGCTTTTTTTATTTCCTGAAACTTCAGGACACCTGTAATAATTAAGACTTTTTATTTACTAACCACACGCACAAATGTGTTCACAACAATTAATGTGCATTACACAACTAAAATTTTCTTTGTTTCCGGGTTTGGAATATGTTTGAAGTGTAATTTAATTACATAACCAATTAAGGCCCCAAATTTTATCATTTTCATATAGTGTTCTCTAAAAAGGACTTTAACAGGATTGTTAAAGTTCTTTTTTTTATTTGTAAAGTGATGAAAGCCTTAAAGATGTCAATAATCGGAAGAAAATACCGTTTGTCGATATATAGTTCAGCAGAACTCGTGCTAATCTAGCCTGCCTTACACCGAAGGATATTTACTACACAACAAATTCAATCTCTTTTACAACAAAAATTTACTCACCAAATGTAATTGTAATATGTTTGAAGTGTTGTTAGTGATATGGTAATTAATTTTACCGAACCAAATTTACGTTTAGTATATGTGTTTTAAAAAGCCTAAATGGAATATTTAGGCTTTTTTTCTCAAATCATTAACGCTGTTTTTTGTAATTGTTTTAAATTGTCAGTCATTATTAAATGATGCTAAACTATACAAAGCGTATTGCACTTTTACTTGCCATTTGGGTAATGGCGGGTAGTATTTCCCTGTCTTTTGCTCAACAATCGGGAGATTCCTTCACTAAATTTCAGCAGTTGTCTGACGACAAGAGCAGATTTGAGTTGTTTTTCCTTTCAAGTGATCGTTATGTACTCAGCTCGGCAAGTTTATGGGAAGCTAAAGTTTCCCAGTATCTGGATATGGCAATTCAAAAAGAAGATACGGTAGCCGCCAGCTATTACAAAGTAATACTGTCTCAAATACAGTATGACATGGGCAACTACGATAAGAGCGTTTTTCTGGCGAATGAATTGTACGAGGCCAAATCTCCACTGGAAGACACGATTAAAGTGGTGCTTTTGGATATCATGGACCGGGCCTACGCAGAACTTCAGCTTTTTGACAAACAACTGGAAGTTAGAAAACAAAAAAAATCTTTAGGAGATCAGGCAGTAAACCTGTACGATGTATATTCTAATCTCGGACTGTATAAAAAAGCGCGAATTGATTATGTGCTTCAAACAAAAAAACACCTTAAAGAAGGAGATCACTACGGATTTGCGGTTTACAATAACAAAATCGGAGAATATCTTTTATTGGATAATGTAACCTATACGGCCAATAAACATTTCCAAATGGCCTTGAGTTATATTGATCTTTTTATAAATGATTACAATAAAGACAAATCGGAAAAAGAACAAAAAGATGCCATCTTTCTACAAGGAGTAATTAAAGGGAATATTGGAAAATGCTATATGGAACAGCGAAATTTCAAAGATGCAATTCCTTTGTTGGAAGCCGATGTAAAGAGCAGTAAGGTATATGATAAAGGAAAATACCTGGGACATACCATTACCAGCTGGAAAGAATTAGCCAAGTGCCATTTGCAATTGGGAAATCTGGAAACGGCTAAAGCGTATTTAGACAGTGTTGAAATAACGGCTTCCAGCACTGACAATATGTTGGATTATAACAAGCTTTTAGCCGATTACTACAACAAAACGGAAGATCCGGAGCGCGCTTCACAGCACTACCGAAAGTATATACACCTTCGAGATTCTACCGAAAAAATATTAAGAGAAAAGCAACTTCTAGGACTTATTGTAACCTACGACCTGGAAAACCAAAAGGAAACGATAGAAAGACAACGACTGGATATAGAAAAGACACGGAGTGAAATTCAGGCCAGAGATAAGAAAATAAACTACGGGATTATAGCATTGGTTTTTACGCTGTTGGGACTGGGAGGATTAATTCTCGCATACCGACGTAGTATTATTAGCCAGCGACTCATTGAAGAACAAAAACAAATCATTGAGTCTTCTCTGGTTGAAAAAGATTCTTTACTTAAAGAAATACACCACCGGGTTAAAAATAATTTGCAAATGGTATCCAGCCTTTTGAGCCTTCAATCGAAGAATACAAGAAGCAAGGCTGCAATTGAAGCTTTGGAAGAAGGTAAAAGCAGGGTAAAGGCCATGGCACTTATTCATCAAAAACTATATCAGAACGATGATCTTTCCGTTATCGAAATGCAGGGATATATTGAGTCGCTGGTAACCAGTGTTCAGTCGGTGTTTAAGAAGATAGACAGCCCTATTGCAATTACTATTGAAGCAGAGGGAACCGAATTGGATATTGACAGGGCTATTCCCATAGGATTGATTTTAAACGAACTCGTGTCAAATTCCTATAAATATGCATTCCCCGATAATGCTGATGAAGGGAAAATTTATATTAATATCTCGCAATTAGAAGACAATCAGTACTACTTTGAATACGCTGATAACGGAGTGGGCTTACAGGAGAAAAAACAGGAAACAGGAAAAGGTTCCATGGGAATCCACCTTATACAAAGACTGGTAAATCAGTTACGCTCTAAACTGAATATCGAAAGCAAGCCAGGTAAAGGAGTTAAGTTTTGGTTTAATTTTAACTAATGCTTATTTTAGTTTTATAAAACCTGTCAACTCCTTGCAATTATGAAAATTACATTTCTCGGGCATGCTACCCTTTCCTTGCATATTAAAGGTATCCATATTATTATAGATCCATTTATAACAGGCAATCCGCTGGCCAGGGATATTGTAGATATCGATTCACTGAAAGCAGATTATATACTTGTTACACACGCACATCAGGATCATATGGCCGATGTGGAAATGCTGGCCACAAAAACCGATGCTGTGGTGGTCTCTAATTATGAAATAGCAAGCTATTTTGGTAATAAGGGAATTGATTTTCATCCGATGAATCACGGAGGAAGCTGGGAGTTTGAGTTTGGCACTTTGAAATATGTTCCGGCTATCCACACTTCTTCCTTTCCGGACGGATCTTATGGCGGACAGCCTGGCGGATTTATAATTAAAGGAGAAAAAAAGAATATATATATAGCCGGCGACACCTCGCTGACCATGGATATGAAATTAATTCCCATGTTCACCAAGCTTGATCTGGCTGTACTACCCATTGGTGATAATTTTACGATGGGCATAGAAGAAGCTATCGTGGCTTCGGATTTTGTGGATTGCGATAAAATACTTGGGTATCATTACGATACCTTCGGTTTTATTGAGATTGACCACGAGCAGGCAAAAAAACGATTTTTTGATGCAGGGAAAGATTTAATGCTGCTCGATATTGGAGAAAGCCTGGAGCTCTAATCAGGTAACATTGCTACGCAAAACAACGCGGTGGAGCAATTTGGGAAAGAAACGTTTTAAATAAACGCCAAGAACTTCTTTCTTTCCTATATAAACTTCGAATTTTTTCTTTGTGATAGCCCGGATCATTTTCCGGACAAATTTGCGGACAGGCATGCCGTTAATCGTTGCCTGATCGTTGTTATTTTGAGCCGATCCATCTCCGGTAAGGGCATTGATAGCAACATTTGTTTGTACAAAACCAGGACAAACGAGTGTTACAGCAATACCGTCTTTTTCATGCTCCATACGTAAAACATCAAAAAAACCGTGAAGGGCATGCTTTGCACCACAATAACTAGATCTGAAAGGAGATCCGAATTTTCCCATTAAACTGGTTACAGTAACGTAATAACCGTTTTGTTTTTTAATAAAATGCGGTAAAAGTGCTTTGGTAAGGCTTATGGTTCCCAGGTAGTTTATTTCCATAATTTTTTTGTCAACAGCTATCTGCGTATCCTTTATTAACGACCGTTGACTAATTCCGGCATTATTAATCAGGATATCAATAGAGCTCATAAGTTCCAGTACAGCCTGCACGTGAACATCCATGTTGTTATAGTCAGACAAATCCAGGGTATAAACCGTTATTTTTTCCGGATCTATACATTGCTTTTTCACCCGGTTCAGTGCCTCCGTATTTCTGGCGGATAATACCAAATTACAGCCCATAGCCGAAAGTTCATATGCCAGTGCTTCACCAATACCTGAGGAAGCACCCGTTATCCAAACGTTTTTTTTGTAAATAGAATTCATACAACTGTACTTTGCATTCAAATTTATGGTTAAATTTGAGGGATTGCAATATGAAGGCATATTATAAAAAACACCTACTTTGTTTTA
Organism: Flavobacteriaceae bacterium; assembly: GCA_965224095.1. Classification (GTDB taxonomy): domain Bacteria; phylum Bacteroidota; class Bacteroidia; order Flavobacteriales; family Flavobacteriaceae; genus JBPEWY01. The sequence continues at coordinate 158,738 of OZ245039.1, forward strand.
AGCAACCCGGAGGAACTTCACGTGGGGTGCTAACACATAAAGAAACATGGTTTATTTTTCTGGAGGATGAAAATCAAACCGGAATTGGTGAATGCGGACTCTTCAGAGGGCTTAGTTGTGATGATGTTCCCGAATATGAACGTGTGTTGAATTGGACGTGTAATAATGTGCATTTGGGAATTCATATATTATGGGATAAACTAAAAGATTTTCCCAGTATACAGTTTGGTATTGAACAGGCTTTCCAGTCTTTAAAATCCGAGTCTTCCTTTGTGTTGTATCCTTCTCAATTTACAAAAGGAGAAAAAGCAATCCCTATTAACGGATTAATCTGGATGGGAGACCAGGGCTTTATGAAGGAACAGATAGCTCAAAAAGTCGAATCCGGATTTACATGCATTAAAATGAAAATCGGGGCTCTTGATTTTGAAAAAGAACTAAAACTCCTTAAAATCATAAGAAAATCTTTTTCAAGAGAACAAATTGAACTCAGAGTAGATGCAAATGGTGCTTTTCATCCGGACGAAGCCCTTTTTAAACTCGAGGAGCTGGCAGCTTTGGATATTCATTCTATTGAACAACCATTAAAGCAGGGCCAATGGCCGTTAATGGCCAAATTGTGTAAAGAAACTCCTTTGGATATTGCGCTTGATGAAGAATTAATTGGGATTAAAACAGTAACGGAAAAGGAAAAATTACTACAAACTATAAAACCGCAGTATATTATTCTGAAACCGAGCTTGATTGGAGGATGGAGAGGAAGTGAAGAATGGATTTCGATAGCAGATACATTAGGAATTTCCTGGTGGGTAACCAGTGCCCTGGAGAGTAATATTGGATTAAACGCTATTGCACAATGGACGTATCGGTTAAATAGCTCAATGTATCAGGGATTGGGCACCGGGGGCTTGTTTACAAATAATATCGATAGCCCTTTACTGGTTAAAAATGGTTGCTTAACTTACGATCCTGACAAAAAATGGAAACTTAACATATTAGAACAATGTATATAGAGCAAGGATATAAAGGCAAACTGGGGATGTGGAAATATTTTATAATCCCTGTGGGCTTTATGGGGCTTATGGCACTTAACTACCTGGTAATAACACTTTTTGACCTGGATGTGGAATCTATCATGCAACAGGAAATTCTGGCTAAAGGAAAAAACAGGGTTTTGGTGGAAATGCTAATTCCTTTTGCAATAGGGCTGTTAATCTTATTCGGTTGGGTAAAATATATTCACAGGCAGTCAATTACATCGCTAACCACTTCAAGGAAGAAAATTGATTGGGGTAGGATAGTCTTTGCATTTTCTTTATGGGCCATAATTACTGTGGTATTTGTAATGATAGAAGTAAAAACGTCTCCGGAAAATTTTATCTATAACCTGCAATGGGAACCCTTTCTCTATTTGGCGGTAATCGGTATACTCCTGATTCCGCTCCAAACCAGTTTTGAGGAATATTTATTCAGAGGATATATGATGCAGGGAATAGGGATTATGGCTAAAAACAGATGGGTGCCTCTCCTGGTAACTTCCGTACTATTTGGCATTATGCATATTGCCAACCCGGAAGTAGGTAAAATCGGATCGATTATCCTGGTGTATTATATAGGTACGGGGTTATTTCTGGGTATTTTGACCCTTATGGATGAAGGCCTGGAACTGGCACTTGGTTTTCACGCAGCTAATAATCTTATAACAGCGTTATTGGTTACCGCAGACTGGACCGCTTTTCAAACCAATTCGGTTTATAAGGATATTTCACCACCTCAGGTGGGACCGGATGTGCTAATTCCGGTATTGGTGGTATTTCCCGTTCTTTTATTTATTTTTTCAAAAAAGTATAAATGGAATGGTTGGAAGGAAAAACTAACAGGAAAAATAGTGGTGCCTGTAAATGAAACAATCAATGAAATAGGACGTTAACACTTATAGAAAAAGTCCAAACTCAAAAAGCATGATTTCCGATTTTAAGAAAATACATTCCGATTTTCGTTTGAACGGCCATTTTTATTCCGGAGAAGCCCTTAAAGAAGTGGCCTATAGCCTTATAAAAGAAGGATATCCCTTTGAAAAAGCTATTGGAGATTTTTTACTCGACTGGTTGAACGATAAAGAATATGTAAGGGTAAAAACATCCGGATCAACAGGAGTGCCCAAGTTTATATATTTGCGTAAACAGCATATGGTAAATTCCGCCAGGGCAACAGGCGAATTTTTTAGCCTGAATAAAGGCGATAAAGCGCTGCACTGCCTGCCGGCAAAATATATTGCGGGGAAAATGATGCTTGTCAGGGCCATGGTACTGGGCTTGGATATGGACCTTGTGGCACCCACGCTCAACCCTCTGGATGGGGTGGCAAAAAAATATGACTTTGCGGCAATGATCCCGCTACAGGTAAAAAACACATTAAACCGGTTGGCCTTAATTAAGAAGCTGATTGTAGGAGGAGCACCGGTCTCCAATCGTTTAGCGGAGGAATTACAGCCACTGCCTACCTATGTTTTTGAAACTTATGGAATGACTGAAACAGTAAGTCACATTGCGGTAAGGCAGTTAAATAAGTTTAAAAGTACCAAATCGCAAAAACAGAGCCATTTTATTGCTCTCCCGGGAGTATCACTTGAAACAGACAGTGAAGGCAAACTCATTATCAAAGCTCCGCATGTTTGTGAAGAAACGGTATATACCAACGATCTGGTAGACTTAATTTCAAAAACAAATTTTACATGGTTGGGAAGAGCCGATAATGTAATTAATTCCGGCGGAGTGAAATTGGTTCCTGAAGAAATCGAAAAAAAACTCGCCCAGCTTATAAAAAAGCGTTTTATAGTGAGTTCGGTGAAGGACGAAGTACTCGGTCAAAAACCCGTTCTGTTAGTAGAATCAACCAACGTGAACGCCGTTGCACTCTTAGATACGATTAAAAATTCCGGTCTGTTGGAGAAATATCAAATTCCTAAGGAAATATATTTTTTGCCGTCCTTTTTAGAAACGGAGACAGGAAAAATCCAACGAAAAAATACCACCGAGGCGTGTTTGACGGACAGGCTGTAGTACTGATAAATTATAATCGTTCATTTCGCGATAAATAAAGAGACTCAATAAAACAGCCATAAACTCTTTTTTCCGGATCGCTTAGGAATTCGATGGGACTTCTTATTGCTGCATTTTAAAATAGTAATCAGCCGAATGTTTACCGGAGCCGTAAAAAAGAAAAAAGATACACACCAGTAATGTTACCAACGCCAGCATAAAGTTGGTCGTGTTCATCGCTCCGATAAAATTAATTAAAACGGCGCCTATAAGAATCGGCAGCTGAGCCAGTATGGCCCATCTGGTAAGTAATCCGAATGCTATTAAAACACCGCCTATCAGGTGAGCGGGAGCTACGTAATGAACGGCCATCATACCGCCGGCATAACCCTGAATAGGTTTAAACAGTTCGGCCAGCATTTCGCTATTCTCCATAAAATGTATTCCCTTAATAAATAAAAATACACCTAAAGCTACGCGTAACAGATCAAGGGGATAATACGTATGTTTATTTGCCCATTTGTTTAAAGTTTTAATGGTTCCCATGACTTATATAGTTATAAATGACTACATAAGTTACTAAAAATTAATGAGATATAGAAAATATAAAATCGGAGTTCCTTGTTGACTTCCGGATTTAAGTTTGAATTACACCAAGGTTAAAAGGCTTTTTTATAGGAGCCTGATTAGCTGCTTCAATCCCTAAAGAGATCCATTTTCTGGTATCTTTCGGGTCAATTATGGCGTCCGTCCATAGTCGGGCAGCAGCGTAATAGGGTGAAACCTGCTGGTCGTACCGGGATTTTATTTTATTAAACAACGCTTCTTCCTTTTCTTTAGTAATGGTTTCTCCTTTCTTTTTTAGAGAAGCGGTTTCAATTTGAAGTAACACTTTGGCTGCCTGTGCACCTCCCATAACGGCCAGTTCCGCACTCGGCCAGGCAACTATAAGCCTGGGGTCGTATGCCTTTCCGCACATGGCATAATTTCCGGCACCGTATGAGTTTCCTATGACCACGGTAAATTTGGGAACCACAGAATTACTTACTGCATTAACCATTTTAGCACCGTCTTTTATAATCCCTCCATGTTCACTTTTACTGCCAACCATAAACCCTGTTACATCCTGTAAAAATACCAGCGGGATTTTTTTCTGATTGCAATTGGCTATAAACCGGGTAGCTTTATCCGCCGAATCCGAATAGATAACCCCGCCAAATTGCATCTCTCCTTTTTTGGTTTTAACAACTTTACGTTGATTGGCAACAATACCTACGGCCCAGCCATCTATCCTGGCATAACCCGTAAGGATAGTTTTACCATAGCCGGCTTTGTATTCGTTAAAAACCGAATCATCAACCAAACGTGAAATAATAGCTTTCATATCGTATTGGTCCCCTCGGTTTCGCGGAAGAATACCATATATTTCATTAGGATCGGCAGCAGGCTTTAAGGATTTTTCACGGCTGAAGCCTGCTTTTTCGAAGTCACCGATTTTATCAACAATATTTTGAATGGTATGCAGCGCATCCCTGTCGTCTTTTGCCTTGTAATCGGTTACTCCGCTTATTTCACAATGCGTGGTAGCCCCCCCCAGAGTTTCATTGTCTATTTGCTCTCCAATAGCAGCTTTAACCAAATAGCTTCCCGCAAGAAAAATGCTACCCGTTTTATCTACTATTAGGGCCTCGTCGCTCATAATGGGTAAATAGGCTCCTCCCGCTACACAACTTCCCATAACTGCAGCTATTTGTGTGATGCCCATACTACTCATCACGGCATTGTTTCTAAAAATCCTGCCAAAATGCTCCTTGTCCGGAAAAATCTCGTCCTGCATCGGAAGATATACCCCGGCACTGTCTACCAGGTATATGATGGGGAGCCGGTTTTCCATGGCAATCTCCTGAGCCCTTAAATTCTTTTTCCCGGTAATAGGGAACCAGGCTCCCGCTTTAACCGTTGCATCGTTGGCCACTACAATACATTGCTTCCCCCTGATATATCCTATTTTTACCACCACACCTCCCGAAGGACAACCGCCGTGTTCTTTATACATATCTTCACCAGCGAAAGCCCCTATTTCTATCGATGCTTTCTTGGCATCCAGTAAATAATCAATACGCTCTCTGGCTGTCATTTTTCCCTGAGAATGTAATTTTTCAATGCGTTTTTGACCACCTCCCAGTTTAACTGTTGCCAGTTTCCGTTTCAGTTCCGATAGCAGTAGTTTGTTATGATCTTCGTTCTTATTGAAGCTAATGTCCATATGGTAATTGTTTGTTGCTAAAGTACAAAAGTTACTATTGCTACAAAAGCATGGTTTGGAACTTATACTAATCAAGTATTTTCCTTGGAAATATTTTCCTTGGAAAATAAATTTATTCAAACTATATTTGCATATAAAATTTACTTTATGAAACGTATTATAGCTTTTGGCGGAAGTAACAGTAAAAACTCCATTAATAAGCAGTTGGCCATTTATGCAGCCTCTAAAATATCCGGAGCGTCTGTTCGTGTATTGGATTTAAACGATTATGCCTTACCAGTTTATGGTATTGATCGTGAAACGGAACGTGGAATACCTGAAAATGCACATGCCTTTTTAAAAGAAATTCAGGAAGCGGAAGGGATAGTACTCTCTCTGGCAGAACACAATGGTGCATATACCACAGCTTTTAAAAACATTTTTGATTGGATGTCCAGAATTGATGGAAAACTATGGTCGGAAATTCCTATGTTACTCATGGCTACGTCACCCGGAAAAAGGGGAGGAGCATCTGTTTTGGAAATAGCTGGAAACCGCTTTCCGTATATGGGAGGAAATGTGGTTGCACAGTTTTCCTTACCCTCGTTTTTCGAAAATTTTTCGGAGGAAAAAATTACCGATGAAACCCTTGAAGGAGCATTAAATGAAGCCATCGAAATCTTTAAAAAATCATTGTAATGGGTAATATTGCCACCGATATTAAATCCAGTTTTCCAAATAATAGGGTAAAAGCATTGATTAATATTATTTATACGGCCAACTGGATTAACAACCGGCAGAATATTTTTTTCAAACCTTTTGGGATTTCCCCGCAACAATATAATATTCTTCGGATTCTTAGAGGAGCGGGAGGCCCGCTAAAAGTACACACGATTAAAGAACGGATGATTGAACGTTCACCAAATGCCACCCGGCTTATGGATAAGCTGTGCGATAAGGGTTTAATAGAACGTTTACCTTGTCCGGGCGACAGGAGAGTGGTACATATTCAAATCAATAAAAACGGGCTTGAGCTTTTGGCTAAAATAGATAAAGAAAATAATGAAGACTTCATGAAACGCCTTACAGAGAAGGAGGCGATTTTGCTAAGTAATTTACTTGATAAAATACGTTGAGGTCTTCGCATTGCAAGTTTCATAATATAATAAAAGAAAGGAGAAAAAAATGAAACTAAATTCAATTAAAATCACCGGAACCAGTGATTTTGTTATGATGGGCCCTGTTCGTTTACGGCAGCCCATACCCACGGGAGAAATAGATATGATAGATCCCTTTGTATTATTGCATCATTACGGCCCTTATGAAATAAGTGAGGAAAATAATCCGTTTGATTTAGGCCCACATCCGCATCGGGGATTTGAACCCGTTACCTTTTTAATACAGGGAGAACAGTTGCACAGAGACTCTCTGGGGAATGAGAGTATCGTAAAAGCAGGAGATGTTCAGTGGACCACAGCCGGAAGAGGAATTATTCATGCGGAAGGACCCACCAGGGATTTTGTAAGAAAGGGCGGAATGCTGGAGGGAATTCAGTTATGGCTGAATTTACCGGCAAACAAAAAAATGATCCCGGCGGCGTACCAGCATGTTCGTCAGTCCGATTTTAATGTGGTAACATCAGAAGACGGGAAGGTAGATATTCAGGTTATAGCAGGAAATCTTGAGGGGATGGAAGGACAGATTAAAACTCAAACTCCGGTCAATGCCTATATGATTGATATGCAGGCCGAAAGCTCCCATGCCATTCGGATGGATAAAGACCATTTATCGCTCTTGTATTTATTGCATGGGAAAGCCCTGGTAAATTCGGAAGAAACACTGCTTGAAAACGGGATACAACTCGTACAGTTTAACAACGATGGCGAAGGCTTTCGTATTGAAAGCGATACCGGAGCAAAGCTTTTGTTTTTATCGGGAATCCCGCATAAAGAACCTGTGACCAGTTGGGGTCCTTATGTCATGAATACACAAACAGAAATCCTGGAGGCCTTACGTGATTATCAACTGGGGAAAATGGGTTTTCTACCAGCCAATTAATACAAAGAAGCATTCTGTAAAGAGTGCTTCTTTTAAATAAAAATACGATATTTGCGATAGGGCCATAGTGCTCATAGTGACCACTAACCACTATATCTTGACACTACAGTCTGAATAAAAGTAAAACTTCCTGGATATTCCAGATAAAAGAATTTATATGGCGATGAATAAAAATACCGTACTGGCCTGGGCTACAACGATAATGATTATCGTAGGGCTCGGGTTAATAGCCTTAGGCGCTTTCAGATACGACGAAGTAGCCGGTTGGGGATTTGCAGCGGTAGGAGTTGGCTTTTTCGCTGTTGCCTGGGTGTTCAATGCACTTAAGGGACGCGTATAATATTTCTTAAACTTAATTACCAATAATTGATCAGTTCAGTATATGTCCGACGATAAAAAAATTATATTTTCAATGAACCGGGTAAGTAAAACGTATCCGGGAACCAACAAACAGGTATTAAAAGATATTTACTTAAGTTTTTTTTACGGCGCTAAAATAGGCATTTTAGGACTTAATGGCTCCGGAAAATCTACACTGCTGAAAATCATTGCCGGGATTGATAAAAATTATCAGGGCGATGTGGTTTTCTCAAAAGAATATACGGTGGGTTATTTGGAACAGGAACCCCAGTTAGACGAAACCAAAACGGTTATTGAAATTGTTAAAGAAGGGGTTGCCGACATTGTAGCGGTGTTGGATGAGTACAACAAGATTAACGATATGTTTGGTCTGCCGGAGGTATATGAAGATGCCGATAAGATGCAGAAATTAATGGATAAGCAAGCCGAATTACAAGATAGAATCGATGCTTCGAACGCCTGGGAACTGGACACAAAATTGGAAATAGCGATGGATGCTCTTCGCACACCGGAACCGGATAAAAAAATTGAAGTATTATCGGGCGGTGAAAGAAGACGCGTGGCTTTGTGCAGATTACTTTTACAACAACCGGATGTGTTGTTGCTGGACGAACCGACGAATCATTTGGACGCAGAATCGGTTTTATGGTTAGAACAGCATCTGCAGCAATACAGTGGAACAGTTATAGCCGTAACACACGACCGATATTTTCTGGACAATGTAGCCGGATGGATACTGGAATTAGATCGGGGAGAAGGAATTCCGTGGAAAGGAAATTATTCGTCCTGGCTGGATCAAAAGGCAAAACGGCTTGCTCAGGAAGAGAAACAAGCCAGTAAGCGAAGAAAAACACTGGAGCGTGAGTTGGAATGGGTGCGAATGGCTCCGAAAGGACGTCAGGCCAAACAGAAGGCCCGACTGAATAGTTATGATAAACTGTTGAATGAAGATCAGAAAAAACTCGATGAGAAACTGGAGCTATATATTCCCAACGGTCCAAGATTGGGTACCAATGTTATCGAAGCGAAAAATGTAGCCAAGGCTTTTGGAGACAGGTTGTTGTACGATGATTTGAATTTTAAACTTCCCCAGGCAGGTATTGTTGGAATTATTGGCCCTAATGGCGCCGGAAAAACTACCATTTTCAAAATGATTATGGGTGAAGAAAAACCAAATTCCGGAACTTTTGAGGTAGGGGAGACTGCAAAAATAGCCTATGTAGATCAGTCTCATAAGAATATAGACAAAGAAAAATCTATCTGGGAAAACTTTTCGGAAGGGCAGGAACTCATCATGATGGGGGGAAGACAGGTAAATTCAAGGGCTTATTTAAGCAGGTTTAACTTTTCCGGAAGCGAACAGAATAAAAAAGTAGCCGCCCTATCCGGAGGAGAACGAAATCGCCTTCACCTGGCGATGACACTGAAGGAAGAAGGCAATGTACTATTGCTGGATGAGCCTACTAACGATTTGGATGTTAATACATTGAGAGCATTGGAAGAGGGGCTGGAGAATTTTGCGGGTTGTGCTGTCGTTATTTCCCACGATCGGTGGTTTCTTGATCGAATTTGTACACATATACTGGCTTTTGAAGGAAATTCGGAAGTGTATTTCTTTGAGGGGGGATTTAGTGATTATGAAGAAAACAAAAGAAAACGACTTGGAACCGAAGTTACCCCCACCAGAATTAAATACAAGAAACTTATAAGAGATTAGGTATAAGAATGCCTGAGCCGGCAGCTTATTACTGAAAGAAGGTTGTCAGGATGTCTTTATATCCTAAGGTTTGTACCAATCCCGCAAACGGACCTGTATGTTATCGTTATTATTCGTAATAAGTGTTTTAAAAGCTTTTAGATCGCTTTTTTCCCGTTTCCCTCTATAGTGATACGGATATATAATGTCAGGTTTAAATTCAAGGACAGCATCAGCCGCATGGTGAATATCCATGGTAAAGGGAAGATTCATACAAACAAAGGCAATATCAATATTTTGCAGGCGTCTCATTTCCGGTACATCTTCGGTGTCTCCGCTTATGTACACAGTTTTATCCCCCATTTTTAATGTATACCCGTTACCTCTTCCCTTTGGATGCCTTAAATTAGGAGCATCCTCCGGTAAATTGTACATGGGAATAGCTTTTATTTGTATGTCGTGAACAACAGTATCCTGATTGTTTTCCAGGATCATTGCCTTGTTTTTTAAAAACTCGGGCATGATGGTATATACAGCTTTTGGAACCACCACGGTAGTACTGTCTATAGAAAGTTCCCGAAGCGTTTTAATATCATAATGATCCCGATGAATATCTGTTATCAAGATAATATCTGGTGATTTTAGAGAATTATACCGTTTAATTCCCCCATACGGATCTACTAAAATACATATCGAATCGTACTGAAGTGCGAGGCTGCCATGATAAATGGGCTGCACCAGGATTTTATCAATTTTATCGGGTGTAACAAGCTGAGAAATACCTGCTAAAGGAGCTAAAAAAAGGGCGAAAACCAAACTTTTCATAGGAAAAAGTGTTATTAATCATAAAAATAATGCTTTTAATCGGTAATCGACAATAACATACTGTATAGTTGGTTAATATTTATAATTTTGATAGACCCAATAAATTAACCTGTTTAGCTATATGCCCTTAAAAAGAACTTTTCTTTTTGTGTTATTCGGCTTCATTGGCTGGTGTACTTCTGCCCAGGAGGACAAGCATTCTCGTTTGGATAGTTTGTATCAGCAATCTAAATCTCATAACATAAAATACGATTATAAGAGGTCTATGGAGACGGCTAACGAGCTGATAAATCTGGCTCGGGAAGAAGACTCCTATTACTACCTGGCTAAGGGGTACAATATGATTGGTTTGAACAATGAAATGGTATACGATACCGTAGCTGCGGTTAACCATTTTAAGAAGTCTTTAGAGTTTGCCGAATTAGCAGAAGATCAGAAACTTATTTCCGCCGCATATAACAATCTGGCCAATGTATACTCGTATGCCCATAAGAATGATAAAAAAGCATTGAAGTTTTACCAATTAGCCTTGCAGTACGCCGAGGAGGTGGCTGATACTACCTCGATGATTACGCCGGTAATGAATATTGGATGGATGTATCTGGATGCAAACAAAACGGAAGAAGCCTTTCAATATCTGGAAAAAGCCGATCGTTTTATTGAAAAAGAGGGAGGAGATCAGGAAACCATCATACAGATAAAATATTTATTAGGAGAATACTTCACTCAAAAGAAATCCTATCCTAAAGCGGAAAAATACTATAAAGAAGCTATTGCTACGGGGAGCGACACTACCGAACTCTATCAGCAACGGGCTATGGCCTATTACGGGCTTTCTGAAATGTATAGAAAGACGCGTCAATTTGAAAAATCAATCACTAATTTTAAGGTATATGACAGTCTGATAGATCTGGCATATCAAATAGATAAAGTAAAGGAAATAACCATAGCCAGTGCGCATTTTATGGCCGATGAATATAAGCGGGAACTGGAGGCTACGAAAGCAGCCAATACATTATCTGAAGAAGTGGCGGCAAAGTCAAGACACTTTTCGTTTGCTGCAGGTTTTGCCGTTATGATTTTACTTATTTACCTGATGGCTCAATACAATCATGAAAAATACAGAAAACGGATTACCGAAGCATTGGAAATAAAAAATCAACGCCTGGAACAAACCACTATAGAAGCTAAAAAATTGGCCGATATTAAAACGAGGTTCTTATCTACGGTAAGTCATGAATTACGTACGCCTTTATACGGAATAATTGGGATAACCAATATTCTGTTGGAGGATAAAAAGATGAACAAATCTGCTAAAGAGTACCTTACTTCTCTAAAGTTTTCAGGAGATTATCTGATTGATTTGATCAACGATGTATTGCAGTTAAGCAAGATTGAATCAAACAAGGTTGTCCTTCAGAAGAACAGTTTTAATATCAGATGGTTAATTTATAATATCAAACATGCTTTTGAGCATCAACTAAGACGTAAGAAGAACAAATTGCGTATCGACATTGACGAAACTATTCCGGATAATTTATTGGGTGATTCGGTGCGCTTGTCGCAGGTGATTATCAATTTGTTGGGAAATGCCATTAAATTTACAGAAAAGGGGACTATTCAAATTAGCTTAACGGCTGATAAGATTACGGAAAACAGAGTCCGAATCTTGTTTGTTCTTGAAGATGAAGGAGTGGGAATTCCGGAGGAGATGCAAGCCAGAATTTTTGAGAGTTTTACCCAGTTAAACAGGGAAGATGGTGAGTATCAGGGAACGGGATTAGGGCTCTCCATAGTTCAAAAACTCATTCAGCTATTCGGTAGTGAGATAAAGTTAGAGAGTAAAGAAGGGGAAGGGTCTAAATTTACCTTCCACCTGGCATTTGATATTGATCACAATGTTGAAAAAGTTGAAGAAGATATACTAGCCATCGATCCGAAAACAGATCGTAAGAAGCGGGTTCTTGTGGTAGAAGATAATAAGATTAACCAAATAGTAACCCAAAAAATACTGGAGAAGGAAGGTTTTGAGGTTACTGTGGTATGGAATGGAGAACAAGCCGTCGAGCAGGTTAAGAATTCAGAATATGAAGTGGTATTAATGGATCTTAACATGCCAAAAATGGACGGTTTTGAAGCTTCCAGGCGTATCAGGAAATTTGATGTAAAAACACCGATTATAGCACTTACGGCGGTAGAAGTATCGGAAGTTAAGGATCGCATCAAAGTAGTTGGAATTACCGATATTGTTGTAAAACCTTATGATGAAAGAGAGTTTTTCCAAACCATATACAAACATATGCGGAATGCTTCTATCCAGCCTAAGGTAGTACAGCCAAAAGGAACGAAAAAAACAACTCCCAGAAAATTGAAACCTTAATTCAGGAGGTGTTCCATTTTAATATTACTTCTGAGATAAGGAGAATCTTTCTCTACGGCAATTTCCTTAAATCCGAATTTTCTATAGATGTAAATGGCATTTTCCAGTTTGGTATTCGAATAGAGAACAAGTTTTTCCCATGACATCTCTTTTGCAAAATCAATACAGTACTGCATGAGTTTTTGTCCTATTTTTTGCCCTTGATATTCCGGAGAAACAGCCATTTTACTTAATTCGAAAACGCCGTCGCTAATTTTGATGAGAGCCACGGTTCCAACAAGCTGTTCTCCGCTTTTTGCAAAGAAAATATGACCTCCCGGATCAATTATAAATGTTTGGGCATGTAATAAAACCTCCTGATCGTGGGGCTCCACTACAAAATATTTTTCCAACCATGCTATATTAAGGTCTTTAAAAACAGTTGCCCAGTCTTCCTGAAAAGGGACAATCTCAATTTTATCTAACATTCTTGTATTGTGATAATTAATAATACGGTTACTAAAGGAATTTTCAGCAAATTTTGCTTCTAATGCGTCCAGGTGATCAATAAGCTTAGCCTGCGAAGAAGCGGTTAATCCGCTTATACAGGTGTCGATAGAGTTCCATATCGGTATTAGTATTTTGTGAAGCTCGGAACCTTGTTCCGAGAGCGCAATGTTCTTTTTGCGCTTGTCCAGTTGATCTTTCGTAACCTGGATATACCCTTTTTTGCTCAGTTTGGTAATAACCTGGGTTACCGCCGGTTGTGAAATAACAAGTGCTTCGGTAATATCGGTGGTGGTAGTGGTTTTGTATTGGGTAATAAATTGGAATGCGGGAAAAAGATATGGGTCAAAATCTATCTGGTAATAGTCGTACACCAACTGTGTTTCCTTCATAATATACTCGCTTAAGCGCTTGAGCCGGGAGCCTAATCCTAATTCTTTAATAGCTTTTAAATAATCCATATACATTTATATAAATACTTATGTAAATATATTAATTATTCCAAAACCCACAAAAAAAGCATTTACTTTATAAAATCGGTAATAAGATAAGCGATGAATTTGCCAACCAATTGCTCAGAGGTAGCTTCGTCGGTACTAACAGCAGCCCCGCAAATATGTAAATAGGCAGCATTATTACGTTTTCCGCAAATTGCCATATACCTCCGTGCCTGATTAACATCAAATCCGCTTGGAGTGATAGCACTGCCCGTAATCCCGGCAATGGCACTACAATCTACCTCCACGCCAAATGGTTGTCTACCCATAAATTTAAGTCCCCGTAACAATTGAGTATCAAAATCGGTACGTTTATTAATTTCAATATCCTCAAAAGTGACGTATGCCACTTCCGTAGATAACAAGCCAAAGGTTTTGAAAATGCGCTTTGAGGTATAGTTTTCGTGAAGTCCCAGTATAAAATATTTCTTTAAAAATCCCTCGTAAAACGCATATGAAAATCCATTTCTACTATGTCTGCCTTCCATAGCACTGAAGTTGGAATACGCATCTAAATTAATAGCGTGAATCGGACGGTTTATTGCCAGGCTGTACCCTTTTATAATACCGTAGGCATTATTATGGCCACCCCCCACAACAATGGGTTTTTTTCCTGCCTTTACAATCAACGAGACGTAATAAGTAACTTCTTTATCAATATTTTCAACGAGTTTGCGAACTTCTTTGATATTGCTTTCGTCCAGTTTTTCAAATGTATTGAGTTTCTTGTATTCCTCTTCAAAACTCAGGAAGCCCATTATGAGCAGCTTACCTCCTTTGTTAAATGCATTTTGTTGCGTGTTTAAAAGGTATTTTAAACCAATTTCCCAGGAATTCCGGGCACCGGCACGGCCGTAGTTGGCCTGAATCCCTATATCTTCAGAAATCCCAAGGAAAACATACGTGGCTTGAGAAGCTGCAATTTGATCTTCAATAGGGGTGCTTTCATTTAAAGTACGAACTTTTTCACCTAATTTTGTTTCTCCCTTACGATGGTGAATATAGGTAGTTAATTTTTTTAAATTCAGTAGCTTAAGTCTTTGAGCCATAGAAAGCGTTTTATATTTTTGCCCTGTCAATTAGTAAAATAAAAGTAGGTTTAAAAATCTAAATAGCCAACATCTAACGTATATAGAGCATATGCTTTATAACAAAAAAAACATTAAAGCGTTAAATACTAGAAATTTAAAATTAAAATTATGACTGAGAACAAAAGTAACAATGGGTTAAAGGTTATCGCAGGATTGCTCGGAGCAATTCTGATTGGAACTTTAATTTATACCATTAGCCTTTATCAGGACAAACAGGAAACTACTGCCAAACTAACAGAGGAAAAGCAATTAGTGGTTGATGATTTAAATAGCTTGAAGTCAGAGTACGATCGCGCTATTGAGGAAAGTAATACCACTAATCAGGAGTTGATTGAAGCTCGGGATCGCATTACCAAGTACATTGACTCTGTTAAAACCATGAAGGCTGATATCTCAGCACTTTGGAAATACAGAAAGCAGGTTAATGTCCTGAAGAAAGAGCGTGAGATTTTAATGGCTCAGAACGACTCATTGAGAAGCTCTAATACGCTATTGGCCATGGAAAGAGACAGTACCATTGTTTTATTGGAAGAACAAACCACATTTAATGATTCTTTGGTTGTTCAAAACACCGAATTGGCTAAGGTTGTAGAATTAGGTTCGGCTTTAAATCTTTCAAAATTTGTAGTTGATGCGGTTAAAGAAAGAAGTAGCGGAAAGTTGGTTTCTACAAGCAGAGCGAGCAGAGCAGACAAATTTAAAGTTTGTTTTACGGTTGCTGATAATAAAATTTCAGATGCTGGCGATCGTCAGTTCTTTATTGAAGTTTTAGATCCTAGCGGACGTGTTCTGGGAGAAAATGCTACAACTTCTACAGAAGATGGTACGTCGGTAAATTACAGCAAAGCCACGAATTTCTACTATGAAAACAAAGCGCTTGACGTATGTGATTACGTAAATAAGCCGGGAGATGATTTTGCTAAAGGAAGTTATACGGTAAATGTATATGATGACGGACTTAAACTTTTAGGATCTTCTAAGTTTACATTGAAGTAATAGAAAACAAAATAATAAAATAAAAAAGCGCCTTAAATGGCGCTTTTTTTATTTTACGGATTTGCCATTTATAAAAACAGAATCGATTAAATTACTGCCGAAAGCGTAGGGAATAAAGTAATAAGATGATATTTCCGAAGTAAGTATTAAATTTGCCTGTTTCCCTTTGGTTATACTTCCATGAGTATCAGAAATACCCATGGCGTAAGCACCGTTTAATGTGGCCGCATTAATGGCTTCCTCCGGAGTCATTTTCATTTTTATACAAGCGGTACTCACCACAAAGTTCATGTTACCACTTGGTGTGGAACCCGGATTGTAATCGGTGGCCAATGCCAACGGGAGTCCTGCATTGATGATCCTCCTGGCAGGGGTGTAGGGGATACTCAAAAAATAAGAGCAGGAGGGAAGTGCTACCGGCATCGTTTTACTTCCCGTAAGAGATTGAATATCATGGTCAGTGAGTTCCTCCAGGTGATCAACCGACAGGGCTTGATGCTCTACTCCCGCTTTAACACCTCCAATGGCATGGAATTGGTTTACATGAATTTTAGGAATCAGACCATACGGTTCAGCGGCTTCTAGAAGACGATGTGTATCTTGTACCGTAAAATAACCCTCCTCACAAAAAATATCTACAAAATCGGCTAAATGCTCATCGGCAACAGCGGGTAGCATATCATTTACAATCAAATCCATGTACCCATTCTTATTTCCTTTGTATTCAGATGGAACCGCATGAGCCCCAAGGAACGTCGCTTTTATGGGAAGCGTATATCGCTCTTTCAGCCGTCGTATAACCCGGAGCATTTTTAATTCGGCATCCACGTTGAGTCCGTAACCGCTTTTAATTTCCACGGCTCCCGTACCTAGTTGCATAACTTCTTCCAATCGCTTGGCCGATTCTTCAAACAAGGTGTCTTCATCTGTATTTCTAAGTTTTTCCGCCGAATTAAGAATACCACCGCCCCGCTTTGCTATTTCTTCATAAGAAAGCCCGTTGATTCGGTCTACAAATTCCTGTTCCCGGGTACCGGCATATACAAGATGGGTATGACTGTCGCACCAGGCGGGGAGCATTATTTTGCCCTGGGCGTCAATAGTTTCATCCGGATTTGCTACGGGCATTTGTTCCATGGGCCCGTAGTCTGAAATACGACCATTCTCTACCAGCAAATATGCATTTTCCAGAAGAGGAAGTTCACACATTTCTGCTCCGGATACTTTCTCCGGACACGTATCGCGCACCTGTAGAAGCTGTTTTATATTTATAAATAAAATACTCAAGATTTACGGTGTTATTTTATTGATTTCTAATTCCTAATTCCTAATTCCTAATTCCTGATTTTTGATTTTGAATTAAGTAATTGAAAATTATTTTTTTATATGGCAGGTAGTAATTTCAAGCGATTCCTTAATATCCTTAATAAATTCATCACCGGAGGTCTGCAATTAGAAATCAGGAATTAGGAATTAGAAATCAGAAATTAATACCTTCTATTTCAATCCGCCAACCATATCTTCCGGCTTCACCCAGGCATCAAATTCTTCCGCGGTGAGATATCCCAGGTTAACAGCCTCTTCTTTAAGCGTTGTTCCGTTTTTATGAGCGGTATTGGCAATTTCAGCTGCTTTATAATATCCGATTTTGGTATTAAGAGCTGTTACCAGCATCAGGGAATTATTTAATAATTCGTTAATAGTGGCATTGTTGGGTTCAATACCCTGGGCACAATGCTTATCGAAACTGATACAGGCATCTCCCAGTAACTGGGCAGATTGCAAAATATTTGCTGCCATTACCGGCTTAAATACGTTGAGTTCGTAATGACCCTGAGCACCTCCAATGGCTATAGCTACATCGTTTCCTATCACCTGAGCACAAACCATGGTAAGTGCTTCACACTGTGTTGGGTTTACCTTCCCGGGCATAATAGAACTTCCGGGTTCGTTGGCCGGGATAATGATTTCGCCGATACCACTTCGTGGTCCGGATGCCATCATCCGGATATCATTGGCAATTTTGTTCAGAGAAACGGCTAGTTGCTTTAAAGCACCATGACTCTCCACCAGTGCGTCATGGGCAGCGAGGGCTTCAAACTTATTGTCAGCAGATTTAAAGGGAAGCCCTGTAAACTGAGCAATGTATTCTGATACGCGTTTTGCATAACCCGGAGGAGTATTAATTCCTGTCCCCACAGCGGTACCGCCAAGGGCCAGCTCAGATAAGTGATCCAATGTATTTTCCAGAGCCTTAATCCCGTGATCGAGCTGCGAGACATATCCGGAGAATTCCTGCCCCAGCGTAAGCGGAGTAGCATCCATTAAATGGGTACGTCCTATTTTAACCACACTTTTAAAAGCTTCCGATTTTTTACGCAAAGTATCCCGTAAGGCAATAACACCCGGAATGGTTACTTCTACAATTTTTTTATACGCTGCAATATGCATCCCTGTGGGGAAAGTATCGTTGGAAGACTGCGATTTGTTTACATCATCATTGGGTTGTAAGGTCTTTTCTCCTTCTCCGATAACTTTTCCGGCCAGTTCATGTGCCCGGTTGGCAATTACCTCGTTTACATTCATATTACTTTGCGTTCCGCTTCCGGTTTGCCAGATAACCAAAGGGAACTGTTCGTCGTGTTTTCCTTCCAGGATTTCATCGCAAACGGCAGCAATGAGATCGCGCTTTTCTATAGGAAGTGCACCCAGCTCGCAGTTGGTATAAGCGGCGGCTTTCTTTAAATACGCAAAACCATATACAATTTCCAAAGGCATCGAAGCCGGAGCTCCGATCTTAAAATTATTACGGGAACGTTCCGTTTGCGCTCCCCAGTATTTATCGGCAGGAACTTTTACCTCGCCCATTGTGTCTTTCTCGATTCTGTAGCTCATCAATTAAACAATTTTGTCTTACAAATTTACGGCTTTTAAGAAGATTTTTTGTTTAATCGGATGGAATAAATTGGAGAATATGTATAGCCCTTAATCCGGTACCGAAAGCACCACATTTACTGAATGACCTAAAGTGTCGGGCATTCGTTTCGAATATCACAAACCGGAAACCAGAAATCAGAAATTAGAAATTAGGAATTAGAAATTAGAAATAATTCCTTAAATTAGAGTTTCCTCCCGAACTTAATATTGCATTTGTAAAACACAGTTAATGTTAAGGATTCCCCCGCCTGTAAATTAAAAGGCAACGTAAGAAAACCTTAGAGTATTTTAGAATATAATTCCCGGTGTAATGGAACATTACAGTATCATTTTTATGAGGTTTAATCACCCTAGAGGCATTTATAGATAGTCTGGCACCTACGTTGGGTGCTTCATATAAACAGTAGCATGAATGAAATTTTTACAAGAATTATCAACGACCCGGAATTATTAATAGCTACCATTGCATTAGTCACTTCCGTGGTCTCTATTTTTCTGGGAATGATGGGGTTGAATATGCAGAAGCGTCACAATAAAAAAACGGTCTTACCCATTGCTGTGATAAACCTGGCGGACTATAACGACCTGGTGCGGATCAGGATTTCTAATAACGGAGCGGGTCCGTTAATTTTTAAATCGTTCAGAACCCGCAAGATGAATAGCCCGGAGTCGGGTAAAAACTACCCGATAGAATGGATGGAGCGTGTTGAGAGATTTAATGAATACAGAAAAGGGCTGGAAAATCACGCTATGTTACCATCTGATTCTTTGACCTTATTGGAGTATAAAATTGATCCTGACAATACTACTGAAGTAAAAGAGCTGGAAGCGATACGAACAAATTTAAAGGAATTAACACTCCAGGTGCTCTATAAAAATGTGTATGGAGATCAATTTAAAGTAGAAAGATCGTTTGAATGGTTTGGACGAACACGCCGGTAAAAAATATTAGGTCATCTTTTGTGCTTTTTAAAAGCTTCGTTGTATCTTTGAACTCGAATTCGAGAAAATACCTGAAATTATGTTTGAATTTGACCAGTATCTTGGCTTTTTAGCATTTTTAACGATATTAACCATTGGGTTTTGGCTAATGATATTCCTGCTAACCTTTGTAGTTCCCTATTGGATAGGTGGTTCAATAATGGAACTTTTAAAAGAACGCAGAGAAGCCAGAAGGAATAGGCTGGACGATTAGTCTGATTTTTATTTTTAGACATACCGGCATTTTAGGCCGATTAGGAAAATCCCGATAAACGGGATTCCGGATATACCCGTACTTAACGGGTTTTTTTGTAGCGTATAGTTTCACATGCTAATAAGCGGATAATTTTTTATACTATGAGGCGCTTTTAAAATATTGGGTAACAATATCCGTACTACTGAAAAAGCGAAACGAGAAATAAAAATCAGCAATTAGAAATTAGAAATCAGTAATCAGCAATTAGAAATCAGAAATCAGGAATTAGAAATCCTTTCACTAACGCCCTTCCAATTCAAAATCATCTCCTCCGTCCTGTCTTTGGCGGTTGCGTCTGCCTTCGTTTTTCTTTTGGTTAAAGCGGTAGATAAAATTGAGTCCAAAGCTACGTTGTCTCCACTGAAATTCACTGTGTGTTACGGTAGTTAATACCCCATCCCGGAATAACTCGGAATCAGAACTTCGCTTACGAGAATTAAACAAATCGCTTACATTAAGCGAAAGCGTGGCCTTTTCTTTGAAGAAATCTTTACTAAATCCGAGATTAACAGACAGGATACCCTCTGTGTCGCTTTGGGCATTTTTATAGGGCCCTCTGTAAAACAACCGGGTTTGCCAGTTAATTTTTCCAGGCAGTGTATAAATACTGTTAAAGCGAGCAAACCAGCTGGTGTTATTTGCATCGAAATTAGTTTCTTCATAATCACCCCGAACTTCCGAGCTAAAGAGATTAAAGTTGCCGTTTAATCGGAGTTTCCTACTCGGATTATACGAAAGCGTAAACTCTAATCCGTATCGGTTATTTTTTGAAAGATTGATGGGAAACCTTCGAAGTACAGGTACTTCCACCAGCGGATCTTCACTAATAACTGCTATTTCATCGGTTTCATCGGTGATAAAAGTGAACGATTGTGTTTCTTTTTGGTAATATACCGATCCGTTAAAAGTAAATTTCTGCCATCGCTTCAAATACCCTATATCGAAGGCATTGGAATAGCTGGGATCAATATCGGGATTTCCCTGAAAAATATTACTAATACTGGATCGGGAGGGAAACGGATTAATAAAGCGAGATCGAGGCCTTCGAATACGGCGGTTAAAGCCTAAAGAAATATTCTCGTTTTCACCGAGTTCATAGGTCAGGTTTAAGGTGGGGAATAAATCGGTATAATTTTTTTTAACCAATTCGCCGCTGGTAATCTGTTGAATGGTAATCTGAGAGTTTTCCATACGAAGCCCCGCCAGATAAGAAAATTTTCCAAGTTTATTACCAAATTGCGTATAAGCGGCATTCACATATTCCCTGTAGTTAAGTACATTGCTCAACCCGTTATCTCTAACAAAAATACCCTGATCATTTTCGAGGGTTACTTCATATTCGGTTAATTGCTCTCTGAAATTTCCGCGGTATCCCGCCTCAAACTGCGCATTTTCACCAATGGGAAGTACGTAATCGGCCTGCAACAGTATACGGCTCTGATCTTCCCGGGTACCCACTGTTTCTCTACCAAGAAGTTCGGTTGTGGGAAAAACGGAGGTATTGCTTACTACAGATTGTTCGTCCTCAGTACTATCCTCATGTTGAAAATCCAGCGTTAGCTTGGCATCATTTTTAAAATCCTTTGTGAAATTCACTGAAAACTGTAGTGTTCGGTTGTCCTCAAATTCAGGATCAATACGACGGGTCTGGCTCAATAATTCCCTACTGTCATTATAATTAAAAATATTATTAATGGCTTCGTTTTCATTATCCCCTTCGCGATAAATAATCGAAGTGGTAAGCGTTGCCGAATTGTTAATAAAATACTCTACTCCCAGATTCGTGTTGAATCCTTTTCGCAATCGGTCGAATGATCTATCTTCGGTTGTAAAGGTACTGGGAGCATTTCCATTTAGATATTCGGTGTCATTAAATGAACTGCCCGGACCTTCCCGATGCGAATATCCCGTATTGGTAAAAAAATTAAACTTTTTTGTGCGATAATTAAGATTGAGGTTCAATCCTGCCCGGAAGGGTTCGCCCAGGCTGGCATTAATAGAGCCATTCAATCCTTTTAGTTTACTGTTCCGGAGTATAATATTCAGAATTCCTGCAGTACCCTCGGCATCATACCGGGCAGAGGGCGAAGTAATAACCTCTACTTTTTCAATGGATTCAGCCGGTAGCTGCCGTAATGCATCCGTTCCGTTTAAACCGACAAGGGCAGAGGGTTTTCCATTAATGAGAATGCGTACGTTATCATTTCCCCGCAATGACACATTTCCCTCTACATCTACCGAAACCGAGGGTACATTATCCAAGACATCGCTGGCGGATCCTCCCAAAGAGGTAATATCTTTTCCCACATTAAAAACTTTTTTATCCAGGCGTATTTCTACGGTTGATTTTTCCGCGATAACATCAACTTCATCCAAAGCCTCTACGTTTAACTCCAATGAAAACACTCCGAGATCGGTATTTTTTCGAAGCTCTCTGTTTTTAACTTCTACCGATTTGAATGAAATATACTCCACTTTAATATCATAGGTTCCGGGAAAAGCTTCCGTTTCGAAAGTTCCTTTTTCATTGGTTATGGCACCAGTAAGAAGCTGTTTCCTCCTGGTGTGTTGCAGGGTAATGGTAGCGTAGGGAAGTGGGTCTCGTGTATCTTTGTCGATTACCTTTCCGGTGATCTTTATTTTTGCTGGTTGAGACCTTTGTGCTTCGAGTTGTACTGCACTAAGTAGAATACACAGGATTAAAAAAATGTTTTTCATAAATCCGTGATTGAGATTATTTATTGCCATCGTCTTTTCCTGTTTTTAGCCCGATAAGCTCTTTCTTTACTTTGGAGTTCCTTTAACAGAGCTACCTGATCTTCTGAAAGAAATTCCAGAAGCTCCTGTTCCGATTTCGCTGTATATTTCTTGATCTGTTGCCTTTTTTCTTCCCGGGTTTTACCAGGGTCTTGCATAATTTCTCTTCGCT
Organism: Flavobacteriaceae bacterium; assembly: GCA_965224095.1. Classification (GTDB taxonomy): domain Bacteria; phylum Bacteroidota; class Bacteroidia; order Flavobacteriales; family Flavobacteriaceae; genus JBPEWY01. The sequence continues at coordinate 181,516 of OZ245039.1, forward strand.
GTTTCACCTGAAGGAGCAGATGATTTTTTAACAATGCCGTTTGCAGATCGTCCAGTTCAAGCTTTTCGCTATATTTTTGCATGCTTTTATTGACAATCTCTTCTGGATCTGATTGCCGGGATGTTGGTTGTGCAATTGCCAAAAAGCTATTAAACACTAGTAAAATACTAAATTGATATAAAAAAGAATAGGACCTCATCATATAGATTGTAATATCTCTCTTAGACAATCAATGTAAAGTATGGTTTAATGGTATATTGTTAATTTCGTGTTAATTTATGAGCGTATCAATAATTTCGGGAGGACGCCCTACTACAGCCTTGTCGCCCATAATTACTATTGGGCGTTCAATTAGCTTAGGATATGTGGCCATGGCCTGAATTAATTGATCATCGCTTAGCGTTTTACCCTTAAATTTTTCCTTCCATACCGGTTCATTTTTTCGGAGCAACTGCCCCGGTGATAAATCCAGTTTTTTCAAAATTGTTTTAAGCTCCGATACCGTAGGAGGTTTTTCAAGGTATTTAACGATTACAAATTCCTTTCCTGATTTTTCCAGTATTTCAAGCCCTTGCCTTGACTTACTACACCGTGGGTTGTGATATATGGTGATCATTTTATAATAATTTCTAATTGCTGATTTGTATTGTGAAGATACATAAATTCAGGGGTGCGTACCATACGGAATTTTTAATTTACCGGGTATCGGAATTAATCTACCTGAATACCGTACAGTTTTAAATGATTTTTAAGAGCAGTTGCCGATGTAAATCGGATGGCGTGCATACCCTGTTGTCTTGCTGCCTGAACGTTCATGATATTATCATCAATAAAAAGGCAGTTTTTTGGTTTAAGCTGGTTGCGTTCCATTATTTTTTGATAGATATCCGGAAAGGGTTTTCTGGTTTTTTCTTCGCCTGAAACAACAATATCCTCAAACCAATGTAAAAAACTATAACGCTCCAGGGCAATTGGAAAAGTTTCGGCGCTCCAGTTGGTCAATGCGAGAATCTGAAATTGCTTTTTGGCAATAAGCCGCTGTAGCAGCTGCACGGTTTCCTGGATGGGGCCACCCAGCATCTCCTCCCACTTACCGTAGTACATACGTATCATTGATTCGTGTTCCGGGAACATAAGAATCCTTTCTTCGGTAGCTTTTTCTAACGGATACCCTGCATCTTGCTCTTCATTCCAGCTTGAAGTACATATATTTTCAAAAAACCACTCCATTTTTTTTCGATCTCCCTGAAAAGCTTCTAAAAACACATATTCCGGATTCCAGTCAATAAGCACACCTCCAAGATCAAAAATAAGGCTGTTGATAGTGCAATTCATCATGCTTCGTCTTTCTGTCCCATCATCATAAGATAGGCTTTAATAAAGTCGTCAAGGTCACCATTCATTACCGCATCCACATTACCGGTTTCCTGCCCGGTTCGTACATCCTTGACCAGCTTGTACGGGTGCATCACATAATTTCTTATCTGAGAGCCCCATTCAATTTTCATTTTACCCGCTTCAATTTCATCTCGAACGGCCTGTTGTTTTTTTAATTCAATCTCGTATAACTGAGACTTTAGTAATTGCAAAGCCTTAGTTTTATTGTCGAGTTGAGATCGGGTTTCGGAATTTTCGATAATAATCCCCGTGGGATGGTGTCGGAGCCTTACCGCCGTTTCCACTTTGTTTACATTCTGACCACCGGCGCCACTGGCCCTCATGGTTTCGAAAGTGATGTCTGCCGGATTTATGTCAATTTCAATACTTTCATCCGCTAAGGGATATACATAAACAGAAGCAAAGGAAGTATGTCGTTTGGCATTGCTGTCGAAAGGAGAAATTCGTACCAGCCGGTGAACGCCATTTTCACCTTTTAAATATCCGAAGGCGTATTCGCCGTCTATTTCCAGGGTTACGGTTTTAATACCGGCAACATCGCCATCCTGATGGTTTAATTCCCTAATTTTGTATCCCTGATTCTGCGCCCACATAAGATACATACGCATAAGCATGGCAGCCCAGTCGCAACTCTCGGTGCCACCAGCTCCCGCTGTTATTTGAAGTACCGCGCTGAGCGTGTCTCCCTCATCACCGAGCATATTTTTAAACTCCAGCGATTCTATAAATTCCACTGTAGTCCTGAAATGCCGTTCTACTTCATCCGCTTCGGCATCTCCTTCCTTATAAAATTCAAAAATAACTTCGAGGTCTCCTGCCTGTGTAACGGCTTTTTCGTAATCCTCCACCCATTTTTTCTTACTTCTCAGGGCTCTCATAATGGCTTCGGCCTCTTTCGGGTGATTCCAAAAATCAGAAGCAAACGTTTTTTCTTCTTCGTTTTCTATTTCAATTTTTTTGGCATCAATGTCAAAGATACCTCCTTAACGCACCGAGGCGTTCAAAAAGATCCTTTACCTGATCGGTAGTAACCATATATTATAGTGTTTTGAGCAAAAATAGTATTTAAACGGTGGGGAGAAAACTATATTTATATAATTTTATGATCGCCATAAGAAATACAATCGCAATGAACCGAGCTTTTACATTTTACATTACATTACTAATGTGTTTTCAATCCGGATGGTCTCAATCGCCAGTTGATCGAAGTGAGTTTAAAGATTATCGGGGTTTTATTGATTTTTATTATGATGATAAGAGCGATAAGATTTATCTGGAAATAGGAAAACTGGACACGGAATTATTGTATGTGTATTCACTGAGCAGCGGAATAGGAAGTAACGATATTGGTCTTGACAGAGGGCAGTTAGGCAGTGAACAGGTTATATATTTTACAAAGGCAGGTAATAAGATATTATTGATACAACCCAATATGCGTTATCGGGCGCAGACAGCTAATAAACTGGAACGGGAATCGGTTGAACAGGCTTTTGCCCGATCGGTATTATGGGGATTTCCCATTAAGGATCGGAAAAACGGAAAATTCCTAATAGACGCCACAGATTTTCTAATGCAGGATGTTCACGGTGTGGCCGGCAGACTCAAACAGGCAAAACAGGGCTCCTATAGCCTGGATAAAACGAAAAGTGCATTTAATTTAAAACGTACAAAGGCATTCCCTGAAAATATTGAAATTGATGTGATGCTCACCTTTAAGGGAAATCCGGAAGGTACTTTTATACGCTCAGTGGCTCCGAACCCGCATTTGGTTACTGTAACGGAACACCATTCGTTTGTAAAATTACCCGATGATAAATTTAAAAAGAGAATTTTTGATCCCAGGTCCGGTGCCTATCCTCTTACGTATTACGATTATGCTACTCCCGTACAACAGCCTATTAAAAAGCGCTTTATTACGCGGCACAGGTTGCAGAAAAAAAATCCTGAAGCTAAAATCAGTGAAGCGGTTGAGCCCATAATTTACTACCTGGATAACGGAACGCCGGAGCCTATTAGATCCGCACTATTGGAGGGTGGCAGATGGTGGAATCAGGCTTTCGAAGCCATAGGATTCAAGGATGCTTTTCAGCTTAAAATTTTACCGGATCACGCAGACCCAATGGATATACGTTATAATGTAATCCAATGGGTGCATCGATCGACGCGAGGATGGAGTTACGGTGGAAGTATTATCGATCCGCGTACGGGTGAAATCTTAAAGGGGCATGTAAGCCTGGGCAGTTTGCGCATCCGTCAGGATTTCATGATAACGCAGGCATTAATGAATAAACCTTTTGCAGAAAATGACAATAATTATGAAGCTATGCTAGCACTGGCCCTGGCCCGGATTCGTCAATTATCGGCACATGAAATAGGCCACACCCTTGGTTTTGCACATAATTTTGCCGCCAGTGCAAATAACCGGGCTTCGGTTATGGACTATCCGCACCCTCAGCTGGATATTGTTAATGGCGACATTGATTTTTCGAAAGCATATGCTACGGGAATCGGCGATTGGGATAAAGTAACCGTTGCCTATTCGTATGGAATTGTACCGCAGGGAAAAAGCGAACTGGAGTTTTTAAATGAGATCCTTGAACTGTCACAAAAAAGAGGACTACGCTATATAAGCGATGCCGATGCCCGCCCTCTGGGAGGCGCCCATATATCAGCTCATTTATGGGATAATGGAGAGAATGCAATAGAGGAGTTAAACCGGGTACTGGCTATCAGAGCACAAGCCATTTCCAATTTTTCTATAGACAATATTCGCACCGATGAACCACTGAGTGTACTTGAGGATACTTTTGTACCGCTGTATTTTTTTCATCGCTATCAAACCGAAGCAACTGCAAAACTGGTAGGAGGCCTCGATTATAATTATGCGGTGAAAGGGGATGGGCAACTTATTGTAAAAAGCATACATGAAAAAACACAGCGGGCAGCTTTCGAGGCATTGCTTAGAACCTTACGATCGGAGACTTTGGCAATTCCAAGGGAAAAGCTGACTCTTTTTCCTCCCAGGGCCATGGGGTACCCAAGAGACCGTGAGAGTTTTAAAGGGAAAACAGGTGTAGCTTTCGATGCTTTAAATGCTTCATCCACGGCGAGTACGATGACTTTGAAATTGTTGCTACATCCGGAGCGATTATCACGACTCGTTCAACAAAAGGCACTGAATGCTAATCAGTTTGGACCTGAAGAACTACTTCGCGGTTTACTGAATAGGACCATTAAGGATATCCCGAACGATTCATATCAGGCTGAAGTACAACGAACCATTAACTATAGTGTTTTATACGAGTTGTTTGATGTTGGAGTTAACAGTAATAGTAGTTCCCAGGTGCGTGCGCTGGTTATCTCCGAACTGATGCGTTTAAAAAACTGGTTAGAAGAACACAAAACAAACCCCACTCATAGAATGCTGGCCTTTGAAATTGAACGATTCCTGAAAGAGCCGTCGCAATTTAAAAAACCAAAAGTCCCTAAAATCCCGGATGGATCTCCAATAGGAATGGACTGTTTAGAAACAATAAATCATGGAAATTAATTTGATAAGTGATACCGTAACACGCCCTACCCGGGGTATGTTGGAGGCTATGATGTCTGCCTCTGTAGGCGATGACGTATTTAAAGCCGATCCGTCGGTGAACCTGTTGGAAGAGCGTGTAGCCGCTATGTTCAATATGGAGGCAGCGTTGTTTTTTCCCAGCGGAACAATGGCCAATCAAACGGCTATCAAGCTACATACACAACCCGGAGAACAACTTATTTGCGACAAATATGCACATGTGTATAACTACGAAGGCGGTGGTATTAGTTTTAATAGCGGAGTTTCCTGTAAGCTGATTGACGGATATCGCGGAATGATTACGGCCACACAAGTAGAAGCGGCGATTAATCCTCCGGATTTTTACCACAGTCCCCTAACATCACTGGTCTGTATTGAAAACACGACCAATAAGGGAGGTGGAGCATGTTGGGATATGAAAGAAATGCTTGCCATACGAGCCGTTTGTGATACACATGGCCTTTCGTATCATTTGGATGGTGCCCGGTTGTGGAACGCTATGGTTGCCCGGAAATATAAAGCAAAAGATTACGGAAGATTATTTGATACTATTTCGGTTTGTTTATCTAAGGGATTAGGATGTCCCGTGGGATCGGTACTGGTGGGAAACCGGGCGTTGATATCCAGGGCGCTGCGCGTAAGAAAAATTCTGGGTGGAGGGATGCGGCAGGCAGGATACTTGGCGGCCGCAGCATTATATGCCCTGGAGCACCATATAGATAGATTGGCCGAAGATCACAGAAAAGCAAAGGAAATAGGAAAAGTTCTGGAGGAGTGTTCCTATATTGAAAGTGTGGAACCCATAGAAACAAATATTATTATTTTTAATCTTAAGCCGGACCGGAATGAAGAAAGTTTTGTGAAGCGATTGGAAGAAAAAGGAGTTAGAATTATTGGAATGGGCCAGGGAAAGTTAAGAATAGTTACGCATCTGGACTATACGGATGCCATGCATGAAAAATTTCTCCATATATTACGGGGATTAACATAAAAAAAGCATCCGTTACGGATGCTTTCTTTGTATTATAGAATTTTCCGGGTTACGAAGTCATATCATTGATATCTGCATCCGGAGCATTGGTTTTTACCGAATCAATTCCGTTTTCCATACCAGCTTCAGAAGCGTACATCTGACTACTTCCAATAATCTGACCATTAGCCGCTTTTAGGTTAAAATGAAACTTTCCGTTTGATGCAGTTTTACGTTCGTATTTGCTATCATCACCGCAATTATTTTTAATAGAATCAATTCCATTCTTGGCACCGCTTGGATCTGCGTAACCCTGACTGGAAAGTATAACCTGACCATTCTTGGCTTTTAAGTTAAAATAGTACTTCTGATTGTTTTCGCTTTGAAATAATTCGAACATGATTTTAGATTTTAAATTTCGCGTTATAAATATATGAAAATTGATTAGATATTCTTTTTTTTATAAAAATAGTTTTTAGGCATTTTATTAGCCTACTAAAGCTCTTTATTTTCTTAAAACACGTATTTCGTCGATGTTTTAATACAGTTTATCTGCTACTCCCCAAAAACCCATATTTCTTAAAGAAATCTTAAAATCCAGAAAATACCTTTACGAATACAATTAACATTAACAATTAAATTCAACTGAAATGAAGAAACTAGTTTTACTATGTATGATGGTAGGTACCTTTGCTTACGCGCAGGATTTACCTTCGGATCCTGAACCCGGGAAATGTTACGTTCGCTGTACAACCCCTGACGTTTACGGAAATGAAGAAGTACGTATAATGACCAAACCGGCTTATAAAATATTAAAAACCATTCCTGCTGAATACAAAACTGTTACAGAGCGGGTATTAGTAAAAGAAGCAAGCAAAAAATTAACTATAATCCCGGCAAAATGGGGAACGGAAACCGTTACTTATGTATCCAAGGAGGCAGCGTCAACGCTCAAAGTAATTCCGGCTACTTTTAAACCGAGTTCCGAGACTATAGAAATTAAACCGGCTTATGCCCAATGGGAATTAGGGGCTTCCGCTCCTGATTGTGATTCCGGAAATCCTGATGATTGCCGTTACTGGTGCTACAAAGGATATCCGGCCGAGTTTACTACCGTTTCCACCGAAGTAATAAATCGTGACGCTTCAACTTCATCAAATGCGATAGCCGCTAAAAATGCTTCTTATACGAAAACCGTATTGGTTTCTCCATCTCGCGTGGAAGAAGTTGAAATCCCGGCAGAGTACAAGGAAATTACCAGAACCGTTTTGGTGAAAGATGCCCATACCGTTGAAGAAACTGTTCCTGCAGAATATACAACGGTTACCAAGGAAGTGCTTAAACAAAAGGGAGGTCTTACCACCTGGAAGGAAGTAGATTGTAAGCTGGTTGAGTACACAGCGCTACCTATTAACTGGAATCTGGGAAGTGCTACGCTAACCTCGGAAGCCAAGCGTATCATAGATTCCAGGCTTTTACCAATTTTAGCTCAAAATCAGGGCGTTACCGTTGAAATAGCATCTCATACCGATTCCAGAGGAACCAGAGAAAGCAATCAGGATCTTTCAGAGCGCAGAGCGCAGGCAGTTGCCAATTATTTGGTTTCCAAGGGTGTTAACAGTAGCCGTTTGGTAGCAAATGGTTACGGAGAAAGGCAGTTAAAAAATCGCTGTTCTGACGGTGTTTCCTGTACCGAAAGAGAACATGCTGTAAACAGAAGAACCGAGTTCAGAATCATTAATAACTAATCCATATAACAGGTTTTCAAAAAAGAGCCGGAATTTTTCCGGCTTTTTTTTATTTAAAAAAATCCATGCCCGGAATATTAGGCATCCCTTCCTTTGCAACAGCGGCCAGTTCGGCCTCATGTACATCCGTAGCTTTTTTTATGGCTTTGTTCAGAACCAATACCAGATAATCTTCAAGCTGTTCTTTATCGTTTAGTAAAGCATCATCTATTTCAAGCCGTTTAATTTCCCGGTTTGCACTTAGAGTAACCTTTAGTAGGCTGTCTGTAGATTTTTCCTCCAGTAACACTGTATCTAACCGCTTTTTTGTTGCTTCAACTTTTTTCTGGGTCTCTTTTAATTTCCCCATCATTCCCATAAGATCTCCAAACATAATTTTAGAATTTAATTTTATTATGACAAAAATATTGATTTGTATGCCTATTTCAACAAAAGGATGCAAAAAGCTTAGCTGGCTTTTAATATTGTTTTATTTTTACTCCTTGTATGAAAAACAGAATTACTCTTGACCCTGAAAATATAACCCCTCCAAAGGCGGCAAAAAAAGAAACCATTCTAACAAAGCACGGGGATTCCCGAATTGATAATTATTATTGGATGCAGGAACGCGATAGCCCTGAAGTTCTTGCGTATCTGGAAGAGGAAAACGCCTATAACGATCGGTTAACAGCGCATACCAAATCTTTCAGGCAGGCCTTGTTTTCAGAAATGAAAGCGAGAATCAAGGAAGACGACGAGTCAGTTCCTTATAAGATAAACGGGTACTGGTATATTACCCGATTTGTAAAGGGAGGGGACTATCCTGTTTACACGAGAAAAAAAGACTCCTTAGACGGTGAGGAGGAAATATTACTGGACGGTAATGAATTGGCCAAAGAGTATTCTTTTTTTCATGTAAAGGGTATTAATGTAAGTCCTGATAATCGATTTATGGCTTTTGCTACCGATGTGATAGGCAGAAGGATATACACGATAAAGATTAAAGACCTGCTTACCGGAAAAACAATGCCTTTACAGGTAGAAAATACTACGGGAAGCAGTGCCTGGGCTAATGACAATGCGACTTTGTTTTATGCTAAAAGAGATTTGGAAACACTTAGGTCGTCTGCCATTTTTAAATGCGATATATACCACAGTGCTGACCACGAACAGCAGGTATACTACGAAAACGACGATACGTTTGACACTTTCGTATATAAGTCGAAATCAAAAGAATATCTGATTATTGGAAGTACCAGTACACTGACCTCCGAATACCGGTTTACCGCTGCCGATACACCTCACGCAACCTTTAAGGTTTTCCAGCCAAGACAGAGAGGAATGGAATACGGAATCTCCCATTACGAAGACCATTTTTATATACTTACCAATGCCGATAAGGCCATTAATTTTAAACTTATGAGGGCCAGTGTTCAAACTACCGGTAAAGCGCATTGGGAAGAAGTAATACCACACCGAAAAGAAGTGTTGATAGAAGATATTGAGATTTTTAAGGACTTTTTGGTAGTAACCGAACGCTTCCAGGGGCTTAATCGCATCCGTATAAAGCAATGGGCTGGAGATGATTATTATTTACCTTTTGATAATGAGACATATACGGCTTACACATCGGTAAATCCCGATTTTGATACCGTCTGGCTTCGTTATAGTTACAATGCGTTAACAACTCCTGCCTCGGTAATTGACTTTAATATGCAGACGGGCGAAATGATAGTCCGGAAGGAACAGGAAATTCCAGGCGGTCATTTTAAAAAGGAAAATTACCGGTCAGAGCGCGTCTGGGCTACCGCACGTGACGGTTCGCACATACCAATCTCACTGGTGTATCGGGAAGGGACCCGTAATAACGGAAAGGCGCCTTTGCTACAATACGGATACGGTTCATATGGAGTAACCCTGGACCCCTATTTCTCCATAGCCCGTTTGAGCCTTCTGGACAGGGGATTTATATATGCAATAGCTCATGTGCGGGGGAGTGAATATATGGGAAGAAACTGGTATGAGGACGGAAAGCTGATGAAGAAAAAAAACACATTTACAGATTTTGTGGATTGCTCTAAATACTTAATTGAAAAAGGATACACTTCTCCGGAACACCTGTATGCAATGGGCGGGTCTGCAGGCGGATTACTGATGGGAGCGATAATGAATATGGCACCCGAATTGTACCGTGGAATAGTAGCATCTGTTCCCTTTGTTGATGTGATTACCACAATGTTAGACGATTCTATTCCGTTAACTACCGGGGAGTATGACGAATGGGGAAACCCTAATGAAGAGGCTTATTATCGGTATATTAAATCGTATTCACCATACGATAATGTTTCCCCGCAAAAGTATCCGAATATATTAATTACCACGGGTTATCATGACTCCCAGGTGCAATATTGGGAACCGGCTAAATGGGTGGCTAAAATAAGATCATTAAAAAAAGACAATAATTTACTGCTTTTTCATGTTAATATGAATGCCGGACACAGTGGAGCTTCCGGAAGATTTGAAGCATTAAAAGAGGTAGCTGAAGAGTATGCTTTTTTATTGGATTTGGAAGGAATTAAACGTTAATTAAAAAAAATACATAAATTTGCAAGGTTTTACGAATTCTTTCTCGATTAATGGCATTCGTAAGATCCTCGTAACCTAAGCTATATGGAACAAGAAATTAAAGCTTTTAATAGCGTTTTAGAACTTGTAGGTAATACCCCTCTTATTAAACTTAATCATATCACCAATTCTTTTGTTGGTAATTATTATGCTAAAGTGGAAGCTTTCAACCCTGGTCATTCCACCAAAGACCGTATTGCACTTTACATTATAGAAGAAGCAGAACGCAGAGGCATCTTAAAGCCTGGTGATACCATTATAGAAACCACTTCGGGAAATACAGGATTCAGTATTGCCATGGTTAGTGTTATAAAAGGATACGAATGTATTCTGGCGGTGAGTTCTAAATCGTCTAAAGATAAGATTGATATGTTGCGCTCTATGGGTGCCAAGGTGTATGTATGCCCTGCCCATGTAAGTGCAGATGACCCCAGGTCGTATTATCAGGTGGCAAGACGTTTGCATGATGAGATAAAGGGGAGTATTTATATTAATCAGTATTTTAATGAATTAAATATTGATGCGCATTATAAAACAACAGGCCCGGAGATTTGGGAACAGACAAGCGGAAAAATTACTCATCTTGTAGCTTGTAGCGGAACCGGAGGAACAATTTCAGGGACTGCCAGATTTTTAAAGGAACAAAACCCGGATATAGAGATCATCGGAGTGGATGCTTACGGATCGGTTTTGAAGAAATATCACGAAACCCGCGAATTTGATGCGGAGGAAATATATCCGTATCGAATTGAAGGGCTGGGAAAAAATCTTATTCCAACGGCAACCGATTTCGATATAATTGATTATTTCGTTAAGGTTACCGATGAAGAGAGTGCGCATACCGCAAGAGAAATTTCCAAAAGAGAAGGGCTTTTCGTAGGATATACGAGTGGCGCTGCTTTTCAGGCCGTAAAGCAAATGTATAGCGATGGGATATTTGATATTAACAGTAATGTGGTTATTATTTTTCCGGATCACGGTTCCCGCTATATGAGCAAGATTTACAGCGATGAATGGATGCGCGATCAGGGCTTTTTTGACAGTAAAAATATTGAACAGGAGCAGGCGATAGAATTTATCAAATAGGAACAAAGAAACAATATAAAAGCAGCGATTCCGCTGCTTTTTTTTTGATGTTTGGTTAAATAGCTTTTAAAATGACATTCCGGATCGCAGAGCGGTTGATAAAATAATTATGACAAAAACTTAAAAATACCTACTTTTGCGCGGTATTTGAAAGTTAACATTTCGTTAATAAATTGGAAATTGCATGAAGGATCTTTTTGATAGAATAATTCAGAATAAGGGACCGCTGGGGAGATGGGCTTCACAGGCTGAGGGCTATTTTGTATTCCCAAAACTCGAAGGCGAGATTTCGAACCGTATGAAATTTCAGGGAAAAGAAGTGATTACCTGGAGTATAAATGATTATCTGGGAATGGCTAATCACCCGGAAATAAGAAAGACCGATGCAGAGGCAGCCAAGAAATACGGTTCTGCTTATCCTATGGGGGCTCGTATGATGTCAGGGCATACCGATTTGCACGAAAGACTGCAGAACGAACTGGCAGCCTTTGTAAATAAAGAGGCTGCATACCTTTTGAATTTCGGATATCAGGGAATGGTTTCAACTATAGATGCATTGGTTACCAAAGATGATATTATTGTTTACGATGTGGATTCGCATGCCTGTATTATCGATGGTGTTCGCCTGCACATGGGAAAGCGATTCACTTATAAGCACAATGATGTAGAAAGTCTGGAAAAAAACCTGGAGCGTGCTACTAAAATGGCAGAGCAAACCGGAGGAGGAATTCTGGTTATTTCGGAAGGTGTTTTCGGTATGAGAGGGGAGCAGGGAAAACTTAAGGAAATCGTTGCATTAAAGAAAAAATATAATTTCAGGTTATTGGTAGATGATGCTCATGGTTTTGGTACACTGGGTAAAACAGGAGCCGGAGCCGGAGAAGAACAGGGGGTGCAAAACGATATAGATGTCTATTTTGCCACATTTGCCAAATCGATGGCCAGTACCGGAGCATTTATTGCAGCCGACAAAGAAGTAATAGATTATTTAAAGTATAACCTCCGGTCGCAGATGTTTGCTAAATCGCTACAAATGCAATTGGTAGTAGGAGCTTTAAAACGACTTGAGATGCTGAAAACCATGCCGGAACTGAAGCAGAAGTTATGGGAAAATGTAAACGCATTGCAAAACGGTTTAAAAGCAAGAGGTTTTGATATTGGAACCACACAAAGTTGTGTAACTCCTGTATATCTGAAAGGCAGTATTCCAGAAGCTATGGCATTGGTAAAGGACCTTAGGGAAAATCACGGTATTTTCTGCTCTATTGTAGTATATCCGGTAATCCCCAAAGGGCTTATTCTTTTGAGGATGATTCCGACGGCATCACATACGCTTGAAGATGTAGAGGAAACGTTAAACGCGTTCTCTGCTATTCGGGAGCGTCTGGAAAACGGAACATATAAACGATTATCGGCTGCGGTAGCTGCAGCCATGGGAGAATAATCAGGTTCTCACACAAAAAATATTCAGAAAAAAGAAACCCGTTTAAAGCGGGTTTTTTTATATTGATTTTTTATAGGTGCTTCTTCGTTTGTGAATTTTAGGATTAAAGTTTTTCCAAATTTGATGAATCGCCGTGTTTTCTTCCAGTTCCGGGGTTCTGATACAGGTTTTTATTCCCTTTTCACTGAATACTTTATAATATTCGTTAAAAATAATGGCGGTTACACCCTTATTCTGATAGGAGGGCTCTATTCCGATAAGATAAAAAACAGCCTCCTTGCTTTTCTTCCGGGCCCTGAGAAGGTGGAAAATTCCAAAGGGGAATAGTTTTCCGTTTGCTTTCTGCAATGCATCGGCAAATGAAGGCATAACAATGGCAAAAGCTATGATATTATCATGTTCATCTACAACGAACTTTATATATTCCGGATTTATGAAGGTGATGTATTTTTTCTTGAAATAATTAATTTGAGTTTCAGAGATAGCTACGTGTGAAGCCAGTTTATCATAACTGTTATTGAAAAGGTCAAACATCTTTCCCACATACGGCATAATATCTTTGGAAGATGTAAAATTCAATGCCTTTAGTTTATACCTTTTTTTAATGAGTTCCTGTAATCTGCTGAACGATTTCGGGTCTACATTGTTAAAATTAAAAATACCTTCTATGTAGTTTTTTTCCCTAACCAGCCCCAGCGTTTCCAAATGTTGCACATAATAGGGATGATTATACCAGGTAACCATAGTGCCTTTTTGATCGTATCCTTCCGTAAGAACTCCAACCTTATCGAGATTGGAAAAACCTAAAGGGCCTTCCATATAATCCAGTTGGTATTCCTTACCAATCTCCGTTACTTTATCCAATAATCTTCGCGTAACTTCGATATCGTCAATCATATCCAGCCATCCGAAGCGAATTTTTTTAATTCCCTGATCTCTTACTTCCGTCCAATTAACGATAACCGCCACTCTGCCTACTGCAGTTGTATCCTTATACGCCATAAAAAAACGAGCATCGGCATGTTCGAATACAGGATTTTTTAAAGGGTTAAAACTTTCCAACTCACCTTTAACAATCGGAGGAATCCAATAGGGAGATCCGCGATATATTTTGAATGGGAATTTTACAAATTTCTTCAGATCTGCCGGGCTCTTAACTTCTTTTATTTCTATCATATTCCTATAGCGGTTCTCTTTACATGATTAACCCTCCTCCTGAAGCTCGGGAAGACTGTCATGATCTTTTTTCTTTTTACGTTTACGTTGTTCTTTCTTTATGCGTCTTCTTTCTTTTCCCTCATCAATTGCCTTTAGCTGATCCTGATGGAAATCAAGGCGATAAGAGATTCCCAGATTTCCAAATAATCTGGAAGGAGTGTTTTTAAAATTAGTTCCCATGGAAGCATCCAGCTGGAAATTTTTATTCCATAAATACGCTGCTCCGCCTCGCACCAAAGCATCGGCATACCGATCGCTTTTTACCCCCTGGTACTCCACAAACAGCGACCATTTTGGATTTTTAAGGGCATGAGTAACGGCCAAAGCGTAGCTGAACTCCGGATAGTCCGATCCAATTTTATCGTAAGCAAAATTGGTTACCACCACCCAGGTTCCCGCCAAATGACTTTGAGTAGCAATCATGACTTTTGGGCTAATGGTTGGCTCTTCTCTGTGAAATATAAAATTCGAACTGGTAGTGGAGAAAACATTATTGTACACATAGGGCGAATCAAATATATTGATATTTACTCCTACATAAGCCGAAATAGCCGGAATAAGGTCTTTCCATTTAAATCCGTTGTTAGCTCGCCAACTATACAAATTGGGTTTGTTATTCTCCGGGTTTTTGAAAGGGTCAAAAAACAGGTATTTAACCCCAAAGGTATGCCTGCTAAATCCGTTTCTGTTGCTTTCAGTAGGAGGAAGGGCACTGTTATCGGTAAGCTTATCAAAAAGATAACTTCCTTCCCATGATAATTCCAGTTCTTCAAATAACAATCCGTATCGAAGCGCAAAATCAATGTTGAAAATATTTGACTTTGCCAGTAGGCGATCATGTTCCTGTTTGTCCATTCCCAAAGCAAATTCTCCCTGAACAACATTTCTCCCTACCGAAAAAGCACTAACCGAAACCCCCGGCCGATTTGAATTAATCACATCCGTGTATTGTGAAGTCCCTAAAAAAGGTATAAGCAGTAGGCAGGAGGCAAGTATCTTCCAAATAAGTTTCATGGCATTACGGTTGATTCAAATATATAAGATTTTATTAATTTTTCCCCAGATATACGCATTTTACATAACGATCGTCGTATTTTTGATCCAGTTTAAATTTTAATATCCGTATATGTGGTTTTTAAAGATCATTTTAATCATTTTGTTGGTGTATTACGGCCTAAAAATACTGGCTAATATTTTTGGTCCTTCTTTGTTACGCTACGTATCTAAAAGGACGGAAAAGCATTTTGCCGATAAATTCAGGCAGTATAACGATCAAAAGACCTCTTATGAAGAACGCTCAGAAGGCGAGGTTAGTATTGATAAACAGCCAGAATCTGAAAGGAAATCTAACCGAAAAGTTGGAGAATATATAGATTTTGAGGAAATTGACTAACCTAAACCATCCAGTGTAAATGAATATCTCTCTTAAAAAAACCTTACCTCATATTGCGGTTCTTATAGGGTTTGTGGTAATTTCTTTATTGTATTTTAATCCGGTATTAAGCGGAAAACAGATTTATCAAAGTGATATTGTGCAATATACCGCAATGTCTAAACAACAATCGGATTATAGAAATGAAAAAGGACAAGAACCGTACTGGACAGATAGCGCCTTTGGTGGAATGCCAACCTATCAATTGGGGGCCAGATATCCACATAATTATATAAAGAAACTGGATAGCTTAATACGATTCTTACCAAGACCTGCCGATTATTTGTTTTTGTACTTCCTGGGTTTTTACCTTCTGCTATTGGTTTTAAAGGTAGATTGGAGGCTTGCTGTAATTGGCGCATTGGCGTTTGGTTTTTCTACCTATCTAATTATTATACTGGGAGTCGGACATAATGCCAAAGCCCATGCCATAGGGTATTTCCCCTGGGTTCTGGCGGGAATCGTACTTACTTTTCAGAAAAAATATATACCGGGCTTTTTGTTAACGGCGGTAGCTATGGCACTGGAAATCCAGGCTAACCATATCCAGATGACATACTATCTGGGTTTGTTAGTACTGGTTTTGGGGGTGGCATATTTGATAGACGCTTATAAAAAACAAATTCTCACTCATTTTTTCAGGTCTGTGGGAATTCTGTTGATTGCAGTAGTACTGGGTGTTATAACCAATGCAACTGGTTTGCTGGCAACTAAAGAGTATGCCGACTGGAGTACAAGGGGAAAAACCGAATTAACCCTGAATCCCGATGGAACGCCTAAAGAATTGATGAATAGCGGATTAAGCAAATCCTATATTACCGAATATAGCTATGGAATTGCAGAATCGATGAATCTGCTGGTTCCACGTTTATTTGGAGGTTCTAACAGTGAGAACATCGGAAAGAAGTCAAACACTTATGAATTTCTGATAGAGCAGGGCTTTGATAGAAATCAGGCAAAAGATTTTGTAAGCGGACTTCCATTGTATTGGGGAGCTCAACCTATTGTGGCCGCTCCCGCCTATGTAGGGGCCGTGATAGTTTTTCTATTTGTATTAGGCCTGTTCCTGGTTAAGGGCAGACTGAAGTGGTGGCTGGTAGGAGGAACGGTTCTTTCATTATTGCTGTCATGGGGGAAAAACTTTGAGATCCTTACCAATTTTATGATCGACTATTTTCCTATGTACGACAAATTCCGCGCAGTTTCTTCTATTCAAGTATTACTTGAACTGTGTATGCCTATACTAGCTGTTTTTACGCTTGTTAGAGTGTTTAATGAAGCAATAAGAAAGGAAGAGAAACTTACCGCATTAAAATGGTCGTTTTCCATCGTATTTGGCTTGGGATTATTGCTTTTATTAGGTAAAGGAATGTTTGATTTTGTGGGTTCCAGCGACGGAACACTGAGACAGTATTATGGGAATGAGCTTTTGAATGTTATCGTGGAAGATCGTAAAATGGTGTATACACAAGACCTTATCCGATCGCTTCTTTTAGTGTTGGCAACAGCAGCGCTTCTGCTCGGTTTTATTACAAAAAGGATTAAAGAAACTTACGTAATCCTATTCATGGGAATACTTATACTGATTGACCTGGTTGGGATAGACAGGCGCTATGTAAATGAAAATGATTTTGTAGGTAAGAGAAAAATGGAACAACCTTTCAGACTCACGCAAACAGATGAAGCAATACTATCTGATAAAGGGCATTACCGGGTATTTAATGTACGTGAAGGCTTAAATGGAGCCAGCACCTCTTATTTTCATAAATCAATCGGAGGGTATCATGCGGCTAAACCCAGAGCACTCCAGGAGTTGTTTGAGTATCAGGTATCAAAAAATAACCTGGAGCCACTTAATATGCTGAATGTTAAGTATTTTATCCAACCCGGTGAAAAGGGTCAACCTGTAGTAATTCCAAATTCCGAAGCTAATGGAAATGCCTGGTTTGTTAAAGAGGTACAAACAGTGTTGTCGCGAAACGAAGAACTTTTTGCCCTGGACAGCCTGAACACCCGAAGGACGGCTCTGGTAAATGCGGAGGATTTCAATACGTTTTCGTTAAAAGATCGATATCAAACGGACTCGACGGCCTCAATTGTGTTGAAAGGGTATGAGCCAAATAAGCTGGAATATATTTCAAATAATAAGTACGATGGATTGGCGGTTTTTTCGGAAGTATATTATCCAAAGGGCTGGAAGGTGCATGTAGACGGGGAGGCCGTAGACCATTTCAGGGCAGATTATGCTTTGCGTGCATTGCGCATTCCGGCCGGGAAACACGAAATTGTTTTTTCATTTGAACCTCAGGTAATAAAGAAAGGAACAGCTATTTCTCTGGCGGGAAATATCACATTACTTCTTTTGATAGTGGGGGGACTTTTTTATGAAATCAGAAAAAATAAGCGTTGAAATAATCCGGATAGTTACGAATGAAGAAAGTGCTTATAATTACGTATTACTGGCCCCCCGCAGGAGGGCCCGGAGTACAGCGCTGGCTTAGTTTTGTTAAGTATCTCAGAGATTTTAATATCGAACCGGTAGTTTACACGCCGGAAGGGGCTCATTATCCTATTGTTGATGAATCGCTTAGCAATAAAATCCCCGAGGGAATTACCATTCTGAAAACACCCATTATGGAACCTTATAAATGGGCTTCCCGTATTTCCTCTAAAAAAACAAAACAAATAAGCTCCGGAATAATAACAAAATCCAGGCAGTCATTTACCGAAAAACTGATGCTTTGGGTACGTGGGAATTTTTTTGTTCCGGATGCCCGTAAATTTTGGGTAAAGCCTTCTGTGAAATTCCTCAACCGGTATATAAAGGAACATCATATAGAAACTGTGATTACAACGGGACCACCTCATAGTTTGCATTTAATAGGCATGAAACTACAGGAACAGATCGGAGTTAAATGGATAGCCGATTTTCGGGACCCATGGACGCGAATCGGATATCACAAAGAGTTAAAATTATCTTCTGCGGCAGCCAGAAAACATATTCATTTGGAAAAACAGGTGTTACAAAAGGCAAACCTTTTAGTGACCACCAGTTATACCACAGCACAGGAGTTTGAAGGCCTTTCGGGCCGCTCGGCGGAAGTGATTACTAATGGATATGAGGATTTTTCAGGGCAGCGCCCTTCGCTGAGCAGAAAATTCACACTGGCGCATACCGGATCGTTGCTTTCCGATAGAAATCCGGAAGTTTTATGGAAAGTATTGTCCGATTTAACCCGTGAAAAAGAAGGTTTTGGAGAAGATCTGGAAGTGGCTCTCACAGGAACCACCAGTTCGGAAGTTGTTAACAGCATGGAGAAACACGGTCTGACGCCTTATCTTAAACTTACCGGATATCAACCGCACAGAACCATTCGGGAGATACAACTCGCTGCTCAGGTATTGCTTTTAATTGAAATCAATCGTCCGGAAACCCGAGGTATTATTCCCGGGAAACTATTTGAGTATATGGCTTCCGGGAGACCAATTCTGGCTGTCGGACCCGAAAGGTGGGACGTGAAAAAAATAATAAAACAAACTAATACAGGAGCCGTATTCTCTTATGAAGATTATAAGGGCCTTCGGGAAAATATAGAGTCTATGTACAACGATTTCAAGAATGAATCGTTAAAGGCTCATGGGATAGGTATAAAAGAATTCAGCCGGAAATCTCTAACGGCTAAGCTGGCCAAAAAAATTCATGACTTATAATATCCGAAATGGGAATTGTACTAAAACAGTCTTTTAAGAATACATTAACCACCTATTGGGGGTTTGCTTTTGGTGCTCTAAACACCCTGTTTTTATATACTAATTTTCTGAGCGAATCATATTATGGTCTGATAACGTTTATCTTATCTACGGCTAATATCATGATGCCGTTAATGGCTGTAGGCGTACATAATACCCTTGTGAAATTTTACTCCGGCTATGCTAAAGAAATTGAAAAAGACCGATTTCTTACCTATATGGTTTTTTTACCATTTATTTTTATTATTCCTTTAGGGTTGATCGGATGGATAGCTTATGATGCTATTGCGGCATGGTTATCCAGGGAAAACGCTATTGTAGGCAATTATGTGGCACTTATTTTTATAACAGCTATTGCCATGGCCTACTTTGAAATATTCTATGCCTGGGCGCGGGTACAGTTTAAAAGCGTTTACGGTAACTTTTTAAAGGAAGTTTTTCACCGAATCTGTATTACCCTTTTATTGTTTGGTGTTTTTTTGGAATGGCTTACAGTACAGGAATTTATCTATGCGCTGGTTGGCGTATATATACTTAGAATGGTTCTTATGAAACTGTACGCCTATACGTTACGCCCACCTAAATTAACGTGGAAACGGCCAAATAATTTACCTACCGTACTGAATTACTCCTTTTTAATCATACTTGCCGGATCGGTTGCCGTACTTATTCTGGATATAGACAAGTTTATGATCGGACAGTATTTACCCATTGAACAGGTAGCTTTTTACGGGGTGGCAGTTTATATTGCAACGGTCATAGCTGTTCCGGCCAGGGCTATGCATCAAATAACTTATCCGCTTACGGCGCAATTACTGAATTCCGGAGCCAGGGCAGAACTTAAAAACTTATATCGAAAAAGCTCTATTAATCTTTTTATTGTTGGTGGAGGGATCTTCCTGCTTATTGTTTTGAACCTGCATGAAATGTATCTTTTAATTAGTGAGGCATACCGGGGAGCTGTGTTGGTAGTTTTTCTTATAGGCGCAGCCAAGTTATACGATAACCTCCTGGGCAATAACAATGCCATCTTATTTAGCTCAGATCATTACCCCATCATCCTGGTTTTAGGACTTTTGCTGGTATTCCTCATTGTGTCGTTAAATATGATTTTTATTCCGATTCTGGGAATTAACGGAGCGGCAATTGCTACTTTTCTTGCTATAGTTATCTATAATACGGCAAAACTCATATTTGTAAAAAATAAACTCAGAATGCATCCGTTTACTCATGCTACCTGGAAGACTTTAGGAATTATTACACTACTTTTTTTACTTTTTTATTTTTGGAATTTTCCTTTTCATCCGATCATAAACATTACCCTTAAATCGATCTTGGTTATTGCCGTTTACCTCTGGATGATATATACCTTTCGTCTGTCGGACGATATGGTACGAGTAATACAGAACCTTGTAAAACGTAAAACCCGCTAGTTGTAAAACAACATCACGGGTTTTAACTAACCAACCAAAAATCTTGATAAACGAGAACCGGTTTTAAAACCTTCCTCTACCGGTTCTGCTGTTAGCATGTTTTTGTGTTCTTTGAGAGCTTCTGTTCGCTGAAGGCTTACGACTTCTGGTAGCGGTTCTTGTTTGTACGCTTTTGTCCGACCTGTTTACCGTTTTTCTCGATGTCGAAGCCATAGGGCTTCGTTGAACGGGGGTTCTATGCTGACGGACATGGCTTCTTTCGGTTCTTTGAACGGTTCTTCCTGCTCGTGTTGAATTCCGTACCGGCTTGCTGTTGTTAACCCGAGGGCGTTCTGACCTTTGCGTTTGAGATCGGGTGGTTCTGCGTGATGCATTTTCATAACGAGAATCCGACCGGGATGTAATACCTGAGCGTTGTTTTCCCGATGACTTTTTAGAGAGATCGCGACGATCCGTTACGGTTCTTGAATCTTTAATTGCTTTATGATCAGTTCGAACCCGTGCGTTTCTTTCCGAATTAGTTTTTCTTGAAATTTCACGACGCTTACCGGACGCATCCCTGTTGCGTAAACCACTTCGCATATCATTTTGCACAAGGCGATCCCTTCGGTCTCTATGGTAAGTACTCCTGCGCTCGGTTACTCTTCTATCATTTACATAAGTAGTTCTTCTGCTGTTCCGGCTGTTATAGCGATATTCTCTTCCAACTTTTGCATACGTTCTTCTGTAATTATTTACATAAGGCTTATAATAAGTATATCTAACAGGCGCATAGTACCTTCGGTAAGGATTGTAGCTTACCAAACACAAACTAACTGCCGGTCTTACAAAATAACGATGATAAGGATAATATACGTATCGTCTGTTAAAAGGATTTATATAACCCGTACAGTGGCTAAAAACGCCATACGAATCGTAGTGTACATATAATCCCCCAACCCGGTATAATCTTCGGTTGTCATAATAGATGTCTACATCTCCTATACGCGATACCCTTCCGTAATAATCGTAATAAATAGGAACATTTTCAACCTGAATTACGGCTCCGTAATCATCGTATTGAACATAAGGACTATAATCGTAACCGGAGTTAAAAGTAAGGCTTAAACTTCCTCTTCGCCCATGAACATTTACACGTCCTTCAAAAGCCTGATCTATATAAAAATCAAATTCACCATCCGGATATACCGAAAAGGTAATGCCGTTTTCAACAAAAATGAAGGAATTTCCATAACCCCGGGAAAAGTGAGTTGCTTCTTCGGACGCAGCTTTCAAGCCAAAAGTACCCGTTAAAACAGCTACTAAAAGTATTACAGCGTTTTTCATGCTATTAAATATTTTTGAGTTAGACATACTTTTGGCTGGGTTATTTAATAGTGTATCAAGTTGCGTGCCAAATTAAGAAGTGAACTCTAATTTTTAAAGAAAACCCCGAAGTATGCAATGAACAGACCTCAGGGTTTCCTACTAACCAACCAAAAAACCACTCATAAATGAGTTTATACTAATATTTATTTCTTTTTCTTTTTCGTTCGTACTCCCAATCATCATCATCATCGTCGTCGTCGTTATAATAAGTACGATGGTTATGATTCATATTGCACTCGTAAGTGTCACAACTGCACCAGTTGTTTAATTGGTTTACACGACCGTTTGAACGTATAAGTTTACCGGCCGGATTGTATTTAACACGCATTCCACCAACCTGATTTACCAGACCCCGATGGTCATAGCGAATAAAAATATCTCCGATACGTTTAATCTGACCATAACGGTTGTAATCTATATACGAACGACCAACACGTACTACGCGACCAAAATTGTCGTATGAGACTCTGGGTCTGATAACCCTTTGCGTTCGGTATTTCCCTCTGTACTTATTAACGGTTCTGTTTGCATGGGGATAACGCTTATAGTAATTCCCTGAGGAAATTGCATTAAAATCCAATTCACCATTAGGAAAAACAAAGAACTCAACACCTCGTTCCACAAACTGTACGGGTTGTGCAAAACGATAGCGCGTTGATAACCCTTTTCTTTTTCCGTGATCATCATGAGCATGCTCTCCGGCAAAGGAAATAAGTCCGGTAAAAAGCATGGCTGTAACTAAAAATGTAATTCTTTTCATAACTGAAAAATTTTGGGTTATGCCTACTCTTTAGCTTTTCGGCAAACGCTATGCCTGTATAATTTCAAACAGCGTGCCAAAAAACAAAACGAATTTTAACAAATTGAAAATGAATATGTTATAGAAAAATAAAAAGTAAAAAGTACCGAGGCAATCTCAGAACAGCCGGAATTACAGTTTTTGTTTAAGATAAAAACCGGTAAAAGAATTTTCGTTTTGTACAATTTCCTCAGGTGTACCTTCCGCAACCAGATTTCCTCCTAATTTACCCCCTTCCGGCCCCAGGTCTATAATATAATCGGCGCACTTAATAAGTTCCACATTATGTTCAATGACGATGATGGAATGTCCTTTGGCAATTAAGGCGTTAAAAGAAGTTAAGAGCTTTTGGATATCGTGAAAATGAAGGCCCGTAGTAGGCTCGTCAAAAATAAACAGGGCTTTTTCTCTACTGGTTCCCTTTACGAGAAAAGAGGCGAGCTTAATACGCTGTGCTTCCCCGCCGGAAAGTGTGGAAGACGATTGCCCTAATGTTACATACCCCAGCCCCACATCTTGCAGAGGCTTGAGTTTTCCCATTATTTTTTGTTGTTGATGTGTTTCAAAAAAAGCAATGGCATTATCGATGGTCATTTTCAGAAGATCGTCTATATTTTTACCTTCAAAAGTTATTTCCAGCACTTCTTTTTTAAACCGCTTTCCCTTACAGGTTTCACATTCCAGGTGAACATCTGCCATGAATTGCATTTCTATAGTTACTTCTCCCTCACCTTTACAGGTTTCACAACGACCGCCATCTACATTAAAAGAAAAATGTTTAGGCTTAAATCCGCGTATCTTGGAAAGTTGTTGATTGGCAAACAAAGTACGTATATCATCATACGCCTTTATATATGTTACCGGATTAGAACGCGATGATCTGCCTATAGGGTTTTGATCGATAAATTCAACCGACTTGAGTTGATGGTATGTTCCTTTTAATGCGGTAAACTGACCTGCTTTTTCTCCATAGCCACCGAGCTCTTTAAGGATGGCGGGATAAAGAATTTTCCTTACCAGCGTACTTTTTCCGCTACCGGAAACTCCGGTAACTACCGTCAGCATATTTAGAGGAAAAGTAACGTCAATATTTTTTAGGTTATTCTCTCGGGCGCCTATAATGGTAATGTGATTTTTACCGGTTCGCCGTTCGCGAGGTAGTGGTATTTGCATAACGCCACTGAGGTATTGTGCGGTCAGACTTTTTTTTGATAAGATATCTTTAAAATTACCGGTTGCCACTACTTTTCCTCCGTGAGTCCCTGCCTCCGGACCAATATCGATAATCTCATCGGCGGCTTTCATGATATCTTCATCGTGTTCAACAACGATTACCGTATTTCCCAGATCCCGCAATTGTTCGAGAACTTCAATTAGTTTTTCTGTGTCTTTCGGGTGCAGTCCGATACTGGGTTCATCCAGGATATACATAGACCCCACCAGACTGCTTCCCAGGGATGTGGCCAGATTAATTCGTTGCGATTCTCCCCCTGACAATGTGTTTGATTTCCGGTTAAGTGTAAGATAGTCCAGGCCTACATTTGATAAAAAGGAGAGTCGGTTGTGAATTTCTTTTAGTAAGCGCGCCGCAATTTTTTGGTGGTAGGGGGTAAGGTGTAATGATTTAAAAAACGAATAAAGATCGCGTAGAGGCATCTCCACAAGATCGGTTATGGTTTTCCCTCCAATCTTTATATAATTTGCCTCCGCTCTAAGGCGCTTCCCTCTACATGCAGAACATTTGGTTTTACCGCGATATCGGGAAAGCATCACCCGATTTTGAATTTTATAACTTTTTTCTTCTAACTCCTTAAAAAAATCATGAAGACCGGTAAAGTACTGGTTTCCGTCCCATACCAGTTGCTTTTGTGTTTCGGAAAGCTCAAACCAGGGTTTGTGTATTGGAAAATCAAACTTATAGGCATGATTTACCAGTTGATCGCGATACCAGCTCATGCTTTCCCCTCTCCAGGGAAATACCGCATTTTCATAAATTGAAAGAGCCGTGTTCTGAATTACCAGGTCCTCGTCAATCCCGATTACATCGCCATAGCCTTCACATTGAGGGCAGGCCCCATAGGGATTGTTAAAACTAAACAGATGCACATTAGGTTCAGGAAATTGAATGCCGTCTAATTCGAATTTATTATTGAATAAAGTAGTTTCTCCTGTATTTAGATCTTCCACAATGCAATTACCCTTACCTTCAAAAAAGGCAGTATCAACGGCATCGGCAAGACGGTTTTTAAAATCCTGATCTCTTTTTACTACGATACGATCTACCACCAGGTGAAAATCGTGATCTATTTCATGGTCGATAGATTCAATACGAACCACCTGGTTTTTATATTTGATTCTGGCATAACCCTGCTGTGCCAGAATTTTAATAGTTTGCAGAGAGCTGCGTTCTTCCGGAATATGGATGGGTGCTAACAACAGAAGCTTGCTTCCTTCCTCAAAGGTATCCACATAATTGGTTACATCGGTAACGGTGTGTTTTTTTACCTCCTTACCGGAAATAGGAGAATAGGTTATTCCAATTCTGGCAAAAAGAAGTTTAAGATAATCGTAAATTTCCGTGGTAGTTCCTACCGTCGATCTCGGGTTTGTTGAATTCACTTTTTGCTCGATGGCAATGGCCGGAGCAATTCCTTTTATATAATCTACTTTGGGCTTATCCAACCGGCCTAAAAACTGTCGTGCATAGGAAGACAAACTTTCAACATACCTGCGTTGCCCTTCTGCATAGAGTGTATCAAAAGCCAGACTGGATTTTCCGGAACCCGAAAGCCCGGTGATTACTACCAGTTTGTTCCTGGAAATGGCAACATCAATATTTTTAAGGTTATGTAATTTTGCCCCTTTAATCAGAATGTGTTTTTTGGGGTCAAGAAGTTCTAAATTTGTCATAATAAGGCCGCAAACCGCAAAGATATAATTTAAAATACGTTTTACATATTAAATCAAGACTTTGACTATCAAGAATATGTACTTTGACCACATTTAATCGAAAAAAGGGAAGGGATATTTGTATGGATGAAATGAATTTTGTTATATTTGAAATCTAGTAACAAACTAAAATTGAAGCGCCTATAGCATAAAACTACTTTTTTTAAATCGACCAAATCATTTACGATTTTGTATAAATCGAGCCCAATTAACCTAAAAAAAAGTAGTGGTATGAATCAATTTTTAGACGATTCCGTTCTGGTAAAAAGTTACATCAGAGGTGATGAAGGAGCCCTGGAGGTATTAATTAATCGTCACAATCAGCGAATTTACAGTTTTATTTATTCTAAAGTCCTCGATAAAGACACCGCAGAGGATATCTTTCAGGATACATTTATTAAAGTAATTAAAACCCTTAAAAAGGGATCTTATAGTGAAGAAGGTAAGTTTTTACCTTGGGTTATGAGAATCGCTCATAATCTGGTGATCGATCATTTCAGAAAAAATACCAGAATGCCTAAGTTTGAGGGAAGCGATGATTTTAATATTTTTTCGGTGATAGGAGATCCCGGACTTAATGCTGAAAAGCAGATTATTAAAGATCAGGTAGAAAGTGATGTACGCAGGCTTATCGAAGAATTACCGGACGACCAGAAGCAGGTATTGGTAATGCGTGTTTATAGAGAGATGAGTTTTAAAGAAATCTCGGAGGCAACCGGAGTAAGTATCAATACAGCATTGGGAAGAATGCGATATGCTCTGATTAACCTTCGAAAGGTTATTGATAAACACAATATTGTTTTAACGAATTAAAGACAGGATTACAATAAAGTAAAAAATACAATAAAGTAAAAAACTTGCCGTTATTAACTAAAGAACTATATAAAACGGCAAGATTATGGCAAAACTTTACACTAGTAATTCTTCTGAAACTTTTAATGTGTCCCCAAGTAAAGAAACAATTCAGTTTATACTGAATTACTCTAAAGCTTTAAGTGTTATTAAGTACAAAGAACTTAAGTTTGAATCCATTTTAAACTAAACTCTATCAAAAAACCCGTTTTATCGGGTTTTTTGATTTTTTACATAGTCGTTTAATACGGATTTTCTACCAATAGTTTGTGTAATTATATCTTTTTCGAGATTCCAGCCGCGAGCCGGAGAATACTGACGTCCGTAGTAAATAATCTGTAAGTGTAGCTTATTCCAACGGTCTTTAGGAAATAAGCGCTTGGCGTCTTTTTCGGTTTGCACAACACTTTTACCATTCGAGAGTCCCCAGCGATACATAAGCCTGTGGATGTGTGTGTCTACGGGAAAAGCCGGAATACCAAACGCCTGCGACATTACCACACTGGCAGTTTTGTGTCCCACAGCCGGAAGTGCTTCTAAAGCCTCAAAACTTACAGGCACCTTCCCATCATATTTATTAATCAGAATATGAGAAAGCTCGTATATACCTTTAGACTTCATCGGAGATAAACCTACGGGTTTAATAATTTCCCGGATTTCCTCTTGAGAGAGTTGTATCATTTTATGAGGTGTATCGGCTTTTTCAAACAGAATGGGTGTTATGATATTCACCCGGGCATCGGTACTTTGAGCAGATAACAATACGGCAATAAGCAGGGTGTATGGATCTTTATGGGCTAATGGAATGGGTACTTCCGGATATATTTCGTTTAATGTTCGCATTACAAACAATGCTTTTTCGGCTTTGGTCATTTATATGTATTTTTAACAAAAATATAGAACTCAAATTTAAACCATAAAATACTTATGAAAACATTAGGAGTTGGAGATAGTGTTCCGGAATTTCAGGTGCTGGACGATCAGGGAAATGAAGTTTCTCTTTCAGATTTTAAAGGTAAAAAAACGGTTGTGTTTTTCTATCCAAGAGCCAATACCCCCGGATGTACGGAAGAAGGGTGTAACCTTCGGGATCATTATAAGGAGCTACAGGAAGCGGGATATACCTTATATGGTGTAAGCGCGGATACACAGCGAAAACAATCTAATTTCAGAAAAAAATTCAGTTTTCCCTTTCCGCTTTTAGCTGATGTAGATCGCAGTATTATAGATGCTTTTGGAGTTTGGGGACCGAAGAAGTTTATGGGACGGATCTTTGATGGAATTCACCGAAAAACCTTTGTACTTAATGAAGCGGCCACCGTAACCCATGTAATCGATAAAGTAAAGACCAAAAATCACGCGGCTCAGATTCTGGAATTATAAGCCGTAAACAGGGAAAAGAATAAAAAAACGTCATTAAAACCTTTTAGGCTTAATGACGTTTTTCACCGGAGTGTAAACACCCGGTCAATTCATCGTTTATTTCTCCACTTTTTCCTCGGAGGCTACATAACCAAAAAGCTTTTTATTCTTAATAATCTCAGCCACACCCTTTGGCAACATTGCTTCCCATCCTTCTTTGCCTTCGGCAATCATTTGCAATACCTCTCTTGAGAAAATATGAAGGATATCCTGATCAAAGTCAAAAATATCCACAACCTTTCCGTTATATTTAAAGAACTTGTACAATTCTTTCATACGAGGATGTACTTTCAAATTGTTACTGGTTGTCAATAAGCCTGTTTCCGGATTTTTCATGGGATAGAGGTATACTTTAAGGTCTTTAAAGAACAGTTTACCGAAAGCTTCCAAAATACCACCGCTGATATGGCGGTAATATTTTTCATCGAATACCTCTATGAGGTTATTGACCCCCATGGTGAGCCCCATACGATTTTTAGTGTATCTTCCGAAATACTCTACTAACTTAAAGTATTCCTTGAAGTTCGAAATCATAACAGTCTGTCCCAAAGAACATAACAATTCAGCTCTATCCATAAAATCTTGTTCGTCAATCTCTCCTTCGGCTCTTAAATTGGATAGAGTAATCTCGAAGATTACTTCCGTATTATCTTCTTCAACACGATTTTCTCTGATAAAAATATCGTATGATTTCTGGAACATATCCAAGTTTACCATGGTTACAGGCCGGAAACTCCCACGTAAAGCGAGGATATTTTTTTTGTAAAGCAATGCAGCCGGTAAAATATTATTTCCGTCCGGGCCAAACATCACGGCTTCGGTCATATCATTTTTTACCAGTTGCAAGCTCATAAGCCGATTATCAACCTCTTGGAATCTGGGACCGGAGAAATTAATCATGTCTATCTCAATAGTATCTTTATCGATATGATCGTATAGATATTTCAGGAGTTTACGGGGTTTATTGTGTTTGTAGAAAGCCCCATAAATAAGATTTACCCCCACGGAACCCAGTGTTTCCTGTTGCAAACGCGCTTCGTTTTGGTGAAAACGAATATGGAGGATAATTTCGTTGTAATCTTCGTTAGGGTCTACCTGAAACCGAATACCTAACCAGCCATGCCCCTTATATTTTTTAGCAAAATCTATAGTGGCTACCGTATTGGCATAGGTAAAAAACAATTTATTAGGATGCTTTTCTCTCGAAATCCTTTCTTCCATCAAACGCGTTTCATGCGCCAGCATTTTTTTCAATCGAGCCTCCGTCACATATCTTCCGTCATCTTCCACACCATAAATGGCATCACTGAAATCCTTATCATAGGCACTCATAGCTTTGGCAATAG
Organism: Flavobacteriaceae bacterium; assembly: GCA_965224095.1. Classification (GTDB taxonomy): domain Bacteria; phylum Bacteroidota; class Bacteroidia; order Flavobacteriales; family Flavobacteriaceae; genus JBPEWY01. Next base: position 210,906 of record OZ245039.1, read on the forward strand.
TTCCTGATGCTCCTCCGGATCTGAAAAAATGACGCACGGTTTCCTGTCCGGCGCCTATTTCGGCAAAGGTTCCATAAATATCTTCATTAAGGTTGATTCTCAGTGCTTTCGCTTTAATGGAAGGGATGTTTTCAAACTCTTTGTCTCCCTTTAAGACAATGGCCATAGTAGTATTATTTTGTAATTGTAACAAAGTTAAAAAGAATCGCCCACCTATTGTTGAAATAAATGATAAATTTGATAAAAAATTAGCGGTTGAAAATTACATTTTTAGGGACTGGAACTTCACAGGGTATTCCGGTAATTGGAAGCGACCATCCGGTATGTCTGAGTAGTGATCCGAAAGATAAACGCTTAAGAGTTTCCGTTATGGTTCAATGGGAAAACCATTGCTATGTGATAGATTGCGGGCCCGATTTCAGGCAGCAAATGCTCACCCATAAAGTTGAGCGATTAAACGGAGTTCTTTTTACTCACGAACACGCCGATCATACAGCAGGACTCGACGACATAAGACCTTTCTTTTTTAGGCAGGGTGATATTCCCATATATGCACATAAAAGAGTAATTGGACAGTTAAAAAGACGTTTTGATTATATCTTTGCAGATGAAGACCGCTACCCGGGAGCTCCGGCTGTGAAGGTACAGGAAGTGTGCAATAATATTCCTTTCAAGCTGGGTGATAAGATGGCAATTCCCATTAATGCATACCACAACAGATTACAGGTATTTGGATTTAGAATAGATCGATTTGCCTACTTAACCGATGTAAAAACCGTAGAAGAAAATGAAATGAATAAATTAAAAGGCTTAGAAGTATTGGTTGTGAATGCCCTGCGAGAACAACCTCACCATTCTCATTTTAACCTGAAGGAAGCACTAAATTTTATCGGAAAAGTCCGGCCAAAAAAAGCATATCTAACCCATATTAGCCATTTGCTCGGTTTTCACGAGGAAGTACAACAAAAATTACCGGAAAACGTTTTTCTGGCATATGATAACTTACAATTAGAACTTTAATACGATGAAGCGCAACATTTTTATGTATCTGTTTGTTTTTGCCTTGCTTTTAATTCTTTTTCAATATGTAAATTCAAAAAATTACTTTAAGGAAAATGAAGCAAAAATAAGCACCCTGGAAGCACAAGTAGAAAAATTACAGGATTCGGCACAGCAATTAATCCTGAAAAATATGGATATGCAGTATTTTTCTCTGGAAAACAATGACGATGCCCTGGTATATTACGATGATTTACAAATGCGTGACCCTGCGGGTTATATTGCAGATAAATTACTGGAAACCAATGAGTCTAAAGGCAATAATCCCTTGGTGCCCTATGAAGGTATGACGGGCAATCCCATGAAAATAAATAAGATTAAAATATTAAATCATAAATGGATTATAGCCGATTTTTCAGATGGTAAGTATTGGGGTGAGCTTTTAATTACTTACGAATTGAAGGACGATCGGAGCGTGGATTTTACCTTGGTAGATCATTTATTGTACACAAGAAATTAAAAAGGCCTTTTTAGTTAAAAGAAATTTTTAGTGGGAAAGATTCCGGCCAAAAGCCGGAATCTTTTTTATGTCTGCCTATTTATTTTATTGTTTGAATGCATCAGAACCACCTACCACAGGTAAGGTAAGGGAAGAATTATCCAGATCAATAGTCAATTTAGTTCCCGGTTCGGGCCATAATGTAAACTCTTTATCGCTTGAAAATATCATGAGTCCAATTTTTTGCCCCTTCGGAATAATTTGATCATCCGGTTGGAGATCAAATGAAACGGTATAAAACTCACCGGGAACAAGTGGCGAACTCTCCGTAAGCGACTTATGGTTTTGAGGGTCTGCCCAACCCCGCGTTATAATATTATCGGTTATAACTGAATTACTGTCTTCCTGCCACGGAAGAGATACTAACCAAACAGAAAGGTTTGCAGCCTCTTTACTACTGGCTAATTTTAGTGTTATTCCGGGCACTCCTGAAATATGTATATCTTCGGTTAACTCGGGAGTAACATAAAGCAGGCGGTGCTTGCTTGTTTCCGCTTTAGCCAGTGAAGCGCCCTCAAAAGTATGATTATCTATTAAAGTTTCCGTACCCTGGCTCTCCGGTTTTTCACGGGCTAATCCCCCTTGTTTTAAGGCCCCGGACGTCATATAAAATGTAACGGGAGAAGCATCCGGATTAGGATAATCGGCATAAGAAGTAGGGTGTTCGCTATGATCATGTTCGCGAACTATCCAGGCCTTCGGATCGTTTTCCACTCCATTTTCTATCCCGTGCAAATACCGGGTAAACCATCTATTCATCATTTGTAGGGGAGGGGGGCCTCCGTGTCCTTTTTGATGATAATATATCTGTACGGGCAATCCTTTCTCTTTAGCGGCTTTGTATATCCGATAGCTGTGCTCGGGCATCACATTCCAATCGTTAAATCCATGTGACATTAACAGTGCCGCCTTCATGGGAGCTATATCGTTTAAATAATCTCTTCCCGCCCAGAAATCATTGTAATCTCCTGTAATTCTGTCCATGCCGTTTTTCATTTCCGTATCCCGGACAGTTGCATTGTTATAAGGACGTTTCGATTCATCGCCACTATGAATAAAATCGTATAGTACGTCGATATCTTCACCGAGATACCCTCCGGGTGATCGGACCAGTCCGTTGGAACGATAATAATGATAATACGAGGTGTTGGGTGCAATGGGTATGATGGCTTCCAACCCATCCACACCTGTGGTGGCAGCAGCCAATGGGATGGTTCCATTATAAGAAGTACCGGTCATTCCAACTTTTCCAGTGCTCCAGTACGCCGTCACTGCTTCATTACCCGTGGGTGTTGTATAACCCTTGGCTCGCCCGCAAAGCCAGTCGATTACGGCTTTGGGAGCCAGCGATTCATTATCCCCGCCCACGGTAGGAGCTCCTTGCGAAAGCCCGGTACCCGGAGATGAAGAATGAACCACAATATAACCTCTGGGCACCCATTTTTTGAGATGAGAGTTTGAAATTATCGGTCTTTTTCCTATCCGTCTTACTTCCGGATGAACACGTTCGGGTGCCGTTTCTCCCAATTCGTGTTTTACGTTCCAGAATAATCCATCTACATTAGGAGCTACGCCTGCAAAATACGGGCTCGATACATATATAACAGGGAGCTTAAGCCCTTCGGTATCTGTTTGTTCGGGTCTTGTAACCGAAACGTGCATCCTGTCCGGTTTATCATCTCCGTCCGTATCAAATTCGGTTTCAACCCATAAATCATGTCGGATCCATTTTTGAGGATCCTGAAAAGCCGGAACTATTTGGGCTTCTCCGTTTTCAATAACAGGAACGGAATTCCCGGTTTCCTGTGCTTGCACACAGTTTACAAGGCCCATTAAAAGAATGGCCAGAGTGCCTAATTTTAATTGTGATTTCATAAAGGGGTATTGTGGATTAAAAATGGTATTATATGTTTATCAGATGTGATAATAAATAAAAGTAAAAAAAACTCGCGAATCCGCATTATCGTTGAAATACTTTTTTAAACTGAACAAAGCAGACAAAAAAAGAAATCACTTCATTTATTGCATCAAAGACGATCGGATAATACGCGTCATAGTTTTAACAAAAGGCCTGGTGTATTTCATTGCTTCATCAAGATCGGGATCCAAAATAGTGATATCCATACCCCGAACTTTTTTATGACTGAGTAAAGGCGTTAAAAGTTGTTCCAGCTCTATATATGTAAGCCCCCCGGGAACTCTGGAATCAACCAGAGGCATTATCGAATCGCTTAAAGCATCCACATCAAAATGTATCCAAAAACCTTGTAGATCAGCCGATTCTACATGGTTTAGAAATCGGGAAACACATGTTGTAATAGATGCTTTTCTGAGCTCATGGAGATCGGTATAGTTAATATTCGAGTTTTTTATAAGACTTACATAGGGTTCTTCAAAATCCCGGTTCCCAACACACCATACATCTTCCTCTCGAAAATAGGGCTTTAATCCTTTAATATCGGTAAGATTATTATGTCCGTAGCCGGTAACTATTCCAAGATCCATACCGGCAGCTCCTCCCGTTTCTGAGTATTCCGGCCACAAAAAATCAGTATGACCATCGAGAAAAAAAAGTCCATACCTTCCATTTTCCTTAAGCGCAATGGCATTTCCAATAAGAATACTACAATCCCCTCCGAGAACCAGCGAAAAGATATTAGGATCTTTTATTTTGGACGACAGCAGGTCAACCTGAGAAAGCGCATAAGTAATTATTTTTTTTCCGTTTCTTACCTGAGTGGTTCTGTCAATATCCATAGCATAGGGTAAGCGGGGAAGGGTTTCGCATATGGAAACTCCAAGCAGATCATGAAAACCGTTTTGTCGGAGGTGCTCTGGGAGTTTAAATACTCCGGGCTCTCTGTCTTCCTTTAATTGTTTTAAACCGAGATTTGAGGGAAATTCCAAAATAGTTATGGATTTCATGTATCGTCTTTTTTTAGTAATTCTTTATTTTTAAGTCAAATTACTTCTTTTTTTTGATCTAAGTATAAAAGATACTGCGAGTAGAATAAATGCAATCCCAAATCCGAAAACACCAATATTTATACCCAGAATGGTTTTTTCACTGCCATCCAGATATTTCATAGAACCTCCATACAAATCCTGAAGCAGGTAGGCTACCAAAAAACTTCCCGTAACAATCATGCTCAGTATAGCACTCAGGTTTAATTTTTGTTTAAGCCAGACCATCCATAAACAAAGAGCTCCGATAACGGAATTGGTGAAAAGCTGCCAGACTTCGTGAATGCGAACATGCGGAGTCCAATCCGGATTAAAAACATGTGTGTTATTTATTTCCAGATAAGGAACCACTACCGCATAGAGGAAAATACTAAAGGTGATAATGAGCTTGTGTATCATATGGCTACATGAGTCTTGTTTAATCTGTTTTTAAATAATGAGGCGTACCCCGCCCAATTGTTCAATTTTATAAGGGAAACGTTTTCCGGGCGACCCGATAAACATAAAATTAACGGGAATGTCCCATTCCGCAGACAACCGATTGATTAATTCAGGTCCGAATTCATCTTCTATTTGGATGAATTCAATTTTTATTGCCGGATATTCTCTATCAAGAACATCCAAATCGGAAACAAACTGATCTGAAGCCATTTCGCCATTTTTATAGGCCATAACAATCTTTAATTTCCTGGTATGCTCATTGTTCTTGATATAAAGCATTACTTTATTCAACGATTCCACATTGTCGTCTTTGGTAAAATATACAAACTCCTGGGAATTAATATCATTGATCAGGCGCAAGATTCTTTTATTCGATTTTTTTAGCATATTCTGAATAGGAGTAAGGGAATACTTGATAACCTGTAACAGGAATTTAAGCAAAAGCGTTCGGTTCAACATAATAAGTACCAGGAGAATAGTGGGGATGAAGTATTCGAAGAAAACTCCCAAATAAGCGGGATTTAAAATCGCATTTCCGATAATAGCCAAGATTACTGCCGTAATGGCAATTAACAGGGATAGCCAGGACGATCTTTCGGGTCTTGGGAGGTTTTTTCTTTTTACCTTAAGTAAAATATTACCAATTCCAAACAATGCCATCACCGACAAAAAAGCAATGGTATATACGCCCGCCAGCGCACTTAATTTTCCCTGTGTAATTAATAAAATGGATACACACAAAAGAAAAAAGGCAATGGCAATACGATATGAGCTTCCTCTTTTGTTTTTTTTCAATAGGAAAGGAGGTAAAATTCTGTCGAGTGTCATGCGTTCCACCAGGCCGGTAACTCCGACAAAGGAAGTAAGAACGGCACCGCTGAGTACAAGCGCGGCATCGATAGAGATCAACACGGCCAGCCAGGAGCCCCCGGAAACTCCTCCCATATGCGATAAAAGGGCTTCCTGATTTTGTTCAATTACGGGCATGGGAAGCACCGCTAATGCCAGGAATGCCATGAGCGGATTGAAAACGGTAACCACAATCCACATATTTCTAAGCGTTTTTGGAAAAACCCCTTTTTTCTGTTCTTCAACAAAGTTTGCAGAACTTTCAAAACCACTTATACCAAGCATGGCTGCCGAAAAACCAAAAAATAATGCGGTAGTTATACTGCCTTCTCTCAAAGGAATACTGGAATTTGCTAAAAAAATATCCCAACCCTTATTAAACAAATAAAATCCTGTGAAACAGGATAAAATAATAAGCGAACCCAAATGGAAGATAAAAATAAAAATAGCCACTTTGGAAGATTCTCCAATCCCGATAATACTGATTCCGGTAAAAAGGGCCAGTAAGATTACCGTTGCAATAATAACGGGCAGGCCGGTGATTAGAATATGTGTATAATGCATGGCTTCATTTGCTGAGATTACAGCGGTTGCCATATAAGACAGGATAGTAAGTGTTGCTGCCAGAGAGGCCATAGACTTACTGGTGGTATTGAGCAGCGCATTATAGGCCCCTCCGTTTAAAGGTAGTGCCCCTACTACTTCACCGTAAACTTTTCTAAATAAAAATAACACTACCCCTACAAGCAGCAATGCTATCCACGCATATTGACCGGCATACAAAATAGCGAGGGCCGATACATATAAACATGAAGAACTTATATCGTTTCCGGAAATGGCGGTCGACGCTAGTTCGCCTAGTTTTTTGGCTTTAGATTCCATTTTAGCATATTAATTAAACAGCGTTGTACGTCGCAGTACCTACAAAGTTTTGTAAGTGTTTGCAGTACCTGCATTTATAAACGTTTCTACACTTTTACCAGTCTCGTATTTCACCTTTATGCCAAAACTTCCCGGTCGGAACAGCGTGCTGTAGTAAGGAAATAATTTCCATTGCTACCTCACCGGGATCTCTGTGAGCATCAGCACCCCCCATATCTGTTTTAACCCAGCCCGGATCGAGAGAAGACACCGTTATTTTCCTTGATTCGAGCCGCCTGGATAACAGTTTGGTATACATGTTTAAGGCCGCTTTAGACATTTTATAATGAGGCTGATGCGCATCGAAGTTTACCCCGCTAAAAGCTCCCCAATCGGAAGAAATATTAATAATATGCCCATTAGGGTTTATTTGCGAGATTAATTTTTCGGTAAGGTGAATAGTCCCGAAAAAATTAACTTCGAAAGTCTGTCTCAACTGCTGGAGGCTTACGTTGGGAGCATTCCTGTTTTTAAGAAGTATGGCCGCATTATTAATGAGGTAATCAATGGGTTTATCTTCCAGAGATACAGCCAGGTTATCGATGGAGTTTTGGCTTCCCAGATCTAATTTATAACAGGTAAAAGTTGCTTTTTTTATACTGTGCTTCCCGGAGGTAGAAGTGCCAATAACTTCAAAAGATTCCGTTTGGATCAGCTTTTCTACAACAGCTAACCCAATCCCTCTGCTACTACCGGTAATTAATGCTCGTTTCATTTTATCTACATACGGCATTTTGAAACTCAGGTCTTAGATTTTAATATAAAAGCAGATTATTCTTAAAACTTAAAATTGAATCTAAACATCAATACTATTTTAAACGAACCCGATAATTTCAGAGAATAAAAGTATAAAAAACCCTCGGAGTAACGACCTCATGACAAGGAAAATTATGGATCTTTTTACACGTAACGAGTAACCGGTAAAACAAATCGGGCATGTTGATATGTGTAAATGCCTGATATACAGTAAATTTAATACATTCCCTCAGAAGTTTAACTGCTTTTAGAATTTAAGAGATAAGTATTTAAGTCTGTTCATGATATCGATAATAAGTGTTACGGCCTTATCCAATGCGTAATTATTATCTCTATGAGGATTTGAGAAGCCATTCCGGTCTATTTATACGGCTATTTTTTTATAAGACGCTTCCATGCTTTAATAATATCGCTTTCCCGGAAATAAACCGTTTCCGGATTCTGCTCGAATGCGTTACGCAGATCGGGTGTTATACTATCCGAATACCACCAACGATGGGTATCCTTGATCGTTTCTTCCAGAGTTCTATAGGTAAGGCCGTTGCGTATTCCTTTTTCATTACTTATCAGGGCCGACCCTTTATTGTTCCCTTCAGGCATAATCCAGGGAACCAGATAAGGTACATGTTGCGCTTTCAAAAAATTGTAATCGTCTATCTTGATAAATGTTTTATCGGTAGTAAATGCCCCTGCAGCCTGCTCGACAAATGAATACATATTTTGATAGTGTTTTGGCCCCACCGCATTATAGGTGCCTGTTTTCTTTTGTTCGATCATACGAATCATCCATTCGGCCACGTCTCTTACATCTATGTATTGCACCGGATCGTTAGCTTTTCCGGGAATCATGATTTCACCTCCCTGAGCCAATCGTATCGGCCAATGGATAAATCTGTTTGATTTATCAGCCGGCCCTATCATGTAAGTTGGTCTTATAACCAAAGTTCGGTCTTTCCCAAAAGCTCTTTTTGCAGCAATTTCAGAATTGGACTTCATAACCCCATACCAGTATTCCAGTTTCATTTCCTGATCTTCAATGCCTTCGGGCTCTACCAGTAAGAGTTTGGTATCTTCTTTAATATCATTTCCCAAATAGGGGTAATATACTCCTGTTGAAGATGTATATACGTATAAATGAGCTTTGTCTTTTAGCAGGGAAGCGGATTTTTGAGTCCAGGCCTCCCGATGTCCTGAATTGTCGATAACCACATCCCAATTCCCTTTTTCCAAGGCTTTTAAATTGCTTTCCCGGTCTCCTTTTAGCTGGGTTACCTGTTCAAAAAGCGCTCCGTGAACAGTTGGACGTGTTTTTCCCCGGGTAAAGGTAGTAACCGAATGCCCTCGCTGTAATGCACAGGCAATTTGATGGGGGCCTAAAAAACTGGTTCCACCCAGGATAAGTATATTTAGTTTTGAGAAATTGCTTTCTTTTCCTGGAAGCCCGGTTTTTGATTTTTTATTGCAGGCAAGCAGATAAGAACTCATTAAGGAGGTGGCCAAACCAAATTTTAACCCTTGTTGTAAAAAAATCCTTCTTTTATTACTTTTTTTCATCTTGAAAGTCTCATTAAAAACATGTCATATATATTACCTATTACTTTTTATTCCGATATGCGATCATTTTTTAACTCATATACCTCATTGTTCTTATTGTATTCGTCAACTTTATCAAAATTACACCCGAAATTATTTTTTTCCAGTAAACGCCTGGAACTCTCATTTTTTTTATGTGTGAAGGCTTCAATTAAATCGAGGTCTAAGTTTTTAAACCCATATGTTATGATGTTTTTCAATGCTTCATTCATAATACCCATTCCCTGGAACTCTGGATGCAGGTCATAACCCACCTCGGCAACTCTCCCGTTTTCCGAGAAATTCCACAAACAAATGGTACCTATTAATTTCGGGTTGTCTTTCAGCGAAATTCCCCAATACAACCATTGTCCTTCTTTAATTCCATTATTTATTTTATCGATAAAAGCAACAGCATCCTCCCTGGTTTCTGCTTTGGGCCTGTCTACATAGGTATTTACCAATTTGTCGGAACGCAGGTAAGAGATTATTTCCCAGTCTGATACTATTAACTGCCTTAAATAAAGACGATCGGTTTTTATTTCGGGAAACGAATTAAATTTCATAAGCATTTTTATAAGTGTTTTTTCATAAAACATCAGACCAAATGGCCAGTTCGTTTCCGGATGGATCTAAAAAATGAAACCTTCTGCCTCCCGGAAAGGAGAAAATATCTTTTGAAATAGTTGCACCTGCCTGTTCCGTACGTTTTTTTATCTGTTCCAGGTTCTGGTGATAAAGCACTATCAAAGCGCCATTAACTATCTGTGCTTCGGTTTTTTCAAATCCGCCTTCCAGTCCGCTTTCTGAAAATGTCGTATAGGTTGGCCCGTAATCTGTAAAAACCCAATTAAAAATTAGTGTGTAGAACGCTTTTGTTTTTTCAAGGTCGTGGGCTTTGAACTCCACGTAATTGATATGGTTGTTTTCTGGTTTCATAACGGATTGAGAATAAGGATTACTTCTTTTTAATAATTGGTTTCATCACAGAGAAAACCATTGCGGTTCTTACCATCGCTGATTTTTCGAATATAAGGGGCAACAAAATGAAAAAAAATGACACTATGTTCTTAATTGTCTGATTCAAAACCAGTTACAGGAAAAATACTTTAAAAAAGGGTTTTTTCCCTCTTTCCCAGGGCCAGGTTAGGAGGTACTTTTATCTCCGTATAAATATACACAAAAAGCAAAAAGACAACCATAACCAATAACGATCATTATGAAAAAATTATTAATTCTTTTAGTATTGCTTGGCCTGCCCTGTGGTCTTACCGGACAATCTTTGACAAAAGTAAGCCCTACCGCCCAGCGAGTACATGATTATATAGAACTGGAAGGTTCAAATTTTGGAAATTCACAGGGGAACAGTGTAGTAAGTTTTACTGATGGAAGTACCGTATGGAATGCCGGAATTGCTTACGTATGGAAAGACAATTATATAAAAATTCGGGTTCCGGTCGGGAAACTGGAGGGAGGAGTACCATTACCTATCGCATCTACTCCCTTGCAGGTTTATGTTGATAAAACTCCCGGAGTATCTAATACACTTTCGTTTCAGGTACTTAAAATGCAAAATCCAACACTTGAATTTAGACAGTTAACCACCATTTCGGGGAGCGATGAAGATACATCGGTAGTTTTGGGGAATCCGAATTTAAACTCTGCCAGGACCAAAGATGCCGAAGTAACGGATGTAAATTATGACGGATGGCCGGATTTGAGTGATAATAATTCGAATAACGAACAAAATAATTCACATTCGGTATTGCGCTTAAATGCGCGGGATAAAACCTTTGCCGCTATAAAACTTGAACCTTTAAACTCAGGTGATACAGGTACATTTGCTACCGAAATAGATCCCGGAGGAGATTTCTTCGAAGATCATACCAGTTACGATGCAGATTTTGCCGATATTAATGGAGACCGGTACCCGGATTTAATACAGACCGCGGCTAATAATACCGGAGGAACCGATCATCGCATCCGTTTATTAATTAATAATCGGGGAAATATTCCCGGACAATTTTCCGAAGAAACGGCATCCCGTATGCCCGCAAATGCATTTGGGAATATTGGTTGCCCTGATGATATTGACCATGTGGATATGGATCAGGACGGAGATATTGATTTTGCCGTGACATTGCGAACCGCCACCGGATTTTGCGACGGAACCACGTCGGAGATACGTGTTTTTGAAAATACCGGAAACGGAAATTTCGCGGCTCCTATTGTTATTACCTGCCGTACGGGGAATTCAACTCACGATGTATTTTGGTTCGATGCTAATCACGACGGATTCTACGATTTGGTAGCGGCTAACGAATGGGATAATGACAATACGGATGCTATTGACGTGCGTACCCAGCTTTTCCTAAATGACGGCGCTAATAATTTTTCGGAAAACAGAACTTTTACTATTGATTCCACTACCGGAGAGCAGGCAGATTTTAACGGAGACGGGCTCATGGATTTTGTAGTAGGAAGAGAAGAGGTCCGGGTTTTTTTAACCAGAGCTGATAGCCCGTGCCTTACCAATCCGGCAGCTCAATGCACTTATGATGAAATTCTGGTCTTGCCGAATTCTGGAAATAACAATCCGTTTTACGACCTCGAGCCCGGCGATATTAACAATGACGGTTTTGTAGATATTGTAGGAGCCAGAATATTGACCCTACCGAATAACGTACCTGTTTTTATCAACGACGGAAGTGGTAATTTTACCGAAATAACAGGAGGTAATTCTTCTACCGTACTACCCGGACATACCGGTACTTATCAAAGACTTTCCGCAGATTTATTGGATTTTGACCTGGATGGAGACCTGGATTTGTATTTAACCGGGCAGGACGGGAATGACAATGCTCCTTCCGGAAATGGATTTGGGCGTGGCCCCAATCAGTTTTATGAAAACCTGACTATGGGGTTGGATATTGTATATCCCAAATCCGGAAATGTGGCTTATGCCGGTTCTTCAACCGGAGGTAGAAAAGTACTGATACAAATCCGTTCCAGTACTGCTTTAGACGGGTTACTGCCTACAGATTTTACGGTTACCGTAGATGGTGTAGTGCTGGATCCTTCCAGCATAATTACCGGATCAAAAATAGAAGAAGAATACTGGTTGCTGGTGCAAATGCCGGCCAAACCTGATGGACTATATGCTCTGGAAGTAGCTTTAACAAGCGATCCTCAAATATCCGATACGGAGTTAGCTTCGCTCGAGTACGATGCGGAACGCCTGTTCGACAGATCGCTGGCCATTGACCGCACAACGTCCATGCTTTATAATTCGGTTACTGAAACCTATGAAACCGAAAAAATGGACGCTGCCAGAGCAGCGGCGAATTTCTTTATCAATCTTTCCGAAGATAACGATAAGATTGCTGTTACTTCCTTTAAACGTAATCTTGATGACGGGGATGGGAATATCGAACAAAATGAGATGGCCCGAACCGATTGGGCTATGACCGATGCCTTTGATGCAGCTTCTATGACCGATAATCGTAATCTGGCTATTGATGTGGTAAATAATATAAATCCGGATGGGACATATTTTCCATATCAGACCACTATTGGTGCGGGAATAAAAGAAGCACTTACCGAGTTACAGCAGGAGGCTGATGCAAACCACGACTGGGAAATAATATTATTATCGGACGGAATGGAGAATTTAGCGCCTTACTGGGAGAAAGTACAGGCGGGCCCTCCCGTGGTATTACCTATTAAACCGGATGTGCTTCTTAACGACCCCCATGTTACCATACATACAATTGCCGTAGGGCAGGATGCCGATGCTGCACTCCTTATGGATATTGCACAGCAAACCGGAGGTCAGTTTTTTAATATGTACGAAGGTACCGCTTCCTATGGTCTAATAAGCAGACTGGCATCGGTGTATAAGTATATTGATGAAGAGATGCGGGGAGAACAGCGCTTTCACTATAAGGAAGGTATTCCGCTGGAAATAGCAGCGGTGGCAGCACCTTTCGATCAGCACTCGGCGATACTTTCCCATAAAAAATACGTTCGCGTGGATTCTCTTTATATACCCCAGGGTTTTGAATCCGTATCTATTGGTTTTCACTGGAATAAAAAGTACGCTATCGAGCAGGTCAACATGTACAGGCCTAATCTAGTTCCCATAACACCAAATCCGCCTCTGCTTACCATACAAAACGACCCGAGTCATAAAATATTTAAAATAAGGGATCCCCAACCGGGCTGGTATTATTATACGGTTGATCTCGGAACTCAGGATGTTTTTGAGTTTATGGTAATAGGATCGGGGATTACCGATTTATTGGCCCTGGGAAAAGCCGGTGTGATTTCGGAATCTTCTCCGGGATTCTATGAGATTCCTTTGCGGGTTGTTGTCGGCGATTCCGGACCGGTTTTAAATTGTACGGTTACAGGCCATGTGGTTTTACCCGATAAAACCCATGTACCCATAAATCTGCAGGATAATGGTTTGCACGAAGATGGCGAAAATGCAGATGCTATTTACGGAGAACTCTTTATGCATAATATGCCCGGAGGTTACTTTGCAAACCTTACGGTTACAGGAGTTTCATCGTTTAATGAACCGTTTACCAGATATCTGTATTTATCCTGGTCGTTCCCCGGGCTTACACAGGATCCGGATGAACCTGAGGAAGGAGGCTCTTCTGATTGGCCATGGGAAATAAGTGAGGATAAAAAGATGCTCATGGGCTTCCATGTAGGATCTTCGCATCCTTTGGGGAAATTTAATAGTTATGCCGATGCCAATATTCATTTAAGACTGGATGCCACGTATCTTTTGCGGCCTAATTTAAATGCTGTTTTAATGGCAGGATGGAGTCAGTTTACTGCTGATTTTTCATCCGGACTGGATAATACCTGGTGGATTAATCTATCGGCTAATGCACAGGCCTATACCTTAATGCCTTCCGGTTGGTATGGATATGTACAGGCCGGCCCCGGTTATTACTGGAATAAATCGGGGACTGGCTCGAATGTTGGAGCGAATGTGGGGATAGGAGGATTAGTTCCTTTAGCCTCAGGCCCGTTTGCCATCAGGTTTGGTGTAGACTACCACCGTTTATTTAACGATGGGAATGTAGATTATATGACTGCCCAATTGAGTATTATATGGGCTATGGGAAAACGCACCGATAAGCAGTCGGTTAGTAAAAGAATTCGATAAGTACACAATTTATTCAATTACCTGTACCATGGGTTGTGTTCTAGCAAACACAACCCATTTGCATTCCGAAAATTCCTGAATACAGCCCGTTACCGGGTACGGAAAGCTCACAGCAAAATCCATTTATAAAATGCGATCGCTTTAATCGGGTTATACAAATTTATAAACCTCTCTAGAGGTCTGTACATGCTATAATTTTAGTGGGTTATTATTTTTTTGGTGCTGTTTTTTAATCTAAGAGTGTTGTTTGTCCGTTAAGAATTTTCCAACCATCCTCTCTTTTAATAGCGGTTCCTGATTCCATCATTCGCACTTTTACAACACGATTTGCGGTATCGGTCATTTTACCCGATACAATCCCTGTATAATCGGCGATATATCTTGACAGGGGATAAATTTTCAGGGTATCCCACCGGAAGTAAACAGCTTTGTAAAGCGTTGCATTTTTTGTCACTTCACTTTTAACATCATCATAGGAAAGTGTAGTACTAAAACCCGGCGGATTCCAGAAAAAATCCTCAGAAGCATCCAGGAAGTCAAATTCCGCCATCAATCCATGGGTATTTATGGTTTGATGGTAGTCGGTTAACATTTGCTCGACCTGCGCGCTTATATCTGTTTTCTCGGTTTCATTCAGAGGTGTTTTGGTGATACAACTCCAGCAGAGACAGATGAATAGAGAAAAAACAACTTTTATCAATGACATTAGAGAAGACGGAGAATACATAACGATAAATTTGAAACTAAATTTAGGTATTATTTAGAAGTAATCGGCATTTAGATGCCGGCCTTGTACAAGAAGTTATAGAAAAGTGAGCAGATATCCCATAAGCGCTCCTCCCAGTACTACAAAAGCGCTATTTACTTTTTTAAAAAAGAAAACCACGATCAGACTGATGGAAGCAATTAAAATAGTCCGCCAATCGGTAAGAGTATCTCTTCCCATTTCAATACATACCGCTATGATTAAAGCAACGGCTGCAACATTTACCGCATCTAAAAATGCCCTTATAATTCTGGATTTTCGCATTTTGGGGATTAACGGATTCAATATAAGTACGAAGAGAAAGGAGGGAAGAAAGATACCAATGGTAGCAGCTAGTGCGCCTGAAACCCCATGCATTTGCCATCCGATAAAGGTAGCCGTTGATAAAACCGGTCCCGGTGTAATTTGCCCTACGGCTACTGCATCAATAAGCTCCTGCCTGTCTAGCCAACCCCTGCTTACCAGTTCGGAATCGAGAAAGGCAAATAAAACATATCCGCTACCGTATAAAATAGCTCCGATTTTCAGAAAAATAAGAAATATTTTTAAAGTCCCTGCCTTTACAGGATCTGCAATCTGGAAAAAAAGAAGCAATGAAACACCGTGTAGTGTATTTCGTGTGTTCTTAAAAACAAAAAAAAGCCATCCAAGCAAACCACACCCGAAAAGAATCAGGATTTCATTGGCTCCTATTAAAGAAGCTACCACGGCTATAATTCCGAGTAAAGCCAACCAGCCGGTTTTAATCGCCTTTTTTCCCAGACGGTAGGCAGCCATGACGATAATGGCAATTACTGCCGGTTTAATTCCGTAAATATAAGGTGCTACTTCCGGGAGTTGTCCATATACATGGTACAGCCAGGCCAGGCCAGAAGTAATAAGAACGGCAGGGAAAATAAAGCAAAAACCCGCAACAAAAAGACCTTTCCAGCCGGCTCTTTCATACCCGCAATGCATAGTCATTTCGGTTGAATTCGGCCCCGGTATTAGATTAGTGGCACCAACCAGATCAAGAAAATGTTCCTGAGACATCCATTTTCTTTTTTTGACAACCTCGTCTTCCATCATCGCAATATGAGCCGCAGGGCCTCCAAAGGCAATACTTCCCAACTTAAAAAATAATAACGCGATTTCTGTAAGTGGTGTTTTTCCGGGCATCTATTGGTACCTTATACGCGTGGTGAGTATTATATAAGCGGTTTCCAAATATCTTTCGATGGTTTTTTTCCCGTCAGGACTTCCAGAATATTTAGAATAAAAACGTTCTCGGTTTCTCCGCTATCTTCAATCATTTTATTCAGACTCATGGCTCCAACCGAAAATAAGTGCGTAATATCCAGCTTCCAAATATTTTCTTCCCGGTAAAAGTGAAAGTAAAAGGAAGTTTTTTGATCGTTGACAACCAATTCGGCCTTGGCAAAATCTCCCTGGGTAAAGACATCCCCTAAAGAAGTATTCATCACGCTGTTTTTACCGACCATTCCTTCTTTAATCGCATACTCGAACAAAGCCCTGCCGTTAAAGGAGATAAGTTCTTCCTTCGCGGCCTTATGTCTGATGCTTAATAAGGTTAACTTATCAATAATCCCCATGGAATTTATCTCTACCGAGTCGGCGAATTTTACTTTTTCCAAAATATCCGAATAATATTTCATCGTTCTGCTATCTACATAATCTGCCGCTATAGATCCTTTATCGGTAAGAATAGCATCTCTATAACGTTCAAACGATTGGAGTACGGAGTCTCTATCGGTTTCCTGAGCGAAAGCGGACAAGGAAACCAAAAAAAGAAATACAAAAGCTTTTATTTTTTTTATCATCATATTTTATTAATAATCAGCGCCGTCAGGACCTGGACCCTTTACCGGAACATTTTATAAAAAACGTTTATTTTTCGAATATCTGTATGCTATTACCATCCGGATCTTTAACAATTAGCATTTTCTTTCCGGTCAGACCATCTGTTACCACGGTTCCGTGAAATACAACATCAGATCGTTTTAAAAAATCTACCCACTTATCGAATTCCCGGATTGCAAATCCAAATTTAAAAAAACCCGTGGTTCTGGAATAATCCGGATTTTTTTCAAGTAAAACAGACGGAGATACGGCCGATTTCAACTCTATTAACTCGATTAGAACGCTTCCCCGTTTTAAATTAGCCAGCTTGAATCCTTTTTCCTGAGATACTGTTTTATTTAAAACGCTAAATCCGAAAGTGTTAGTGTACCATTGCAGGGATTGATCCATATT
This sequence comes from Flavobacteriaceae bacterium, assembly GCA_965224095.1. GTDB lineage: Bacteria > Bacteroidota > Bacteroidia > Flavobacteriales > Flavobacteriaceae > JBPEWY01. Next base: position 228,171 of record OZ245039.1, read on the forward strand.
GTTTACTATAATGGCCGTAAAGTAAGCTTCCGGGTCGGGTAAATGCTCACTTTGTCCTTTCATGGTGTATAAACTCAGAAGCGAAATAATAATTATAAAACTACTTTTCATTGTAAGAAAATATAAATGTTAACGGTACCGTGTGTAAAACGTACCGGATAGAAGCACTAATTTTTAATTAAGATATATTGATCTCCATTTGATTTTGTCATGGTTAATACGTTCTTGTCAAATGTAAAATTCCACATTCCATCCAGAAGCGTACTTGGATCGTAAACAGCGGGTAAAATCAATTGCTTGTTATTAAAGACTATGATGTCATTGTCAATGGAATACGCACCGTAATAAATGGGTATCGCATAACCATCTCCGATGCTATTTCCCGAAAATGTTTCATTTATAAACTCAATTTCAACACGGGCAATGTTGTTATCCCTTTGAAAAGTTCCCGAATATTCTCCATCGATATTTAAAGCAGTATTTTCATCATTACTACAGGCTACGGAAAATATGAAAATCCCTATTAGAAATATGATATTAAGTTTCATAAGTTCTTTTTTTAATAAGATATAGCTTTTATAAAATGGTTGTGTTCAAATTTACCAAAACTGTTCTATACTTCCATATTTTTACCAGGGCTAAACAATTTAAAATGAAAGTTTTAACGAACATCTGTCAAGTTATGCCTTTTTATTCGTATAAGCTTTTACGCATTATATTTCCTCGAGAACGGAGTATCCTTTTGATTTGTCGCCGGATGTCCATTGCCAGTGTTCATGCAATCGGATTTTTCCATCGGGGAGGACCTCAGGATGTGATTCGCAGGTCCCGGTCATTAACTGCCCCTTCCTGTTTAACTGATGATATCTCATATCAATAATACCGGAATCATTCACCAATCCTATGAGATGCCCTTTTACTATGTCACCGCCAGAATACGTACAGGTTAGCAAATTATCCCGTTGCCGGTAGTGAAAAATGGTATCACCCGATGTTTCTCCATTTTCGGTATTACTCACGGGTTTGAATTTTTTGTTGTTGTAGTTCATCTTTTATCTGGAATTAAAGACGTGTTTTATACATTGAGATCTTAGCCTGAAGCTAAAGTTCCGTATATCCCGATTGGCAAAACCGGGTATATTAAGGAGTGCTATGGCCTTTAATTTGGTTTAATTCTTCAAGCCGGTTGCTATACATTTCTAAAATTATTTCCGGGTTCCAGGTGTCATCCTCCGTTTTTCCATGCCCCAAAGACATGAGGGAAACCAGTTCCCCCTGGTTTATATAAAACTGACAGGTCCAGGATTGACGCGGATAATTATTAAGAGGCATGTATTGTTCGGATTCCTCCGCATAAATAAATTGCCCGTCTTTAACGAAGTACAATTCACTAAACAGGGTCGAATCTTTATACGAATAGATGCTGATAATACGATTGTTAAGATCGGTGTCACATATCTCCCAAAACTCCTTTTTTCCGTTGAAATCGGTTACCATATCAATATCCTGCGAGCACTTTTTAAGTTCTTCCAGATACCATTGGTTAACCTTATTCCTGATAATTTCCTCTTCTTCAAGGCCTGTTAACGCTTCTTTTTTTTGAACCGATCCGGAAGGAATTCCTTCCTGTTTTTCCGGGTCTGTTTGCCCGGTATGATGGTTCTTTTTGTCGATACAGCTTATCAGACTTAAAAGAAGGATTAATAGTAATAGTGTTTTTTGCATGAAGATGTATTGATTACTGAATATTGTTTTTCTTTAATAATCGTTCGGCAATAGGGTAAGGTGCCTTTACGTGATAATCCAGCGGTTTGTCGGTTTTCCACATAAAAGGTACAAAATCCGATCCTTTGATGCCGAGTGCAGCCGGTAATTCGGGTTCATTCCATTTGTACCAGGATCCGTTCACAGGGATGTAAACCGAATTCATTATGATAAAATCAAAATTTACCGTAGTTATTGAAAAACTGGCTCTTAATTTAGTTCCGTTTTTTAGGATAAGGTGACCGGCACATTTATACTGCCGTCCATCCAGCGGGATTTTTCTTTTTTTCAAGGGAGCAGCGGAGCAGGGTCCCACAATTACCCAGGTTTCCCCTTTTTTACTACAAAATGAAACAGGGAGTTCATACAAATCTTCTTGAGTAAAAGCCATATATTTCGCCAGGAGTTTATTTCAAATAATCCGATAAGGATTGTTTTAGCAAGGTACACAATAAATTGTATATGTTTTTTTGGGTTCGGGAAATAAATACGAAAGATAAAAAACCGCCTCGGAGGGCGGTTTTTACCGAGTGAAGTGTCTTAATTTTTAGCCGCCAGATCCGATTGGTTTCTGAAAACCAACTGACAGTCAAAAGCATCGAGAAGGATTACACTTTCTGCTTGTACCTTACCACTTAGAATTTCTTTTGACAACATATTGAGAACATCGCGTTGGATAACCCGTTTTACCGGACGTGCCCCATATTGGGGGTCAAATCCTTTTTCGGCGAGATATGTAATGGCCTCCTCAGTGGCATCCAGGGCAATTCCCTGGCCCGAAACCATTTCCTTAACACGCTCCAATTGAAGTTTTACAATATCTTTTATGTTGGAACGCGTAAGGGGTGTAAACATCACGATATCATCTATTCTGTTCAGGAATTCCGGCCGAACGGACTGCTTGAGCAAGCCCAATACGCTTTCTTTGGCTTTCTCAGTGGCAATATGCATATCATCATTGGCCTCATAAGCTTCCTGGATAAGGTGACTCCCCATATTACTGGTCATTATAATGATCGCATTTTTAAAATCGGCCACCCTTCCTTTGTTATCAGTTAAGCGTCCCTCATCCAATACCTGTAAGAGAACATTAAAGGTATCCGGATGCGCCTTTTCGATCTCATCGAGTAATACAACCGAATAGGGGCGACGGCGTACAGCTTCGGTAAGCTGACCGCCTTCATCATATCCTATATAACCGGGAGGAGCCCCGACGAGCCTACTTACGGAATGCCTTTCCTGATATTCGCTCATATCTATTCTTGTCATGGCATTTTCATCGTCAAAAAGGTATTCAGCCAGCGTTTTGGCCAGTTCTGTTTTCCCCACTCCGGTAGTTCCCAGAAACAGGAAAGAACCAATCGGACGCCGGGCGTCCTGAAGGCCGGCCCGACTACGCCTGATAGCATCAGATACCGCCAGAATGGCTTCTTCCTGACCTATGACACGTTTGTGCAGTTCATCTTCCAGTTTTAATAATTTTTCACGTTCGCTTTGCAGCATTTTAGTAACGGGAATTCCAGTCCATTTGGCCACCACTTCCGCAATATCATCATTAGTAACTTCTTCCTTAATCAGGGCATGCTCCTGCTGTGCCTCCAGTTGTTTCTGATAAGTTTCCAGTAACTCCTGGGCTTCCTTGATCTTCCCATAGCGCAACTCAGCTACTTTTCCATAATCGCCTTCCCGTTCCGCGCGTTCCGCTTCCATCTTGTATTGTTCGATGGCTTCTTTGGTTGATTGAATCTGATCTACGACTTCCTTTTCACTTTGCCATTTGGCAAATATATCGTTCCGCTCCTCTTTTAAATTGGCCAGATCCGAATTAAGGAATTTCAGTTTTTCATCATCATCTTCTCGTTTAATAGCTTCTATTTCGATTTCCAATTGCATGATTTTGCGATCCAGAGCATCGAGTTCTTCAGGTTTCGAATTGATCTCCATTCGAAGTTTAGAAGCTGCTTCATCCATTAGGTCAATGGCCTTATCAGGTAAAAACCGATTGGTAATATAGCGCTGAGAGAGTTCTACCGCCGCAATAATGGCCTCGTCTTTAATACGTACTTTATGATGGGTTTCATATTTTTCCTTGATCCCCCTTAAAATTGAGATCGCACTTTCGGTATCGGGTTCATCCACATAAATTTTTTGAAAACGACGTTCCAGGGCTTTATCTTTTTCAAAATACTTTTGATACTCATCCAGCGTGGTAGCCCCTATAGCGCGTAATTCTCCCCGTGCCAAAGCAGGCTTTAAAATATTAGCGGCATCCATGGCTCCCTGTCCGCCTCCGGCACCTACCAGTGTATGGATTTCATCAATAAACAGTACGATATGGCCGTCTGAAGAAGTCACTTCTTTAATTACCGCCTTCAGACGCTCCTCGAATTCCCCTTTAAATTTGGCTCCTGCAATTAAAGCCCCCATATCCAGGGAGTAAATTTGCTTGTCCTTTAAGTTTTCCGGAACATCTCCTTGTATGATTCTATGGGCCAATCCTTCTGCAATGGCTGTTTTTCCAACACCGGGTTCGCCGACAAGCATGGGGTTATTTTTTGTACGCCGCGAAAGAATTTGTAAAACGCGTCGTATTTCCTCATCTCTTCCTATGATCGGATCTAATTTCCCCGTATTGGCCCTTTCGTTTAAATTAATAGCATACTTGTTCAGGGCGTTATAGGTCTCTTCGGCACTAGCCGATGTTACCCGGTCTCCCCTGCGTAGGTCCTCTATGGCCGCCAGCAGCCCTTTTTCCGTTACACCCTGATCTTTGAGTATTTGAGCTATTTTACTTTTGCTTTTAAAAATAGCCAGTATCAGATGTTCTATGGAAACGAATTCATCCTGCATTTTTTTTGCCTGAATACTGGCCTCATTGAGCGCAGTACCTGCGCTCCTTGACAGCATAAGATCTCCACCGCTTACCTTGGAAAAACTCTCCAGTGTACTGTTTAGGATTTGCTGTAGCAAAGCAATATTGACATTTAGTTTTTTTAATAAAAAAGGCAATACATTCTCATCTACTTCGAAAATAGATTTAAAAAGATGCTCATTTTCTATTTGTTGATGGCCATATTCCTGCGCCAGTTGCTGAGCGTGTTGAATGGCCTCTTGCGATTTTATAGTGAAATTGTTAAAATTCATCGTGTTTTGTGTTATTTTGCAAATACAAATCAATTGTTGTTCCATTGGGAACTATATGACTAAATGTCGTTAAAACCCCAATTTTAAAAGACATTTTGACAGCGAGTAATTTTTTAGTGTTTATACCGACCCAACTCATATACAATTTAAAGAAAATGACGTTATTCAGTAATCTTTTTAAAAAGCAAACCTCCGAAACCGAATCTAACGGTTCAATGAGAAACCGATGGATTATTTTAAAGGAAAGTGCTCAACTGGATGAAATTGTAAAAGCCTCCTATTCCAGGCCCCAGTTACTTTTTAAGCATTCTACCCGCTGTGGTATAAGCAGTCATGTACTTCGATCTTTCGAAAATGAGTATAAATGGGAAGAAAGAAAGGCAGACCCATATTATCTGGACCTGTTGCAATACAGAGACTTGTCAAACGAAATAGCCAATCGCTTTAGAATTTTTCATGAAAGCCCGCAATTGTTGATTATTAAAGGAGGAGAAGTAACGTATCACGCCTCCCATGGCGCTATTACCGCTGATGCAATAGAAGTTTAATTGCGGAATACAATGACTATTCCATAATAAGATGCAAAAAGCCGGACTTTGGTATGTCCGGCTTTGATATTTATAGTTTTAAAAAATACCTGTTATTTAGTTAAAGCGGTGTTTTTTTAATATACGTTTTATTCGCTGCTTGATATCCTCTCCAGCATCGTACACCATTTGTTCATTACCTGGAAAAGGAACAGCATGTAATTGGGTTAATCTTAACAAATCATTATCCAATGCTCTTTTATCCCCGTCATAATCAGAATACACATGCTCAAATACAAATTCACTGCTAAGCGGATAGGAATGTAACACCTGTCCGGTATCCAGATCGGTATACGATACTTTTCCCGTTACATTAACTGCCTTGAATTGTGTAAATTCGTAATAATCGCATCGAACCGTTTTGTAACGATCTACTTTGATCTGGTTTCCAAGGCTGTCTTTTACAATATTTCCCTTTCGGTCTCTCAGATACTTCCAGCCGTCTTTAATATCCTTCTCTTTGGTGATATGCCGTTCCGTTACTCTTTCCGGTGAAATATCGATATCAACAAAGGCAATTTCCATTTCATAGGCATAAGGAAGGCCGGATTGCTGCTTGCTGTGATATACTGTCCACAAATCGTTAATTCCATAAGTATTAAAATTTAACAATTCGTCCTCCAGCCGTTTTGGCAATACTTTATCGGTATCATTAAAAATTTTAACTGACACAAAATCAATACCCTTACTATGAGATTCTTCAAGTTTTAAATTAACGCTTTTATAACCTGGATTAATGTGGTTTACATAGGAGAAATCCTCATAAGCATTCCGGTAATCATATTTGTTACGTGCCTGTGCCATGCGTGTACTGGCTTTGGTGTACATATAGTCAGACAGCTTTCGTTTTGAGTTAATAATGGCGGAAGAATAATCCTTCATATCAAAACGGGCATTCCTGTTTCTGTCCAGTAATCGCAAAGGTAATAGCGGTTTAATCCGTTCCTGTCGCCTGTCCAGATCCACATAAGTTTCATAAATGGTACGCAGTTGTTCCGGATTTCCCTCTTTTTTCAGAAAAGTCACTCTTTCCAGATCGGTTTGAGAAGCTTTGGCAAAGGCTTCTTCCAGCATATACACATAAGGCTGATTCCCCTTTTTTGTCCGGTTGTTTTGAAGTTTTTCCACTGCCAAATTAATAGCATTGTCAAAATCACCGGAATTCAGGGCTTGTTGTGTTTTTTTTACGGTGCTACATGCAGTTATCACGGCAAACACCCAAAGTAGTTGTCTTTTCATAATACCTGATTTTAGGGGTTTAAGCATATTGTTTCCAATTACAATGCCAAACTAGAACGTACTACTTTTAAAATAATTTCAATCCTGTACAAAAAAAGCCCCCTCAGGGACTTTTTTTAATTATTTTTCGATTCAAACGGCGGTAATAGCTTACTGGATACTTCTCCAAAACCTATCCGGGTTTTCCCATCGGAGCAAAAACCTCTCATGGTTACCGTATCAAAATCGTTTATAAATTTACGCTGGGTCCCATCGCTCATAGTAATAGGTTTTTCTCCGCGCCAGGTAAGCTCCAGCATAGAGCCATACGAATCCGGCGTAGGCCCGGAAATTGTACCGCTCCCCATCATATCGCCGCTATTAATCTTACAGCCGTTAACGGTATGATGTGCCAATTGCTGCGCCATACTCCAGTACATATACTTAAAATTAGATTTACTAACGGTTACAGGCGCACCATTATCGGGTGTAATATCGACTTCCAGGTGAATATCATAGCTTTTTTTTCCGGATACCTGTAAATAGGGTAATGGTTTCGGATCCTGTACGGGGCCTTCAGTTCTAAAGGGCTCCAGCGCATCCATGGTTACAATCCAGGGAGAAATAGAGGAGGCAAAATTCTTGGCCAGAAACGGCCCCAAAGGAACATACTCCCATTTCTGAATGTCACGAGCACTCCAGTCGTTAAATAATACCATTCCAAAAATATAATCCTCGGCTTCTTCTACGGGGATAGGTTCTCCCAGCAGATTAGCGTCGGTGGTAATAAAAGCCATTTCCAGTTCAAAATCTACCAGTTTGGACGGACCAAAAACCGGTGAGTCCGTTCCGGCGGGAAGCGTTTGCCCCAGCGGACGGTGTACCGGGATTCCCGACGGGATTATCGATGAACTTCTCCCGTGATATCCTACCGGAATATGCAACCAGTTTGGCAATAGGGCATTGTTAGGATCCCGGAACATAGTACCTACATTAGTGGCGTGTTCCTTACTGGAGTAAAAATCGGTATAATCACCTATTTGTACCGGTAATTGCATCTCAATTTCATCCAAGGTAAAAAGAACAATCTTTTTGTGATCCTCATTATCTTTCAGACCGTGATTATGGCTATCAAAAATATCACCTATGCGGTTTCGCACCAGCCTCCATGTTTTTTTTCCATCAGAAATAAAATCATTCAGGCTATCCTGGAGAAAAATATCATCAGTCAAAGGGATTCCTTCAAAATACCCTAATTGATGCAAAGCCCCCAAATCTATGGCAGTATCTCCTATACGTGTTCCGATAGTAATAATATCGTCCCGCGTTAAAAAAACGCCAAATGGAATATTTTGAATAGGAAAGTCGGAATCCTGAGGTACTTCTATCCAGGAAGTCCTATTCGGATCGTTGGTTTTATGTGGCATATTGTTATGTTAATTAGTATTTGATAAAATATTGTTCAAATATATTATTTTCCTATTATTATGAAGGGGTAATTACTATTTTTGATGCTCCGTAACAGAAATATAGTACAATGGAACGCGACCAACAAATTTTTGATTTAATTCAGGCTGAAAACGAAAGGCAATTACACGGAATAGAACTCATTGCTTCCGAAAACTTTGTAAGCGATCAGGTCATGGAAGCCGCAGGATCGGTACTCACCAATAAGTACGCCGAAGGATATCCTGGCAAACGCTATTACGGCGGCTGTGAGATTGTAGATCAGGTAGAGAACATAGCAATCGATCGGGCCAAGTCGTTATTCGGAGCCAGTTGGGTAAATGTGCAACCCCATAGCGGTTCACAGGCTAACACGGCAGTTTTTGCCGCATGTCTTAAGCCCGGAGATAAGATTTTGGGATTCGATTTATCTCACGGAGGGCACCTGACTCATGGTTCTCCCGTGAATTTTTCAGGGAAGTTGTACAATCCCGTGTTTTACGGAGTTGAAAGAGAAACCGGAGTTTTAAATTACGATACTATTGAAGCCATTGCACATAAAGAAAAACCGGCATTGATAATAGCGGGAGCTTCGGCTTATTCAAGAGATATTGATTTCAAACGTTTCAGGGAAATAGCCGATAGTACCGGTGCACTTTTACTCGCCGATATATCGCATCCTGCGGGACTTATAGCCAAAGGCATACTGAACGATCCGCTTCCGCATTGCCATATTGTGTCTACTACTACGCATAAAACTTTACGGGGCCCCCGCGGAGGAATGATCATGATAGGGGAGGATTTCGAAAATCCGTTTGGACTTACTTTAAAAAACGGGAAGCTGAAAAAAATGTCATCATTACTGGATAGTGCTGTTTTTCCGGGTAATCAGGGAGGGCCTTTGGAGCATATCATAGCGGCTAAGGCCGTTGCTTTTGGAGAGGCACTTACCGATGAATTTCTTCATTATATTTTACAGGTGCGGAGCAATGCCCAGGCAATGGCCAAAGCTTTTGTTGCCAAAGGATATAATATTATTTCCGGAGGAACCGACAATCACCTGATGCTTATCGATTTAAGAAATAAAAATATTACCGGAAAACAGGCCGAAGAAGCCCTGGGGAAAGCAAATATTACCGTAAATAAAAACATGGTTCCCTTTGATGATAAAAGCCCTTTTGTAACCAGCGGAATACGTGTTGGAACAGCGGCTATCACTACACGTGGAATGAAGGAAGAGGATATGGAAATTATTGTAGACCTGATTGACGATGTGATCCGGAATCCTGAAAACGAAGTTGTTTTAAAAGGAGTTTCCGAAGCGGTGTACAATCTCATGGCAAAAAAACCTCTTTTTACGGTATAATTAAGTCCGTAATTCTCATTCTAATTTGTATCTTACCAGGGTAAAATCATAAAATCAATCATTAAACTTTTTTACCCATGAAAATGAGATATTTGTTGGGGTTGTTTTTCGTAATGACTTCCATGAGTTTATTAGCGCAAGATGTTAAATTCAGCGCCGGGGATATCGATATCCCGTACCAAAAATTTATTCTTGATAACGGACTTACCCTTATTGTACATGAAGACCATAAGGCACCGATAGTAGCGGTTAATGTATGGTATCATGTAGGTTCCAAAAATGAAAAACCCGGAAAAAGTGGTTTTGCCCATCTCTTTGAGCATTTGATGTTTAACGGGAGTGAAAACTTCAATGACGATTATTTCCAGGCGCTGGAACGCATTGGAGGAACCGATCTCAACGGAACCACCAATACCGACAGAACCAATTATTTCCAAAATGTTCCTGTAGCCGCACTGGATCAGGTGCTTTGGCTGGAATCGGACAGAATGGGGCATTTACTGGGAGCCATCGACCAGGAAAAACTGGATGAGCAACGCGGGGTGGTTCAAAATGAAAAGCGGCAGGGGGAAAACCAACCCTATGGAAAACAATGGGAGCTTATAACGAAAGCGATGTACCCGAAAGGGCATCCGTACTCCTGGACGGTAATCGGTGAAATGGAAGACCTCAATGCGGCCTCGCTAGACGATGTATACGAGTGGTTTAAGGCATATTACGGAACCGCTAATGCGGTAATTGCCGTAGCGGGAGATGTAAATGCCCAGGAAGTTTTTGAAAAAGTAAAGCTTTATTTCGGCGATATCTCATCAGGGCCAACTGTGGTTCGGCCGGAAGTTAATATCCCGCTTCACCCGTCCAATACACGCCAGTATTACCAGGATCGCGTTCCCGAGGCCCGGATTAATGTAATATGGAATACGCCGCAATACGGAAGTAAAGAAGACATTCATTTTGATATTATTTCTTCTATACTATCTACCGGTAAAAACTCGAGATTATATAAGAAATTAATTTATGAAGATCAGATTGCAACCTCTGCTAATGCTTTTCAGGCCTCATCCGAACTGGCCAGCCGATATGTACTTCAGGTAAATGCTAAAAAAGGAGTGGATATTCACTACGTAGAGGAAAAGCTGCATGATATCATGAACGAATTCCTTAAGAATGGTCCAACCCAGGAGGAACTGGACAGAGCGAAATCGACATACTTTGCCAATTTCATAAAAGGTATAGAGCGCATTGGCGGTTTTGGCGGAAAATCGGATATTCTTGCCTCCGGAGCTACTTATCACGGTAATCCCGAGCATTATAAAAAGACATTACGTTATGTGGAGGAGGCCAGCATTCAGGACATTAAGAATACGGCTAATAAGTGGTTGACAAAATATTATCACACTTTGATTTGTACTCCTTTTCCCGAGTATAAAGCTGCCGCATCCGGAGCCGACCGGAGTAAGATACCATCTCTGGGCACCCCTGTTGCATCGAAATTTCCGGATGTTCAAAGAGCAACACTTAAAAACGGAATGCAAGTGGTACTTGCACAGCGGGAAGGTGTTCCGACCGTAGTGGTAAAACTCATGGTTGATGCGGGTTATAGCTCCGATCAGTTAGCTGCTCCCGGCACGGCTTCCCTGGCAATGAACATGATGGATGAAGGAACCAGGAATATGTCATCACTGGCCATTAATGAAAAACTGCAGTTTCTGGGAGCTAATCTGTGGACCTCTTCCGATTTGGATATGTCGTATGTAAATATGAATACCTTAAAACCCACTTTGGATGAAAGCCTGGCGCTTTTTGCAGATGTTGTACTAAACCCGGCTTTTCCTGAAAAAGAATTTCAACGTCTTAAAAATGAACAGTTAGACGATATCCAAAAGGAAAAAGCACAACCTATTGCCATGGCACTTCGTGCGATGACCAAATATATGTATAACAACGGCCATGCGTATAGCGCTCCTTATACGGGAAGCGGATATGCAGAAACGGTTTCCGAACTTTCCAGAGAAGATATGTTGGCTTTTTACGACAAGTGGATGAAACCAAATAATGCCACGATTACTGTGGTAGGAGATGTTTCTCTAGGAGAACTCACTAAAAAGCTTGAAAAATATTTTGGCAAATGGAAACAGGGGCAAATTCCTACTAAGACTCTGGGAACTGTTAATGCTTCGAAGGGAAATAAATTGTATTTGATAGACCGTCCGGAATCGGAACAATCTCTTATTTTGGCCGGCCATGCAACCAACCCTTACGGGCAGGTGTCAGAAATAGCAAGAGAAGCTATGGTTGGCGTTTTAGGAGGCCAGTTCACTTCCAGAATCAATATGAATTTAAGGGAAGACAAACACTGGGCCTATGGAGCGGGTAGTTTTGTAATCGGAGCAAAAGGGCAACGTCCGTTTGTACTCTATGCACCGGTTCAAACCGATAAAACTGCCGAATCTGTACAGGAAATTATAAAAGAAGTCAATCAGTATGTTGGAGACAATCCTATTACACAACAGGAACTTGATAAAATTAAAGGGAATACCGTTTTAGGGCTGCCCGGAAAATGGGAAACCAATAATGCGGTAATGAATTCTCTGAATGCAATGATTAAATACAACCTGGCGGATGATTACTATCAAACATACGACCAAAATGTTCGTAATCTATCGTTAAAAGAAGTTCAGGAATTAAGCAAACAAATGATTCAGCCTGAAAATATAAATTGGTTCCTGGTTGGAGATAAAGCCAAGGTAATAGAAAAGTTAAAAGGACTTAATTTTGATGAGATTATTGAAATAGACGCAGATGGGAAACCGCTGCATGAAATCGATAAAAAACCTGAAGTAAAGGGTTAGTACTTTATAAAGTATCAGGAATTGAAAAGGCTTTCATAACGAAAGCCTTTTTATATTAAACTTTTTCCAGCGGATAATACGGTTCTTCAGGGAGTTCAATTTGAATAGAATCGCCCGGTAGAATAATCCCTCCTTCCAATACGATTCCCATAATCCCTGCCTTTCTGATGATATTACCCTGTTTATCTTTATAAATCAAAGTTTGCATTAATCCATCGCCAAGTGCATTTAATTGTGTACATGGATTTCTAAGTCCGGTTATTTCTACAATGGCACTCACACCTATTTTCAGGCGGGTAGCCCTGGGTAGCGCATGGAGGTCAATTCCACGGGTGGTTATATTTTCGCCCATGGCGCCCGAAGAAACCGAGTATCCTTTTTCCGAGAGTTCATCAAATAACTCCGAATGTATAAGATGCACCTGCCTCAGGTTGGGTTGTGCAGGATTTTTAGCCACCCGGGACCGGTGTTTTACAGTTTTCCCCATATGGACATCTCCTTCGATACCCAGTCCCTTAATAAGCTTAATATGCTTCGTATTGAATTTTGTAAAGGAGTGAGAATCACTTTTACTTACCGCAACTACTTTCGCACTTCCGTCGAGATAATCTTTCAGATTTCCCTGCAAAAAGTATTGCCATCCCCCCATACAACTTTCTCTCCTAAATTCCGGGATTCCATCCGGAAAATCCTCGAGTACCTGCATAGACAACTTTAACATCACTTTTTTTCCGAGTTCCTTTAAGGTGAAGGTAACAATGGCGTCTCCGGAATATTCCTTATAGTTCCATGTGTAGGAAATACTCTTCAGCGGAGTTACTTCGGTAACTTTCCACATATGCGTAAAAACCCGTTCTCCTGAGTGTACTTCAAATTGCGAATGAGAGCCCACTTTTGGTTCAAAAGCATTGATATTTGTAAAATACCACTGTACCATCTGATCTTTGGAAGTAAGGGCTTTCCATACTTCGGAAATTGAACTATCAAAGCCCTGCTCAACGACTATAGGAGGATTGGCAGCTTTCATCTCTGCTGTATTTTATCGGAATTTTTTATCGTAATCCACCATACTCTGCTGTACAACCTGCACGGCGATATCTCTTCCCTGAAACTCTTCTACAACCACGGTTTTATGTTCCAGTTTTTTGTAATCCTCAAAAAAACTTCTGAGCTCCTTTATCGAGTGGGGCGGGAGTTCCGAAATATCATTCAGGTGTGCAACACTCATGTCATTGGCCGCTACAGCGATGATCTTATCATCCATTTCACCACCGTCGAGCATGCGCATTACACCAATTACTTTAGCTTCTACCAGACACATGGGAACTATGGTTATCTGGGAAAGTACTAAAATATCCAACGGATCTCCATCGTCACAATAAGTCTGCGGAATAAATCCGTAATTATACGGGTAGTTAATAGAGGAATACAAGACCCTATCGAGAATCAGCATTCCCGAATCTTTATCCAGTTCGTATTTAGCTCTGTTGTTTTTTGGAATCTCTATGATCCCCATCACATTTTCAGGGGCATTCTTTCCGATACTCACATCATGCCAGGGATGATTGTTCATAATGATTGAAATTAGGAGACAAAGATAATCATACCGGTAAAAAGGATTCGGTGTACCATGTTATTTTTTAGCCAGGACGACGGTATGTATTTCGGCGTTTCCCTTTTTTGTTACGTACTCCTTTTTAATAATTTGAATGGTCTTTATGTTATTTTTTTTGAATTCCTTTTGTATCTCATCCAGTGAGTGATAATTAAAATACATGGAGTTTCCATCCGAATCGGTAATAAACCCTGAGTCCTGTGGATCTCCTTCTACAAAACTCAGGTACATAACCCCATCTTTATAGAGCAGATTGCTACAATTTCTCAGAAGGGTTGCACAATCGGATTGTGATAAATAAGGGATACAAAAACCACAGATAATTCCGTGATACCCTGGGTTTAGTGTATGGATAAGCCTGCAATCCAGTACTTTGAATGCTGCGGTGGGATTATGTTGCTGTGCCAGCTTAATCATATTAGGGGCAATATCGATACCTAAAATCTTAAAATCAGGCCTTTCAGACAACATATACCGGGTAATATTTCCGGGGCCACACCCTATTTCAAGCAACGATGCACCACGCATAGGAAGTAAATCGCAAAACCCGGTATAGGTATCGTTATATAGTTCCAGATCCATAAAAACTTCTTCGTACCGAGTGGCTATTTTATTCCAGGAATCGGAGGTAGTTTTATACGGATCCATTTTCTTTTCTAGTTAGTTGGAAAAACCATGTGTTGATAGGCTCCGAGGTCGGGAGCTATGGTGCGGTCCACGCCCAGAATATCTTCCGGAACCAGCAATGCGTCGTTCAAATCTGCCCGGGCTTTGCCTGCCGTGTTTTCTCCAACGAGGAATTGATTGGCACTTACATCCTTAAAATCGGCATCCCCGTTTAATATTATTTGATTGTAAAGCACGTTATTGTTAAAATCAAAAAGCGGATTATCCGCAAATCGGTTGGAAGTATCATTAAAACGGATCAAGGAATTTTTAAATTCGTAGGTAAAGCCTATACCATCGGCAGGATCCAGAAACATCTCAATATTGGTATTCCCGTCAATAATACAATTAGAGAACGTAGCTTGTGTAAGAGGCTGAGTAAATATTCCATCCTGCCCTAAATCAACATAGTTATCAATTAATAGGGTAGGAGTATTTCTAAATCCTTTCGTCCAGTAATTAGCAATAGTGCAATGTTTAAAATTATAGCTTCCGCCTATATTGCAGTAAACGCCTATTTGCCCGGTATTTCCAACCACCAGGTTTTCTGCCTCAATATGTGCCGTTTTTCCCCATAATCCAACGCTGGCACTATTATAAATCTGTGTGTTTTTGATTGTCAGTGTTGGATTTCCGGAGCCATCGTTACTATCCATAAGAATACCAACACTGGCATTTTTAATAGTTAAGTAATTTATAAAATGACCCATACTACCGGCGGTCAGCCAGACGGTTCCCCATTGTCCGGGAGTATCGGAGAATCCGGGTTCCAGCCTATCTCCCTCAAAAACCACCTCATTTTCAAGCAGCTCCGGATCGGTGCTTAGAGCTCCGTTTATATGTAAACTGCTTCCATCGGCTACAATAATCCCTGAGTTATTATGGAAATGTATCCGTGCACCGGCTTGGACGGTTAAGGTTTTTCCCGGTTTTACGGCGGCGTAGCCATATATTACATAGGGTTTTTCATTGGTAAATATGAGTTCATTATCTTCCAGATAAAAGCCTTCAATACGTATTTCTTCTCCGTTATCGTCTAATCCCAATAATAAAGTCTCCGAAGTACCGTCGTCAAATTCCTGCGGATACAGAAAAACAGCATCTTTTACAAGAGTTACCAGGGCTACCTCCTGCAGTGTATTGCCACTGGTAAACTCAATAGCATCTGTATATAAAAATTCCAGTGCACCGGTTACATGATCCTGAATATCCAGGGTAGTTTCCACAAAAATAAACAAGCTGTCTTTTGCCAGGATTTCGACATTTTCAAACTCCTGCCCGGCCATTCCGTCTACACTTAACCGATAGTAGGAATTCTGCCCCCGGCCGAGTCCGACCTTCGGAATATAAATATCATCACTACTCCTGTTATATACTTTTAACGAATAAGTACTCGATCCAATACGCGTGAATACGGTATCGAGATACACAGTGTCTTTTGAAAATTGTAATTGACCACTACTTAATGTAAATTCAAAATCCTTGCGGCAGGAAACAGAAAGTATCAGAACCATTAAAAAGGTAATATAGGCGAAGTATCGGAGCATTTTTACAAGAGTTTCTGTAAAAATAACACTTTTGGTCTTGGTATTGGAAAAGAATTGTTTACTCATGAAACAGACTATAAATATCATCCGGTATTCTACAGGGCTTTTTACGATCGGCATGCAGAAGGCACCAAAGCGTTTTTGCCTTAACCAGCAATTTATGATCACTTTCTCTGTAAAATTCAACAATACGCTCTGTGGTAACCCCTTCCGATGTAGCCACATAAGTACATATTCGGAGGTTATCGTTTAACACCGCCGAAGCTTTGTACGTTATTTGGTGGCTCAGTACGACCCATACATACGTTGTGCGAAGCGATTTGGAAGCCCAGGTCTCCCAGTGCTGTTTTGCAATATCCTGAACCCATTGTACATACCTTACATTATTTACGTGCTGTAGCTCGTCAAGGTCTTCCTTTTTTACGGTATAATATATGGTAAAGGCTTTCATTGCCGGGGTGCAATGGTCACTTCGAATAATTTATCCCAGTTTTTTCCGGTAACAAATATGGTTTTGGTTTTTGGGTTGTATGCAATTCCGTTTAAAACGTCTAAATCAGGATGCTGTGTCACCTTATTTTTAAGCCCTCCAAAGTTAACCACTCCTTCAATAATACCGGTTTCCGCATCAATAATCATCATACTTTCTTTTAAATATACATTGGCATAAATTTTACCATCTACATATTCAAGTTCGTTAGCCCTATTGAAAACAGAAGTATTGGTAACGGTTTGTATATAATCGGTTTCAACCAGGGTGTCCGGATTAAGTATCCAGATCTTTTCGGTACCGTCGCTTTTATACAATTGTTTTCCGTTATTACACAAGCCCCAGCCTTCTTTACTTTTTCCATAGGCAAAACTTCCGGTTTTGGTAAACGTATTCACATCGTATATAAAACCGGTTTTATTTTGCCAGGTAAGCTGGTATATTTTATCATTATAAACGGTAATTCCTTCCCCAAAATACATAGTATCCAAATCGATTTTTTCCAACACGTCTCCGGTTTTATAATTTACTTTACGCAATGAAGACTGTCCATTTCTTCCCGTACTTTCATATAATGTATCTCTGTAGAATTCCAATCCCTGTGTATAGGCTTTTACATCATGAGGGTATTCGTTAACTATGGTATAGGTATAAACTTTAGGAGACGTATTGGCAAGCACCGTAATTTTTTTAGAAACCACTTCGGTCTTACCTTTATAATACACGGTAGCGTGTAGTGTTTGATATCCGGGTTTAATTCCAACGAAGGAGAGGATTGATTCCGAAAGGGGCACCCTCTGCCCATGCGCCTCATAAACAACCGAATCTACCGGAATTTTTTCCGGATTATTAAGAGTTACCCGTATTTGTTCGCCGAGTTGAATTTTGGTTTTATTCCCTTCCAGTTCCATAGAAAATTGGGGAGTATCTTTTTTTGGATTTTCATTACACCCCAGGAAAAATATCAATAAAAAATTGAAGGTGAATAACTTATAAATTGTCATGCTATAAAATGTTTAAAGCAGCAAGGTATTCAAATAAATTAAGAAGAGAAAATGATTGTGAAAAGTTAAAAATGTGATATCTTTGCAGCCGGCAAGTCCTACACGACCAGCTCCTGTAGAATCCCCCAGGGTGGGAACGCAGCAAGGGTATACGGTTGTAGCGGTGCGATGTAGGTAGCTTGCCTTTTTTTGTACCTCATAGTTTCTTTTTACTCCTGATTTTTATTTGTTTATTTGCAGCATATCAATTCTAAGTTATGTTGAACGTTGTTTTGGTTACCGGCGGTTCGTCCGGGATTGGAAAAACCATTTGTGAATTTCTGCACGCCAGGGGATATACGGTATACGGTACCAGCAGAAATCCTGAAAAATTTGAGAAAAAAGTTCCCTTTCGGTTGGTTAAAATGGATGTAAGAGACAGTAGCAGCATAGAAGCATGTGTTGCCGATATTATTCGGATTTCGGGAGGTATTGATGTTCTTATTAATAATGCAGGCGTTGGAATAACCGGCCCTGTAGAGGAAACTCCCGACGTAGAAATCGAAAAAGCATTTGCGACCAATTTGTTGGGGCCCATAAAGGTTATGAAAGCCGTATTGCCTGCCATGCGGTCAAAGCGGTGCGGTCTTATTGTTAATATCACATCGATTGCCGGATATATGGGGCTTCCGTACCGCGGAGTGTATTCGGCCACTAAAGGGGCACTGGAACTTATCACGGAAGCTATGCGAATGGAGGTAAAGGATTTCGGGGTAAAGATTACAAATATAGCTCCCGGAGATTTTGCAACAAATATAGCGGCAGGGAGATATCATACACCTGTATTTGAAAATTCGGCTTACAGAGTTCCGTATAGCAAGACCCTGGAGAGTATAAATAAAGATGTTCACGGAGGAGGAGATCCGGTTTTAGTTGCACAACAGGTACTAAGGGTTATCAAGAATCAAAATCCCAAAATACATTATAAAGTGGGTGCCTTTATGGAAAAGTTTTCTATTGTTTTAAAGCGATTATTACCAGATAAATTTTATGAAAAGCTCTTACTGAATCATTATAAGTTGTAGTTTTGCACATCATTTTATAACACAACTAAAATAACATTCTTTTTTTATGAAATTTTTTATTGACACCGCCAATCTAGATCAGATCAGGGAAGCTCAGGAACTTGGTGTTCTCGATGGTGTAACTACGAATCCATCGCTTATGGCGAAGGAGGGGATTACCGGCCGAAATAACATCCTGAAACATTATGTGGATATTTGTAATATTGTAGATGGCGATGTTTCGGCGGAAGTAATAGCTACCGATTTTAAAGGAATAATCAGAGAAGGGGAGGAGCTTTCCGATTTGCACGATCAAATTGTGGTTAAAGTACCTATGATCAGAGATGGAATCAAGGCAATTAAATATTTTAGCGATCACGGCATAAAAACCAATTGTACCCTGGTGTTTTCTGTGGGACAGGCATTGTTAGCGGCGAAAGCGGGTGCAACCTATGTATCTCCTTTTATTGGAAGACTTGACGATATATCGACTGATGGTCTTAATCTGATTGAAGACATCAGGAATATTTACGATAATTACGGTTTCGAGACGGAAATACTGGCGGCTTCGGTACGGCATACCATGCATGTTATAGAATGTGCTCGTTTGGGCGCAGATGTAATGACGGGTCCGCTTTCGTCGATACTGGGACTACTAAAACACCCTTTAACCGATATTGGTCTGGAAAAGTTTTTAGCAGACTATAAAAAGGGAAATAAATAAAACAAAACATCTGCTTATTAAAACTGACGAAGCCTTTTTTTTAAAAGGCTTTGTTTTTATTATCAAAAGAAATCGCTTTTTAATACCGCTTTTCGCGAGGGAAGTACTTGTTGTTTAAATTGGCAAAAGCATTTATAATGGTCCCGTTTTCATCTAAAATAATGGCCTTATTCATATTGCGTATTACCAGCTTCTTAGAAACTTTCATATGGGTGTTGTTCGCGTGCAGTTGAGCCTCAGATGCTTCAAGTCCGTATTGTTTTAAAGCATTTAACCAGCGTTCGGGGCTGTCGTTTAAATTGACGCCTATAAACCGGTAATCCGGATTTTTCTCCTGAAGCTTTGCAATGCGTTTCAGCGTATGTTTAAAATGGCTTTTTTGATTGAGAGACCAAAAGTAATATACGGTTTTCTTACCACCGGTATCATTGAGTTCTACATATTCTCCCCGGGTGTTGGTTACTTCGAGTTTCGGTAATCGATTTCCCGGTTGTATACTTTGAATATTATCGTAAAGCGTATTGACGTCTTCACAAAAAGAAGGATCTTTTACAATGGTATTAAACGTTTCTATATACCTTTCATTATGAGCGGGATCATGATGATCAAAAAGGTAGGAGTACGCGGCATTGCGAAAAAGAATACTGCGTAAAGGGCCAAGCGAAATCAGGCTGTCGATAAGTTTCAGCTTATGTGTATGATAGTGAATGCTTCTTTCGGGCTGTTCCAAAGAAGCACATTCATCGATACACTCGGTATAGGCTAAATTGTTGAAGTACATGGTACAATACCGGAAATAAGGGCTAAAATAACACAGGTCATTTTCATTGAGATTAACCGATTCCCTGTATTTGTGAAAATCTTTTGGCAATTCTGAATAATCTTCCAGCATAAGCCTTTTTTTATGCATGTACGGATAAAGTTCTTTTTGTTTGTAATTGACAAAATCAATACTTGCACGTGCAATTTTTAAGGCATTTTTACTACAACTACCACTCTGAACCAAAGCTTCGTATTGCTCCTCTTTCATTTGTCTGAGCGAGTCCAGTTTGGAAGTGAATGTGTCCGGGTCCAGCTTGTAATAATCGTATACCAACTCTTCTTCATCTTCATTAACGAGAAACATCTCTATCAGGAAGTTGTTTATTTCGGAACCGGTACCGGAAAAAATAAGAGATTCATCAAACTCCAGTGTGTTTAACCTCCACAAAATGCTGTCGCCCGGTTCAATATATACATATTGTTCTTCCGGAGAATGGGTGAAGTAATATAACCCACCTTCAGGATTTTCAAGTTTTAATAAGAATCGATTTTGATCATCAAGAGTAACCGAATCAATGACCATATCGTTTTTGTGAAGCAATACATATCGGTTATTCGGGTTGATTATTTCTCCTCCCAAATAAGTAAAATCTGATTTGGCGCTCTTCTTATTACAACTATTAAATATTAGTATAAGTACTAATAAAAAATACCTCATACGATCATTTTATAACAACCAAGGTTGTTTTTCCCATAACAAATCTATGAAAGCAGTAGCATTTCCGATGTTAAGGGCACGTTAAAAATACTTCGTAAAACGTTAACAATTTTCCGCTTATTACGGGGTAAATTGTTACTTTTGCGGCTCAATTTAAGCTTTTAAAAATAAATTCATGTTATCAGTATCTAATTTATCGGTACAATTTGGAAAGCGAGTGCTTTTTGATGAGGTGAATGTTACTTTCACTCAGGGGAATTGCTATGGAATAATAGGAGCCAACGGGGCCGGGAAATCTACATTTCTTAAAATCCTTGCTGGTAAAAAAGAACCTACTTCGGGACATGTGCATATGGAACCCGGAAAACGGATGTCTGTTCTCGAGCAAAATCATTATGCTTATGATGATTTTCCGGTATTGGAAACCGTGGTAATGGGTAATAAACCTCTTTATGAAATTAAGAAAGAAATAGATACGCTGTATGAGAATTATTCGGATGAAAATGCGGAACGAATAGGGGAGTTGCAAGTACAGTTTGAGGAGATGAACGGATGGAATGCGGATAGCGATGCAGCCGCTCTTCTGTCAAATTTAGGGATTTCGGAGAATCTGCATTATACATTAATGTCCGATTTAGACGGAAAGCTAAAGGTCCGCGTGTTGCTCGCTCAGGCATTATTCGGAAATCCCGATGTGCTTATTATGGATGAGCCTACAAACGATCTGGATTTTGAAACGATAAGCTGGCTGGAGAATTTCCTTGCCCATTACGAGAATACGGTTATTGTTGTATCGCATGACCGGCATTTTCTGGATGCGGTTTGTACGCATATTTCGGATATTGATTTCGGGAAAATAAACCATTACAGCGGCAACTATACTTTTTGGTATGAAAGCAGTCAGCTGGCGGCCCGACAACGCGCACAACAAAACAAAAAAGCAGAGGAAAAAGCCAAAGAACTCCAGGAATTCATACAGCGGTTTAGTGCCAATGTTGCCAAATCCAAACAAGCAACTTCCCGTAAGAAAATGCTTGAAAAATTAAAAATCGACGATATTAAACCATCCAGCAGGCGCTACCCCGCTATTATTTTTGAGAGAGAAAGAGAAGCAGGGGATCAAATTTTGAATGTGGAAAATCTGTCGGTTTCCCTGGAAGGAGATCAGTTGTTTCGCAATGTCGATATTAATCTGACCAAAGGAGATAAGGTAGCCGTTATATCAAAAGATTCAAGGGCTACTACGGCATTTTATGAAATTATAAATGGAAATGTAAAACCCGATACCGGAAAATTTCAATGGGGTATTACCACCATTCAATCCTACCTGCCGGTTGATAATACCAATTATTTTAACAACGACCTTTCGCTTGTAGACTGGTTGAGACAATGGGCTAAAACCGAAGAGGAAAGAGAAGAGGTATACATCCGGGGATTTCTGGGGAAAATGCTTTTCAGCGGAGAAGAGGCTCTTAAAAAATGTGATGTACTCTCAGGTGGAGAAAAAGTGCGTTGTATGCTGAGTAGAATGATGATGCTCCGCGCCAATGTGGTGATGCTGGATGAACCTACAAATCACCTGGATCTGGAAAGTATTACAGCGTTTAACAACTCCCTGAAAAACTTTAAGGGAACCGTGCTTTTTACCACACACGACCATGAATTTGCGCAAACCGTAGCGAACAGAATTATAGAACTGACACCGGGGGGTATCATAGATAGATATTTAACTTTTGACGATTATATGTCGGATGCTGCCATTAAGGAGCAGCGAAAGAAAATGTATGCCGTTACAGCATAAATAAGGGCCACTTTAAGCGGCCTTTTTTAGTTTTTAGAATAGCGGCTGTTCCAGATAACCTCACTAAAGTTTTTCCCCAGGGCTACCCCGTAAAAAACTATAATACTGGCTAACATCTTAAAAATAAAAAGAAAGAGAATGCCGAAATTCTGAAATGTTGCTTCGGGAGAAAATACTTTTAACGGTAACAATAAAGTTACTACTGCACTTAGAGCCGTTATAAAAATTATTAAG
This sequence comes from Flavobacteriaceae bacterium, assembly GCA_965224095.1. Classification (GTDB taxonomy): domain Bacteria; phylum Bacteroidota; class Bacteroidia; order Flavobacteriales; family Flavobacteriaceae; genus JBPEWY01. The sequence continues at coordinate 251,152 of OZ245039.1, forward strand.
CTAACTGGATTTTTTAAGGGAATGACCATAAATTTTCTCATGGGATGTAAATCGTTACCCCATCGATCAATTAAATAGTAATACTCATTTCCCATCGGAACAAACAAAAGAGGATTGTCGGGGTTTTTGAGTCGCATTAACCGGGAGGGTGCAACTATTTTAAAGTTGCTCAGACGTGTGTGGTGCTGCTGTTCCAAGTTCCGTATTTTAAGCAGTGTTTTCCCGGGGAACTCTGCCTTAAAATAGGCAGCATCCAGGAACCTTAACCGGTAATTGACACACAAACGCTTTATATGAGTTATATGATAAATATTTGCAGCGTCGAGCAAATCAAAATCAAACCATTGTAAATCGCTCCTGTTTTCAGGGGCATGTGCTTCGGGATCTATGGATATAGCTTCCGGAAAAGAATTTTCTTTTCTTGATAGCCTTAATTGGTTCTCTAAATTTACGCGTTTTAAAAACAAGGAATGCCTCTTTAAATACGCTCAAATTTAACCATTTACACCCTGAATACAAAAACCGCCCGTATAACCGTCGGCGAAATTATCGAAGCTCGATCCCCAGCTTTTTTTCCAGTTGCTGCTGGAGTCGCTGCATACATTTCTCAATTTTCCTGTCGGTTAATGTCTGGTTTTCATCAAGCAGTATAAAGCTCACGGCATAACTCTTTTTCCCTTCGGGAAGTTTCTTGCCCTGATATACATCGAACAGATCGATTGATTTAAGCAACTTGCGTTCCGTTTGTTTTGCCAGGTTATAAATATCTTCAAAGGAAACCGATTCATCAACCAGCAGGGCCAGGTCTCTGCGCACTTCCGGATACTTGGAAAAAGGCTTGAATTTAAGGGTATTAAGAGTATTTAAAGTACCTATAGCCTCCCAGTTAAAATCGGCATACAGCACATCCTGTTTAATATCAAAATCCTTTAAAAGGTGTGGTTTGAGTTTTCCGAACGACACGATATCTGTACTTCCCAGATACCAGCTAAGGCCTTCAGAAAATATATCCTTAGTCGCAGGTTTGGCCGTCAGACCAGTAAGCCCGAAACGCTCTAAAAGAACCTGTATGAGTCCTTTCATGTAGAAAAAATCGCTTTTTTTATTAGGTGCGGTCCAACTTTCTTCCAGTCTATTTCCGGATAGAAATAGAGACAAACGTTTTTGTTCTTCGTACGTATCGGAAATCTTCTTATAGGTTTTCCCAAATTCAAAAAGCTTCAGATTGTGTTGTTTCCTGTTTAAATTATAGGCAATAGCTTCCAGTCCGGTAAACAGGAGCGATTGTCTCATAACCGACAAATCGCTGCTCAAAGGATTCAACATGGCTACCTGGCAAGATTCTTCCAGGTCTTCACTCAGGGTATCATAATGTGGAGTGGTCAGGCTGTTCCCCATAATTTCATAAAACCCATTTGCAACCAACTGATCTCCGGTTAAATTTTGAAGCTTATGATCGGCAAATCTCGAGGTATGCGATATGGAAGTATTAAGTTTTGTGGTAACGGCAATTTTATTATAACCGTAGACTCTTAAGATTTCTTCTATAACATCTGCTTCCCGGCGTACATCTACCCTGTAGTTAGGTATAGTGAGCCCAATTCCGCTCTCGGTTACATTGTTTACCTTGATTTCCAGAGAGGTAAGAATTGATTTAATGGTCTCTTTCGGGATTTCCTGCCCGATGAGTTTATTTACCTTTTCAAAGGTGAGAAACACCTGAAAATCTTCAAACTTCTTGGGGTAAATATCTTCAACTTCACTGGTTACTTTCCCACCGGCAACTTCCTGAATTAGTAGCGCAGCTCTCTGTAGTGCGTAATCAACTTTGGTAATATCAATTCCTCTTTCAAAGCGAAAAGAAGCATCGGTACTTAAACCGTGGCGTTTTGCCGTTTTTCGTATTGAAACCGGATTAAAGTATGCACTTTCGAGAAAAATAGCGGTGGTTGTTTCGGTAACCCCGGAATGAATTCCGCCAAATACCCCGGCAATACACATGGGTTTTTCTTCATCACAGATCATTAAGTCGTCTTCGTGTAATGTTCTTTCAACCTCATCCAATGTAATAAATTTTGTGCCGGCAGGTAGTGTTTTTACCTCTATTTTCCCCCCTGAAATTTTATGTGCATCAAAAGCATGTAGCGGTTGTCCCAGTTCGTGTAATACGTAGTTGGTTGCATCTACAATATTATTTATAGGGCTTAAACCAATGGCTTTTAATCTGTTTTGCAACCATGAGGGAGATGGTTTGACCTTTACTCCGGAGATGGTAAGCCCGCAATATCGAGGAGCCAGATCGTTATTTTTTACCTGAACATCAATTCTCAGTGTCCGATCTTCCACCTGAAAGCTACTAACCGAAGGTGTAATTAATTCCGGATTTAATTCTTGCTGCAGAAGTCCGGCTTTTAAATCCCGGGCAACTCCGAAATGGCTCATTGCATCTGCCCGGTTGGGTGTTAATCCGATTTCAAATACCTGATCGCTTTCAATCTCAAACACTTCCGAACAGGAAATCCCAGGGGTAAGGGCACTGTTTAAAACCATAATTCCGTCATGACTTTCGCCCAGACCAAGCTCGTCTTCGGCACAAATCATTCCGTGACTCTCTTCACCGCGAATCTTTCCCTTTTTTATTTTCAAGGCCTCTCCGTTTTTACCGTATAGCGTAGTACCAACCGTAGCAACCGGTACTTTTTGTCCCACCGCCACATTAGGTGCACCACATACAATTTGAAGCGGAGCGTCTCCGCCAATATCTACCTTGGTTAATTTAAGTCGGTCTGCATTAGGGTGCTGGGTACATTCCAATACATGGCCTACCACAACTCCCTTAAGGCCGCCCGGAACAGATTCGTATGGTTCAATTCCTTCAATTTCCAGCCCCAGATCGGTAAGTAGGGTACCGGTTTTTTCTGCCTCCCAATCCAGCTGTATGAACTGCTTTAACCAGTTATAAGATATCTTCATATTAAACGGAGAAATTTTAAAGAGGTGCAAAGATACGTTAATGGCAATAGTTAACAAATTATGTATACAAAAGGATAATTAAGATCCAGGAAAAAAATGTCCTAACGTATTTTGTCGATGATTTTAGCATTTCATCGATAGTTAAACCATTTTGACATCCGCTTCGTACATATTATGCCATCCAATATTATTTATTTGAGACAATTTGAATTAGCAATCAGGCGTTAATAGTAAAATTTAAACTTTAAAGTATGAAACTTATTTTAAAATCATTTCTTGTAATTTGTTTTATAACACTGGCAAGTTGCAGGGATACAAAGAAAGAAGACGAAGCTTTGCAAAAGGCCATCGATGAGATTGAAACCATTGAAAGCGAAGTAGAAAAAGCTACGGACGAGCTACAGGAAAAAGTAGACGATCTGGAGGATGCGTTAAAAGAATTAGACAGTATTTAATCGTTAAAAGAAAAACATGAAAACAGTAAAATATTTAGTATTGATAATCGCTGTTGCATTATTCTCTAATATTACGGGTGTATATGCGCAGCAAAACGATAAGGAAACCCGGAAACAGGAGCGTTTGGAAAAGAAAGCCGAGCGTATGGAGAAAAAGGCCGAAAAAGCTAATGAAAAGGCTAAGGAGGCTCAGGAGAAAGCCGAGGAAAAGATGGAAGAAGCTCAGGAAAAAGCTGAGGAAGCTAAGGAAAAAGCAAAAGAAGCAAGAGACGAAGCCAAGGATGAAGCTCATAAAAATGGCCATGCCCAAAAAGACAAAGAAGAAAAATCGAATCAGGGAAAAGGTCATGCCTACGGAAAGAATAAAGGCGACTTGACCGGCCGTGAATTCGGACAGGCGAGAGCTGCCGAGGCAAAAAGTAAAATAAAAGAAGCTGAGGAAGCAATTGAAAAAAGAGAAGAAGCTGTGAGAGACGGGAAAGACCGTATTAGAAAAGCCCGTAAGCGCGTGGAAGATCAAGTAGCAGCCAAGGAAATTTCTGAGGAAGAGGCAGAAGCAAAAGAAAGGAAAATTAACGATGTGGAAGAGCGCGTTAATGAATTGGAAGACATTCTTAGAGAACGCAAAGAAAGAATTTTAAAGCAAAAAGAAGCCTTGGAAAAGGTAGTTATCGGAGAAGAACAATAATAAAACCGAGTTATTTAAAAAAAGCGTCACCACCAGTGACGCTTTTTTTTGTAAGTTTTCCGGGATTTCACGATCTACTAAAAAAAATCCATGCGTACACTCATCATTATAGCTTTACTCCTTGTTTTTTCGTGTAGAAATGAAACCAAATCCGAATTCACAACCGGAATATGGAGAGGGTATTTAGAACTTCAGGATAAACAGAAGTTACCGTTTATATTTTCATTAAATACCGACAGTACGCTTGTAATTCACAATAGTGAAGAACGTATTGAAGTTGATGAGGTTACTTTTAATAAAGATTCCTTTGTTATCAAACTTCCCGTTTTTGAAGGGTTTATAAAAGGGAGATTCAGCCAAAACTCGATGGATGGAGTTTTCGTTAAGGAAGGCCTGAATCAGATAGTACCCTTTAAAGCTATCGCCGGAGATAGTACGAGGTTTCATGTATCCCCTTCCGTTGTAACCTCTTCGGTTCACGGAAACTGGCAGGCAAACTTTAGTCCGGGGACAAGCGACCACTATGTGGCTCAGGGGATTTTTAAGCAGAAAGAAAATAAAGTATTCGGTACTTTCCGTACTACAACCGGAGATTACAGATACCTGGAAGGTGTTGTAGATGGCGATTCGTTAAGACTGTCTACCTTTGACGGAGCGCATGCATTTCTCTTCACGGCAAAGATTTCCGATTCTGTCATGAATGGCTATTTTTATTCCGGAAATCACTGGAAGGAACCCTGGACAGCCGTTCGAAATAAAGATTATGAATTGCCCGATGCCGAATCGCTTACGTATATCAGGGATGGGTTTCAGGGGCTTCAATTTAGTTTTCCGGACAACAGTGGAGCAATGCATTCGCTAAGCGACCCTCGCTTTCGGAATAAAGTAGTAGTTGTGCAGGTTATGGGAACCTGGTGTCCGAACTGCCTGGATGAAACCCGTTTTTTATCGGCGTATTATGAAGCAAATAAAAACAGAGGCATAGAAGTAATCGCGCTTGCCTTCGAGTATGCAAAAACCCCGGAAAAAGCATTTGCCAATATAAGCAGATTGCGCGACAGGGTAGGAATTACATATCCCGTTTTACTGGCACAATACGGAAGTGCCGATAAGAAACTTGCAGCCGAAAAACTGCCAATGTTAAATCACGTACTCAGCTATCCAACTACTATTTTTGTGGATAAAACAGGTAGCGTACGAAAAATTCATACCGGTTTTAACGGACCTGCCACCGGGGAAAAATATACTGAGTTTCAGGTAAGCTTTCACCGTTTTATTGAAAAACTCCTTTCCGAGTAATAACTATTTATGAACGTTAAGTTGTTGAAAACTTAATGGTTATATGCCAGTTTATATGTGTTAATATTTTAATTTCGTGCGGAACTAATTAACACATCAATAACCATCATGAGAAAAAAATTACTTATTCTTTTTCTGGGGATTACTATGATTAGTTTTTCCCAAATTCCATCGTATTACAACGATGTGAATCTCAATCTAAGTGGAACCGCTTTAAAAGATGAGCTCGCCACGAAAATCATAAATACACATCACACTAATTTATCATATACACCCGGCGTATGGGATGCCTTAAAACAAACCGATCTGGTTCCAAATGATAATACCAGGGTATTCCTTATTTACGGGTATGACGATAATGATGGAAATTATGTTACCGATCGTACCCGGGATAAAGACGCTAACGGAGGTACCGCCGGAACGCAGTGGAACCGGGAACACGTATATGCCAAATCATTGGGAAATCCGAATCTTGGAACTACGGGGCCTGGTGCCGATGCACACCATTTGAGAGCAGCCGATATTACTTTTAATTCGGATAGGGGGAGTCTGAAATTTGCTACGGGCAGTGGGAATGCAGGACCATCAAATGGCGGGTGGTACCCGGGTGATGAATGGAAGGGCGATGTAGCCCGAATGATGATGTATATGTACCTGCGATACGGAAATCAATGCTTACCAACGGGTGTGGGAATCGGGAGCACAACCGCTTCCGACCCGAATATGATTAGTTTATTCCTGCAGTGGAATACGGAAGATCCCGTGTCTGCATATGAAACGCAGCGGAATCCCATTTTGGAATCCATGCAGGGAAACCGAAACCCCTTTATTGATAATCCGGCTTTTGCCACACAAATCTGGGGAGGACCGCAGGCCGAAGATAAGTTTGGTAATCCGGGAGGAGGCGATACCGAAGCCCCTACCGTTCCCTTGAGTTTAGCAGCATCGAATACCACACAATCGTCTACAGACCTTTCCTGGTTGGCAGCAACCGATAACGTGGGCGTAACGGCATATGAAATATACCAGGATGCTACTTATATCGGAAGCACATCACTGTTAAGTTATTCGGTTAGCGGGCTTACAGCCGATACCTCGTATACCTTTACAGTAAGAGCCAGAGATGCCGCCGGAAACACATCGGCCGATAGTAATCAGGCCAGTGTAACCACCTTAGCCGGAGCTACCGGAGGAGGCACCACTACCGAACTGCTTATTTCGGAGTATGTAGAGGGGAGCTCCAATAACAAAGCCATAGAGCTTGCCAATTTTACGGGGAGCAGTATCGACCTGTCTCAGTATTCCTTAAAGCGAAATACCAACGGGGGTTCCAGCTGGGGAGCGGCCTATGCACTCTCCGGGAATCTGGCCAGCGGAAATACCTATGTAATTGCCAATAGTTCGGCATCTTCTTCCGTTACTTCCCTGGCCGATATTACCACGGGAAGCGATGCGCTCTTATTTAACGGGAATGACCCCGTAGGACTGTTTAAGAATAATGTGTTAATAGATATCGTAGGGACGTTTTCGGGAGGTTCGGCCGATTTTGCCAAGGATGTAACCCTGCGCAGGAAAACCTCGGTTACCAGCCCGACCACCGGTTATAATACGGGTGAGTGGGACAGCTTTTCTGTTGATACTTTTAGCGGACTGGGAACGCATAGTATTGACGGGGGAAGCACCCCTGATACCGAAGCGCCATCAACGCCTACCGGATTAGCTGCTTCAAACATTCTGGAGACTTCGCTAACATTAAACTGGAATGCTGCTACCGATAATGTGGCGGTAATCGCTTATGAGGTGTTTCAGGATGGTATAAGTATAGGAACCGTAAGTGCAACCAGTTTCAATGTAACCGGTTTAGCGGCAGCTACTTCTTACAATTTTACAGTAACTGCCAGTGATGCAGCAGGAAATACTTCCCCGGCCAGCAGTGTATTAACGGTATCTACTATTGATACAACAGCGCCTTCAGCCCCCAGTAACCTATCGGCATCGAATACAACTGAAACCACCGTAGATTTATCCTGGAACGCTTCGTCGGATAATGTAAGTGTAACAGCATACGACATATATCAGGATGCTACTTATATCGGAAGTACATCACTGTTAAGTTATTCGGTTAGCGGGCTTACAGCCGATACCTCGTATACCTTTACGGTAAGAGCCAGAGATGCCGCCGGAAACACATCGGCCGATAGTAATCAGGCCAGTGTAACCACTTTAGCCGGAGCTACCGGAGGAGGCACCACTACCGAACTGCTTATTTCGGAGTATGTAGAGGGGAGCTCCAATAACAAAGCCATAGAGCTTGCCAATTTTACGGGGAGCAGTATCGACCTGTCTCAGTATTCCTTAAAGCGAAATACCAACGGGGGTTCCAGCTGGGGAGCGGCCTATGCACTCTCCGGGAATCTGGCCAGCGGAAGCACCTATGTAATTGCCAATAGTTCGGCATCTTCTTCCGTTACTTCCCTGGCCGATATTACCACGGGAAGCGATGCGCTCTTATTTAACGGGAATGACCCCGTAGGACTGTTTAAGAATAATGTGTTAATAGATATCGTAGGGATGTTTTCGGGAGGTTCGGCCGATTTTGCCAAGGATGTAACCCTGCGCAGGAAAACCTCGGTTACCAGCCCGACCACCAGTTATAATACGGGTGAGTGGGACAGCTTTTCTGTTGATACTTTTAGCGGATTGGGAACGCATAGTATTGACGGGGCACCTTCATCGGTGGTACTACACGAGGCATTTTTTGAAAGCGGATGGGACGGTTGGATCGATGGTGGCGGAGACTGTTACCGATATTCCGGATCGCGATCTTATGAAGGGTCGTATTCCATACGATTACGGGACAATTCAGGAACCGGTTCTGCGATGACATCACCTGCCTTCGATATATCCGGTTATGATACGGTAACCGTTGAGTTTTACTTCAACGCGTACAGTATGGAAACCAATGAAGATTTCTTTGTACGCTATTATGACGGATCTTCGTGGACTACCGTAGAAACCTATGTGAGTGGTATTGATTTTAACAATGATAGTTTTTATACGGCCACGGTAACAATCGATGCAGCTTCTTACCTCATGGCATCCAATGCGCAATTCAGGTTCCAGTGTGACGCATCGTCTAATGCAGATCATGTGTATATAGATCAGGTGCGTATTACAGGAAACAGCACTTCGAGCTCGGCCAAAAGAACAACCGGAAATAGTATCCGGTTTGTAAAATCGCATCCAGCCGATGAACTTCCGTTTGCGCTGTATCCGAACCCCGTTAAAGAAGGAGTTGCTTATATCAGAGCTCAGCAGGATGTTGCATCTGTTCCGTATAAGGTATACAACACCATAGGACAACTGGTTCTGGAAGGAAAAACCATAGGAGCCGCGGTGCAACTGCCAGGATTAGATCAAGGACTGTATATGTTGGAATTGCACATAGAGGATGAAAGAATTATTCACAAGTTAATTATTGAATAAACTGTTTTTAGTGTTAAGAGAGCCGGGGAAATCCCGGCTTTTTTTATGATATGTACTTAAAGGAATGTTAAATAAATATTTTTTTAACACATACGCGTATCAAATTAACAGTGCTGTAACATTTGGATACGCGTATTGCCATTAACTTCGAAGCAATCCTAATCACTAATTTAAAACAAATTCACTATGAAACATGTATTCTCTTCAACCTCATGGAGGTTACTTTTGGGATCCTTTATGATGGGGACCTTTTTAATGAACGCACAGCTTAATCTTCCCAGAGGAAGTCAGATGGCTAAGGTTTCACAACGCGTTGGAATTACCGATATTACCATTACGTATTCGAGGCCGCAGGTAAACAATCGGGAAGTCTGGGGTAAACTGGTTCCTTACGGAATGAACAACCTCGGGTTTGGAACCGCCACCGAAGCCCCCTGGCGAGCGGGAGCTAACGAAAATACAACCATTCATTTTACCGATGATGTGAGTATCGGGGGCAAAATGCTTAAGGCGGGTACCTATGGTTTACATCTGGAAGTGAAAGATGAGAATAACGCAACGCTTATTCTTTCAAACGACTCGGGTTCCTGGGGCAGTTTCTTTTACGATAAGGCAGAAGATGCGGTCAGGGTAGATATCAAAACCAAATCGGTACCACACCGAGAGTTTTTAACCTTCGAATTTACTGAGGTAACACCTACAACGGCTACTGCAGAATTGATATGGGAAAAAAAGGCCTTTCCATTCACCATCGAAGTACCGGTATCGGATGTAGTTCTCACCGATATCAGAACAAAATTGAAAAGTACCCCCGGATTTAACCGTCAGTCATGGGAACAAGCGGCAAATTACGCCTTAAACAACGGAGGAGACCTCAACGAAGCCCTTAATTGGGTAGAAGCCGCCATCGCCGGGCAGTTTTTTAGTCAAAAAACTTTCAATAATGTGGCTATCAAGGGAAGAATCATGAATGCTATGGGTAAAAAAGATGAATACCTTACATTAATGGATGAGGCTTCATCGATGGCAAATATGAACCAGCTGAATAATTTGGGATACCAAATGCTGGCCGCCAAAGAATATGAAATGGCATTAAAGTTCTTTAAAAAGAACGTCGCCGACAATCCCACTAATGCCAATGTACATGATAGCTTAGGAGAGTGCTATAAAACAATGGGAGACAAGAAGAATGCTATTAAATACCTCAAAAAATCTCTTTCTTTAAACCCTCCGGCGAATGTTAAAGCCAATTCTGAAAAACTTTTGGCCGAACTGGGTGCACTATAAAATATAAGCCTGCATCAAAAAACGATCATTTATGAAAAAACCGGGCTTTTAAGCCTGGTTTTTTAATGCCTTATAAATTTGAAAATTAACTGATGTAGTTCCATATATCTTTATGGGCTCTTAAACGTGAATAGGTATGGAGTATGTGCTTATTTTTCGGTAATTGTAAGGAAGGATCTTCGTTTAGAACCTTAAATGCCTGGTGACGTGCCGCTTTAAGAATATCGTTATCTTTAACAATATCGGCTATTTTAAGATTGAGAATACCGCTTTGCTGTGTCCCCATTAAATCACCCGGTCCGCGCAGTTTTAAATCCACTTCGGCAATTTCAAACCCGTCATTGGTACGTACCATAGTTTCGAGCCGTGTTTTAGCTTCATGTGTTAGTTTATGCCCTGTCATGAGAATACAATAGCTTTGTTCGGCGCCCCGGCCTACCCGGCCTCGTAACTGGTGAAGCTGTGAGAGCCCAAAACGCTCCGCACTTTCCACGATCATCACAGATGCATTGGGAATGTTTACCCCCACTTCAATAACCGTAGTAGCCACCATAATATGAGTTTCTCCTTTGATAAACCGATCCATTTCATAATCTTTATCCGCCGGTTTCATTTTTCCATGCACAATGGAAATCTGATAGTCCGGTTTTGGGAATTCACGCTCTATACTGGCATACCCATCCATAAGATCTTTATAATCCAGCGCCGAAGATTCTTTAATTAGCGGATATACAATGTATATTTGACGTCCCCTGGTAATTTCATCCCTGATAAATTTAAATACGCGTAACCTGTTACTATCGTAACGATGTACCGTTTTAACCGGTTTCCTGCCGGGAGGTAATTCGTCAATAACCGAAATATCCAGATCTCCGTAAAGGCTCATAGCCAGCGTGCGGGGGATGGGTGTGGCGGTCATTACCAGGATATGGGGCGGTGTTTTACTCTTATGCCATAGCTTTGCGCGTTGCGCTACTCCAAAACGATGTTGTTCATCGATAATAGCCAATCCCAGGTTTTGAAATTTTACCGTATCCTCAATAATGGCATGTGTTCCTACCAGGATATGCAATTCGCCGCTTTCAAGCTGTTCCGCGATTTTTTTTCTATATGAAGTTTTTGTTGAACCAGTAAGAAGTAAAATATTAATATTCAGTAATTTACAAAATTTAATAAGGCCATTATAGTGCTGCGTTGCCAGAATTTCTGTCGGTGCCATCATACAGGCCTGGTATCCGTTATCAATGGCGAGAAGCATACTCATAAAAGCAACAATAGTTTTCCCGCTTCCCACATCGCCCTGTAGTAATCTGTTCATCTGTGCATTACTGCCCAGGTCCCGCCGGATTTCCTTTAATACTTTTTTCTGAGCGCCTGTAAGTGCAAATGGTAGGTGATGATTATAAAAAGCCGTGAAATAAGTGCCAACCTTCTCAAAAACCAATCCTTTTATCTTTTGTTTGTGTGTTATGTTTTTAATAATAAGTTGCAATTGTATGTAAAACAGCTCCTCAAATTTTAACCGGAACTGGGCTTTTGCAAGGAATTCCTGACTTTCCGGGAAATGAATATTAAAAAGCGCTTTTTTCTTGGAGATTAATTTGAGCTGGTCTATCAGTTCCTCCGAAAGGGTTTCGCCGAAAGCCCCTTTAGTTTCCAGAAAGAGTTGTTGCATTAATTTGTTTATCACCCGATTGGTAATTCCCTTGTTGCTCAATTTTTCGGTTGAGGGATACACGGGTTGCATAGCTGTTCGAAGGCTTTGTTTATGGGCCTCCAGCAATTCCATTTCCGGGTGCGGCATCGAAAAAGAATTGGAGATCCAGTTACACCTTCCAAAAATTACATAGGGCGTGTTAAGTTTAAGGTTTTCCCGAATCCATTTATGCCCGCGAAACCAGACGAGTTCCATAGTGCCGGTATCATCGCTAAAAGTGGCCACCAGGCGTTTTCCACGCTTTTGATCCACCGTTTTTACATGGGTGATTTTCCCAATGATCTGTACATCCGAATTGTTTCGCTGCAGCTGACCTATTTTTACGTAATGCGTTTTATCGATATAACGGTTTGGAAAAAAATGAAGCAGATCCTGATAGGTGTTAACACCCAATTCGGTACGCAGGAGTTCTGCCCGGTTGGGCCCCACTCCCTTAAGGTATTCGATAGGCGTTTGCAACAGTGAAGCATTCATATTAGCGAAGATAACCCTAGCGGTTATAAACTGCAACTCCCCGGAGCGGCTATTTATTTGTATACGGCTATTTTTATGTATTTTGGCGTAAAAATTGCTTTGGTTTTACTATGAAACGCCTGCTTTATTTCATCCTGTTTTTCCTGACCTGCTGGGTGCATGCGCAATTGGTACAGCAGGTTGATTTTTTACATGCGGACTGCCACATTCGGATAGATCCGTATACACAAACGGTAAACGGACGGGTAACGTATGAATTTTTGGTAACTGCCAGGACCGATTCGATATTTATAGATGCCAGGAATACAACCTTTAACCGTGTTTTGCTGGATGATAAGCCGGTAGCTTATCACAATACCGGTAAACGGCTGTGGGTAAAACATTCGTTTACGCCTGGGAATAAACATCTCATTAGCTTTTCCTATAAAGCAAACCCCGAAAAAGCAATGTATTTTATTGGATGGGCGGAAGAAGATGGTTTAAAGCAGGTGTGGACCCAGGGGCAGGGAAAATATACGAGTAACTGGCTGCCCAGCTTTGATGATATGCGGGAAAAGGTAGAGTTTGACCTTACGCTTACCTTCGATAAAGAATACCAGGTAATTGCCAATGGCAAACTGTTAAAGGCAGTTGAAGAAGGAGGACTGAAAACCTGGTATTACGATATGGAAAACCCGATGAGCAGTTATCTTGTGGCCCTCGCCATCGGAGCGTATCACAATATAGAGCGCGTGTCGGATCGTGGTATTCCCATAATGCTTTTTTATTATCCCGGAGATTCCCTGAAGCGGGAACCCACCTACCGATATAGCGGGAAAATATTTGACTTCCTGGAGAAAGAAATCGGAGTTGGCTATCCCTGGCAAAACTATAAACAAATTCCGGTGAAAGATTTTTTATATGCAGGGATGGAAAATACTTCGGCTACCATTTTTTCCGATGCTTTTGTGATTGACTCCGTTGCCTTTAAAGACAGAAACTATGTAAATGTGAATGCCCATGAATTGGCACATCAGTGGTTTGGCGATCTGGTAACCGAAGAAAGCGGGAAACACCATTGGCTTCATGAAGGTTTTGCTACCTATTACGCGTGGTTGGCCGAAAAGGAAATTTTTGGAGAAGATTACTATTACAACCGGCTTTATGAATCGGCTCAAAGGCTTATTCAACGGTCGGATGCCGGAAACGGAGAGCGTTTATTAGATCCTAAGGCAAGCAGTTTAACCTTTTATCAAAAAGGAGCATTGGCCCTCCATATCCTCAGGGAACAGGTGGGGGATACCGTATTTAGAAAATCGGTGATAAACTATCTGAATAAAAACAGGTATAAGAATGCGGAAGTTTCCGATTTTATTTCTGAGGTAGAAAAAGAAGGGGAATTACCCCTGGATATTTATGTGAATACGTGGTTAAATTCCGATATTTTTCCGAAAGAGGTTATGCTAAATTCCCTGGCACGGCACGCTAAAATCAGGGCTTTGATGGATTGGGAAAAGCAAGGTATACATGCATTTTTCAAGACGGATAAGCACATGTTGGATACCCTCATGCTAAACCGTATTTTTGAAAGCCCCGATTCGGAATTACTGACCCGGGAAGTACTTTCCGCGATAAAAAAATCATTGCCGAAACCCGACCTCGAATACGTTTATAGAAAGGCTTTATCCGCTAAAAATATCAAAACCCGCCAGGAGGTTATACTGCAGGCAGATTCGATTCCAGCGGCCCTGCAGGGCGATTTTGAACAACTATTGTCGGATGCCAGTTATGTAACCGTGGAGTACGCTTTGTTTAAACTCTGGCTTCAATTTCCTGAGAGGCGTACCTACTATTTAAATAGTACGGAGCAAATACACGGATTTAACAATAAGAATATACGGACGCTCTGGCTTGCTCTGGCACTGGTAACACCAACATATCGTACGGCAGAAAAAGAAGCATATTTAAAGGAATTGTCCGGATATACATCGCCCGTGTTTCACTTTGAAATAAGGCAGAACGCATTTATGTATCTCCGTCAGATCCAGGTTTTTTCCGATCAGAATTTAAAAGATCTCGTAAGCGCCTGTACACATCCGGTATGGCAGTTTTCCAAATATGCCCGGCAGCTTCTGGAGCAGCTACTCTCAAAAGAAGAATACAAACTTCGGTATCAGCAATTTTTTTCCGAACTTAGTAAGGAAGAACAAACTTTTCTTTCAAAATACCTCAACTAAATTCTATGAGAGCATTGGTTATTTCCGGAGGAGGTAGTAAAGGTGCTTTTGCCGGTGGCGTAGCACAGTATCTTAGCCATGTGCTTAACAGAGACTACCAATTGTACCTGGGTACTTCTACCGGGAGTTTGTTAATTTCTCATCTGGCACTTCAAAAAACAGAAAAAATAAAGGAGGTGTATACTTCGGTTAATCAGGAGAGTATATTTAACAACTGCCCCTTTACAATCAAAAAAAAACACGGTATAGAAAATATAGGGATTAACCATTTCAATGTGCTGCGTAATTTTTTCCTCGGAAAAAAAACCTTTGGAGAAAGCGAGAATCTGAGACTGCTTATCAGGGATACCTTAACCGAAGAAGAGTTTACCACCCTGCAAAAAGGCCCGAAAGAAATAGTGGTAACCGTATCAAATCTGAGTTTGAATCAGGTGGAATACAAATCGATTAATGATTGTAGTTACGATGAATTCTGCGACTGGATATGGATTTCCTGCAACTATACTCCCTTTATGTCGCTTGTGCGGAAAAACGGATGTGAATATGCCGACGGTGGTTTGGGAAGTATGGTGCCCATTGAAGAGGCTGTTAAAAGGGGCGCCACCGAGATCGATGCGATCATTCTGCAAACCGAAGTTACCCATTTAAACAGAATGCCTTCGAAGAACGCATTTTCTTTATTAACCAATATGTTTAATTTTATGCTGGATAGAATAGAACATCAAAACATCCGGATTGGTAAGTTTGTGGCTTCTCATCAGGGAGCCATTATTAATTTATACTATACACCTACTGTTCTTACCACCAATTCTCTTATTTTTAACAAAGATAAAATGACGCAATGGTGGAATGCCGGATATACCTATGCTCAGAAAAAAAACCAGGAACTAAATCAAATAGATATTGAATGAAGGCTTTAGTGATTAGCGGAGGCGGGAGTAAAGGAGCCTTTGCCGGGGGAGTAGCCCAGTATTTAATACAAAAAGAAAATAAAGAATACGATATTTTTGTAGGAACATCAACAGGGAGTTTGCTTATTCCGCATCTGGCCAATGGCCAAATAGATAAGATTTACAATATCTACACAACGGTTAATCAAAGAAAAATATTCAGTAACAATCCTTTTGTTGTTAGGCGTAAAGGCGATCGTGAATTTGTTGCCGTAAATCACCTGAATGTGATCTGGCAACTTATTAAAGGCAAGCGCACTTTTGGTGAAAGCAAGAATCTTAGAAGAAATATCAGAAAGGGATTTACCGAAGAAGAGTTTGAACAGATCAGAGAAAGGGGAAAGGAAGTAGTGGTCACCGTTTCCAACCTCTCAAAAAATCGGGTGGAATACAAATCGATTAACGATTTTTCACATCGGGAATTCTGCGATTGGATATGGATTTCCTGCAATTATGTTCCTTTTATGTCGCTGGCAAAGAAAAACGGTTATGAATATGCCGATGGCGGGTTGGGATGCGTGGTTCCCATCAGGGAGGCTATTAAACGGGGAGCTACCGAAGTAGATGCTATTATTCTGGAAGCCGAAAATATGGAATACGATAAAACGCTTGGGCGAAATCCGTTTTCACTAATGGTTAATTTATTCGGATTTTTACTGGATCAGGTGGAACATCACGATATTGTAGCCGGAAAACTGTCGGCATTAAATAAAAATGTGAAATTAAATCTTTTTTATACGCCGACGCGACTTACGGAAAACTCGCTTGTTTTTAATAAAAACCTGATGGCAGACTGGTGGCATCAGGGCTTTAAATATGCCAAACAAAAAATGATATCAGAACTAAAATAAACAAGTCTGATAATAACACCATAAAGAATTGTCGGGGATTCCAAATTCAAGAAATTAGGCCCCATTAGAAAAAAATTATACTTAACAAAAGCTACTTAGATCCTTTCTATTTCTCGTTGTTGTAATAAAATTAACAGGATAATTTCCAGTACGTATTTTATCAGGTGTAAGGACATGGTTCTTAAAAACCTCAGTAGCTACTTTAACAAATCGAAAATCGCTACATTTTCACTGTTCACAATTGTTCGGGAAGAAAAAGAAAGTCTGTATAAATGCTGATTTGAAATTCTGTTTTAAAGATAAATTAATTCAGTTTTTATATGTGAATAATACATAATAAGTAAGGAATAACCTTACTTATTATATGGATTATTTTTAATAATTATATGAATATAATGATATTTTAGCTGTCAAAATAATCGTTTATGTCAGCAACAGTTATTAGGAAATCTTTCTCGAAAGAGTGGTGGGACAATTTTTATAAGGATTCTAGAAAAATGACTATTCCCTTGGTAATTGAGGATTTGATAAAGGAGGATGTACCAAAGTTAAGAGATTCAATATTCGAAATGCTTCAGAATTTAAAGAACGAAAATAATTTTGTGGCTTGGAGAGTATGGGTAGATGGGAAGTTGGATAAAAAAATGAAACAATCCATTATTGATGACCCTATTAGAGATTATTCGGATCTCATTCCATGGCAAAAAAGACATTTTGGTGACAAAAAATTTGGAATTATATTAAATAATGGACAGCGATATAGTACTGAAGCAAGGAACTTAATAAGTAATTACTTTGAACCTTTTCTCAAAGATAAACCACCATTTGGAGGAATTAATTTTTCAATTTTTATTGGTAATTATGGATGGACTCCGATAGGTATTCATGAGGATCATACGGGTTCTTTTGTAATGCATTTTCATTTGGGACCAGGCGATAAAACTATGTATATGTGGGAAAGGTCAAATTATAAAGGAACTCTGGAAGGTGGAGAAAATGAAGAAAAACCACTGGGATATTTGCCTTTTGCAGATTATGTCTGTCCTTTCAAAGAAGGTGATATTTTCTTCATGCCATGGAACTACTACCATATAGGTAAATCCAGTGAATTATCATTGGGGCTCACGGTCTGGTTTAATTACATTACGGTGGATGGATTAGTCAATGGGGTCTGGGAGAGTGGTTTAAATGAAATTATGGACGATGAATATAAAAAAATAAATAACGAAGAAACTGTTGCAAACCTCTTTAATGTAAATGATACTAACTCGTTGGGAGATATAATGAATTTATTGGAAGAAGATATCATAAATACTCCCCTAAAGGATTTTCTTAAAACATCTCTGGAGGATTATAATGATGCGCTACAAAGTAACGGGTGGTACGATCGGGGTGATTTAATATTTAAAAGGGACAACGTAGAGCTTAAGGAGAATGATTTGATAAAGCTCAATGGTCCAAAAATGATTTACAGGAGGTCAGATGAAAAAATTAAGATCTTTCATCGAGGAGAAAAAATTATGTTGCATTATCATCCTGATATTGAATCTTTAGTGAATACTTTGAATTTAGCTGAATCTTATAATGTTAAAATGCTTCTTGACGGTTTATTTACTGATTGGCCCGAGGGAATAGGTGTTCGGATATTGGAAATTTTATGTGAAAACGACGTTTTGTTAACGATCAATGATTAGTTAAAAATGGAAACTCAACTAGTAGAAAAAAGCTCAAATACCTTTACGGGTAAATGGTGGGAAGAATTTGTGCAAAACACAAATAATTTTACAGAACATCATTTGGTAAAAGATGGTTTGAATGGATCAAATATTGAGGCCATTAAAGAATTGACGGAAAGCATCATTAAAAAAGTGGTTTCCGATAAAAAAAGGCATACAGGGTTAAGAATCTGGAAAGATGGGGATTACAAGAAAGAGCATTCTAAAATTTTTAAAAAAAATCCCATTCAGGCAAATGAAGGAATTCAAGAGTGGAAAGAAAGAGTGTTGCCCGATGAAAAATTTGGATTGTTTCTGAATCATGCCAATACGCACTCAGAAGAATTATCACAGCATCTACTAAATTACCTTGCTCCATTTTACGAGAAGTTTGGAATACCCGTAAATGGAATAAGTACCACAATAATTTTGGGAGATTATGGCTGGACGCCCCTAGGCATTCACAGAGATTTTCTAGGAGAATATATAGTTCACTTACATTTAGGCCCGGGAAGAAAAGATATGTATATATGGGAAAAGAAAAAGTCTGATAAATATGGGTATAAGTATAAAGTGATGACGGAAAACATAGATGATTTTATGAATGATTACTCATATAAAATATCTATTGATAAAGGAGATATTTTTGGAATGACTGGCAAAAAGGTTCATATTGGCAATACACATGAATTTTCCATAAGTCTGGTCATTGAATTTAATGGTCTTACGAAAAAAGAGTTTATTGAAAAAATGTGGTTTTCTGTTGGAAAAGAACTTTTTAATCAAAATTTTACCGGTGATAAAGCCATAATTCTACCCTCTAGAACAGAATATCAAAGTGAAAAGGAGTATTTCGAATTTATTCTTAGAAGACTGAAACATTATAACGTAGATGTAGGGCAAACTATAAAGTCTGTTATGAATTCCGTATATAAAGAGTTTACTCATTCGCTTTTTAGTAAACAAGGATTTTCATCCTCTCCATACTTAAACATAAATAGTAAGCGTAAAAAGAAAGAGTTTAAGAAAAAGTTAAAAAATACTTCTTTTATACAATTGACTCTACCGTATAGAATTTTATATTACAAAAAGGGAGATCATTTGGTGATGTTTATAAGAGGAGTTAAACTGAAAACTTTATATCACCAAAACGTCGTTGATTTTCTCGATACACTTAATAGGGGGGATAAACTGAAACTAAATAATGTCGAGAAGACCATACTAAAGGATTGGAACCCAAAAGCCATAACAAAAATGTTATATGTTCTTTGGGTGAATAGGGGAATAGAATTTGTTTAGGGAAATAGCTATTTTATATATTTAATTTAACGTTTAATCATTAAAAACAAATGTCATGAGTAAAAAAGATTTTGACAAGTTCTTAGGTAAAAAGACCAAGTCTCCACTAGATACCGACAAAATTTATGGAGGATCGGCAGCTAATCACAAGGTAACAGTTACGGAAAAAGTAACAGTAACAACGGAAAAAGTGGTAGTAAGAGTAGAAGAATAATACTAGGATTATTCTGTTACAAAAGAAGAGGTTGTTTCTCAAAGAGACAACCTTTTTAATTGATAGTACTATGCTTTAATAGCGTGCTTTTATATTGAAAAACGTTTTATAATATCGTTATGAATATTTGACAGATGAATAGTACATAATTTTCATATATTTATTAATATTTTTTTAAAAAAATAATATACAGTTCAGATATATTCCTGTATTTAATTAATAAAAGAATGTATTATATCATAAGATTTTTATTAATTTTTGTTTACGTGTTTTCAAGTACCCTGTTTTGCCAGGAAAAAACACTTTTTGCTGAAAAGCTAAATAATCAATTAAAAATAGATGGGAAATTGGAAGATTGGCAATTGAAAGCTTATAACTTAATTCAGACGGCGCCGGATAATGGCGTAAACTCGAGAGAAAAGATAGAAGTAAGTATTATGTATGACCAGGAATTTTTATATGTAGGAGCCAAACTTTATATAAATGCCGATAGCATAAATACAAATTTAACCTTTAGAGATGATTTGAGCAACAATGATTATTTTGGAATTACTCTGGATCCTTATGGCAAGGGTTCAGAAGGGTATAGTTTTATTGTTACTCCCGGGGGAACACAGTATGACAGCAAGTATGGCGCGGACGGTTCTGAGTTTTCTGAATGGAACGCGGTATGGGAAAGCAAAGTACTAATTCAAAAGAATTTTTGGACAGTTGAAATGAAAATACCATTTAATTTTTTGCGATTTGACAAGGACAATCTTTCTGATTTCAGATTTAATATGGTGAGATTTATCAGTCTCTATAATGAACAATCGTGGTGGAACCATATTGATCCGAAAAAAAATGGATTCCTCAACCAATTTGGATATCTAAAAGGAATAAATAATATAAACACACCCATTAATATTTCTTTTTATCCCTTTACAACAGCTTTGTACAAAAATGATGTTGGTAATCATTCTCAAGATTTTGATTTTAATGCAGGTTTGGACGTTAGGTATGTGCATAATAATACTTTTACCGTAGATGCTTCTATAATCCCTGACTTTAGTCAAACCACTTTTGATAATGAGATTTTGAATCTATCTGCTTTTGAGGTTAAGTTTGACGAAAACAGACAGTTTTTTACTGAAGGCACGGATTTATTCAATAGGAGTGATTTTTTTTATAGTCGTCGAATGGGTGGAACTCCTTATTTATCTCCTCAAAATATTAACGATGAAACTGTTTCGGAGTATCCCAATTCAACTCAAATCTTAAACCTTCTCAAGGTTACGGGCCGTACCGACAATGGTCTTGGAATTGGTGTTTTAAACGGAATCGTTGGAAGAGAGTATGTTAAATACGATTCTGGAAATAAAGAGTTAATAAATCCATTATCCAATTATAACTCAATTGTATTTGATAAAGCACTTAAAAATAATTCCTTTCTTTATTTAGCCAACAGTTCTGTTTTAAGAGAGAACAGCTCTACCGATTTTAACCTTACAGAATTTAAATTTAGAGGGTTTGATAGAGATCAGGATTATTCCCTATCATTATCAGCTTCGCTGTCGCAACACTATCAAAAAAATGCAACAGATTTGGGATATTATTATAAGGTTGAACTAGGAAAAGTGAGTGGAAATTTTCAGGGTGGAGTATCACACAAATTTTATGATAAGAATTTTGATCCTAATGATTTTGGTTTTCTTTCCAGAAATAATCTCGCATCTTTTTCCGGTTTTTTTTCCTATATACGATTTAATCCGTTTTGGAAACTAAATGGATTGAATTTGTCATTGACATTTAAGCAGGATTATTATCAGTCTCTTTGGGAGAGAGAAAGAACGAGATTTCAACTGAATTCAAGAGCTACCTTAAAAAATAATGATTTATTAAGTATAGGTGCTTACTTGAGATTAAAGGGAAAAGACTTTTTTGAACCAAGGATTCCGGATCGATTTTCTATGGTCGCTGCAAATTTTCAGCCTTATGTAGAGTATATTACAGATACGAATGATCCGTTTTATGTCCAAGGGTATTTTTTTTATAAATATTATTTTGATTCTCCATTTAATTATGAGGTTAAAACAGGTTACTTTTTAAATCAAAACGTAAACAACAGATTGAAATTAAGTTTAGGGCAGGATTATGAATATTTAGCTTCAAATATGGGAGTTTTATTTGTTGATGGGTCACAGATATACGAAAATGATTTGATTCATTTTTCTGAGAGAGATGTTTATAATTTAACTACTTCTCTCAAAGGTAGTTATCTGTTGAACAAAAAAATGGGATTCACCGTAAGCTTGAGACACTTTTGGGCTCAGGTAAAAAATATTTCACCGTATTATATAAATACAAGCGGTCAATTTTATAAAAGTAATGTAGAAATAGATTATACAGATCGACAAATCAATTATAATTTGTTTAATCTTGATTTTTTATACAAATGGCAATTCGCGCCTGGTAGCGAACTATCATTTAATTGGCAAAATGCGATTGCTGTAAATGATAAAAATTTGGAAAATAATTTCTTCAGGAACGTTTCAAATACTTTTAAAAAGGAAAATGGAATTCATACGTTTTCCTTTAAACTAGTCTATTTTATAGATTTTAACAAGTTAAAAAAGAATGTTCAATAGATTCCCATTATATATACAGTCAGAGTCTAAAGATTGTGGTCCTTCATGCCTTAAAATAATAGCTAGGTATTATGGAAATAATGTGGATATAGAATATCTCAGAAAAGTAAGTGAAACAACCAGATCCGGAACTTCATTGACAGGTTTGATTCGTGCAGCTAAAAAAATCGGATTTAAAGCAGTTGCCTCAAAAGAATCATTTTCAATTCTAAAAAAAGAGGTTCCCCTTCCGGTAATAGCACATTGGAACCAGGATCATTTTGTTGTTGTTTATGAGATTACAAATGATAAGGTTTATGTGTCAGATCCTGAATTGGGAAAGGTTAAATATACCCATTCAGATTTTATGGATAAATGGTTGGAAAATGATGAAAATGGTGAAGGAATTTTACTTTTATTGAATTTTAATGTAAATGAAAACTTTCAACTTCCAAAAGAGGCAGTTGAAAAAAAGGTGGATATATCCTTTATTTCTTCTCATCTCAAAAATTATAAAAAGTCATTCATTAGAATCTCGGTTTTAGTTTTTATAGCCAGTATTTTGGAACTGGCATTTCCTTATTTGACACAGCAAATTATAGATAGGGGAGTTCAATTTAAAGACGTAAATTTCATCTTCTTATCGGCCGCATCATATATTCTTATTTTTATCGGATATAAGGCGGCAAATATTATTAGGAATTGGGTTGTAATAAAATTGAGTATGCGATTTAACATACAACTAATATCAAACTTTATTAAGAAATTAACACTCCTTCCGATTGCCTATTATGATTCAAAAATTACAGGTGATATTTTTCAACGAATAAGCGATCACGAGTTTCTTGAAAAATTCTTTACTTCCAATTCCATTGGAGCTTTATTTTCCATACTTAATATATTAATTTTTAGCGGACTTTTTTTATGGTATAATGACAATATTTTTTTAATTTTTTTAGTAGGTACCATAATCCATATAGCGTGGATTTTTCTTTTTTTCAGTAAACGAAAAGTATTGGATTTTAAATTCTTTTCAATTAAAAGCAAAGAAAATAATAAAATTATTGAGTTAATACATGGAATGCAGGACATTAAACTTAACGGTTATGAAGAACCCAAAAAAAAGGAATGGGAAGAAATAAGAACTAGCCTATACAAGCGGGATATGGAAAGTATGAAGGTTGAACAATTTCAATTGGATGGAGCCTCCTTTATTAAGGAAATAAAAAATATATCAATCATTATTATGTCATCTCTATTGGTTGTAAATAATAAGCTTTCCTTTGGTACCCTATTAGCAATTTCCTATATAATTGGACATTTAAATGCGCCTATTGAAAAATTAGTTTCTTTTTTGAATAATATTCAGGATTTAAGATTGGGGTTTAGAAGAATATTGGAAATTCATAATAAAGATATTGAAGGAGAAGGAAAATCATTGGTTAAGAATTTTAAAATGGGAGACGTTACAATTAACAATGTAGATTTTAAATATCAAGGCACCTCAGAAAATGTTCTTAATAATATCTCATTCTCAATTCCCTTTAAAAAAACAACAGCCATAGTTGGAGCAAGTGGTTCCGGAAAAACCACACTGTTAAAATTGCTTTTAAAATTTTATGAGGTTAATTCCGGATCAATAAAAGTAAACGGATTAAATATTAATGATTTAGATTATAATTCCTGGAGAAATAAATGTGGCGTAATTATGCAGGAATCCTATATTTTTAATGACTCAATCGAAAATAATATTATTCTTGCACAAGAAAGTAATTTTGAAAAAATGAAGCAGGCATGCTTGGTATGTAATATTCATGGATTTATTCAAGGATTACCTTTAGGTTATCAGACAAAAATTGGTAATGAAGGTGTTGAAATAAGTTCAGGACAAAAACAACGAATTTTGATGGCGAGAGCTATATATAAAAATCCGGAATTTCTGTTATTTGACGAGGCAACTTCCGCTTTAGATGCCCAAAATGAAAAAGAAATTTCCAAAAAGTTGGAGTCCGTTTTTAAAAATAGAACCGTATTGCTAATTGCTCATAGATTAAGTACTATCAAAAATGCTGATAATATTATTGTATTATCAAACAATGGCAATATTGTGGAAATGGGACCTCATATGGAATTGATAAAAAATAAGGGACATTATCATCAATTAATTAAAAACCAGCTGGAATTAAATTAACTGTTTGAGAAGTAAGGATTTGCCTTACTTTTTAGAAGGTATTACCGTGATGTAAATAGAAAAAAAATACCTATTTTTATAAACTCCAAATTAATAATAACCGATGAGATGAAACAATTTTTATTTATTTTTTGTTTAATAAATAGTATTATAGTAATGGGACAGGAAACAGTGATAATAGAACAATCGACATTTGACACCAGTACATCTTTTTCCAGTAGTTTGGACAATACTCAGTACAACCATGTTTATAGTTATCTTAAAGAAGAGATAGGGGATCCTGATTTGAGCAAAGGAAAAATACAAATTTGGTTAAAACACAATGAAAATGAAGACGAATATTTCGAAATTAAGTTAATTGAGAATAAAGAAGTTGTTGTTAAATATAAGTCAGAAAAGAACAATACGGCGGCTAGAAAGAAAATTGACCAGTTAATTGAAGATATTTCCAGAATAGTTCAAAACTAATTTGAGTTGTCCTAAATCATGTAGGCCAAGATAATCTGGTTTTGACTTTTGTCGCTCAGGAAAGATACTATGTTCAGAACCGATCTTATAAAATAAGTTATAGTGTAATCCAATTTATAACTATAATTATATATTATTAAAACTTAAACTAACTATCAATTTTTGTATTACCATTTTCTTCTATTATAGAATTAACAACATTTATCGAAAAAATTATAAAAAGGAACTTCATACACATGTGCTAATTAACTTTTTTTAATTCTAAAAATTCTTCCCGACATTAACCTGAAGTGATAATAAAAGTCAGGGTTCCTCTAATCAAAACACAGGAATTATGGTAAAGAAAGTTTCAAATTTAAAGGGAATTATACCCCTTAGCAGGCTACAACAAATGTATATCACCGGAGGGATCAAACCGGAAATAGGAAGTCCCTGCAGCAGCCCTTCAGACTGCGGGTTGTTTTTATGTTGCGGCAGCAATGGTAAATGCCGCGAATGCGTTTAGTTTGCCTCCGTATATATTTTGAGGTGAAACAGGAGTTAGCGCTCTAAACAAAAAGAGGAAGGTACAGCTCCTTTAAAAGAGCTGTACCTTCCTCCGTTTATATTTTCGGGTCTTTTCCTGAAAAAGCTTTTTTCAGTAGGTGATTACCAAAGCTCACCCACTTCTTTCTTTACAAAAGATAATGCCGCTGCTGAGGGAGCCTGCTTGTCGAGCATATCGTTTAAAATACCCTCTCTGAGTTTATCGGCAGAATCAATTTTATTGCTCATAGCCGACTTACGGATTAGCTGAATGGTAGCATTTTTAGCCGCTTTAATAATATTCCAACACTCATCACTCATATAAATCTGCTGAGATACATTGTGCTCAAATTCGTTTTCAATGCTTCTTATAAGCAGAGCTTCATAATTATTAATATCAGCAGAAGCAGGTTGTACCCTTACCAAAAGATTGGATGGAACAATGCGTTCTAAAAAAATGGCCATACGCTCATAGGCCTGTAATCGGATGGGCATAGCGTCTTTCTGTGCATCTTTCTGCAATAAGAAACGCCTGCGGCCTTCTTCGTTCTGCGTATGCAATCGGAAAAAATAAAAAGCAATAGCTCCCGCCACTACAGCAGGTAATAAAAAGAGGAATAATTCCAGTACTCGGTCTCCACTCATGGTGTAATAAATTTGATTATACGTTTGTTTTCCCGCCCAAATATTCACATTCCTTTAGTGATCGCATACCGTGAAAAGGAACCTTATCCTTGTGATACATATAGGTATGCGCTAAAGTTTGTGTCAGGTTTTTATCGCCAATACTCACATCTACATCATCCATATTAAATTGACAGGGATGTTCATAGCCGCAAGCATGGGTAATCTCTAACAACTCTTTTCTAAACGTTCTAAAGTACTGATTTAGTCTGTCAGACTTCAACGGAATATCAATTCCCGACTGTAGCCACTTATTTTGCGTGGCCACTCCGCTGGGACATCGGTTGGTATGACAAATCTGAGCCTGTATACAACCAATGCTCATCATGGCTTCCCTGGCTACATTTATACAATCTGCTCCCATGGCAAAAGCCATGGCAGCCCGTGCCGGGAAACCGAGTTTTCCGCTCGCTACAAAAACAATGCGATCGGTAAGCTCGTATTTTTTAAAAATTTTATAAACGTCGGTAAAGCCGTATACCCATGGAAGTGAAACGTGATCTGCAAAACTGGGAGGTGCCGCTCCGGTACCTCCTTCACCACCGTCAATAGTAATAAAGTCCGGCCCTCTGTTGGTTTCTTTCATAATAGATGCCAGCTGTTCCCACTGTTCCAGTTTACCTATAGCGGCTTTGATACCTACGGGCAAGCCCGTTTTTTGTGCGATGGCTTCCACAAAATCCACCAATTCGGCGGGGGTACTAAAAGCACTATGAGTGGCGGGCGACAACACATCCTCTCCAATAGGTACATGCCGTATTCCGGCTATTTCCCTGGTGATTTTCTTTCCCGGAAGAACGCCTCCCTTTCCCGGTTTGGCTCCCTGCGATAATTTTACCTCTATGGCTTTGATAAACGGATTTTCCGCTACCAGTTTCACCATCTTTTTCATTGAAAAATTACCATCATCATCACGTACCCCGAAATAGCCCGTTCCAAAATGAAAAACCACATCCGATCCCATTTTGTGATAAGGCGAAAGTCCGCCTTCACCGGTATTGTGATAGGCACCTGCCTTCAGGGCTCCGATATTCATCGATTCTACCGCCTTAGCTGATAACGAGCCGAAACTCATGGCAGATATATTGATTACCGATCCCGGCCGGAAGGGTTTTTCCCTTTTGTTATAAGCCCCCATTACTTTCGCACACGGAATAAAGGTCTTGTCGGACGCATTCGGGTGTCCCCCCTTTACCTTATACGGAATCATGGCATTGTTTATAAAAATATACTGATGTGAGTAAATATCTCTATCGGTTCCAAAGCCCTCGTAGTTGTTTTCCTTTTTGGCTGAAGCGTAAATCCACCCCCGCTCAATACGGTTAAACGGAAGTTCTTCCCGGTTATTAGCTACCAGATATTGCCTTAATTCCGGACCAATACTCTCCAATATATACCTGAAATGCCCTATGATCGGGAAATTATGACTAATGGTATGTGCCCTCTGAAAGAAGATATCTCTCAGGGCTATTAGAGCCAATACAACCAGAATCCATACCCACCAGGGGGTCGATTTTAACAGCGCTAGAAATTCGTTCATGATTTGCAGAAATTTTTAGAAGCTAAATATATTTAATTCCTGAGGAAAACCATCTTTCAATTGTTTATAATTATTCACAACTTCCTTTAATAAAAGCATGAGATTAGCTAAATTCACCACGCGGAAAAAAATATAAAAAAACCGACTTGGAATCGTTTTTAAAGGAACTGAATGAAGCACAACTGGCCCCTGTTTTACACCGGGAAGGTCCGCTTATGGTTATTGCCGGAGCGGGTTCGGGTAAAACACGGGTACTTACCTATCGCATAGCTTACCTGATGGAAAAGGGAGTAGATCCTTTTAATATTCTGGCACTCACTTTTACCAATAAGGCAGCCCGGGAAATGAAAAAGCGGATTGCGGAGATTGTGGGGAGTAGTGAAGCCAAGAACCTGTGGATGGGAACCTTTCATTCCATTTTTGCCAGAATCCTGAGGTTTGAAGCCGATAAAATGGGGTATCCCAGTAATTTTACCATTTACGACACCCAGGATTCGCAGCGGTTAATTACATCGATCATCAAGGAAATGGCACTTGATAAAGATGTATATAAATACAAACAGATTCAACAACGTATCTCATCGTTTAAGAATAGCCTTATCACCGTAAAAGCCTATTTTAATAATCCGGAGCTGGCTGAGGCCGATGCCATGGCCAAGCGCCCGCGTATGGGAGATATTTACAAAGAATATGTAGACCGCTGCTTTAAAGCCGGGGCAATGGATTTTGACGACCTCCTTCTAAAAACCAATGAGCTGCTCACCCGTTATCCGGATGTGCTTTATAAATATCAGAACCGGTTTCAGTATATTCTCGTCGATGAGTATCAGGATACCAATCATTCGCAATACCTGATTGTAAAAGCCCTGTCCGATCGCTTTCAGAATATATGCGTAGTGGGCGATGACGCGCAGAGTATCTATGCTTTTCGCGGTGCTAATATTAACAATATCCTGAACTTCCAGAGAGATTATGACGATGTGGCGGTATACAGGCTGGAACAAAACTATCGCTCTACCAAGAATATAGTAAATGCGGCGAATTCGGTTATTGAAAAAAATAAAAACCGACTGGAAAAAGTAGTTTGGACAGCAAATGACGAAGGAAATAAAATAAAAGTACATCGCCTGACCACCGATGCGGAAGAAGGGCGATTCGTGGCGAGTTCGGTTTTTGAAAATAAAATGAGGGAGCAGCTTAAAAACGGCGATTTTGCAGTGTTATACCGTACCAATTCGCAATCGCGTTCAATAGAAGATGCGCTCCGGAAGAAAGATATTCCCTATCGCATTTACGGAGGGCTATCATTTTATCAGCGTAAGGAAATCAAGGATGTCCTGGCGTATTTAAGGCTGGTAATAAATCCTAAAGACGAAGAAGCACTTAAGCGCATCATAAATTTCCCGGCACGCGGTATCGGAACCACTACCGTTGATAAACTCATCGTAGCTGCCAATCATTACAAGCGTTCTATTTTTGAAGTGATGGAACACCTGGATAAAATAGATTTAAAAATCAATTCCGGAACACGGCGCAAACTGGACGATTTTGTTACCATGATTAAAAGCTTCCAGGTAATTAATAGTACTTCCGATGCTTTTGTGCTGGGAGAGCACGTAGCTAAAAAAACAGGACTGCTACAGGAGTTTAAAAAAGACGGTACGCCCGAAGGAATTGCCAGGATGGAGAATATAGAGGAATTGCTCAACGGGATCCAGGATTTTGTGGAAGGACAAAAAGAACTGGCTGATGCTACCGGCTCTCTGGCCGAATTCCTGGAAGATGTGGCCCTGGCTACCGATATGGATAAAGATACGGGCGATGACGATCGTGTGGCGCTGATGACCATTCACCTGGCCAAGGGGCTCGAATTTCCGTATGTATATATAGTGGGGATGGAAGAAGATTTATTTCCATCGGCAATGAGTATGAATACACGTAGTGAACTGGAAGAAGAGCGCCGTTTGTTTTATGTGGCACTGACCAGGGCCGAAAAACAGGCCTATCTTACCTATACGGAAACGCGCTATCGGTGGGGAAAACTCATCGACGCAGAACCCAGCCGGTTTATAGAAGAAATTGATGATACCTATCTGGATTATCAGGTACCGATGTCTGATTACCGGTATAAACCGCTGATTGATGCCGATATTTTCGGTGATATTGATAAAAGTAAATTGCGGGCGCAAAAACCCAAAAACGGACAACCGCCCCGAGCTGGAAAACCTACCGCCGATCAATTGCGTAAGCTTCGAAAGATACGCCCTTCCATCGGAGAACCGAAAGCACAGGGTAATAATCTGTTTGATACACAACTGGCCGTTGGCAATAAAGTAGAGCACACCCGCTTTGGCAAGGGGGAAGTTATCAAACTGGAAGGTGTTGGCAACGACAAAAAAGCCGAAATCCGCTTTGAGAACGGCGATGTAAAAAAACTATTACTGCGTTTCGCCAAGCTCACCCTTCTCGGATAAAAGTTATCTGGTTTTTCTTTTGCTCACAAATGCGTCCCGATAAAGGCCTTTAGCTTTGTCCAGGTATCCAGTAAATTGGTTCCGGTCCATCCATGTCCTTCCTCCGGATAGAGTGTAAATTCATGTGTTACCCCCAGTGCCTCCAGCCGGTCGCGCATATCTGTTCCCTGCGATGTGGGAATCAGCGGATCCTGGCCTCCGTAAAAGAGAATGGTAGGAGGGGAGGCCGAAGTAGCCTGAAACAGGGGGCTCACCGTTTCCAGAAAAGCAAGATCGCCTCCGTACAAATCCAGTAATTCCTGTAAAGCCGGATCGGCATTGTTTATATAAGCCTCATCTTTCAGGTTGGTAGGCCCTACAATACTGCAAACCATTTTTGTTTGCCGGCCGGTATCGTATGCATAACTCCACAACAGGGAGAGGTGAGCCCCCGCACTAACTCCGATAAACCCCAAACGATCGGAAATATGGTATTCAGACCGCCTGTCTCCCAGAAGCGCTACCAGGCTGCTTATATCATTCACCTGAGTGGGATGCACAGGGGTAGTGTGGTTTGCCAGCCGGTAGTTCATATTTACGATAGCTACATCGGGGAGTTCCGCCCGAAGCAAATCCATAAACCCGTTCATATCTCCCTTATCACCACTGGTCCAACCGCCTCCGTGAATAAGAATAAGTACCGGTGTATCTGTTTTATTCCGGTTGGCAGGAAGGTAAATATCAAATTGCTGCTGCGCATCTTCACCATACGGCTGATCTACCAATGCCACAGCTTCCAGGGCTACTGGTTCCGGTGGAGTATCATCGGAACTACAGGAGCTAAACAAGAAGATCAATAGGAAGGTGCTGTATAAAATATTATTTTTCATCGCAATAAAAGTTAAAAGGAATAAGAACGGTTTATTTAAATAAATTAACAAGGTAACAATACACAGAGAATTTACGTACTTTGTAAAACGCGATCCGATACCTAATTAGTGTGGCAGAGCTGATAAAGATATACGAAGAAAATCCCAACCCGAGAGCTATTAAAAAAGTAGTGGATGTTTTAAGAGCGGGCGGATTGGTGATTTATCCTACCGATACCGTATACGGTTTGGGGTGCGATATTACGCATGCAAAAGCCCTGGAACGCATTGCCCGTATTAAGGGAATTAAAATTAACAAAGCTAATTTTTCCTTTGTATGTGCCGATTTAAGTAATTTATCCGACTATGTCAGGCAGATAGACACCCCTACTTTTAAGATCTTAAAACGGGCATTACCCGGCCCATACACTTTTGTTTTACCCGGAAATAATAAACTCCCCAAAGCTTTTAAAAAGAAAAAAACCGTCGGTATCCGCGTGCCAGACAACAATATAGCCAGAACACTGGTAGAGGCTTTGGGGCATCCCATCGTATCTACTTCCATTCGCGATGAAGATGAATTGTTGGAGTACACAACCGATCCGGAACTTATTTATGAAAAATGGGAGAAGCAGGTCGATGTGGTTATCGATGCGGGATATGGAGGTAATATAGCCTCTACGGTTATTGATCTGTCTGGCGATTTCCCGGAAGTAATCCGGGAAGGGAAGGGAGATCCCGGGATTATCATATAGTTTAGATACATACAGCCTAAAACGAATATTACTCCGGAGTTGATAAAACCCGGTATAAAAATAAAACAAGCCTCCCGGATGAGGCTTGTTTTCAACCAATGCGGCCCTCGGTGGGAGGGACTCAATTGGGAACCGTATTTTGTTTGGAATACTACCATTCCACATTAGGCTTCCCGTCGTCCGGAGCATCTTTAGTTTGTTTTTCCAGGCATGCGGTGTATTCGGCAGCTGCCTGTTCGGCTTCCTGCACCCGGTGATGCCAGGCAATTACCGCAAGCGGACCCTGGTCCGGAGTGGGGAAGGGCCCGATGGCTTCCTGTTTTTGTACCATTTTTTGATACTCGGTACTGCAGGAAGAGTCATAATACGCCGTGTTGGAAGACGTTAAAATAAGGCTGGAAACAATCATTAAAAACTTTGTCATCATATAAGAATTTAGGTTCAACAACGATTAAAGTTAGGAAAAGTGCGGGCGTAAATACGGTTAAAAACCGGCTACTTAGTATTTAGCAGGAAGCGACGAGAATTCACTATGAATACGGTAACCAAGCCCGTTTGCAAAGCGCGCTACTTGCAATTTTTATCCCCAAAAATAAATTCTTAAATGGGCTTCGAGATGCCTCTTATTTTTTGAAAAGCAAATGGTTTTTCGGCTCAGGCGTTTTATATGCGTACGCAAAGTCAGATTTTTTCGTTCGATAATATTGGTGCAGTACCGGAATACCCGGTGAATTTCTTTCGGAATTAAAGCCGGATAGATATTTAATTTATCGGTATAAATATGTTTGGGTTTTAATATTAAAAGCCGATCGATCAGCGGTTTGATGTTTTCTTTGGATTTACTACCCACAAAAAATGCGATAATTTGCCCGCTATTTCTTTCCAGGGCGTAGGTAATCCAGGCAATCCGCTTTTTACTGCCTGTAAAACTCCAGAGTTCGTCTATTTCGAAAGTGCACCCTGGTTTTGAAAAGTCAGGAGGTTTGATTTGAGCACTTATTTTTAGCATTCGCGAAAGTACCGTACCACATGAAATATTTAATATTCTTGAAATACTCCGTATTCCGCAACCTTCTTTAAGAAGCTGTTTTATTAAAACATCCAGATTTACCGCATACGCCCTATAGGTATAGTTTTCCTGGAAATACCTTTTACACTCCTTACATAAATAGCGTTGTGTTTTTTTCCGAATCCCTTTTTTAATGGTATTTCCCTTCCCACAATACTTACAGTTCATACCGGCAAATATATCGAGGTGCCCGTTTAAAACACAACGGGATAATTCCCCTTTATTTTACGCGTGCTAAGAGGAAATCTCGATGGCTATTAAAAAACAACAAGCCTCTTTTGGAGGCTTGTATTTTAGGTAAATAATTGATTATCAACTATATTTTTTATTTATTTGGTAAAAGTGCCCGTTTGAAACATTACCCCATTTGATGTATATGAAGACGGGTGTTTTGTAAAAAAGAAAACCGCGATAGGGTACAAAAAAAACGACTGCCAGAAGCAGCCGTTTTTCATAGATTTATAAAAGAAGGTTTACTCTCCGTTCTCGGCAGCTTCTTTCATTCCTTCCTCAATCATATTGTAAAACTGATCCAGTTTAGGTAATACCACAATACGGGTTCTTCTGTTTTTAGCACGCCCGGCGGCGGTATCGTTACCGGCCAGCGGCACATACGAACTCCTTCCGGCAGCGGTCATTCGCTCCGGAGGAACATTAAAGTCATTCTGTAATACCCGTACAATGGCTGTAGCGCGTTTTACGCTCAGATCCCAGTTATCTTCCAGTACGGAACTCTTATACGGAACATTGTCGGTATGTCCTTCCACCATAAAATCCATATCCGGTTTATCCAGTACTACTTTAGCTACTTTGCTCAATACATTTTTAGCATTGGAAGAAATGGTATAGCTTCCCGTTTTAAAGAGCAGCTTATCGGAAATGGATATAAAAACCACTCCTTTTTCCACATTTACTTCAATGTCTTCATCGGCTAAATTACCCAGTGAGCCTTTTAAGCTGGTAACCAGTGCCAGCGTTACCGAATCTTTCCGGGTAATGGCATCCTGCAAGCGCCGGATAGTCATATCTTTTTCCTTCAGGCTCTCCAGCGATTTTTCGAGGTTTTCAGCGCCTTTTTTGGTCAGATCGGTAAAGTCGCCAATTTGTTTAATCAATTCTCCGTTAGTAGCATTAAGCGAAGCTACCTGGCTTTCCAGCGATTGATTTTTCGAGCTCAGCGCGGCTTTATCTTCCAGGCATGAATTTAATTTAACCGTTGCCGAATTTAATAAATCCTGAGTCTCTTTATGCTGTGCTTCGAGTTCGGCAAATTTTTTCTGAGACACACAGGAACCTAATAAAAGTGAGGCGCCCAGCCCCAGTAAAGCGAATTTTTTTATCATAATGTTCATTTTTTGGTTTAATGCGCAATCAACCCCAAATGTATGTAAAAACTGAGGTATGATCCTTCATTTTTCGTTAATCTTTTACTAATTGGGAATACTTTTTTTTATGATATACGAAGTATTCCCAGACAATAGATGTACAATCGTAATATTTATCGGTAAAAGGACCCTTATTTCTTTTTTCGAGCATTGTCCTTACATGGGCGTAGTAACTTATATGGGCCTTCACAATAGCCCGGACATGGCTGAATTTTCCCTGCAATAAGAAATACACGCCGGTTATGCCATCGAGTACCAATCGGTAAAACACCAGGGTAAGCGCCCTGGATAACGGTAGGTTTTTGGTGATGGAAAACAGGGAATTCCTGAAATTCAGAAAGGTTTTTTGAGGGTTCATTTTATCCAGGGTGGCACCTCCTACGTGGTAAACCACCGAGGTTCCGGCATACCATACTTCATAGCCCCGGTTTTGTATTCTCCAACAGAGGTCAATCTCTTCCTGATGTGCAAAGTAGTCCTCGTCAAAACCGTCAAGTTCCCAAAAAACATCGCGCCGGATGCACATACAGGCCCCGCTGGCCCAGAAGATCTTCCGGGAATCGTTATACTGCCCTTCGTCTTTTTCTATCGATTCAAAAATACGTCCCCTGCAATACGGATAGGCCAGCTGATCGATAAATCCGCCTGCCGCTCCTGCATATTCAAAATAATCTCTTCGGTTGTAATCCAGAATTTTAGGCTGCACCACGGCTATACGGGTATTGCCTTCCATAAGTCTGATTATCGGGTTCAGCCAACCGGGACTTGCTTCAATATCGGAATTTAACAGGCAGTACACATCGGCATCCACCTGTTTCAGTGCCTGATTGTATCCGCCGGCATACCCTTTGTTTTCCGGGTTCTTAATACATTTTACCTGCGGATGATGTTGTTTCATATAGTTCAGCGAATCGTCGGTAGAGGCATTATCGGCCACATATACATCTGCCTGGCCTGAGTGTTCCAGTACCGATGGTAAAAAAGTTTCCAGTAATTTTTTTCCGTTCCAGTTTAATATGATAATCGCTACCTTCAAAATATATTAATCGCCATATGACGGGATCTCCTTTAAAAATACATACTGTTTTTCGTCGTAATCCATTTTACAATAATAATGGGTCAATCCGTTGGTTACCATGAGATAATCAGACCGGAGGGCGAGATTATACCGTGCTATCTGATCAAAACTATGCTGAGTAATTGTTACTTCTGGGCGTTTGCACTCTACCAGCAAACGTATACTGCCATCCGGCCGGAATACAACAATATCGTAACGTTTCTTTTGTGTGTGAACCCATAAAGTCTTTTCCACATTTACCAGGGTTTTCGGATATTTCTTTTCCGTGATCAGAAAATGAACCGTATGCTGACGTACCCATTCCTCCGGTTGTAATATCACGAACTTTTTACGAATTACATCAAAAATATAGTGTTTATTTTCGCTATTTTTGAGACGGAAGTGATACGCTGGAAAATTGAGCCGCTGCATGGATTCAAAGTAACAAAGAACCCGCGAAAATTCCTAAGTAGAAATGGTGAAATTGTACAGCCGCAGGAAACGGTACTTTTGCGAACCGGAAATAACAACAAAAAAACAAAGACTTCCATGGACGAAGTAAAACAATTGGTGGCCGATATCAAACAGGGAAAATTAGCTCCGGTTTATTTTTTAATGGGGGAGGAGCCTTATTATATCGATAAGATTGCTCATTTTATTGAACATGCGGTTTTAACGGAAGAGGAGCGGGGTTTTAACCAGATGGTGCTTTATGGCAGGGATGTGAGTATCGATGATATTGTAGCCCAGGCCAAGCGCTATCCGATGATGGCAGAGCGTCAGGTGGTTATTGTAAAGGAAGCACAGGACCTGTCAAGAACCATCGAGAAATTAACCGATTATGTTTTACGGGTACAGCCTACCACGGTTTTGGTACTTTGTTATAAGTACAAACTTATTGATAAGCGCAAAAAGCTGTATAAGGCGCTGCGTGAACACGGAGTGATCTTTGAGAGCAAAAAACTCTATGAAAATCAGGTTGGCGACTGGATGCGCAGGGTACTTGCCGGTAAAAATTATTCGATAAATCCCAAAGCGAGTTCGATGCTGGTTGAATTTTTGGGTACCGATCTGAGTAAAATTCATAACGAACTGGAGAAGCTGCAACTTATTTTACCGCCGGGGAGTGAAATAAGCCCGCAGGTTATTGAAGAGAATATCGGAATAAGTAAGGATTACAATAATTTTGAATTGCGAAAGGCCATTGGTGAAAGAGATATGGTAAAAGCCACCCGGATCATACAGTATTTTGCACAGAATCCTAAAGATAATCCGCTGGTGATGACCGTAGCGCTATTATACAATTTTTTTTCACAGCTATTGCATTACCACGGCCTGGAAGATCATTCGCAACGCAATGTGGCTTCCGCCCTGAGAATCAATCCGTATTTTGTTTCGGAATATCAAACTGCGGCCCGCAACTACCCGATGAAAAAAGTAAGCAGGATCATTTCACATCTCCGAGAACTGGATGTAAAGAGCAAAGGTGTTGGCGCCAGCAATGTTACTTCCGGCGATCTTTTAAAAGAATTACTGGTTAAGGTAATGGCCGCTTAATCTCCATTGGTTAGGCGATGATCCAGGCTGTGCTTCCCGGCTCCCAGAAGGAATACGGCTAAGAATCCAATAAAATAGAGCAGCGGAAATTCCTTATCACCAAAAGAATCCTTAGCGTGAAATACAAAGGCCGCTACGAGCATGGTGATCATTGGCGGAATAGTAGCCCATTTTGTTTTATAGCCCAGGATGATCAATATAGGACACAGAAATTCACCAATTACAGCCAGAATCAGTGTCGGCGTTGCACCGATTCCCAGCGGATCGGGAAATTGTATTTCTTCTCCCGATAAGAGGGTCATAAATTTCGGGATTCCATGGGTGAGTAATAATGCTGAAAATCCTATGCGTAAAACGGCAAGTCCTAAATCGTTTTTAGTATTCATTATGTATTCGGGTTAGTTTAGTGCCTGCTAAGCTAAAAAATAATACAGGATTTTCAAAAAGGGAGTTTTAAGACATCCACATTGCCACCGGACAGTACGACCCCCGTTTTTTTATCCTGAAAAAGATCTTTTCTTGCCAGAACAGCGGCCAGGGGAACCGCTGAGGAAGGCTCAATAACAAGCTTCATCCTCTCAAAAACCAGTTTCATAGCCTGGATAATTTCTTGTTCCGAAACGCAAATAATCTCATGGAGTAACTGTTGCATCAGGGAGAAATTAGCAACACCGAGATTGGTTCTTAGTCCGTCGGCCAGCGTATCGATGGTGGTATTAAATACCCGTTCCCCGGC
Source organism: Flavobacteriaceae bacterium (assembly GCA_965224095.1). Lineage (GTDB taxonomy): Bacteria > Bacteroidota > Bacteroidia > Flavobacteriales > Flavobacteriaceae > JBPEWY01. Next base: position 288,671 of record OZ245039.1, read on the forward strand.
TTTTATAGACCGGTAGGCATCATTTACATTCAGGGGTTCCCCTCCGATTACCGCAACCGGAGTATTGTGATAATGCGCGGCTAGCAGGGTCCCTGAAACGAGTCCGCCTCCTCCCACGGGTGTAAGCAGATAGTCCAGAGCGGGGATATCCTGCAGGAGTTCGGAGGCTGCGGTTGACTGCCCCAGTATAACATGGATATCGTCGTAGGGATGAATAAAAGTAGCTCCCGTTTCTTTCTGAATCCTGGCGGCCGTGGCCTCGCGGGCTTCCAGTGTAGGCCGGCATAAAATTACCTCTCCGCCATAGCTCTTAACAGCCTCTTTTTTTACTTTCGGAGCATTATCGGGCATAACAATAAAGGCCCGGGTTCCGCTTTCCAGTGCGGCTAATGCCAATCCCTGAGCAAAATTACCCGACGAATGGGTAACCACACCTTTTTCCCGTTGTTCTTCGGTGAGTTGTAATACTGCATTTAAGGCACCTCGTATTTTAAAGGACCCGCCCCGCTGAAAGTTTTCACATTTAAAATAAAGAGAAGCACCTGCTATTTTATCGATAGCCCGTGAAGTTAAAACCGGCGTACGATGCACCATAGGCTGTACCCTTTTAAAAGCATTCAGCACTTCCGCTTTTGAGGGAATCATAGTTTGTTTTTATCGCAATTTAGGATATTTCCCCGGAAAAGACTCATGCATGATATGGTATATTTTTTCGAAAATATCCTCCGCATTGGGTTTGGAGAAATAATCGCCATCGGTTGCATAAGCCGGCCGGTGTGCTTTGGCTGTAAGCGTTTGCGGAGCACTGTCTAAATATTTATAGGCACCCTGTTTTTCCAGAATTTCCTGCATCAGATAAGCAGAAGCTCCTCCCGGAACATCCTCATCGATAACCAGAAGGCGATTGGTTTTCTTAACGCTGTTAAGCACTTCCTGTTTTATATCGAAAGGAAGCAGGGTTTGTGCATCTATAAGTTCAATATCAATATCCACTTCCTGGAGTTCCTGGGCTACCTGCTCCACGATACGCAGGGTAGACCCATAGGAAACTACGGTAATATCTTCACCTTCCCGGAGGGTTTCAATTACTCCGATAGGAGTTCTCAGCGTTCCCAGGTTCTCCGGCAGTTGTTCCTTTAAGCGATACCCGTTCAGGCATTCCACAATCAATGCCGGTTCATCACTAAGCATCAGGGTATTGTAAAAACCGGCTGCTTTTGTCATATTTCTGGGAACCAGGATATACATACCTCTGAGCAAATGGATAATGCCTCCCATTTGCGAACCGGCATGCCAGATTCCTTCCAGGCGATGACCCCGGGTACGCACGATTACCGGTGCTTTTTGTTTTCCTACCGTACGGTATAACAGGGTAGCGAGGTCGTCGCTCATAATTTGCAGGGCATACATCAGATAATCCAGGTACTGGATTTCAGCAATAGGGCGTAAGCCTCTCATAGCCATTCCAATTCCCTGACCCAATATGGTGGCTTCCCGTATTCCGGTATCGGCAATTCTGAGTTCTCCGTATTTTTTTTGAAGTCCCTCCAGTCCCTGATTTACATCACCAATAGCACCGCTGTCTTCACCAAATACCAGCGCCTGCGGATATTTTGTAAATAATTTATCGAAATTATCGCGGAGTACAACCCGTCCGTCTACCATTGTGGTTTCCTCGGCATAGGTAGCGGGTATTTCGCTAATGTTGGTTGCTTTTCCGGGTCCTTCGTTGTATAAAAGTGCACTGTATTTGGGCTGGTTTCTGGTATAGAACGTATCGATCCACTGAATGAGCTGCGACTTGGCCGGAAATTGTTCTCCAATCAGATACCGCAGTGTTTTACGTGCAAAAGAAGCCAGGTCTTTACGGATCGGATCGTCCAGGGCTATCAGATCGTTTTTAAGTTTATTTACGAAAGCCTTGTTGTGCGATTCCTGTGCTACTTTTTCAAGAGTATCTACCAGTACGGTTTTATCCTGTTTGATGGGTTTGAGAAAATCATTCCAGGCTTCTTTTTTTCCTTCCCGTACGTTTCGTTTAATTTCTTTTTCGAGTCCCGTAAGCTCTTCATCGGTGGCAATACCATTGGCAATCATCCATTCCCGCATCTTGAGGTTACAATCGTGCTCGCGCTCCCAGTGAAGCCTTTCCTCGCTTTTGTAGCGTTCGTGCGATCCGGAGGTAGAATGCCCCTGGGGTTGGGTGAGTTCCTTTACGTGAATTAAAACGGGAACGTGTTGTTTTCGCGCTATGTCGCCCGCTTTTTGATATACTTCATTAAGCACCGGATAATCCCATCCGTTTACTACAAAAATTTCATATCCGTTTGCATCTTCGTTCCGCTGGAAACCGCTCAGGATTTCGGAAATATTCTCTTTCGTGGTCTGATGTCTGGCATGAACCGATATTCCGTATTGATCGTCCCATACACTAATAACCATAGGAACCTGTAATACCCCTGCGGCATTAAAGGTTTCAAAAAAGAGCCCTTCGCTGGTACTGGCATTTCCAATGGTTCCCCAGGCTACTTCATTCCCTTTGTCGGAGAATTTATCACCTGGCAGGTCTTTTTGATGCCGGTAAATCTTAGAGGCCTGTGCCAGCCCGAGAAGGCGGGGCATTTGCCCTGCCGTAGGGGAAATATCAGCGCTGCTGTTTTTTTGATGGAGTAAGTTTTTCCAGCTTCCGTCTTCATTCAGGCTGTGCGTCATAAAATGCCCGCCCATCTGCCTGCCGGCACTCATGGGTTCCGCCTCCATATCCGTATCGGCATATAACCCGGCAAAAAACTGCTTTACGGTAAGCTCTCCAATGGCCATCATAAAGGTCTGATCCCGGTAATAACCACTTCTGAAGTCTCCATTTTTAAAAGCCCGCGCCCATGCCAGTTGCGGCACTTCCTTTCCATCGCCAAAAATACCGAACTTGGCCTTTCCGGTCAGAACTTCTCTACGCCCCAGCAAACTGCATTCACGACTGGTTACCGCTATTTTATAATCACTAATAACCTGCTGTTGAAAATCTTGAAAGGAAATATCTTTTTTCAGGCTAGGATTATTTTGCATGGAAATTGGTTTTTAAGCGTTTACAAAAGTAGTTAAAAGATTCAATTTTTACAACGGCCCTTTTCAGATTAAAATTGAATAATTAATAAAAAGAGGTTCAATAATCCGATAATTATTGAATATTATTTAATGAAATCACTATTTATTAAAAATATGTTAACCTTAAAATGCGAAGAAGCTAAAACCACTTTCGCGTAAAAAGGCCGATAAGGGTACGGGGGCTCAGCGTGACGATAAAGCGTATTTTCTGATCGTAATTGGGTTGGGCTATTTCCCATCCGTTATTGGAATAAAGCGGGAAATACAATTCAAAATAATCGGTTACCAGATTTAACCGGATCCCTGAATCGTATACAAAATGGGCTTTTTCAGAACGGTTTTTCAGGAAACCAACATCGCCGTAAAGTTCTACCCAGCGCCATAAATTCACGCTGGCATTAGAGGTAAGTATCCAATCGTTAGCAAAATCATAATCGATCTTCGACTTAAAACCGCCTTCGGCAATAATTAACTGCTGGCTGTAAATTCCCGAATCTTCCGAACGCCCCAGGTAATCGTAATCAAAGAGATAATCTGTAGGCCGGTCCAGCGCATAACTGAAAAAGTCGGAATTGGTTTCGTTTCGGAGGAACTTACCCGCAAAAAACCGAATATTAAGCTGAGTATTGTTTTGGAATAATCTTCTGAATTCCGCATTTATCGAAACCTTTGAGAATTTATCGGCGATCTGTAAATCGGTAAACCAGGAAAAATATTTTATAATATCGTTATTAAAATGGTTATACCGGATATTAAAAACGCTGTAATCAGGATCGGTTTCCACATCGGTTGACGGATCTCTGAAAACACTTACATATCGGGCAAAGAGAAATCTTCTCTCATTTGACCGCAGGTCTTCACCTCGAAAGCCAAAAGCAATTGACGGGGTTACCGTGGAATAGCGCAACCCGGGATTATAGTGAAAACTGGCACCGGAAATACTGGCATCCATTCTGTACAGCGCACTGTTTTTAAAATAATTCCTGTAACTCAGCCTCCCTGAGCCCACCCAGGTTTTTTCTTTGGTGGCATACATGGGTTTCAAATCGTATACAAAGGGGCGTTCCAGCAGCGTTTTATTATATATGCGCATACCAGGGGTTACTCCGTCGTATATATTAAATGTCATCACCGGAACATAAAACATCTGGTTGTAATACGGGTCTTCGGCATCTTTAAAAAACTGAAATTTTAATTTTTTGTTACTGGAAAGGAAACCTCCCAGCGTTCGCCAGTTATTGCGCTGGTTAAATTCTGGAATTATCTTATCGAAATTGAGCACCAAACGTTCCGTATTACCTCTCGGAATGGTTATGGTTTTCTCCCGGTCAATGGCTTCGATCCACAACCTGGAAACTACCGAGTCTTTATTAATTCCGAAGAGCGATATGGGAACCCGGGTATTGCTTTTATTTTTAATGGTTACGGAAACCGAATCTTCCGTTTTTACCAGATTGGTGATCTTAAAATCTATTTTTTTATTCCCGTGAACATATTCGTCAAAAAACCAATCAATATTCTTATGCGCATACCGGGACAGGATATTCTTAAATTGCTGCCCGGAGGCGGGAATAAGTTTGTTTTCTCTGTAAAAATCCTTGATTGCCAGCGGAATTTTATGCCCCTCCAGATAACTGTCCAGATATACCAGTCCGAGTCCGGCTTTGTATTTATTGGCGATCTTATCGTTAAATTTAATCAGGGAATCCCGGGAAGTGGTCAGGGGTTGATCTAAATTTTTCCGGGCCATTAGCATATACAGAAAAGGATACTGATCGTTAAAATCCATCTGAGCCAGGTGAAAACTCCGGATTCCCCATATTTTTGATAGCTTCCCCAGGAGTTTGGTATCCGGATAATGCGTTTCCACGTATTTTATCATCAGGTAGTTCTGGAGCGCATCGGTTATCCATTTTTCTTTCCGCGGGTTTACATAAATGGTGTTGTACAGGAACTTGTCTAAAACGGTTTTTAAGACTTTCAATTCGTATTGAAATTCCTCGGAATACGGGCGTAAGAAGGAGGGAAGCTGATTAATACCGTACAGTGGATTCTTACGGTAGTCTTTTTCACTGATAACGAGGGACGAATGCGGATAGGCTCCCAGGTATTTCGTTATAAAATTACCCACTCTTTCAATGGAAAGTCCTTTTTTTAAATCCGGTAAATCTTTCGCCTGAATATTCGTGGTAACGGTAAGACTCGGTGTTTTATAGGTGGTGAATTCCTCAGACGGACGGAGAATTAAATGGCAGTCCAGCCTAATTTTACTGTGTAGTGCCACCTGTTTATATGAAGCGATAAGCACTTCGTTATCCCTTTCAAAATCGGTAGTCAGGTAGAGTTTTTCCGGATATTTAAGGAGGATTTGATGGTCTGAAGGCATCAGAAACATATCGTCCAGGTCTTTATTATTTTCCAGTCTCCAGGCTCCATCGTATACCACGGGGGTCAGGTACCAGTATTTCAGGTTATACCCACCGTTTTCTTCATAGCCGTAACCCGTAAAGCGTGAAGAAGGAAGCTTTACGATATAAGATAACCTTATGCGTTGCGAGCGCCCGGGATAAATGGGGAAATTTAACTGAATTCGGATCGCATCGAATTTCTTCGAGCGTTCCCATTTCAGAAACTTAAAATTTTTATCAGCTACGGTAAGGATTTTGGTATGGCCCCGTTCTTCTTTATCTGCCAGGTGAAGTGATTTGTTGAATTCTTCGGTAAAGCGTTGTGTAAGGGCCGTATTTTTTTTTGAATATCCTTCCATCCAGTCATTCAGATAAATTTCATTTAACGTATCTTTTGACTGATTGAAAAAGGTAATCTCCTGTTGTATATTAATCGTTTTACTCTCCGGAATTATAGCCGCCGTTATTTTGTGCTTGTCCTGAGCGCAAAGTTTGACACCCATTAACAGCAATAATGATATGTAAATAAGGGGTTTCAGAACTTAAGATTTAGTGCATATTGTATCACGGGGCTTATAAATTAAACGGGCTCAACCGTATTTTATTAATATATCCGGATTAAAAATTCGGGCTGAGATTATATTTCCGGTAAAAATTATCCAGAATTTCAATAACCTCATCTTCCGAATCGACCACATGGATCAAATCCATATCTTCCGGGCTTACGTTACTGTATCTATCCAACAGTGTAGCTTTTACCCAGTCAATAAGTCCTCCCCAGAAATCGGAACTTACAAGAATTATGGGAAACTTATCGATCTTATTGGTTTGTATCAACGTAATGGCCTCAAACAGTTCGTCCAGGGTTCCAAATCCTCCCGGCATAACAACGAATCCCTGAGAATATTTAACAAACATAACCTTTCTGACAAAGAAATAGTCAAAGTTCAAATTCTTATCCTGGTCTATATACGGGTTATCGTGTTGTTCAAACGGCAATTCAATATTCAGCCCAACCGAAGTACCGCCGCCTAAATGAGCTCCTTTATTACCCGCTTCCATGATACCGGGGCCTCCGCCCGTGATAACCCCGTAACCCGCCTCTACAATACGCCGGGCAACAGATTCCGCAAGTTTATAATACTTGTGATCGGGTTTCGTTCTTGCCGATCCGAAAACCGATACGCAAGGGCCTATCTCGCTCATTTTTTCAAAACCACTGACAAACTCTCCCATAATTTTAAATATGGCCCAGGAATCATTGGTTTTTATTTCATTCCACCCTTTGTGATGCATTTCTTTTCTCATAGCTTTTCAATGTTATTTGGACGCAAACATGCTAAAGTAGTTCTTTTTTTAAATATTGAGCCGTATAACTTTTTTTATCTCGTACTAATTGTTCGGGGGTTCCGGTCGCTACAATTTTACCGCCGCCTTTTCCACCTTCGTAACCGATATCGATAATATGGTCTACCATTTTAATAACATCCATATTATGTTCGATAATCAATACGGTATTTCCCTTATTGACCAGCCTGTTCAGTACCTCCATCAAAACGCGTATGTCTTCGAAGTGTAAACCGGTTGTGGGCTCATCAAGAATATAAAATGTATTCCCGGTATCTTTTTTAGACAGTTCGGTAGCCAGTTTAATACGTTGTGCTTCTCCGCCGGAAAGGGTGGTTGATTGTTGTCCCAGGGTAATATACCCCAGGCCCACATCCTGAATGGTTTTTAATTTCCGGTATATTTTCGGGATATTCTCAAAAAAAGCCACCGCCTCGTTTATGGTCATTCCCAAAACATCGGCAATCGATTTTCCCTTATATCGGATCTCCAGAGTTTCTCTGTTAAAGCGCTTTCCCTGGCAGGTTTCGCACTCCACGTAAACATCGGGCAGGAAATTCATTTCAATAACGCGTAAACCGCCTCCCTGGCAGGTTTCGCACCGCCCTCCTTTAACATTAAAACTAAACCTGCCGGGTTTATACCCGCGGATCATAGCTTCGGGGGTCTTGGTAAACAGGCTCCTTATTTCACTGAAAACACCGGTATAAGTAGCCGGATTAGACCGCGGTGTTCTGCCGATGGGGCTTTGGTTGATATCTATAACCTTATCAATATATTCCAGGCCGCCAATGCTCTTATAGGGCATGGGTTTTTTAACGGCTCTGAAGAAATGCTGATTCAGGATAGGGTAGAGGGTTTCATTGATCAATGTGGATTTCCCGCTTCCGGAAACTCCCGTAACCCCTATCATTTTACCCAATGGAATCTCAATATCCACATTTTTTAAGTTGTTTCCGGTACAACCCTTTAATTTTAAGGTTTTTCCGCTGCCTTTTCTTCGCAGTTCCGGAACTGCAATTTCTTTAGTTCCGTTTAGGTAATCTGCAGTAAGGGTATGATGCAGCATGAGTTCGGTTGGAGCGCCTTCCGAGATAATCTCTCCTCCGTGTCTGCCCGCTTCCGGCCCTATGTCTATTACATGATCGGCATGCAGGATCATGTCTTTATCATGTTCTACCACAATAACCGAATTGCCCAGATCACGCAAAGAAGTCAACGATTTGATAAGGCGTTCGTTATCCCGTTGATGCAGCCCGATACTGGGTTCATCCAGAATGTATAAAACACCTACCAGTTGCGATCCTATTTGTGTGGCCAGCCGTATCCGCTGGGCTTCTCCGCCGGAAAGTGATTTGGAACTCCTGTTGAGCGACAGATAATTCAGGCCTACATCGAGCAAAAATGTAATACGGGCATTGATTTCTTTCAGGATTTCTTCGGCTATTATAAATTGTTTTTGTGAAATTCTTTCTTTTAAATTGCTGAAAAACGCTGCCAGATCGGTAATATCCATCGCTGCTAAATCGGCAATATTTTTTCCGTCTATTTTAAAGTAAAGCGATTCCTTTTTTAAACGAGACCCTTCACAATCAGGGCATTTTACCTTATCCATATAATCTTTTGCCCATCGCTTAATGACCGTAGATTCACTTTCTTCGAATTGATTTTTGAGGAAGTTTACAATCCCTTCGTAATCAATTTTATAATCTCTGGTAATCCCCAGTGTTTTGGAAGCTACCGAGAATTTCTCATTCCCTCCGTAGAGGATAATATCAAGGGCGTCGTTCGGAATGTCTTTAATGGGATCGGTAAGTTTGAACTCGTAGCGTTCGGCAATGGTTTCCATCTGTTTGAAAGCCCAGGAACGCTTGTATTCTCCCAGGGGAGCAATTCCGCCTCCCTGAATCGTGAAGTTTTTATTGGGAATAATCTTGGCCTCATTCACCTGATAAATGCTTCCCAGGCCCTTACAAGCCGGGCACATTCCCTTTGGGGAGTTAAATGAGAACGTATTGGGTTCCGGATTCGGATATGAAATCCCACTTGCCGGGCACATCAGGTTTCTGCTGAAATAGCGAACTTTATTATCTTCATGATCCAACACCATCATTACATCTTCACCGTGATACATGGCCGTGTTAATGGTTTCCATCAATCTCTTTTCCAATTCCGGAGTTCCCGAGATTTTCAGTCGGTCGATCACAATTTCAATATCGTGTGTTTTATAGCGGTCTACTTTCATTCCCTGTTCCACATCCAGTATTTCACCATCAACCCGTACCTTTACAAATCCCTGTTTACCGATTTGTTCGAATAACTCTCTGTAATGTCCTTTCCTGGATTGAATGACCGGCGATAAAACACTGATTTTCTTTCCGTGGAAATTGGCAATGATCAGGTCTTTAATCTGCTCATCGCTGTAACTAACCATCTTTTGTCCGGTATTGTAGCTAAAAGCATCGCTGGCCCGGGCAAAGAGCAGTCTTAAAAAATCGTAGATTTCCGTAATTGTACCCACGGTGGAACGCGGAGATTTTGATGTGGTTTTTTGCTCAATAGCAATTACCGGCGATAAGCCGTCAATTTTATCAACATCCGGGCGTTCCAGGCCACCGAGGAATTGTCGGGCATAGGCCGAAAATGTTTCTATATAACGACGCTGTCCTTCCGCATAAATGGTATCGAAGGCAAGTGATGATTTACCGCTTCCCGAAAGCCCGGTGATAACTACCAGCTTTTCTCTGGGAATGGTAACGTCAATATCCTTCAGATTGTGAACGCGAGCACCTTTAACTTCAATATTTTCTTCGTAAATAGACATGAAATGGCAAAGTTGCAAAAGTACAATTTAAAGCTGGAAAAAGGAAATACAGGTTTAATAAATCTGTTAGGGTGTTGCCAGAACATTACCCATATCCAGTTCCAGGAATAAAAGCCTGTGAGAGGTAGCCAGTTGTACACCGCTCTCCATGGTTTTCCACGCTTCCCAACTCGCTTCCAAACCGCCAATGGGGATGATATCTACCCACATTTTATATCCGATGGGGCGGTTGTTTTTGTCCAGGATCCAAAGATAAGAATCGCCCGGTGTAGTGCCTCCCCGGGTATAGGTAACCAGCAAGGCCGGTTTTCGACTATCCGTTTCAACCAGGCTTCTGCGTACTCCGGGGTCAAATAATTTATGAGGGGCTACCAGCCAGAAGGAATCATTATTAAAGTAATCGATGGCTTTTTGAATCAATTTTTGCTTATCCGCCTCATTTTTAATTTCTTCTTCGGCTTTATAGGCTTTGTTCCGTGCAGGGTGAGCGAAGTTTAGTATTACCTTATATTTTTTCCAGTACACTTTAACCGTTTGCTCTTTCCTGTTCCATTTATAATGGTGGCGCCCTTTAAAAGTCCACTCCAGATAACCGGTGGCAAGATAAGCATCGTGATTTACCGCTTTTTGGATTTTCAAGGCCAGTGTATCCGCTTCCGGGCCTTCTTTTCCTATCGGTAATGGCTCATTATATACGGCGTACATAATGCCAAAAAACAACAGGCTGGGGAGCGTGAAAAAGATAATTATCCCAAGGATAATCTTAAGGGTTCGCTTCATAAAACTTTAAAATAGAGACTTTCGGGTGGTCTAAAATATGGATTAATTTAATAACAGCCTCTCTATACGCTTATCCGGTACGATCCATAAAGCGGCTACCAGCACAAAAAGCACACACCCCACCCAACTACTGATCAGCGACACTAAGATGGCGATTACGTAGATAATCAACGAAATAATCCCCTTAAAATCTTTTCCGTAGGCCTGGGCTAATTTCGATCCTTCTTCCTGTGTTTGAATCAGGACTTTGGAAAGTAAAAAATAGGCAAGGCCAGACATAAGCAATACAAAACCGTAAAGCACTACGGGAATTTTAGCAAATTGATTTTCTCCCATCCAACCGGTAGCAAACGGAATTAAGGATAACCAAAACAATAAATGCAGGTTGGCCCATAAAACACGTCCGTTTACTATATGGATAGATTGAAAAAGGTGATGGTGATTATTCCAGTAAATACCGAGGTAAATAAAACTCAACAGATATCCTCCAAAAATGGGTAGTACGGGTTTAAGCGAAGACAAATCCGTTCCTTCCGGCACTTTCATTTCCAGTACCATAATGGTAATAATAATAGCCAGTACGCCATCGCTAAATGCTTCGATTCGTCCTTTGGTCATGATCTGAGGTATTAACCGGTTAAATAATAGCATTCAACCGGGAATTGCTTATTCAATAACGAAAGAACTGCTTATTTCTTGTACAACAGCTTAAAACCCCACGCCGGCATCATCGCCCCTGCGATCGGCTCCTGCCTCCAGGCGTCCATCGGGAAGCACCCTGATGGCATCTACTTTTCCTATTACCGGTGTGGTTCCTTCATCGATGGTATAACCTTTTGCCTTTAACTCATTTAACAGGGCTTCCGGAAAGGCATCGGGTTCCATTTTAATGACATCGGGTAACCACTGGTGATGGAAACGCGGCGCATTTACCGCCTCCTGCATACTCATTTTAAACTCATATACATTGAGGATGGTTTGTAAAACCGAAGTAATAATCGTCGATCCTCCCGGAGTACCCACTACCATCCACAGCTTCCCATTTTTTTCAACTAATGTGGGAGTCATAGAGCTGAGCATTCTTTTTCCGGGAGCAATACTGTTTGCCTCGGCACCTATTAAGCCAAACATATTGGGAATTCCAGGTTTTGCACTAAAATCATCCATTTCATTATTGAGAAAAAAGCCTAACTCATCCGAATAGAGTTTGGAGCCGTAAGCTCCATTGATGGTAGTAGTGGCGGAAACGGCATTTCCAAAGGGATCAACAATAGAATAATGAGTGGTTTGGTCGCTTTCCACAATAGTAATGTTTCCATGAGATACTTCGGAGGACGGTGTGGCGTGATCAAATGAGAAATCCCGCATACGATTGGTTAAATATCCTGTATCTAACAGCGTATCCATAGGGATGGATACAAAATCAGGATCGCCCAGGAAGTAATTTCGGTCTGCATAAGCCCTGCGTTCCGCTTCCGTAATTAGTTGGATGGATTTTAAGGAATTGTGCCCGTATTCGGAAAGGTTGTAAGGTTCAATCATTTGCATTATCTGCGCTAATGTTGTGCCTCCACTGCTAGGCGGACTCATCGAAATAACTTTCAGGTCCTGGTATTGAAAAACAATGGGTGCTCTCCATCGCACTTTATAATTAGCCAGGTCTTCCTCGGTAATATAACCACCGCGTTCCTGTAAAAACGCGGCCAGTTTTCTAGCTGTTTCGCCTTTGTAAAATTCATCACTGCCGTTTTTATAAATGCGTTGTAGCGTGGCGGCAAGCGCCTTATATTTAATGGTGTCTCCCTCTTTATAAGGGAATGCCAGTAAGGTAGAGTCGCCACTTTCCTGCACAATTAACGCTCTGTATTTATCCAGGCGTTTTTCCTGTTTACGGGTAACTACCACCCCGCGTTTGGCCAATTCGATAACCGGCTCTAATAACTCTTTCATGGGGAGCGTTCCGAATTTTTCGTGTACTGCAAAAACACCCGCAACGGTTCCCGGAACCCCGACGGCAGTTGCTCCCAGAATACTTTTCCCGGGAGTCACATTCCCCAGCGAATCCAGGTACATATCTTTATGGGCCGCCAGTGGAGCTTTTTCCCGGTAATCAATTCCTCCTACGGTACCGTCGGCCATTCGGTACACCATAAAACCTCCGCCACCCAAATTACCTGCATAGGGGTAGGCCACTGCCAGAGCCAGTTCTGTAGCTACCATGGCATCGAAAGCATTTCCCCCCTTTTTTAAAACCTCCGATCCGATCCGGGAGGCTTCCACACGAGCAGATACTACCATGGCCTTTTTGGTTACAAGCCCGGTAGGTTGTATTCTTTTTTCCGTTTTACAACTGTAAATACACAGTAGCAGTAATAACAGGATTCGAATTCTCATAGGTGAATTGATTTTAGTTTATAATCTGAAAAGCTAATTAATTCGTCAAAAAAAGAAGTGAATTCCGCTTCAAAACCCTGGTAGTTCTCTTCCAGGTCTACAATGGCAAAATTCATTTTAGATCGATTTTTAGTGCGTCTGTTCATTCCGTCCAGCACTCTTGATATCCCTTCCATTTTCGCATAATTATACAACCAGTTATCGGCAATCATATAGGGAATCATTCTTTGTATGGAAGGGGGGAGGATTTCGAAATGATCTTCGAGAAGATCATAAAAATCATTTACGTAAATATCCAGTGGGATTGTTGAATAATCGCTCCAGTTCTTCGCTAAAAAATGATCGTAAAATATATCGATAATTACACCGCTGTAAAGTCCGTAGCGTTCCTGTAATCGTCGTTTGCTTTTTCTAAAAGTGGCATGAGCATCGGTAAATGTATCTATTTCTCTGTGTAGTAATATGCCCCGCTGAATTTCCTTTTCGAATTTCTGATATTTCTTTCCCCGAATGGCATCGGCAATAAAATTACCTATTTTAACTTTTGGATTTTCCCCGGACAGGTATATATGGGCTAAAAAATTCATTTATCGAATTTACAAATTCATACGTAAGATTTACTCATTTGAGATTGTATATTTGCGGCAACCTTTAAAAAATCATTATGACACTTATAAAATCAATTTCAGGAATCAGAGGAACCATTGGCGGGCAAACGGGCGATAATCTTACCCCTATAGATGCCGTGACTTTTGCGGCGGCTTACGGGCAATGGATAAAGCAACAACGCACAAAGGAGCATTACCGGGTGGTGGTTGGACGCGATGCCAGGATTTCCGGACCTATGATCCAGGAATTGGTTATGCAAACCCTGGTGGGGCTTGGTATTCATGTAGTTGACCTGGGTTTGTCTACCACACCCACGGTAGAAGTGGCAGTCCCCATGGAGCATGCCGATGGGGGTATTATTTTAACGGCTAGCCATAATCCAAAACAATGGAATGCCCTTAAATTACTCAATGCAAAAGGAGAATTTTTAAGTGGCGACGACGGAAAAAAGATTCTGGATATTGCAGAAACGGGAGCTATTGATTTTTCGGAGGTAGACCATTTGGGTAAAATCACTAAAAACCAGGCTTATATTGATTTGCATATAGACGAAGTTCTCAATTTACCTCTCGTAAACAAAAAAGCTATAGAAGCCGCTAACTTCAAGGTGGTAGTCGACGGTGTAAACTCAACCGGAGGAATTGCTATTCCGCTTCTTTTGGAGAGACTGGGGGTTCATCCGGTAAAGTTATTTTGTGAACCCAACGGGCATTTCCCGCATAATCCGGAACCCTTAAAAGAACATTTATCCGATTTATCGGCGAAGGTGGTTTCGGAACGGGCGGATTTTGGAATTGTGGTAGATCCGGATGTAGACCGATTGGCCTTTATGGACGAAAACGGGGAGATGTTCGGAGAAGAGTATACGCTGGTTGCCTGTGCCGATTATGTATTGGGAACAGAACCGGGTAATACCGTATCAAATATGTCTTCTACACGAGCCTTAAGAGATATTACCGAGAAGCACGGAGGACATTATGAAGCTTCTGCCGTAGGCGAAGTGAATGTGGTGGAACTCATGAAAAAAAACAATGCTATTATCGGGGGAGAAGGCAACGGAGGGATTATCTATCCGGCTTTGCATTACGGGAGGGATGCTCTGGTAGGGGCGGCCCTGTTTTTAAGTCTTTTAGCTGAAAGACAGATGCGGGTAAGCGAATTGCGTAAAACCTATCCCGCATACTTTATGAGTAAAAATAAAATTCAGTTAACACCCCAACTGGATGTAGATGCCATATTAAATACAATGGCTCATAAGTATGCCCAGGAAAAGCTAACCACTATAGATGGTGTAAAAATAGATTTCGCTGAGAACTGGGTTCACTTAAGAAAATCAAATACCGAGCCTATTATCCGTATTTATACGGAAGCCAAAAGTCAGGCAGAAGCCGATTCACTGGCTTCCAGGATCATGAAAGAAATCGGGGAGATAGCCGGAATTTAATCGTTAGGCGCCTTATCCCGGTGTTTAAAGCGCTTATGTGTCCACAGATAATACTCCGGTTTTTTTCTGATCTGGGTTTCCAGCATTTTAGTAAAGGTATCGGTAAGTTCGTAATTCGGAAAATTATTGGGGGTATCGGTAATCAGACGGAATGTGGTATTGTAATACCCTCTTTTTATTTTCTGGATATCGATAAATAAAATGGGATAATCCAGTTCTTTAGCAAGTTTTTCCGCTCCGATATGCATGGGTACTTTAATTCCGAAGAACTTCCCCCAGTAGCGTGTTCTGGATAATTGCGGCGATTGATCGCTAGCCAGTCCGTACACTCCCAGAATCCCTTCTTTTTTATGCTTCCGAATGGTATTGGAAGCTCCGTAAGCAGCAATCAATCCCGCATTATGCCTTGTTCTGATACGATGTACCAACCTGTCAAAATATTTATTTGTTATAGGAAGGTAAATCCCAAAACCTTTGTGTTTTAAATGATATCCCAACGACATCATCCACTCATAACTCGAATAATGACCACATACCAGTATAATTCCTTTATCCTGATCTTCATACTTTCTGAGGATTTCCAAATTACGGAATGCAAACCGACGCTTAATTTCTTCTTCGGAAATAGTCATCGATTTTATCATTTCCAGAAAGAGGTCGCACATATGTTGAAAAAAAGCTTTTTCAATACGCTTTATTTCGGAAATCTCTTTTTCCGGGAAGGCCAGTATTAAATTGTCTCTCACCACTTTTTTTCGATACCCCACCACGTAGTACAACAGGTAAAATATGGCATCCGAAAACAAATACAGAAGCCGAAACGGAAGGATAGAAATAAGCCAGAGAAAAGGATAGATCAAAATATAGATCAGAAACTGCATGTACCTTATAATTTTGGGCAAATATAGCTATATTTGATACGTAACACAGACCGGATCTTTATGAATTTAAGTATTGCTACCATTATTATCATTCTTGCCAATGTATTGATCTCCATGCGCGGATTTAGCGATTTTTCTTTTTTTGAGCGATATAAGTTTCAGGTAGGTGCCGTTAAAAGGGGAGAGCAAATACGAATGTTTACTTCCGGTTTCCTGCATGTAGATACCGCACATTTGGCACTTAATATGCTTACGCTCTATTTTTTTGCCAATGTAGTTATACAGTATTTCGGAGATGGCCGATTTGTACTGATTTATATGATCAGCCTGTTGGCGGGAAGTGTATTATCGCTGTTGTTTCACAATGATGAATACCATTACAGTGCCGTGGGAGCCAGTGGTGCTGTAACGGGTATACTGTATTCTGCCATTTTACTGCGTCCGGATATGAGTTTGTACCTCTTTTTTATTCCCATTCCCATTCCGGCTTATGTGTTTGGTATCGGCTATTTGTTGTATTCTATTTACGGAATGAAAAAAAGGATCGGGAATATAGGGCATACCGCGCATTTTGGGGGAGCCGTAGGCGGATATCTGGCAACACTGGCTTTAAAACCGGGATTGATACAGGCGCATCCTTTAATGGTACTGTTACTGGCCATACCGATCGTGATTTTATTTATTTTGGAAAAAACGGGGAAATTGTCGTAGTTGGCATACCTCTTGTATAGTGAATCACAAAGCAATTAAATATAAAAGCAGATGAAAAAACTAATGTTAATTCTTACCCTGACTACTATGAGTTTATCAGCACAACAAAAAGAAATTCAACCTACCGTATCCGTTTCCGGAGAAGGGATTGTAAAAATAGAACCGGATGAGGCCGTTATAAGAGTTCGGGTAGAACATACCGGAAAATCGGCTTCGGAAGTCAAGCAACTGAATGATAAATCGGTCGATGCCGTATTAAAGTTTTTAAAGGGTGTAAAAATTGATAAGAAAGATGTTATGTCTGAACGTATCAACTTAAATAAAAACTACGATTACCAGAAAAAACAATACAACTACGTTGCAAATCAAACGCTAAAGATACGGTTACGCGATCTGAGCAGATATGACGTATTAATGCAGGGATTACTGGATTCGGGGATTAATCGAATTGATGGGATTCAGTTTCACTCATCCCGATTAGAAGCGTTAAAATCGGAAGCCCGGATAAAGGCGATGAAAAATGCTAAAATGAAAGCGGGAGAATATGCCGGAGCCCTGGATCAGGGAATAGGAAAGGCTATTATGATCAGTGAAAACACCTATACGGTACAGCCTCCTATGCCCGTTTATAAAACAATGGCTATGGAATCAAGAGCTATGGCGGACGAATCGATGGAAACCCTGGCGGTAGGAGAAATGGAAGTTAAAACCCGGGTACAGGTGGTTTTTGAACTTAAATAACGGCCTCCGAATAAACTTATAAACAAAGCGGCCCGGATTATTACCGGGCCGCTTTGTTTTATATACGTAAAAACTCGTATTTAACCTTTATTGAGTAACTCGGCTACTTTAGCTTCCAGCGCTTCCCCTCGCAGATCTCTGGCTACGATAGTTCCCGTTTCATCCAGAATAAATGTAGCGGGTATTGATTTTACATTATAGGTTTTCGCGATAGGATCCTGCCAGTGTTTTAGATTAGATACATGATTCCACACCAAACCATCGTCTTCTATGGCCTTTTTCCAGTCTTCTGCTTTTCTGTCTAAGGAAACCCCGATAATGCTCAATCCTTTTTCGTGATATTTATTATATAACTTCACCACATTAGGATTTTCTATTCTACAGGGCTTACACCAGGCCGCCCAGAAATCCACAATGGTAACTTTACCTTTTACATCGTTTAAAGCCAGGGATGCCCCCTCGGGGGTAGGACCGGAAAAATCAGGGGCAATACTGCCCAGAGAAACTTTTTCCATATCGTTAATCTTTTCCTGTATATCTTTTGCTTCCTTAGTGAGTTTAAGCTTATCCGACAGCTGATCATACAGAGATTTGATCTTATCAACAGGTTGTTCGTTTCGGTATAAATAGCGTTGAATCAACAGTAGTGTTACATAACTCTCCGGATGCTCTTCAGCATATTTAAGTTCAAAATTCTGAGCTTCCTCCCGGATTTCAAAATATTCATCCCGAAGTGCATTCATGGTAGCCGTATCTCTTTCCTGTTGGGCCTTCGCCATATCTTTTCGTACGCCATTAACTTTTTCGCCAATAGCCCTCGAGTCTTTTATAAAGCTGTAAAACGCATCGTTGGAAGGAGTACCTCCTATTTTTGTTTGACTAAGTGTGTCTTTATTCACCGTAACGTTTACAACACCTTCTTCCAGGATAACCGGAATATTCCCGCGTATCCCATCAATAAAAATATAGTGAATCTCAGGAATCTCGCTAATACCTTTTATGGTAAACGCACCATTTTCAACGGTTACGGTATCAACACTCACGGGAGGCTTATTGGCATCCGCCTTTTTAAGGAATACTTTGGTTCCGTTTTCCACTCCATCGATTGAAGCCTCTACAATAAACTCATTCTCTTTGGTACTTTTACAGGAGATAATCAGTACCGTAAGGATGCATAATAAAAATTTAGTTTTCATTTATCTGTATTTAAAAGAAATAAGCAATATCAGTATTTGTTTTTACAAAACCGGGTGATGCTTTATTTGCATGCAAATGTAAAGATTCTAAGAGGAAAGGAAAGCATATTAACAAAAAAAGCCTCATTTTCATGAGGCTCTATCAGTAAAGATTTGTTTTTTAGAATTGATAACGGATTCCAAGCGCTATATCCAGATCCACATCGCTGTTAAAATCGCTCAGACCTAGTTCCGGGCGAAAATCAAGAGATAGCAACAGGGGAATATCAAAATTATACTCAATCCCGATATCTCCGGCCAAAAGGGCAAAAATACCATCATCATCAGCGCCGGTATACGAATTCTTCCAACTCCAGCTACCTAATCCTGCTCCTGCTCCTACATACCAGTTAAATCTGTTTTCTATGGGCATTACCCATTGATATAAACCTACAAGCTTAAAGGCATCAAAATTACTTCCGTCTCTCCATCCAAGATCAAATTCGAGTCGGTTAGAATCTCCTAATCCGCGTTGATAAGACAACTCGGCTCCGAAGCCATCACTGTCTCCCAATCGCAATCCTAAAGCGTTCTTTGATATTTCTTGTCCATAGGACCAAGTAGTGAAACCAATCACCAGTAAACTAAATAAAAATAGCTTTTTCATAAATAAGTGTTTTGCATTCTTTGTTAAAACGTTCACGGGTAAAATTAATTGTTAAATTTACAAAAAACTCTTAAATGATTCCTAAAAATGTACTTGCAGGATTAGCCGAAAAACTGGATGGAACACTCCATTTCGATGCATTACACACGGCTTTGTATGCTACCGATGCTTCCGTGTACAGGCGTATTCCATTGGCAGTAGCTTATCCCAGGAACAAGGAAGATATTGTAAAAATAATCCGTTTTGCCAGTCGGCATAAGGTGGGAGTTATTCCCCGGACTGCCGGAACTTCTCTGGCCGGGCAATGTGTAGGAGATGGTATTGTAGTGGACGTATCCAAATATATGACCCGCATTTTCGAACCCGATGAAACCCTTCGTACCATTACGGTAGAACCCGGAGCAATCCGGGATGAACTGAATACTTTTTTAAAACCCTGGAAATTATTCTTCGGACCGAATACATCTACTTCCAACCGATGCATGATCGGGGGGATGGTTGGAAATAATTCAAGTGGTACCACTTCCATACAGTACGGCGTTACACGGGATAAAGTATTGGAAATGGAGGTTGTTCTAACCGATGGTAGTATTCTCTCTTTTGGTGCTGTTACCCCGGAGGAATTCCATGAGAAAACCAAATTACAATCTCAGGAAGGACATATTTACAGGACGATACACGAAAACCTGATCGATGCCGGAGAAGAAATCGCTAAGGAATACCCCAAGCCCGAAATTCACCGGAGGAATACAGGCTATGCCATCGATAAGCTGGTTGGTATGAAGCCGTTTGGAAACGGAGAAGCATTTAATATGTGTTCCTTACTATGCGGGAGTGAAGGAACCCTGGCGTTTACTACGCGTATTACTCTAAAACTGGAGCCGTTACCACCGGAAAAAAGAGTGATGATTGCAGCGCATTTCAATTCGATATCGGCTTGCTGTAAGGCCGTGTATCCCCTGATGAAAAATCACCGTCTCTTCAGCTGTGAAATGATGGATAAGGTAATCCTGGATTGTACCAGAAACAATCTGGCTCAGCAAAAAAACCGATTTTTTATTTCGGGCGACCCGGAAGCCATTTTATTACTGGAAATACGATCGGATTCCGAGAACGCCTTGGAAGCGCAAAAAACGGCAATTCTTAAAACACTTACGCAATCGGGGCTGAGTTATGCATTTCCCGTTTTGTACGACACCGATATTGACAAAGCGATGAATTTAAGAAAGGCCGGATTGGGATTGCTGGGAAATATGATCGGAGATAAAAAAGCTGTGGCTTGCATAGAAGATACAGCGGTAACGCTTGAAGACCTTGATAGTTATATTACCGAGTTTTCAGAGTTGATGAAAAAACACAAACAAAAAGCCGTGTATTACGCGCATGCCGGAGCAGGAGAACTCCATTTAAGGCCGGTTCTCAACTTAAAAGATTCGGGCGATGTGGCATTGTTTAAAACCATTACATGGGATGTGGCCAGGCTCGTAAAAAAATACGGAGGGTCTATGAGTGGTGAACACGGCGATGGAATTGTGCGATCTGCGTGTATCGAATATATGATTGGAAGTGCCAACTACGAGCGCCTGGGAAATATAAAAAGAGCATTCGACCCTAATGGCATTATGAATCCGGGGAAAATAGTGGGTTATGAAGAAATGGATAAACACCTGCGGTATATACCGGATCGGAAAGAACCGGAAATACATACGTATATGGATTTTTCCGATACTCTGGGAATACTCAGGGCCGCGGAGAAATGTAACGGGAGTGGCGATTGCCGGAAAACACCGGCGAGCGAAGGCGTTATGTGCCCCAGTTACCACGCTACTAAAAATGAAAAAGATACCACCCGGGCCAGAGCTAACGCCCTCCGTGAATTCATAACGCATTCTTCTCAAACCAATCCCTTCGATTCACGGGAATTAAAAGATGTATTTGATTTATGTCTGAGTTGTAAAGCCTGCGCAAAAGAATGCCCCAGTAGTGTTGATATTGCTTCCATAAAGGCTGAGTTTCTATATCAATATCACCAAAGTAACAGACGTTCTCTCAGAGATACTGCTTTTGCTTATACCAGTACTTTCAATCAATTCTTCTCGTATATAAATCCATTTTACAAAGCCATTTTCGGTTTGAAATTTTTCAAAAAAAGCCTGGGTATCGCTCCGAAACGAACACTACCAGAAATTGAAAGTTTTAATTTCAATAAATACCTTCAAAATACTGTAAATAAGTATGTTATAAGTAAAAATATAGTTTTATTAATCGATGAATTTACCAGGTATATGGATGTGGAAACCGGAAAAGATACTATTACACTTTTATGTGCATTAGGGTATAAGCCTATCCTGTATTTTGGCGATAGCGGACGTAGTTTTCTGTCTAAAGGTTTTTTAAAACAAGCCAAACGCCTGGCGAACAAACATACGACAGCCCTGTATGAGCTGCTCGATAAAAACACGGTGATTATAGGTATTGAACCCTCAGCCGTATTAACCTTCAGGGATGAATACCTAAGGCTCGCTGATAACAGAAACGCAGCCCGGACCATTTCCGAAAAAACCTACCTCATCGAAGAATTCCTGGCAGCCGAAATTAAAGCGGGTACACTTACCCCGGATAGATTCACACGGGAGGCCAGGGAAATTAAAATACACTGTCACTGCCACCAAAAGGCCTTGAGCAATCAAAAATCAACTTTCGATATGCTCAACCTGCCTATAGCTTATAAAGTAAGTATTCTTAGTACAGGCTGCTGCGGAATGGCCGGTTCTTTCGGGTATGAGCGGGAACACTACAATACGAGTATGCAAATAGGGGAGTTGTCGCTTTTCCCCAAGCTTAGAAACAGCCCCGAAGCGGTGATTATTGCGGCCAACGGAACCAGCTGCAGGCATCAGATATACGACGGAACCGGTAGAAAGGCAAAGCATCCGGTAAGTATTTTAAAAGACGCACTTATTTAGTTTTGCCTTTGCCTATTACCGTAATGGCTGTTAATAAATCTTTGTAGTCCATAAGTTTCAAGTCTTCATCCGGATAAAATGACAACAATGTCCTGTCGTTGGCATATGAGAATAATTTCCACTTTTTGTTTTTGTACTCCAGAGCGGTCAGATTTTCTATCCAATCTCCGGAATTGAGATAAACGCATTTCCCGTTTCTATTGGATATTTCCTCAATCCCGGGTTGATGGATATGCCCGCAAACCACATAATCGTATCCGTTTTCTATGGCCAGGTCTGAAGCGGTTTTCTCAAAATCACTTATAAACTTTACAGCTTTTTTTACGCTGTTTTTGATTTTTTTGGATAAAGAGTATTTTTCCCTGCCCAACCTGGTGAGCATCCAGTTAATAAACCGATTCAAAAGGATCAGGTAATCATAGCCCCATCCGCCCAGTTTGGCTATCCATTTTGAATGTTGTAGTGAGGCATCGAACACATCTCCGTGAAAAAACCAGGCCGTCTTTTTATCGAGTGTTAAGATCACTTTATTTACGATCGCGATGTTTCCCAGATTTACACCGGCAAACTTACGCAGCATTTCGTCGTGATTACCGGTCACGTAATACACCTGAGTACCTTTTGTAGAGAGGTCTATGATCTTTTTTACCACTTTGAGATGCGATTTAGGGAAATAGCTTTTTCTAAATTGCCAAATGTCTATGATATCACCGTTTAAGATGAGTGTTTCCGGGGCAATACTGTTTAAATAGGCATATAGTTCATCCGCATGGCATCCAAAGGTGCCGAGATGGACATCGGATATAACCACTACATCTATTTTTCTCTTTTTCAATACATTGGTTTTTACAAAGGAACCCTATTTAGGTTACTAAATGGTTATGCGGCAATTAAGTGTTCATAATTAAATGGTTAATAAATTATTAACTCCGGAGCTATTGAACGCCGGCTAACCAATAATTTTTTGTTTCTTTGGTGTTCCTTATATTTACTTAAACAGTGTAGGCAATGGCGGGAAATTCCTTTGGAACCCTTTTCAGGATAACAACTTTTGGAGAATCACATGGTCCGGCTTTGGGTGGTGTTATTGATGGATGTCCTGCCGGACTGGAACTGGATATGGAATATATTCAGAGGGAGCTCAATCGGCGTAAGCCCGGGCAGTCTAAAATTGTAACCCAGCGAAAAGAGCCGGATAGCGTTCGTTTTCTCTCCGGTATATTTGAAGGAAAAACCACGGGAACACCTATAGGGTTTATAATAGAGAACACCAATCAAAAGTCAAAAGACTATTCCCATATTAAAGATCAGTACAGACCGAGTCATGCAGATTATGTATATGATAAAAAATACGGAATCCGGGATTATCGGGGTGGTGGCAGGAGTTCTGCGCGCGAAACGGCGAGCAGGGTTGTGGCCGGGGCTGTAGCCAAACAGTTTTTAAATAGTATAAGTATCAATGCTTTTGTATCGTCGGTTGGCGATATTTTTCTGGATAAGCCCTATCAGGAACTCGATTTTTCAAAAACCGAAAGTAATCCGGTACGCTGCCCCGATGAAAAAAAAGCAGCTGAAATGGAGGCGTTTATCAAGCAGGTTAAAAAGGAAGGAGATACCGTTGGAGGTACTATTACCTGTGTTATACGGGATGTTCCCATTGGCCTGGGAGAGCCCGTATTTGACAAACTGCACGCCGAACTGGGAAAAGCCATGCTGTCTATTAATGCCGTGAAAGGGTTTGAATACGGAAGTGGTTTTTGCGGTGCCAGAATGAGAGGCAGCGAACATAACGATCTGTTTAATACGGACGGATCTACGCAAACCAATTTAAGCGGTGGAATTCAGGGCGGTATAAGCAACGGGATGGATATTTATTTCCGGGTTGCCTTTAAACCCGTTGCTACTATCATGCAAAAACAAAAAACTATTGATAATCAGGGAAACGAAGTAGAAATGCAGGGCAAGGGCAGGCATGACCCCTGTGTAGTGCCCAGAGCGGTCCCTATCGTAGAAGCCATGGCAGCCCTGGTGTTAGCTGATTATTTTTTACTGAATAGCATTAACCAATGAGATAAATACGTATCTCAGCCAAAATAATACACATGAAAAAAATAGCACTGCACTGGCAGATTATGATCGGAATGTTGCTGGGTTTAATCTTCGGTTTTGTTATGACCGGCGTTTCTGGAGGAAAGGAATTTATAGTAGACTGGATAAACCCACTGGGAACTATTTTCGTAAAATTACTTAAACTCATCGCTATACCTTTGATTCTTGCTTCATTGATCAAGGGGATTTCAGATCTGAAAGACATTTCCAAATTCCGGAATATAGGACTGAGAACTATTGTAATTTACGTATGTACCACTATTATTGCTATTACTATCGGCCTGGTACTGGTTAATATTTTTCGCCCGGGCGACGGGGTTTCCGATGAAACCATTTTAAAACTCACGGAGACCTATGCCAACGACAGCGGAGTACAATCGAAAATAGCGGAAGCTTCCCGACAAAAGGAGAGTGGCCCCCTTCAATTCCTCGTCGATATGGTACCCGATAATGCCATTGCCGCCATGAGCAGTAATAAATTAATGCTTCAGGTAATCTTTTTTACCATATTTTTTGGGATCTCCATGTTACTGATAGGTGAGAAAAGAGCCCGTCCCTTAAAAAAATTCTTTGATGCTCTTAACGATGTGGTTCTTAAAATGGTGGACCTCATTATGCTTACGGCCCCCGTTGCCGTGTTTGCTTTACTGGCTAATGTGGTGGTTACCTCGGGAGATCCCGATTTATTGATGGCACTTTTAAAATATGCCGGGGTGGTGGTATCAGGACTTCTTTTGATGATTGTGTTTTATGCCATTCTGGTTTCCCTGTTTACCAAGAAAAATCCGTTTTGGTTTTTAAAAGAGATCAGTCCGGCTCAGTTACTGGCATTTTCAACCAGTTCCAGTGCCGCTACTTTACCGGTAACCATGGAAAGGGTAGAGGAACATATTGGAGTTGACAAAGAAGTATCCAGTTTTGTACTTCCGGTAGGGGCAACCATCAATATGGACGGTACCAGCCTTTATCAGGGAGTAGCTGCAGTTTTTATCTCACAGGCATTAGGGCACCATTTGGGACTGGGCGATCAGCTTACCATTGTATTAACTGCCCTGCTGGCTTCTATTGGTTCGGCTGCCGTACCGGGTGCCGGAATGGTTATGCTGGTTATTGTACTGGAAGCCGTAGGCTTTCCGGCAGATAAACTGGCTATCGGACTGGCGTTGATATTTGCGGTAGACAGGCCCCTGGATATGTGCAGAACCGTGGTGAATGTTACCGGTGATGCAACGGTATCCATGCTGGTAGCTAAATCGGTTGGGAAACTCGGAAAACCTAAGGTAAAAGAATGGGATGATCACTACGAAGAGGTAAAGTAGTTTTGTATTATTTTTTGCTGTAACTTTAGCTAACAAACCACTAAAACCAATGAAAATGAACATTTGCTTCCTGATGTATCCCTGGGAACAAATAGATCCCGAAAACGACACATCGCTTTCGCTCATTCACGAATGTGCCAAAAGAGGGCACGGTGTAGCGCTGTGTTCACCGTCTAATCTGACTATTAGAAACAGCGTGGCCCATGCCTTTTGTACGGTAGTAAACCGAATGGATAAAGTACCCGCTTCTCTGAAATCGTATTATAACCGCGTTGTAACGCGGGAAGAGATGCTTCCTCTTGCCGGATTCGACGTTATATTTATGCGAGCCAATCCTCCATTAGACCCCATTATGCTTAACTTTCTGGATTCGGTAAAAGACGATGTGTTTATAGTGAACTCCTTACAGGGAATCAGGGAAGCCAATAACAAATTATATACGGCTGCCTTTGAGGATCCGAATAACGATATTATTCCGGTTACGCATGTATCCAAGAATAAAAAATACCTGACCCAGCAAATTAAAGAGTCGAAATCGGATAAAATGATTTTGAAACCTCTTAACGGTTTTGGTGGATCGGGGGTTATTCTTATTGAAAAATCGGCCATGTCGAGTATTAATTCGCTATTGGATTTTTATATAACCAATGCAGACGGTTCATCGAATTATGTAATTCTGCAGGAATACATAGAGGGGGCCGATCAGGGAGATGTTCGGATTTTAATACTGAACGGACAACCTATTGGTGCCATGCGTCGTGTACCCGGAACCGATGATCACCGATCTAATGTTACGGCCGGGGGCTCGGTACAACGGCACACTATGACCAGAAAAGAAAAAGAACTCTGTAAGGTAATCGGACCCAAACTGGTAAAAGACGGTTTATATTTTGTGGGGATCGATGTTATTGGTGGGAAACTGGTGGAAGTAAATGTAATGAGCCCGGGTGGTATAACCTATATGAACAAGGTATACAAAACCCGTTTGCAAGAAAAAGTAATAGATTTTCTGGAAGCTCATGTTTTGGAAAGGGTAAAGGCTTTTGACCGGCTT
Organism: Flavobacteriaceae bacterium; assembly: GCA_965224095.1. Classification (GTDB taxonomy): domain Bacteria; phylum Bacteroidota; class Bacteroidia; order Flavobacteriales; family Flavobacteriaceae; genus JBPEWY01. Next base: position 315,205 of record OZ245039.1, read on the forward strand.
ACCCAGTTGAGAAAAACTGTGGAGGAGGCATAGTTATCATGGAGATTCTTGCTTTTAAAAAACCGTATGTTTCGGTAACATGGGTTCATGAACACCTTAAAGCCACCAATCTGGTAATTCTTGACACCTCTATTCCCAAAGTTACGGATACCTCGGAAAAGAATGTATCTTCCTTAAAAATACCCGGTACTCGTTTTTTTGATATCAAACACAAATTCAGCCGAACAGATGCTCCTTTCCCGAATACCTTTCCTTCTGAAGGGCAGTTTACGAGGGAAGCGCGGAGATTGGGGATTAACAGTAACAGTGCCCTGGTGATATACGATGATAAAGGACTGTATTCCAGTCCGAGAGCATGGTGGATGTTCAGGGCTATGGGACATAAAAATGTAGCCGTGCTGGACGGCGGTTTACCCTTATGGGAAGCCGCGGGATACGAAACCGAGGAGTATAGCCCCTACCCAGGAGATTCCGGGAATTTTACAGCGCATTACGACGGCATTTCGTTTGTAGATTTCGAAATGGTAAAAACTTCGATGGAAGCAAATACGCACAGACTGATTGATGCACGCTCGGAAGAACGCTTTACGGGAATGGTTCCGGAACCCAGAAAGGGACTCAGGTCCGGAACTATTCCGGGCTCATCAAACCTGCCTTATACCGCATTGCTGAATAACGGAAGGTTAAAAAAAGAAAGTGAATTAATGGCTCTGTTCAGGGAAAAAATTACAGAACAGGATCGTTGTGTTTTTAGCTGTGGTTCAGGAATAACGGCATGTGTACTGGCATTGGGAGCTACCCTGGCCGGCTATAAAAACCTAGCGGTATATGACGGATCCTGGACGGAATGGGGAAGTTTAACAAAGCAATAATATCAAATGGAGCGATTAGGTGTATCAGAAATTATCCGCCGTATTAAAAACCGGGAACTCTTCGAAGCGGTATCATCCGATTATTCTTTTACGCTTAAAATAAGCGATTACGCCCCTTATATATGCGGGGCAGTTCACGACGGCCATCAGTTTCGGAAAGAATTATGGGATAATTGCCTGCACAGCGAATATGAACGCTGGTATGAAGAAGACCCCTGTACTAAACAAATGGTACAGTCGCACCCCATTGTAATTGCCGGATGTGACTCCCGGTTCGAGTACGACTTAAACCGCCCTCCGGAGCAGGCTATCTATGAAGATGCCTGGGGTAAAAGGTTATGGAAGGTTCCGCTGTTAAAAGATCAGGTGCAAAAAAGCATGAATAAACACAACAATTTTTACAGGGTTGTACATACACTAATAGAAGCCCTGGAAAAAATTCATAAAGCAGTAGTGGTGTATGATATGCATAGCTATAATTGGAAGCGATGGGACAGAACGGTCCCTACCTGGAATCTCGGTACCCGGAATATTGATAATACGCGGTTTGGATCACTGGTAGAAGATTGGAGAACCAGTCTTGAAAAAATGAAACTCCCGAATGGTATCGTTTCCTCTGCAGGTATTAATGATACTTTTTACGGGAACGGGTATTTTTTAAAATACATTACGCATAATTTTCAAAACACTCTGGTTCTTGCTACCGAGATTGCCAAGGTGTATTGTGATGAATATGATTACATTTGCTATCCGGAAGTGGTTAAAGCTGTAGAGAATGAGTTGAAAACACGTATTCCGGAACACTGTAATACATTTAGAAAAGCGCTATTGGTATGATTGCTGTAGACGAACTGGTAAAAAAATATGAAAATCTCTTTGATATTGACACCAATCTGAACCGGTTGGTAGGGAAGATCGAGCTGTTGAGTTATGTGAATCCCATTAATATTGAGAAGGAAAAACATCGGTTTTTTGCATCCAGATACAGCGAGAATCCTACTTTTAAATACCCTAAGCTCAGGTTTAACCCTTATAAACTCCACCGATTATTCTTTTCTCAGCGATTAGAACGTATCGAAGATCCGGATATAGCAGAGTTATATGAAGATATTGTGTATTACTATGCCAATATGATTCAGTGTATTGATACCATCGGAGGGGGTAAAAAGTTTTATTATAACAGCTTACGAGCGTATGGCACACCTAAAGAACGCGATGTACGGAATGCCCGTTTTATTCTGCATTTTGAAGATGAGCCTCCTTCCAACGATATGATTCCGGCGTTCGACGCCCAGGATGCCTGGAGGTATTTTGAAGACTATTCGGCCCATTATGATTTTCCGCTCCATATTAAACTGGCAACGCATATAGCGGCCGAAGCTATGGTGAGTAACAGTTCCCGAAGCTTGCTTATTAAGAAAAATGCGATTTTTAGCGAAAATCAGTTAAAAACGCTGGCAAACCACGAAATCGGAGTTCATCTGGTAACCACTTTTAACGGCCTTAATCATCCGTTAAAAATATTTTCAAACGGATTCCCTAAAAATGTGGAAACCCAGGAAGGGCTGGCGGTTTTTAGTGAGTACATGAGTGGCGCTTTAACATTAAAAAGACTTAAAGAACTGGCTTACAGGGTTATAGCTGTAGATAGTTTAATAAAAGGTTACAGCTTTTCAGACACATTCGATCTTATTCACAACCAGTATAAATTAAATCGTGACGATGCTTTTACCATTACACTTAGAGTACATCGGGGAGGCGGATTTACCAAAGATCATTTATACCTAACCGGGCTTAAAAAAGTATATGATTATCACAGCACCGGGCAGGACCTCGGACTCCTGTTAACAGGGAAGGTAAATATGGATTATGCCGGACGTATTAAAAAACTACAGGCATTGGGGCTGGCAAACGACTCGAAATACTATACGCATAGTTTTACTTCGTGTAAAAACAATAATAAAACGCTTGATTTTATATTACAAAACCTGAAGTAATGAATTGGGGTATTATCATAGCGATTCTGGTTCTTGTGTTTATCGCAGTAAATATTATCACCTATTTTCTTCAGGAGCGCTTTATTTTCAAACCTGAAAAACTGCCTAAGGATTTTGAGTTTAAGTATGACAATCAGGTATTTGACGAATACAATATTGAGGTAGCCAGTGGTGTAAATATTAACGGCGTACATTTTAAGGTGCATCAGCCCAAAAGTATCGTGCTATACCTGAAAGGGAATTCACGAAGTATTAAGGGGTGGGGCAAGTTTGCCATTGATTTTACCCGATTGGGATTCGATGTGTTAATGATTGACTACCGCGGTTTTGGAAAGAGTACCGGAATCCGTTCGGAAAAGAGTATCAAAAAAGACCTTCAGTACGTTTACGACGAGTTAAAAAAACAGGTGGATGAAAAATACATTATCCTGTACGGGCGGTCGTTAGGTTCGGGTTTTGCTACTAAACTGGCCTCAACGAACAATCCGCGAATGCTGGTATTGGACGCCCCGTACTACAGTATGAAGCACATTGCCAAAAAGTATCTTCCCATCATGCCCATGTCTTTATTAATGCGATTTCCCATACCCACATATAAATGGATAAAGTATGTAAAATGCCCTATAAAAATTATTCACGGAACCAACGATAAGCTTATTCCTTTTAAAACCAGCATTAAACTGTCTAAGATAAACTCCAGGCTTACGCGTTTGTATCCGGTAATAGACGGCGGACATAACAATCTTCATACCTTTCCGCAATATCACAGATTTCTTGAAGAAATATTACATTCCAAACTCCCCAAGGAAATAGACCCGAAAGGTACCAGTTTGAATTTCAGAAGAAAGAAAAGAGGATGATGACGCATTTTAAAAAGGTTTTTTGGATATTTTTTTTCTTCCTTTTAATCGCCTTGCTTATGATGAATTTGTTTCAGGAAAAATTAATATTTAGAAGCGATACGCTTCCATCGGATTTTGAATTCGTATTTAACACCCCGCATGAAGAGCTTTTTCTCACAACCGGGGATGGGGCTGTTTTAAACGGACTCCATTTTAAAAGGCCTGCTCCCAAAGGCGTTATTCTTTACTGTCATGGAAATAAAGGACAGTTGGATTCCTGGGGGTTATGGGCGGAAACTCTTGCTAACCGTTATAATTATGATGTGGTGATCTGGGATTATCGGGGTTATGGGAAAAGTACAGGCAAGAGAAAAGCACAAGCCATGCTTGACGATGGGTTGCTATTTTACGATTACTGTAAAAAATACTTCAAAGACACTGAAATCATTATTTTTGGCCGCTCTTTAGGAGGGTTTTTCGCCAGCCATATTGCGAAACAGCAAAATATAAATAAATTCATTCTGGAATCGGCCGGAACAAGCCTTCTGGACATTGCTCGCGAACAATATCCCTTTCTGCCGGTCAGCCAATTTCTGTCGTATAGGTTTCAAAGCATAGACAATGTGAAGGTGATAACCCATCCCACTTTTATAATCCACGGTACCGAAGATGCAGTGGTTCCGTATAGGTTGGGTAAGGAATTATTTGAAAACAGTACGGCATCCCAAAAGCAATTTTACAGTATTGAAGGTGCTTACCACAACGATTTAAGAAATTACGACGCTTACTTTCAGGCCCTGGAAGCCATTTTTAATCCTTCCCAATAAAGAAGCCCGCAACAAGGTTACGGGCTCGGATTTCCAACCAAAACCATCCGATCGTTACCCCTAAATGGAAATCCGTTTATTTTTCGGATACCGGACACTAAAGGAAAAACTCTTTTTTTAATATCCTGTCCGGGTTTTACTTTGATTTTCCAGGTTAGGAGTCCTTTTTTTCTATCGTAATTATCGGCTTCCTGTTCAATATGATCCACTTTTATCTCTCTGTTTTGCGATATCGGAATCCTGTCCATAACCGTAATGGCTATTGTATGCTTCTTATTATTCCTGAGCGCAATATCGTAGGCACGATACACAATTCTAGCTCCTCCGGTAAACGACTTATTCTTAAAATTATTTACCTGCTTTCTTCTAACGGTAATTCCGGGATCCGGCCCCAGCGATATAACCATCTTACTTTCCGAGATATACGGATTTATAAGGGTTTTTCCCGAGTAACTCCCTGCAAAGTATATATTGGCTTCTCCGGGTAATAAATCCAGGGCTTCCCAGTTGGTGAGATTGGCCGTTAAAAATACACTTTCGTTAAGTACGGGTGCGGTGTAATATTCATAAGCGGCCGTAACCGAATGGGTTTCTATACCAATAACGGTAACATCCAGCAAAGAGGGGATGGTGTGTTTTTCACGGATGGTGAATTCCTTACTGGTCATATTTTGTTTGGTTATTATTTGTTTTGTTGTAACCACCATTGCGCCACCGGAAGCCTGACTTCCGTATATACCCATGGCCTCACCCGGATCTAATGGAGTGGTATTAGCAATTTCAGACGGGTCCAGACTATAGAATTCTTCCTCGGTTGCCAGCCTGCCATCTATTACATAAACGAGTTCCTTTTTTTTCGCGACCTGATCGGCTATTCCGGAAACCCTTCCGGCATTGCTATAGGCGGTTACAACAACCTCTTCCAACATCTGTGCATCCTCATCAAGGCTGATATTCATTATGGAAGCATATATGGGTATTTCCTGGGCTATATATCCGACATAGGATACGGTGAGTTGTTCTCCTTCCGGAATTTCCAGGCTATAGCGCCCGTCAAAATCGGTTACCGTGCCATAAGAAGTCCCTTTGATAAGTACATTTACACCGGGAAGAGGACCCTGATTATCGGTTATTACTCCGGTTACTTTTTTTACAAAAGGATTGTACTTATAAGTATTATTCTTTGATTTAGCTTTACTGCGATGGGCATATGGGTTTATAAAGTTTAAAAAATGAGGTTCCAGTTTGGGTAATTCCGATTGAATATTCGGATCGGCTGTCGATAACACCAGTTGTACCTGATTCCAGTCTTCACCGGTTTCCTGATATACGTGGGCCTTATAGTGTATTTTTAGCGGACTTTGCGGATTTTCTGTTTTTAGGTCATAAACGGGAAACCAACCCGCGTGGCTAACGTTATACGCAATAGAGAGATTTAGTTTTTGCGGTACATCGGTGTACAATTTTAGCAAAAGCACTCCCTGAGCCTCTTTGTGTTTTGATGTAAGGGTATTCAATTCGCTTTCCAGTTTGTTCTGTATATTTTCCAAACTGTCTATTTGAAGTTGATGCTTGTATATATCATTCTGTATCGATGGGATTCTTTGACGGTAGTAAGCACTGAAATTCTTAAGTTTATCCAGTGAGCTGATCTCCTTCTCATTCCAAAGGAGCTGGTTTTTATATAATAATTCCAGCTCCTGCTTTAAACCGGATATCTGGTTTTGACAGGTATTCTGATGCAGTTTACTGGCGGTAAGTATTTTTTTTAAACGCGCTATCTCTTTTGAATCTTCCTGGCTATAGGCGTAGGTAATAGTATACTTGGATGCAAGTACAGAAGCCGATTTTAATCCGCTGTACCTAATGGAATTTTCATCTGCTACGGGCGATAGTCCGTTTAATCGTAATTCTGTGGTACCGGGAGATAAAAACACATTTGCTTTTCTCATAACCTGAGCTCCGGAAAGGTATACGGTAACTTTTGAAATTTTAGACGGGAGCTCTTTTTCTTTAGAAAACAGTACCAGGGGGAAAAGAATAAGGTACAGGATAATTTTTTTCATAGCGTTGATTTTATAGTTACTCAAAGCTATGGCGGTCCCCGGGTTTATAAAAAAGGGAATGAGTTTAAAGGCCTTTATTCAGGGTGAAAGGGGACTGAGAATTAGGGATTAAAGAAACTTGGCCTTCAGATCGGCAGTGGGTATCATACACTGATTTTTTTTACCGAACCACCGATATCTATTACGAGCCACCCAATTGTAAAGAGCATCCCGGAGGGGTCGCGGGATAGCCAGTTCAAAAAGCTTAAGTCCTTTCCACCATCCACCCAGTTCATAGGCTATTTCCAGGGCAGCATCGGAACGAACAAAATACGCCATTTCCGGCTCGATAAGAATGATAGAATCAACCCGGGTGGTGTTGATGGCACGCTCGCTAATTAATTGTTGCCCGACATCGCTTTGGATGGAAGCAAAACGGAAAACATCCTTTTTATCTCTTTTAATAACAAACTGTACCGTGTTGTTACAGAGATTACAAACCCCGTCAAAAAGAATGATTTTTTTACCTTTTTCCACTTTACAAAGATAAGGCAATTACAGGCTACTTAAAAAACGGGTCAGATCGGTTTCCTTGTCCCATTCCAGTTTTTTCTTCAATCTGTATTTCGATTTTAAAACACTGTCAGGTAAAACATTTAGCATAGCCGCTATCTGTTTGGTAGAGAGGTTTATTCTTAAAAAAGCAGCTAAGCGAATTTCTTTTTCCGTAATATCTGCATATAGCTCCTTCAGCTTATTATCAAAATTACGCTCGGGGAGATCGGGTACCGGCCGTTATTTCCGGGCTTCCACAAGTTCCAGCTGATCGAGGCTTACATTCGTAGTAAAGAGCCCGTAATTTACAATCGCTTTCTTTTTTTCTATAGCATCGATGGTACCAACAGCCCTGCCATCAGGCATCCTGACACGGTCGCCAACCTTTAGCGCTACCTTTGGGATATTTTTCTTCTTTTTGATTTCCGCTGCTTTCCTGGCCTTCTTTTCTTTACGGATCACCGCTATTTTTTTCTCGACTTCCTGGCTTACCGTCACTTTTTTAACGCGTTCCTTTTTTACTTCTTCTTTTGATTTTTTCTTGCGTTTGCTGTTTTCGGTTTCTACGATCCTCAGAAATTCGGAAATGAGCGGTCTTTTCTTTTTATCTGAAAAATAGCGCTCGGCAATTGTATTGATTTTATTTCCCAGATGAATCATGCGCTGGTTATGATCAAACAGCTCCTGATAGCTCTCCAGCTTGGCTTTCATCCGGGCGTTAAGTTTTTCAAGGCGTGTATTCTCATCCCGTTGCCTCACTTCCTCCTCCTTAAGGGAAGCAGAGGTTTTTTCCATAACATTTCGCTGTTTTTGAAGCCTGGCAATCGTGGCATCGAAACGTACTTTCCCACGCGCTATTTTTTTCTTGGCGCGGTTAATCAGGCTATAAGGGATTCCATTTTTTTGTGCCACTTCAAAAGTAAACGAACTACCTGCTTCTCCCAATACCAAACGGAATTCCGGTTCCAGTGTCCGGCTGTCAAATTGCATATTGGCATTCATGGCGTGGGGTAATTCATCGGCCAGCATTTTTAAATTGGCATAATGCGTGGTAATAATTCCATAGGCCTCACGGTTGTAAAACTCTTCCAAAAAAGCTTCTGCCAGTGCTCCTCCCAGTTCGGGATCGCTTCCCGTACCAAATTCGTCAATAAGAAATAAGGTGTTTTTATTTACTTTTTTTAAAAAGTAATTCATTTGCTTCAACCGATAGCTATACGTGCTTAAATGGTTTTCAATAGACTGGTTATCGCCAATATCGGTAACGACTCTGTCAAACAAACAAATTTCGCTGCGCTCATGTACCGGGATCAACATACCGCTTTGCAACATGAGCTGAAGCAGCCCGACGGTTTTAAGGGTAATACTCTTTCCTCCCGCATTAGGGCCCGATATTACAATAATGCGATTCGTTTCGTGTAACTCAATGGTTTGCGGGTATGTAACTTCATCCCGTTCTTTATTTGTGAGGTACAAGAGGGGGTGGTAAGCCTCTTTGAGGAAGAGCCTTTTTTCTTCCTTTATCACAGGAAGTATGGCATTCATACGCTGGGCGTATTTGGCTTTTGCCGCGATTACATCCAGATCGCTCAGAAGCTCTTCATATAACTGCAACAGAGACCGGTACGGGCGGATTTGATTGGTAACTTCTTTTAAGATCGCTACTATTTCCTCCTTTTCTTCATATTCCAGGTTGTTGAGTTCGCGGGAATATTGCAAGGTAGCTTCCGGTTCCATATATACAATACTTCCGGTTTTTGAGGTTCCTAAAACAGTACCTTTAACTTTGCGCCTGTACATGGCTTTTACAGCCAGTACCCTGCGGTTTTCCACTACCGATTCTCTAATATCATCCAGGTAATCTGCTTTTTGATACCGGGAAAGAGCCGCTGTAAAGCTTTGATTGATTTTTCCACGTACTTCATTAATAGCCCGGCGGATCCGATGTAACCCGGGGGAAGCACTATCCTTAATTTCTCCGAAACGATCTACTACTTCATTAACAACATCTATTAACAATGTAGTGTAGGTTACAACGGAAGTACGTTCCTGGAGCTCCGGATAATACTCCTTAAATTTTTTAAAAAAACGCAATAATGTATTTACGGTTTCCGAGACGACACTGATATTTTTAAGGGCATCGGTTTCCAGAAAGCTATTCTCAATACCCAGTAAGGTAATCGGTTTATCAAGTGAGTCATAGTAATGATTGGGAATTCGATTTTCATTATCGAAGGAAGCCAGGTACTCATGTGTTTGTTTTAACGAAGCGAATAACAGCTCTTTTTGAGCGTAGGGTTGAACCAATAGCATTTTTTCAACACCCAATGTGGTACTACAGTATTGAGAAGCCTGGTGTAATACCACAGCGAATTCGAGATCTTCCAGCGTCTTTTTATGAATTTTTTGCACCTGCGCTTTTGTTAGCAGATGCAAAGGTACATATTCACAGAGAATACGGTAGCGAGGGTATCATAAAAAAGCTGCCATGCAAAGGCGGCTTTATCATTTATTCCCGATTCTACAAATCGCCTTTGTTTATCGTAATGGGTAATTTTGTAACAGCAACACCAATCTGCGTACCGCCCCGTTATACTTCCTGGTCCATCAAATCGGTAACCACGTAGTAACGCGGATCGTCGATAGCCGTTTCAATAACCTGCTCAAAATCGGGGTTGGATTTTAGGAGTAAGGCTTTGCATTCGGGGCTCAGATGTGTAAGCTTTACCATTTTACCCAGTTCTATATATTTATTGGCCAGGTTTTTTACGGCTTCCATCCCGGAATGATCGCTCACCTTCGATTCTATAAAATCAATTTCCACGCGCTGAGGGTCGTTTTTAGGATCAAATTTGGTGTTGAAAGCCTGCGTAGACCCGAAGAATAAAGGTCCCCAAATTTCGTATACTTTGGTGCCATCGTCTTTAAAGCGCTTCCTGGCACGGATCATCGTTGCATTTTTCCATGCAAAAACCAGTGCCGACATTATAACACCTGCAATGACAGCCACCGCCAGGTCTTTCCAAACGGTTATAGCCGATACGGCTATTAAAACAATAGCATCGGATAATGGGATTTTATGAAGGATTCTGAAACTACTCCAGGCAAATGTTCCGATAACCACCATAAACATAACACCTACAAGGGCCGCTATGGGTATCTGCTCGATGAGCGGCGCTCCGAACAGTACAAAACACAGCAAAGCAATGGCTGCCACGATCCCGGATAGCCTACCGCGCCCTCCGGAATTTATATTGATAATTGATTGTCCGATCATGGCACATCCGCCCATGCCTCCAAAAAGCCCGTTAACCATATTAGCGCTTCCCTGAGCAACACATTCGCGGTTTCCGCTTCCTCTGGTTTCGGTCATCTCGTCAATCAAATTCAGGGTCATAAGCGATTCAATAAGCCCAACGGCTGCCAGTACAAAAGCCGTGGAGATAACCAGATCCCAATGTCCGTCCATCGTATGAAAAAGAGCGAATATCTGCCCCTGAAATACGGGAAGCCCTCCCTGCAGTCCTTCACCGCCACCATCACGGATAAAAGACCCCACGGTACTCACTTCTATCGGCCCGAAAATAGTCAGGGCAGCTACGATAAGAATGGCCGTAAGGGCTGCGGGTATTTTTTTGGTTAGTCTGGGCAGTAAAAACATAATAGCCATGGTAAGGGCTACCAGTCCCAGCATAATCCACAGAGCTGTTCCTTCCAGCCATTGCATGGTTCCCTCTACATTACGCTTAAACAAACCCAATTGCGACAGGAAAATTACTATAGCCAGACCATTTACAAATCCCATCATTACGGGGTGGGGGATTAACCGGACAAATTTTCCCAGGCGTAATAATCCGGCCATGATTTGAATACCACCTACCAGTAAGAGTGTAATAAACAACCATTGCAGGCCCAGATTTTCAATAGGGTGTTCCAGTGCATTACCCACGGCATTTCCTTTTTGGATGAGGTGTACCATTACCACGGCCATGGCACCCGTTGCTCCCGAAATCATTCCGGGGCGCCCCCCGAAAACCGCAGTTATTATCCCCATCATAAAGGCCCCATACAGCCCTACCAATGGGTCTACTCCTGCTACAAAAGCAAAAGCAACGGCTTCGGGAACTAATGCCAATGCTACCGTTAAACCTGATAAAATATCATTCTTCGGATTAAATGTAAAGTTTCTCAATAAGTTGCTCATACACTGGTTTCTATGCAAAAAGGCGCAAAGATACACTTTATGAGGAAAGCAAAAAGTGCTTTTGTTTCTTTTTTTACGCTATTTTTGAAGGAGGAATTGGATGCCCGTTTTCTTCATTAAAGCCTTAATACCGAATGCTATGAATGTTACCATAGACCCGAGCTGGAAATACGTTTTACAGGGTGAATTTGAAAAGCCTTACTTTCAACAGCTCGCGCAATTTGTAAAATCGGAATATAAAAGCCATACCTGTTATCCTAAAGGGAGCCGGATTTTTTCGGCCTTTGACCATTGCCCGTTTCAACAACTCAAAGCGGTTATTATAGGGCAGGATCCGTATCACGGGCCTAATCAGGCAAACGGATTGTGTTTCTCGGTTCAGGATGGGATTCCGCATCCTCCTTCGCTGGTCAATATTTTTAAAGAGTTAAAAACCGATATCGGCGTGCCGTATCCTAAAAGCGGAGCGTTAGAACGGTGGGCAGATCAGGGTGTTTTATTATTAAATGCTACTTTAACGGTACGCGCTCATCGCGCCGGAAGCCATCAGAATAAAGGATGGGAAACCTTTACAGATGCAGTTATTAAAACCATTTCAGATAATAGGGAAGGAGTGGTCTTTCTGCTATGGGGTGGTTATGCCAAACGAAAGGGAAGGGTTATCGATACTAAAAAACACTTCACGCTTACGTCAGGACATCCGTCGCCATTAAGTGCTAATCGTGGATTGTGGTTTGGCAACCGGCATTTCAGCAAGTGTAACCAACTGTTACAACAGCAGGGCCGGGAACCTATACTCTGGTAACCAATGCTTCGTAACTCCGGGTTTCGGAAATAATTCCTACCGCAATAAGCTCTTTTTGTATAGCCTCGATAGTATGAGCGTCAATGAGCTCACGAGACCAGTGGGTAAGCGCCAGCCACTCCCGGATATCTTCTAGTTTTTGTTCATAACGATTGGCCAGTGTACGATCGATACTCGGAATATTTTTAAAATCGGCCAATACGGTATTAATAATCTCCAGAATCCGTTTTAATACCGGTCGGTGGTTTTCTATAAACTCGTTTCGGGCGGCAATAACAAAACAGGGCCAGGGAGTGGGAATATCACCTAAGCGCCTGAACGTACCGTTATCTACCCATGGCTTCGTAGTAAAATGTTCCCACATAAAATAATCCGCTTCATTATTACTGAGTGCTTTTACCGCACCCGGAAGGTCATTAACGGTAACGAACTGCAATTTGTCTGTATTCCAGTGATGGTTTCTGGCATTCAGATACGAAACCAGGTGACTACCACTGCCGTAACGGCTAATAGCGGCACGGGTTCCCTGTAAGGCTGCTACCGATTGATACGGTGCATGGGCTGCTACGTGAATTCCCCATAACAGCGGAGACTCTACATAGGTTTGAACAATACTGCTGGGGTTTCCGTTGATAATATCTTTAATAATACCTCCCGTGAGAATAATAGCCATATCGGCTTCACCCGATCGCAGCATATCCCGCATTCTTCCTGTTCCTTCCGGAATATCGGTCCATATAAGTTCTATACCGGCATCCTCAAAAAGGCCGTCCTCAATAGCCAGGTGCCAGGGTAAATTAAAATGCTCGGGAACTCCTATGATTTGAACTGTTTTCAAATTATGTAGTTAATTTATTAAGCGTGTATTGAATTAAATTCTCCACGGCTTCTCCCGGGGTTTTACTAAAAGTTCTGTTTGCTCTGTTAGCAATAATGGCATTCAGGGAACACGCATGATGGCCTAATAATTTTGACAATCCGTAAATAGCGGCGCTTTCCATTTCCAGGTTGGTAATACGCATTCCATTATACGAAAAACAATCTATTTTACGATTGAGATCAGGATCCTGAAGGGCCAGTCGCAACACCCTGCCCTGAGGCCCGTAGAAACCAATGGCTGTGGCCGTAATTCCCAAAAAGGTACGATCGCTTTTTAAGCGCGTTTCCAGCGTATGGCTGTTTTTTACCAAATAGGGGCGCGATTTTCTATCGCTCCATCCGGTGTGCTTAATAAAGGCATCTTCCAGTTCCGCTTCCAGAATATGTTCGCATTGGTAAGCATGTAACATCCCGTCAAAACCTATGGCGTACTGCGAAAGTACAATATTATCAACCGGAATATCGGCTTGTAACGATCCGGAAGTACCTACTCTGACGATGTCCAGGGAAGTGAGTTTTTCTTTTAGTGTCCGGGTTTTAAAATCGATATTCACCAGTGCATCGAGTTCATTCATCACGATGTCTATATTATCCGGACCAATTCCCGTAGAAATAACGGTAATGCGCTTTCCCCGGTATGTACCGGTATGAGTAACGAATTCTCTGCGTGATTTTTTAATATCAACAGTGTCAAAATATTTCGAAACACGTGCTACGCGTGCCGGATCGCCTACAAAAATTACCGTTGAAGCAATATCCTCCGGAAGTAGATTAAGGTGATAGATGCTTCCATCGGGATTGATGATAAGCTCCGATTGGGCAATGGGCATATTATAATTTTAACAGTTTGCTATTGGCTTCGTTATAGAGATACGCATATTTCGGAGCGCCTCCCAGAAACATCTGATCGTCTTTGAGTGCCGCATAATAGTTTTGCTTTCGATGAAGAATCTCTTTGCCCTTTTTATTAAGCGTAACCGGATTAAAAGACCTGAATAACTGTTTTAAATCGGTAATCATTCTAACAAACTGAATATCGCCAAACCCGTAATACCCCTGGTCTTTCAACATAGCACCTACCAGGGCTTCTTTAGATGGCAGATTTAACTCGGTTGATTTTTCCAAAATCCTATTTTCCAGATAATTCAATCCGTTTTTAATAGTCGGAAACCTTTTAAGATGGGCCTCCAGTGCTTCCGGAAGGTATTCAAACTGGGAAGCGTTGAATTTTATAAATGTTTCCAGGCGAATAGGATTATCACTGCAGTACAGCTGCCAGATATAATCGGCATATTCCACATCATCAAGGGTAAGTGCTATCTTATTTTTATATAAATGAAGAAGGCGTTCTTCCGGTAATTCGGAAAGGCCGTATAATTTACCTGAGCTATCTTCCTTACCACTGCAAACCAGATAGATCTGTGCTCCTTTACGGTGTTCGTTTAACCAGCTTAAAACGGCAATCATATTAATCTGGCAAAAGAGATCATACTCAAACCAAAGTACAATTTCATCCTGCTTCTTATGATTACACAGATTGCGATACTCTTTAAGTGTAAGATCGATAAACCTGGTTTTGGTTACCTTGTATTTTCTACTGAAGTAATCGTATCTCGTTTTCCAAAAAGATTCGCTACCTACATCGGTGGTTGTTTTCCCTTCACACAGCATCTCCCGCCATGTAACAATTTCCCCGTCAATCTCCAGTTTTTTTAGGATCGTCGTTAGGCTATCACCATTGGTGATATGAAGTGTTCCACTCATAATTTTATAAAGGTTGGGTTGGGTAAATTTATAACATAGGCTAAAATATCAAAAATAATTAACGTTTTTTATCCGCCAACGCGTTTTACGCGATAGCCTTTTCCCTGTAATATCCGGATAATTTTATCTCTAAAATTTCCCTGAATAATAATATCGCCATCCTTTACCGAACCACCCACACCACATTGCGTTTTGAGTAATTTGCCCAGCGATTTCAAATCGTCTTCAGATCCTTCGAATCCTTTTATAATAGTTACGGTTTTCCCACCGCGTCCTTTATTACTAAAATGAGCTTCTAACTGTTGCTCTCCGGGGGCAGGGGTCTCTGCTGTCTCTTCCGTTTCGGGTTCAAAATCCCGATTGGTGGAAAACACAAAACCTCCCAGGTCTTCCAGGCTATTTAATTTCTTTTTCCCCACCTTATTTTTTAATAAGCCCTAAGTCTACCAGACGCTCGTGTAAAAAATCACCGGCTGTGATATCGTCAAACTGTTTCGGATGGTCTTCATCAACGCAATTTTCCAGACAATTCAATGGCATTTCACTAATGGGATGCATAAAGAACGGAATGGAATAGCGTGAAGACCCCCATAATTCTTTGGGCGGATTCACCACACGGTGTATTGTTGATTTAAGCTTATTGTTAGTATGTCGGGACAGCATATCGCCCACATTGATCATCAGTTCATCCGGCTGGGCAATGGCATCGATCCATTCGCCTTCATGGTTTTGAACCTGCAGGCCTTTCCCCTGAGCACCCATAAGCAGGGTAATCAGGTTAATATCGCCATGCGCAGCGGCCCGTACCGCATTTTTAGGTTCCGAAGTAATAGGAGGGTAGTGAATAGGACGCAAAATAGAATTTCCATTCTTAATAAATGCATCGAAATAGGTTTCCTCCAGCCCCAGATGCAGGGCGAGTGCCCGAAGTACGTATTTAGCCGTTTTTTCCAGATTCTTATAGGTCTGCTTTCCTACCTCATTAAAATCAGACAATTCTTCAACCTGTACATTATCCGGGTATTCCGCTTTCAGTTTCGGATTGTTTTCCACATACTGTCCGAAATGCCAAAACTCTTTCAGATCTCCTTCTTTTCTTCCCTTTGCGTGTTCTTTACCAAACGAGGTATATCCTCTTTGACCTCCAATACCCTCAATTTCATACTTGGATTTGGTTTCCAGAGGAAGTGCAAAAAACTTCTTGATTTCGCTGTATAAACTATCCACCAGTTCATCGCTTAAAAAATGTCCTTTAAGCGCTACAAAGCCTATATTTTCATAAGCGGCTCCTATTTCTCTAATAAATTTTTGCTTTCGTTCGGGATCTTCCGATAAGAAATCTCTCAGATCCACACTAGGTATCTTATTCATAATCGATAATCTTACTTTATACAAATGTAACGAAAAATCGGTTTGCCATTACAGATATCCTGCGAATATTAACACCCTAATATTTCCTGTTTTCCGAACATTTTTTTTTCTACATTTACCCCAAAATATACACCATATGACTGCTACGTCTTCCCATGCTGTTAAGATTGACTATAACAGAGGAGATCTTTCCGATGAGAAACTTTTAGATCTGTACAAAGGCATGTTAAAGCCCCGGATGATCGAAGAGAAAATGCTCATTCTATTACGTCAGGGCAAAATATCCAAATGGTTCAGCGGGATAGGCCAGGAGGCTATTGCAGTGGGAGTAACCAAGTCGTTAACGGCCGACGAATACATTCTGCCTATGCACAGGAATCTGGGAGTTTTTACTTCCAGGAATATTCCTTTATACCGCCTCTTTTCGCAATGGCAAGGCAAAGCCAACGGATTTACAAAAGGGCGCGACCGCAGTTTTCACTTCGGTACACAGGAGTATCATATTGTGGGGATGATCTCGCATTTAGGCCCTCAGTTAGGGGTAGCCGACGGGATTGCGCTGGCCAATTTGCTACAGAAAAATAAATTAGCTACCGCCGTATTCACGGGTGAAGGAGCTACCAGCGAGGGAGATTTTCACGAAGCTTTAAACGTGGCTGCCGTATGGAATTTACCGGTTTTATTCTGTGTTGAAAACAATGGTTACGGACTGTCAACTCCTACCGCAGAACAGTTTAAATGCGAACACCTGGCCGATAAGGGGAAGGGATATGGCATGGAAGCGCATATTATTGACGGGAATAATATTCTGGAAGTATACACCAGGGTAAATCAGCTGGCACAGAGCATACGAAACAATCCGCGTCCAATACTGTTGGAGTTCAAAACTTTCAGGATGCGCGGACATGAAGAAGCCAGCGGTACCAAATATGTTCCGAAAGAACTTCTGGAGTCCTGGAGGGCTAAAGACCCCCTGGAAAACTACCAGGCCTATTTAAAAGATATCAAGGTACTTACCGATGCCAATGAGGTAGCCATGAAAGAAGCCATTATTCAGGAAATTAATGAACACCTGCAAAAAGCATTCGATGAAAAAACAATAACGGCTAATACAGCCGAGGAATTAAACGATGTATACAAGCCCTTTGAGTATAAAGAAACGCTTCCCGGCACGGAAACACACAACATCCGGCTTGTGGATGCTATTTCGGAAGGGCTGTACCAGGCCATGGAGCAGCATGATAATCTGGTGATTATGGGGCAGGATATTGCCGAGTACGGAGGCGTCTTTAAAATCACCGAAGGCTTTATCGAACAATTCGGGAAAGAGCGGGTGCGAAATACGCCTATTTGCGAATCGGCCATCGTTTCCACGGCTATGGGACTCTCTATAAACGGAATGAAAGCCGTTATGGAAATGCAATTTGCCGATTTTGTGTCCAGCGGGTTTAATCCCATTGTTAATTACCTGGCCAAAGTGCACTACCGATGGAATGAAAACGCCGATGTGGTTGTAAGAATGCCCTGTGGTGCCGGCGTGGGGGCAGGCCCTTTTCACAGTCAGACCAATGAAGCCTGGTTTACCAAAACCCCGGGATTAAAAGTAGTATACCCGGCTTTTCCATACGATGCCAAAGGTTTACTGGCCACCGCTGTAAACGACCCCAATCCGGTGCTCTTTTTTGAACATAAGGCGCTGTATCGCAGCGTTTATCAGGAGGTCCCCAAAGATTATTACACCCTTCCGCTCGGAAAGGCAGCCGTACTAAACAAAGGTACTCAGGTGAGTATCATTACCTATGGAGCCGGTGTGCACTGGGCACTGGATGTGCTGAAAGAAAACAGCCAAATAGACGCGGATCTTATAGATTTGCGAACCCTTCAACCCCTGGATATAGATGCTGTACTACAATCGGTTAAGAAAACCGGGAAGGCTATTATCTTACAGGAAGATACGCTCTTCGGAGGGATTGCCAGCGATCTTTCGGCAATGATCATGGAGTCTTGCTTTGAATACCTGGATGCTCCTGTAAAGCGTGTGGGGAGTCTGGAAACCCCGGTTCCCTTTGCTAAAAACCTCGAAGACAACTATCTTCCGAAAGCCAGATTTGAAAAGGCATTACAAGATTTACTGGCTTATTAAATCCGAACTGGCATACAAATTGAAGACATCCGTAAGGTACAGAAATGAACTAAATGTTCATATGGAACGTATATTATAAATAGAAACGTTTAAATTAAAACCAAATTTTTATGAAAAAGACGACTTTTGTGCTTTTAACGATGCTCGCCATGGTAGCATCTTCCTGCTCACTTTCCAAATTTAATAAGGAAGTAAGACAATCGGTTAACGGATCGTGGACGCTTACCAATATCGATTACGATAAACCCGGGATTTACGAAGCCATCTTATTTAACGATGTGGATGCCGACTGCTTTGCGGGAAGCGACTGGTTTTTCAGAAATAACAACAGTACGGGAACCTATACGATTAAAGGAGGAGATAAATGCTCGAACGGTTTGCGATATATTCGCTGGTCTATCAACGAGCTATCCGACACCCAAGCGCAATTACAGTTTAAATTCATCGACGAAAAAAAGAGAGATATCAATCCGAACGGATACCGACTCACCATTGAAAAACTGGATGCAGAAACCATGGTGTTATATCACTCGGTAAACGTAGAGGGAAGTCCTCTTAAAATAAGCTATACATTTAAACGAACAAACCTATAATTTTAAGCAAACAACTATGAAAGTTACATTAAGAAACCTTGGAATATTAAGTATATGTACTGCCCTTTTACTAAGCTGTAGTGCGGTACAGAATGCGAATAACAAACAAAAAGGCGCCGTTATCGGAGCCGCCGGAGGTGCGGTTATCGGTGGTGTTATTGGAAATAATGTGGGAAATAAGAAAAATTCGGTAGTAGGCGCTATTATCGGAGCTGTTGTGGGCGGTGCTGCCGGCGCATATATCGGCGATCGTATGGACCGTCAGGCGGAACGTATTGAAGAAGAGCTTCCCGGTGCCGAAGTAACCCGGGTAGGAGAGGGGATCAATGTAACCTTCGACGAATCGAACGGGGTATATTTTGCTACCAATAAAGCTGCCGTGAACAGTGCTTCTGCGGCTACGCTGGATAAGATGGCGAATATTTTTAAGGAGTATCCGGATTCCAATATTATTATAGAAGGACATACCGATAGTACCGGTGATGCCGATTACAACCTGTCGCTTTCTCAAAAAAGAGCACAGTCGGTGGCCGATTACCTGGCATCGAAGGGGGTAGACCGATCTCGTTTTAGCATCGGATGGTATGGCGAAACCCAGCCCAAGTACGATAACGAAACTGCCGACGGGCGCGCTAAAAACCGACGTGTGGAATTGGGTATCATAGCCAACGAAGCGCTAAAAGAAGAGGCTAAGGAAAAAACCAAAGGATAATATATTTAGGAAACTGCCTATCCAGGTAGTGGATTTAGGGTGAAGAGCTGCTCCGCAAGGAGTGGCTTTTCTTGTTTCTTGTTTCTGATTCCTAATTTCTAATTTCTGATTCCTGGTTTCTGATTTCTAATTTCTGGTTTCTGATTTTTAATCCTGCGGGGGTGATGCATTGAGGGGAATACGGATATATACATCTACTTTGTTTTCAAAGCGCTTTTCATTCACCTGAATGCCAAAATCCATAAGATTTACCGAGGTAACGGCAAATATGGTATCCTGAATAAGTCGGGTATCCAATACGGTAGATTTAGATATATCTTTAATAGTCAGATTGCCCACTACCAGATAACCCGTATGGTCCTGTACAATACGCGTGCTTTTAAACGCAATCTCCGGGTATTTCTTTTTACCGAGAAATTTTTTAGAAAACAACCGAAGGTCGCGAGCCATATTGCCCGTTTTTAAGGAAGCTACCTGTACTTTTGCCCGGATAAAAGATTCGTGAAGCTGCTCGGGATCGAAATGACTTTTGGTTTGCAGTCCGCCAATGGTTCCCACCACATTATCGGAAACCAAATGGAGGGTAATTTGTGCCTGGTTGTCCTGCAACGCAGGATCCGTAAAATAACCGGAAATACCCAACCAGCCCGCCGCAAAAAGTAGGAAAATTTTCTTGTTAAGTACCATAATATAAGCGATTTGGTCGATTAAATATAGTAAATAGTTGACAATCAACATACTATTTGGTATAAAATACGATAAACGGTATTGCAGGACAAGCATTCTTTTTGTAATTTTGAGTGTCAGTCAATCAAAGAAAATGAGTACATCCAAAGCAAAACGTCCAAAGCATAAGGGGAGTGGTACCATCTTTAAAAATCCGCTGCTGGAGCGGCTTACCAAAACACATATCGCCATTCCGCTCGTCCTGTTTTCTGTAATATCGGGCGTATTGATCTATTACGGGATCATAGAAAAAGGGTTTACCACCCCGCAGATAATTTTGTTGTTTATAGCCGGTATGTTTGTATTTACGCTGGTAGAGTACCTGATGCACCGGTATTTATACCATATAAAACCCCACAGCCATAGTTTTGAGCAGTTTAGTTATAAGGTACACGGCGTACATCACGATTATCCGAAAGACAAGCAGCGGCTGGCCATGCCGCCGGTTATGGCATTGGTGCTCGCTACGTTTTTCTTTGTGCTTTACAGGGCTTTAATGGGCGATTACGTGTTTGGATTCCTGGCCGGTTTTCTTATGGGATATACAGGCTATTTATGCGTGCATTACAGCGTACATATTTTTAAAGTACCCAATAATTTCCTGAAGGTATTGTGGCATCATCACGCCATACACCACTACCGACAACCCGACAAGGCTTTTGGAGTTTCTTCGCCCTTATGGGATTATATTTTCGGGACCATGCCCGAATTGCTCAAACCGGAACAACAGGCCGGGAAAGGGGAGTATATTGACCCGCAGTAAGCCCGGGTTTTTCATGAGTTATACACGGAAAACTACCGTATATAAAAGGATGAAAACTACTGATAATTAGGGGATTACACCTGTAATTCGCTCCGTTTAATAGTTATACATTTGAAGTAATAGTAACCAGGCTTTTCGGGCCATTAAAAACCAATGTTATGAAAGCTTTAAAACGTATGATGGTCCCCCTTATCCTTGTATTGATGTTTAGTTCGTGTAAAGAACATCTGGCACTTATTAAGTTTGAACAGGTGGGTGTGTACGGAGTGATGGGAAGCAGCCAGGATCCGAATTCACCCAATACCACAAAAAGTACACAGAACGGAGTGTACGGAGTGTATTGTATTCAGGAAATAGATAATCGCACCCGGCTTAAGGATAAAAACGGGAATCTGATTCCCGCCAAGGATTTTGTATTCCGATTAAATAATATTAGCGGAAAAACCGGTGCAAAACCCCAGGTATTTGCCGCTATCCCCAATATTAATACCGCGCCTGCTACATTCACCGTAAAGGCGGAGGACCATTTAAAGGGGCTTAACTGGCGGGTGGTTATTGATAACGGGAATGGCGATCCTATTCACAAAAATGATATCGATCCGAATAATGCTCCTAAGTTTCCGCTGTATTACAAACCGAAATCCAATGAAATAGGAGCTCAGATCACCGATATATACACCAGTTATCAGTCTAAATTATTAAAAGGATCTACGGTGTATCCGTCTGATTTTTTAACCCCGGCATTTAACTGTTCCAATTACTAAACAGATTAAAAATACTTAAAAAACATCCCCGCATTCTTTATCCGGATTGCAGGGATGTTTTGATTTGGAATAGTAGCCCGGAAACTCAGCGAATTCCGGTATCTTTAGCCGTATAAATCCGGAGATACCATGTTTGTAGTAAGCAGGAAACATACCAGGCTGGCCGCATCTGTATTGTATAGCGCTTTTAAGGACTCAAAAGCCGATAATTCTATTAATTATGTGGTGAAACAGGATGGTAAAAGAGAAAAGCGCCTCTTTTTTTTGATGTATTATATGGTACAAAAAGCGCAGCTATACGGAGAAGCATATCTTTCGGATGACAGGAAGGGGTGTTTACTGGTGCAGTATCCGCACCGCTCAAAAACAAGTGTACGCAGTATGTGGCTGGACCTGCAATTACTGATTAAAACCATCGGGATTACACGGCTTTTTAAAATACTGAAGCGGGAGCGCCACCTAAAGAAACACCACCCAAAAATTCCGCATATACATCCCTGGATCCTGGGTGTAGAGGAAGGAGAAAAGGGAAAAGGCATGGGCAGCAGGCTTATCCGGGAAGTCTTTGAAGCCCATACTGATAACAATCTGCCGATCATTATCGAAACAACGGCCCGTAGCAATATCGTATTATACCGGCGCTTCGGATTTCGGGTATACCGGGAAACGGAGGATTTGGAATATCCGTTGATATATTTAATAAAAGATGATCACTGCAAGTAAGCGGGGGAGTTTGGTTTTGAGGAAGTGTGTTATGATATCATAAATTTTCTATTTGACATAATATAAATTATGGTACAGATGTATTAAATGAGTAAAATGGCGAATACCACCGTATTTGATATAATTATAGATATAACAACACGTATGTGTTTTATATCGTCAATAATTATGTCACAGCCATTTTACGATTAATGTTTGTGTACATTCGTAAGCTATAATTTTATATTATATAAAATATCCCAGATCAATTTCTATAATTAGAATATTTAGTACTTGGGTCAAGAAAATTTTAAATATTAAATTCTAAATGATCAGCTTATCGTCATTTACTCACGTAAATTATATTTGATATTTAGGAGTTCGTGAATGTGTAAACACATTTGTAACTATAATTAGCCGTTATGTAAAACCTGCCCGAAACGAATGAATTCATTTCATTCAGGCGGGTTGCCGCCCAGCCAAATCGCTCGATTGTTTTTTAAAAATTTAAATGCCTTATGGCATTTATTTTTAAACACAATTTATTCATGGATTTATTATTTGTTTTTTGTAGGTATTCATGAATGCTCTGCATTTGCCACCGCCTGGCCACACCAAAAAAAGCTTAACCTTTTCCTTTGTATTACAATTCTCGTATTCGGGGAAAATCCTGCAAGATTTTTTTCTGGACGATTCTCGTAAGCTTGCCGCAAGAGTATAAAATTACTCTGCGAGATAATTTCTATACACTTGCTCTATATCGTATTCCAATTAAACTTTTTTGAAATACGCCTTATTAATATTATGTCAAATAGAATTTTACTCTTTCGTAGAAACCAATAGCTCTCTTATATCCACATCTAGAATAACTGCAATCTTTTTAAGATCCTTTAGATGTGGCTGAGACTTATTATTGCAAAATGCAGTTACAGAAGTCGTACTTTTTCCAAGTTCTTCTGCAAGCCAAACTTGAGATTTTCCTTGAATTACTAGTACTTCTTTTATTCTATTTATCCTTTCTACTGCCATAATTATTTGATGTATTCTACCTTAAATATATAATACATACTTATTAAAACATAAGTTTAAATTAAGTTTTAGTAATCTAAACTTGCATTTTAAAAATTTAAATTATAAGTTTGAATTAACTTTATGTAAGTTAAAATTATATAAATGTAATTTTTAGTTAAATTTTTATTGTTAATAACTTTATTCCAAAATTTATGCCATTTCCCAGATACACCAAAGCCGATTTAGAGCAGATTGTTTATACACAACTTGAGAATTTGAGCGCTATGCACGACCTGTTACGTGTTATGAAGCTACAAAATGAACTTATTGAAAATGCTAGTAAAAAACTAAAAGATGAGATTATCGATTTTAAGAAGCATGTAAATTACAGTACGGGCAAACGTAGATAATTTTCTTTTCTATCTTTTTTCTTGATAAAAAAGAAACAAAAAATCAAGAAGAAAATATGCTTCCGCGCTCCCTTTGTGTCTTATAGCTTCGCTATTAGGGCGTTTCACGCCCCAACACAAAGCCTAGGGCAATGGCTCTTTGTGTTAGCCACAAATTCCCGCCATCGCCGGCCCGCATTTTCTTCTGGCCATTCCTCCCCTTATCAAAAATTCAATATCAACCATTATATTCTTTATGCAAACCATTCCAGTCTTGCAAATCATAGTGTGTGTCGTGAAGCTCCTTAAAACATTTTTGTTTGGTTACGATATCATTGGGAATCACCTCTAATGCTTTCCGACCAGACTTACTTAATATTTTCCCACCTTTTACATCCCTAATAATTATATCAAAAATCAAAAAAAGACGAATAGGATTTTGTTCAACTAAATCTGCAAATGATTTAATTAGATTTTTCTGCTCTTTTTTGTCAAGGCATTTTTCAATTTGATATAAGGCCTTAATCATTTCCTGATGACCTTGTAGATTTGGTATTATTTTATCTCTCAAATAATTTTCATGCTTAAAAAAACCTATCAAATCTCTATTATGAGTAGTTGCGGTGAAAGCCTCGATATTATCTATACAGATTTTAAGGAAACTCTTCTCTTTTCCAATTTCTTTGTAAAAAGAAATTAATTCTTTTATTAAATATTTTACATTATGAACATTACAGGTACACTTGGAAACCATAATTATTAATTCAAGTGCTATCCTATCCGTATCCGAATTGTTTTTTAAAATATCTTTCCATAAACTCTTCCAATTACCCCATCTATGACTTGTTGCCCCATTTACAATATCATTCAAATACTCTCGCAGTGCTATTATAAACCCTTCATGATCATTTTTCTTTAAAATATATTTCAGGACTTTAAACCATTTTTCGCCTGAGTGATGATAACCGTACCACCATATCGGTTGAGGGTGACCAGAAAATATAGTTAAAGCATCAATAAATAAGCTTGGGTTCATATTTTCTATGAAGTCCTTTTTTGAAAGTTTAAAATAATCTTCCCTATCAAAAATAATTTTTTGTATTTCCTTGGCTGGTTCTGAATATCCAGTTATTGTGACTGCTTTCAACCATCTTAAATCATTTCGCTCTGACTGTAGTAGATTATAAATGACCTCTTTTTCCTGTTCTGTAATTTTATCCCACCTTCCAAGCAACCAACTAAGGGAGTATGTAATGAATCCTGTATCCTCCACTGAAAAAATCCGCTTAAATAAGGAAAACCTAAGCTCCGGTGACTTTTCAGTAACGTCAATCAAAAAATCTATAATGCCTAATTCAAAACAGTCAAATAAGCGGCGATGTAAATTTTCTTCTATATATTCAAATAGATTCCTCGCGATATTAAGGCCTTGCTCCGGTAAGAGAAATTGTCTTGAATCTTCCATTGTACTAGCAAACCTTGGTGTATGCGGGAAACTTACATCGTGTGGAAATGTTTTGAGAAAATAAGGAAATAATTCACCCCAAGCATGCCATGTTTTATTCTTTCCGTCATTGTTTAGACCATCCCAATTTATACTTTCCGGGCCATAGTCAATTGAAAAAGTTGTCAGTAAATTGCTAGCTCGGACGCAAAAAATAAAACTTTCAGCAGTTTTGGTTTGAAAAAAACTTAAGCATTTTTGATAAATCTGTTCTTTGTAGGATGACAAACCCTCAAAAAAACCTTTTAAGGCATTGAACAAGACTGATGGATGACGGTCAGAAAGAATAGTTTCTCTTATATCATCGTTCTCAGCACTTCCCTCCCTTGAGAAAAAAAGATAGGCAGCCAAGTTTCTTATAAACACTTCATTACTCCGTAAACTAATTTGAATAAGAGCTAAATTAAGACCTTCATTTCTCTTTTTAAATTTTTCAAATTTTAAAGCTTCCCAAATATCTTCAAGGCTAACACTTTGTTCATTAGTAATAAGTTTTGAAACTTCTTGATATCTGTCTTCAGACATTTCTATAAAATAGTTCCTTAGTCCACTAGAATTACCCGTTTTAATTGGGACATTATCAATAAAATGAATTCCAGATTTCTCATCTAACGATTCCAATCTATGCATGATTTTATCCTGAAATTCTTTTGGGTTGATATTTTTGAAATTTCTCAATAAAAAAATGAAACTCTCATCACTTACTTTTGGAAAGAGACTATCTTCAAATAGTTTAAAAGAAAACTCGAATATATCTGTATGATGTAAAGAATTAACATTACCACATATAAAATCAAGTAATTTAGAAGTATTATGTGCAATTTCTTGATTTAAACAAGTCAGTAATTGGAAAATACTCGGCAAAATTTGTTGTTGTTGTGGAGTGCTCAATCCTTTGTAAACATATTTTCCGATTTCTCGGTATTGGGGATGCGAAAAAACATATTTATTGTCAACGAACTTTATGTAACCTCTTTTTTCCAAAAATGATAATTCTTCACTAAACATTTTATGACCATCATTTAAGGTATTATAATGAGGAAATTCAAAATCGTCAGCTCTATCCTCTACTAGAAACCTCCCATATGGAGAATCGTATTTTATGAGGCTTAATTCTTTCTCAACAGCAGATAACATATAAGCCAAGTCTTGATTAGAGGCCCCTACATAGGTATCAATTCCCAAACTAAGTACCGCTATAAGATACCATGTATTATTAGGTATTTTAAGAATGTCCTCGCTAAGTTCCTGAGCATCAACCTGAGCTAGATGAACTAATTCTTCCTTAGTTTTAGCAATTTCTTGTAATTCTTGAATGTTCGAAAGATGAATTAACTGACCTACTTGTAATTTTATACCAGTAGATAAAGTAGAAGTCATAGTTTCAACATTCTCAGATAAAATACTGGAATCGGAAGTAATTTTTGTCCATATATTTTTAAGGAAAATTGAATCATCATTCGTTAGGTCGTTCCAATTATGGTTACTCACTTTATAATCAGCTATTCTTTTACTTCCTTTAATAGCAAATAAAATTTCCTTTCTCGTAGTAACAATTACAATATTTTTAGGATCATGGTTTTTTGCTAAATCTTGTAATTTCCTAAATTCATTTGGGCTTTCATTCGCGAAATTGTGACCAAAAGGATCTTCAATTAGACAAATTCTTTTTTTTCCTTTGGGGCTTAAAAAATTTTCAGCATCTCTGAAATTATCTACTCTTTTGTAGCCATAACCCTTATTTATAAATTTTAAAACCAATCTTTTGGCAATTTCTGATTTGCCACAGAACGAATCACCTGTTAGTAATAAAATATTCTTCTTTCGAGCTATTGTAAATAAATCTTTATCAATGTTACGTTCAATATAGAACTCAGAGACAATAGGTTTATCAAATTCCTGAATATAAGATTGGTATCTGAGTTTTGTTTCCTGCAAGTTCGCATAAATAAGAACTCCAATAAAAATGATAAGAAGTCCAAAAACCCATAAACTATCTGTGAAAACAAAAATTTTCAACAACAAAATAATGAATCCTCCGAAGTACTTTCCTAATAATTCAGTTATATAAATATAAAGTTGATTTACTTCTTCTCTTTCAAAGTATAAGCCAAATTCAAGAAGAGCTCTAGAAATTAAATATCCAATTAATATTCTATAACTGCCTCCCCTAAGAACGTTTCTAACAGCTGAGGGTAAATTGTTTAGTACTTCTTGTACTTGCATTTTATTTTAATGGTTGATGTCAAATAGAATTCAATATACAAATTTTAACAAGTAATCAATTACATTAAACTTTTAGGCAAATATTAAGTATTATCGTCTAATTACATTCCATACATGTATCACCTCATGCTTCGGCAAAACAAGTATTCCATTACCTTTTGAAAAGAGAATTTTTAGCAGAAAAATTTGTAGAGAAATCTTAGAAGAAAACTTTGCTTTTCCAAAGCAAAGTTACATAACGCAGAACATTATAGTACAAATATCATATTTCGATTATATCTTGTTGTTATGCCATTTGTAAGCTATAATTCCATATTATGTAAAATATCCCAGATAGCCTTGAACGCACAATAAACTTTAGCACTGGGGTCATTAAACATTTGGCTTTTGGGTTTAGTACTAAATAAGAAACATCCTGCTGTTTGTACTATAATTAGACGCTATGTAAAACCTGCCCGAAACGAATGAATTCATTTCATTCAGGCGGGTTGCCGCGCGCAAACGCTTTGTATAAAATAATTCACGTAAAATAATTCACGCCAAAGTCATAAATTATTTCACACAATTGCCAGCCGCTTGGCCACACCAAAAAAAGCTAAACCTTTTGCTCTTAAATTATAATTCTCGTATTCAGGGAAAATCCTGCAAGATTTTTTTCTAGGACATTACTCACGTCGTGAATATTGTTTTAGAGGTGTTCTTGAATGCTTCGCATTTCTCGTAAGCTTGCCACAAGAGTATAAAATTTTCCCTGGCTCAAATCCCACGCTCTAAAATTTCTATACACTTGTTCACTATAGAACTATAATTAATCATTTTTAGGTTTTGCATATCTTTTTGTCTTGATACAAAAAGAAACAAAAAGATACTCATTTCCAGTTATTGTTTTAGAGGTATTCGTGAATCTTCGATTTCAAGACTGCATACTCACGCATGTTAAGAACATTATTAGCTAAATACGATATAGAGTTGTAAGCCCCACGCCAGCTGGCCCATTCACTAAATTAGTCCACAGGACTAATTTTTAACGCTCTGTCCCCTATTGTTTTAGCCAAAATTTTATGAGGCCGTTTTGCCAACGCTCCATCCGGGTAAAGATGGACAACTTAATTATAAATTATCCTTTTGTGGAAACCAATAACTCTCGTATATCCACATCCAGAATTTCCGCTATTCTCTTTAAGTCCTTTAAGTGTGGTTGAGATTTATTATTACAAAATGCAGTTACAGAAGTCGTACTTTTCCCTAATTCTTCCGCAAGCCAAACTTGCGATTTGCCTTGAATGACTAAAACTTCTTTTATTCTATTTATCCTTTCTACGGCCATATTAATTGATGTATTCTAACCTAAATATATAATACACACTTAAAAAACATAAGTTTAAATTAAATTTTAATAATCAAAACTTGTATTTTTAAAATTTTAATTATAAGTTTGAATTAATTTTATTTAAGTTAAAATTATATAAATATAATTTATAGTTAAATTTTTGTTGTTAATAACTTTATTTCAAATTTTATGCCATATCCTAAATATACTAAAGCTGATTTAGAACAGATTGTTTATACACAGTTAGATAATTTGAACGCCGTACATGATCTTTTAAGAATCATGAAACATCAAAATGAACTTCTTGAAAATGCCAACAAAAAGCTAAAAGATGAGATCGAGGATTTTAAAAAGAAAATAAAACTCTATCCAACAAATCACAGACGAAAGAAATCCAATTAGGCTTTTATTTCTCGTCATCGCCAACCCGCATTTTCTTCAGGCAATTCGCTTTACATTAATTGCTTTGTAGGACTTCATTTTCTTCTTTTTATCAAAGGACGATTTTATATCAAAAATTACAATTTCATTATGCTGTATTCCGTCTGGTAAATCTGATTTACTACAAAAAAAGGATTCTCGATCTCTCGTATTGATAAAACAGAAAGGTTTGTTTGGATCTCCTAGACTTATCTTACCTTTTAAGTTCTTTGTTTTTATTCTTTTTTGTACTTCTTCTCTAATTCCTAAGCCTTCTTTCCAAATACCTTTACAGTGCCTAAACAAATCTTTGGTCCTTTCGGGTTGCTTGTAGTCAGGATTTGCTGTACTAATTTTTTCAATATTTTCGGATAATTCTGAGGGAATAGACCATCCTTCGTCTGTTCTTATACTCCAAGCTAGTTGATAATGAATAAGTGCTTCACGAAATCTATTTTCAGCGGTTAATAAATTAGCCATATCATTAAATAGACTTACCTTATTTTTAATTGGACCGGGAGCAATTGCAGCACGGAACATGAGTTTAAGGGATTCATTATTCTTACCAGACTCCAATAATAGTTTTCCATACTCATGAAGCATCCACCAATCTGCTCTACCCTTTTGTGTTAGTCTTTCGTAAATCTGTTCACTTCCTTCTAGATCATTTGTAGCTTTAAATGCTTTCGCTATTAAGCGATCAAAAAATTTTGCTTTACTTTCAAACCTATCTTTTACTTGGTTAATAAACGATATAGCATCTTCAAATTTCCCTGTCTCAAGAAGAAAAACTGCTCTGTAGTAATGCCATATTTCACTTTCTGACCAATCCTTACCTTCTTCTTTAATTTTTAATTGATCTGGATCAACTTTATTTAGCCATAGGTTAAGTATTTCCCAATCTTCATTTTTTTTAGCCGCTTTTGCTACCTTGAAGATAGCTTTGTTGTATGCCATTTCATCAGGATTGATTGCTAAAATTTCGGTTGCAATCTCAACAACATCCTGAGTATTAGGGTCATCCGGCAACTTGTTGAGCCTACCTGAGATTAGTGTCCAAGAATATTCGTTTTTATACCAATTAAAATCCTGAAACCTTTCTTTCGTTTTTTCAATCAATTCAAAAGCCTTATCAAATTGCCTTTGTTTTCTGTAACAGTGTAGTAGCCCAGCGGCGGTATACTTATCTTCATTTGCAATCCATAGAGCATCATAAATCTGAATGGCTTCTTCATATTTACCTGTCTTACGAAGCTCATTAGCTTTATTACTATCATCTATACTTAATGTCATTAGTTGAGAACTAGATCAGTGGTTTTAAAGTGAAGTTTTGCTACATTGGAAAGCTCCTTTTTTCCGTGTTTTTCAATTAGCTCTTTGGCTTGTTCTATAACCAAAGTTGAGGCTCCTTTGGCAAAATTAATTCCATATTCTGAAGACATTTTCTTCATTCTCTCTAAAAACCTTGCTCTAGCGAGGATTGATGCAGCTGCAACCGCAGTATAGCTCTCGGCTTTATGTTCTTGGATCAAATTAATGCCTCTGCCCTTTTCTTGAAGCTTACTTAAAATAAATCTTTCATCGGCAAATTTATCTGAAATAGCATAGTCAGATTCTACTTTTAGGAGTACTTCTTCTATTGCTTTAGCATGTCCCCAAGCCAAAAGAGTATTTAGATTCTTACCTTCAGTTTGAAATGTTGAGTATAAGTTGTTATATGTACCAGGAGTTATTTCGATAACAGCATACTGTTCTCTACAAACATTTTTAATCATTTGAGCCAGTTCTAATATTTTCGTATCACTTATTTTTTTGCTGTCTCTCACGCCATTACGATCTAACACCAATTTTGTTTTTTGATCAACATACACTCCCGCAGCAACTAAAGGTCCAAAATAATCTCCTTTACCAGATTCATCTGTACCAATTACAGGCTTAAAGTCTACAGGAAGTATATCTGCTTCATTCGATGTAAAAGATTTCGTTTCAGGAATTTGACCATTATTGCCCTGTAGCTCCAGGATAGACTTAAGAGTGGCTATTTTGGATTCGTCCTTTATTGGGGAATAATCATATTTCACAACACCTTTCTTGTTACGATATATACGCATCAATCCCTTCCAAGTCCCTTCAGCTATATTGAATTGAACTCCATAATCAATTTCTTTGAATTTGCTAACTAGAAGCCCTGCATCTTCTAAACTCTTTTTTTGCGACTCAAAAATTTGATTTAATATTTCTCTATTACTTAACTCCATAATTTATGGGTATATTCCTCCAAATTCTGATTTATTGAAGTAGTCAAAAAGTTCTTTTGTATTCGCAAAAATTTCATCAAGTTTCTTGCTTGCTTTTTCCGGCGAATTAACTTTAGTTACTGTGCTACTGTCACTGTGCATCATAAAGTTTCTTGTCATATCTAAAGAAAGTGCTAGTTTATCAATAAAACTACCAGCGTATTTCTCTTTAGAAATCAAATTATTTCTCTCCGAATAGGACTTGTCTTTTAAATTTCTAAAACCATCTTCTTTTTTACTGAAGTGAGATGATGGGTAAAAGCCTATTTTTAAAAGTAGTTTTTTAGCAAAACCTTCAAATGCCTTTGATGCAGGCATAACAACAGGTGAATATTCAGGTAAAGGAATACCAGCTATGCGCAGGCATTCAGCAGCAACAAACCATTTTTGATCATGTGACTCAAGAAATATAAAAGCATCGTTGAGATAACCTTTTACTTTCTCTTCAGCTGCATTGATTAAATCAGGGGTACATGTTAATATAAATTCTTTCAATTTTTCTTCATCATGCGAAAGGAATCGTGAAACTACTTCTTGTTCGCTAGGAGTCCCTATTTTTTCAACCAAATCACACACTTCATTGAAAAGTATATCTTCTTTGCCTTGTAACAAAAGTGTGTCGTTGGAAAACTGTGTAACGGTTATAGACATCTTGTCTCTTTCAATCTTTGTACGATAATCTTGGTATGATTTAGGGTTTTCTTCTGTATAAATACTACCATCGATTTCCTTAAGCTTATCTTTAATACCTTTCTTAACGTCATCAACAATTATCACATATTTTTGAACACAAGACTTAACTCTTGATTTTTCAATTTTGGTTAGTATTTCAGGATCTTCTGCTACTCTAGTCTTAAGCTGATCAAACTCCTTGCGAAGTTTTAATTTTGGGCTGCCGCCTGGTACAAATTTGCCAGAATTGTATAACATTAGAGGAATCTTTTCAATTCGATTGGAAATTTCATACTTTGTAGCACCATTGCTCTCGCTCTTATTAACTTGATAGCCTTTTTCTTTACAGTAATTATCAATATAATTGCTTACAAGACCAACGATTTCTTCAGACATAGAGATTTGATTTTAAGATATTTAACCTTCTATAGATTGACAACAACTGTTCCTTTATATTTTAAACAGTTAAATCACTGACACATTGTCACTTAAATCTATTCCACGCACATTCCTCTACTCTCCTATATTGCGCATAAAGATGTTAAACAAAATGACAAAGAAATCATATAGAATAATTTTTTATAAGCAGTTGATATAATTATCACCTATTTCTATAACTTTTGTAGCGGTACCTTTTATCTCCATTTACCATTACAGTTGTTGATAATTTTGGGTAAACAGCTATATGTGGGCCAGTAACTTCGTTTTCATGTTTTTCACAGTCATCCCAAGCATCATTGATATCTGACCTATTAGGACCACATTTTTTATGAACCTCACAAAATGCATAATAATGAGCCATAATTAGAATATTTTAAAGTTAAACGGTACAGTTGCCTGAACACCTATTATGTTTTTATTCAGCATACTGTTTTCAGGTGTGTTATTAAAAAAGTCATTAATTTCAAAAAACAATTCTAAATTCAAGAATGAACTTTGATCTTTAGTATTTTTAAAAGGGAATAGAGCTCCAAATCTTATTGAACTGATGGGTTTAAATTCCCCTAGTGTTAATATTCCTCTTAAATGAATACCTAAATCATTCCCCGCTCCGATAAATTGATAAAAATCACCAAAAACCTCTGCAGAAAAAATATCGTTTTCAAAAATTCCGGTTAACACCGTTTCCGTACTTGTGAGAGTTTCTCCGGTGTCTATATTTTCTTCAGTTACTATATCTTTAGATTCAAGTCTCGATCCATTATTATCAGCTTTCAACATAACTCCTAACGAGTAAAATTTTACATGTTTGGCACCCACTCGACCAGGATTTAGTAAATCTTTATTAGTATAATGGGAAATAGAAGCCTGAAAGGATGGTACAAGATCTTCTTCACTAAAAATACGTTCATCTAAAGGACGTGTTTGATCAAATAAATCGAATGATTGGTAAGACATCTCTGCTCCTACCGTAAACCAAGTTACACTAAAATCTTTGGCAACTACTTTCTCTAATTTAGAAATAGCTTCCTTCTCGGCTTTTATTGATTCGTGTTTTATTTGCCCTTTTATACTTGAAAGATTTGCTCGATAATCTTGCAATTCATTCTGTAACTTAAGAAGTTCTGCATGTAAAAACGCTTTTTGTGCATTCAAATTTTGAAGGATTGCGGGAATTGGAACTGGATTAGCTGTAATTTGAGCATTTATTCTAGCTATCTCATTATTTTTCTTAGTAATCTCTTTACCAATTCGATATTCGAAGGCATTCGCTTTAGCTATATCTACTAACTTTTTAGCTCTTATTTCTACAATTTTTCTTTCAATATTTTGTGTCTCTGCCGCATTGAAACTAATTGTAGGTTTACCTATTATTCTATGATAAGCAAATCCAATACTAATTCCTTCATTAAATTCATCATCAGTAAACAAGGAAGTTATGCCATCCATAGATCCACCCGAAATGTTGAAATCCCATACATTTTTATCTCTTAAAATGTTGATAGAAGCTTCAAGTGTTTTGTCTTCAGTACTAATAGTAGCATAATTACCTAATCCACTAAAAGTATTACCCGTAATTAAGCGAGAAAATTCTTTATTTAAAACATACCGTAATTTTTTTTCTTCTGTATCTAATACAATAACATTTCCAGAAGCATTAACATAATACAAATTTTGTCCTATAAGAAGCGTACTCATAAATAATAGAAAAAGTAATATTAAATAGCGACTCATAATTAAGATTATAAATGAAATTAACAGATAGACGGTTATACAGAAGCCAATATTGATTAGCTATATAGTCAAACATAAGACATTAGCTAATAACATAACATACCCAATTTCGGGTATTATAAAATGTCGTTTGTAGTTTGAGGGAGAATTAAAATGCTAGATTTCAGGTAATTGTATTTTAAATATAATAAAAATATATTAAATACCCTTTCACACACATTACACCTCCCTCCTACGTCGTCGTGTAAAAAGTGTTCCATTACTTTTTTAAAGAGAGTGCTAAGAAGAAATTTTTCAAGAAGTTGTCGGTAAACTTTCGCTTTTTACCAAAGCAAAGTTACATAACGCAGAACATTATGGAACAAATGTTATAGGGTAGCAAATTGCGCATAGCTCAGCGCGAGAGTTTTTAAAAAGAAAGTTGGCATGAGTCCGAAAGAATATATAAAAACGTATTCTTTGAATTAAACTTTATATAATTGTTTTCATTCCACACACATTACCCTACCCTCCTATCGTCACTGCGGAAAAAGAGTGTTCAATTAGCTTTTGGAAAGAAAAAAGTCAAAAAAAATTAGGTTCGTACTTTACTTTTTAACCAAAGTAAAATAACACCTGCCTGCCCGTGGGCAGGCAGCGGTAATCAACAAAACGTATATTCTTGTTTTTCAGACATTTATTTGTTATATTACTTTCAAATGAATTTATTTTTAGTACATTTTTACATATGTTTTTTCGGACAAATATTTAGACTAAATTTCTAGTTTATATGCGTAACACAGGTTGGCAGCAGCAGTTTTCAAACGTATATACCCATTGGACGTTTGATACATATAATGATATAAACCCGGGGCAAAAGGGTATTCGAAGTCTGGATCAGTGGGTATGGATTCCGAAGAAAGCAGATATGACCTTTTGGGAATTGGGCTGGAAATGGAATGAATACGATTGGACCGGAGGATATATTGGGCT
The DNA here is from genome assembly GCA_965224095.1 of Flavobacteriaceae bacterium. Classification (GTDB taxonomy): domain Bacteria; phylum Bacteroidota; class Bacteroidia; order Flavobacteriales; family Flavobacteriaceae; genus JBPEWY01. The sequence continues at coordinate 350,765 of OZ245039.1, forward strand.
GCAAACCCTTGGAGGTCCTTTTGATATGCCCCGCGATCTAAAACCCTCAACCAGGAAAACCGAACAGGCTATTTTTTCTCTTTGGTGTTCCTTAGAAGCCAAACCCGCCAAAGGAAGTACAGCTAAGCGATTTGGCGGTGAGGGGTACGGATGGAACATTACGCGACCTTTTGTTATCAGCGAAAACTCCTTTTACCGTTTTAGAGTTGAGTTTTTAGAAGATAACGGTAATCTTAGATGGTGGCAGGCCAGTATAGCCGAAGTTACTACCAATGGCGACTTTTCGGAAACCCTATTAGGCAGTATCGGGGTTGGCGGAACCCCTACTTTTGGCCTTGAACCCCATAATTTTACGGAATACTTTGGTCGCAAATTAGAATTTTGTGAGGAGGTACCCATGTCTATATTTGCGGTTACCCCTCCTATGGGAAATTATACTTCGGATGCAGCACCCCAGCCGCCCTATGAAAACTACGCGCTATTTAAATATTGGAAGAGCCCAAAAAAATGTTCAAAAGATACGGGAAGTAATTCCAGGGTAATACCTTATAATTTTCCTTTTACTACGCAAGGGCAGATCATGTTTCATGGTGGCAGGGAAAGTGATTACGACGATTTCAATAAACTCCCGCCCCGTTTGCCCGTCATGGAAAAACTGATCGCTCATCCCATTTTAAAAATAGCAGAAGGAAGCTATCCTTCCATGGTTGTTTTTAAAGAAAAACTTTTTCTGGTGCACTTTCATAAAAATGGAGATAGTTTTCAGGTATTTGAGTCGATTGATGGTATTGTATGGGGTAAAATATATACGTCCTCAATAAGGAGGGAACTACAGTACAGACCGTCGCTTGCTGTGATGAACAACACCCTTTATATGGTCTTTGTTTGGCAGGATACCTTGTATTCGTTGGCTACGATCGATGGTAGCAATTGGGAGGAAAAGAAATTCTTAAATCCGCAAACAGCGGGAGAATCTCCATCCCTTACTGTTTTTAACAATACGCTATATGTGGCTTACAGAAAGAAAAGCAATATCGATCTTCATATATCCTGGTTAATGGAAAATGGGGAATGGAGTGATGGGGTACCCATACCTACCCAGAAAAGTTACAATAACCAGTCTCTGGTAAACTATAAAGAAAAATTGTACTTGGTATATCGGGAAGGCGGGCACCTATCTTCTCAACATCTTTTGATCACATCCTCGATTGATGGTAAAAACTGGCCGAAAAGGTCTAATAAAATCCAAGATCAAAAAACCCGAAGCGGACCGGCTGCGGCCGTTTTTTACAATAAAACTGAAAATAAATTGTGTATTGCCTATCGTGCTGGTTCAAATGACAGAATCATTTTTACCGCCTCTGATGATGGCAGTACCTGGGAAAAAGCGGGAATTAGCTTAAACCAATATACTTCCGGAAGCCCTTTACTTTTACAGTTTGACCAAAAATTATGGCTGACCTATCAATATAATGGTGTTAATTATATGAGTAATTTGATGAATCCGAACGATCTAAGGCAACATCTTGATGCTGGGGCTAAAGATGCGTTCACATAACAAAATTTTGATTTCGTTATCATCTCACACACCTAATATGGGCAGGTAACGCAAGCACATTATAACACAATTAATAATAATTCTCGTAATAACGTATTTGAACGCTATTTAACATCATTCGATTAATAAACGAATAATGTTTTGTCAGAACAGCCCGGAATTTTTATCGAATAATTAAATAACTTATTAGTCTCTTTCCCATTCCCTGCATAGATTTCCTCTGTTACTTCAATCTTCTTTTTACTTGTAATTTGCCTGAATACATTTGAACCCTTATAACTATTAAAAGGAATTCTTAATGAAAATAATCATTCAATTTTTTATCCTAATAAGCTTTTTTAACAGCCTATATGCTCAGGGAGAATTAAAAGGAAATGTAATAGACGAAAACAACACCCCTTTTGAATTTGCTACGATAGCACTGTATCAATCCGAAAATTTAATTACGGGGGTTATATCTGATGAACAGGGAGAATTTACGCTAACCGACCTACCCTTTGGCACTTATAAAATGATCGTATCTTATTTAGGGTTTAAGGAGGTAATCATAGAAAATATAAACGTAAACAGTGAAACGCTCCTGCTAGCTCCGATAACCTTAATAGAGGAAATTGAACAGTTGGATGAAGTAATCATTACGGAGCGCAGAGAATTTTCCAGGAAACGATTGGATAAAAAAGTAATTCAGGTAAGTGAAAATATAAATGCCAGCGGTGGAAATTTAGACAATGTATTGTTGGCAGATCCATCTTTTAGTATTAATTCGTCCGGGGGAATATCATTTAGAGGCAGTCGGAATTTCAAAGTATTAATCGACGGTAGGCCCACGCTATTAAGCGGATCAGAGGCTTTGCAAAATATTACTGCTGCAACCATTGCCCGCATAGAGATCGTTACCAATCCATCTGCTAAATATCAAGCCGATAGCGAAGTTGGTATTATTAATATCATTCTTAAAAAAGAATATCACAGGGGTATTTCCGGTCAGGCAGGAATACGATATGATTATAGAGATCGGGGTAATTACATAATGAATGCCAATGCCAATTTTCAGGCCAAATGGGATAAAATGCGTTTTTATTTCCAGGCATCGGCTTTAACAGATACCATTCAGCTTAAAGGGCCAACCACTGTTGATATTGAGAAAACCAGTGAAAATTACACTTTTCATCGCGATCGAATTATGAATCAATTGCGGTCTGCTAATAGCTTTAACCTTCAAAGTGGGATTGATATGGAAACAAGTACAAAAAATACGCTTGGGCTTTGGGCAAGGCTGTATCGCGGTAATTCCGATTACAATTCCATCTCCAATGACCGGGATAGGCAAAACGAAGACGCGGTTATTTTAGGTAGGTTAGATTATAAAAACGACCGTCAGGCTAATGCAACGCAATTTACTTTAGAGAATACATTTAAAATCAGTGACAATAAGGAATTACACGCATTAACAGATTTTTCATTTACAAATACCGAAAGAAATAACTTTAGAGATTATTTTATAGCAAATGAAGAGAACCCCGGTGTAGAATCGCAATTGGAAAAAACCGTTTTCTATCAGGTTGAAGATAGAAGCCGTTGGCATACAGCATTAAATTACAGCGATAAAATTAACGATTCTACCCATTTGGAAATTGGGGTATTACACGAGTATTACAAGCGAACAAATACCTTTGAAGAGCTTAATTTTAATATGTTAATACGTGATGATAAGGCTTACTTTAAATTTAATGTTTATAATGCTTTTGTTAATTACGCGGGTATTTGGAACGGGATTAATATTTCCCTGGGCACACGATTTGAATATTCTTCGCGTAAACTGAAAGGTGTTGAGCGTAATTCGCTTACCGATTTTTTCCCTTCAATTACTCTTGGCAAAAACTTTAAAAACCATTCTATGATCACTTTTAATTATGCCAAACGCATAAGGAGGCCATCGGCAACCGATTTAAGCCCTATTTTATTATATTCAGACAATCAGGTTACATGGAGAGGAAATCCGGGTTTAATAGATGCCAAAGTGCACAATGTGAGCCTCGGAGTTCAAAAGAAGTTTGAAAAAGTAACCGTTAATGCGGAACTGTTTTACAGATTGGTTGATGGAGGCTGGTTTAGGGTTCTTGAATTTATTGGAGATAATAAATTTGAAAACTACCCGATTACCATTAAGAATGAAAAAAATACGGGATTAGAATTTTTAAGCAGTTGGAAAGCAAATGAAAAATTAAACTTATCATTAAGCGGTTCGCTGTTTACACAAAAAATAGATAACAAAGAACCCAGGGACGATTTAAAAACCAATACTTCAAGATTTGTATTTACAGCAAATTACAGGGCTGCGGAAAATTTAAGGTTTCAATTTGATGCCAATTACAACGGGCCTACATTATATGCCAATAGTAAGATTGCAGAAACAAATTTTTTAAATTTAAGTGTTCAGAAGAAATTTCCAAAAGTTGGATTAACTTTATCTCTCTTTGCCAATGACTTTACCGGTGGGAATGCCTATAAGCAAACGTATATTGATAATAACTCCGGTAAAAATGAAAATACCCGATTGGTAGAAAGTTATCCGTCCAGCACAAAATATTTTGGATTCCATTTAAAGTATGGCTTTAGAAATTATAAAAGAAAAGATGTTAATCCCAATATACAGTTCAACGATTAATAATAGTATAGATTTGTATTTTAAGTCAATCAATCCGTTAGTTTATGAGTATATCCGGTAAACAAAAATTTATTTGGATTCCCTTGGTTTGGACTATACTAGGTGTAATTTATGCCATTCAAATTTACTTGTACAACGTAAGTTTGGGTAGTGATTTCGAGCCCTTTAGTTTTATGGCTTACTATGTTCCCGAGTATCTCTTATGGGCAATTTATACTCCTTTTATTTTCAAACTGAATAATCGTTTTCCCATTGCCGATAAAAAAATCTGGTTTGTCATTTTAAGAGTGTTGCCTTTTGCTTTGATACTTACTTGTATTCATTTGTTAAGTATCTCCATTTTACGATGGACATTTTACAGGTGGTATGATTTTAGCAGAATTCCAAATTCTTTAAGCGAGTATATCAGTAATGTAATATCAACACAATTTTCTATTCCCATACTCTTCTTTGGGTGTACGCTGGCTATTGGCTACCTATTGCAATACAGTAAAAGGAATAAAGAGTTGCAAATGGAATCTTTAAAACTTGACAAGAAGCTTACGCAGGCACAGCTCAAAAATTTAAAATCGCAGTTACAGCCTCACTTTTTATTTAATGCGCTAAATACTGTTAGTATGCTGGTCAGACAAAATGAAAATAACAGTGCCGTAAAAGTAATTTCCGGTTTAGGCGGATTACTTCGCTATGCGCTGGATAATAAAGAGTCGCAGTGGACCTCTCTGGGAGTTGAACTGGAGATTATTGAAAAGTATTTGTTAATTGAATCTATTCGATTTGAAGGTAAATTGAAATATGTTATTACTATTGAAGATAAACTGAAAGGCATTCCGGTACCGGATTTATTGTTACAGCCAATTGTTGAAAATGCATTAAAGCACGGATTTGATAATTTTCGAATAGATGGTAAAATTGAAATTGATGTTATCGGTGAGAATGATTACTGCATTATTCAGGTAAAAGATAATGGAAAAGGTTTTTATCCGGATGAAACCTCTTTTGGTTTTGGGCTCAGTAGCACATCAGAACGTTTACAAAGGCTATATAAAGGAAAAGCAAATCTTTTAATAAATAGCATTCCAAATAGTGGAACAACAATAAGCATACAACTACCTGTAGAAAAATAATTTGAAGAAAGAGTTACACATAAAAACTGTTATAGTTGATGATGAGCCAATAGCTTTAAAAGGGATTGTTTCGTTATTAAAATCGGATTCGGAAATCGAAGTCATTGCTTCCTGTTCTAAATCTTCAGAGGCTATCGATATTATTAACAGAGAAGCACCTGACGTTGTGTTTTTAGACATACAAATGCCGGAATATAGCGGCTTTGATGTTTTGGAAAATATTACGCTTGAACAAATGCCGCTGTTTGCATTTATAACGGCTTATGATGAGTTTGCGCTTAAGGCGTTTAACGCAAATGCTATTGATTATCTGTTAAAACCTTTTGACGATGAGCAATTTTACAAAATGGTTGAAAAAATAAAAAAGCAATTTAAAGCGGAACAGTTTTTTAAGCATGAACAGCAGATGCTTAGTATGCTACACAGCATCAAACATAAAGCAACCCCTATAACAGCTCCTCCCATTCATGACTATTTAGAGCGTATTTATGTAAAAAGCTTTAAGGGAATTGATTTTTTAAATGTGGATGATATTTTATGGTTTAGTGCCGATGATTACTACGTGTGGGTTTATACCAAACAAAAAAAACACCTCATAAGGCAAACAATGATTCATTTGGAAAAGAATCTGGATCCAAAAAAATTCATCAGAATAAGCAGAAGTCATATTATAAAGATTTCCACTATTAAGAAATTGATACAATTATCTCAAAAAGAATATGAATTAATAACCACTTCGGATCAACATTTTAAAATTAGTTATTCAAGGTTAAAGACCATAAAAACTCTGCTATTTTAGGGAACCTTTAAAAAACATTCGCGTTATATAACTCTTTATATACGCATTACACCTCTAAATTCAATTTTAACAAATCGGAAGTTGTGAATTCACGAGTTAGGTTTCCTCTACACTCCTACTCGTCTCGTCGTTTACTCATTGTTTGTTTGTTAACGAGTATTACTCCCCTGGCCGGAGGGTTTCAATAATCCGGGCATCTACCCAAAAAACATCTACGTTTTCGTAATTATCCGATCCCATATTTCTGTTAAAAAACAGGTATTTTCCATCGGGGGTTACACTGGCGGAAGCCTCCCAGGCTTCGGTATTTATTTTATCTCCCAAATTTATGGCGGAGCCCCACGAGCCGTCTTCCTGTTTAAAACTGATATAGATATCCGATTTACCGTATCCTTCTTCCCTGACGGCATCCCAGATCAAATACGATTCGTCCGGAGCGATAAACGGATGGTTGAAATTTTTGACACCCGTATTTATAGCTTTGCTCAACGCCCGGGGCTCTTCGTATTTTCCATTGATCAATCGGGAATAGCGAATCGGGAAATCGGGACTGCCTTCTTCATAGGTATCAAAGTAATAAGTACCGTTGGCAGCAGAGGAAAGCCGCATGATAAGCTGTCCTTTAAAGGGGGCTTCAAGCTCTTTTATTTCAGACCATCCGGTGTCGGTTCGCTCTTTATAGCGCCTGCCCAGATGCATGGTATTGCCATCCGGAGAAAAAACGGGTTGCCCCACCCAGGATGATACCACCGATTCCTTCCATTGGTTATCTTCATATGTAAAAACCACCAGCTTGGCTTCCTCGTATTTCCCGCCGTCTTTAATTACGTAAAACTCTTTCATATCCGCGGTAAAAACACCGCTGTATTCGTAATGCTCGGTAGAAACCACTCCGGGCGCAAAACGTATGGGAACCGAATCCGGTGGCGTTTGCCCCAGGTAAGGTTTTGCTATGGTTTGCGAATCATCAATTTCCGCAGCGGGAGAGTCACTGTCTTTCGGGTTTTGTTTCTTAGTATTACAAGCCGTTAAAAATAATGCCAATACAAGCGAACTGACCATGTAGCATTTCTTCATAATTAAAAACTTTTTTAGTTGGTACTGCTTAATACCTACATAATTACAATTATTCCCGCTGAATACTAGTTAATTAAATACTAAAAAAGTGGATTGGTTTGTTTCCAGGAGCGTTAATTATTTTCTATTCCATACGCCTTATACTTCCCTCCTGCGTCGGGTTAAATAACTTTTTGAAAGCGGGTTTTAAAAGAAAATTACGTTTTCAGCTTTTCCAGATATCTTATAAGCGCCCATCAGCTTGCATACGTTCTTCAACTTCCCTCATAATGTCCGAGACAGATTTGTTGCTAATACCGCTTCCCATACCTTCGGTTATAGCTGCTTTAAGTACTGAAAATTTCGTGTTTTTAAGTTGATCACGCCTAACCAAATCTCTAAGATATTCACTGTCATTAGTAAATTCGCCCGCTGTAATTCGAGACTTGATCCATTTAACCTGCTTCTCCGTAAATGTTATTGTCTTTCTAATGGTTGCCATATCTCAGTGTTTAAATAATCATACTATTGGTGCATTTAAGATATTTCAATGAATATCTATTTAGTACAGCGTGTTTATTTTTATTATTTCATGCTATTTTTCAAGAATATTCATAAAAAAAGCGAACCGGAGTTCGCTTTAGTAGTCTAACAAATACCCTGCTTGCAATCAAGATAACAAGCGATAAATTCTTCAGTGGATTGACCATACTGCGATCTGCATGTTTCTACACATACCTGGCAGGGAAAGTAACCGCCCTGTACCTGTCTTTGTTCCTTTTTACTTAAGGATACGCCTAAATTTGAAATGTTTTTTAACATACCTAAAAGATTTTAAAATTACTTAAAAGTAAACGAATCAAAATAGAAACGATTCAAATAGACCGTACAAAAAGTAAGGTAAAATCCTTTTTATTAGTTTTTTACAAACCCTCTTTTTTTCCTAGTTAAAATGCACTTTCCAGTAGTTGAGCCATCGGGCTTAGCTTCCCTGTGTATAAAAGGGTTAAACCCCAGGTGTCATGAAAACCATGCATAAAAATGGGGATCCATAAATTGGTCCGGTTTTTATAAAAAATATAGGTGTCCAACAGCGAAACAACTGAAATTATCAGTATTCCCCCCACTTACTTCTATCCTGATCGATGCTCTTGACTTTGTATATTGTCGCTTTGGGAAAAGCAAATGCTGTTCCCTTTTTAAATCGGAGTTTTAATCAAAATTTATAAAACCAAAAATCACTCTTTACCGATCAGGGATTTTGTGTATTCCATAACCGTATCTATATTATCCAGATAGTCATTAATTGATTGTGTAACCTGATAATCGGGCATAATACCTCTATCAACAGCTAATGAAGTGGCTGTAGTTTCATAGGTGTTTCTGGCTACTGAATATTGAATTCCGGTATTAGGCAGCCTGAGGCGTTTTTGTCCTCCTGTGCAAAACTGATTAGACCCTAATTCCTCGCCTACAAGTGTTGCCAGCTTGAGATGCTTAACAAGCGACATAAAATGACCGGTTGTAGAGCCTCCGTTACCGTCCATAGTAATATAAACCTTCCCCTTAAAAACGTTTTTAAAAGGTTTATTCGGTTCCAGTTTTTCGTTAAATTGTGCTCTCGAAAAGTACCTGAAGGGTTCTTTTGAAAGATACCTGAGCAAGTAAACTCCGGCATCGGAAGGGCCTCCTCCGTTACCTCTGATATCAATTATTAAGTTGCTGATCTCCCTTTTGGAAAAGCTTTTAAAACTGTTGTCTATAAAATCTCTGAACTCGGGAAACTTTTTTCCGTAATATGAAAAAGTACGGATGGTCATTATCGCAGTCTTACCATCTTCCGTATATTCCACGCATAATGGTTCCTGACACAAATAACCGGGTAGTGAGTCAAAATTGTTTTGATACGCTTTCAGTGGTGTTAATACAACCGGCTCTTTTTTTCCTTTAATCTGTACGGCATACGATTCCGGAAAATGTAAAGCATAAGCAATAATAGCCGTAGCATGGGCATTAAGAAAATTCTTTTTATACGTTTCAATAATTCCCTGTGATGAAATATGAGGATAAATTTTTTCTTTTATCTTTTCTATGGAGATACCGTTAATAGCTGTGATTTCATCTTTAACAGCCACTTTATCGCCATTTATCAGGGGATCTGATATATAGAGCTTATTAGCTATTAATCGTACTTCCAGCGGAAACCTAAGCGCTGCGGGGATCATTTTTTGCTCCTGAAGAAAATATCCCATGGAAGTATGACTACAATTAATACTGGCAATTATTTCGCTGCACATCCAAATAAATTCACTAAACGTGGTGGTGGAAGTCAAGGCTTCCTTTTTAGACTCCATCAGGTTCCAAAAATCGTTTTTTGAGATAAACTTATAGACATTTGGATTTACTTCTGTCAAGCGGCGTCCCAATTCATCCAGGTCTTTTTTGTACTGTTCCAGGGGGTACACTTTGTTAAATCTGGTAGCATCATACTCTTTATACTTTAATTTATTAATAAAGTCTTCGGCATTGATGTTTTTTGGATTCAGTTGAAGTGATTTTTCATAATTCGCGATGGCCAATTGTTCGTTTCCATCGGTTAAATACGCCTCCGCTAAGCTGTCATACGGGTTATATGCATCCGGGAACTCCGATACCAATAATTTAAATATTTCAATAGCCTCTTTTACTTTTCCGTTATTTAAATATTGATACCCAAGCCTGTTCAGTTCATTTTCATCATCAAAATTATAGGCATTCGGCTGTTCTTTTTTTAGTTTATAATAATAACTAATGGTCTCTTTAATAGTAGCATTTGGCAAAACAGCAAGCGCTTCCGCTATTGATTTCCTGGTATTGTTAGCTGCTTCGTTTTTGTTTTGAGCCTGGCAACTTATAAAACACACGAAACTGAGTAGTAAAACAATTTTTTTAAGTGTATGGTACATGATGCAAAATTTAAAATTACAGGACAAAAAAACAGCGATTAAGTTAAAAATGGCATATGTAAACAGTCGGTTTTTGTTTAATATTATAATTTTAAACCAAGTAGTTGGCCCTATACTTCGAAGGAGTAATTCCTTCAATTCGTTTAAAGGAATTATAAAAAGATGATTTGGAGTTAAAACCGGATTCATACCCAATGGCGTCTAACGTATATTTAGTATGGGCCTGGATTAATTGTTTAGCTTCCTGTATTCTGTATTCACTAACAAAAGTAGCGAAGCTCTTTCCCAGGTTTTCATTTAGTAATTGTGAAAATTGATGCGAGGAAATACCCAATTCACCGGCCAGGTCCGTTAATTTCAACTTTGGATTTTTATAGGGTTTTTGAGTTTGCATTATTTGATGAAGCCTCTGAATGAGATAAGTAGCTTTGGATTTATCAATCGTTTTGTTTATATATTTTTTTTCCATTCCAAAAACCCGGAACCGCTCTTTCTTTTTAAAGAAAAAGTATATAAAAAAACTGTAGAATATTACCGAAAATACTATAGATCCGATCACAAAGTAATTAAAACTCACAAAGAAGTAAATAAGCCACAAAACCAAAACTAATAAAAGTACGAGCCATGCTCTTTTAATTTTGTCTTCTTTTGTTTTTTCCGGATTTGTTCTTAGGTACCTGTAAACTAAAAATCCGGAAATAATTATATACGACAACCATTGAAGATTAATTCCTTTTAAAATATACTTTTTATAGAAAACCGGATCGTTTCTAAAAGGAAATACGACATGCAGTATAATTGCTATGATAATCCATAGTAGAATATGGTGTTTCCAAAACTTAACAATTTTACTTTCCGGCCTTACCACCGAAACAATATAGAGCAATAGAAAAGGGCCAATAAAAAGAAAGGTTATTGGTCCGAATTTAGAATATGAATTTGGCGTAATATCGCTGAAAAAATAAATCAACGACCGTAAGGCACGCTCGCTTAAAAATAACAGGAACAGGCCGAACAGCGTATTGGATAATTTTTTTAGGTTCTTAAAGAATAAAAAGTTTACACTTATAAGAAAGCTATTAAATACGCCTATTGCTCCGAAAAAAAACAAAAAAAGTGATGTGTAATTCATGCATCCGATAAAATACCAAATATATGAATAGCATATATTAATTTTCAATCATTTTACACATTTTGCGCTTCTTCTCGGGTTCCGGGGCAGCATAATTATTCCAATACTTTTATCTTTTTTACCCGGTTCTTTAAAAAGTTTACAAAAACATTTCACACAGAAAATACAAAGACGCTTTCCGCTTATTCCCGAGGGGCTTTTAATTTCCCTTTCTCACTGTTAAAATAAAGTGATTTACCTGTTTCCTGCGGCTTGCAATACACTCACAAATCTTACCACCTTAAAATAAGTATTATCTTTTATATCTTTAGTTAAAAGATTCGCAAGGCATTAACCAACTTTCGGCATATGGCAAAAACGAGTGGCAAACCTCATAAATTTGGTACATTTTTAGGTGTTTATACCCCCAGTATATTAACCATCCTCGGTTTGATTATGTACCTGCGGTTCGGCTGGGTAGTTGGAAATGTGGGGTATTTAAAAACCGTCCTTATTGTTTTAATGGCCAGTTCCATTACCTTTATTACCGGTTTAAGCGCTTCTGCTATTGCTACGAATATTAAAGTGGGCGTTGGAGGTGAATATTATATGATCTCCCGGAGCCTTGGCCTGGAACCCGGCGGAGCCATTGGGATTCCACTGTATTTATGCCGTACGCTAAGTGTTACTTTTTACTGTTATGGTTTATCTGAAGCTATTCTGGTACTGTGGCCGGAGAGCTGGGGTATACTACCCAGGTATGCACTACAGGGCCTTACCATTGTATTTATTGTGCTGGTTACCGCGCTGTCCGGAAAAAGTGCCAAGCTTGTATTGAAATCGCAGATCCCCATTATGATTATCGTAGGGGCTTCTATCTTAGCACTTGCTATTGGGGTGCTTACCAAAGATCTGCATGCGCCTGTTACGACTGCCTCTTATAGTACGGCACCGGAAGGATTTTGGTATGTATTTGCCGTGTTTTTTCCTGCTGTAACGGGGTTTACCGCCGGAATTGGCTTAAGCGGCGATTTAAAAGACCCACAAAAATCTATCCCCAGAGGTACCCTAGGGGCTGTTATTTCAGGTGCATTGATTTACCTGATCGTTCCCCTGCTACTGGCCATTACGGGTGCACTTACGCTGGAGCAAATGGCCGACCCGGAAGCGGGTGTAACCGTTTGGACACGATTGGCGGTCTTCGGCCCCTGGATTATCTACCCTGCGGTTTGGGGAGCGGTTTTATCGTCTGCTTTCGGGAGTATTTTAGGGGGACCCAGAATCCTTCAGGCGCTATCGATGGACGGACTCGTTCCTAAGTTTTTAGCCAAACTCTCACCATCCGGTCAACCGACAATCGCAACCTGGATAAGCGGGATTATTGCTATCGCGGCCGTTTTTCTCGGGGGATTAAATACCATTGCACAATACGTATCGGTCCTCTTTTTAACCCTTTATGTGGCGGTGAATATAAGTGCTGCGGTTGAGCAACTCATTAAAGAACCTTCATACCGCCCTAAAATACATGTTCCCTGGTTTATTTCACTCATAGGAGCTATAGCGGCTATGGTGGTGATGTGGCTCATTAACCCCTGGGCTTTTATTTTTGCCCTGGGCCTGGAAGCACTCATCCTTATTTATTTAGTCAGTAAAAAACTGGAACAGCAATGGGGAGATGCGTCCACCGGTATATGGATGCATCTGAGCAGATTTGCTTTACTCCGACTAAACACCAAGAAGGTACATACCCGTAATTGGCGCCCGATTATTATTTTATTTGTCAGGGAGCTAAAAGGGCATATGCAGTTGGTAAAATTCACTGAAATGCTCGGGCAGAATAGCGGCCTGCTAACCATATCGAAGCTTATTACCTATGAGGACCGATCTGAATGGGTACGACGTAATGAGATTGCATTTGAGATGCAGCAAGATCTTGCTGCCGAAGGCCTGCAGGCCCTAACCGAGGTACATGTGGTAAGCCATTTGAAGCAGGGGATGTATCAGGTAGCCGCTTCACACGGAATGGCAGGTGTTAAAACCAATACGGTGGTCTTTGGGTGGTCCAGTACCGAAGAGGGTAAAATTCAGGAGTTACAGGTTATCAACGACCTTTCAAAATCGGGAAAAAACATCCTGATGGTGCACTGTAATAAGTCCTTTACCAAGCGATCTGATAAACGCATTGATATATGGTGGCGCGGTGAGGACAGGAATGGCGACTTAATGTTACTCCTCTCCTATTTAATCAGCCTGAACAGAAAATGGAAAAAAACGGTTATCAATATCTTTTCAATTGTCGATTCGGAAGATGAAAAAAAATCCAGAGAGCGCCACATACGGCATTCCATTAGGGAAGCGCGGATTGAAGCCGAAATTCACGTGTTGCTAAAGGATAATGAAGATGTTATTGGCACCCTGATTAAGAAAAGTGCCAAAGCCGATCTTGTTTTTGCAGGTTTGGCTCGCGATAAGCGTGCTTTCTCCACTCGTATTGAAGTAATAGAGCGGATAACCAGCAGCCTGAAGGTTATTGTTTTTGTTCAGAACAATGGTATGGAAAGTGAGATTCCCGTTATTTTTAGTCAGTCGAAAACATAAACACCATGCCCTTAATTTGGCTTGCTCATTATAATACCGGTCAATTTAAATACGAACATATTTCTATTTATCTTGTGTAAAGATCAGTTCAGTAATTTTCTTTTTTTCAAGAATTTTAGAATTAAATAAATAACTAAGGAGATCAATGCGGCATAGAACCAAAAGTCAAATTTTAATACGATCTTCTCGTTTTCAACAGATTCTCCCGCGAATTCAAAAAACCAAAACAGTATAAAAATAGCAGCTAATCCATTTTTTTCTTTCATTAAAACTTTTTTAAAATTAAACGGGTGAATATTTTTTTTATAATTTTTAAATGATGGGATAAAAGTCGGTACCTTTTGTGCCCATTTTAAATATTCACTTCCGAATTTATTTCTTAAAAAACTTTCTTCGGCATACATAATACGTTCATAATAGAATGCAAAGAACCCTACAAAAGATATAATAAACCAGGCATTCTCCGTTAGCATGGCAACACCAAGCCACATTAAAAAATTCCCAACATAGAGCGGGTGCCTTACTATAGAATACATCCCGGTTGTATTGAGCACATCCGCAATTTGCCCTTCTTTTGTATTTCTTCCTGATGTGTTCTTTGGTGAATAACCCACCACAATTACTCTTATTAATAAACCAAAAAGACATATTCCAAGACAAATAAACTCATAGGAATCGGAAAGTAAATTTTTGTCTACTGATTCTATTTCGTAATATTCGGCATGTAAATAAACTCCCAAACCAAGAATTAAAATGATTAAGGGTAAATAACTTCTATTTCTAAATAAATAATCTCCTTGTGCCTTTAATTCTTCCTGCAAAGCCATTTTTAAAATTTAAAAGTTAAACCTATTTGATAGGTATTATCAGTTCCTGAAAACGAGAACCTAAAATGTTCTCTTTGATATTTTGAGGTGAATAAAAGATTACTGCCCAAGCCTATAGCAGCCCCTGCTATAACATCTATTATATCATGTTTGTTAGAGTTTATTCTGCTCGCAGCAGTAAACCCTGCCAGTAGATACATGGGAATACCATATTTAAAGCCGTATCGCCTATGAATAAATCCGGCACTGTGAAAAGTGGTGGATGTATGCCCGGAAGGAAAGGAATTATGATCACTCAAATCCGGTCGGGATTTACTAATACTCAACTTTAAAGCGTAAGTAATTGCTTCCGTAAGTAAAAGCCCTTTAGAGAATTGCCAAACCCCTTCTTTATCATTCGTTATAATCGTTGTGCTCAGCGTAATAGCCGGCAATGCAAATAAAATGACATCGCCCGCTGTTTGAATGGGTTTTGACGGTACCGGCTCTTGTATATTTTGAGCACCCAACTGAAAAGCGACGCTTATGATGAGTACAAACTGATAAAGTCTTGAAAGGGAAACGTCCATAAAATTTTGGATATCTATTACTTTCCAAATGAACGTTGATATAAGTTAATAACTTGTATGCTTATAGTACGAAATAATTACATTGGACAACTTTGAGTCTTAGGAATACAGCGACTTTTTAAATTGCGAAGGCGTCAGGCCTTTGTACTTCTTGAAAATAGCATTAAATGTGGATTTAGAATTGAATCCCACATCATTAGCCAAACCAAAAAGTGTGAATTGGTCATTTTGGTCTTTTTTAAGGCGTTCCACAAAAGCTTCCACTCGATATTCGTTTACAAAATCCTGAAAATTTTTACCTAGATGACAATTTAGGACTTCAGAAATATATTGCCTTGGTATAGCCAGTTCCTGTGATAATTTATGAATTGATAATTTAGGATCCTGGTATAGTTTTTTGTCGCTCATTACCTCATAAAGCGCTAATTTATATTCCTCAATTTGTTGTTCGCCCAAATTTGAATTCCTATACCTGATATGTTTACTGGTAGGTAATAACTCTTTTGGCTTACTAATTAAATAAAATGTAATCCCGTAAAAAAGAAAAGCTATGATTACCAGAAAATAACTCGGATATTCAGTGCTATCCGATATGGCTATTTCCTTATGACCGGCCAAATATACTAACTCGTTATAATAATTCAACCCCATATGTAGCACTATGGGAATGGTTAAATACAGAATCCAATATTTTGATTTATTCCTAAGCAGATCTAAAATAATATAACCCAAATACATCAAAAAAATAGCTTCAACCAACTTTTCAGTGTATTCAAGTAATACGTGTTCCCACTTCGTAAAAAGTTCGGTCAATTCAATAGAGAAATACAATACATTGGGTAAAAAGAACCATAAATCTTTCCTGTCAAAACTTTTCTTTTCGGTTTTAAAGTATCTGAAAAACAAAAACAAAAACGTTATGAATAAAGAACTGTCAAATAAAAACCAATCGGAATCTTTTACAAAAAGGTTATTATCGTCATCACCAATAATAAACAACAAAATTGAAATAATACTACCTATAAATAACCGGAATGTGACTTTTCTATAAGTATTTCTATTTTTAATTAAAATGAGTAGTAAAAACAAACCCTGGGTGAGTGCAATTATTTGAAATGTTTTAAGCATTGGTTTGTTTATGAATTTAACGCAATGTTTACATACAATATTATATTTTGCCTTGAGGAACTTTTAATAAAAAACACAACCTTGCCTATGATACTTCAGATTCACTTTATGGTTTTCTGTCGTGTAAAATGAGGAGGTAGCTTCCCAAGGTAGTTATTGATTAAATCGGCCCAGTCCCGGAGCTCGTGCTTATACATTTTTTCCAGGGCTTTTTTGTTGAGTTTATTTCCCTTTTCGTTTAATCCGGTAAATGTATAGGTTACGGTGGTTTGCGTTTTTGAATGGTCGTCTGTTGAACTACTCTGTACGGTAATCGTCCAAAATCTATTTTCGGCAGCTACCAAATACTGAATCAGATAATTTTCCGGTTCGTATTTCAATACGATCCAAAGTAAATCGCCTGCACTTCCATGTCCGTGTCCACGAGCTTCTATTTTAAATGCAGTGCCTTCTTCAATAATTTCTCTATCCGGATAAATTAAAACCGGTTCCCATCCCGGAGCCCATTTACGTTCTTCAAAAGCACCGAACAAAGGAAATACGCTTTCAATAGTGCCATTTACTGTAAACGATGCCGTACGGCTAATTCTTTCGGATGTAAAATTATTATTGGTGTATTGTTCGCCACATCCCGTAACCAACGTCACTGCTAAAATAAATATGCCTCTTGTTTTCATACTGCAAAGAAACAGCCGGCCATTCTTATTTTCGTTTACATTTGTTGAGAAAACTGTTTTCTGGCCCTGCTTAACTGCGTTGGCGTAATACCCAGAAAATTAGCCACCAAATAATGCGGTATTCTATTTATCAGGTTTGGGTATTCCTTTAAGAAAAGCGTATATTTTTCCAGAGAGTTTAAGTTGGTTAAAGCAACCAACCGCGATTGTAATTGTTTGTTTAGCTTATGGAAAGCTCGGTTGATTATATTGGTGATCTCTTCATTTTTATTAACATACGACATAACCTCTTCAAAACTTCCTATAGAAATGGTACTCTCCTCCAAAGCCTGAATATAGAGTGTTGATGCCACATTGGGAATATAGCTAGCCAGGACCATATCGTTTTCCCGGTAAAAATGAGTGGTTATTTCATTACCGCTTTCATCGATTACATAACCCCGAAGTACACCGCTAAGTAACCTGCCAATATATTTGTTAAGCTGCCC
The DNA here is from genome assembly GCA_965224095.1 of Flavobacteriaceae bacterium. Classification (GTDB taxonomy): domain Bacteria; phylum Bacteroidota; class Bacteroidia; order Flavobacteriales; family Flavobacteriaceae; genus JBPEWY01. The sequence goes on from OZ245039.1 coordinate 368,316, forward strand.
TTCCTCGACAAACAACGCTCCTTTTTTTAAAATAATGGTTTTATGAAGCGATTCTACAAGCATTTTTTTATATCTATATAGGCAAATATATAATTTATAACATATGTCAACCCTCACTTCTGCTATCAGGATACCACACTATTTCCTTGATATGTCAGGTATATCCCATTTAAATTTGATTAAATCTTTAGATTTATAGTTATATAGCACCTATTTCCAGGTGATAATCGTTTCAAAATCACGACGTGATTTGGCACGTGGCGGATCTGCTTTTCTATATCCGAAGGCTACCATATACGACAAACCGTATTTCGTTGTATCTATTCCAAAATTTTCCCGCAATAAAGCTTCGGCTTTTTCCTGGTGGAAACCTTCTATAGGGCAACTGTCAATACCAACTAATGCAGCGGCGGTCATCATGTTTGCCAAAGCAATATAGGTCTGTTTTGAAGCCCAGTCGAACAACTTTTTATCGGTATCTAAATTAAAATCACGCTCCTGAAATTCCCTGTAAAATTTAGAATACATTTCTATAACATCTTCCGGCAATTGTTTTACCTCCTTCATCATATGCATAATATAATCCGAATCCCATCGAGTCAAAGGTGCTTTCATACTTAACCCAAGTACAAAATGACTCGCTGTATCCAATTTTAAAGGAGCTCCCCACGCAACAGGTTTCAATAATTCACGTAGCTCTTTATCTTGTACCACCACAAAATGCCACGGCTCAAATCCAAAGGAACTGGGTGATAAATTTGCTGTTTTTAAAATAAAGTTTATATCCTTATCGGTGAGTTGCTTACCGCTATCAAATTCTTTGGTAGCATGTCTGAATTGAAAAGCATTAAGAACCTGTTCTTTAGTGATACTCGGTGTATTCATAAATATCTTTTTTTATTAATGTTTTAATGAATAAATACTATCAAAAGTATAGCGACAAAATTATAGATAGTTTATATTTTACGCAATAACGGTTAAAAATGATAGTATAAAAAAAAGTTGCATTTTTAATTTAATAACTTGATAATCAATAGAGTAAAAAACACCTAATTATCATAAAAAGTATAATTGTATAGTTTATTATAGTATTGTAGCTTTGCATAAAAATGAGGTTATTTATTATGGAAACTACTAATGAAAAACGGCTTATAAAATATAACGACAAACTGTTTTCCTGTACCACAAGTATCGCTATGGAATTTATTGGCGGAAAATGGAAAAGTGTGATTTTAATTTATCTTTTAGATGGTAAAAAGCGCTATAATGAGTTGTATAAATTAATTTCCACTATAACCGAACGTACCTTGAGTTTACAATTAAAGCAATTGGAAAAAGATGGGTTGATCTCCAGAAAGGTCTATACCAAAAGACCACCCTTAAAAGTAGAATACGCCTTGACACCCTTCGGAGAAAGTTTGGCTCCGGTACTTACGGCTATTGCCAAATGGGGAACCGTGGTGGCTAGGGAAAAAGGTGAAATTATCGAGTGATTTTTTTTAGAAATTTCCGTTTCTCACTCCTTCTTCGATACCATACTCTCGCTATTGACTTTGTCTAAATACAGGCAGGTAATTAGTAATATTATTGCTTGATAATTAACTATTAAACCTGATGGTTTTTCCAGAACTGTACTAATTCGCCCGGAGAGCCTCTGTATAAATCTCTGTCGCAAGGTCCTATACCGTCAACCGGTAATGCTCCCGGCCCGTTAATGCCATCGGTATATTGCCAAAGGGTATAATCCTGCCAGCCATTGGGCAGCTGAGGCACGGAAGCATATTGGGCTATCCAAAGCCAGCATTGCGATAATACAGGGTCGGGAGAGGCCTTTAGTGTTTCTCTTAGAAGGGCACCTCCGTATATTCCGGGATACTTTCCGGTTTTTTGCTGTATTTCAGATACAAAATCCTTCGCATCCTGTAAACTCATGGAAGTTTCTCCGCTGGTAGTGCTGCGTTCAAAGTCTAATACCAACAAAGTATCCTGATCCGGTTTCGTATAAGCCAGAAAAGCATCGGCCTGCCCTTTGCCATTACCACCTGTTCCAAAATGATACGCACCCCACAAAAGCCCGGCTGCTTTGGCAGCTATACGGCGTTCCGGATACATTTTATCGTGGTATAAAGTAGCTCCATACGATTGTGTGGCTTTATGGATAACACCCAGTATTCCGGCTGATTTCACCTTGTTAAAATCTACGTTTTCGTTATGATGCGAAATGTCGCAAACCGTCTTTGTAGTTCCTGGTGCATTAAATCCCAATACAGTCATCATAGTCGTTTTAAATTGTTGGAATATACTACCTGAGTACGGTTATGCTCAGAATAGGAATTTTATCTTTATCGGTTACGAGTGAATGTACGGCCTCTAAAAAATAATCCGGTACTTTACCGCTTACTTTTACATGGATAAACCGGCTGTTGGGCTTGTCAAACCCACCGGGCTTAACGCTTAAAACCACGGCACCTTCTCTAATGCCCATGCTCCCGTTTAAATAAACCTTACTGTTGTCCTTAATTCTTGATGCTTCCGGACTATCCTGTACTTCTACTAGAAACTCGCTCATAATTTTATGTTTTAGGATGATTATTCAAGTTCAAATATGAAAAAACCAATCCCCTTACTAAAAATAGATGAGTGAATGGTATCTTTATCTTAGTGAATGCATAAAATCTATATGTAAGCGATTCGTTAAAATCTGCATTTCACCAGTGTTGCTCCCTGAAAAAGTTGTTAAAATAGGGCTTCAAAAAAGACATTGCCCTTATACCCTATGGCATATGCCCGGCCCGGAGGTTTGGTAATTTATGTAAAAAACCCCCTTGGTTTAACAGCAAGGAGGCTTTCGTTTAAAAAATCGAAATGTACGTTTACAATGTCAGTATATTAGCAGATATAAGAACCGTTAGAAGGTACATAGCAGCAAACTTTTTTGCCGTTAACAATAATATACGATCCGTCTCCTCCGCATTTTTTCCCGCCTCCTTCAATACTTCTTTGTTCCTTTCGCGATAATTCGTGCGTGCCTTTCAGGTTTAAAACTTTTCTTTTCATAGTGATACGTTTAGATGGTTAAAAAATTACTCTGAATAAATTTAGCGAATTTTCTTAAAATATTTGTATTCATAAGCGTTAATTTATCTGCACAAAATCAACTACACGGTCTACTATATCATTCTTTTATTCACCGGAAACAAATGGGTTATATTAAAACTATTATCGGCAAATCACCTTCGGTTCACAGCTGAGATATATAAGGGTTTTCCACAGCACTTTTACTCCTATCAGTATGATTAACTGCAAATTTATAAGGAGGGGTGTATGTTGCCCCGGGCCTACCTCTTTTAAATTATTTTAATTATTCCGTAACCTTTTTATTCAAAATAAGATCATAACTATATAACCTTTTAAAAAAAATTATGGAACATTTTTTTGGAGCCGGTACTGTTTTGGCGGTTTTATTCGGGGCAGCCGGATATACCGTGTACTCCTTTATCAGAGCCACACATCTGGAGCGTATGGCCAAAATAGAAAAAGGAATGGATACCAGTGCCTGCTCAAAGCAATCGAAATACGCTGCCTTAAAAATTGGATTATTGATGATCGGGATAGCCATTGGTTTATTACTGGCCTATATCCTGGAAGTAAATATGGGTATTAAAGGAGAAGTGCTATACCCGTCTTTTATGCTCCTTTTTGGAGGGATCAGTTTGGTATTCTCTTTTTTTTGGGTAAAAAAAATGAGTGAACGCGAATAGGTTTCTGTATGGATTCTCATTATTTAAATGAGGTACTAAAAGGCAATACCAAAGCTTTTGGCTATTTCATAAAAACATATCAAAACAAAGCATTTAGTATCGCTTTTTCTATAGTGAAACAGGAGGAAGATGCCAAAGATGTGGTTCAGGATAGTTTTATAGCAGCCTATACCAGGATTTCAAAATTTCGGAATGAGGCCAGATTTTCAACCTGGCTTTACAGAATCGTGGTTAATACATCGCTAAAGCATATTGATAAACAAAAAAGAAATGATAGGATGAATGAATCGTATTCAGCATCCGTGCCTTTTAAGGGAGAGCCCGCCTTAAACCTCGTGCTGAGACAAATGCATCGGGATGAACTGAGGGATCTAATAAAACAGGTGCTTCAAAAAATACCCCCTAAACAAGCCCTGATACTCCAATTGTACTATATAGAAGAGCACAGTATCGAGGAAATAAAAAGTATTACTGCATTTACCAGTGCACACATAAAGGTATTATTGCACAGAGGCAGAGCAAGTTTTTACCATATTATGAAAACATACAATATCGAAAAACCGTATTAAAATGGATACCCGGGACGAACTAAAGGAAATTCTGAAAAATATAGAAAGCATTCATCAACCTATTGATCTGGAAGAAGATATTCTTAGGGTAATTGAAACCCGGGAAGAACTGAGATTAAAGGTTAAGACATATAAAATAAATGGTTTACGCGGTTTATTACTATCCGTAATTCTGATCATCCAGGTATCTGTACTTTTCAGCTTTCCCGGAGATGTGGATTCTGCTTCTTATTCCACTGTAAAATATATGGCTATAGCTATTTCCCTTTTTGTCTTCTTTATACAATTGGAAATGGGAGGTTTTAAATTTATTAATCAATTAATCAAAAAAACATTATGAGAAGTGTTGCTTTAGTATTTCTGACATTCATTATGGTGAACTGTACAAAGTCGGATCAAAATAACACCCCCGTTTCAAGGATTGAAAAACAATTAAATGAAATGGGAAACAACGGAAAATACAGCGGATGTGTTCTTATTGCCAAAGACGAAGAAATACTTCTGAAAAAAGCCTATGGCTATGCCAATATTGCACATCGGGTTCCCAACACTACGGAAACAAAATTCGGAACAGCTTCCATGGGTAAAATGTTTACGGCCATTGCCGTGATGCAATTAAAAGAAAAAGGGGTGCTAAGACTGGATGAAACGGTTGGAGAAATTCTTCCCGAGTATCCAAACAAAACGGTCAGAGATCGTGTAACGGTTCATCAACTTCTAACCCACACATCGGGCTTAACCGATTTTTTTAATACGGAATTTGAGTTTAAAGCCAAACATACGGTTAGAACACTTGAAGACTATTTTTCGATTTTCAGGAATGATTCCCTACTGTTTTCTCCCGGAACAAAATACAGCTATAGTAATGCAGGGTATATAGTTTTGGGGATGTTAATAGAGAAATTAACCGGGGAAACCTACTATGATTATGTGCGCGAACATATATTCAAGCCGGCCCACATGAACAATACGGATTACTATGAAACCGATTCATCAATTGATAATCTGGCAGAAGGATATATAAAAAAGACCGAAAACGGTATTTGGAAAACAAGTGTTTATATGAAAGGCGCCAGAGGGAGTTCGGCCGGAGGAGCATATACCACGGTTACCGATTTACTTCGCTTCAGTAAGGCGTTAAAAAACAACCTGTTAATAACCAAAGAAAGCCTGGAACTAATGCTTACAAAAACAGATAACAATGCATATGGCTACGGGTTTAACTTAAACACTTTTAATCAAACCGAGGTGTACGGCCACAACGGAGGAGCACATGGTGTATCGGCCGAATTGGATATTTATAAAAAACCGGAATATGTGGTGGTTACCTTATCAAACAGAGGGCCCCTGGACGGATGGGTGGATGTGCGCAGTATGATACGAAAAACGCTGTCCGGTGCTACCGACGAAACCGATAAATTTCTGGGATCAAAAGAATTAATAGCGATATACAAAGCCGAAGGATACGAAGCGGCAATGACCAAACTGGAAGCATTAAACAATAATATTTCCCAGCGATACTTAATGGATGCCGCTAATAAATATCGCGATCAAAAAAAATATAAAAATGCAATCGACATTCTCAATATTCTGGTAAAAGCAATACCTGACTCCTGGTACTGTTTTAGCATTTTGGCGGATACTTATTTAGAATCCGGAAACAAAACGGAAGCTATTAAAAACTATCGCAAAAGCCTGGAATTAGAGCCTAAAAACACCTGGGCCATTGAAAAGCTTGAACAGTTAAATGCCCTGTAATAACCAAAGTACGGCAAGGTATTCAGACTATTGATTTTCGTTAACCGCCTACCAAATTTTAATCCGTGCTGATTCCGGTTTATAATTGGCATCTCCTTCCTGAACACCAAAGGCTTCATAAAAGGGAGTGAAATTCATTAAAGGGCCGTTTACACGCCATATGGGCGGTGAATGCGGATCGTTGGCCACGTAATTACGCAGAAACTCATCGCGGGTTTTAACGCGCCAGATACGGGCAATCGATAAAAAGAAACGCTGATCAGGGGTATAGCCGCCTATACGCACCGTATCCTGCCCCTGTTCGGTCATTTTAAAAGCGTCGTAAGCTATGGCAATACCGCCGTTATCTGCAGTATTTTCACCCACGGTCAGAGCTCCCTTAAGGTGAACGCTGTCCAGCACCGTAAAGGCATCGTACTGGTTGATTACCTGCCTGGTTTTCGCCCTGAATTTTTTGTAATCCTCTTCCGTCCACCAGTTTTTAACGTTTCCCTCTTTATCATATTGAGCACCCTGATCATCAAAGGCATGGGTAAATTCATGACCGATCACCATACCTATTCCACCATAATTCACTGCGTCATCGGCATACAAATCAAAATAAGGAGACTGCAGTATTCCGGCAGGAAAAACAATCTCATTAAGCGACGGATTGTAATACGCAGTCACCGTAGACGGGGTTGTATGCCATTCATGCCGGTCAGGGGCTTTGTTTAATTTATTGAGATCGTATTGATAATCATCCTGTCTTAACGCCACAACATTTTCAAAAAACTTATCCCGGTCTATAGTAACATTATATGTTCTCCACACGTCGGGATAACCTATTTTTTTTGTAATGGCATAGAGCTTATCCTTAGCCTTCAGTTTGGTGCTATCGCTCATCCAATCCAATTGATCGATTCTGTTCTCAAAGGCTTTTTGCAAATTATTTACCAGTTCCAAAGCCCGCTTTTTGGCAGCTTCATTAAAGTGTTGTTTTACATATAACTGTCCCAGGGCATATCCTATTTGGCGGTCTACCCGCTGCGCCATCAATTGGGCCCGTGACTTTTGAACCGACTGGCCGGACAGAACCCTGGAATAAGCAAAAGAAGCATCCTGATAGGGCTGACTGAGTATATTGGCATAAGCACCCAGTGTATTCGCGGTTAAATACGTTTTCCAGTCTTCCAGCGGCAGCGAACCCAACATCGTATTCAGCTTATCGTAATAGGCCGGCTGGCGCACATCAACGGAATCCGCATCCATCTCTAAATTTTGTAATAAGCTTATCCAGCCAATATTAGGCTGATCTCTGTTAAGGTCTGCCACCGATAGTTTATGATAATTAGCCTTAACATCTCTTCGTTCCACTCTGGTTTTATGCGATTCGGCTAATTGTTCTTCCATAGTATAAACCCTATCGGCCTTTTCTTTGGCATCAGGGATGTTGGATAATTCAAATAAAGTGGCCATATAATTTTTATAGGCGTGTTGAATAGTCACCGCTACCGAATCTGTTCTGAAATAATAATCGCGATCCGGTAAACCCGTTCCGGCCTGAACGAAATGCACAATGTTCACACTACTGTTTGCCTGATCCGGACGTATATAGGGATAGATAATTGAATAATCGTTGGCACGGAGTTCATCGGCCACAAATGTCATGATCCCCGGAATATCATTAATTGCATCAATTTTACTTAACAGGGGTTTTATAGGAGCAATACCCCGACGGTTTATACTGGCCGTATCCATTCCGGAAGCATAAAAATCTCCTACTTTTTGTTCGATACTTCCCTTTACATGATCACCTCCGGATGCTTCCTCCAGGATTTTTTGTAACAGCTTTTTTTGCGGGATATTCAAATATCGGTACGAACCCACACCCACCTGATCTTCCGCAATGGTAACCGTATCGTACCAGGATTTATTTACATGATCAAAGAAATTATCTCCGGGTCTGATAGCCGGATCGATCCCGTCAAAAATTACCTGGCTTGCAGCGGTAGTATTTTCCTGCTTACAGGAAAACAGTAGTAGCAGACTAAATGCGAAACAATAAAGATTTTTCATAAGTGTAAACTCGTTTTACCAAAGGTACTTAATTTTTACCGCGGTTATTTGTCTTTATTTCCGGAAACCCTCTTTTACAGCATTTTTGTCAGTATAGCATTTTAGTTTTAAATTTATCGTTTGACTCTTAGCTGTAAGAAATTCATTTTTTATGTACACAAAAAGAAATTACTCTTTAAAAGATATGCTGTCATGGACGCGGCGCTATATTTTAATCTTTATCATTTTATCGTTGATTCCGGTAATACTTTATACCGGTTTGCGCTGGTACTGGTTGCATTTGCCTTGGTTGCCCATAGGTTTGGTTGGTACGGCACTGGCCTTTATCATCTCGTTTAAAAACAATGCGTCTTATGGTCGTTTGTGGGAAGCCCGTAAGATCTGGGGGGGTATTGTAAATGCTTCGCGCTCATTCGCTATGATGACTAACGATTTTATTACCAACGAACACGCTAAAGAAAAGCTCCCGGAAAACGATTTTTTTAAAATCAGAAAACAACTCATTATGCGTCATGTGGCCTGGATGGCTTCCTTGCGTCATGCGCTCCGTGCCCCGAAGCCCTGGGAAGTTTCCTATATAAACAAATCCGACCGAAAGTATATTGATACCTATTTAAATGTAAAAGAACACAATGTTAGCCTGGAAGAAGAACTCAAAGGGTATGTGTCTGAAGATGAAAAACAGTTTATTTTGAGCCAGCGTAATAAACAGGGAGCCTGTTTAAATTTACAGTCAAAACAATTACGAGAGCTAAAAGAAAAAGGATATATCTGGGAATTCTCTTTTTTGGAAATGGAAAAAATGCTGGTGGAGTTTTTTACACTGCAGGGAAAAGTAGAACGTATTAAAAACTTTCCCTATCCCAGGCAATTTGCTACTCTGAATCGTTTTTTTATCTGGATTTTTGTGGCCCTGTTACCCTATGGAATGATGCATGAATTCGATAAGATCGGAAAACAAATCGTTACGTTAAGCGAACAATGGAAACCCTATCCCATAGGTGGTTATCATCATTTAATTGAATTAATCGGTGAGCATTTTGTTTGGTTTACCATTCCTTTCAGCGTTATCATTTCCTGGATCTTTCATACGATGGAACGCATTGGGGAGGTATCGGAAAATCCCTTTGAGGGTACTCCTAATGACATTCCCATCACCACAATGTCCAGGGCCATTGAAATTGATATCCGACAAATTATTGGAGATAAAGCGACTGATATACCGGAACCGATTAAACCTGTTCACGATACGCAAATGTAATTTGAAGAGTTTTATACACAGCACATAAAACCGGGATGGGTATCGGAATCATTTCTAACCGGCAGTATGCTTTAGCAGAACTATTTAATATACCTCCAGCTTATACCCCACCCCGTGCACATTGGTTATCTTGATGGAATCGTCTTCCTTTAGTTTCTTTCGCAGCTTTGAAATATAAGTATCCAGGCTTCTCCCGACAATAACACCGTGATCTTCCCAGACCCTTTTAGTCAGTTCATCTCTTTTTACCACCTGATTCGGATGTGCAATAAAAATGGCCAATAGCTCGCATTCTTTTTTTGAAAGACTGATTTCCCTGGCGGATTTCACCAGTTTGTTTTGCTCCGGATAAAATGTAAAACTGCCTATAACATAATTCTCTTCATGGGGTGAGGGTATGATTTTTTTTCTTTTAAAAAACAATAAAAATACCGTTAAAATACCTCCTGTTATTAATAAATACACATAGATGGAAGTTTGCTGTTGCGGCTTTTGAGTTTCAAAAAACCTGATACTCAGAATATAACACGCTCTGGGTAGATATCTTCCGCTGCAGGGTATAATTCCCTTTTCTTTATTTTTATTCATCTCGTAACTATATACCACTTCTCCGTCGGTACATTGAATTACTTCGGTCAGATAATTCTGAGGGATATTTGCTTTTTGAAAACTTCCTTTAACCAAAGCTACCAGGGTATCCGGGTGGATGGCCAAAGGCCCCTCGAAAGATACCTGATAAGTAAATTCCTCCAATTCCCGAACCGGTAGTACCCTTGAACTGGTATCCTGATTACTTAGCAATAACCGATGCCCCACATCACGCAGCGCTACTTTTATATGGCCTTCTTCCTGTAAGGGCTTATTATAAGAGCATGACCAGACGCAGTGAATTATAACAACGATGTAAAGACTTTTTAAAAACATTTTAGTGCGAATATTCGTAGTTCCGTACAAAGAACATATAATATCATGACTTTTTACAAGGGTTGACACTTCTTTTACACTTTTTTGACATCTGTTAACCAATCAACTTCTAGTTTTACCACAATAATCATATCTAAATTCATTCTTTAAAACAATCCGAATTATGAAACAGTTAATAGCAATCTTTCTCACGCTGAGCGTATTTTACTGCGACGGAGAATCAAAAAAAAGTACATCGATGGCAACCTATGATCTGACCAGCAACCCGATTCCCGAAGCGCAGGTGGGGCCGGTACGTAATAGTGAGCCTTATTCTATTGATCTTCAAATTGATACCATAAACAGCCAATTATTTAATTTAAAAATTTTTATCAAATTAAACGACGGTGCACATTATGTATCCCCGCATTCCAGCATTGCCTACACCGGGCGTTTTACCATGACCATAATGGATCATGACGATCTACAAATGGTAGGGGCCCTGAACGAAACTCCGAGATCGGTTGAGGAATACGACTCACATCCATTCATTAATGGTCCGGTGAACTGGGTTCGCGTAAATACGGTTTATACGCAGTTGATTTCTATTAAAAACAAGAAAGATTTTGAGGTTATCGGGGACTTACAGTTTACCATAGAACCTCGATGTACCCTCGAAAAAATTCCTTTTATAATTAAATATGAAGAAGGTGAAATGAAATTTGAGTTATTTCAATGTTAATCACCCCTGTATTAGTGCCTAATCCGGGCCAATAAATTCTTTTTCCAATATGACATATAGAACACTTAAAATATACTAAATACCTCTTACAGCATATTTTTTCCAATCCGTTTAAAAAAATCAATTTTGTATGTATTTCCCAGTGGAAGTTCCTTCCCATTCATACAAACGGAAATCGAAGTGGTTTTATCTATTTGATTCACCGCTACCAGATACGACTTATGAATCTGAACAAAATGAGACTTCGGAAGGTTTTCTAATATGCTCTTTAAAGTACTGTAAGTGATGATTTGTTTATCGGTTAAATGGATGGCTACATAGTTTTTCAGGCCTTCTACATAAATGATGTCTTTGGTATATATTTTTTCAAAATTATTCTTACCATCGGTTTTTACAAATAAAACGTCTCCCTTACCAGAAGTTTCTTCAATGGCTTTTTGATAGGAGTTTACTTTTAGTACTGCCTGATAGAAACGTTCAAATTCAAAAGGTTTTAAAAGATAGTCTACAGCATTCAAATCGTAGCTCTCGATAGCGAACTGCGGATATGCAGTAGTAAAAATAATCTTTATTTTATCGTTGAGAATTTTTGAGAGTTGGATACCGGTTAAATCGGGCATCTGAATATCTAAAAATACCAGATCAAGGTTTTCTTTCTCAATTATCTGCAAAGCTGCTAAGGAACTGGTAGTGGTAGTAACCAGTTCTAAAAAGGGTACTTTTTCAATATACTTTTCAAGCAGCCTAATAGCGGGCGGCTCATCGTCAATTACTATACACCGTATTAATTTCCTGTTCATACCGGTATTTTAAGATAAGTACTAAAATAAGTAGTATCTGCCGTATATTTCAATTCGTGATCCAAACCGAAGGCCACCGTTAATCTGCGTTTTACATTTTCCATACCTATCCCGGATTCCATATATTTTTCCGAAGCGATAAACTTATTCCTGGTGGTCAGGGTTACAAAACCGTCCTCAATCCGGATTTTTATGTCGGCCGGGTGTTTCTTGTCGTTAACCACTCCGTGTTTAAACAGGTTTTCCACAAAGTGTATTAAAACCAACGAAGGTATTTTTTGGTCTTCAATGTCACCTTCCACCTGAAAATTAACAGCCAGTTCCTTTTCAAAACGCTTGTTAAAAAAGTAAATATAATCTTCTAAAAAATCTACTTCCTTTTGAAGCAGAATAAAATCCTGCTTCGATTCGTAAGTAACATATCGGAGCAGTTCGGATAATTTGTGAATATCCCGTGCTGTGTCCGGTTTATCTTCAATTAACTCTACATAAAAGGCATTGAGTGTGTTAAACAAAAAATGCGGACTTATTTGAGATTTTAACAAATCTAATTCGGCTCTGCTGTGCGCCAGCTGCATATCAAATACCCTTTCCTTACTTTTTATAAACTCTATAATTAAATAAATAACCGTACTGTACAGAATGGGTTTTATGGCGTAATACGAATTATCTACCAGGTAATACGTTAGTCTTTTGGATTCTTCAAAATAATTATGATATCCGGTTAGTTTGTATAAAACAACTTCCTGTATCAGGAATCTGATACCCGCAAACAATCCTATAAGGACTAATACGGCAAAGCAAAACTGAACGATCTTGTTTTTAGGCAGCAGGGCCGGACAAACTATTTTAAAATTAATGAAGTAAACAATTACCGATGTTATATAAAATGTGACGATCAGCCAAAAATAAGGAGGTTGGAAGTTCCTTAAAAAACGTTGTTTTCCACCGATGGCATAATCCTCGAAAAAATCCATGATTACAAGAATTACGGCCAGAATAATATGGTATTTCCACTCCTTTTTTAAACGCATATGAACAAAAATATCGCTTTTTCCCTTAGTTAACTGCTATTTCTGATCATTCGCGTATTTCTTAAAACAAACTATGGTTTTACCACAACCAATAAAACAATCCTTTATTTCACCTGGTTGGTGGAGTTTATACCGGCATTGCTTTTATATGTTTATTTAACTGAAAACACAATTTTAGTTTAGCCTTAAACAAAGTTGTGATATGCGATTGCTAATAACCCTCCCTCTATTATTTATTTATGTCAGTACCTGCATTGCCCAGCAAGTATCTATTTCAGGAATCGTTTCTTCAGTATCGGAAGATTCCGGGCTTCCCGGTGTTACCATCGCTGTATTTGAAGCGGATACAAACAAACTGCTCACCCATACCATAACCGATGAGCGCGGCAGTTATACGGTAAAAGTGCCCTCCGGTGCTTATTATATTAAAGCGGATCACCTCGGGTATTCTCCTTTTACTTCTAAAACAATAAACGCGACAGCGTCCAAAATAAACATGAATATTACACTCAACGAAGATATTACCGAACTAAAAGAGGTAACCGTTTTAAAAAAGAAACGGCTTATTACCCTAACCGGCGATAAAATGGTAGTAGACATTGATAAATCGGGCTTAGGTGATGGGAATAACAGGCTTGAAACTTTAAGCAAAGTGCCCGGAATAAGGTTGGATAAAGACGAAAACATCCTGTTTAGAGGTAATGGTAATCTACAGATACTTATTAATGGCAAACCTTCGTTACTTACGGGCGAAGCTTTAAAACAGTATCTGAAAACTTTAAGCGGTAACGATGTAAAAAGCGTTGAAATTATTGCCAACCCATCTGCCAGATACGATGCATCCGGTACCGGAGGTATTTTAAACCTGCAATTAAAAAGGGGGTTCCATTCCGGAACAACGGGAAGTGTAAATGCTTCTGTAGGTTATGCCGAGTTCATTAAAAACAGTTACGGCTTTACCCTTTACAACAATACCCGAAAATGGAATATAAACAGCGCATTGTATTATGGTTATAACGAATCGGTAAATCACAGGAAAGTAGTTCAGACCATTGAAGAACCTACTCAAAAAACCACCCTGGAACAGTTTAATGACTGGTTTCCCGTTTCCAATCGGTTTAATTCTAAACTGGGAGTAGCCTATCATCTATCTGCTAATAAAACCATCGGCACTTCCTGGAACTACAGCTCGTACAGAAGTGACGAGGAAACGGTGGGGCGAACCAATGAATTTTACGATGGTATATACGAACGTTATACCCTGCTCAACACAGAACAGGCAATTCATAACAAAATACTAACGGGAACTATATATTACGGCTATGCCTCCGATAGCCTGGATAACAAATGGGATATCCAGTTAAATTATGCGGGTTATGATAATCGGGAAGGCAGAATAACTACCAATCGGTTTTTAAACGCCGACACAGACACGCTTTACAAAACCGATGAAATCATTAGAGTTTCCAATCCCACCCGATATAATATTCTAAGCTTCAAAAACGATTTTGAAATACAGTTGAGTAAAGCTGTTAGCCTGGAAACGGGAGTTAAATACAGTTATGTGGATAATAAGTATACCATTGCTATCGAAGAAAAAAACAACATGGGAATTTTTACGACTAATCATCATCAAAGCAATAAATTGCATTATAAAGAATCCATTGCGGCTCTTTACGGAATAGTGAATTACACTCACAAAAATTGGAACTTTCAGGCTGGTTTACGTTCGGAATATATACACTACGATGCTACTTCAATAACAAATGGCAAAAGTAATAAGGATCATTACCTTTCATTATTTCCCTCGTTTAGTATTAACCGAAGCTTTAACGATAACCAGTACAAACTCTCTTATAGCCGTAGGATAACAAGACCCCGCTATTTATACTTAAATCCTTTTTTTGAATATGTTGACACTTATAACATCCGCATAGGAAATCCAAATCTTTTACCGCAATTTACCGATGCCTTTGAGCTCAGCTGGGTGAATAAACATACTACTTCCATATCTGTTTATGCCCGATTTACCAGGGATGAAATGGATCGGGTTTTAGATTACGATGAAGCCACCCGTATAACTACTATTTTTCAGGATAATATTGCATCATCAGAGTACTTCGGACTTTCTTTAAGTACGGTTATTGAGCCGGCGGAGTGGTGGGAAATTCAGTGTTATGCAGATGCGTCTTATAATCATGCAAAATCGGATATTCCTGATTACCGTTATGATAAATCGGGTGGCAGTTGGTATGCAACCCTAAATCAATCTTTTACATTTGATAAAAACTGGAACCTAAGCTGGAATAGTTTTTACGCCTCGGGAGGTACATTCGGAAATAGTAAATCAAAACCATCTTATGACATGTCGTTCGGTCTTAAAAAAGATTTTTCAGGGGCCGGGCTCAGCCTGCGGATAAAAGCAGATAATATATTTAAAACCAGTAGGTGGCGAAGTATTACCGTTCAGGATCATGTAACAACCCGTTGGACCAACCGGTGGGAAACCCGAAAATTTAATCTCTCGCTTACCTATAATTTCGGTAAGGGTAAAAAGAAGCGTATTAAACCCGCTGATTTAAGCGACGAGCAAAACCGATTATAGCAGAGTAGCTCTATGATCCTTCCGATTCAATCAGGTTGGCACTCCCTCTGTAACGAATAGTAAGTCTGTGCGTGCTGTTAATGGTAATAATACTCGATAAATTGGGAAGCAGGTGAATACTTACCTTGTAATTTTCCGACCGTGTATTTTTATCATTGATACTAAAGCGGATTTCATAGCCCGTTTTTTTGTTTTTTTCAACCTGATAGTCCTGTGGCGCTCCTTCAAATACAATCCCGGTATCCGCCTGACCATATACCGCACCAAATCTCCGCTCTCCGAAAAAAGGTAACCGGGCCTCTACTTTGTCTTTATGTACTTTTAAAAAATTGGAAGTTCCTACAATATCAATTTGCCCAGCCGTACTGCCTTGTGAAAGCAAGCCCGCATTACTTAACTGAACCATGGCACTGGTTAACTGAGGTTCGGCCCATCTCGATGTTATTTCAAAATCGCTCCGGGTAATTAAAGTTTCCAGTGCGTCTGACGTTTCCAGGGTACCGCGATCATGAGAAGCGCACCCAAATACTAACGATGATAAAAACAGCAATCCGATTAATTTTTTCATAACCATCCGATTTTATGACCCAATAAGTTACAAATTTTCAATCGGTCTTACTAATTTTTAACATTAAGTGTTAAGGTCCGCTAGTACGAAAACACCGCTGTAAAAAGATCTTTCTTTTTTAAAACATTATCTGTTTATATCATACCTTTATTCGTCCGAGTATTTCCTATAGGTAAACGACTTATGAATAATTTTCCATACGCCTTCTATCTTCAGAAGCAATAGATAATCGGTATAAATTCGTTTCAAATGAGGCATTTTAATTTCAATTTTTGCCATAGCTGCATCATTTTCAGAATCTATTGAAAGAATTTTGCCAATTCTGTTACTCTTCTTACCTGCTTTGATATTTCCCGTGTAATTAATTCCGGACCAAACCACCAGGGTGTCGTTCTTAACATGATATAAATTCAGGTCTTTGTGAAATGCCTTTTTTACACGATCCGGCTGGCCATTTGCCGTTCCTTCTATATAATCCATTAAAGTGCTTCGGATTAAGTCTTTATCCGCCTGGGCATGTACATTTAAACTTCCGATAACAATCAGGAGACTCGCAAAAAGTTTTTTCATTGTATTTAGTTTTTAGGAGTTATTCTATTAAAAATTACAGGGTCTTCATCATAATTTAGCGATACGCTGCTTACCTTCCCACTTGCATCGGTTAAAAAATTAAATCGCATAAAATTCCACATGAGCAGTGGGATTTCTTCCGTGAAGTGATCGGTAAACACATCATTTTCCGAATCGTATTCAAGTCGGAAGGTTGTTAGCGGAAACTCGGCATATAAGGTGGCTCCCTTTAAATAAATGTTAATGTTTCCGTAACCCGGATGCGAATACAACCCCGTGTAAGCATCCAGTTCCATCGGTAGTTTTACATGTTCATCCTGTATAGTAGGAGTTGTTTTGGCACCAATACTGTGTATGCTGCTATATTGAACCGGGTGCCTGCCATCAACCGCCGGTCTCTGAAGTAATTTATCGACAAACAAATCTGTAACGGCAAAAGCAAGGCTGGATCCGGTTTGATTGGTCAGAACCACAATTCCCATATCTCTATCCGGGAAAAATGTTACATTAGAAGTATACCCGGAAACTCCTCCTGAATGTTCTACTCGTTTTATACCATGGTCATCACCCACAATCCATCCATATCCGTAGTGGGAAGGAGATGATGTAGTATCGTTGGGGTGTAATGGGAATTCCAGATACGGAGTGGTAGCATTCCTGATAAAGCGGGGAGAAATAATCTGTTTCCCGCCCAAACGTCCCTCTCCCAACCAGAGCTGCAACCATTTAGCCATATCGTTTACGCTGCTAAAAATATCACCTGCCGGGGCCCTTGTAGGAAGTTGTTCGGGTAATACGCGTACCGGGGTTATACTGTCTGCGGCATATCCATACGAAAAATTAGTATGTTTACTCGCTTCCTTTACACTGGAAAAAGTGCGGTTCATTTGCAAAGGTTCAAAAATTAAATGCTGTAGGTTTGCTTCCCAACGGTTCCCTGTTATTTTTGCTCCGATCAATCCGGCAATGGTGTACATATAATTGTTATACATAAGGCGTTTGCCTACAGGTGCTGCCGGTTTTAAAAACTGTAACCTGGAAACCAGATCCTCCGGGTTTTCCGAACAAAATAATACAGCCGACGACTCTGAACTCATATTGGAAATTCCCGTGGTATGACTGAGCAGATGGTGTATGGTTATCTCCGAATCCATTTCTTTATTATAAAATTTTAATCGGGGAATGTATTTTCCCGGTTTGTCCCTGATTTTCATCCTTCCCTCTTCCTCCAGGATACCGAGCACGGAGGCTGTAAATGCTTTGGTGGCCGAACCGATTCCAAAAATGGTATTACTATCAACCGGAAGTTTTTTACTTATATCGCTATAACCAAATCCCTTAGTATAAACGATTCGTTCTCCCTCCGTTACAGCGATAGCTAATCCGGGAGCGTGGTATTCTTGTCGCAGAGAGTCCACTTGTTTTTCAAGTTCGGAGAACCGAATATCCTTTTTTTCTTCCTGGGCACATCCCTGAATGCTAACTAATACCATTACCATAAATGTAAAAACAATATATCTTACAATCATACCTGAGTTTTATAGGGCAAATCTAAAAGCTAATCGCAACTTAGATATCGGTATGGATGGCTGATCTCTTTGAAATTATAATTTCGAAGGAATTTTACTGGTTAATAAGCGCTTTTTTAAACCTGGCAGGAGTAGTTCCTGTTACTTTTTTAAAGGCTGCATAAAACGACGAATTTGATTTAAAACCGCATTCACGGCCAATAGCTTCCAGGGTAAGCTGATTATTTGTTTCAAGCATAACACTTGCGGCTTTAACCCTGTATTCATTAACAAAAGTGGAAAAGCTCTTGCCCAAATTATCATTGAGGTATTCCGATAGTGCATGGGGGCTTTCATCAATAGCCTGCGCTACATCGCTTAGTTTTAATTGCGGATCTTTATAGGGTGCCTGTTCTTTAAATAAATGAATAAGCCGGGTCTCTATCATCCGCGCATCATTTGCATTAATTCGCTTGTTGGCATATTTCACAGGTTGTTCAAAAAACAATGGTGATTTTCTTCGTTTAAAAACCCAAATAAGTATGGTTAAGTAAAGCGTGAAGGAGAAAGAGAGCGCTCCTACAATATACGATGTATACTGCGATGTATTATAGGCCAGCCATATAATTCCAACTCCGATAACCACGTTCAGCAACCAGAAATCCTGGTTGCCTATTTTCTGATTGCGTCGGAATAACTTTTTGAAAGAGCCTCTAATGCAAAATGCAGCCAGAAGCACATATATAAGCCATTGTGTAAAAAGAGTCCATCCCAGGATCCCGGGTGGGACACGCCACCACAGCTTGCGATTATCCCAATAGGGCAAGAAATATCCGATGGCTATCATACCTGCAACAACCGGGAGAATATGCCACAGCCATTGTTGTGCTCCACTTTGGTTCCCTCCTTTTATCACTTCTCGTACGTACAAATATAGAAAAGGACCTATAAGAAAGCAGGCCGTAAGCCCCACCTGGATAAACAAACCGGAGGTGTCGGGGTAAAAAGTAAGAAACACCGATTTAGCCACGCGCACGCTCACTACAAACAACAATGCCGCAAGAAAGTACGAAGCTCTGTTCCGGTTTTTTACAAAAAAACCAAAGTACAGGCTTAAAAACAGCCCGTTGAAAGCCCCTAAAGCACTAAAGAAGAATAATATTTGATGCTGTATCTGCATAATTGCCCGCTGCCATCAAATATAAAAAGTTTATCGTTTATCGTGGGTTCTCTTAATACGAATTTCTCAGGGAACCGCTATTCAATAAATCGCCCTAAAAGTTTAAAGCGCCATTTTTATCGTCCGGTGAAATCAATACGAAATCATAGCTTTGAAGGCCGTACCTTAGAATATCGTTTTCCGTGGTTACCTCCCCTTGCTGTATTTTTTTTCGAATCGGACGCAAATCTATTAAAGCCCACCGATTTTTTCGTCCCAACCTAAGAACCGTAGCAATTTGCTTCCATTCATCATTTTGGATTACATCTTCTCCATTTTTATAGCGTATTAAATGCCGGATACTTATAAATTCGGTTCCATTCTTTACGGCCTTCTCTTTCAGATATTCCCCCATATCATGCACACCGTATGGAGATATAGTACGTGTAAGATGTACGGCACCTAACTTGACAAATACCTTAGGATATTTTTCTTTTTTTGAAGCTTGGCTGTATTTGTTTTCAAAATTCATTTTCATATAATCGGCTCTTTGCTGATTTCCTCCTTTATTGGTTTCCTGCATGCAGTATATATCCCAGCTTAGCTGTAGAGCTTTAGCATAGTTCTGTGCACCCTTATCGTTTTCCAGCAAAGCAAAGAATTCAGTTAGTGTTTCGTTTTGTTTTAGCCAGCAATTCTTAGGAAAATTGTTGATCCTGTTTTTAAAAATAGCATTTTGGAGTACCCGTTTGCTTTCATGATATAAACGGGTTATTTCAGTTGTTTTTACGGTTATTTTGTTATATAACCTATCCAAGTGCATTTCATAGGAATAGTCAAACTCCTGGTCCAAACCCCATAGCGAATACTCTAAATGAGCTGCCTCCTGAACAAAAAGGGCATCTTCCTCTTTATCGGCAAATATTAGCGGAATCTTAGGGAATTCGTTTTTACCATACCGGCGGTTCAGGGCTTGAATATTAGATGCGGTTTTTCCAGGTACCGACGAGAGTTCCTGGAGTATTTCTGCCGAATAAGGACCCAGCTCCATGGCAAAATTACTGAAACAGCCCTCGCTTAGTAATCCTAAAAGACCCGTAGTAAAATAGCTTAATTGTTGCGATTGATGCACCTCAGCCAGACCGACAAACTGTACATTTTTAAGCTCTTTCTTTAAAAAAGATCGTATTTTCCCGGGAATTTCGTGGGTTTCGGAAAGTTTAAAATATACGGTATGTGGTTTAAAATCATCTGTGGATAATTGTTTTTGCGCCAGGCCAATGCCACTTAGTAATAAACTTAGAACAACCGGAAGTACTTGTAATTTTTTTTTCATAACTCTTTTTTTAGAAGGGTATTTAAAGTAGAGAGCCCGGAAAATCACAATTGTTACAGTAGGCCGTTTATTTTAACATTTTCAATATCAGTGTATTACAGTTATTTTGCCAGTGATTTTTCAGGAGGGATTATTCGTGCCAGAAAGAGTTCCAGCTTACCATTTCTCTCCGAAGGGAAAGAAACAACAAAATGGCCGCTTGGAAGCGTAGCAATTCCTTGTGTGTCTCCGCCATTGGCCCACCGGCATTCGTCAAAACCATTATTTTCATTATCTCTTCCGCAGGGACACGACATGGTTGTATCGATAATAAAAGGAGCCTCAAACGATTGTCCGCCATTTACTGAAAAGGCTCCCATAATTTGAAAGCAGGTATTCCCGGGGTCGTTTCTGCGATCGTTCCAAACAACCAGAATAACACCGGACTCATTGACAGCCAAAGCCACATTACTCATATCAGAGAATTGCTTTTTTCGGTGAATACTTTTAGGACTGGTCCATGTTTTCCCCTTATCCTGAGACGCTGATATAACCACCTCACAATATCCGTTAATAGCGTTAATCCATGCTATATAAATGGTTTCGGTACCGCTGGTAGTGTAAGAGCCTATTCCCGCAGTCGATAAACATTTTAATGATTTTGCAGGAACACCGTGCCCATACGATTCCAGAACCGATACCGTATTGGTTTGAAAGCTTTTCCCGTTATCATTAGATACAATGGCTTCAATCTTTCCAATAATTTCATTTCCTTTTCCGGAATGTAGTTTTTTGAGTGTTTCTTTAGGGATGCTATCCATATAAAAAACGTTGTAAAAAGAGAGCAGGGTTCCATTTTCTGTTTGATGCAATCCCATTGGGGTGTTTAATGATTCGTTTTTCGTTTTTGGCGGAAAGGTCTGCGGGTAGGAAAACGTTTTTCCTCCGTCGGCAGAGATACTCATAATCATCTCATCCGAATTATACGCAGGTACCGAAAATTTGCCTGAGGCGTATAAGGTGGTTGCCGATGTATCCCGTAGATCGGCTACTATCCATTGTCTGTCATACGCATATGCTCCGGGAACAATGCTCATTTTTTTCCACGTAGCCCCCTGATCAAATGATTTCCATACCACAAACTTCCCAATAGTACAGAAATAAAAATTCCCGCGGCTATCTACGGTTAAGTAAGGATCACCTCCGGGGAAATCGATTGAATTGGTATCCAGATTCAAACCCTTTTTCCACGATTTTCCTGCATCGGTAGTGTAAAATACTGCAGAACCTTCAATACGGGCCGCCTTTATGGTTCGCATAGACGCTATAACCATATTCCCGGAATCATGCGGATTGACCGCCAGTGTGGTTTCCAAAAAGCTAATCCCCTGGTCTTCCACATGATGTCCCTGTGTTATGCGAGTAAGTGTTACCGTTTGCCTTTTGCAGCTTATCAGTAAGAAAAACACAAGTATTCCCGTTGCAAACAGTATCCTGACAAGGTATTTCTGCAATAAAACGTACATAGGTGTTTTATAAAGCAATTTGATTTAATACAAAAAGCTCTCCCCTGCTATTTCCTTTTTCGTCGGTAATGGTTAATGTTCCTGATATTTTTCCATCGGTCGGGCGTCCGGAAAAATGATACTGCACCCCGTTCTCGGTAAACAAAAAGCTTATATCCACACCGCAGGGCACTGTAGTTTTGGTTTTGATTTTTTTGAGTCCCTTTCCGGCGATGGTTACGCTGGCATCCAGTGTTCTGTTGTCAAGAGATACAAAATCAACGCTAAATGGTATCATATCATCATGTGCCGTGTAGTATCCTTTCCAAAGACCTGTTGTCTCGGATATATTAACAGGTTTGGGATTTGTGCATGTAGTTTGTGCATAGGTGTAAACAGTTCCAAGCAGTGTAATTACAATCAGCGATACAAAAAAAATGCGTTTCATAACGTATAATTTAAAGTTATAAGCCAAATAACGGGACTCTCGCGGTAATTTTTGGTTATCGGGTAGGTAACGATAATTAATAAAAGGTTAAAAAAGTTATTGAAAAGTTAATTCCGTAAAATTCCGGTTTTTTTATCTAATTTAGGATTTCACAGAAGCTCAAAATGAGGTATTTAACACTACTTTCCGGGATCGTGTTACTTTCACTGACAGGCCTAATTGCCATTCAGGTAAGTTGGTTAAACCGGGCTATTGAAACCAATGAACAGCTTTTCCTCCAAAAAATAGATCTGGGGACCAAAAAAGCAGGAGACCTTTACAGAAACCGGCCGGGAATGCCTCAGTTAATACACAAAGCCATTACCGCGTCTCCTGCTAATACGGCCTTAATAAACCAGGAAATGACATTGTTAATTAATACCGCTTTTAACGAAATCGGTCTTCCTTTTCGATATACATTCGGAATCTTTAAACACACCGATACGGAACAAAATATACGCCTTGCCGGAAACTCCGAATTGTCGTACTTAAATGAAAGCCTGTGCTCGCAGGATATCGATAAGGCTTTTGGATGGACAAGTCTTACCTGTAAGCTGGGGTATGGAGAAGACAATGCATACCATCTTGCCATATTTCCTTCATATAATGCTTTTATTCTTAACGAGGTAAAAGGAACATTGCTTACGGCAATTATTTTTATTATCCTGGCCGTACTTGGTTTTTATTTTATGCTAAAAATGGTCCGGAGGGAAAAGAAAATTTCAGAAATGAAAAATGACTTTATAAACAACCTTACTCACGAATTTAAGACGCCTATTTTTTCCATAAACCTGGCTTCCAAAGCACTGCGTAAACTTCCCTTAAATGAGCATGCCGAAAATGTACATTCGTATACTAATATCATTGATAATGAAAGTGCTCGGTTAAAGAATCAGGTTGATAATATACTGCAGTTATCCCTTTTGAATTCCGGACACTTTGAACTGGATAAAAAAACCACTGATATACATGGACAGCTTCAAAAAATTGCAGATCACTTTAAACTGATTCTCAAAGAAAAAAACGGCACGATTGAATTTGATTTTAGGGCCCGAAAACACATAATTCAGGCAGATAGCGAGCACTTGAAAAATGTATGGTACAACCTGCTTGATAATGCAGTCAAGTATAGTCCTGAGCAACCCACAATACATATTAGTACAGCAAATATGGATAAAAATACCATTGAAATTAATTTTAAAGATCGCGGATTGGGAATAGACAGGAATACACAAAAATTTATATTTGACAGGTTTTACAGGGTATCAACAGGAAACCTACATAAAATAAAGGGGTTTGGTATCGGTTTAAGCTATGTAAAAAGTATTATTAATAAACATAAAGGAAGCATAACGGTACACAGTAAAAAAAATAAAGGAACTCATTTTAAAATATGGCTTCCTATCAAGTAAATGAACGAGTCGGTTAAAATATTAATTGCGGAAGACGACACAAATCTGGGATATATACTATCGGAGTATTTAAAAATGCACCACTATAAAATTCGTTTATGTGTTAATGGTATAGAAGCTTTAAAAGTGTTGGATAAGGAAGCCTTTGACCTTTGTATACTGGATGTTATGATGCCGGAAATGGATGGGTTTACACTAGCCCGCAGATTACGGGAAAAAGACAAAAAAACTCCTATTATTTTTTTAACGGCGAGATCTTTAAAAATAGATAAGCTAAAAGGCTTTAATGTTGGGGCCGATGATTATCTGGTTAAACCTGTTGATGAAGAAGAATTAATAGCTCGGATAAAGGCTATATTGAAAAGAACCGGAACCATAAAATCCGGAAGCATGCCCTCGGTGTACCCGATTGGAACGTATTTTTTTGATTATGAAAATCAAACTCTGACCTCTGAAAATTATAAAAAGGTATTAACCATTAAGGAAGCTCAGATATTAAAGGCTTTATGTGAACGAAAGGGAAAAGTTTTGGACAGAAGCGATATTTTAAAACAACTGTGGGGAGAAAATAACTTTTTTAGTAGAAAAAGTATGGATGTTTTTATCTATAAGCTTCGCAAGTACCTTGCTTCAGATCCGAATATTAAAATTAAAAATATCTACGGGAAAGGGTTTGTTTTGCAAATTCACACCTGAAAAAAGGAGGGGATGTTCCCTCCTTCTTACCATGGTGTAAACTTTTATCCTCTATTGCCATACCTTATACTTATTTAATATTCATCCTTTTAATGTCTAAATATCCCAGTATAGAGATTAATGCAAAGCAACCCAGGCTATACCAGGCCACTTTGGGGAACCACCAGAATTTTTCCGGATCTGCCACACCTTCATCCATGGGCTGGATTCCTAAAATAGAATACGAGTAAGGAAAATAAATAGCTTCTCTGGCCTGAGCGGCAATAAGCCCAACCACTACCAGTACCATTCCTATTCCCAGAGGGATGATAAAGTTTTTAAAACGGAAACTCAGCCAAAACTGAATGGCCAGGATACCCAATACGGAGGCAAAAGATCGAAACAACACCTTTGCGTGATACAAATAGTCCGGTGAAAACTCCGAAAATTTCAATGAAGGACGAAGAATGCCCAGTAAATTGCCGTTTATAAGAATAAGCAAATAATAAAAGGCATACGTAAAAAATACCAGGGCCATAATAATGCTTAGTTTTCCGAAATACGAACTCCATTTAGGGATAGGCGTGGTAAACAATTGCTTTACAGCCAGGGCTTTGTGCTCTATTTGTATTATTAAACTGGTAATTAATACAATAAAAAGAGGAACCAGGGCAGCGAGCGTACTCCTTATTTGTTCGTTTGCAAACTGA
Organism: Flavobacteriaceae bacterium; assembly: GCA_965224095.1. Taxonomy (GTDB): domain Bacteria; phylum Bacteroidota; class Bacteroidia; order Flavobacteriales; family Flavobacteriaceae; genus JBPEWY01. Next base: position 393,716 of record OZ245039.1, read on the forward strand.
TCCCAGGGATTAACTCCCGCTTCAGGTATTAGTTTTTCCCATTTCACCAGATACACTACAAAAAATAAAATAGGAATTAAACAGGCCGATATCATTGTTAGCCAGAATGCAAATGTACGTTTTAGTTTCAGTGTTTCGTTTGTAAGGCTATTAAAGTAATATTGAATTGCAGTCATGAGTTTAGTTTTCGGTTAAAGTAAGAAAGAAGTCTTCCAGGTTATTCTTAATAGTAACCTGATAGATATCAATATTATTTTCATTTAATGCAGATACAATGGCCGGGATATTTTCCTTTTTTTGTACAGAAACACTAACTATTTCTTCGTTCGAACTCTGCGGAATGGCTTCATACCCAATGTTGTGCAGGGTTTCAATGCATCGCTTTATGTTGTTTGTTTCCAATAAAATATTACAGGCATCAGACTGCGAAGCTTTCAGTGCCTTCACCGTATCCTGATATATCATTTTACCCTGTTGAATAATCCCTACGTGAGAGCATGTTTTTTCTATTTCACTTAACAAATGACTGGATACAAAAATGGTGATCCCCTCCTTATTTAAGTCTTTCATTAACTCCCGTATTTCAATAATACCCTTTGGGTCTAAACCGTTGGTAGGCTCGTCCAGTATTAGCAGTTCCGGTTCTGATAGTAAGGCAACAGCAAGACCTAAACGCTGTTTCATACCGAGTGAGAATGCTTTTACTTTCTTTTTTTTGGCATGCGAAAGTTTAACAATTTCCAGGACCTCTTCAATTCTTGCACTGTTATTTATACCCCGGTATCGAGCCGCTATTTTAAGGTTTTCTACAGCATTGAGGTGATTGTAAAGCGATGGTGTTTCTATAAGCGCCCCTACTTTTGTCAGACACTCAATTCGGTGATCTTTAAACGATTTTTCGAAAATTTGTACCTCCCCGGATTTTTTTTTCAGCAATCCCAAAAGTAACCTGATCGTGGTTGTTTTTCCGGAACCATTAGGGCCCAGAAATCCGTAAATACTCCCCCTGGGAACCAGGAGGTTTAAATCCTGAATATCACTCTTCCCTTTGGCATAGGAAAAGTTGAGATTTTTTGTTTTTACAATAGGTTGATTCATATTGTCGGTTTTTCTGGAAGACGACTTTATACGCAATTTGTTACGTTAAAATATTTGAAGAGCGGGAAAAAACTCAAAAAATACTCCTGAAATCAATACGCGAAATGCTCATATTCATCATATAGCTTCCGGAACTCTGCCCTATCTTTACCCTGTTTATGGATAACAGAATTTTGGAAATATTAAACTATTTAGAAGACCATTTAGATCAAAACCACTCCTTAGCGGAATTGTCTCAAAGGGCTTGTTTATCCCAGTCTCAATTTTATCGCCTTTTTAAAAAGGAAACCCATAATGCTCCTATCCGGTTTATTGAAAAGCTAAAAATGCGCAAGGCCTATCACTGGCTTATATCGGATAATCTGTTGGTTTCGGAAGTAACCTACCTTCTCGGCTATAACGATTATGAAACCTTTTCACGAAATTTTAAAAAGCATTATAAAATTTCTCCGGACGATTTAAAATCGGTAGCTGCATACATTAGAAAGCAGTTGGATGGTTCTAAAGAAGATAAAATTATTACGGTTCCTATTGAAAAATCGGAAAATATATCCACGCTTTTTCCCATGTTGGAAAAATGTATCCAAAACCAGCGACTTTCTCCCGAAGATTTAAAACGGGCTAAAATATTCCTGGTTGAAGAAGCCGGCTCCAAAACAACACAAAAACTACGGGTAAAAAATAAATTTCTGGTTTCTCCGGAAGAGAAGCTCTGGAAATCTCTCCTCAAAAAAACAATAGGTAAACTATGACTTTCATGTACCTTTTACTAATGGTACTCATCGGGTTGATTTACCCTGTTTACGGGATTGCCTCGGGGAAGAAAACCAAAAAATTACTTCTTGAACAACCCGATCAGAAAATACCTGTGTACCAGTTTTCTATGAGTGTATTAATTGCACTTACCCTGCTTATTTTGATTTCGGTTTTTATATATAAGGATCGTTTGGAAAATATAGGTTTGTCTTTTCTTGAAACTCCACTTTGGACTCTCGCACTTTTGGCCTGCGTATTAATTAGCTACTATCTGATGAATCAAATTCAGATTCCACCTGAAAAAGCGGAAGCCTTAAAAAATCAATATAAAGAAGTTCGATATTTACTTCCCACTACTCCCGCGCACTACAGCTGGTCTGTGGCTTTATCGGTAGTGGCCGGCGTATGTGAAGAAATTATTTTCAGAGGATTCCTATGCTGGCGGTTACAGGAATATATGCCTTTGATAGCTGCTGTAGTGTTAACCAATCTGGTCTTTGGGCTTTGCCATTATGGAACCGGGTTTAAAAACTTATTCCAGGCTTTTTTGCTCGGAATATTCTGGTCGTTTCTATATTACGTAACCCATTCGCTTTGGCTGCCGATACTTATGCATATAACCATTGATTTTTATGCCGCTCAGCAGTCGTATAAACTATTTGGTGAAAAACCTTAAAAAGTAATGCCTTCGTATTTAAGCCATGATTGTATGGAGGACATAAAGAAAGTAAAATTAATTTCTTCTATGCCTTATTAGGTTTCAGAAAATCATCACCGAGGTATTTCCGGTTCCCAATTTCGAATACAAGCGAATCCGAATCAGGTATTCCCGATCCTTTACCAGCTTTATAGTAATCATAGAGTTCAGTTCGGAACCACTGTCGTCGTCTCCGGACAAATACTCTTCCTCGTCACCGTTCTTTTCATACAACACCATCACCGTATCCATTTCTCCAAAAGTTCTGATTTCGTAATCGCGGGTTACAGGCGGAGTAAACAGAAAACTTACCTGCTCTCCCGGATCTATATGAATCATGGATGTTTTATTAAGTTCCAGTTCCTCCAGGTCTTTATTGGGTTGAGCGGGATAGAATTTCTTTACCCATTCGCGGTCTCGATCGGACAACCCGGGAGTCGGAGAGATTCCGTCTGATAATTCGGGGGGCGCATCAATCCATGAGCCCGGCAGGGGATACATCATAATTGAATTTTCGTCCAGCCCGGAACCCTGAATGGCATCAGCCCGTTTCTTATCAAGAACATTGTGTTTTATGGTAGCATAATTCCAGTTATTGGGAGGGCCGCTCAGTTCTGTAACCACATTGGGTTCATTCCAGACAATCCCGGCCAACGGATTTTGATGTTCATGCGGAAAACCCATAGCATGCCCTATTTCGTGTAAAATGGTATCGGCATCATTAATAATATCCCATCCGAAATTCATGGTTCTTTCCGTTTTAGGAATATTCCACAAATCTCTTCCAACGTAAGACCAGGAACCATCACCTTTCATAAAGCCAATTCGAATTAGCGCATCTTCCCTCCTGTTTACTTCTTCAAAAGTTAAGCCGATACCCACCTGTTCCCAGGTAGTAAACCCCGCTCTGACGGAGTCCATTTCCTGTTGGGTCCCTTTCCACTTTATAAATTTTATTTCTCCATTAATATTAACATGCTCTCCGTCTGATGCTTTATCGAAAAAGTAATAGGTAAGATTTGTGCCATTCACCCATTTCTTGGCCATCAAAATAATCATGTGTTCCGTTCCCGGGTGATGTCCGGGTCGGGGTGCTCGTTCCTCTATAATTGGCATATTACAGAATCTTCTTTTTTCGTCTTTCATGATATTTTTTTTTGCTGTTTTTTCGTTTGTGATATTTTCTTCTTCACGGTTCAAAGATTCATTGAACCGGAAAAGTTCTTTTTAAACCTCCTACAAGGCTATCATTTATTGTTAGGGGAACACCGGCGGATTAGTTCTAGTACCTACACCAGATTTTAGGATAAGAGGACCCTCTTTAATTTAACATCAAAAGTTTGCTAAAAAATCAATACAAAACAAGGGGGTTTTACCCCTTTTTCCATTTCCAAATACGAATTAGCCGGGTCGGTATCTTTAGCTGTATAAAAAAAATTGCTAAAAACAGACCGTTCGGCTACACCTAAATACCGCTATTCCCGGCTAGATTAAAAGTGCTAAGGTTTCCCCTATAAAATCAATATATGCCTGAGCTTCATTAGCTCCTTTGCCCATCCCCGTTACAGCCGAGTCTACCAGTGTTTGCCAACCCAATCCTGCCGTAAATATCGGAATCATCTGTATCCATTTGGGCCTGTCGGAATCAAAGGCCTTTCTATAAATGGATGGAAAAACAATAACAGCAACAATTACAGCAAAAATCATAAACTCCTTATTCTTATATGCCTCGTTCCAGATAATACTTCCGTGTTCCTTGTAAAACGAAAAAAACGGTTGAATAAGAACCCCTATAAGCAATGCAATCCATTGAAAAAAAGAATTCGGCTTTGAGGGTGTAGTATCGTTTGTCGTACCCATCATCATAGATGGTTTCCGGGTTTTATAGATTGAAAAATAGTCTTTTAAATTCATGACAATCTCTTTAAATTTCAGGTCGGTTAGTACTAATTTTAAGCAATTTAAAATACGGACGGGAAACTTTCAGCAGGATTTTTCCCCTTTTATCACCGTAATTTCCCCCGAAAGAGTTTTAGGGCTTTAGAGTTTGGGAAGCCCCATCGGTAGTATTCATTTTTTAGAAATACAGAACCAGATTAAGCAGATACGTATGGAGAAATTTACCCTGTACGCTAATAATGTATTAACCGTTTCCAAATACAAGGAACAACTTCTGTTTAAACCGAACAGGTTGTTATTTAAATTTATATCCCAAAAGTCTGAGTGCATTTAAAACCACCACGAGCGTAGATCCTTCATGAATGGCAACCGCACCACCTATACTGGTTAATCCGAATAAGGTTATAGGAACCAAAAGGGCTACGACACCCATACTAATCCATAGGTTTTGTTTGATAATATATCTGGACTTTCTACTTAGCCCTATTACAAACGGGAGATTTTCTATTTTATCTGACATCAGGGCTACATCGGCGGTTTCAAGGGCCACATCGCTGCCCGCTGCCCCCATCGCAATACCCACAGTACTGTTTGCCATGGCAGGTGCATCATTTACACCATCACCAACCATGGCTACTTTATTATCCAGTAGTTTTAATTCCCGGATTGCAGAAACTTTATCTTCAGGTAATAAGTTACCTTTGGCTTCAGTAAGTCCTATTTGTCTGGCAATGGAATCTCCAATATTTTGATGATCACCGGTTAGCATAACCATTTTTTTAATCCCAATAGATTTTAGACTCTTTAACGCAGAACTCACATTTTTCCTGGGTACATCCATGACGCCCAATAATCCTACGGGTTTCTCTTTATAGGCCACTAACATCGATGTGTGTCCGTCTCCGATAAGTTTATCCATCTGCATACGTGTTTCCCCGGAAATTACAATACCGGCTTCAGCCAGCAGCTTGATATTTCCGATTAACACTTCACTTCCCTGATAATTTGCTTTAATGCCCTTTCCCTGAATTTCAACGGCCCGTGATGCTCTGTTATTATTTTGAAGATCGTATTCATTTCTTATACCACTTGCAATTGCCCTGGCCAACGGGTGATTACTTAAACCTTCAACTTCCAATACCAGGCCTGCCAGTTCTTTTTTATCAAAACCGTTTAAAGAAATAACATGCGTCAATTTTGGTTTTCCTTCGGTAAGTGTTCCGGTTTTATCGAAAGCAATGGTAGTAAGGCTTCCCAAATCTTCGAGCGCACGCCCTCCTTTAATTAATACACCACTTCTAGCGGCTCTGGCTATTCCGCTTAAAACCGCACTGGGCGTAGATATTGCCAGAGCGCATGGACTGGCAGCAACCAAAACGCTGATGGCTCTGTAAAGACTTTCTTTTGGAGTCTCTTCAATAAGCAGATAAGCAAAACACAAAAACAATACAAAGGAAATCACAATGGGAACAAACCATTTTTCAAATCTTTTGGTCAGTCGCTGTGTGGGCGATTTTTGTGTTTCCACTTCACTAACCATTTTTATCAATCTTGAAATCGTAGTGTCTTCATTGAGTTTTAAAACTTGAACTTCTATTGCGTTATCACCGTTAATAGTTCCGGTATATACCACATGAGTTTTATCGATATCCGCGAATTTCGGGAGCCTCTCCAACCCGTTTATAGCGGTTTTGTCAACCGGGATGCTTTCTCCGGTTATGGGTGCCTGATTAATACTACTACTCCCTTTTACAATGACACCATCTGCGGAAATTTTGGTGTTGGGTTTTATTAAAACAATATCATTTATCTTTAATTCGGTAATAGGAATTTCCACTATACCGGATTCTTTTTTTACCAGGGCTGTTTTGGGAGACAGGTTTCCCAGGGCTTCAATAGATTTCTTTGCCTTATTCATCGCAAAATTTTCTAATGCATGCCCCAGGCTAAATAAGAATAACAACAATGCTCCCTCTCCCCAACTTCCTATATAGGCAGCTCCTATGGCCGCTGCAATCATCAAAAAATCGATCTCAAACCCGCCACGTTTAATTTTTTCAAAGGCCTCTATCAACGCATAATATCCTCCAAAAAAATACGATAATACATAACTCCCTATAACCAGCCATCCGGGCATTTGAAACAGCTTTTCCAAAAGGAGTCCCGTAAAAAAGAACACCCCGCTCAGAATGGCAAAATAGAGTTCTGTTTTTTCGCCTAAGATCCCTCCGTGTTGGTGGTCGTGGTTACTATTTTGTGATGTATCCTTCATTTTATCGGATTCATGGGTTCAAAAATATAGGTAATCGTTGTAAATGCATAAACTGTATACCTTTTAATCTCTTCACCCTAGTGATGTTGCTCATTTCCAAAGGGCCTTATAAGAACTCCCAGGCTAAAAATAAAACCATCGGTAGGTGCATATATTTCAGGGAATGTAGGGTTTTCATGAGGAGGCAACACCAGGGGAGAAAATCGGGTTTGTCTTCTATCGGTGAAGTTCTCAAAATTTACAAAGAGGTTCCCCCAGCCAAAACTACGCATGGCTAAAAATCCCATGGTAATAAAATCGGTGGTTTCCTGTCCGTTGGAAAGCTGCTGTTTTCCGGTGTAATAGGTTTCGTAACCCAAGCGCCATTTTTCCGATTCGTACATAAATACACTTCCGGCATTATGTCGTGCTGTTAGTGGCTTTAGAGGGTTTTCAGGGAGGTAATGTAATCGTGTATCTATAAATGCATAATTCAAAAACCACTTAAAATCATTATAGGTAAATTTCATATTGGTTTCTGCCCCCATACTGATAATACGATCTTCTGCATTGCTAAACCTAAAATAGTTATCCGATGTAGGATTCAGTAATAAGCCTTTCTTTATCTCAGACATATAAAAAAGCTGATTTACGGAGAAACTAATATTTTCGAGAATCCGCGTTTGATAGTTAAAATCTATATTAAGACCCACAGAGCGCTCTGCTTCCAGGCCGTTTTTATCGATGGGCAGTACCCTGTTAAAATTGATGAATTCGGCTTCTTCTGTAAAGATATCCGGAATTTTATAGCCCAGACCGCCACCTATTCGGCTGGAAAACCCTTTATCGTTCTTATATAATAAGGAAACTCTGGGCAACGGGAAAAAGCCCCAATCGGCTGCCCTATCCATTCGCAAACCTGTTTCCAGAATCCAGTTGTCGGACAAATCGAAAATCGTATTGGCAAACAGGCCAAAAGTTATATCGGTTTGATCTCTCTGTAGGGCAGCTTGCCGGTCTTCATCAAATGAATTGGAGTATAAGTTGGCTCCAAAGGTCCAATCGGAATTTTGGGCTTGCTTCTGATAAGTGATCTCGGTAAAGGTATTAAACTGCTTCCCTTTAAAGCTCAAATCGGGTACGGTGAGTTCCCGGTCAAAAAAAGCGAAGCTGTTTTTTATACTCACACGGCGTGTACTATCAATTTGTGTTCTGTACAGGGCCTGGGTACTTAGCCGTCCGGACACATTATCTTCGGTATATTGATGTATTCCACCTTCATTTTTTTCGATCTTCGCAATATCTCCTCCCAGGCGATTGTCAAGAGTTCCGTTTAATCCTAACCAAATGGTAGTCTTCTCGGAGGGATAAAAGAATATTTTAGGATTAACCGAAACAGAGGTGGTTTCCGGTAAATTACTGAAACCATCGTCTTCCGCATCATAGACGTTTTGATAATGACCGGAGCCGTATAAAGTAATTCCAAATTTTCCACTGCGTTTACTGTAAAACACATTGGCTGTACTTCCCAGTGCATGAGTTTGTGTAAGCATAATATCCAATGCGGGATCTTCTTCAGGGGTTTTGGAAACCGTATTAACCAATCCGGCAATAGCACCTCCGCCGTACAAGGTAGACGAACTTCCCTTTATTACCTCGAATTGTTTTAGGTCTAAAGGCGGAATCTGCATAACACTCAGTCCGCTGGAAAAACCGCCATATAAAGGGAATCCATCACGTAATAACTGCGTATATCTCCCATCGAGTCCCTGAATCCTTATATTGGAATTCCCGCTGCTCAATGAGGTTTGCTGCATTTGTATTCCTGTACTTTCGCGAAGTACCATAGAAATATTGGTAGGGTTCATCATTGCTTTTTCACCGAGCTCCTCTCCACCAATAAATTCTACCCGTGAGGGTATTTTTTTAATGGTTCTACTGCTTCTTACCGACTGAACCGTAACTTCTTCCAGCTCATTTGCTACGGGTTTCATAGAAAAAATCAAAGACCCGTTAACCGGAACTACGACAGTTATTTCCAGTGTTTCGAACCCTAAATATGAAATTATCACCGGATAAGACCCGTCCGGAATATCCATAAAAGATGCTATTCCGTCAAAATTGGTTATCACTCCTTTTTCTATTGTGGCTAAATACACCGTAGCTCCTGCGAGGGGTTGGTTATCTTCGGATGAGTTTATCTGTATTGTAAAATTATTTTGAGCATTCAATGCGATGCACGATAACATAAGGAGCCATATACTCCATATATTTTTTATCATTTTGGAAAATTTTAAATTAACTAATAAGTAAGGTGGTTTTAAAAAACCGAAACGGTATTAGTTAACATTTTTGGGGGCTGCCAGATACCAAAAAGCCCGTCATACTGATAGTGCAATTTATAGTTATCAAATACAACGGATGCAATTTTCGGGTATACTTTAAAACGAAGTGGCTGTAAAACTTCCAGGGCAATTACCATCCCACAGCAATCACAGGAACAGGTAACCGGGCATGAATCGTCCGTGTCTTCCCGATGATTATGATCGGTATTTGTCTTTTCTTCGGTTATATGATCTTTATTGGTCACGTCAGAACAGGGTTGAAAGGATAAAGACAAAAACAAAAGTGATATGAGAATGGTAAGTGTTTTCATGTATGTGCAAAGATATGGTAAAATCCATGCAATCCGGTTGCAAAATCACGGATTGCAATGTGCACAGATCCCTTTAAGTACCAAATTGGCTTCATCCACCCTAAAATTGCGAGGGAGTTCGATAGCCGGAATATTCTGAGAGGTCAGACAAAAAGTTTCCGAACATATTTTGCAGTGAAAATGATAGTGCTGATCTTCGGGAGCGCATGTACACCCCTCCATGCATAAAGCATATTTCTTTGCTCCGGTACCATCGTCAACTCCATGGATCAGTTTTTTATCTTCAAACGTTTTTAACGTTCTGAACAGCGTGCTTTTATCGGCCGTTTCAAAAGCATTTTCCAATTCCGGAAGCGCTACTGCTTTTTGTTGCTTCATGAAATAATGCAAAATCATAATCCGCATTGCCGTGGGACGAATACTTCGGTCTTCCAATTTTTTTTCCAGATGCTGCATCTCCTTTTACTCGATTTATTCAGAACTTATTTGTTATAAATACCTTATGCCTGTTGTTTAACCTGTTCCATGAATCGGGCCGTACGCTCATAACTCAATGCATTAGACCAATAGCCCCCTTCTTTAAAATAAGAACCAACGATCATCGCATCGCAATACGGTAGGTAATCGGAAACATTATCCAGGGTGATTCCCGATCCGACCATTACCGGAAAATCAAGTCTTCCCTTTAGTTGTTGTAATTCTTCCAGAGAGGCCGGAGTTCCGGTATGACTCCCTGTTACCACTACCCCATCACTTAAGAAAAAATGTGCTGTTCGGGCAGTTTCCAAAAGCGATACATCCTGGGTAAGCATATGGGCACTGTGTTTCTTTTTAATATCTGTAAAAACAGCGATTCCTTCGGCTCCTATTTGTTTGCGATAACGCATCAATTCTCCAGCCTGCGCATCAATAATACCTTCATCTGCAGTATGCGCATAAACAAACCCTTCCGCTCTTATAAAATCGGCTCCCGATGCCCTGGCAGCACCGAGTGCCTCCTTATTGGCCGCCGCCAAAATTTGGATGCCTACCGGTAAATTTATTTCCTGTTTAATACGGTATGCAATTAAAGACATTAGCGTACTTACTTCCGGCCCTACATACCCCTTTAAATAAGGTACATCATGCATATTTTCTACAATTAACGCATCGATACCTGCTTTTTTATAAATACGGGCTTCTTGCAGGGCTGCTTCCAGAATTTGAGCGGGGGTTAAGCTGTTTTTGGGTGTACCGGGAAGTGCCTGTACATGAATAACCCCGATAATGGGATGCATTGTTTTAAAAACGGACTTTATTTTTTGCATCTTACATGGCTGTTTTCCTGTAAAATTACTTAAATTTAGAAGAGTAATTCACACGAAACCTTTAAAGATGGCTGATTTGCCAAAAATTACAGTTATAGGCGCTTCCAATATAGATCTTATTGGCTTTTCCAAGGATAAACTAATTTTTAAAGATTCCAACATCGGCACATTGGAAACCATACAAGGAGGTGTGGGGCGTAATATAGCCGAGAATTTGGTTCGCCTGGGCCTTGGTGTTGAGTTTTTGAGTGTTTTTGCCGATGACGATTTTGCAAAGACCCTTAAAGATTCATGCAATGCCCTTGGAATATCTATCGAGCACAGTTTAACTGTTCCGAATAGTAATACTTCTTTTTATGTTGCTATTATGAATAGTTACAACGATCTGGCCCTCGGGCTTTCCGCCATGGAGTTATACGATTCTGTCCCGGATACTTTTGTACGGGATAAACTGGAAGTGATTGCCCGGAATCCGTACTGTGTACTGGAAACTAACCTGCCTGCTTCCACGCTGGAACTCATAGTAAGCAGCCTGCCGGATACCCGATTTGCACTGGAGGCTGTTTCTGCTAAAAAGGCATTGAGGGCTCAATCTATTCTCGATAAGATGTACATTCTGAAATGCAATCATATTGAAGCGGAATTACTCAGTGGAAAAAAAGTACAATATGAGCAGGATTACGAAGATCTGGTAGCTTATTTCCTCGAATTGGGAGTAAAGAAAGTATGTATTACACTGGGGAAAGACGGGGTGGCCTACGGAGATGAACACGAAATCTTTATTTCAAAAAACAATATAGTAACTCCTGTTAATACCAATGGTGCCGGAGATGCTTTTATGGCGGGATTACTCTATGGTGAAGCCAAAGCCTTTACTTTATACGACACCGTAAAATTTGCATCGGCTTGCGCCCAGCTTACGGTACAACACAAATTTGCCGTGCACCCTGATCTTACGGAGGAACTCGCATTAAAAACGATGGAATGACAGCTTATTTGGATATACTTCCCGAAATTCAAAACGCTTTAAAAAACCAAATCCCGATTGTAGCATTAGAGTCTACTATTATTTCTCATGGCATGCCTTACCCGCAAAACTACGAGACCGCACAATCCGTGGAGCAAATAGTTAGGGATCATGGAGCCGTTCCGGCTACTATAGCCCTTATAAACGGTACAATAAAGATCGGACTTACCGATGCGGATATGATGCGCCTGGCAAACCCCGAACATCCCATTATCAAAGCCAGTCGCAGGGACATCCCTTATTTGCTCTCTCAAAAGAAAGATGGAGCTACCACTGTAGCTGCAACTATGATTGGAGCAAATCTGGCGGGAATCAGAATTTTTGCTACGGGAGGTATCGGCGGGGTTCACCGGGGTGCTTCGGAATCTTTTGATATATCGGCGGATCTTCAGGAACTGGCACAAACTAATGTTGCCGTGGTATGTGCGGGGATAAAAGCTATTCTCGATCTCGAACTAAGCCTTGAATATCTGGAAACTCATGGAATTCCCGTACTGGGATATCAAACCGATGAACTCCCTGCATTTTATTCCAGAAAAAGCGGTTGTAAGGTAAATTACCGGATGGACAGCCCCGAGGAAATTGCGGCGCTTTTAAAAACCAAATGGGATTTAAATCTCCAGGGAGGTGTTGTAATTGCCAATCCCGTACCATCGGAAAAAGAGTTGGACTATACTCTTATGAATAATGCCATCAATCAGGCACTGGCTGAAGAAAAACAACAGGGTGTAAAAGGCAAGGAAAGTACCCCTTTTCTTCTCAACAGGATTAAAGAACTCACTCGGGGAGAAAGCCTTAATGCCAATATAGAGCTGGTTTATAACAATGCCCAATTAGCCGCCAAAATTGCGGTTTCCTACCAAAACAGGGTCTGAATGCGACTTGGAATACTTAAACTCCTCTTTGAGTTGCGCTATAATTTTATCGAGTACTATTTTTTTGTTAATTAATCCGAATAATTTTCCGAAAATGGCTGCTCCGACCAGATATAACGGTAGGTACCACCATTGACCCAGAACCTCCTTAATTCCGGTAAAGTAAATAACAAATACCGATAATAAAGAAATCAAAACCGTTACCGCTCCTTCCTGACAACCGCAGGAAAAGTAATACCGATTTAATTTTCGTGTATAGGCTTCCGAGTCAGGAGTAGTTATATCCAATTGTATTTTTCTGTAAATACTTTTAATGGTCTTATCTGTTTTAAGTCTCTGAAGACTTTCCAAATTATGTATTACGTATTTCATTGATCACTTTTTAGGGTAAAATAGTATTTCGAGCCTGATCGGTAGTTGTAATATAACTCCATACCGTACTGGCATCTTCCAGGGTGAAGTTAGCCTCCCCGGAAAGAAATAAATACTCCGGAACTGCTGTTCCTACTCCCCCGCCAGCTGCGGGGCTCCACATAATCAGTGCCGGATTATCATGTCCTTCATGATCCAATCCGTAGAAATGTCCAATTTCATGTACGGGGACAAACTGTAGAGCTACTTCCGGGAATCGGGTTCTGAAGGTGGTTCCCGTTGGGCTAAAAGCCCTTAAGGCCGGCCTGTACCAGGAAGTCAGTCCGTGTAAGCTGGTATCCGTATATCCGAAAATCGCAATGGAAGGAACCACACTTAAATCTTCATCATCATCGGGTCTGCCAATAAGAGAAAATAATTCTTTATGTGCATCTCCCACACTCGTATCTCTATCCATGGGTACAAATCTGCTGTTGGTAATAACCACTTCCTTAATAGGATCCCAGGTAAAGTTTAATCCTATCTGAAATCCTTTCTGCCTGGCCAGTTCCAGGTATTTTCTAAAGGTGACAAGTTTAATGGGATATACTGTAAATGAAGGAACGGCATCGGCTCCCAGGCTTAAAAAGTCATCTATATCGCTTTGCGATACCCGTGTTGAAGTACCCGTGTAAACCACTTCTCCCTGAAAAGCATTATAAATAAACTCTCCTTTACAATCAGATACTCTTCCCGCTATGGCATGTATATTTAATACGCCTTCATCGTGCAAATTGCGTAAAAACTCACCACTTCTAATGGCTATTCTTCTCGCGTCTATCTTAATGGGAACCCCCACCGGATATCCTCCGATCCTGGCCTTGGTTTTAGCGCGTTCCAGCCGTTCCGGATCGTCACCAAAAGTTTCTTCCAGGGCATCGTTTATAATCGATTCAATCCGGCCCATTTCAATCAAACCCTTAGGGCCTACATAGAAAAACTGACCCGGAATTCGTAAAACAGAAGTAATTACCCGGAAAACATTTAAAATTCCCAATGCTCCCTGAATTCTACACCAGTTCAGCGTAAGAAGCCCTGCAATCAATTCCTTGATTCCTTCAATCGTATCGGTTATCCATTCAACAATGTCGGCAAGCCAGTCTATAATTCCACTAAGGAAACCAAAAATAGCTGTAAAAATAGCACAGACAACATCTCCAAAAATACAGAATGTTCGTCCGAGCATTTCAAATAAACGGCCTATGTCTTCGAGAATTCCTTTTATATCGTTGAGAAGCACCACAATAAAATCAAAAATATCCTCAATAGTGTCTATAATATCGTTCCACAAATCCCAAAGCGTTTTAAGCGCTTGCAGCGGGTCGGTAAACAAACATACCACAAAAGTTATCAGGCGATGAATTATTTTCAAAATCAATTCGACCACAATTCCTAAGACGATAGTAACTATCTGGCATACCAGAGTAACCACCCATTTTACTACGGTTACCACTACCCAGACTACTACTTTAACCACTACTACCACAATCCAGCACACCCATTTATTACAACAGAGACACCACCAATTACAATCCTGTTCTCTGCATCGGCGTTCCTGCTGGCTTACCCATTCTTCCACGGGTTGCCAGACTTCTTCTTCCACCCATTGCCCGATATTTTCACAAACCTCCCTGGCTTCCGTAATAAAACGCGAAACAGGGACCAGTATATTCTCTGTGATCCATGTTGAAACTTCCCTACAAGCCATAGCTATCTAGTTTAATGATTAATTCCAGGCTATATTAAGACATAAACAACGGGTATACAATGGGGCTTTCCCCCATCTTTACAGGGAAAATCCCGTTGACTAAAAGGGGGTTTTGAAAGAAATGTGGTTAATTGTTGTTCACGGATAAACCAAAATTACTTGAAGATCTTATGCGATTACATTTTCCTTTTTGCAAAATCTTTTTCCACCTTGAGTAAGATCCATTTCGTGATTTTTTTGGCGAGAAATGGGTATGACAACCGAGCAACTCCCCGTAACAACCAGTTGCTTATTTTTCCTTTTAACTCGGCCTTTAACAGGGCTTTAACCCTTTGTCTGATTAAGTTTTCAAAGGCATTAAACGCCTTTTTATCGAATTCAGGGAATGGATCAACCGTATATTCAAACGGGTGTGTATCTCCGTCCAGTTTACTCAAATCCGGTATAAGGGGCATGTATGTTTTAGTCTTCCCGGTAGTTTTGTCTTTAACTTTTCGTGAAAAAGCACGAACCGCCTCATCGGTAATATCCCGGAACAGATAGGAAGGAGCCTCCGGGTTGTACTCTAAAAAAAGAAATGCTCTTAAAAAATTACGGGCATTATCTCTCCCCAAAAAGAAATCGTGTATTCTGAAATCCCTATCCAAAAATCCGGCAAAGCCACCAAGGCCTCCGGTGGCCAAAGGCGGATGGTCTCGCAATACTCCTTTCTTTTCCCATTTAACCGGAAATACCAGTAACCGTATTAAACCGCTTCCATAGGTATCGTTGCGTTTATTACGGGCCTGATCGAGGATAGTGGGAACCAATTCGCTCAGAACCGATAGCATATTCTTTTGATAATCTCCCGAATCCTCTTTTTCGTAATAAAAATTAGGAAAAGGATCAATCATGATGGTGCCAAACTTAGGATGATCCGGATGCTGAGAGCCATGCCTGGATACCAAACACCGGATTACTTCATCGAAGGGTTCATTATTTATAGTCCCGCCGTCAACCCCCGTAAAACTGAACTCTTTTTCAGTTTGTTCAAACCGCACATCACTGCCCTGCGTAAAAGCAAGGCGTTTTTTTAAATTATTGGTGATGTATTTTGTAGAAAATTCCCGTTCAAAATGTCTGGGTTCCAGGCCTAATGGAAAAGCCCCTGTAGCCTTGGTAACTTTGATCAGGAAATCTCTGGATTTTTGTTCTAGTGGCTTAAAAGGCAAATACTCGTCCTTATCCTTTTTTGCATTAAAATTCAATTTAAAGTGGGCAACAATTTCATGATTACTTATTCTATGCCCCGGTGTGGAATCTAAAAAAGCCGATTTCAATCGGCTGAAGTTTACAATATAGTCAATAGGTTTAAGGCTGGTAATGGTTAAAATAAGTCGTAAGTCGTCGGAAACAAATGAAGGAAAATTTTTTATGCCGGATTTTTTTGGCAAACCATCAAAAACACGTGCTGCCATGGTATCGATGGGTTTTGAATTTAAAAGCGACGGAGCTCTGCCCATTTCCCGGATATCTGAAGTATCCAGCATTTTCTCAAAAGTAGTTCGCCTCTGTTTTAAGGGAACGGTATCAGGATCATCATCGAGGAATACCCAGCTGTCGTAGAGAAGGTTTCCGGTTTTGGCAAGCGATACCTTTTTTACCGGTTTCATGGATTCCAAATAAAAAGAGAGCGTTGTAATCATACTGATCATTCCCCCGGCCGACGCCCCTCCAATTACATCGATAACCACATCGTACATAGGAACTCTCAAATCGTATGCCTTTCCTTCCTCTTTAAGCCTGCTATTTATTTTTTTTGCTTTCTCCCATTCGGAAAGAGCTTCGAGCAGATAATCCATAAAACCCGCCGTATAGGCCCCTGCCGAAACTGCTCCTGCCATGGTAATCCCCAAATGGAATGTAGGACGGGATGCAGTGGTTTGATTTTTGGCACTCATAGCTAAAAGGGATTCTACCGATAAACACGGTGTTTTTTAAATATACACAATATCCCTGTAACATTCAACCGGAATTTATCCCCTTTTAAGAAGTACGTACGGTACCGGGAAGTACAAAAAAACGGCTCCGAAAAAGAGCCGTTTTATACGTGATTCGCTGTGAATTATTTGACGGGAAAATCTTTATGTGCCATGATTTCCTCTATCTGAAGTACATGGCGTTCGGTATGCCCTGATAAGAACAGAAGCACCTGATAGGTATCAACCGTCCCAAAAGGCAGCTCCATATAATGATTCCTCAGGTCGTCTTCGGTTTTTTTTACGTATTTAATAACCTCTTTACGCTTTTTCTTAAATGCCTTTAAGGTAGCTTTATAGCTCCCGTACTTTCCCGAAGGTTCAAAAGGTGCGCGGGTTTTAACTTTATTTGACCTGTCGGTTACCATCCCGTAGATAGCATCGTCGGTAATTTTTATTTCCGATCTTCGGGAAGGGTCTGACGGAGCTTCAAGGCTTTTTTTAACCATTCCCATGAAATTACCTTCCGATAGAGCAATATGCTCGATACACTCGGCAATGGACCACGATTCCGGATCGCTTTTAAAATTTAATTGCGCTTCACTCAATCCTTTTACAGCTTTGATTACCCTGCTTCGGGTATTGCACATTTGCTCTACCGCATAAGCCCTTTCCGATTTTGTAAGCGTACTATCGGCTGTTGTAAAACTCATCAGGAGCAATACCAGTACGGAAGTGATTACTTTTTTCATAATTAATTTATTTAGGTATTCCGTATCCTTAAATACAGCTGCTGTTTTAAGATATAAAATGGAATACGGTTATCCAATATGGTTTTTCCAAAGTTATCTTTTTCCTAAATGAATTAAAATGGTGTTTTAGGAGGTTTTTAAGGGGGAAATACGACAGTTAAAGGCCATACCCTACGGAACGGGAAGACAGCATTTACATTTACGCAACCTAAAAGTTGCATATATAAATCTTTTTTGTAAATTAGCAACCAGAAAGTTGCATAATTTTAAATTAAAAAAAATGAAAGATGTAATCACCAAAGAACATGTATTTAATCATTCTATTGATTCCGTATGGAAGGCCATCACAAAAGCCGAGGAAATATCCGCCTGGTTTATAAAGGCGGATTTTAAAGCCGAAGCCGGGTATGCCTATACTTTTGAAGCATCGGAAGAACAAAACTGTACAAAAATTACCGGGATTGTAAAGCAGGCCGATCCGTATACGCTAATATACACCTGGGTGGTTCAGGGTACCGATACGGAAACTACGGTAAGCTGGGTACTGGAACCTCTTGAAAAGGGAACCAGGCTTACGTTGGAACATTCGGGTATTTCCGGTTATCCCGGCGACACTGCCGTGGCTATGTTCGACAGCTTTAAAAACGGATGGAACAATTGCGTTACCGGATTAAACCAATACTTAAACACTTTAGTAAATGCCGGATAATATCACCAAACTTTTTAAGGCGGTTGCCGACCCCACCAGGCGGGAAATATTCCATGCCCTGGTGGTGGCTGCCTCTGCCCTTTCTATTTCTCAGATATCAAATAAATTTGAGATGAGCCGACAGGGAGTTACCAAACATATAAAAACCCTGGAAGAAGCCGGGCTGGTCATGATACACACCCGCGGCAGGGAACGGTATTGTTTTCCGGATATACGTCCGTTAAAAGAAATTAATAAATGGCTTCGGTTTTATGAGCAATTCTGGGACGATTCGCTGCAAAGACTGGAAGATTACCTGGATGGGAAACCATAAAACGCTTCTCCGGATGTAATTTTGCGTATTACATATTCTCTGCAAAATTCTTAAAGTTATTTAACCATTTTTGCACTTGTTTTTTAAAAACTCCGGGAAACAGCCACGCCATTATTTTGGGGATAACGCCCCTGAAAACAGTATACTCGATTTCTGCATCGTAACGGGTTTGATTAGCATTTAACTCGGTAAAACGACTAATCATTGTATTGTCCATATACTTATGATGATACCATCCTTCAAACACTTCCGGAAGTTCGTTTCTGACAATGGTTTCGGTGAGTTCCATTTGTCCTTTTCCCTGGCGATATAACATTTTTGAGACGGCTCCTTTTTCTCCTTCATCCCCTGAAATGAGTTCTTTACTGATAAATCCTTCCTGGTAAGACCTGAGGTTTTCCGGATCGGAAAACAGCCGTACAACTATTTCTCTCGGACGATTAATAACAACACTACAATTGAATTTCATAATTCGTATTTTATTCCTCTTTCAGGATTGGTTTTTCAAATATAGGGAATAATCAAAATTACGTGAAGAGCCCTAACTATCTGTTTTAAATGAAGTATTGCTGTAAAAATCTATGTGCATTGCTACTAAATATCCTTTCAATAACCGTATCGGCATCCAAAACATTTTTAGTGTGCTTATAGTGGTGGTTTTGCATATGGTTATGCACGTGGCGTTCTAAAAAATCGGCCAGATAAGGAATTTCTTCGGCAGTCCAAAAACTATTCAGCGGATCAATAATACCATCGAAATCGGTACCCAATGCCAGGCAATCCCATGCAAATAAACCCGCGCCATCCAGAACTTCGGTGATGTGTCGGATTTGATTCCACAGCAGTTCCGATCTGTAGTGCATAATTTTATTGCGCTTCACTGAGTTTTTTGTTGCTTTCAGCGTGGCTTTACTCACAATTCTGCGTTCATCCAACTGCAGTGCAAAAATACCATTGCTTCCGGCTATTCTTATTAACTCTTCATCGTAAAAATTAATTTCCGACGGGTTTAATTTACTTGCCGTTTCCAGGCGTTCGGGTATCGGGTTTTCAAATGATTTTAATCCGTTGGCAGCTCCATGGCTAACAATAATAGGAACATTTTGGTACGCAGGCGTATTTTCCAGCAATTGGTAATACACTTTCCTGGCTGCCGGACTCATATGTTTTACATCGATGAGAATTCGCTTGCCGTTTTTATCATCCAACAAGGCTTTAACCACTTTAATTCCCAGCGGTTTAAAACCCGCTCCAAGGCCTTCAGACTGATCTACTTTATTTCTAATTGCTTTTGCAAGGCTCGGTGCATGCCCGCACAGATGATTCCAGAAATGATGGGCAACCGTGACAAAGAATGGTGAGGTTTCCCAGTTCTTTAGTTGCCGAACATTGGCTAAAAACCTGTTTTCATCCGGGGCGTTGTGAAGATTCTCATTCAGCACATGCATTCCTTCAATACTTAAAATCACACAAATGGTCGTAGTCTTATTGTTTTTATCCCACAAACGAATTGCTTCAATCTCCGTATAGTTTTTAACGAGTTTATACCTGAATTTCCCTTCCGGAAGGCGAATGATTTTTCCATCTAATTGCCTGTAATAGTCCAGTTCCCTTTGAAGGTCCTTAAAATAATTTGTAATTCCCTGAATGTGATCCACACGTTTTTTTCCAATCCCCGTGGCAAAATTTGCCATAATGTCAAGAAGCAATTCATTTTTCATTTTATTCCTGAAAAATTGCTTTTCAAAAGGATATAGAGAGGCACATATTACATGAACTCCTCCATAGGCGAGGCTGCTAAAATTTGACTGTGAGAATTTGGTTAGCCCGGTTACAAAGTTCAGCAGTTTATCAAATACGGAAGGCGGATTGTACTTCCAAATACTACGGTTCCGGTTTCGGTGGTGCGTATTCCTACCCACAGGTTTTCTGTTAAAACTCTTTCCAAATGGTTTTAAGGCCGGGTGGCAATGAAAATCTACGTATTCGTTTTTTTCTACCTCCATAACAATACTTTGAAAATTAATACCCATCTCGGTATTATAAAGCTAATTAATACTGATTAATTTTCTTCCTCACAAACCAATAAGAATTCAATTGAAAAATTAAGCCGTGCCGTATCACGTCCAAACAGCGTAAATCGTTCATCTACAAAATGAGGAAAGGTAATTGTATTTCTATTCGGACAACCCAGTGTTACATTGGTAATGCTCGGTTTGTTAAAATCACTAAAAAACAGATCGTGTTCCTTAGCCCAGATTGATACTCTAAAGGGAATATTCTGATGGCACTCTCCATATATTCCTTCAAACAATACATCGTTCCTGTTCTCGGAAGTTCCGTGATTTAAAGTGTGTTCCGGTATAACAACCCAACGTCCCGGTGCCACACGAATTCGATACTCCCAGTCATTTCCTATATCGTCTCCCAGATAGGCGACCTTTTTCAGGGTTACTTTTACATGACATTTTCCCATAATAGTAAATTATAATAGTTACTTATTTTTAAAGTATGGGAAAACCTTTTAGGCATCTTTATTCGAAGAAAACAGAACTCCGATCCGGTTAAATTAACGCTTTTATATAAAATATCCCAGGGGGAGATTCCCCTTTTTTTACCATATAAATCCCTTATATAAAAGTTTAAAAATTAAAAAGCCATACGCAAGGTATGGCTTTTTTCAGATGTCTTTTTAAGTTTTTCTTATAACCACTTAAGAAAATAATCCATCATATCTTCTTTCAATTCATAATGGAGTTTAATATATGTTTTCATATCATCACGCAATGGTGTTTGTTCAAACTGCAATCTTCCGTCGATATCCTCACCATAGTCGGCCACGTGAATATTTTTCATTTTGCGTTTACACCGATGCATTAATTTGGAAATAACATCTTTTTCAATCATAATTCTATTCTGAAAAACTTCCAGAGGTTTGGAAGATTTCGGGTTGTATTCTCTTGCCGCAATTTCCTCCAGTTTTTCCTGGAATGTATCCATTTCATTAAAATGAAAGCGCAGTTCGCGCAACCATGTTTCCAAATTAAATTTCAAATCGCTTAAATATGATACTTTAGTTTGCATATATGAGTGTTTTTAATGTATTACTTCTTTTACCAATTCGCTTTGAACATGTGTAGGTACGGGTTCATAGGATGCAAATTCCGAGCTAAAAGTGGCTTTCCCCTGGGTAAGCGAGCGCAGTTCGGTTGAAAAACCAAACAATTCCGCTTCCGGAGTTACACATTTCAGAATCTGATAATTGTCCATACTCTCAATACTTTGTATAACCGAACGCCTGGATTGTAAATCGGTCATAACACCGCCTACTGATTCTTCGGGTACCTTCAGAGTAACTTTCCTGGTAGGTTCCAACAATTTGGGATTTGCATTTAAAAAAGCTTCCTTAAATGCATGGGCTCCTGCAATTTTAAAGGATATATCATTAGAATCAACCGAGTGCATTTTTCCGTCATACACCATAACCCTAACATCCCGAATATAGGATCCTGTTAAGGGGCCGGATTCCATAACCTCCAGTACTCCTTTCATAATAGAAGGCAAATATCTTGCATCTATTACACCACCCACAATACAATTATAGAATACCAGTTTTCCGCCCCAATTAAGGTCAATTTCTTCCTTTCCCCGGATACTAAAGCCTTCCGGTTCCGACATTCCTTCGGAATAAGGTTCTATTTTTAAATGAACCTGTGCAAACTGCCCTGCACCTCCGGATTGCTTTTTATGGCGGTAATTCGCGGTATTGGAACGCTGAATTGTTTCCCTGTAATTAATTTTAGGACGTTCGAAACGGGCTTCCACATCGTATACATTTTTTAACAACCACTTAATGATCGCCAAATGCAATTCGCCCTGCATCCCGATATGAAGCTGGCGCGCCTCTCTGGAATATTTAACTACCAATGTAGGATCCTGACTGTGAATTTTTTTAAGGGCCTCACTCAATTTTTCCTCGTAGTTCTTATTTTCTGCAAAAACAGCCTTTGTTATTCTGGCTTCGGGATACTGAATGGGTTTAATTGTAATGGTTGTATTTCCGCTGTAAAGCGTATCGTTCGTTTCTGTATCTTTTAACTTTAACGTGGCACCAATATCACCCAATGTGAGCATATTAACCGGTTTTCGCTCTTTTCCGTCCATAATAAAGAGCTGGTTAATAACCTCTGTTTCCCCTGTCCTGGAATTGGTGAGTTTATCGTTAATTTTTATCTCACCCGATTTCACTTTAAAGAAGGTAACCTGCCCGAGATTGGGCATGTGTAAAGTTTTAAATACAAATAGCGCCGTAGGGCCTGATTTAATAGGCTCTATCTCAATTCCTTCAAGAGTTTGTTCGGATTTCAAGTCGGCCGCCGCAGGAGCAACATTATCTATAAATCCCATAAGCCTTCCGGTACCCATATCGTTTAACGCTGAAACACAAAAAACGGGGAACAACTCATGGTTTAACATCCCCGCTTTAATACCTTTTCGCATCTCCTCTTCATTGAGGGTGCCTTTTTCGAAAAACAACTCTAAAAGTTCTTCGTCGTTTTCGGCTGCGCGTTCTACCAGTTCATTATGCAGGGCATTGGCCATCTCCATTTGATCTTCAGGAATTTCCAGTTTATCCGGCTTTCCTCCTTCCGGTTTAAACTTATACATTTTCATTTTCAGTACATCTAAAATGCACTGAGCCCCATCAACCCGTAATGGATATTGAATTTTAACCGCATTGTTACCAACCAGTTGATTAAGGCTTTTATAACTATCCTCAAAATTGGCATTAGGATGGTCTATTTGATTAATAACAAAGAGTGTGGGGCGGTGATATTTATTAATATAATTCCAAATAATTTCCGTTCCAATTTCCACACCCTGCTTAGCATCAATAACTGTTACTACGGTGTCCGACACCCGAATAGAAGAAATAATCTCTCCAATAAAATCATCCAGTCCGGGGGTATCTATAATATTAATTTTATAATTTCTCCACTCGGTGTGTAAGGGCGTTGCAAAAACCGATGCCTCTCTTTTATGCTCAATTTCGTGATAATCGGAAACCGTATTTTTATTTTCAACGGTTCCTCTCCTGTTTATCAGGCCCGCTTCGAATAACATTGTCTCCGCAAGTGTTGTTTTACCACTGTTGTGAGCTCCAACAAAAACCACATTTTTTATGTGCTTATCATCAAATACTTTCATAGTAATCCATTTTTAAGTAGAAAATAAAGGTTGCCACAATTAATTTAATAAAACATGACTTTTGTTATACGCCAGGAAAAATGTTCTGATAAATCGGGAAAAATCTATATAAGTTTAGTGAAAAAATCGCTTATAGTCAACTATTTAATGTAAAAAAGTATACATTTTTCAGAAAGCAAGACATTCTTTTAACCAAACTGGCATTTCCATCCAAAAAATTGGACATATTTAATAAGATTGCAGAGGAAATCAGTTTTTAAAACAGATAAAATCAATACCCGTTACCGCAAAATATTTCGGATACTACAAGTAAAAATATTTGTATATTTTAACCATGTATGCCATTGTTGATATTGAAACCACCGGAAACGGGATAAAGGGAAATAAAATTACCGAAATTTCCATTTTCAGGTATGATGGAAAAAAAATCACCGACGAATTCACAACACTGGTAAATCCGGAATGTCCAATTCCCTTTCATATATCTGCGCTTACAGGAATTCAGGATCATATGGTGTTAAATGCTCCTACCTTTAGTGAGATTGCCCCAAAAGTATTGGAATTAACCCGCGATGCCATTTTCGTGGCGCATAGCGTTTCTTTTGATTACGGTGTAATACGGCATGAACTAGCATTGATAGGGATTGGTTTTAACAGAAAAAAATTGTGTACGGTACGATTATCCAGAAAGCTATTTCCGGGAATGAACTCTTACAGCCTGGGAAAACTCTGTACAGCCTTATCCGTTCCGCTTATCAACCGGCATCGCGCCCGGGGAGATGCCCATGCCACGGTATTGCTGTTTGAAAAAATCCTTTCGCAGCGTCATTCGCCGGCCGTTATAAAGAATTTGTTAAATATTCGATCGCGGGAGGCAACACTTCCTCCGTTGCTAAACAAAGAGGACGTATTAGCATTACCGGAGGCTCCCGGAATTTATTTTTTCAGAAATGCCAGAGGAAACATCATTTATATAGGAAAGGCTAAAAATATTAAAAAACGCGTTTGGAGTCATTTTTATGATCACTCGGAAAAAGAAGTTCGTATGAAACGGGAAATTGCTTCGGTTAACCACCGGGATTCCGGAAGTGAATTGGTGGCCCTCCTCATGGAATCGGCAGCCATTAAAAGGCATTTCCCGGTTTTTAACGCTGCGCAAAAATACCGTTCCAGACAATATGGTATTTTTAACTATCAGGACAGAAACGGAATTATGCACCTGGCGTATAATGTTATTAAGAAAGGTGCACGGCCCCTACTTACCCTATATTCTATCCAGGAATGTCGTGATTTTTTAACGCAACTATGTCGTGATTTTCAGCTTTGCCCTAAATACTGTCATTTACAGGAAGGGGTAGATCAATGCTCTCATTTCAATATAGAACAATGCCGGGGAGTGTGCAGAGGGCAGGAAGAAATAGCGGCATACAATGCCAGGGTTCTTAAAGGGGTAAAAGCATTTTCCGTTCTTGATCACAATCTTATTTTAAAAGAAAAGGGAAGGCATGAAAACGAGGAAGCTTTTGTACTGATCCTGGATGGTCTTTATAAAGGGTATGGTTTTATAGACAAGGATGCCCGGATTACATCGATTGCAGACCTGGAAGCTTTTCTGGAAATTCAGGAAGACAATGAAGACATAAGGCGCATACTAAAAAGCTATCTCGCACGTAAGAAACCATCGGTCTTCCCTGTATTTACTGCACGTCTTGAGGATTTTTAACACGCCTAAAAAGAGGAAATATTTGACTTTTAAAGGGGTATATAGTACCTTGTTACCCTATAAACCAACAAAACCATTTTTCATATGTCTGGATCGACCAACAAACCCACTTCCGTTTTCTGGATTATAAGTATCGTAGCGCTTATATGGAATATTATGGGAGTTATGGCCTATTTGGGTCAGGCTTATATGACCGATGAAGCACTCGCTTTATTACCGGAAGCCGAGCAGAACTTTTACAGCAATATGCCTGCCTGGGTAACCGGTGCTTTTGCCATTGCCGTTTTTGCAGGCTTATTAGGTTGTATAGCCTTGTTACTGAGAAAGAAATGGGCAACGCCTCTTTTCTTAATCTCTCTTATCGGTGTATTAGGCCAGGCTGTTTATAATTTCTTTGTACAGGATTATATTGCTTTATCCGGTTCACGGGTAGCCATGCCTGTTATGGTAATTATTATTTCTTTTTTCCTGTTATGGTACTCGAAAAAGGCCACAGAAAAAGGATGGCTTAGTTAATAAAAAAAGGCCTGTGGATTACACAGGCCTTTTTTTATTCCGTAATTCCTTCGAGGTCTAGCAAAAATGCATAAATCAATGCCGTACGTTTATACCTTTCAAAGCGCCCCGAAGCACCTCCGTGCCCCGTTTCCATATTGCAATCCATAATTAAGAGATTATCATCGGTTTTCAGTTCCCGGAGTTTCGCAATCCATTTGGCAGGTTCCCAATATTGCACCTGACTGTCCCAATATCCCGTTGTAATTAAAATATTCGGGTATTCCTTTGCCGCCACGTTATCATAGGGCGAATAAGACTTCATATAGTGATAGTATTCTTCTTCTTTCGGATTTCCCCATTCGTCAAATTCAAAAGTGGTTAACGGAATGGATTCGTCTAACATCGTGGAAACCACATCCACAAAAGGAACTGCAGCCACCACCCCATTCCAAAGATCCGGCGCCATGTTGAGTACCGCTCCCATAAGCAAACCACCTGCACTTCCACCATAAGCGTACAGGTGTTCTTTGGTGGTATATTCTTTATCAATCAAATATTTACCTACATCGATAAAATCGGTAAACGTATTTTTTTTCTTGAGCAGTTTTCCATTTTCGTACCAGTCACGCCCCATTTCCTGTCCTCCCCGAATATGTGCAATAGCGTAAACAAAACCCCGGTTAAGTAAACTCAGTCTGGTAGCGCTAAAAGTGGGTTCCATACTGTTGCCATACGAACCGTACGCATATAGTAATAACGGTTTTTTATCCGCTTTTTTAAATCCTTTTTTATATACCAGAGAAACCGGTATTTGAGTACCATCGGTTGCGGTAGCCATGAATCGTTCCGACATGTAGTTATCCGGTGAAAATGTACTATCAACCACTTCGGTTTGTTTCAGTAATTTACGCGTTCGCGTTTCCATATTATATTCGTAAATACTGTTGGGAGTAGTCAGAGAGTTATATCCGTATCTAAGAATATTCGTGTCAAAATCCAGGTTCGATGTCGTATAAGCCACATAAGCAGGGTCGTTAAACGACATATAATGATCATCTCCATCCCAATTTATTACCCGCAGTGTTCTCAAGCCGTTCTTGCGTTCCTGTAGTACCAAATGGTTTTTAAAAAGATCTATTCCCTGTAAATAAACATTCTCTCTATGCGGAATTACATCAACCCAGTGCTCTTTTTCGGTGGCTCCAACAGGAGTTTTTACCAGTTTGAAATTCTTTGCATTCAAATTGGTTCGGATATAAAAATGGTCGTCAAAATGATCCAGTCTGTATTCCAGATTTTTCTCTCTCGGCTGAATTACCTTCCAGGTTCCTTCCGGCTTATCTGCATCCAACACCCTGTATTCGGTTGATAATGTCTGAAAGCTTCCGATAACCACATATTTTTTCGATTTGGTTTTGCTTACCCAACACCTAAAGGTATCGTCTTTCTCCTCATATACCAATTCGTCCTGCGCCTGGTCTGTTCCAAGTACGTGCTTATAAATTCTGTATAATCGCAGTGTTACCGGATCTTTTGTTGCATAAAAAACCGTTTTGCTATCATTAGCCCAAACACCAACCCCACTGGTATTACTTAAAACATCCGGTAATATTTTACCTGTTTTCAGGTCTTTAAAGTAAATGGTGTACTGCCTCCTCGACACCGTATCGACACCAAAAGCAATCAGGTTGTTGTCTGGACTCACTACTCTCCCTCCAACTCCGTAATATGCATAATTCTTTGCCATCTCAGGAGTATTTAGCATAATTTCCTCTACCTCTTCTTCATCAATTTTTTTTCGGCAATACAGCGGATAATCCTTTCCTTCCTCATATCGTGTGTAATAAGAATATCCGTTATCGGAAACCGGTACGGAAATATCGTCTTTTTTGATTCTGCCTGTAATTTCTTCAAACAATTCCTCCTGAAAATTTTTGGTGTGCTGCATCACATCCTGGAGGTAATCGTTTTCGGCATTCAGATAGTCAAGTACATCTTTTGTTTGAGCGTCCGGGTTTTCTGCCTTTTTTTGATCATCACTCAGTCTCATCCAGAAATAATTATCAATTCTGGTATCATCATGGACCGTTAATTTTTTAGGTATCTTTTTTGCTGTTGGCGGGGCCATTTTTTTTTGCTGTTTTACGGAATCCTGGGCACGGACAAATCCGAACGCAAGTAATCCGCATAATATGGTAACAAACTTTGTTTTCATAAGGATTGGTATCTATTTATCTGCTTTATTCTTCTTTCGAAGTTTCTCCTCCCTTTTCTTTTGTTTCAATGCTTTCTTCTTTCTACGAACAGCTTTCTTTTTCTTTTTAATTTCTCTTTTCTTTTTCTTTAAAGCGCGCTTACTTTTTTTGAGTTCTTTCTCCATTTTTTTAGCGCTTTTATCGGCAGTGGAACGCACTTCTTTATCCAGTTGTTCTTTCTCTTCACCGGTATCATTGGTATCGGCTGTTTGAGCACTTATAACACCGGTAAAAAAGATCAACACAATGACCATAAGGAATTTTTGAAGTTTTTTCATTTTCGTATAATTTTCGGTAAGGCTAAAGAAACAAAAAAATAATCGATGTAAGAAATCATTTAACAATCAGGAAGTTATTTTTTCACCCTGTACTTTATTTCCATATTCTTTTTTCCCCACGCTCTCGCCTTTTGTATATCGGTATCCATATAAATATCAATTCGCCTTGTCCAACGTTTATTCATCTTGTCTTTTACAAGAAACATTCCATCCAGACCTTGTATGGATACCAGGGTATTATGAGTTAGCCCTAAAGCAATAAGATCGCGGGAAACAGCAATACATTTCATGCCCGGTTTCAAGGAATCTCCCCAGGCCGTAATATGCGGATCCGATGAGGTTTGATAGCGAATCGAATTATAGGCTGTTGCAGTTACTTCCACGGTTTTCCACGTATATTGATCGGTATTTTCGCATCCGAAAAAAAATAGTGCAATGGTATAGCATTTAGCAGGATATAGCCATTTAACACTTCGTGAAAAAGGTAAAAAAGTAATCTTCAAACCCCCTTGTTTTAAATAAATTTTTAAGGGAAGTTACTAAAAATCCGGAAGTGTCAGGAATTCATAGTGAGCCATTGAATATCCGACTGGGATTCGGGAGTGATTTCAATTTCATAAATACCTGATTTTCCAAGCGTATCGGGTAGTTTTCCTTCGGTAAGTGCCCGGAACATCGGTGTTGGATCCATATCAAAAGTAACCGTATGAATCGTTCCCTTTAACAGAGTGTTTAATGTAGCTTCTTCATAATCCAGTAATCGGTATAACCACGGGAGTTTGTATTGCTTATTTTGTAAGTATTCCGCAAAGTGCTGAGCTTCCTTATAGCTTAATTGTTCCGGAGGATATTGTTTCCAGAAGTCTTTAATAATAATAGAAAAAACGTCCATTCCCAAAACCAGCATCATATACGTACAGGTAAGTTTAAAAATTCTGGTAACCATCCCCGCACGGAATTCATTGATAAGGTATTGGTAAAGCCGAATGCGCTCTTCATTCCCGGAAGAAATAAAAGACAAATTATTAGTCGGCTCTCTTCCAATTACCTGATTGGCCAACGATGTTTCCCACTCCGGTTGATTGTAAGAACGATTCATTTCCTGGATGAAGCGGGCATTTTCCGGAATGTGTTTCTCTTTACCGGAAAATTTAGACCTTCCTTCCCACAGATCGCGTATTCTTTCCAATTCACCGGAAATTGTTTTGGCGCCAACCACGGGAACATAAGAATCGAACACCTCATAGGTGATCGCTTTCAGGTTTTTGAATTCGGGAAGAAAAGCTGCGGTTAGCCTCATAAGGCGATCATCAATAGGGCCTGAATGCGAGTCCAGCCAGAGTTCGTTAAAAGTAGTACCTCCGGCAATGTGAACTTCTACCACGAGATCAACAGGGATCTGCTTTATGAATTCTTCTATGCTTTGTCGCCCGTTTAATTGATTGGCAAACAAATTATGTATATCCAGTAATATTCCACATCCCGTGGCCTTACAAATTTCAGAAACAAAAAGCCCATCTTCCATTTCATAGGAATTTGGTTTTAAATAGTTAACTCCTGTTTCAATGGCCAAAGGCCTGTTTAATTCAGACTGTAAGTATTTAATATTCTTAATGGTCAGTTCTAATCCTTCATCCGTTTGACAGGGTGGTAAGAAAAACCCGGTATTGAATTCGGTGGTAGCATTAAAACTCAAATGTTCTGTTACCCATGGCGATTTAAAAAGGTTTGCACTGTAGTTTATCAGGGCAATTTGATCTGCTTCCGGAAGTAAGCTTCCCCCCACGGGAGCACCTATGCTATGCACCAGTTTATTATAAGGCAGTGCAAGGATGTCTTTAAAGACTTTTTCAGGGATTTTTAAGTGGCCCGACGGATCTTTTATACAGAGTGTCTGAGGTTCTATCTCTATAGTGTCTATAAGCTCGTCCGGTATGTCAAGCCTTTGAACCGAGGGCGAATATATGATGCCTACCCCACATTCGGACAGGCATCTGAATATATCGGATGTATTACTAATACCGGACATTTAATTCATGAAGTGAAAGTCGAAATTATTTTGGAAATAAACATCATGTCCGGAACAACATGCGCGGCATCCGATCTCATCGAAAATTGTATTGATTGCCCTGTCTACACTTTTAATATTACCAGCCACTTCAGGCGATAAACTGGCAGACAATGTATTGTTTGGTTTTAGTAACACCGGCTGTGGTGTACCATCGCTTAGCTTGTCTAAAGATGCCACCTTAAGCGATTTGGCTTCCAGGATATAATCTCTAAATGTAGATATATAACAATCTACACCCGAAAAACAGGCTTTACATCCTATCTCATCCAGTAAATTATAAATACTCTCTTTAAACAACTCAGAATTATAGGCTACTTTGGCGGGGATTGAAAGTTTTACAACTCCTTTTCTTTTGTACACTGCAGTTTTCATAATACACTTATATTGATTAATATTACAAACTTAGTTTCCATCGTTACCTTCTACAAAGGCTATACACCTATTCTCAAGGGGGATTTTTCCTCTATGAATATTACCCCGGAGAATTTTACTTTCTTGCTTTTTATGTATCTTTCGTATACCAATTAAAACCCTCTTGACTCTATGAAAAACTGTCTTGTAATACTCTGTCTTTTTGCAGTGCTTACTTCCTGTAAAAATTCAAAAGGAAAAAATTATTCTTCGATGACTTTAAAAGACTCCCTTGCCCAGAAAGAGCGTGCCAGAGGAATTCACGATCGGGTAATAACCGTGGACACACATGATGATATCAATGTAAATAATTTTACCGATAGCCTTAATTATACCATGGATTTAAAATCGCAGGTAACATTGCCAAAGATGAAAAAAGGCGGGTTGGATGTGGCCTGGTTTATCGTGTACACCGGGCAGGATTCACTCACTGAAAAAGGGTATGCAAAGGCGTATGACAATGCCATGCGTAAATTTAAAGCCATCCACGATTTGTGTACTGTTTTTGCACCCGATCAGATCGCTTTGGCAACCCACTCAACGGAAGTCAGGAAGTTGATAACTCAGGGAAAAAAAGTTGCTATGATTGGTGTGGAAAATGCTTATCCTATTGGTACCGATCTGTCTAATATTCAGAAATTTTACAACCTGGGTGCCCGTTATATGTCTCTTTCCCACAACGGACACAGTCAGTTTTGCGATTCCAACACAGGCGAGAAAGACAGTGTCTGGCTGTATCATGGATTGAGTGCATTGGGAAGAGAAGCATTAATTGAAATGAACCGACTGGGGATTATGATTGACGTATCGCATCCGTCCAAAGCCTCTATGATGCAAATCGTGGAGCTCAGTAAAGCTCCTATTATTGCTTCTCACTCATCGGCCAGGGCGTTGTGCAACCACAGCAGAAATTTAGATGACGAACAGCTCCTTCGTATCAAAGAAAACGGAGGCGTGGTTCAAACCGTTGCCTTTGCAGCGTATTTAAACACAAAAAAGCACGAAGCGCGTTCGAAGATAGAGGACGCTATCGGTAAAAAAATTATGGATTCGCTGGGAGTTACATGGCTGGAAAGAAGTGAAATCCAAACATTAAGTGCCGAGGAAAGAGAAGCTTATTACAAACACGTATCGGTCATGCGAACCGTTAGATCCGATAAAATTAAAAGCATGTCAGGACTCCCTCCCGCTGTAGATGTTGGAGATTTTGTTGACCATATTGATTATATGGTGAATTTAATTGGAATAGACCATGTAGGCATCAGTTCCGATTTCGACGGCGGCGGCGGTATTGAAGGCTGGCGAGATGCTTCGGAAACTTTTAACGTTACCTATGAGTTGGTGAGAAGAGGGTATACGGAAGATGAAATTACAAAGCTTTGGGGGGGTAATTTGCTAAGGGTTCTCGATGAAGTTCAGGAAGTAGCCAGGCAGATTC
Source organism: Flavobacteriaceae bacterium (assembly GCA_965224095.1). Classification (GTDB taxonomy): domain Bacteria; phylum Bacteroidota; class Bacteroidia; order Flavobacteriales; family Flavobacteriaceae; genus JBPEWY01. The sequence continues at coordinate 426,015 of OZ245039.1, forward strand.
AACGCGATAATCTGTAAGCATTTTATAATTATTACTACTTTTATAGGTAACTAACTTTAAACTTTATTATTATGAATTCAACAGTAGTAATGATTGTTCGAATCATTTTCGGGCTTGGTTTGCTGTTCTTCGGGGCCAACAAATTGTTTCATTTTATGGATCCACCGCCCCCGCCTTCTGAGGAGGCCATGAATTACTGGGGGGCCCTCATGAGTACCAAAACCATGACTTTGGTGGCTATTGTGGAAGTATTGGCCGGACTGGCACTACTGCTCAATAAATTTGCTCCCTTAATGATGGTTATTTTAATGAGCGTTTCGGTAAATGCGGTGTTGTATCACGCCACTTTAGATCAGGGAAGCATTGTAATGGCTCTTGTACTTCTGGTTTTGAACATTTTTATGCTCTATGTATACAAAGCACACTACAAAGATATTTTAAACGGATAAGTATAAGCAAGGGAGCCCGTTTCGGCTCCCTTATTTTTTTAATCTGTTCTTTACAAATTCCTTTTTAGTTTTCCCGTGTGGTACGGGCTTCCCATCTGCTCCCAGGTTAACCATTGTAATATTGTGAACTGTTAAAATAGTATCTCTTGTCATTTTGTTACGCGCTTCGGCTTTGAGCACGAGGGAGGTCCTTCCGAATTTTACAATGTCCATCCCTATTTCAACAATATCTCCCTGATTAGCAGAGCTCATAAAATTAATTTCGGAAATATATTTAGTTACAATTTTTTGATTCTCTAACTGGATATTGGCATATAAAGCTGCCTCTTCGTCAATCCAGGCCAGTAACCGCCCTCCGAATAAAGTGCCATTTGGATTTAAATCTTCCGGCTTAACCCATTTTCTGGTGTGAAATTGCATACGTTATTAAGTAAATTTTAATATTTCCTTCAAAAATAGGGACAATTATGTTAATCTTATTTTAAATATTTCTTAAGCCTAACCGGTAAAACACCTCCTATTCTTAAATTTAGACAATCAACCTAACTTTGTAACTATGAAAACAATAGTAACCATTCTCATTTTTTTAATCACCTCATTATTTTTAAACGCTCAAACCGATGAGCAGGCTATTACACAGGCGGCTACAGATTATATGGAAAGCTATTACGCCTCCAATACACCACAAATGGAGCGTGCGGTACATCATGAAGTAGCTAAAAGACATGTTGTAGAACGTGAGGGTTTTGAGCTAGTTAAAAATATGGGATATACCGAGCTGGTATCACTTACCAAACTCAATGGAAAAAAATGGGCCAAAAAACCGGACGAGCCTTTAAAAGTAGATGTGAAAATTCTTGATATTGATGGTAATATAGCCAGTATTAAAGCTTCCACCAATCAGTATAACTTTTACGATTATATGCATCTGGCCAAGATAGATGGACAGTGGAAAATTATCAATGTACTCTGGGACAGTAGAAAAGACAAAAAATGAAACGTTCCGGACTCCTTTTTTGTATCTGTTTGCTTGCGGTTTCCTGTATAAAATCGCAGGAACGGTCTTCGGAAAAAATCAATATTGGCGGACCGTGTGAAGGATGTGAAGCTATTTATGAATTCGGAAATAAAACATTGACCACGGTTGATACATTACCGGGATTTTCTAAGGCCAGCATAGCCGTTAAACTCAGTGGGATTGTATATGAGAAAGATGGCAGGACTCCTGCAAAAGATGTAATCCTGTATTTTTACCAAACCGATGAACACGGTATTTATCCAACCCGAACTACCTCTCAGGGATGGGAGAAAAGGCATGGTTTTTTAAGAGGCTGGGTCAAAACCGATGCTTCCGGATCGTATACGATTTATACGAGCAGACCCGCTTCTTACCCTAATACGCGTATACCACAACACATTCACGTTACGGTTAAGGAAGCTGATAAAAATGAATATTACATAGAAGATTTCTTTTTTTCAGACGATCCAAACCTAACCGATAACATCAGGACTCGTAAAAATGCCCGTGGCGGATCGGGTGTGGTTACACTCCGGAAGGGAGCTTCCCATTATGAAGCCGTCAGGGATATCATTCTCGGACTCCATATTCCTCAGTACCCCTAAGGTGTATTAAAAGAGCAGTTCGGAAGTTTTAGTAAGCGGAATTTTCAAGGATATACCGAGTTTATCATTGAGTTTCTTAATAAAGTGTGCAGACAGTAACGGCGATGCTTTCTCCATATTTTGATGCACAAAGAAATGAACATTTCGCAGCCCCTGTTCCGTCCATGTTTTTATTCGATCGGTCCATTCATCCAGGCGGTCGTAATCGCTTTGATGGTTTGCTCCCACATAACGGATAAAGGCTTCATTATTTGTGAGTCGCATATGCAGCATATCACGTCTTCCGGCCGTATCTACCAAAACATGAGCTACAGCATTAGCGTGTAATAAATCAAACAACTCGTTGCACACCACTGTATCCTGAAACCAGTCGGGATGTCTGAATTCCACAGCCAGAGCAAACTCTTTAGGCCATTCTTCAATAAACTTACGAACCCTTTCAAAATCTTTAGGGGCAAAATTACTGTGCATTTGCAAAAACAAGGTGCCTAATTTCTCTTCCAGGTTCACCGCACTGTACAGGTATTCTTTAACTACATCCTGAACTCCCTGAAGGCGTTTCCAATGGCTAATTTCCTGGTTTAACTTTGGGAAAAACTTAAATTCTTCCGGTACCTTATCCTTCCATTTTTTAAATTGTTCCGGAGGAAAAATACGATAAAAGGTAGCATTAAGTTCAATAGCATTGAATTGTCCGGCATAATACTGCAATTCATCTTTGGTTCCTCTGGGATAAAAATTCTTCAGGTCCTGCCTGTTCCATTTGGCACATCCTACAAATACCTGCAGCGGTATTTTTGAGTTTGATTCCGCCAGTACCTGAGCCGTATCCTGATGATCGGCGGGTAGTGTAAAATCTATAAGTTCCGGGTTGTCTACTTTTCCAAACTTCATTTATGGTATCTTAATTAGGTAATTTCTACGAGCTAATTTAACAATTAATCTTTGTTCATAACATCGTTGAAAACTATAGCATACGCTTTTCAGGCTGCCCATTGAATTTCCTAATTTTATTAAAACTTCGTATATGGATACCAGATCGCAGGATCTTTTAAAGATCCGCCCCAGGGTTTCAACATCGGTTATTCACGATCAAATGAGCCACGATGAGCGTTTTCAAAATCAAACATTACGACCGGTTATAAAGCTCCAAAATGCTCTCCTTATAGAGGCTTTTAAAAATTATGTGCGTAAGCATAAGGGCGGTTTTTATAGCTTATCAACAGATCATAAATTCGATTATATTGAAAATGCCATTCAGAAAGATATTAAATTCAGAAACTCCTTAAAAGGCATGATTATAGGGCAGTTTACGGTAGAAGAATACCTTACCTATACCGATAATTCTTCAGCTCTTAATAAGCGGATGATGAATTTGGTAATCGAACGCCTCAAGGATCAATTGTTACTCCTTGAAAAAAATGCCGTGGCCTGATTTTAATCGATTAGAGACACCCCATTGAGATCGGTGGTTAACACTTCACTCATATAATCAAAGTAAGGTCTTATGGCCCGGAATGAAGCATTCACTTCCTCCATAAATCCAGGGGCGGTTACTTCTTTATCCGTGTATTTCTTTGTAAAAATATATTGTTTCTTTTTTATCAGATCGATTGCTTTATGTTCTTTGTTAAAGCCTTTGGGTGCGGTTTTAACTTCATCGCCAACCAGAGAACCCCAGGTTTTTTTAAATTTTCCAGCGCTCAGTATTTTGCGTATCTCCGAGTCGTCCATTTCAAATTCTTTTCTTATTCTGAACAAATCTTCCTTATTGGGTTCCCAAAATCCACAAGCAATAAAGCTGTCTCCCGGACTAAGATGCAAATAATATCCTCCCCGTAACCTGGGTTTCGATCGCTTAAACGCACCGCCAAAGTGTGTTTTGTATGGTGTTTTGTCTTTTGAAAAACGCACATCCCGGTATATGCGGAACAACTTCATCCCCTCTATATCGTCATGCTGTTGCATGGTTTCCATTAAAGACGTATAAAACATTTTTGTTTCCGCCTCCAGTTTTTTAAACTCCTTTTTGTGTTCCTCGAACCACTCCCGGTTATTATTTTTCTTTAGGGCCTGAAAAAAATCAAATACCGATTTTGATATTGTGTTACTCATCCTCTAGTTTTCATTAAAATTACAAAAAGAACTCCCAAAAAAGCAAGATATTAAGGATCATTTATGACGTTTTTCCAATTCCGCACACACACTATCCAAATTAAAACCTTTCGCTTGCAATAAAATTAAGTAATGAAATAAAAGGTCGGCTGCTTCAGCTAAAAAAAGTTGATCATTGGTATCTTTCGCTTCAATGACTAATTCAATAGCCTCCTCTCCTACTTTTTGAGCTACTTTGTTTAATCCGCTTTCAAATAAGCCGGCAACATATGAGTCGGAGGAGGGTGAATTTTTACGATTTTCGATTACCGATTCCAGTTTTGATAAAAAGCCGTAAGCCGATTTATTTTCTTCTCCCCAGCATGTATCCGTTCCTTTATGGCACGTAGGCCCCATAGGGATGGCTTTTATTAATAATGTATCCTGATCACAATCGGCCAGAATGGCAACAAGCTGTAAAAAATTACCGCTTTCTTCACCTTTTGTCCATAGCCGTTTTTTGCTCCTGCTATAAAATGTAACCTTCCCGCTGCTTCTGGTTTTTTCCAATGCTGCCGGATTCATATAACCCAGCATTAATACATTTCCGGTTTTTGCATCCTGAATAATAGCCGGTATAAGCTGATCGGCTTGTTTGGTAAAATCTAATGTAAAGTTCATAATCGTACAGGTATATTGTTTGAATGTAATACCGATTTCAAATCGGATATTTCAATTTCTTTAAAGTGAAAAATACTGGCTGCCAGTGCTGCATCTGCTTTCCCCTTGGTAAAAACTTCAACAAAATGCATCATATTTCCGGCTCCTCCCGATGCAATTACGGGTATATGTAAGGTCTGGCTTAACCTGGACAGAGCCTCATTAGCAAAACCATTTTTTGTACCGTCGTGATCCATTGAAGTAAAGAGGATCTCCCCGGCTCCTCTGTCCTGAGCTTCCTGTGCCCATTCAAAGAGATCCTTGTTCGTTGCTACTTTTCCCCCTACCAGATGCACCTTCCATGAGTTCTGAATCCACCGGGCATCAATGGCTACCACAATACACTGATTCCCAAATTTACAAGCCAGTTCATTAATTAATTCAGGGCGTCTTACCGCCGCAGAATTAACGGCTACTTTATCGGCACCGTTCTTTAAGAGGATTTCTACATCGCTTACCGAACTAATTCCTCCTCCTACGGTAAAAGGGATATCTATTTCCGCAGCTATTTGCAAAACGAGATGCGCCAGCGTTTGTCTCCTTTCTTCGGTAGCTGAAATATCAAGAAAAACCAGCTCATCTGCACCATTTTCGGCATAAATACGTGCTAATTCCACCGGATTACCGGCATCGATTAAGTTTACAAAATTCACCCCTTTTACGGTTCGGCCGTTTTTAATATCCAGGCAGGGAATAATACGTTTGCTTAGCATTGCTTTATTGGTTGTTGAGTATATATAATTCCAGTTGCTTTAAACTGAGTCGTTTTTCGTAAATAGCCTTTCCAATAATAACACCCTCACATCCTATCTCAGCCAGTTCAAAGAGGTCTTCATAACGGGATACTCCTCCGGAGGCAATGAGTTTCAGTTCGGGAAAATTATGCACTATACGTTCGTAAACCTTAAACGAAGGCCCTTCCAGCATTCCGTCTTTACTTATATCGGTACAAACGGTATACCGGATTCCCTGGTCTAAATAGGTTCCGATGAATTGAAAAAGCTCCTGTTCACTTTCTTTTTCCCATCCGTCAATAGCAATTTTATTTTTGGAAAAATCGGTACCCAGAATAATTTTTTCCGAACCGTACTTTTTGAGCCATCCCGTAAAAATTTCCGGAGACCTTACGGCAATACTCCCTCCCGTTACCTGACTGGCACCGCTGTTAAATACTATTTGCAAATCTTTGTCGGAGCTTACCCCTCCGCCGAAATCTATTTGCAGGGAAGTTTTAGAAGCCAGCATTTCCAAAATACCATAATTCACTACTTTTCCGGATTTGGCGCCATCCAAATCAACCAGGTGAAGGTGTTTAATTCCGTGTGCTTCAAATTGCTTAGCCACTTCCAAAGGAGATTCGCTATATATCTTTTTAGTAGTATAGTTTCCTTTGGTAAGCCTAACACACTTGCCTTCTATGATATCTATTGCCGGAATAACACGCATAACTTTTAAATAATTAAATGATTTCTAAAAAATTTGAAAGGATCCGGGCTCCTGTTTTACCGCTTTTTTCGGGGTGAAACTGTACTCCGAAATAGTTGTTTTTTTGCAAGGCGGCGGCATAGTTCAATTCATAGCGCCCCATAGCTGCCGTTTCCTTACATGGCGCTGCATAATAACTGTGAACGGAATACATATATTCATGTTCCGGAATACCTTTAAATAGCGGGCCTCTTAGTTCAAAAATAGTATTCCAGCCTATTTGCGGCACTTTAATACCATCGGGAAATCGTTTTACTTCCGTATCGAAAACTCCGAATCCGTATGTGCTGCCCTCCTCCGAAAAATTACACAGTAACTGCATTCCCAGGCATATTCCCAGTACAGGCTGCTTCAATTGGGGGATCATAGTATTTAATCCGGTTTCTTCCAGTTTTTTCATGGCAGCTGCAGCTTGCCCCACTCCCGGAAAAATCACCTTATCTGCCTGTCTTATCTCACCAGGATTGGATGAGAGAAGTGCACTTACTCCCAGTCGGTTTAACGCAAACTCAATACTTTTGGTATTCCCCGCACCGTAATCTATGATAGCTACCTTACTCATAACATTCCCTTGGTTGACGGTAAGATTAATTTTTCTGCATCTCTTTTTACAGCCGCCTTTATCGCTTTTGAAAAAGCTTTGAAAATGGCTTCTATTTTATGGTGTTCGTTTTCGCCTTCCGCCTTAATATTTAGGTTTGCTTTGGCGGCATCACTAAACGATTTAAAAAAGTGTTTAAACATTTCCGTAGGCATTTTTCCAATCATTTCTCTTTTAAAAGTAGCATCCCAAACCAACCAGTTTCTCCCTCCAAAATCCAGAGCTACCTGAGCCAGACTATCATCCATGGGTAAACAAAAGCCATATCGTTCAATTCCCAGCTTATTCCCCAAAGCACTATGCACGGCTTCTCCCAGTGCTATGGCCGTATCTTCAATGGTATGGTGTTCATCTACTTCCAGGTCGCCCGATACTTTTATAGTCAAATCCATATGCCCATGCCTTGCCAGTTGATCCAGCATATGATCAAAAAAAGCAATTCCGGTATTTATCGTGCTTTTACCGGTCCCATCCAGATTTATTCCGACAAAAACATCTGTTTCATGGGTTATCCTGTGAACCTCAGCGATTCTGGATTTTAATTTTAAAAATCTATATATCTGTTCCCAGTCGTTTGTTTCCAGTGCAATGAACGTATTTAAAACATCATTGTTTACCGTTGTTTCACCAAGACCCAAATGGGTGTTATCGTTAATAAAGATTCCTTTAGCTCCCAGATTTCGGGCCAATTCCATATCGGTTAACCGATCGCCTATAACAAACGAATTTTCCAGGTCGTATGCTGCTTCAAAAAAATCGGTGAGCAGTCCCGTTCCCGGTTTTCTGGTATTCTTATTCTCGTGTGGAAAAGTTCGGTCGATAAACACTTTAGAAAAAACAACTCCTTCGCCCTTGTAGGTGTCCATTATAAAATTGTGAACGGGCCAAAATGTTTCCTCCGGAAACGATTCACTCCCCAAACCGTCCTGATTTGTAATCATTACCAGTTCGTATTCCAATTCTCTTGCAATCTTCCCCAGATAGGTCATGCATTTCGGATAAAATATCATTTTATCGAACGCATCTATCTGCTCATCGGCTGTTTCTTTAATGATGGTACCATCTCTGTCAATAAACAAAACTTTTTTAGCCATGGTTGATTTTTTTTAGCGTATTGATTAATAAATCATTTTCCTGAGTGGTTCCTATAGTGAATCGCAAACAGTTTTGACATCCGGGTTGTTTTGAACGATTCCTGACCACAATACCTGCATTCAGTAATTGATTGTATCGTTTAACCGCATCGTCAACCTTAACCATAAAAAAATTGGCCTCGGTAGAATATACTTTCTCAACGCAGTTAACGGTTAAAAGGAGTTCCGAAAGTCTTTCCCTCTCTTTAATGATCGCATAGGTTTCATACCGGTATTTTTTTAAACCATTCAATGCATTCAATGCAAAGCGCTGTGTTAATTCATTCACATTATACGGTGGTTTTATTTTATCAAGTACGGTAATTATTTGATGTGAAGCATAACAAATTCCCAGGCGAATACCTGCCATGCCGAATGCCTTGGAGAGCGTTTGTATCACGACCAGATTTGGCCATTTTTCCAATTGTTGCACCCAGCTTTTCTGTTTGGAAAAATCTATATACGCTTCATCGACTACCACCAATCCGTTAAACACTTCAAGCAATTGGGTTATAACATTGGCATCTATAGTATTCCCGGTGGGATTATTAGGGGAACACAGAAAAATAATCCTTGTGGTTTTATTAATACGTTTTTTAATTTTCTCAAAATCCGGTTGAAAATCCGATGTTAATAAAACCTCCTGATTTTCTATATCGTTAATAGCCGCTGTTACTCCGTACATTCCGTAGGTAGGGGGCAGCGTTATGATATTATCAAGACCCGGCTCGCAAAAGGCGCGGACTAATAAATCCAATACTTCATCACTGCCATTACCCAGTAAGATCTGATCAGATTTACACTGACGTAGTTTTGCCAGGCGTTTTTTTAGTATTCTCTGTTTAGGGTCGGGATACCTATTTACTTCCGAAGGAAACGGGTTCTCATTGGCATCCAGGAAAACCATATCGGTTCGGTTTCCCTTAAACTCATCTCTGGCAGAAGCATAGGGTTTTAGTGCTTTAATATTATTTCGTACCAGTGTATCCAGGTTAAATTTTTTCATCGGAAATTTTTTTTAGTCGGATGGAAACTGCATTTCTATGGGCTATTAGTCCTTCTGCTTCCGCCATAAGTTCTATACCCGGACCAATGGTTTGCAATCCCTTTTTAGTAATTTTTTGAAAGCTTATACTTTTTAAAAAGCTATCCAGGTTCACCCCGGAATAAGCTTTAGAGAATCCATTTGTGGGTAAGGTATGATTGGTTCCGGATGCATAATCGCCTGCTGCTTCCGGGGCATAGTTTCCAATAAATACAGAACCCGCATTGAGAATTCCCCGAACGAATAAATCTTCCCGGTGCGAGCAAATTATAAAATGTTCCGGTCCATATTCATTAATAAAATCAAGCGATGTAGCATCATCTTCGAAGCAAATAAACTTGGCATGTTTCAGTGCTTTCTCTGCCGTTTTTTTCCTGGGAAGATCAGTAATTTGCTTTTGTATGGAGGCAATAACCTGTTCGGAAAACCCCGGAAGTGTAGATACTAAAATCACCTGGCTGTCGGTTCCGTGTTCCGCCTGACTCAGTAAATCGGCAGCTACAAAATCTGCATCCGCTTTTTTATCCGCAAAAACCAGTAGCTCAGAAGGACCTGCAGGCATATCAATAGCTACTCCGTATTTGGTAGCCATTTGTTTGGCTACCGTTACAAACTGATTCCCCGGACCAAATATTTTATAAACCGCGGGAATCGTTTTGGTTCCGAAGGTCATAGCAGCGATTGCCTGAATTCCGCCTACCGTATATATTTGTTTTATTCCGCAAATACCCGCGGTATAAAGAAGTACGGGATTAACGGTTCCGTTCTTATCGGGAGGAGTACACATTACAATTTCGTTACATCCGGCAATAGCTGCGGGAACAGCCAGCATAAGGACGGTAGAGAACAAGGGAGCCGTTCCACCGGGAATATAAAGTCCCACCCTCTCGATCGGGCGTTTTTCTATCCAGCAGTTTATTCCCGATTGAGTGGTAACTAATTTGTTTGTACCGATTTGTGCCTTGTGAAATTTCTCGATATTGGACTTAGCCATTAAAATTGCACGCTTAAGACTTTCGGGAACAGCATTTTCCGCTTCTTTGAACTTTTGGGGAGCAACAGCTATTTCGTCTAATACCGTATTGTCAAAAAACGAAGTATACTTTCTTACGGCCTTATCTCCCTTTTGTTTTACTTCATCAAATATTTGAGTTACTGTATTTTCAATATCTGCAACCGACGAAGTGGGTCGTTGGCACAACGACTGCCAATTTTTTCTCGGTGGGTTTTTAAATGTTTTCATGAATCGCTTTTAATATTACACTACCATTTTTTCAATAGGACAAACCAGTATTCCCTGAGCACCGGCTTCTTTAAGGGCATCTATCACATCCCAAAATTTATCTTTCGGTATTACTGAATGCACGGAACTCCATCCTCTTTCAGCTAAAGGCAATATCGTAGGGCTTCGCATGCCGGGAATAATCTTCAGAATCTCATTGAGTTTTTCATCCGGTGCATTTAGCAGCACATATCTGGACATTCTTCCTTCCAGAACCGACCGCATTCGAAACAGAAGCTTGTGTAATGTTTTATCTTCGGTTGTTGATATTCTCGGAGATTTAGCCAAAACGGCCTGAGAATGCATGATAACCTCAACCTCTTTTAAATTATTTTTAAACAATGTACTTCCGCTCGATACAATATCGCAAATAGCGTCGGCCAGTCCTATATTTGGAGCTATTTCAACCGATCCGTTAATAATGTGTAAGCTTGCTTTTACCCCTTTCGATCTGAGAAATTCCATGGTAGTTTCCGGATATGACGTAGCTATTTGCTTTCCCTGCAAATCGCCAATCGAATTATAATTCGTATTTTTTGGAACAGCGATAGACACACGACATTTGGAAAATCCCAGCTTTTCCACGACCTTAATGCTCTGTCCCTTTTCTGCCAATACATTTTCTCCGATAATAGCAACGTCTACCACGCCGTCTTTCAGGTATTGCGGAATGTCTCCGTTTCTCAAATAAAAAATTTCAAGAGGGAAATTTCTGGCACTGGCTTTAAGCTGGTCTTTCCCATTGTCTATGGCAATCCCGCAATCTTTTAAAATTTTCAGAGATTCTTCATGGAGTCTTCCCGATTTTTGAACAGCAATTCTCAACTTACTCATACGTATTTAAGACTTTTTAGTTTGAGTAAACCGCGGGTATCTGATATATTAAAAAACCCGTCTGATTTACTCAAACGGGTTTTACATATATTGTTACTTACATCAATACACTATCACCTCGCCTGAGCGCAAGCATGAAAATGATGATGATGTAATTGAATAAAACTCATATTGTGTGTAATTGTGTTACAAATGTATATTATTAATTTTGTTATATGCAATGTTTCAATCAAAAAAAATAAAATAATTTAAGATTCTAAGCTAACATACTTGTCTATTAGACAGGTTTTTCTAATTTTAGAAAAATAATCTAAGGATGCGTTATTTTATATTTGGTTTCCTGTTTATGCTGCTTTGTAGTGGTTATGGCCTGCGCTATTATGGCTGTAAGATTAAAGGCTTGTGTCAGGAAGTTTCTACGGGTGCATCCGAAATACATTTCACTAACAAAATAGACGATCTGCGTATCTTTAAAGAAGATTATAAATTAGAGTATGAAGCGAAAATGGACAGTGTTAAAAAAGCGCTTTTTGATTATCTGAACGCGCATCAGGATGAAGAGCTGATTTTAACGGGTTTGTTTACCGACACTGAAAAGCATGTAAACGGGTTAAACCGGGTTGAGGCTTTAAAAAAAGACCTTATTAAATACGGTATAAACAAGGATAAAATACGAACTAATTCGCTATTTTATCACTTTTTATGGGATGAACAAAACGGGATAGCCGGAGGTATTTTGTACGATTATGTAAAAGTGTCAGACCGACAAAAGTCTATCATAGAAGCGGGAATTACCAATAGGGTGCTTCATTCCAATTTTGGTTCGGACGGATTTCAACCGGATAATACTCTTTTGCGATTTGCTTTGGAACTCAATAATTATCTGCATAATCATCCTGGTAAAATTGTGAATATTACCGGCCATACCGATGATGTGGGAGAAGCCGAAAGCAATATCCAACTAGGGCTTGAGCGAGCACGTAGTGTGATGGAATACATGGTTTCACGCGGAATTCCCGCCGAAAAAATACAGATTAAATCCTATGGAGAATCTATGCCTCTTGCCACGAATGCCACTCCGGAAGGACGGCAGATCAACAGAAGAATAGAGATTAGAGTAATTAATTCAATACAAGAGAACTGATGTTAGAATTATTAAAACCTGAAAATATTTGGGAATATGCTTTTTTGTTCCTGTTGTGTTTGATTTGCTTTTTTATCGGATGGCTTTTTTCAAGATGGCAGGCAAGAAAAAAATACAAAAAGGAACTGGCGCATTGCTACACTACTATAGAGCAATTATCTTCGAATCTTGAAATGAAGTATTCAGGAGATGCGACGCTCGATTTTTCCGGCCTGGGAATGGCTGAAGCTTCAGACAGAGACGATCTGACTAAAATTAAAGGAATTGGCCCCTATATAGAAGGAAGGCTAAACGATATTGGTATTTACACTTTTGAACAGATTAGCAAAATTACCGATTCGGATATCGATCATATTACCGAACTCATTGAATTTTTTCCGGGGAGAATTAAAAGAGATAATTGGAAAGGGCAAGCCCAAAGCCTGCAAAATCTCTAAAATATTCCGGCTGTTTCTGTGGTTAGTAACTGCAATAAATCTACAAAAAGGGCTTCAATAGTTATTGAAGCCCTTTTCATATTATTTTTTGATCGCTTTTTACGGGAAGAACTTATTGATTTCCCAGAATGATAGGCATTCCGTCATCGCCGGAACCGATAATCACCACTTTACTATTGGGAGAATTTGCAAGCTTATTGGTTGCCTCTATTCCTTTATCTCTTAGAATTTTATCGGTCAGTGAAGCACTTAAAATCTTATTAGCATCGGCTTTTCCCTGAGCTTCTATACGCTGACGTTGGGCCTCTTTCTGAGCTTTTTCCAGTCTGAATTCATATTCCAGGGCTTCCTGCTCCTGTTTTAGTTTTCGTTCAATTGCCTCTTTAATAGTAGGTGGTAAAGTAACATCTCTTACCAACACCTCATCAAGCAAAATATGCTGACTGGCTACTATTTTTTTTGTCTCCTCGAAAATTTCCTGTTGAATGGCATCGCGTTTACTGGAATACAACTGTTCGGGTGTATAGCGGCCTACCACACTTCTGGCAGCCGATCTTATGGTGGGAAGAATAATGCGATCCAGGTAGTTTTCACCGATTTCCTGATGCAACTTCCCTAGCTCTTCATATTTAGGTTTATACCAGGCGGAGGCATCCAATTGTATATCGAGTCCGTTAGACGATAATACTTTCATTTTCTCAAAGAGCTCCTGTCTGCGTACTTCGTATACATGCATTTCATTCCAGGGAGCTACAATATGAAAGCCCTCTCCATAGGTTTTATCGGTCACCACACCACCGCCAAAGGTTTTGTACAAAACCCCTGCCTGCCCTGACCCAATGGTCACTGCCGATTTTGCTATGATAACGGCCAGAATAATAAATGCAAACAGGCCGGGAACTAATATTTTAGGTAATCTATCCATAATAATTGTTTTAAATAAGTCCGTTATATTTTCTAATAAACCATTCGATAGCCAGTAACAAGGCCAATCCGAACAGCAAATATTTCCAATCGATTAAAGATACACTTTTTTCAACGCTTTTTTGCACCGGTGTATAACGTTCTTCCTCCAGTAAATTCTTAATCAGTTTATCGGTTTCAGTAGGAGTATAATAAGCTCCTCCCGTATTAGCAGCAAGTATTTTAAGTTTTTTTAAGTCGGCATTCATAAACTGACTCTCCACATCGAAGGGTAACACCGTAAACCTACCTGATGCAGAAAAATTATGATCGTTTACACTGACTGTAAAATTATAGGTTCCGGGCTTTAAATTACTTAAATCAACTCCGTAATAATTATTTTTCAATAACATAGGAAATCGGTATACTTCTTCTGACTCTACATTGCTGACAACAATGTTTAATTGTGCATTAGGATCAAAAATGTAGTTACTGTCAAAATAAGAAGCCGAGATGTTAATATCACTATTCCCATAATAAAAAGACTCATAGTCTGTGGTGAGCCTGTTGGAACGTTTTTTTGAAGATAAATAGAAAATACATTTTCCAAAAAAAGTATCGAAGCTTTCAAACGATCCGGTATCTAAAAAACTCTGCATACGCCATTTCCACAAATCTTCTCCCTGGAGGAGTGCCTTTCTCTTTTCCTCAGAACTCATCGTTACCATCAATGGTGTATTGGTTTCTACATTTTGTATTTTTTTTGTGAGCAATACATCGTATGCCGTATTTATTTGCACTTCTCCCATAAAACCTTTTAGCGGAGGAAATCCTGAAAGGTCCAGGGCCGAGGGCTGAAACGCGTGAAAGGAAGGGTTAGTTACGGGTTGATATTCTTCTGTTTGAAAATTTCGTTCCTTTTCAAAATCACTTTGAATACCGTTTAAAAACTGCCAATCGGTCTGAGTACCTGTTATAAAAAATACATTTTTGGAATGCTTTTTCACAGCTTCCCATACATTTTTAAAAGCTGCCGTGGGTTGATACAAAATTACGAGCTGGTAATTGTCTAAAGACGTATGTACTTCATTACTTCTTTTAACCGTTACCGTTCGTTGTTGGTTACTTTCAATACTTTTTTTTAGGGTTCCCACATCCGGATGTGAAATATCGCTAACCAACAGGACATTGGTGCGTTCGTCTATAACTTCTATGGCGAATGAACGGGTGTTATTACTGGTATTAATTTCTTCATTAACAGGAGATAATGTAACCTGATACTGCTGTACACCAACCGAACCCGCATAAATGGTGGTTGAAACCACCTGAGACTTTTGATTCTCGCTAAATGTTACCGGTTTGGAAAACAATACGGTTCTCCCCTGTTTTATAGTAAGTATACTGGAAACTTCTTCTTTCCCGGTATACTGTGTAAATATCTCCACGGGAAACCGGTTTTTTAAAAAGGCGTATCGGTTAATATTAATTCGCGCTACAGTAATATCGGTATAGGGTATGGTATCTCCCAAAACAACAGGGTACACCGGCTGATCAAATCTTCTTGAGCTAAATTCATAGTCTTCTCCATACGTCTGATTTCCATCGGTTATAAGTACCACCGGAGCTGTGGAGTTCGCATATAGTTTTTTGAGTCCGGACAGAGCACCCGATAAATCCGATCTTTTTCCGGTAAACGTCAATGAATCCAATTCTTTAATTCCATCCGATACCATATAGGCCTGCAGATTGAAACGCTTATCCAGTTCCTCATTATCCAGCAATTGCTGCATTACTTCAACGGCTTCTTCTCCTTTCTTAAGGAAATTGACAGACGATGAGTTATCAACTGCAATAACCAGCGATGCTTTTTCTTTTTCATAGCTTCGCCGGGTAACTTTCGGATTGATAAGCAGCAGGAACAACCCGAACCACACTAAAAATCTCAGGAAGGCAAATAACGGGGATAAACCGGAACGATGTCTTTGCTTATAGTAATACTGAAATACGCTTAAACACAAAGCGATTATTCCAGCCATAATAATATAAAGAACCGTCTCGGTAGCCATTATGAAGTCTCATTTAGTTTCTCTTTAAAAGCATCTAACTTTTGTAATACCTCTTCAGAAACAGATGTTGTGGTCATCCATCCGTGCACATCGCCTATATAATGCATATTTAAATACGCAGCCGATTTTTTAAATGGAATATAAAAATCAAAATCAAGAGGTTCAGATCCGCAGCTCAGCACGGCCATCTGCTTCCCTTTTAACTTTCTGCCGAGTTCTTTCTTTATACGCACCAGGTCTGACAAGCGATCGAAAAAGGTTTTTAAAGGAGCTGACATACTGTACCAGTACACCGGAGTAGCAAACAAGATCAGGTCGGCTTCCCCCATTTTTAAGGCAATATCGCCAAAATCATCGTGTTGATTCCTATACTCATAATCGTAATATGCAATTTCCTTTTCAAGTAAATCAACCACTTCCCATTGCAGGGATTCATTAATATAATCGACTAGTTTTCTGGTGTTTCCGTCAGACCGGGAGCTCCCCAGAATAATTAATGCTTTTTGTTGTATCTCCATTTTTACGTAAGCATTCCCCCGTCAACATTGAGTACCTGTCCCGTTACGTATGCCGACAGGTCAGAGCCCAAAAACAGGCAGGCATTGGCAACATCTTCCGGAGTTCCTCCTCGTTTCAACGGAATTGCCTCTCTCCAGCCCTGTACGGTTTTTTCATCCAGTTTTTCTGTCATTTCAGTTTCAATAAAACCCGGGGCTATGGCATTACAGCGAATATTTCTGGAGCCCAGTTCCAAGGCCACCGATTTGGTAAATCCTAATATTCCCGCTTTTGAAGCGGCATAATTAGTCTGTCCGGCATTTCCTTTCACCCCAACAACACTACTCATATTAATAATAGAACCACTTCGTTGTTTCAACATGGTTCGCTGTACTGCTTTTGTCATGTTGAATACCGATTTAAGGTTCACCTCGATTACCTTATCAAAATCGTCTTCCGAGATTCGCATAAGAAGATTATCCTTGGTAATCCCCGCATTGTTTATCAGGATATCGATAGCACCAAAATCCTCCAATACACGAGCTGCGAGTTCCTGTGATTGTTCAAAATTTGCGGCATCACTTTTATAGGATTTGGCATGAACTCCCTCTTCGGCTAACTCTTTTTCTAGGGCCAGCGCTGCATCTTCCGATGAGCTATATGTAAAAGCCACATTAGCCCCATTTTTTGCAAAAATTTTGGCTATTCCCTTACCTATACCTCTACTCGCGCCAGTAATAATTGCGGTTTTTCCTTCTAGTAATTTCATGAAATAAAACTGTTTTCTTTATGTTGATTAGTAAAACCAAATATACTTCTTTTGAATGAGCTGTAAAACCCAATAAGTTGTGAAGATGCGTTATATTTATCTTAAAACAAAAAAGCCCGCTTTTCAGCAGGCTTTCTATATTTAAAGCGACTCCTTATCGGAGTACTTCACTTACTTTCTTACCTATCTCGGCCGGTGAATCCACAACGTGAATCCCACACTCTCTCATAATTCTTTTCTTGGCCTCAGCCGTATCATCGGCACCTCCCACAATAGCACCTGCATGCCCCATGGTACGTCCTTTTGGAGCTGTTTCACCGGCAATAAACCCAACTACCGGTTTTTTATTTCCATTTTCTTTCACCCATTTCGCAGCATCTGCTTCCAGCTGCCCTCCTATTTCTCCAATCATGACCACGCATTCGGTTTCCGGATCGTTCATTAAAAGCTCTACCGCCTCCTTTGTTGTTGTTCCAATAATGGGATCTCCTCCAATTCCAATAGCCGTGGTGATACCCAAACCTTGTTTAACCACCTGATCAGCTGCTTCGTACGTAAGAGTTCCTGATTTGGAAACAATTCCCACATTCCCTTTCTTAAACACAAAGCCGGGCATGATTCCAACCTTTGCCTCTCCCGGAGTGATTACACCGGGGCAGTTAGGGCCCACCAAACGTGCATCCCGATCTTTAATATAAGCATAGGCTTTAATCATATCGTCAACAGGGATCCCCTCGGTAATTGTAATAATGACTTTAATGCCGGCATCGGCAGCTTCCATAATAGCATCGGCAGCAAAAGCCGGGGGTACAAAAATAATGGATGTATCGGCATCAACCTGTTCTACTGCTTCTCTAACCGTATTGAAAACGGGTTTACCCAGATGTTCCAGACCGCCTTTTCCAGGGGTAACACCCCCGACAATCTGCGTTCCGTATTCAATCATCTGTTCAGCATGAAAAGTACCTTCACTTCCTGTGAATCCCTGAACTATTATTTTAGAATCCTTATTTACCAGTACACTCATTTTTTTGTCTTTAATTTGATTGTGCAAAAATAGAATTTCCTTTCTAAAAGCAAACCTATTGTTACCGATTCTTAGTTTATTTTTTTGATAATATCGGGTATTCTGCGAATGCTTGCCAGTTCTCTGTATTTTTTCTTAGCTTCTTCGGCGGGATAACCAAAATATGTGGTGTGTCCTTCCAAAGATTTACTAATTCCGGATTGAGCCAATATCACCGCTTTAGTCCCAATGGTAATTCCACTGGTCATCCCAACCTGTCCCCAAATGGTCACTTCATCTTCTATTACAACGCACCCTGCAATACCTACCTGAGAAGCAATGAGGCATTTTTTTCCAACTACCGTATCATGCCCTATATGCACCTGATTATCAATTTTACTTCCTTCTCTAACGGTTGTATCTCCCGTAACTCCTCTATCAATTGTACAAAGAGCGCCCAGATCTACATTATCTTCAATAAGTACCCGCCCGCCGGAAAGCAGTTTATCGAACCCTTCGGGCCTGTTTTTATAATAAAATGCATCACCTCCCAATACGGTCCCCGCATGGATCACTACATTACTGCCAATAACACAATGATCGTAAATGCTTACATTACTGTGAATAAGGCAATTCTCTCCTATCTGAACATGGTTCCCGATAAAACATCCGGGTTGAATAATTGTACCCTGGCCAATCCGGGCACTCGGCGAAATTTGAGAAGATGCTTTTTCAAAAGGTTTAAAATAACGGGTCAGGACATTAAAGTCTCTAAACGGATCTTCAGAAATCAATAAGGCTTTACCCTCCGGACATGCTACCTCTTTATTAATAAGAATTACTGTAGCCTTTGAATTTAATGCCTTTTCGTAGTATTTAGGATGATCAACAAAAACGATATCGCCGTGTTCTACCACGTGGATCTCATTCATGCCCAATACCTCGAAATTATCATCTCCCACATATTCACAACGTAAAATAGTTGCTATCTGCTTTAGTGAATGCGGTTGATTGAATTTCATTAACTAATTAGTTTATAATTATTTACACACTATTCGTTAAAGTTATATTTTAACTCTTTCCATATACGTTCCCTTCTCAGTTTCCACTTTTATTTTATCTCCTTCATTAATAAAGAGCGGAACATTTACGGTGGCACCTGTTTCTACCGTAGCAGGTTTAGTAGCATTGGTAGCCGTATTTCCTTTAACACCGGGCTCGGTATGTGTAACTTCAAGAATCACACTAGCGGGCATTTCCACCGATAACGGCATACTATCCTCGGTATTAAACATGATGGTAACCACCTCTCCTTCCTTCATAAGATCAGGAGCGTCTAGAGTATCTTTTTGCAGTGTAATCTGGTTATAATCATCGGTATTCATAAAATGATAGGTGTCTCCTTCCGCATAAAGATATTGGTACGATCTGGTCTCCACGCGAACATCTTCTATTTTATGTCCAGCCGAGAACGTATTATCCAGTACCTTACCAGTAGTCAAACTCTTTAGTTTGGTTCTCACAAAAGCGGGTCCTTTACCCGGTTTTACATGTAAAAACTCTACTATTTTGTATATATCATTGTTGTATTTAATACACAATCCTTTTCTAATATCTGAAGTTGTTGCCATAAAAATTTAATTGTTACTGAAATATCCTTTCATAATACCACGCTGAGAATCTCTTATAAACTGAAGGATTTCATCTCTTTCAGGAGTAGCTTCCATTTCGGCTTCTATAATCTCCATTGCCTGACTATTATTATAATTCTTTTGATAT
Organism: Flavobacteriaceae bacterium; assembly: GCA_965224095.1. Classification (GTDB taxonomy): domain Bacteria; phylum Bacteroidota; class Bacteroidia; order Flavobacteriales; family Flavobacteriaceae; genus JBPEWY01. Next base: position 445,883 of record OZ245039.1, read on the forward strand.
AATATTCTGTAAATATTCTGAACTTCCCTGATTTTGCCCGAATCAAAACCCCGTCTTCTTAAGCCTACCGAATTAATTCCCACATAAGAAAGCGGTTCCCTGGCAGCTTTTACAAAGGGAGGCACATCTTTACGGACCAAAGATCCTCCGGTAACGAAGGCATGATTCCCTATGGAACAAAATTGATGTACGGCCGTCATTCCGGCAAGAACAACATAGTCTCCAACCGAAATATGTCCGGCCAGCGTGCTGTTGTTTGAAAAAATACAATGATTCCCAACAACGCAGTCATGTGCAATGTGGCAGTAGGCCATTATCAAACAATCATTACCTATTACCGTTTTCATACGGTCTGCCGTACCTTTATTAATGGTCACGCATTCTCTTATGGTTACATTATTCCCAATTTCGGCAATGGTATCTTCTCCCTGGTATTTTAAATCCTGGGGAGGGGCTGATATAACAGCACCGGGAAATATATTGCAATTCTTACCGATTCTGGCACCTTCCATAATGGTTACATTAGAACCAATCCAGGTTCCTTCGCCGATAACCACATTGTTATGAATTGTTGTAAAGGGCTCTATAACTACATTTTTAGCTATTTTGGCTCCGGGATGTACATATGCTAAGGGTTGATTCATTTCTTTTCGGTATCTTTTGTTTTAACAATTTGAGCCATTAGCTCGGCCTCGGTTACCAGTTTGCCATTGGCATAAGCATATCCCTGCATATGGCAAATTCCCCGTCGAATAGGAGATAAAAGTTCCAGTTTAAAAACAAGTGTATCACCGGGTAATACCTGGTGCTTAAACCGAACATTGTTTATCTTCATAAAATACGTAAGGTAATTTTCCGGGTCCGGAACAGAGCTAAGTACCAGTATTCCACCTGTCTGAGCCATGGCCTCTACCTGTAATACCCCAGGCATAACAGGCGCTCCCGGAAAATGGCCCACAAAAAACGGCTCGTTCATTGTAACATTCTTAATCCCCACAACATGGGTGTCGGTAAGCTCTATTATCTTATCCACCAATAAAAAAGGAGGACGATGCGGTAACATATTCATTATTTGAGCCACATCCATTAAAGGAGGCTGGTATAAATCGAACGTCGGAACATTATTCCTTTTTTCTATTTTGATAAGTTTCGACAGCTTTTTGGCAAATTGTGTATTCACATAATGTCCGGGTTTATTGGCAATTACCTTACCCCGAATCCTAATACCTATTAATGCCAAATCGCCAATAACATCCAAAAGCTTATGCCGGGCTGCTTCGTTTGGATGATGTAATGTTAAATTGTCCAGTATTCCATTTGGTTTTACCGAAATGGAATCTTTTTTAAAGGCCACTTTAAGGCGTTCCATTGTTTCCGGGGATAATTCTTTATCCACATAAACGATGGCGTTGTTAAGATCTCCTCCCTTTATCAATCCGTTTTCCAGAAGCATTTCCAGTTCATGTAAGAAGCTAAACGTTCTTGAATCGGCTATTTCTTCTACAAAATCGGATAAGTGTTTAAGCGTAGCATTCTGCGTACCTAAAACTTTAGTGCCAAAATCAACCATCGTGGTTACCTGATACTCATCGGAGGGGATTACCGTAATTTCACTACCGGTGGCTTCATCGATATACGAAATCACTTCTTTTACCACATATTCCTCCCGAACAGCGTCCTGCTCCATGATACCGGCTTGCTGCAAGGCTTCAACAAAGTACTTAGACGAACCATCCATAATGGGGGGCTCCGAAGCATCCATTTCTATTAATACATTGTCAATTTCCAGGCCTACCAAAGCTGCGAGGACATGTTCGGACGTTTGAATTTTAACTCCCTTTTTTTCGAGATTCGTTCCCCGTTGTGTGTTCACTACATAATTTGCATCGGCCTCGATGATGGGATGCCCCTCCAAATCAATTCTTTTAAAGGCATAGCCGTGATTTTCAGGAGCGGGTTTGAAGGTCATTTCTACTTCCTTTCCCGTGTGTAATCCAACTCCTTTAAGTGTAACCTCTTTGGCAATAGTGCGCTGCTTTACCACAGTATCACTCATTGTTTACTTTTTTATCTAATTTGTGAATTGTTTTTGCCAAATCCGGCAGGTTTTTGAAATGAACATACGATTTATTGTAATCGCCATAATTCAATGCGGGCGAACCCTGAAGTACTTCATCGTCTTTTACATTCCGACCAATACCACTCTGAGCCTGTATTTTAACCCGGTCTCCGATGGTAATATGGCCCACAATCCCCACTTGCCCGCCAATCATGCAATTTTTTCCAATTTTGGTAGAACCGGCTATCCCGGTCTGGGCTGCAATTACCGTATGTTCTCCTATTTCAACATTATGTGCAATTTGGATCTGATTATCCAGTTTTACACCTTTGCGTATAATGGTCGATCCAAGCGTAGCTCTGTCAATTGTGGTCCCTGCACCTATATCAACATAATCTTCCAAAATCACATTCCCGGTTTGCGGCACCTTGGAATATTCACCATTTTCATTGGGAGCAAAACCAAAACCATCAGCTCCTATTACCGCTCCGCTGTGAATTACACAATAATTGCCAATTTGTGATTCCGAATAAATTTTTGCACCCGAGAAGATCACCACATCATTTCCCACGGTAACATTATCGCCTATATAAGCATTCGGATATATTTTAACATTATCTCCAATGCTTACATTGTTTCCTATATAGGTAAATGCTCCTATATAGCAATTGTCTCCATAAGAAACCGTATCGGAGATATAACTGGGTTGCTCAATCCCCGATTTATTCATTTTTACCTGATTATAGTACTCCAGCAGTTTTGAAAAAGACTTATAAGCATCCTCTACCTTAATCAATGTTGTGGAAAGGTCTTCATCAGACTCAAAATCTTTATTTACTATGGTAATAGAAGCCTTGGTACTATAAATGTAGGGTTTGTATTTAGGATTTGCCAAAAAAGTAAGGGAACCTTCATTTCCTTCTTCTATTTTAGCCAGCCTGAATACTTCAACATCAGGATCTCCAACAATATCTCCTTCTAAAAGGCCTGCTATTTGACTTGCCGTAAATTTCATTCTCGCAAAAGTAACAAAAAACTCTTAATTGTCAGGTTTTAGGATAACAGAGAAAATATTTGACAACGGGTTTTGAAAGTGCTTTAATATGAAATTGATCGGAAGCTTTTGCCACATCCACCACACTGCCTTTAGGTGTAAGAATACGAATATTTTGTTTGTCGGTGCGATAGGCCTGATTAGAAACACTTCCCGAAAACACAAAATAATCAACTTCGTTATCGCTAATATTAAATTGTGTTCTTACTTCTTCCTTCAATCGGTTTAACCGTTTTTTGCCAACCGGCTTTTTCTTAACCTTAACTTTCAGCAGGTCACGATTCAAAATCATGGTACACAATCTCGACAAAATGAAATCTTCATCGTATTGCCAGGTCTTCATTGCTGCCATGACATCCACATCGTCCAGCGTTGAAAAACGTTCCAGAATATCTTCTGTGAAATTATCCCGTGTAATTCGGTGTTTCAGGAAAAAATGGAGCGGATTATCGGTATGGAGCATTTCTCTTTTTTCCGATAGCTCTTTCGCTCGTTTTAAAACCCGGATCAACAATTGTTCGGCAACCAGGCTGGTTTTGTGAAGATATACCTGCCAATACATCAAACGCCTTCCCACCAAAAATTTTTCTACCGAATAAATACCTTTTTCTTCCACCACCAAATGATCGTCTACCACATGCAACATAGCGATCAGTCGTTCTGCATTGATATTCCCTTCAAACACGCCGGAAAAAAAACTATCTCTCTTAAGGTAATCCAACCGATCCATGTCTAACTGGCCGGAGACTAATTGGTGCATAAATTTACGCGGATAGGTACCGTTGAATATCTGAATAGCCAGTGTTAAACTTCCGTTAAATTCACGGTTCAATCGCTCCATAAAAAACAGCGATATCTGTTCGTGATGAACTCCGTTTACAATACTGTTTTCCATAGCATGCGAAAAGGGTCCGTGTCCGATATCGTGAAGCAGGATGGCTGCTAGCAGCCCCTTTTCTTCATCTTCCGAGATAGCAACTCCTTTATAACGAAGCACTTGAATTGCTTTGGTCATTAAATGCATGCTTCCCAGTGCGTGATGAAAGCGGGTATGGTGCGCTCCGGGGTAAACCAGATATGAAAGTCCCATTTGGGAAATTCTGCGTAAACGTTGAAAATATCTGTGATTAATTAATGCAAAAATCTGTTCGTTCGGTATGGTAATAAATCCGTAAATTGGATCGTTAAATACTTTAAGTTTGTTTGATTTTTTCAAACCGCGACGAATTTAGTAGCGCAAATATACGTATATGAATGATATAAAGATACTTTGGGTAGATGATGAAATAGACTTACTCAAACCACATATTCTTTTTTTAGAACAAAAAAACTATCAGGTAGTTACTGCCCAAAGCGGCATGGAAGCGCTTGAGGAAATTGAAAGAGATATTTTTGATATTGTTTTTTTGGATGAAAATATGCCCGGACTTACCGGACTGGAAACCCTTAGTGAAATAAAGGCCAAGGTACCCGGATTACCGGTTGTAATGATCACAAAGAGTGAAGAAGAATACATCATGGAAGAAGCAATCGGTTCGAAAATTGCAGATTACCTCATCAAACCGGTGAACCCCAATCAGATTCTGTTATCGCTCAAGAAAAATCTGGATCATTCCAGGCTGGTATCTCAAAAAACCACTTCCAACTACCAGCAGGAATTTCGTAAAATAGCTATGGAACTGGCCATGGTAAATTCGTTTGAAGACTGGGCCGAGCTATACAAAAAACTCATGTACTGGGAATTGGAACTGGAAGAGATAGAAGATATAGGACTCCTGGAAATTCTGGAGTCTCAAAAGGTGGAGGCCAATATCCAGTTCGGTAAGTTTATTGAGAAAAAGTATAAAGACTGGTTTAACGGCGATAGTGCTCCTATATTATCGCATACATTGTTTAGAGAGCTGGTAGTTCCTGAATTGCAAACCAAACAACCCGTACTCTTTGTGGTTATCGACAACCTCCGTTATGATCAGTGGATGTCTTTTGAAGGTATCCTGGCCTCCCATTACAAAAAAGTACGGGAAACCGCATATTACAGTATCCTGCCTACGGCCACCCAATATGCCAGGAATGCCATATTTTCGGGATTAACTCCTGCCGATATGGAAAAATTACATCCCAAACTGTGGAAAAACGATATCGATGAGGGAGGTAAGAATTTATTTGAAAACGATTTTCTGAAAGAACAAATTCGCCGCCTCGGATTAGATATTTCCTGGCAGTATCACAAAATATCCAGCCTGAAAGCCGGAAAAAAATTGGCGGAAAATTTTCGTTCCCATAAGGATCTTGATATGGTTGCCGTGGTCTATAATTTCGTGGATATGCTCTCGCATTCCAAAACCGAAATGGAAGTAGTAAAAGAATTGGCTTCCAACGATAAGGCTTATCGATCTTTAACACAGAGTTGGTTTAAGAACTCTCCGCTTCTGGAAATTATTCAACAGGCACATGCACTTGGTTTCAAATTAATTCTCACTACCGATCACGGTACTATTAATGTAAAAAACCCCTCCAAGGTAATCGGAGACAGAGACACCAGCTTAAACCTCCGGTACAAAACGGGAAAAAGTCTTTCTTTTGAAGATAAAGAAGTAGTTCATGTAAAGAACCCGAAAGATGTAGGGCTGCCCACCATCAATATGAGCAGTTCTTTTATTTTTGCCAAAAGCGATCTGTTTTTTGCCTATCCCAATAATTATAACCACTATGTGAGTTACTACCGAAATACCTTCCAGCACGGTGGCGTTTCACTTCAGGAAATGATTGTTCCCTTTGTGGTGCTGGAACCTCGTTAAGTATTGCTATGGAAATTTCCTACACTTTACAGGATATCAATGAAGCTGCCGGCCGGCTGTTAAAAGAGGTTACTTCCAGGATCATACTTTTCGACGGCCCCATGGGGGTGGGAAAAACCACTTTAATTAAGGCGCTTACCCGTATTTTGGGAGTCTCCGGTGATGTAAGTAGTCCCACTTACAGTATTGTAAATGAATATCAGGGCAAAGAGGGTATGGTATACCATTTTGATTTTTACAGAATAGAAGACGAAAGCGAAGCGTACGATCTTGGGTTTGAGGATTATTTTATCGATGATTCCTGGCTTTTAATCGAGTGGCCGGAACGCGTTTCCAACCTGCTTCCGGAGGACGCCGTAATGGTGAAAATGGAATTCATTGATAAAAACGCCAGAAAATTAGTGATCGATTAGTGTATTTTTCCTATATTTGGCCTTTAGGCCGCTTTGTTGGCATTTTGTGACATTTCAGTGTTATCAGTACTTCATCGATAAACTGCACAATAAATCCGACAAAGATACGGCTAAACTTTCTCTTTTTCGTAAGTTTTTTTGGGGTAGGTTTGACCCTGGTTCACCTCATTATTAACCAAAAAAATTAAAGAAAAATGAAAATCAGAAGAATTCTATCTACCTTAACCTTGTTGTCGTTATTTGCCGTTTTATTTGTATCTTGTAGTCCGAACAGTTTAGCAGATGAAGACAGCCTCTACCAACAACAACCAAAACAAGGAGTTGATTACAATAAGGTCAAGAAGCCTAAAGCTGGGTAGCATTGTAGCTATTCTCATTGCTATATCACCTTATATATTTTATTTGTATGAAAGTTTCCCAGACCAACCTGTATGGGAAACTTTTTTATTTACTTTTGAGAGTAAATATCAAGGTAGTGTTTATTATAGTATGTGGATTTTTCTAAACAAGTTGGTTCCTATACTTTTATTAACATTATGGTTCTTTACTTGTAAGCATTGGTGGTATCATGTCATTTTGATTCCGCTGAGCATGTATGTTTTTCAATTCTTTAGCTCACTTAACGAAGAACTTCAATACTGGGACGAATTTGAAATCTATTACGTTATCCCAATTATGATGATCGTAATTCCTTTCGTATACCTGATTCGAATAAAATTGGTAGACAAATATGTTAATAAGATCGATCTGAAAAAGATTGACAAAGAGTTAAGCGAATACGAAAGTAAAGACTTCATCCGTAAATTCTACCAACAAAAAGAGGAAGATAATAAAGTTTCTGCCTAATGCTTTCTTTGTAGCACTATCTAAATGAATCAACCAAAATCGCCTTTTACGAAGCAACAACTGCTGCCGCAGGAAGAAACCCTTGAAATTCTGAAGAAGAAGGGCGAGTTGTTTATCGGAATCCCTAAAGAAAATGCCTATCAGGAAAAAAGAGTGTGCTTAACCCCCGATGCGGTAAATGCCCTGAGCGGGCACGGACACCGGGTTATGATTGAATCTGGTGCCGGGCTGGGTGCTAATTTTACGGATAAAGATTACAGCGAAGCGGGAGGTGAAATTACAAAGGACACCAAAAAGGTATTCTCCTGCCCTATTATCCTTAAAGTAGAACCTCCTACAATTAAGGAGATTGAAATGATCAATCCGCAAACCACTATTATCTCTGCTTTACAGATTAAAACGCAATCGAAAAAATATTTCGAGGCGCTGGCCAAAAAACGCATTACCGCCCTGGCTTTTGAGTTTATAAGGGATGAGGACGGTTCCTACCCCGCGGTACGCTCTTTAAGTGAAATTGCCGGTACTGCTTCGGTACTTATTGCTGCCGAATTGCTCACCCATTCAAAAACAGGCAACGGGTTGATGTTTGGTAATATCAGCGGAGTACCTCCTGTGGAAGTGGTTATTATTGGAGCGGGAACCGTTGGAGAATTTGCTGCCCGATCGGCTATTGGCCTGGGTGCCAATGTTAAAATTTTCGACAACTCCATCACCCGCCTGAGAAGCATTCAAACCAGCCTGGGAAGAACTATCTATACCTCCACCCTGCAGCCCAAAAATATATTTAAAGCACTGCGTCGCTGCGATGTGGCTGTAGGTGCGGTTCGGGGAAAAGACCGTGCGCCCGTGGTAGTCTCGGAAACCATGGTGGAAAACATGAAAAAAGGAGCGGTTATAATCGATGTGAGTATTGATATGGGCGGGTGCTTTGAAACGAGTGAAATAACCACGCATAACAAACCCACTTTTGAAAAGCACGGAGTGGTGCATTACTGCGTGCCCAATATACCCTCCCGTTATTCCAGAACAGCTTCGATATCAATTAGTAATATTTGCACTCCTTTCCTGCTTAAAATCGGGGAAGATGGCGGTTTGGAACAATCGCTTCGGTTCGATCGCGGTTTGCGAAACGGACTCTATTTTTATCACGGAATACTTACCAATAAATCGGTTGCAGACTGGTTTGACCTCAGTCACAGCGATATTAATTTTCTTATTTTCTAAATGAACAATAATTTTTTAAGGCGATTAGGCTTTTATATGGGCGGTTTCGCCATAGGCCTGGTTATTTTGGCATTTTTTTTAAACAGGAAAAATGCATCCTGTAGTTATTTCCCGGATGCCCGGGTGCTTAAAAACATCAACTCAAAACCTCTGGTTTATGACAGCTCTGTTCTAGATAAAATAAAGCAAAAGGCTTACGATTCTGTGCAGATCAATCAAATACTTCAAAACGGTGATGTAGATTTCTCCAGAAGCGATACCCGACGAGATTCCTGTAAACTATATGTCATTGAAGGGGAAATTAACGATCAAAATATAGCTCTCACCGTTGAAAATTGTGAAAAGCAGGCGCTATTAAAAGATATTACAGAAGAACACTAAGCGGGCGGGTTGCAAAAAACAAACCCGCCTGTAATACAAGCGGGCTTGTTATCCTATTTACATTTACACAGAACAGTCGGTAACCCTTATCTATTCCGCTACCGGATTTCCGTGGATATCCAGTTCAATTACTTCTCTTCCAAATTCATTAATAAGATCCCATTGGGTAGCCTTATCACCCACCACTACATACAACATCTCCTCTTCATCGAGATAGTGCTCAATCAGGGAAACAAAATCTTCCCGCTTCATATCTACCAATTCCTTCTGTTCCATCTCTATAAAATCAGGCTGCTTGTTAAACTTACTAATGTTTCGCAAAATGGAGAGCTTTTGCCCGAGGCTTTCATAAGCTCTTGTACTGGCTTTTAGCACTTTAGTTTTTGTGGTTTCTACTTCTTTATCCGAAAAATCGGTTCCGTAATTCCCGATGAGTTCTTTAAATATTTTTAAAGACGGAAGTGTTGCATTGGCGCGTACACTGGATCGGGCAATAAACGGAGCCACTTCCAGGCGATCACTGATCCCCGAATAAGCCCCATAGGTATATCCCTTTTCAATTCGAAGGGTTTGAAACAATCGGCCACTGGAACCTCCACCGAGAATTTCGTTAGCAAAACCTAACTTAGCCGATTCTTTATCCTTAGCAGAAAGCGCTAATTTCCCTGCATAGATAACCGATTGTTTAGCTCCGGGAAAATCAATAAAATACAGCTTATTCTTATGATCCTGAGTACTGATGTTATAGCTTACAGGAGGTGCGGAAACACTTTTCCACGAGGTATCGAAACTCTTTAAGGCATTTTCGGCACGCTGTTGGTCCACATAACCTGCAATATGAAAATCAGCCAGGTTTGGCGCTATATTCTTCGCATAATATTGTTTCAAATCGTCCATGGTAATGGTTTCAACGGTTTTAAGGGTTCCGGCTGACGATACGCCAAACGGATGGTTTTTTCCATATACCAAACCATTAAATGCCAGTGCAGCAATAGCAGTTGGATTAGCCTCTCTTCCTTTTAAGCCGGTGAGTAACGATTTTTTAAGTCTCGAAAATTCCTGTTCATCCCATCGGGGTTCCAGTAAAATTTCCTGAACCAGTGCCCAGGTGGCCTCGAAATTCTTTGCCAGGCAAGTGGCCGAAATCCTCACTTCCTCCACTCCGCTGGACATATTAATCTGAGCCCCTAAAAGTCCGATTGCCTCTTCCAGTTCTGCAGGTGTTTTGGTAGCGGTTCCTTCCATCATCAGGTCTGTAAGCAGGTTTGCCACTCCAGCCTTATCAATAGGTTCGGTAAAATGCCCTCCATTAAAAGTAAGCGTAAAATTCACCAGAGGAACTTCTTCATAATAAATTCCGTACATCTTTATCCCGTTAGCCGCTTCAGACATCCATATTTCAGGCGATTTAAACAGCGGTAATTCGCCAAATTCAGGTTCTGAACGATCGTATTTAGACGGTGTTTTTACGTACTCGGCTTCAGCTCCCTGACTTACCTCTTCGGCATCTACATCCTGTTTAACTTCTTCCACATATACCTCAGCCAATTCCGATCCGGATACGGCGAGCTCCTGTTTCCCTTGAGGAACAAAACTCGTCATCACATAATTTTTCCCTTTAATATAGGTGTTATATACACGCATCACATCTTCCCTGCTTACCGCCTCCGTCAGGCGAGCCGTGGTAGTAATATAGCCGGGATCTCCCTTAAATTCATTGTCAATAGCCAACTGAAAAGCTTTGTTAAGCACGGTGCTTACACCACTGTATAAACCCGTTTCCAATTCGGCCTTGATCCGTTTTAATTCATTATCCGAAAATCCATTTTCTTCAAATTCTTTTAAGGCCTCCTCAATTCCGGCCTTTATGTCGTCCAGGTCCGTTCCGGCATTGGCGCGCACTCTGAACACAAATTCCCCTGCCAGTTCATTCGCATTATGATACGATCTGGCCGAGGGAGCCAGTTTTTTCTCTTCTACAATTTTTTGGTATAAAACCGATTTCTTACTTCCGCTTAACAGCTGCCCCAATACGTTTAATGCATACACATCCTTATTGTATTCTTCTACCGTTGGAAACACCATTCTCAACTCAGGGAGTTTCGCAAAATTATCTTCGAAATACAATTTTTTAGTTGCAGTGAGATTGACCGGTTTGGGTGTCATGGGTTGTACTTCGGGTCCTTTGCGAATTTCACCGAACCAACGTTCTACCTTCTTTTTAGTGTCTTCTATATCAATATCGCCGGCAATAACCAGGGTGGCATTACCCGCTCCGTAAAACTTTTCGTAAAACTCTTTTACATCTTCCAGTGTAGCTGCCTGTAAATCCGGGAGCTGACCTATTACGGTCCAGTTATAAGGATGCCCTTCAGGATACAGGTTCTTTCTGATTACCTCATCGGTATATCCGTAAGGAACATTATCGGTGCGTTCGCGTTTTTCATTTTTTACAACTTGTTTCTCACGCTCCAATGCTTCTGTGGTTACCGTATTGATCATATAACCGAGCCGGTCAGAATCGATCCATAAAATTTTATCAAAGGCATCTTTAGGGACTACTTCATAATAAATAGTACCATCAGACCATGTTCCCCCGTTTCGGGCACCTCCCCATTCAGGAATAAGTTTTCTGTTTGCTCCCCGGGGTGCATTTTCGGAATCGTTAAAAGACATATGCTCGAAAAAATGCGCAAATCCGGTTCGCCCCGGTTTTTCACGATTAGACCCAACATGCATGATTGTAGCAACCGCCACAATAGGGTCTGAATGATCTTCATGAAGAATTACTTCAAGTCCGTTGTCCAGTGTTATTTTTTCATATTTAATTTGGAAATCCTTTTCCTTTTCTTTCATAGGCAATGTAAAGGATACTAATAGCAGAGCCATACCCAGAAGGCTCCATATGAAAACAGGCTTTTTCATAAAATACGTTGGTTATTTTGATTAATCTACTAAAATAATGTAAACCACCTGCATTTGTAAATACCAACCTGTTAAAATATGGTTAAAACCTACAGTTTTCTGCGCTTTTTCTCGGTTTTTAACAATGTGAGTTCCCGGCTGGTTTGTCCAGCCACCGATGTATTTTCTTCTGCTCGTCTGATCAAATAAGGCATTACATCTTTAACGGGGCCAAAAGGAACATATTTGGCTACATTAAATCCCGCTTTGGCGAGGTTAAAGCTTATGTGATCGCTCATTCCGTAGAGTTGCCCGAACCAGATATTCGGATCGTTTGCCTTTATTTCCTTAGCAGCCATTTGTTCCATAATTTTATACGAACTACGCTCATTATGGGTGCCGGCAAATAAGGAAATTGCATCCAAATTATTTAAAATATAGTTTACACCGGCATCAAAATTTATATCCGTTGCTTCCTTAGTGGCACATATAGGCGTGGGATAGCCATGTTCTTCGGCACGTTCGTTCTCTTTCTCCATATAGGCTCCCCTTACCAGCTTTACTCCTATTTTAAAACCTTTTTCTTCTGCCAGAGCGTGCAGGTCTTTTAAATAATCGAGCCGATCCCACCGATACATTTGTAGGGTATTGTATACTACGGGTTTCTCTTTGTTGTATTTTTCCATCATTTGAGTGACCAATGCATCGGCAGCGTCCTGCATCCAGCTTTCCTCGGCATCAATCAATAGCGAAACATCCAGATCATGGGCCTTTTTACAAACCTTGTCAAAACGCATGACTATTTCATTCCATTCTCTTTCCTCATCAACACTTAACGCATTTCCTTTTCCCAGTTTTTCATATAGGGCAAAACGCCCAAACCCGGTTGGTTTAAATACGGCAAAAGGAATAGCCTCCTTTTCCTTAACAAAATCAAGTATCTCCAATGTTTTTTGTAAAGCAAACTCAAACTGATCATCCGTTTCCTTTCCTTCCACCGAATAGTCCAGTACGGAACACACTTTTTTCTCAAACATTCCATCTACCACACCCATGCAGTCTTTTTCGGTAACTCCTCCGCAAAAGTGATCGAAAACGGTCATCCGAATCAATTTTTCCACAGGCAGATGTGTTTTTATGGCGAAGTTGGTAACCGCAGTTCCTATACGGACCAGGGGTTCATTGGCAATTAATTTAAATAAGAAATAAGCGCGTTCCAACTCGGAATCGCTTTTTAAAGCAAAGGCCGTTTCAGTATCGTTAAAAATTTCTTTCATAAGTTTCTTTAAGTGTGGAAACAAATATACTTAGCAGAATTAAAATTTTAAGTTTAAAACTCGTTATTTTGTGCTTTAATAAAGAAAAAATGACACCAATTAATGCACAAGGTTATTTTGTTTATTTTGAAGAGGATGGATACCAAAAACTTTCCGGCCATTTGCATTCAAACAACTATTCAAAAATACTCATCCTGGTAGATGAGCATACACATGCACTGTGTTTACCGGAATTTACGGGAGCATTGGAATGGGATGGTGAGTTCGAGATTATTGAAACAGAATCTGGAGAACAAAATAAAACCATAGATACCTGTATGGGTATTTGGGGGGCATTATCAGATCTGGACACCGACAGAAAAGCTTTGTTAATCAACCTCGGAGGTGGCGTTATTACCGATATGGGTGGTTTTATAGCTTCCACTTATAAACGTGGAATCGATTTTATTAATATCCCCACTACGTTGTTGTCTATGGTAGATGCTTCTGTTGGAGGAAAAACAGGAGTGGATCTGGGTTCGTTAAAAAATCAGATAGGGGTTATCAATTACCCTGAAATGGTTGTCATAGATCCGGTTTTTTTAAATACCCTTCCACAAAGGCAGTTATTGAGCGGATTTGCTGAAATGTTAAAACACGGTTTGATCAGAGATGCTGCTTACTGGGATATGCTGGGTAAACTTTCCGAGCTAAAGATTGCCGATTTAGGTAAATTGATTCACACATCGGTTGCTATTAAAAACAGTGTTGTTATTAAAGATCCCCGTGAAAACGGACTTCGAAAAATCCTTAATTTCGGACATACCCTGGGGCATGCCATTGAATCGCACTTCCTGGAAAAGAATCCGGAAGAAGCTTTGCTTCACGGTGAAGCCATAGCAGCCGGAATGATTCTGGAGGCCTACATATCAAATCAACTCGCCGGATTAAGTATAAATCACACGCATGCTGTAAAGCAGATATTTACCGAATACTTTGGGAAAGTAGATTTTAGTGAGACCGATATTCAAAAAATCATTGAGATTTTGAAATTCGACAAAAAGAACTCGCATGGTAATATTAACTTTGTTCTTTTAGAGAATATCGGCGAACCTATTATTGACCAGCAGGCACCTCATGGTATCCTTCTCGAAGCCTTTGACTATTATAAAAACACCCTTCCCGTAAAAAATTAACCGTATTATTCCGGGATGGATTTGTAAGGTTTTAGATAAGGGAACTTATATAGGAAATATTTTAGATATGGAGTATTCCGATCGAACGGGAAAGATGTTCAATTTTTTTACTGTAATGTTGGTGATAATTTATAATTTGTACTAACTTTAGTATAAGCAACAACCAACTAACTGAAACGATGAAACGTATAATTGTCGATTTCAAAAAACTCACCAAGGAGATCCTTGCTTTACTGGTCGAAAAGTACCCCTCCGGGTATGGGGATGATGATGTTATCAGTTTTAAGAATGCCCGTAATGAGACCGTTGAGGCAGTAGAAGTTCGTACGGAAGACACTATTTACCTGGTAAAAGTGAGTACGCGATTAGCTTCCACGATGGAAAATTTTGATGATGATGAGACTTTCGATTCAGAGGTTTCTTCCGAATCTATAGAAATTCCGGATGGAAGCGAGGAAACCTAATAGAAGGTTCAGAACTTCTGTAATTTATTTCAGATATCGCTCCCGTATGATTCTGAAATGATGAATTTGGTGGCCGCAGATTATAAAAGCCAGAGCTCTTACAGACATAGAGGAGCCATTTGCGCTTCCCGTAAATTGTAAGTCGGTCGGGGTCATGGTTTCCAGCAGGAAAATACTGCTGGCTCTCACGGCATTGAACTCGTTGATCAGGCTTTCCGCAGATCGTTTATTCGCATGAGAATACGGCACGTATTTGTTCTCATCAAAACCGGGCAAGTCTGTAGCATCCCTTCTTCCAAACCTCAGCAACCGGTATTGAAAAACCCGCTCCGCATCAATAATGTGCAGCAATACTTCTGCCAGGGTCCACTTTCCCGCCTCGTACGCAAAAAACAACTCTTTATCGGAAATGGCAGAGACTTGTTTTTCAAACGCTCTTCCCGTTCTCTTCATAAGAGAAAGTAAGGGTTCTTCCTGTGGTAAGGCTTTTAAATAAGGCTCATAAAAGGAGGCGTATTCTCCGGGCGTTAATTCACTTGCGGTAACCATCTGTTTTTATGAATTTATAATTCGTTAAAGATAGAATGCATTAACCTTTTTTTATCGTTAATGCTTTCTTCGAGCGATATCATGGTTTCCGTACGAGATACACCTTCAATATCGTCAATCATAAAAATAATATCCTTGGCATGTTTGGTATCTTTTGCCCGTATTTTACAAAAAATATTGAACTTACCCGTGGTTATATGAGCCACTGTAATATTAGGGATTTCATTAAGGCGCTCAATTACAAATTTGGTTTGATGCGTTTTCTCCAGAAAAATACCGACGTAAGCAATAAACGAATAACCCAGTTTAATATAGTCTAAAGTCAATGAAGACCCTTTAATGATACCGGCATCTTCCATTTTCTTAACCCGTACATGAACCGTTCCCGCCGATATTAAAAGTCTTTTTGCAATATCGGTAAACGGCGTCCGGGTATTGTCAATCAACATATCAAGTATCTGATGATCTATTTCATCAAGTTTGAATTTCGCCATAGTTATATTTCTAATTAAGATTAGTGAATAATTAGACTACAAAAAAATGAAAAAAATGAACCACAATAAAGGTTTTGTTACATTTTTTACATCATCTATAACGTTTTCGTTAATTTTTTTTAATAATTGTTAAGGATTTCGTAAAGTTTTGGGTTCATTTTCAAGTGTTTAAGATCCGAATTATCGTTTAAATCAAAACATTGATGTCCAAAGTAAGTAGCCGCCAAAGCGCCTTTTTTTTCTATTTTAGGCAAAAATATGATCCGGTTTTCCGAAAGCTTTTCCTCAAACAGAACTCCTATATCTTCATGATCTCTTACATTCTTGATAAGAATATCAAAAAATAATTTTTTACTTTCAGGAATCTCAAAATAACGGTCCGCCTTGCAGGAAGTTATTGTATTGACTGAAATTACCTTCAGGCACTCCAAAAGCGCATAAAAAATTAGTTCCCGTGTTCTCTCTCTTTGGTAATCCCCCGGAAAATGGCCTGCTTCAAATAAGATGGTCGGAATACCTTTAGCCTGAAAAGTGTCGCCCACGCATTGATTGTTATACGTATCATCATAACGGCTTATCTGACCCGGTATCCATTGTTCCAGACAATGTTTCATGGCCACAATAAGTTGCATGGCCGTTTTCCGATTTGGAGTTATCGTACGTTGGTCATCCTGTGCGGGTGAAAGAAATGAAACGGTGGCAGATACCGGATTTTCCCCAACACTATACAGGGTACGCTGATCGTGCAGATTGAAACAAAACTCCGGTTTAATACGTTCAAAGGCTTTTCGCAATACAACACTTTCCGGTTGTGTCAAAGCAAGGGCATCTCTGTTTAAATCTATCCCGTTGGCATTTTCTCTGGTGTACCTCTCGGCCCCATCAGGATTTAGCATAGGAATAATATACAATGTGCAGTTTGTTAATGTCGTTTCCGTAAACTCACGGTCTGCATTCGATAAAAACAACAACAAATCGAGAACTGCTTTTGTTGTGGTCGATTCGTTTCCGTGCATTTGAGACCACATAAAGATTTTAGCCGGACCCTGACCCAAAGTCATTAAATGAATGGGTCTGTTTTCAACCGAATGTCCAATCACTTTGATCGTTGCATTCAACTTTTTATAAAATGCGCTAAGACAATCCAGATTTACATAACGTACTGCTGCAATGGATTTTTGTCGTGATTCCTTAAAAAAAGTCGTGTATTGTTCGTGCATACCTATATGGATGAAACGCAAAGGTAAACACTTATAAGTTTACCAAAGTAAACGTTTTTTAATGAAATATCGGATCGCTTGGTCAAATTAATAAACAAAAAATATGCTTTATATAGAAAATTTTTATAATAAATCTTAATTAATTTATTTTCAATGTTTTAAAACATTTTATCTGAAGTTTTAATTAGCTATTTATTTATTATATAAGGATTAATTTTCAAAGGAAATTTATTTTATCTGTATATTTGTTATAAATTATTGATTACAAGTGTAAACTATGGTCAATACGAGCGATTTTTCCAAAAGACTACAGAAAATTATCGAATACTACGGGATTTCGGCATCGGCTTTTGCAGAGCGTATTGGTGTACAGCGTTCCAGTATTTCCCACTTACTTTCAGGCAGGAATAAACCCAGTCTGGATTTTATTCTCAAAGTGACCCGTACTTTTCCGGAAGTGAATCTGTATTGGATATTAAACGGAAAGGGACAATTCCCCGACTCTATTTCCTTACCTGAAAAAAGTACACCTCCGAGTACTAAAAACGAGACAGCCTCAAAAAAAGAAATTGAAAAAGTAATTATCTTCTATAAAAACGGTAGTTTTAAAGTTTTCGAGAACTAATTTTTTTTTATTTTGCGCATTGCTATGAAAGAACTTCTATTTACTGTAGTTATAGCTGCTTTGCTTTTTTCCTGCGATCGGACAGAACGCAATTGCGAAAACTTTAAAACCGGGAAATTTTCATATACAGCCCGGATTGGTGAGGTAGAGAAAACCACTGTTTTCATTAGAAACGACTCCATTGAAATTGATTTTTTTGAAGGGAAATCAGATACTTCCTCAATTCAATGGATTAACAACTGTGAGTATATTGCAAAAAAACTCAGGCCCAAATCGATGGCTGAAAAAAAGGCATTGCATTTTAAAATACTCACTACGTCGTCTGATTCTTATACTTTTGAGTTCAGCGTAGTGGGCAAAAGCAATAAACAAAAAGGAACCGCGACTAAAATTCAATAATATGTTTGAAATTCTAACTACTCCGGATGCATGGGTTGCTCTGCTCACCCTAACTTTTCTTGAAATTGTATTGGGAATTGACAATATCATTTTTATTTCCATTGCCGCCGGAAAACTGGAGGCTAAGCAACGAAAAAAAGCTACTAATATTGGGCTTCTTCTCGCTATGGTAATGCGAATTGCGCTGCTATTCGGAATATCGTTCCTTACCACCATGAAAAACCCTTTCTGGCATTTTAACGAAAGTTGGATTAAAGGCGGAGTTAGCGGACAGGCTATTATACTGTTTCTTGGCGGCCTGTTCCTGATTTACAAAAGCACCAAGGAAATTCATGAAAAAGTAGAAGACCGGGGTCATGACGAGCGTGAAGTAAAAAAACACCGGTCTACCTCACTCACAAACGCCATTCTTCAGATTACCGTTATTAATACTGTATTCTCGCTTGATTCTATTCTTACGGCTATCGGAATGACTAATGGAATATCTCCCAATCCGAATGACGCACTTTTAATAATGGTTATAGCCGTGGTGGTTTCAGTAATAATTATGATGTTGTTTGCCAATCCGGTCGGAGAATTTGTCAATAAACACCCTTCTATTCAGGTATTGGGACTTTCTTTCCTTATTCTGATTGGTTTTATGCTTATCGCCGAGGCTTCGCATTTATCGCATTTAGAGGTATTTGGAAATTCGATAGGGGCTATTCCAAAAGGGTATTTGTATTTCGCCATCGCCTTTTCGCTCCTTGTTGAATTTTTAAATATGCGCATGCGAAAAAACAAAATCCCGGAAGTAGACGAAATAGATACTTAAAAAATAAAAGCGGCTCTTTGAGCCGCTTTTTTATTCCAGTTCGAGCGTTGTTTGCCCCTGGTCATTAGGAGGATGGTTTTCTTTGTTGCTTAAATCTTCTTCTTCAATAACTTCAATCTCTTCCGGACTTCTCTCTTCCGGTTCTTCATAGGGAAGCGGATCCAAAACATTAATATTTCTCACCTTGCTCGAGGTCAGTTGATTGCCCTGAGCTTTTATTCCCTTAATACTTATAAACTCTTCCAGGTTTACTTTCAGATTGGGCTTTTGATCTTTTCCTCGTTGTTTCGAGAATTCCACCTCCACAACGGGCCTCCATTCGGTAGAAACAATTTCCAGCTGTGTTTTGGGGTGTTCTGAAATAAAGAGTTCTTCCCTGTTTTCATTTTCAATCAAAAAGCGTTTTACATAGTAACGTTCTTTTTCACCATCATAATAAATAGCCGAAACAGGCTTTTCACGATTCCACTTCTCCAGTACAATCATATCGTCGTTAAAATGCGTGCTCAATTCAGGAATAATGGTTTTCACTACCCCGGACTGCGTAACAATAAGCAGCTTGTCATCTCCTTTAAAAGCTCCTAACAACTCCCCTCTGCTATCTACATTAAGGCGCCTTACTACTTCATCATACCATATTTTACGGGGTTTTAGCGTAGAGACCCCTTTCTCTTTCAGCTCGATTCTCTTTACGGCATATTTGGTTACAATATTTCCCTTTGAGTTCCTTCCCTTAATGAGTACATCCGCAAAATCCAGATCCCATTTTAATTTTTTAATACTTCCCACCTGTCTCAGATTCACGGTAACCACCTCGGCTTCTCCATTCGGATTTGCTGAGAAGTACAATACGGAAGATTGCTTTTTATCCTGGGTCAGATCGTAATCTTTATCTCTGGTAATTCCACTCACAAAGAAACGCTTTATATAACTGGCGCCTCCCCGACCGTCTTTGTAGATCATATTATAAATCGTGCGCTTATCTCCTTTTTTAAATACCGCTACATGAATAATATCTTTACCTACAAAAGTCTTGGAGTCCACTTTAGTCACTTTCATTTTTCCATCTTTCGTAAACACAATTACATCGTCAATATCACTACAGTCGCAAACGTATTCATCACGTTTAAGAGAAGTTCCTACGAAACCTTCTTCCCGGTTTACATAAAGTTTTGTATTTCTAATAACCACCTTTGTAGCCACAATATCATCGAAAACGCGAATCTCGGTTTTTCGCGCTCTCCCTTTCCCGTAGGTTTTCTTCAGGTTCACAAAATAATCGATGGCAAATTCAATTAAATGGGCCAGGTGGTGCTTCACCTCTGCTATTTTACCTTCCAGTGCCTCTATATGTTGTTTGGCCTTGTCTATATCGAATTTTGAAATTCGCTTAATCCGAATTTCAGTTAACCGAACAATATCTTCTTCGGTAACAGCTCTTTTAAGATGCTTGATATGAGGTTTAAGTCCGGTGTCAATAGCCTTGATAACCCCCTCCCAGGTTTCTTCCTCTTCAATATCCCGATAAATCCGATTCTCAATAAAAATACGTTCCAGAGAAGCAAAATGCCATTGCTCCTGTAACTCCTGTAACTGTATTTCAAGTTCCGATTTTAATAACTCAACCGTATAATCGGTTGAACGCCTGAGCATTTCCGAAACCCCGATAAAAATAGGTTTGTTATCTTCAATGATACAGCCCAAAGGTGAAATAGAAGACTCACAGGCCGTAAATGCATACAATGCATCAATGGTTTTATCAGGAGATATTCCGGATGGAAGGTGCACCAGTATTTCCACCTCCGCAGCGGTATTGTCTTCAATACGTTTTATACGTATTTTTCCCTTATCATTAGCCTTTAAAATAGAATCGATTAGCGAAGAAGTATTTGTATTATAAGGGATTTCAGAAATAACCAGGGTGTTTTTATCTACTTGCGATATTTTGGCACGCACCCTCACTTTCCCCCCGCGCATACCGTCATTGTAATTGGAAACATCCATAATTCCCGAAGTCGGAAAATCCGGATATATAGTAAACTTCTGCCCTTTAAGGTGTTTTATGGAGGCATCGATCAGCTCGATAAAGTTATGAGGGAGTATTTTTGTTGATAATCCAACCGCAATACCTTCGGCACCCTGTGCCAGAAGCAGCGGAAACTTTACCGGTAAATGTATGGGTTCTCTTTTTCGTCCGTCGTATGACAGCTGCCATTCCGTTACTTTCGGACTATAGACAACCTCAAGTGCAAACTTAGATAATCTTGCTTCTATATAACGGGAAGCTGCAGCACCATCGCCCGTGAGAATATTTCCCCAGTTTCCCTGTGTATCTATCAGGAGGTCTTTTTGCCCTATTTGAACCATCGCATCTGCAATACTCGCATCACCATGCGGGTGATATTGCATGGTATGCCCCACTACATTGGCCACTTTGTTATAACGGCCATCGTCCAGTTCCTTAAGTGCATGCATGATTCTGCGCTGTACCGGTTTAAATCCATCTTCTATAGCGGGAACAGCACGTTCTAGAATCACGTAAGAGGCATAATCCAAAAACCAGTCTTTATACATACCGGTTACACGTGTTAGTGTATCCTCCTGCCCAGAATCATTTAATCCGTCATCATCGATAAAAGGTTCTTGATTATCTTCCATTAAAAAATAAGGTAATTATTTGATTTATAAGGTTTCTTCATTTGCTACGTCAAGTTCTACTTTAAGATTTTTGATAATGAATTCCTGCCGGTCTGGCGTATTTTTTCCCATGTAGAATTTTAAAAGCTGATCGATAGACATGGCCTTGTCCAGCATCACGGGTTCCAACCTGATATCCTCATCGATAAAATGTTTGAATTCATCCGGCGAAATTTCTCCTAATCCTTTAAATCTGGTAATTTCCGGTTTTCCGGAAAGCCTGTTAATTGCTTCCTTACGTTCAGCATCGCTATAACAGTAATAGGTTTCCTTTTTATTTCTCACCCGGAACAACGGGGTTTGTAAAATGTACAAATGCCCTTCTTTAATCAATTCCGGGAAAAACTGAAGAAAAAACGTAATTAGTAATAATCGGATATGCATTCCGTCTACATCAGCATCGGTAGCAATTACAATATTGTTATAGCGCAGGTTCTCTATAGATTCTTCAATGTTAAGAGCAGCCTGTAAAAGATTAAACTCTTCATTCTCATAGACAATTTTTTTACTCATTCCATAAGAATTCAGGGGTTTCCCTCTGAGGCTAAAAACTGCCTGGGTATTAACGTCTCTCGACTTGGTTATCGATCCGGAAGCCGAATCTCCCTCTGTTATAAACAAGGTAGTTTCCAGCCTGCGATCATTTTTCATATCCCCCAGATGAACGCGGCAGTCTCTCAGTTTTTTATTGTGTAGGCTGGCTTTCTTTGCTCGTTCCCGAGCCAGTTTTCTGATACCGGACAGCTCTTTCCGCTCCTTCTCCGCCTGTATTATTTTTTTCTGTATCTGCTCGGCTGTTTCAGGATTTTTATGAAGGTAATTATCCAGCTTACGCCCTATAAAATCGTTTATAAAAGTACGTACTGTAGGTAAGCCTCCTCCCATATCGGTTGAGCCTAATTTTGTTTTGGTTTGCGACTCAAAAACCGGTTCCATCACCTTAATGGAAACTGCGGCAATAATAGACTTTCTGATATCGGACGCATCGTAATTTTTACCGTAGAAATCCCTGACTGTTTTAACTATGGCCTCTCTAAATGCAGAAAGGTGTGTTCCTCCCTGCGAGGTATTCTGCCCGTTAACGAAGGAATGATATTCCTCGCTGTATTGGGTTTTACTATGCGTCATGGCCACTTCAATATCATCTCCTTTGAGGTGAATAATCGGATAGCGCATATCTTCCGCATTGGTATTATCCTCGAGCAGGTCTTTTAATCCGTTCTCGGAGTAAAACTTTTCTCCATTAAAAACAATCGTCAATCCGGGGTTCAGATACACATAGTTACGGAGCATGCGCTCAACATACTCATTCCGGAATTTATAGTGTTTAAAAATGCCGTCATCAGGCACAAAGGTTACTTTAGTCCCTTTTCTTCTGGACGAATCGATTACGGGTTCGTCATTTACAAGTTCTCCCTGCTTAAATTCTGCTACTTTGGATTGATTATCCCGATTCGATTCTACTCTGAAATACGAAGACAGTGCATTTACAGCTTTTGTTCCCACACCATTAAGCCCTACCGATTTTTTGAAAGCGCGGGTATCGTATTTTCCACCGGTGTTCATTTTCGACACTACGTCAACCACTTTCCCCAGGGGGATACCGCGACCATAATCTCTTACATTTACATGATTATCCTTGATAGCGATTTCGATTGTTTTTCCGGCACCCATGACATACTCATCAATGCAGTTATCAATCACTTCTTTTAAAAGGATATAAATTCCATCGTCTGCCGAAGATCCGTCTCCCAGTTTCCCTATATACATTCCGGGACGCATACGAATATGCTCTTTCCAATCCAGAGAACGTATATTATCTTCGGTATATTGAGATGTTTGCGCCATAAAAAACAGGAAAATTGCGTTGCGTTGCTAATATAACAACTCAAATCAATATATAAAACCAGAAGAAAACAAAATAATTAACAAGCCGGTATTTTGACTGTTAAGAAAACGAAGAAGCACGCAATAGTAATTTCTACACATTAAACCGGAAATGCATCACATCTCCGTCTTTTACAATATATTCTTTACCTTCAACCCGCATTTTACCGGCTTCTTTTACTTTGGCTTCGCTTCCAAACTGAACATAATCTTTATAGGAAATTACCTCCGCGCGAATAAAGCCTTTCTCGAAATCGGTATGAATTACTCCCGCTGCCTGTGGTGCCGTAGCCCCGACATCAACGGTCCATGCACGGACTTCTTTTTCTCCGGCTGTAAAATACGTTTGCTGATTAAGTAATTTATAAGCTGCCCGGATTAATTTGGAAACACCAGCCTCTTCCAGCCCCAGGTCTTCCAAAAACATAGCTCGTTCCTCGTAAGTTTCCAGTTCGGCAATATCTGCTTCGGTAGCTACTGCCAATACAATAATTTCCGCATTTTCATCCTTAATAACCTCCCGTACCTGGTGTACATAGGCATTTCCGGCTTTTGCAGAAGTTTCATCTACATTGCAAACATACAGAATAGGCTTGGCCGTAAGAAGTTGAAACCCTTTTATGATCTCTGCTTCCTCCTCGTTTACCACAACGGCTCTGGCCGAGATCCCGCTTTCCAGGGCTTCCTTAAAACGGTCCAATACCGCTTTTTCCTTAAGGGCTTCCTTATCCCCCGTTTTAGCGGCCCGCCCCACTTTTTCCAGACGTTTTTCAACGGTTTCCAGGTCCTTTAGCTGAAGCTCTATGTCAATGGTTTCTTTATCTCTTACCGGATCTACATTTCCATCTACATGAACAATATTATCATTATCAAAACACCTCAATACGTGAATAATAGCATTGCACTCCCGGATATTTCCCAGAAATTGATTTCCTAATCCTTCTCCCTTGCTGGCTCCTCTTACTAAACCCGCTATATCAACAATCTCTACCGTAGCAGGAATTACCCGTTCCGGGTTTACCAGTTCTTCCAGTTTTTCCAACCTTGCATCCGGAACATTTACCACCCCGAGATTGGGTTCTATTGTGCAAAATGGGAAATTAGCACTCTGCGCTTTGGCATTTGACAAACAATTAAACAATGTTGACTTTCCTACATTAGGCAATCCCACTATTCCGGCTTTCATTTCTGTGTATTTTTAAGACCGCGCAAATATAGCACTTCTCCTGCTTTAAATAGAACTTTATTAAATGTTAAAATTATTAAGTACTTTTATTACAAATTAACCACCAAAAAAGAACCTTTATGAAACAAATTTATGTTTTAGTAGTAGCATTTTTTATTAATGTTACACTCGTATTTTCTCAAAACACCATTAATGGTGTTGTAAAAGACAACAACGGAGTTCCCCTGGCCGGAGTTAACATAATTGAAAAGGGAACCACAAACGGAACCACTTCAGATTTCGACGGTAATTATACCATTACGGTAAGCGATAATGCCGTACTTATTTACAGTTATGTTGGCTTTAATACGATTGAAATAAATACGGCAGGTAAAACCAATATTAACGTAACCCTGGATGAAGGTGTTCAATTAGATGAAATTCAATTGGTAGGATCCAGAAGTCCGAAAAGAACCGCTACAGATACTCCGGTACCTGTTGATGTTCTGGATGTTGCCGAACTGGCCACACAAACGGGAAAAGTTGAAGTAAATGATATTTTACAGTATGCTGCTCCGTCCTTTAATGCCACCAAGCAATCCGGTTCGGATGGTGCCGATCATATAGTGCCTGCCTCGCTAAGGGGACTTGGGCCGGATCAAACGCTTGTATTGATTAATGGAAAAAGGAGGCATCAGTCTTCACTCGTAAATATTTTTGGTACCCGGGGACGAGGAAATTCAGGAACCGATTTAAATGCAATCCCGGCATCTGCCATCAAGAGAATAGAAGTGTTAAGAGATGGTGCTTCCGCACAATACGGATCGGATGCTATTGCCGGCGTTATCAATATTGTCTTAAAAAATAATACGAACGGGTTTTCCGGAGGAATTACCTACGGTGCTTATAGTACGGCCATAGGCGATGGATGGGAAGCGGCAACGGGAGAAACCTTAAACAATGTTGAAGGCGAAAACAGATTGGATGGCAAAAGCAAAAATTTTGATGGAGAAACTGTAAAAATCGATGCGAATTACGGGGCCGCACTGGGGAAAAACGGAGGTTTTGTAAATGTAACCACAGAATTTTTATCTAAAAACAATACATTACGTCCCGGTTTTAGTTGGAGAAAAGGATATGGAAGTGCCGGAGTTGATGGTTTTAATTTTATGGTGAATGCCGGTATTCCGATAGATGATCATACCGAAGTTTATGCCTTTGGCGGACGGAATTTCAGAGACACCGATGCGTATGCTTTTTCCAGAGAAAGTTTTGCCGACGGTGATAACCGATCCGTTCCGAGTTTACACCCAAATGGGTTTACTCCCAGGATAACGTCAAATATAACGGATGTATCTGTATCAGCCGGAGTACGGCATACCATGGCTAATGGCTGGAATGTGGATTTTAATAATACTTACGGAAAGAATAATTTTCACTACTTCATTAAAGGCAGTAATAATGCCTCGATGCAGGATGCTTCGCCGACAGATTTTGATGCGGGTGGACACTTTCTTTCTCAAAACACTACCGGACTTGACTTTAACCGGTATTTTGACGATATAATTTCAGGAATAAATATAGCGTTCGGATTTGAATTCCGGACGGAAAATTTTGGAATCTTTGCGGGAGAAGTACCTTCCTACGCTTTATACGATGAAAACGGCGTGCCCATTACCAATCCTGCCACGCAGGTGGTGGCAACCGACAGCAATGGTGATGAATTGCCCGGCGGTTCTCAGGGATTTCCAGGCTACAGTCCTGACAATGAGGTAGACAGAAATCGGACTAATTACGGAATTTATTTCGATACCGAAGCTAACCTGAGTGAGACATTTATGGTAGGCGGTGCGCTCCGCTTTGAGGAATACAGTGATTTTGGAAACACCTTTAACTTTAAAATTGCCAGCAGATTAAAGGTAAGTGATAATTTTTCCATCAGAGGCTCGCTCTCATCAGGATTCAGAGCTCCTTCGCTGGCGCAATTGTATTACAACCTCATATTTAACAATATAGTTGCCGGAGAATCGGTTCCGTCACTCCTTTCGGCAAATAACAGTACCGTTACCAAGGCTTTTGGAATAGGCCAGCTGAATGAAGAAAAAGCCTTTAACGGTAGTATCGGGTTTACTTTTAAAAAAGGAGGCTTTACCGCAACGGTTGATGCCTATTCCATTTCTGTAGACGATCGTATCATCTTAACTGATAATTTCACAGATCAATCTATCCTGGGGCCTTTAAAAGTAGATGCCGCGCAGTTTTTTGCCAATGGAGTTGATACCCGGACAACAGGTCTGGATATCGTTTTAGGGTATGATTTTGCTGTGGGTGATGAAGGAAGAATTAAAGCCGGGTTGATTGGTAATTTTAACGATCTGGAAATAAAGAAAATCAATAACGGGAATTTAAATCTCTTTACCTTTTTCGGGCCTTTTTCCCAGGCGTATTTGGAAGCCGCGGCTCCGGATTATAAATTCGGACTAAATCTCCAGTACTCCTGCAAAAAAATTGCTGCACTTGTTTCCCTAACGCAATTCAGTGAGGTAACGCTCCAGGATTTTCAATGGGTAGATTCACCAGCTACCACACAGGCGGAAGCAGATGCACTTTATGCCGTTGCCACCGATATCTATGAAGCGGCTATGACGGTTGACGTAAGCTTGGGATATACATTTTCAGATAATCTAAAACTTACAATCGGGGCCAATAACCTGTTTAACGAATACCCTTCTCCACAATTTGACGGTTGGACCGATCAAGGTGGTCTGGCCGATTCCGTACAGATGGGATCGGATGGCACCTATGTTTTTAGTCGCCTTAATTTTAATTTCTAACACCCATTTAATAACGTATTAAAGGCCTCGTAGGAGGCCTTTTTTGTTTTCGGAACTTTAAAAAATAACATCCTTCTCCTGTAAACTTACGTATATATCTTAGGAGAACATTAACATACAGCATCATGAAAACAGGAATACTATTCGCAGCCCTTTTGGTCACTTCGCTGACCTGGGCTCAAAAAAAAGATGTAACCGATGAAACCGTTATCAAAAAAACGGTTATCAAAAGTGAAAATGACCAGCAGGAAATGGTTGAAAAAATCAACGTCAAACAAGAGCAGGATATCCAAATGAAAGAAGCCGATGCCGAAAAAGTTGATCAATCGCAGGAACAAACCCCTGTTAAAGTTACAACCACCAAAACCATGGAAGGTGATGATTCCGTTATGGTCACAGAAAATGAAACACTTTATAAATACGATGGAAAAGAGTTTTCATTTACATCGAATACCATGGGATTTACCATAGGAGAAAAAGGAAGTTCGGCCACAATTCACGTCTATAAATCAGATCGTAAAAACACCTATATTATTGAGGCCGGTGGTGCCAGCGGTATAGGCTATTTTGATACCGATAACAATTTTGTTATTGAGTATTTGGGTACTGATAAAAAAACGCTGATTAAAAAAACCTACGAACTGTCAAAAGAAGACTAACAAAAAACCGGGCAATGCTCGGTTTTTTTTATTCCGGATGCATAAAACGCTGTTTTGACAAAAGGGTCTCTTCCGATTCTATATGGTCGTCATCCGGGACACAACAGTCTACCGGGCAAACAGCGGCGCATTGAGGTTCTTCGTGAAACCCTTTACACTCCGTACACTTGTCAGGTACGATATAGTAAATTTCATCGGAGACCGGTATTTGTGCCTCATCGGCATTTACCGGTTTCCCATTAGGCAATACCACATCTCCCAGCAGCGATGTTCCATCAGAATACCTCCAGTCGTCTGCACCTTCATAAATAGCCGTATTGGGGCATTCCGGCTCGCACGCTCCACAATTTATACATTCGTCGGTTATAATGATTGCCATAAGTATTATCTTTTGTTTACGTAACTTTGCGGCTGCAAAAATAACGCCATTCGTAATTTTGAACAAATATAATGACGGATTTAAACACCCGAATAAACGCTTTTGTTAAACTTGGAACTTTTTTCAGGCAATTTACCTATCCGAATTACGCTTTAAACGATGAAGGTGAAATCAACAGTCGTTTTTTTAAGCTTTTAGAAACTCAAATTGAATCGGCTGAATCCCATAACGGTTGGTTTACCAGAGAAAATATCTGTTTTTCTCTGGGACGCTGGTCCGAAGTATTAACTTGTGAAAAGCTTACCGGCTGGCTTTCGGCGTATTCTCCGGAGCATAATACCTCGAAAAAAGTAGCCGTTATTATGGCGGGAAACATTCCCCTGGTGGGATTTCACGATTTTTTAAGCGTTTTGATATGCGGGCATACGGCATTAGTAAAACTATCATCAAACGATAACCGTTTACTTCCCGTAATAGCTTCTTATCTAGAGGAAATAGAACCCGGATTCAAGGGCAAAATTATATTTACGGATAATATAATTAAAGGTTTTGACGCCGTTATTGCCACCGGAAGTAACAACACAGCCAGGTACTTCGAATATTATTTCAAAGGAGTGCCCGGTATCATAAGAAAAAACCGAAATTCGATAGCAGTGCTTACGGGTAATGAATCGGATTATCAACTGAAAGAACTCGGAGAAGATATTTTCAGGTATTTCGGATTGGGTTGCCGGAGTGTTTCCAAGTTGTTTGTTCCGGAAGCATATGATTTTGATAAGTTATACAAGGCGTTTTATTCATATCACCCGATCATCGACCTAAAAAAATACGCCAATAATTACGATTACAACAAAGCCGTTTATCTGATGAGTCAGTTTAAGATATTAGACAACGGTTTTCTTATGTTTAAGGAAGATTCATCGTATGCCTCTCCGATTGCCTCGGTTTTTTATGAATACTATACCGATCTGTCGGAAGTAAAACATCGTTTAAAAGAAGATGCCGAGCAACTTCAGTGCGTAGTGGCGCACGGTGTATGGGAAAATGAAGTGCCCTTTGGCAAAACCCAGTTTCCAGAGCTCCGTGAATATGCCGACGGGATAGATACTGTTGAATTCCTGTTAAAAATCTAACATAATTATTATCATATTAATAATAAAAAATTTAACGGAATTTGCCACCTTTGCATCTGGTAAATAACTCACTGTATTTAAACAATGAAGAAACATAATTTTAGTGCCGGTCCTTGCATTCTTCCGCAGGAAGTCTTAAAAAAAGCCTCCGAGGCGGTGATTAATTTCAACGATCTAAATCTTTCTTTGATTGAAATTTCCCATCGAAGTAAAGATTTTGTGGATGTTATGGAGAATGCCCGTTCTCTGGCCCTGGAGTTATTAGGGTTGGAAGGCAAGGGGTATAAAGCGCTTTTCCTACAGGGAGGTGCAAGCACACAGTTCTTAACGGTGGCCTATAATTTACTCAATAAAAAAGCTGCATATCTGAATACCGGTACCTGGTCCAGTAAATCTATCAAGGAAGCCCGGTTATTCGGGGAAGTGATTGAGGTGGCTTCCTCTGCGGATGCTAACTTTAATTATATTCCGAAAGCTTATGATATTCCGGACAACATTGATTACTTTCACTGTACCAGCAATAATACCATTTTCGGTACACAGATTAAAGAATTTCCCGAAGTACATGCTCCTGTAGTATGTGATATGAGTTCGGATATTTTTTCCAGAGAAATGGATTTTTCCAAATTCGATCTTATCTATGCCGGAGCACAAAAAAATATGGGACCCGCCGGAACCACTCTGGTAGTGGTTAAAGAGTCGCTGCTGGGTAAAGTTAACAGGGCTATTCCTTCTATGCTTGATTATCAGGTGCACATAGGCAAAAGCAGTATGTTTAACACGCCAGCCGTTTTTCCGGTATATGTATCCATGCTTACCATGCAATGGCTGAAAGATTTTGGCGGAATAGCCGCTATCGAAGAAGTCAATAATAAAAAAGCAACGCTTTTGTATTCGGAAATCGATATAAATCCGTTGTTTGAAGGATTTGCAGCCAAAGAAGATCGTTCTTTTATGAATGCCACCTTTAATTTGGTAAATGACGATTTAAAAGAGAGTTTCGATGCTCTTTGGAAAGAAGCCGGGATTAACGGACTGAACGGACATCGGTCGGTAGGAGGATACAGAGCTTCTATATATAATGCATTACCTCTTGAAAGTGTAGAGGTACTGGTAGATGTAATGAGCGAACTGGAAAGAAAAGCATAAAAATCTCAGGAAACCCTGATACAACACAATAAGTAAATTAGATATTCCTTACAGGATAAAAACAAGTTTTAATGAAAGTATTAGCAAACGACGGTATTTCTCAGCTCGGGGCAGAGGCACTTACTAATGCCGGTTTCGATGTGATAACCACCAAGGTAGCTCGGGAGCAACTTATTAATTACATTAATGAAAATAATGTTCATGTGGTTTTGGTACGTTCAGCTACAAAAATCAGAAAAGATATTATCGACGCCTGTCCCAATCTTAAAATAATTGGCCGGGGTGGCGTTGGAATGGATAATATCGATGTAGCCTATGCCAGGGAAAAAGGACTGCATGTAATTAATACCCCTGCCGCTTCATCGGCTTCTGTTGCCGAATTGGTTTTTGCACATCTTTTTGCCGGGGCGAGATTCTTATACGACTCGAACCGGAATATGCCTCTCGATGGTGATTCTAAATTTAAGAATCTGAAAAAAGCGTATGCCGGCGGTACCGAATTAAGAGGAAAAACTCTCGGAATTATAGGATTTGGAAGAATAGGGCGCGAAGTGGCCAAGATTGCCTTAGGGCTCGGAATGAAGGTAATTGCTTCTGACATATATGTGGAAGATGCCAATATTGAATTGGAGTTTTACAACGAGCAAAAAGTAATCGTTCCCATAACAACCGAACCTATTAATGATATTATAGAACATGCCGATTTTATCACCCTCCATGTTCCGGCTCAAAACGACTATGTTATCGGGAAAGAACAAATAGAGCGAATGAAAGATGGTGTTGGTATTATTAACGCTGCACGAGGAGGAATCATCGATGAAGTTGCATTGGTTGAGGCCCTCGATAGTGGTAAAATTTCTTTTGCCGGGCTCGATGTCTTCGAAAATGAACCTACCCCGGCTATAAAGGTATTAATGCATCCCAAAGTATCGCTAACGCCTCATATTGGAGCAGCCACACATCAGGCGCAGGATCGCATTGGTCTGGAGCTTGCCGAGCAAATTATCGATATTTTGAAACCCGAGTCCGTATAATTAGGTTTTTACTCCAAAAAAATCAGCCCCGATTGTAATAAAAATCGGGGCTTTTTTGTACCTTCCCGCTCCTAATTAATAAAAACAATTAAATCATGTCAGGAATTTTAGATTTACTAAATAGCGATCTCGGAAAACAAATTATAGGAGGAGTTAGTCAGCAGACCAGAACTCCGGAAAATAAAACTGCTGATTTATTAAGTATGGCTTTACCCGTTTTAATGGGGGCTATGAAAAGAAATGTAAGCGAACCACAGGGTGCAGAAGGCCTTTTAGGTGCGTTACTCGGAAAACACGATGGAAGTATTCTGGATAATCTGGGCGGGTTATTTAGCGGCGGTGTAGACCGTGAAGTTATGGATGACGGTGCCGGAATCCTTGGGCATGTACTCGGATCCAGACAGCAGAATGTACAACAGGCTTTGAGTAAAAAGTCGGGAATTGACGCAGCTTCGGTTGCCCAGATATTAAAAATTGCCGCTCCCATTTTACTAGGGCTTTTAGGTAAACAAGCCAGACAGCAAAATGTTCAGCAACCTAACCAATTAGGTGGTTTACTGGAAGGTATTCTTGGTGGAGGCCGCCAGGCGCAACCTAAGGAACAAAGTATGATAGAAGCTATCCTCGACGCCGATGGTGATGGAAATATCCTGGATGATGTGCTCGATATGGCCTCTGGGAAGAAAAGCGGAGGGCTTGGAGGTCTTCTGGGCGGACTCTTTGGAAAAAAGTAAGTTCAACGTTTAACCATCCGTTTAATGATGTTGAGAGCCGGGGAAATCCTCCGGCTCTTTTGTTAAAATTAATGGTTATTTTAGCAATTATTCGTAAATTTAGTTCATGCGTTATTTTATATCCATCCTCGTTATTCTTTTATTTATAGGAAGTTGTGGTACTACTAAAGAACCGTTGGCTATTTCTGATCAGGAGAAACAAATATTCAATAAAACCGGTCAGGATACAGTGACCATTGCCAATGAGGAAACAGCATATGAAATCATAATTATTGAACCGGGATTCAATTATTGGTTGAATTCCGTAGCTAAACCAAGAGGATTCTATAGTCAATCATTTTTTGAAACGCGAAACAGACTTCTCGTGTCGGAATGGAACCAACGGGTTTTACAACCGCAACGCTTCGACCCTTCCCTGTATGAATTGCAAATAAATTACGATCCGCAAACTGATTACGGGTATGAGGTAAACTATCAGCTTTATAACTATTTTATTTATTTTCAGCGGAAATACAATCAGCGACTCTCCGGCTTTGTCCCTAGAATATAAATTTTTATTTTTGCTTGCAATTTTACCTTAATGAAAAAACTAAAAGAGCGCTGGGGAATCACCTCGAATTTTCAGGTTTTCGTCATATTGCTTGTCTTTGCAATTACCGGATCGGTATCTGCCAAAATTGCGGGTCCCGCAGTAGCGTTTTTGGGGATTACTCAGGAATCCGTTAACCCATGGTGGTACTGGACGTTGAGAATTTTACTGATATTTCCGATTTATCAGGTATTACTGGTATTTTTCGGATGGCTTTTCGGGCAGTTTCGTTTTTTCTGGGGGTTTGAAAAAAAAATGCTTATTCGAATGGGGCTGGGTTTCCTGTTTAAAAATTAATACTGGTGAATATTTTAAAGCAAATAGTAAAAAGTACAGTGGCTGTTTTTATGAGCCTGTCTGTATTTTTTCCAACAGCTTTCGAAATAGAACACTTCAATTCAGAACACGAACACACCGTTTGTAATAATCATACTGCTACACATTATCACGCTTTAGATCTCGATTGTAAGCTGATAAAATTAAAGCCCTCTCGGGAGTATTTTTTTCAAGCAACACAGTGGGTTCCTGAAAATCCCCCGGTTATCACAATTACTCCGTTTAACTGCTATGAATTTGTAAGCCAATATCAATGCTCACATTGCTCACTGAGAGGTCCTCCTTCTTTTTCCTGAACATTCGTTTAACTATTTATTTTTTTTAAACTTTTTTTCATGAAAAAGACAATTCTTTTCGTGCTTTTTTTGAGCACATCACTTTATACTTACACCCAAAATAACCTGTCCGGTACCGTACTGGACTCAGAAACCAATTTGCCAATTTCCGGTGTTTCGGTATACTTTCCCGAATTAGAACGAGGTAGTATTACAGATGAGCATGGTATGTATACCATACATCGTATTCCAAATGGAAAATACAAGCTGGTAGCTTCGTATCTAGGCTACGGATCGTACACCACTACCTTGTCTTTTCCAGCTGAAAACAGTCTCGAAATAAAACTTGCTCCATCGGCTATTGAAATTGAGGAGGTAATTGTGTCCACACCATTTCACAAACTACAAAGTGAAAACGTGGTTAAGGTTTCGCGAAAAGGAATTTCCGAACTCAAAAACAACGGTTCCATCACACTGGCAGATGGTATTAAGTCAATTGCCGGAGTAGAAACGGTTTCGACCGGAGTTGGTATTGGTAAACCGGTTATCCGGGGTTTGAGTTCCAATCGTATTTTGGTTTATACACAGGGAATACGGCTTGAAAACCAACAATTCGGTGGCGAACACGGACTTGGATTAAGCGACTCCGGAGTAGAGAGCATCGAAGTAATCAAGGGGCCTGCCTCTTTATTGTACGGGTCGGATGCCCTGGGAGGAGTACTGTATATAAATCCCGAACGGTTTGAGTTGCCTGGCAAAACCTCCGGTGATATTTCAACCGATTATTTTAGTAATACCCAAGGGTTTAACGCCTCAGCCGGAATAAAATCGTCATCAGACCGGCTAAAGTTCCTTTTAAAAGGAGCTTTTACCACCCATAAGGATTATAAAACGGGAAACGAGATTAGTGTTTCAAATTCCAGATTTAAAGAATACGATTTAAAAGCAGGAATGGGATATCAGCATCAACGCTTTAAAACCGAACTGAGATATAATTTCAATCGGTCTGATTTGGGTATCCCGGAAGAACTTACCGCACCTTCGGGAAGTCGTACACCCGTAGAGCCTTTTCAGGAGTTGACCAATCATATTCTCAGTAGTAAATCGAGTATGTTTTTCGATAGGGGAAGCCTTGATGTAACCCTGGGATATATAGCTAATGACAGGAAGGAATTTGAAGAACATCACGAAGAAGCGGGAACAGAAGAAGCGCATCACGAAGAGGAAGAAGGCCCGGCTTTGCATATGAAACTCAAAACACTCAGTTACAATGCGCTGTTCCATCTCCCGAAAACGGAAACGCTGGAGTCTATTTTAGGGATACAGGGAATGTATCAAACCAATGAGAATTTCGGAGAGGAATTATTAATACCCGATGCAAGTACTGCGGATTTTGGTGTATATGCTACCTCGCACCTTCACCTTAATAAGTACGATATCCAGCTGGGAATTCGATTTGACCGGCGCCATATTGATTCGGAAAGGCATGGAACACCTGCCGACGATACCTTTATAGAAGCGCTGGACCAGTCATATAACAGTTTTAATGCGGCCATCGGTTTAAAAACCGATCTGACTAAAAACCTGACATCGCGGTTTAACCTCGCCACAGGTTTCAGAGCGCCAAATCTGGCAGAGCTTACTTCAAACGGAAGCCATGAAGGTGCTAATAGGTTTGAAATTGGGAATGCCGATTTAGACGAGGAAAAAAATGTACAGTTCGATGCGGCTCTTGAGTATAAAAATGAGCATTTCGAACTCTTTGTAAACGGGTTTTATAACGCCGTAAATGATTATATTTTTTTAATGCCTAACGGCGCGGTTATTGATCAGGATCCCGTGTATGTATACACTCAGGATAATGCCAAACTGTACGGAGGTGAAATTGGTATGCACCTGCATCCGCATCCGTTAGACTGGTTACACCTGGAGAGCAGTTTTGAAACGGTAACGGGAAAACAGGGAAACGGCAAATACCTCCCGTTAATTCCGGCTGCCAGTCTTACGAATACTTTTCGCGTTGAGTTTAAAAGGGAGGATAAAACCTTTTTTGACACATACGGTTTTATAACACTCAACAGTGTTTTTGATCAAAATAAAGTAAGTGAATTTGAAACCGATACAAACGGATATCATCTTGTTCATATGGGGATTGGTTCTAAAATCAAACTAAATCCCAAACTACCCCTTGAATTCCGGATTACCGCAAATAATCTCCTGGATAAGGATTACGTATCTCACCTTTCCAGGTTAAAACCTGAAGGTATTAATAATATTGGAAGAAATATTAATATCGGACTTAAAGCAACGTTATAAAAAAAAGCGCCTTCGGGCGCTTTTTTAATTTATATCGATTACCTGTTCGGTATCTTCCTCTTTTTTAAAGACAAACGTATAGAACCACATGATGGTAAAGGTTGGTACTATGTCCAACCCGGGTAATAATTCTTCAATAAAAGTAATTACTCCGGCAATTTTACCCGGTTTCCCTTTATACATCCTGGTCATAAGCCATCCGGAAAGCGGCGCCCAAATCACGTCGGAAAACGGGCCGATCCCGGGAATGGCAAAAGATACCATTCCAACTGCATCAAAGAGTAAACCCAATGCCAGTTTCCGATATTTATATGATGGTTTTTTAGACATATAATCAATTTAATTGTTTACAAATAACAAAGCAATTAAAATGCCAAAAATTAACTCAAACTCGTACTTATAAGTTTTAAGAACTCATTTCTGGTCTTTTCTTTCTCAAAAGCCCCTCTAAATCCCGAAGTGGTGGTTACCGAATTTTGTTTCTGTACTCCCCGCATCATCATGCACATATGAGCTGCTTCAATAACCACGGCTACTCCCTGAGGCTTTAATGTATTATTTATACAATCCAGAATTTGTTCTGTTAACCGTTCCTGTACCTGAAGCCTTCTCGCAAAAACATCGACAATTCTAGGCAATTTGCTCAACCCTACTATGTATCCGTCCGGGATATAGGCAATATGTGCCTTTCCGAAAAAAGGAAGAATATGATGTTCGCAAAGCGAATACAGTTCTATGTCTTTAACAATAACCATTTCGTTATAAGATTCCTGAAACATGGCGCTTTTTAAAATTTCCTCGGCATCCTGATGATAACCTTGTGTTAAAAACTGCATGGCTTTGGCCGCTCGTTCAGGCGTTTTTAACAACCCTTCCCTATCTGTATTTTCACCTAATTCGCTAATAATATTCTTATACAAATCCTGAACACCGTCAGTAATCTTTATATTGTATTCTTCAAATTTCTTATAAGGCATAATCTTATTTTAACTTGGTTAAAAGTAATAAAAAGTTTTGGTCTTTCTTTCCGTTTGAAACTTACCCCGTATATCGTATTATTTTAACGAAAGTTTATGAAAAAAGTGAACATACAACTCATAGATTTGTTTTAAAACTGTAACAAATTAAAATTTGAGCAGTCTTTAAATCATCAATCAAACAACTAACCGTTCAATATGAGACGCTATTTTTCGGCTATTTTCATTTTATTTCTATGTACTTACTTAAACGCACAAGATAAAAAAACCCTTGACATTATCCGGGCTGAGGTAGCTCCTAAAATTGATGCCATCCTGGATGATGCCGTGTGGAAAAATGCACAGGAAGCCACCAATTTTATTCAATTTCGGCCCGAAATGGGTGTTCGTTTGCAACCACATCAACATACTTCGGTTAAGATGGCCTATGATGACAATGCCATATACGTAGCTGCTTACCTTAAAGACAAACCCGGGGATATTCAACGTCAGTTTACCAGCAGGGATAATTTTGGGAATTCCGATTTTTTCGGAGTGGTGCTAAATCCAAATAACGATGCACAAAACGACATCGAATTTTTTGTGTTTAGTTCCGGTACGCAAGCCGATGCCGTTGCCAATCCCAGTAACGGCGAAGATTTTGGCTGGAATGCCGTATGGGATAGTGAAGTTAAAATCGTGGAAGACGGATGGATTGTGGAAATGAAAATCCCGTATGCCGCATTGCGGTTTTCCAATGAAGCGGTTCAAACCTGGGGGTTGCAATTTCACAGGCGATTCCGGGTTGATAATTCGCAATATTCCTGGAATCCTATTGACAGAACCAAGGGAAATATAGGCTTATACCACGGAGAACTCCGGGGGATAAAAAATATTACGCCCCCTACCCGACTGAGCTTTTATCCGTTTGTTTCCGGTAAAACGGATTCTTTTGACGGCGATACCGAAACCGATTTTTCCCTGGGCCTGGATGTGAAATACGGTATTACCGAAAACTTTACATTAGACGCAACCTTAATTCCGGATTTTAGCCAGGCGGCTTTCGATAATCTGAGTTTAAACCTGGGTCCCTTCGAGCAAACCTTCTCCGAGCAGCGGCAGTTTTTTAAAGAAGGAGTCGATCTGTTTAACAAAGGAAATTTATTCTTCTCCAGAAGAATTGGAAATGCGCCCGTAGAATCCGGCGATGTTTACGATGAGCTAATTGATACCGACGATGAAAAAGAAGAAGTTTTGGATAATCCGGATGAAGTAAAAACACTTAACGCCATGAAAATATCCGGAAGAACCAAAGGAGGGCTTGGAATAGGGTTTTTTAATGCCATAACCAAAGAAACAGAAGCGCGTATACGAAACACGCGATATATACGGGATAATACAACACAGCAAATCGTTGACAGTGTAATAACTTACAGAAACCGGGTTACCGAACCGCTTGCCAATTATAATATCCTGGTAATCGATCAACAGTTCAATAAAAACTCTTCGGTGAGTTTGATAAACACCAATGTTACACGTAGCGGACACTTCAGAGATGCCAATGTTACCGGATTGCTTTTCGATCTGTCTAACAAATCTAATTCGTATAACCTAAGCGGTGAACTAAAAACAAGTGCACTGAATTTAAGAGACGGCAGTCAAACAGGCTATAGCTCGCGGATACGCTTTGCTAAAATAAGCGGTAAGTACCGATTTAGTGTAGGGCACCGCCTGGTGGACCGGAAATACGATATAAACGATCTGGGATTAATTTTTAGGAATAATCTCAGTAACTTTTTTATGAACGCCTCCTATCGAATTTTCGAACCTACCGAGAAGCTCAATAACTTCAGTATTTTTTTATGGGCTAATTACAACAACCTCTATAAACCCAGTGAGTACACCGGGAATAATATTGGTTTTAGCATTAATGGTCAAACCAAAAAACTCATGTGGTTTGGTGGAAATATCAATACTCAGATTGGAAAGCAATACGATTATTTTGAACCCAGAGATACCGAAAACAATCGTTTCTTTATTTACGAAAACTGGTTAAACGGAAATGCCTGGTTTGAAACGAATAGTAATAAAACCTTTTCTCTGGAAGGTAATATAGGCTTTGGAACCTTGTTTGAGAAAGGGCGCGATCTGTTTAATTATTGGTTAGGATTGGAGCCAACCGTACGCTTTAACGACAAATTTCGGCTGAGTTATTCATTCGAATATCAGAATAATAAGGGCAATCGGGGGTTTGTGGAAAATAACGATATCGACATAATTTTTGGTCAAAGAGACCAGGAAACCATTGTAAACAGTATCTCGGGAAATTACAATTTTAATCCGTTTCACGGGCTTACTCTTACTTTCCGAAATTACTGGTCGGTGGTAGATTATGAAGAAAATCTGTTTTCTCTTTTAGACCATGGTCGGTTAACCAGGCAATCCGGTTATACCCTGAGTACTATAGATAATAATCCTAATGTGAATTTCGGCACGTGGAACCTGGATTTCAGATACGCATGGCAGTTTGCACCGGGAAGTCAGTTAATTGCCCTTTACAGAAACCAACTGTTTAATTATGATAATGCTTCGCAAGATGGATATTTTGACAGTATAAAAACCCTGTTCGATCAGCCGGTGAAGCATACTTTCTCACTGCGGTTGGTTTACTATATAGACTATAACAATATTACCCGGTTATTCAGGAAGAAAACAATAGGAACTTAGTTGCTCTTTAAAATATTAGCATGCGCTCTTTTTGTTAAAAAAATTGTAAAGAGAAGTTAAATCTTTTGTTTTACCGTAGTTAAGTAGTGTTTCTATTCTTTTTTTTAACGTTTAATTGGGATATTTTTCTAACCACTGCGTTTAGATTTGTTAGCGAGTATAGCTACTAACCTAACCGATTTATTTTTGAAATTACTAGTTTCTCTATTCCTTTTTTTCGTCGTATGTAATGTTGCGGCGCAAGACAAGAAACAAATTACTGCAATTCGCATAAGCGATCCTCCCAAAATTGATGGACGTCTGGACGACCCTGTATGGAAGGAAATAGAGGCCAGTAATAATTTTTACATGTGGCAGCCGGGAAACGAAGGAAATATTCCGGAAAACCGGAAAACAGAAGTAAAAATTGCATACGATGACAAAGCGGTTTACGTCGCGGCTTATATGTATGACCCCGAACCTGATAAAATAGCCAGTCAATTCAGTCAACGCGATAATATTTTTGTTCAGGCCGATCATTTTATGGTTGCACTCAACACCTATAATGACGGAATCAATGAAACACAATTTTATATAACAAGTGCAGGTACCATAGGAGATGCCATTACTTCCCAGAACGGTACGGATTTTAGTTATAATGTGGTTTTTGATGGTAAAACCCAAAAAGACGACCAGGGCTGGTATGCCGAGTTTCGAATTCCGTATAACGCACTCCGTTTTCCGGAAATTGCTATCCAGAATTGGAGTATTAATTTTTACCGGCGTATTATTTCAGAAAATCAAACCCACAGCTGGAGTTTTATTGATAATAAAATAGGGAATCCCACTCAATACAATGGTTTGGTAACGGGTGTCCGGGATATAAATACCCCGCTTCGCCTTACCCTGTTTCCTTTTGTACAGGGGCTTGTAACTACAATAGATGGAGAAACCGAATCGGAATTTAGTGCCGGAATGGATCTTAAGTATGGTTTAAGTGACAGCTTTACTTTAGATGCAACCTTAATTCCGGATTTCGGGCAGGCTTCTTTTGATGAAATCTCTTTAAATCTGGGGCCTTTTGAACAAACTTTTGACGAAAACCGGCAGTTTTTCACCGAAGGTATCGATCTCTTTAATAAAGGCCGTATTTTCTTTTCCAGGCGCGTTGGAAATGCCCCTACCGGATCGGTGGATGATTTGGACGATCATGAAATAATTGAGGAGATGCCATCCAGAGTCAATCTATTAAATGCACTTAAAATATCGGGGAGAACCAAGAAAAAATTAGGAATCGGTTTTTTTAATGCCATTACCGAAAAAACCTATGCTACCGTAAAAGATACGCTTTCACTGACCAAAAGGGAAGTTCTGGTAGAACCACTTGCCAATTACAATATTTTTGTGATAGATCAACAATTTAACAACAACTCTTCAGTTTCCCTGATTAATACTAATGTTACCCGCAACGGGCACTTCCGCGACGGAAATGTTACCGGGTTAGTTTTTGATGTTGCAGATCGGAAAAATACAGTAAGGGCCTCCGGAAGGGCCATTTTTAGTAATGTAAATCTACCTGAAGGAACGCAAAATGGTTTTATGTCTGAACTGGATTTGATAAAAACCAAAGGGAATTTCCGCTACCGTGTAGGGCATGATTTTGCGAACACGAGATTGGATATTAATGATCTGGGACTCAACTTTCGTAATAATTTCAACAATTTTGTAGCAGGTGCCTGGTATCAGATTTTTGAACCCACCGATAAATTCAATACGTATCGCATAGGGTTAACCGCACGGCACAGGAGGCTTTATAAGCCCAGTGTGGAAACAGGAAATATAATTAATCTGAATGCCTTTTTCGTAAAGCCCAGCCGTTTTGCTTTTGGAGGAAATGTGAATTATCATACCGAGAACAAAGATTATTTTGAAGCAAGAACGGAAGGCCGGTTTGTTTTATTCGAACCGCATTTGGGAGGGAATGTATGGGTTTCTTCCGACTACCGCAAAAAGTTTGCTTACGATATTCGCCTGGGCCACAGACAATGGTTTAAAGAGTATTTTAATGAAAACAGGGCAAATTATTTTCTTAATATCTCTCCCAGATATCGGTTCTCAGATAAATTTCTTGTAATTCTGGAATCGGAATGGTTTACCAGAAAAAACCATGTAGGTTATATTGATAGTAATGAAACAGACATTTATTTAGGACTGCGGGATATTAAAAGCGTTGAGCATACTATTAGCGGAAGTTATAATTTCGATCCGTACAAGGCTATCAATTTGAGTTTTAGGAATTTTTGGAGTACAGCCAGTTATCCGAAAAATCAGTTTTACACCCTTAACCAAGACGGATCCCGGTCTGTTACTACTTACGATTTGTCTGAAAACAATCCCAATACAAATTTTAATATTTGGAATCTCGATTTGAGTTTCCGATGGCGTTATGCTCCCGGAAGCGAAGCTACCTTCCTTTATCGCAATCAGATTTTTAACAGCGATACACAATCAACATTAAATTATTCCGAAAGCTTGCGCAATTTATTCAAACAGCCTACACAGCATACATTGTCTCTTCGTATTGTATACTTCCTGGATGTTAACAATCTAAAAAAGGCTTTCAAGGGATAGTTTTTGGCTATATTAACATATATGTTTACTTTCACACGATGGAATAATCATCTTATGATAACAGCTAAAAACATTCATAAATTCTATGGCGACCTGGAAGTGCTCAAGGGTGTGGATATCGATATTCACAAGGGAGAAGTAGTTTCTATAGTAGGGCCTTCGGGTGCCGGAAAAACTACCCTGTTGCAAATTTTAGGGACCTTGGACGCGATGTCTAAAAATCAAAACAGCACGCTGCATATTAACCATACCGATGTAAGTAAATTATCGGATAAACAACTGGCAAAATTCCGGAATCAACACATTGGCTTTATCTTCCAGTTTCATCAATTATTACCTGAATTTACCGCACTTGAAAACGTATGTATTCCCGCTTTTATTAAGGGAACTCCTAAAGAGCAGGCCGAAGAGAGAGCCAAGGAGCTCTTAAGCTTTTTGGGATTGTCGGATCGTTGCGATCATAAACCTTCCGAATTGTCAGGAGGTGAACAACAGCGGGTAGCCGTGGCCAGAGCACTTATTAATAATCCGCAGGTGGTTTTTGCCGATGAGCCCAGTGGGAATCTGGACTCTGAAAGCGCTGAAAAACTCCATAAGCTCTTTTTTGATTTGCGGGAACAATTCGGACAGACCTTTGTAATAGTAACACATAACAGGGAACTTGCCGATATGGCCGACAGAAAACTTACCATGGTTGACGGTAAAATTGATATATAAATGCAATTTGAAGAACTCAAAGATTTTTTAAATGCTAAGGTTGTTCAATATCACAATAGGGCCTTTATAGAGAACGACCCTATTCAAACCCCGCATCGGTTTACGCAAAAAGAAGATATAGAAATTGCAGGTTTTTTAACGGCCATTATTTCCTGGGGGAATAGAAAAAGTATTATAAGGAACAGCCAAAGGATGATGGATGCATTGGGAAATTCACCCTACGATTTTGTTATGAATCACCAATCGGCCGATCTCGCTTCCTGTGAAAACTTTGTACACAGAACCTTTAACGGGCTGGATTTTATTCAGTTTATTAAAAGCCTTAAACATATATATAGCAATTACGGAGGGTTGGAAAAGGTTTTTATAAGATATACCGAAGAGGATTCTTTACAACCCGCTATTAGCACGTTAAAAAAAAAGTTTTTCGAAATACCGCATACCGCAAGGAGCCGGAAGCATTTTTCAGATCCTGCGAAAGGTTCCTGCGCCAAACGAATAAACATGTTCCTCCGCTGGATGGTGAGGAATAATGATGCCGGTGTTGATTTTGGAATCTGGAAGAAAATACATCCTTCGGTTTTATCGTGCCCCCTGGATGTTCACTCGGGCAGAGTGGCTCGAAAACTAGGACTGCTTCAAAGAAAACAGAACGATGCCAAGGCCCTGATGGAATTGGATGCATCGCTAAGAGCATTAGACCCGCAGGATCCCGTTAAGTACGATTATGCATTATTTGGTTTGGGGGTTTTCGAAAAATTTTAACCCTTATTTTCTTTTGAATTGTTACAAAATACTTAAAAAACGAATCTGATACTCTAAAAAACTTATCTTTGAGTTTTAACCATTGTCTTAGGAATGCAGTTTAAACATCCGGAAATTCTATGGGCTCTTCTTGTACTGATCATTCCCATTTTGATCCATCTTTTTCAACTCCGAAAATTTAAGAAAACTCCTTTTACCAATGTTAAATTCCTCAGGGAAATAAGCATTCAAACCCGGAAAAGCTCACAGTTGAAAAAATGGCTGATTCTAGGAGCGCGATGCCTTGCTCTGACTGCC
This sequence comes from Flavobacteriaceae bacterium, assembly GCA_965224095.1. GTDB lineage: Bacteria > Bacteroidota > Bacteroidia > Flavobacteriales > Flavobacteriaceae > JBPEWY01. The sequence goes on from OZ245039.1 coordinate 489,838, forward strand.
CTGGTAATGGCCTTTGCGCAACCTTACACAGCGAATTCAGATACTCAGGGAGAAAATGAGGAAACCGTTATTTATCTGGATAATTCGTTTAGTATGCAGGCCAAAGGAGAGCGAGGTATTTTAATGGAAAGAGCCATTCAGGATCTTATTGAATTTTACCCGGAAACCGAAAATTTTACGCTTTTTACAAATTCGGAAGTATATGGAAATCAGAACATTCAAACCGTAAGAAACGATCTTTTAAAAACACCCTTTTCACCCCGACAATTATCACTGGAAGAAATCCAGCTTAAAGCAAAGCGCCTGCTTTCCAAAAATGTCACGTCTGCCAATTTACTTATGATATCGGATTTCCAGCAAAGAAAAAGTTTTTTATCTGTTTCCGATAGCCTTTTGAATACGTATTACATTCCCTTACTGCCCGTTACTCCTCAGAATTTTAGTCTCGACAGCTTGTCATTGGCTAATTCCGGAGAAAATCTAGAGCTTACCGTATATGCTTCCTCACATAAGCCGGTAGATCAGGCGGTACCCGTATCGTTATTCAATAGAAGCGACCTCGTGGCAAAAACAGCCATTTCCTTTTACAATACCCGCCAGGGAAAAGCTACCTTTACACTAAACACAACCGAAGAAATTCAGGGGAAAATCAGTATTGCCGATGATGGCCTTCAATACGATAACAGCTTCTACTTTAGTCTGGATAGCTCTCCTTCCATCAGCGTGCTCAGTATAAACGACTCAGACGATTCTTTTCTGAAAAAAATATATACAAACCATGAGTTTGATTATTCGGCCTATCCGTTAAACGCAATAGATTACAGTGCTATTCCATCGCAGCAGATCGTTATTCTCAACGAACTTAAAACAATCCCTGCCGCCTTATTTACTGTTTTAAAAAGCTTTAGAGAACAGGGAGGAAGTATCGTGGTCATACCATCGGCTGAAGCCAATTTATTATCGTATAACAGGTTCCTGAATAGTTTGGGGTTGCCAGGTTTTAAGGATAAAAAAACTGATGCCCGGTTAATAACAAAAATAGTTTACGGTCATCCCGTGTACGAAAGGGTTTTTGATAAACAAACCTCAAATTTTAACTACCCTCAGTGCAGCCTTAGCTATACACTAACGGGAAATAATCTCAGTGAAGCCCTATTGTTTGAAGATAATGAGCCGTTTCTGCTCTCCGGAACAAAAACATACCTGTTTACTGCTCCCCTTTCCGAGGTTTTTTCGTCTTTTAAGAAGTCTCCTTTGATAGTGCCAACATTTTACAATATGGGCAAAATGAGCTTTCGGCTCCCGGAGTTATATTATAAAATTGGAGTAAACAATCGTATTGAAGTCAGGGAAAATATGGGTAAAGATGACATTCTGCATATAAAAGCGGATTCTTACGAGTTTATACCCCGTCAGGAAGTAAACTCCGGTACTGTAATAATTCACACTGAAAATTTACCGGAAAAGGCAGGCGTTTATCAATTGGAAAACAACAACCGAAAACTCAGACAACTGGCCTTTAATTACCCGCGAAATGAAAGTACGTTGTTTTATGCAGATTTAAGCGATATTGATAAAGATAATTTATACGAAAATGTGGAATCTGCACTGGATATTATAAAAAATAGACATCGTATTCAGGAGCTTTGGAAATGGTTTGTTACTTTTGCACTGATATTTTTAGCTATCGAAATCCTGATATTAAAATTTTTTAAATGAATCTTCTTCTTCAATCCGCTAAGATCATTTCGCCTGGATCCGGATTCCACAATAAGATTGTCGATATTTATATTAAACAAGGGATTATTCAGGAAATTGGTAGGAATCTCGATATAAAGGGGAATGTAAAAATCATTTCCTATGAAAAATTACATGTTTCCCCGGGGTGGTTTGACTGTAGTGTGAGTTTTGGAGAACCGGGTTTTGAAGAGCGGGAAACTTTGGCAAATGGTTTATTTACAGCTGCTAAAAGTGGCTTTACGCAAGTAGTTCTCAATCCAAATACTTCACCGGTAATAGATACGCGTGCCGATATTGTTTATTTAAAAAGCAACTCGGAAGATCAGGCTGTTCGTATTTTACCCATGGGAGCTCTTACCACCGGTAGCAAGGGAGAACGCCTCGCGGAATTATTCGATATGCAAAGTGCCGGTGCGGTTGCATTTGGCGATTATCAAAAACCTTTAATCAATGCCAACCTGCTGAAGATTGCATTACAATACACGCAAAGTTTCAATGGCCTTGTAAGTACCTTTCCCCTGGAAGTGAACATTGCAGGAAGGGGTATTGTTAATGAGGAAAAATCTGCTACTTCCCTGGGGTTAAAGGGTATGCCGGCTCTTTCGGAAGAGTTGCAGGTTGCGAGAGATTTACAAATTCTGGAGTATACGGGAGGTAAAATGCATATCCCGACCATATCTACAAAAAAATCGGTTGCCCTGATAAGAGCTGCCAAAAGAAAAGGATTGGATATTAGTTGTAGTGTGGCATTACATAATTTGTGGTTTACCGACGAAGCTTTGAAAAACTTCGATACCCGCTTTAAGGTACTCCCGCCCCTGAGGACTCAAAAAGATGCAAATGCACTTCTTAAAGGAGTTGAAGACGGAACCATAGATTATGTGACCAGCGATCATAATCCTATTGATATTGAACATAAAAAGGTAGAATTTGATCATGCATTGTACGGTTCAATCGGATTGGAAAGCATGTTTGGTGTATTGCAACAACTCTTCGGGCTCGATAAAAGTATTTCGCTTTTAACTTCGGGAATTGACAGATTTCTGGGCACCAATCCTAAAATTGAAACTGGGCAAAAAGCCAACCTGACCCTGTTTAATCCTGACAGTGAATACAGGTTCTCGGAGGCCGATATTTTATCAAAGTCAAAAAATGCCATCTTTAACGGTGAGAACCTCAAAGGCAAAACTTATGGGATTGTTCACGATAAAAAAATTGTACTTAGCTAATTGCCTTTGAATAACACCCTGTAGGTTGTTTAACAAATCACATCATGACTCAAAAAGAAGCTTCCGGAAAAACAACAGCGGCCATTGCCTATATCACAATTATAGGAGTACTTATTGCATTTTCTATGAATCAATCAAATAAAGATCCGTTTGCCCGCTTTCATATACGACAGGCATTCGGGCTTCACATCACCTTTTTACTACTGGGATTTTTGATAGGCTTTTTTAACAGTATGATGATCACAGCGTCATTTTGGTTGTTTTTCTTTATACTGTGGGGTTATGGTTTCCTCGGTGCAATGCAGAACCGTAAAAACCTAATTCCAATTTTCGGAAAACCATTTCAGCAATGGTTTACTTTCATTCAATAATTAATAATATGTCTTCAAAAACCAAACCTCTCTCGTTATTCCATTTAATACGTCCAGCGAATACCAGCCTGAAAAAACCACCTGTAATATTTATGCTCCATGGTTATGGAAGCAACGAAGAAGATCTTTTTTCCTTTGCCCAGGAACTTCCGCAGGAATTCTGTATTATTTCGGTTCGGGCGCCCCATACGCTCATGCCATATGGCTATGCATGGTATGCCATTCATTTTGATGCTGCCGATGGAAAGTGGAGCGATGATAAACAAGCCATTGCATCAAGAGATCAAATAAAAACGTTTATCCTGGAAGCCGTGGATGCGTACAATCTTGATGCTGAGAAGGTTACCATGCTCGGATTCAGCCAGGGAACTATTTTAAGTTATGCCGTTGCACTCACCTACCCCAAAGTTGTAAAAAATATTATAGGCCTGAGCGGCTATATCAATGAGAGTATTCTTAAAACGGCCCGTGAAAAAAATGAATATGCGCATCTGGCCGTTTATGCATCGCACGGTAGTGTTGATCAAACCATTTCGGTAGCATGGGCCCGCAAAATCCCGTCCGTATTAAAGGAATTGGAAATCACTTATGAGTACCAGGAGTTTCCGGTAGGGCACGGAGTATCTCCACATAATTTTTACGCATTCCGAAACTGGCTGCTTAAGCATTCGTAATAGTGCTTGTTGCTGCGAAGGAAAGTCCCGGTATCTCCACTCAGGTGGCTAAATAGTTTATTAAAAGAAAACAATCCCTATAAAATATACTTTTTGGTATTTTTTATTATATTTGACTAATCAACATAAATAGTATGCTCACCAAGGCGGAACGTACCACACAATTTATTATTGAAACAGTAGCGCCCATATTCAACAAAAACGGATATGCAGCTACCAGTATGAGTGATATAACCAAGGCCACGGGACTTACCAAAGGAGCTATCTACGGGAACTTTGAAAACAAAGAACAGCTGGCCCTAAAAGCTTTTAAGTATAACCTTAAAAAGTTAATGGGTAAGGTGGAAGACCAATTAAACATGACTTCATCGCCTCTTCAAAAACTTTTTATCATTACCAATTTCTATCGGTATTATGACGATTATACAAAGGAAATGGGAGGATGTCCTGTTCTCAATGTAGGTATTGATGCCAATAACCAAAGCGAGGAACTCATGCAAACGGTACGATTGGTAATAAACAAAATGCAGGAAAGTATCTGTAACATTATTGATGACGGAAAGGCCAATGGGGAGCTAAAACCTTTTATTGATAGTAATCTTTATGCAAAGCGCTTCTTTTCAATGATTGAAGGAGCTGCTTTTGTTACAGCTACCATGAATGATAATAGCTATATGAAGGATATGATGAATATGGTAGACAGTATGATTGTCAATGAAATGAAACGCTAATTTTTTTAACAAAAAATATACCTTTTGGTATATTTATAACATCTGTACTATGACTGAAACACTTCCAAAAATACTTGAAAGCCAAGCAATTATACGATTTCAGGATTGCGACCCATTTAACCATTTAAATAATGCCAGTTACATTAATTATTTGGTCAATGCACGCGAAGATCACCTGATTAAATATTACGATATCAATATTTATACACATGCCCGCGAACATGGTACCAGTTGGGTTACGGGATCCAATCAAATTGCGTATTTAAAACCTGCCTTTCTGATGGAAAAAGTAACCATACAAACACAATTAATTGCTTATTCTCAAAAACATTTACAGGTAGAAATGCGCATGTATGACGCGGATAAAACAGAATTAAAAGCGGTTATGTGGAGCAATTATGTTCATTTCGATTTTACAAAAAATACGGTGGCGCTTCATTCCGATACTTTTATGAAGCTCTTTACGAGCGTTTGCGAACCGGTTTCGGATCAAATATTCGAGCAGCGGATACAAAACTTAAAAACAAAAACCCGATTTTGACGAGGTCAGTTTCAAAACCGGGTTTTGTACCTAACAATGCCATAGCATAAAAGCAAGTTAGTTATTTCGTACCCAGAGGATCCATGTTTCTCCGAAGTAGCGCCCATTGTATCTGGTACGTCTGGCACTTTCAATCTCAGATAATTTATCGTACTTTTTCAGATACACATAATAATAATTGTTTTCATTATTATAAAAATACTCGGGATCCAGTCCCCTCTGGGTTAAGAATTCCATAAACAACTCGAAATATTTCTTCTGTGCAAACACATTAACCACGAGATAAAATCCGTAATCTACTCCCTCTATCCTATCTTCCACCTGGTATCGCTTATTGGCTTCATTGGCTTTGAATACCTTATCCAGAATGCCTTTATCGGTATCCTTATCAAAGTTTAGCGAATCCAGTTTTGTTATTTCCATGGTCTGTATATTCGAATAATCCTTTTCCGTAAGTTCTTCATTTTGCTGTTCTTCCATGATTTTATCAACGAGCTTTTCATCAACCTCATCAGCGGGTTCTTCATGCACATTTTTTGCAGTATCAGCATTGGTTTTTTTCGTAACAACGGGGCCTTCATCAAAGCTGATAGGTGCATCCTTTTTCCCCCTTCCCAATTGAATGGTTGCTGTAACTTCATAGGTCGGACCAAAAGCTCTGTTAGAGGTTTGTGTTCCCGTTTCGGCAATAAATCCTACAGCAAATCCGGTTCCTATTTTAGCGCCTACACCACCTGAAATTCCATAAACATTATTATATCCAACCTGTACCCATCCATGATCCGGAAGATCTAAAAGGGCATTGGCACCGTATTGTATATCATTCCCGGGAACCGATTTAACATATCCCGTCCCTCGCATATACCCTTCTGATAACATGGAGCCGGTTTTCTCGAAATTATGACTGTAGGCTAAGTGTCCCATATACATTTTATCGGAAAAATCGGTTACCGAAGTCCCTTCGGTCAAATTGTAATCAAATAAATTCTCCGAGGTAAAGCCTATGTCTATATTCCCCAGCGTAAGGTTGATACCGGGCATAAATACCAACACAAACGTATCCTGATTTTCCAATATAAACGGATCAGGTTCTGGGGTTACAAAGGCATTTTTATCCAATCCTCGCTTAAAAACCGTTGTATTCAAACCAAAGGTTAACCAACTTTCTCTGGACAACTGGATTCCACGGGCGTAATTTACCAACAAACCGGAATCGACAAACAAACCCAATTGCCTTTGAAAAAGCCCGATTCCGGCTCCGGCTTTTTCGGTAATTTTTCCGGAATAATTTATTAAATAGGTCTTGGGTGAATTTTCTACTTCTACCCATTGTATTCTACCCCATAAACTTAAGTCAGTTCCTTCTTGTTTTACAAAAGAAAATGTGGGGTTTACAATATTTCTGTTATACTTTACTACGTTGTGTTGACGCCAGTCTACTATCGGGCTGGAGTTGTCAACTTGTGAACGAAGCATGGGCGCTAGCATCAGAAACACAAAAAAACAAACGTAATTTTTTGCCATATAAATTGGATTAAGATTATAGGCTAACTACTGTAATAGAGCCTTTTTTAAGTGCCTTTCCATTTTTGTTAATGAAATAATAATAGATTGCCGATTTGTCTGTAGAGGGCATTGTTTCCGGCCAGTTGTTCTGGTAATTATTGGTTTTTAAAATGGGCTTGCCATACGTATCACAAATCAGTACTTCTATTTCCGGATCGTTAATAAATTTAGCCGGAAGAATCCATTTATCGTTTATATTATCCTGGTTGGGTGTAATAATATTGGGGACCACAAATGTTTCCGATATTGCCACGGTAATAGTTTTTGTAATGGTACAATTATCAACAAAAGCGGTTAAAGTATAGGTTCCTTCCTGGCTCGCTGTAAAGCTATCGGAAGAAGACACGGTAAGATTACTACTATCGGTCCATACATAACGCGTGGCTCCGGTAGCGTAAATAGTCTCTGATTGCTCCGGGGCTATATAAACCGTTTCGGAGGGATATATTTGAACAATCTCATCGCTGAGTGGTTCTATGGCTACGGGCTGAGAAACCGAAATACATCCGTTTAACACCACTTCTACATGGTAATTTCCGGTTTCCCCTACCTGAGCAAATGCTTCGGTGGTAGTAGCAATTAATTGTGCACCTTTATACCAGTTATAAACAGCATTTTCAAAAGCAGTTGCAGACAAGGTTGCCTGTAAGCCATCACAAAGCATTGTATGGCTGCTTACCATTTCAGGAGTTGGAATTCCCAGTCGGATATCAATGGGATTGGAGGTATAGTGATTTTCATGATATATGACTTCCAATTGGTATATTCCATTATCATGATAAGAGCCTACCGATAAATTTGTTCGCGAATCGTTTAACGATACATCATCTTTAAGCCAGTTAAAGGAAAAGTTATCCCATAAAGTTTCCGGAATTTCAGCTTTGAATCCATTGGGTCCCAATGCAGTAAACGAATCCATAAGCAGTTCTGTGCTGCTACTTTTACAATTTTCATAAAGCATATCCTGTGCAATAGTCACTTTAAAATCGATTGGTGAAAAAACCTCAAATTCAGGAGATACAACCAATCCGGAACAACCTCCCTGGGCAGTAACACCAGCACTGTAGGTACCTACCTGATCTACCTGTAAACGGGTTTCAGATCCGCGACTAACTTCTGTTCCATTCCGATACCACACAATGGTGGCATTAGAAGCATTTGTAGTAATTTCCAACGAAGTATTTTGTCCGTCAAGAAGTACTTGCTGCAGATCGGATGCCGCTTCAACACTAAAACCATTTTCGGGTAATTTTAAAGTAACCGTTTGTGAAGCCGATTGACACCCTCCGGCATTAATCATTACCAGATGATATTGTCCGTAGCTGGTATCATCAACTGTGAAACGCAAATGTGGCGTATAATCCGGGAGGTCTTTGAGAAGCGCTCCATCTTTATACCACCTGTAGGTATAGGCAGCATCTACGGTAGTCGCTGAGAAGGTCTGTACGGTTCCCGGACAGGTTTCCACAATCGCTTCGCCCTCAATCTCCGAATCAAAAGCATCTCCGAAATTAACAATGACAATATTGGAGTACAGCGTTCCCGTACAATCGCCATAATAGGGCTCTACATAGTACTCTCCCGATTCGGTTACCTGTAAGCTGGCACCTCCCTTTCCGTAAAACAACCCGTCTTTATACCAAATATATGATTCCGCTATATCTTCATTTAAACTCAGGGTAGCACCGGTACCACCACAAATAGATACATCTTTATAATCGTTTAAAACCAGTGTGGTTTCAGGAATGTAATACGCATGAAAAGAATCGCTAACGGGACTGATCATGGCAGGAGCAGTAGCTCTTACCCGAATTCTGTAATTATCTCCGTGAACGGTGGTTGGTAATTGAAAAGAGGTTTCAAATCCGAAGGAAAAATTCTCATCGGTGATTGTTTTAAGAATAAAAGGACTATCAAAACTACCCTGCGCATCGGACAGTTCTAAATAAAAAGTGTTGTTAGTGTTAAATGGCTTTTCTTCAAAGGAAATAATAGCATTGAAAATGTTATAGCTATCCTTAGCGCAGGCGTAGGTGAATGATAGTTCCGGTGTTAAAAGGTTTTGCGATTGGGCGTGCCATGTTATAGCACAACAACAGCAAAACAACTGTATTGTTGTTAGTAGGCGTTTCATATATGTAAATTTGGGATTACACACTGAATGGACTTTGGGAATCCATCCGTCTTTTTTAAGTCGTAAAAAAATGTGTGGAAAGTAACTTTATATCATAGGCAAATTTTGTTTTTTTAATCGTAATTTTACCTAAAGCTAATTAAATAAATTGTATTAACAAAGCCGATTAAGCGTTTTTTTTAATCGATAAAATGCACGTATATAGGCGGATAACGGATAAAATATACCCCTTATCGATAAACAACACAGGGGCATTTTTTTTGAATTTTAACACTTTATGGACCTCAACAAGTATATAGATCACACACTTTTAAAGCCTACAGCTCCTATTTCAGACATTAAAAAACTTTGTGAAGAAGCCATCCAATATAACTTCTTCAGTGTATGTGTAAACGGATCGAACGTATCTTTTTGTTCCGACTTTTTAAAAGACACTCCAGTAAAAGTATGCTCGGTGGTAGGGTTTCCCCTGGGTGCCATGAGTACAGCTTCAAAATTATATGAAACCGAAAATGCCATCCTGAACGGAGCCGATGAAATTGATACTGTAATCAATCTCGGATGGATCAAAGACGGAATGCACGATACTGTACTAAACGAACTAACCGCTTTAAAAAAGCAAGTAGCGCACAGGGTTCTCAAAGTAATTATTGAAACCTGTTACCTTACTGAAAACGAAAAATTAAATGCAACAAAGCTGGTGTTGGATTCCGGAGCAGATTTTGTAAAGACATCTACCGGGTTTGGAAGCGGTGGCGCCACTCTTGAAGACGTATTACTTATGAAATCGGTGGTAGGGAATACTGTTAAAATAAAGGCTTCCGGAGGAATAAGGGACTACGAAACAGCAAAAAAATATATTGATCTGGGAGTTCAACGACTTGGTACTTCCAACGGAGTGGTTATTGTTGGAGGGACTGCCACTTCTCAAACTTATTAAGATATGAGTATACACATAGGTGCAAAGCCGGGAGATATAGCAGAGATCATTCTTCTTCCGGGCGACCCGCTAAGGGCTAAATGGATTGCAGATTCTTATCTGACCGATATTGTTCAGTACAACGATGTACGAGGAATGCTCGGTTTTACCGGAAACTACAAAGGAAAACGAATCTCGGTTCAGGGTACCGGTATGGGGGCTCCCTCCATTCACATTTATGCGCATGAATTAATTACTGAATTTGGTGTACAGAAACTTATTCGTGTTGGAAGTGCCGGCTCGTACCAAAAGAATATTAAGCTTAGAGATATTGTTTTGGCTATGTCGGCTTCGACAAACAGTAGTATCAACGCATTACCTTTTGCAGGTGAGAGCTATGCGCCTACAGCTAATTTTGAGCTTTTTATGGATGCTGTCTATATGGCACGCAAAAAGAATATCGCTGTCAAGGCCGGAAATGTTCTCACCAGTGATATTTTCTATCAGGAAAACCCTGATTACTATAAAAAATGGGCAACATATGGCGTGTTGTGTGTAGAAATGGAAACTGCAGCTCTATATACCATTGCTTCCCGGTTTCATGTACAGGCGCTTTCTATTTTAACCATATCAGACAGTCTTGTTGAACCTCATCAAACAACTACACACGAAGAAAGAGAGACTACTTTTAAAGAGATGATTGAAATTGCTTTGGAGTTGTAGGTCATTGAAAATCGATGTACTTTTAAATAAATCTATTTCCATGAAGCGAACTGTGTTTGTATTAGGGCTGGTATTGCTTGGCAATGTCCTCTTTTCTCAAAATGACAGAAAGGCTTCGCTGGTGCAACTCATTGAAAAAGCCGCTATCCCCGGATTGCAATTGGTTTATTTTGATAAAGACTCAATAAACCACTATGCTGTGGGAGTTTTAAGTACCAAAACAAAAATACCGGTAGAAAAAACTACCATCTTTCAGGCTGCTTCACTCAGTAAACCCATAACCGCATACATAGCACTTAAACTGGTTGATGCCGGAATATTACACCTGGATAAACCTTTACTGGATTATTGCGAATATACCCGACTTGCAGGGGTTATACATGCCGACAAGATCACCGCAAGACATGTTCTTAGTCATACATCCGGCTTACCGAACTGGGGAGGTAGTCCGTTAAAATTATACTTTATACCCGGAACGGCATGGAGGTATTCGGGAGAAGGGTATTCATTCCTTTCGTATGTTATTGAACATCTTACAAAAAAGCCTTTTCATCAGTTGGCGGAAGAACTTGTGTTCGGTCCGCTTCAAATGTACGCTTCGGGTTTTACCTGGCTACCTTCATTTAAAAAAAGACTTTCAGACGGTCATAATGAGTTGGGAGAAGCTTTTATTTCCTGGCGCCCTAAAAAATCTAATGCTGCAGCCAGTCTGTTTACAACCGCTTCCGACTATACCAGGTTTATGCAAGCCCTTATATACGGTAACGGACTTTCCGAAACCTCCCGGAACTTACTATTAAGCATACAAAGTCCCGCGCGGGGAAATACCACCGATAAACACAGTGAAGCATTTATTAAATGGGGGCTGGGGATAGGCTTACAGCAGGATACAAAGAAAAAAGCATTCTGGCATTGGGGAGATAATGGCGTTTTCCGTGCCTTTATGATGGCATATCCATCCCGGGAAATAGGATTGGTATACCTTACAAATAGTGAAAACGGACTTTCCATTGTTAACGATATTCTCAATCTTTTTTTCGGAGAAGCATCGCATTGGGCAGCCAAATGGATTAATTACCCGATAAATAACAGGCAACAGCGAGAAAAATTACACCTCCAGAGGGCTTTCGTAAATTATACGGAAAAAGCGGCTTTAGATGTTTATTATGCCTACTTTGATAACGACACATCACAAAATGCGCGGATTACCATTAACAAAACTCTAAAAATGCTGGTAGACAAAAGAAAAGTACACCGAGCATCTATACTGTTAAATATACGTTTACGCTGTGATCCCGATAATACGGACCTGCTGCTGCTAAAGGGAGATATTCTGGCAATGAAAAAAAAATACAAAGAGGCGCTTTCGGTTTACGAAAATATTCTTCAAACCAGTCCGGCCAAAACCAATCTCATCGGTTCCAGAAAAGAGTGGATAGCACAGGGTTTAAAAGCCAGCGAAGAAAACATCCCGATAAAGAAGTTAAAAGCATACACCGGTAAATTTGGCGAGTATCTGGTATTCTTAAAAGCAAATCAATTATATTTAAGAGATCGTTCTACAGGGCTTCAAAGAAAATTAGTTCCCTTGAATTCATATTTCTTCGATGTAGATACGTATGATCGCTTTCGGATACGGTTTAACATAGAAAACGCTGTGGTGCAATCGTTTCAAACTATTGATATTAATGGAAATGTTCAGCATTTTCAAAGAAACAGTTTATGAAAAAATTTATACAGGCATTCCTTATTGTTCTTATTTCGTGTAACAATTTAATTGCACAGGAAACAGACACTTCAACAACCTATTTTTTAATTCGACACGCTGAAAAAGACAGGACCGATCCTTCAAACAAAGATCCTTTTTTAACGCAGGATGGTTTGGCAAGGGCGCTCAAATGGGCAGACGTTTTTAAAGATGTGGCTATCCACGCGGTTTATTCTACGGCTTATAACCGTACCCGTCAAACCGCGCAACCCACCGCTCTTCTCAAAAAACAGAAAATCCGCTTATACAATCCCAAATTGATAAACATCGATACCTTTAAAAAGGAAACACAGGGAAAAACAGTTTTAATAGTCGGACACAGCAATAGTACGCCTAATTTCGTGAATAAATTAATTGGTCAGTCAACGTACCAGTCAATGGATGATAGGGACAATGCGAGTTTATATATTGTTACGATTACGGGAAACCGGGTATCTCACATGGTGCTTAAAATTCATTAACACGTACTGCACGGCTGTACATATATGTTTTCGAGTTCTATTTTGGAAAGCAACTCCAATTGCCCTTCTTCGAATAACGTATCCAATTGATACAGAGAAGCTTCTTTGCTTTTAGGTTTAAAATTTTTGTAATCTACAAAGCGAATACCATTTACAATCCTGTGGTTATAGGCCTCTCTAAATCGCATGCCGCCTCCGTTTACATGGTATTCATATGCCAGATAATCTACCTCATAATTTTCTTTACTAATCCAGTAAATAAATACGTCTTCAAAATCGGTACCTCCTCCGGTTTCGTTAAAAGAAACTTTTACCTTGTAATAAGGTACTCCCTTTAAAGTGACTTCGCCCAGGAGTTCTTTATTAACCGCTTTATCATTTAATCCATATGGCAGATAAGCAAAATAATGTACTGAGTTCACCGAATTTCCATATCGCAGGGCCATAGAGTCCGGAACCGAAATCAGGGAGTCTTCTACAAAGCGTTTAAACCCGTTGTTTGATAACACATCGGTGGTACTTACCCCCAAAGAATCAATCGCTGTTCTGTGCAATTCATACTTCCAGCTATCTCGCAGCGAAAAATATTCCTTTCCCCTAAAGTCAAAGCAGATTTCTTTTTTGTCGTATTCCTTTCCGCCTGCGCTGGCAATAGCGCTGTCAACAATTTGCTGGACAGATACTTCCGCAATTTTCCCGGGTTCCTGTTTCTGTTTGCAGGAAAGGCAAAAAATAACAAAACAGCTTAATGCGATCCTTTTTCTCATAGGTGATGTTTTAATCGCATAAAGTTACAGTATCAAACTAAATTATTTTCTTAAATAACTCTTAATACTGCCTATAGTACCTCAAAAAAAAGGAGCACATAGTGCTCCCTTTTTAAGTGTATTCATTAATTAAAACTTATATCCGATACCAACTCCAAAGATAAAAGGGTTAATATCAACATCGGCTCCGACGGTTGCTCCAAGCGCAGTGGTGGCATCTACGGTAACATCGGTATTTAGGTACAATTTTTTTACATCAACATTAATGAGAAAATTGTCATTGAGGTCAAAATCAAACCCCGCCTGAAAAGCATACCCCAAAGCTCCGTCATACGATACATCGTCGACTACGTTTCCACTTTTCGAATCATAAAAAATCGTATAATTCAGTCCTGCGCCAATATAGGGCCGAACAAGCTCTCCGTTAAAATGATACTGAAACGTAAGTGTTGGTGGTAATAACCTAACGCTTCCCAAATCAATGTTACCCACAGCGGTCTCAATAGCTCCCACATCGTGTTTGGTAGTTCCTAAAATTAATTCGGCTCCCAGGTTTTCCGTAAAAAAATACGTAAAATCCACTTCCGGGATATAAGCATTACTTATTGTAACGTCTCCCCCAATAGCATCAATACTGGCACTTTCCTGAGGCACTACTGCCAAAACACGGGCTCTCACCTGCCATTTCTTAAAATTATCCTGATTTTTTTCTTGTTGGGAAAAACCACAAACTACGGTTCCCAACACCAATCCTGCTGCAAGTATTATTTTTTTCATTGTAAATATATTTAAAAACGGGAGCAAATGTAGGTCACAACTAAATTTACACAACTGATAAAAATCATAGATCATTTTTTTTAGTGCAATATCGGAGCATAATACCTCATTAGACGGCGAGGCATTGAATAATAGTTAGTACTTTTGCCTTCGCATGCAGAAAAATATTAACATAAAAAACAAAAAGGCCCGGTTTGAGTATGAAATACTTGACACCTATGTGGCCGGTATTGTGCTTACCGGAACCGAGATCAAGTCTATCCGATTGGGTAAGGCTTCCATTGCCGAAAGTTTTTGCGAGTTTAACGACGGTGGAGAGCTTTTTGTTATTAATATGTATATAGAAGAATACAATTTCGGTAACAGGTTTAATCACAGGCCCAGGGCCGAACGAAAATTACTTTTAAACAAAGGAGAACTTCGCAAACTCGAAAAAGAAGTTAAAAACAGCGGAATTACCATTGTCCCGCTTAAGCTTTTTATAAATGAAAAAGGGTATGCTAAACTTCAAATAGCCCTGGCACGAGGTAAAAAGCTGTATGACAAACGGGAAACTATTAAAGACCGGGATAATAAAAGAGCGCTGGATCGAATAAAAAAAGACTATCGTTAATTTTTGTCTTCGAGAAGCGGAACAAATCTGAATTCGCCAAATTCCTTTTTTTCAAATTTTTTTTCCGATTTACGCTGGTAACGTGTCATTACCTGCGAATGTTCTCCTACGGGAATTACCAGCTTCCCTCCTATTTTTAACTGTTCGAGCAGGGCTTTGGGAACAAAGGGAGCCCCTGCAGTTACAATAATACCATCGAAAGGAGCTTCTTCCTCAAGGCCTTTGTATCCATCCCCAAAAATCAGTTTTTTAGGCCGATAGCCCAATTTAGACAAAAAAATTCTGGTCTTTTTAAACAATTCCTGTTGCCTTTCAATAGAATAAACAATTATTCCCATTTCCAGGAGAACCGCGGTTTGATATCCGCTCCCCGTCCCTATCTCAAGAATTCTATCACCCTTTTTAGCTTCCAGTAATTGTGTTTGGAAAGCTACGGTGAAAGGTTGTGAAATGGTCTGGTCTGCAGCAATAGGAAAAGCTTTATCCTGATAGGCATGATCTTCAAAGCTGCTGTCCATAAACAGGTGGCGGGGAATTTTCTTAATTGCCTCTACTACCCTGTCATCCCATATTCCTTTAGCCTTTACTACTTCGGCAAGCTTATTACGTAGTCCCTGATGTTTAAAAGTATCTTTCAAGAATTTGTTTTAAGTGTATAAAAATACAGAAAGTGTACGGATCAAAAAACTGGGACGAATAATTTTAGAGAAATCCCGTTTATTAGTTTTTTTTCATGGAAGAATCCTTCAATAATACTATTTTTGTTCAAAACAAAACACTATGCTAAAAGCTGGCGTATTAGGGGCTGGACACCTGGGAAAAATTCACCTTCGTCTGTTAAAGGAATCTTCCAAATACGATCTTATAGGATTCTTTGATCCGAATGAGCATCATGCAAAAAAAGTGGTCGAAGAATTCGGTTATACCTATTATGATAATCTGGACGTATTGATGGATGCTGTTGATGTTGTGGATATTGTTACGCCTACCCTTTCTCATTATGAATGTGCTTTACGGGCCATCGAAAAAGGAAAGCATATTTTTATTGAAAAACCCATAGCCAAAAGCGTCAGCGAAGCCGAAGAAATAATTACACTGGCAGACACAAAAGGTGTAAAAGGGCAGGTAGGGCATGTAGAACGGTTTAATCCCGCTTTTCAGGCTGTACAGAGTAAGATTAGCAATCCTATGTTTATAGAAACGCACAGGCTTGCCGAATTCAATCCGCGGGGGACCGATGTACCGGTGGTACTTGATTTAATGATTCACGATATCGATATTATTTTAAGTCTGGTTCCTTCAAAGGTAAAACATGTTACCGCAAGTGGTGTTTCCGTAATAAGTAATTCTCCGGATATCGCCAATGCCAGAATTGAATTTGAAAACGGATGTGTAGCCAATTTAACCGCCAGTAGAATTTCTTTAAAAAACATGAGAAAATCCCGTTTCTTTCAAAGAGATGCTTATATCTCTGTTGACTTCCTCGAGAAAAAAGTTGAAGTGGTTAAAATGAAAGACGCCCCAAAGGAAAAGGACGATTTTGCGTTGGTATTACAAAATGCCGAAGGGGTCAAAAAGCAAATTTATTTTGAAAACCCAAAAATTGAAGCCAATAATGCCATCCTGGACGAATTAGAATCGTTTGCCAATTCTATTGAGTCCGATACCGAACCGGTTGTAACGCTAACAAGCGGTACGGAAGCATTACGAGTAGCCATGCAGATAATTAACTCATTTTAATCTCAATAAATTTTACAAACCGAATGAAAAACGTAGCAGTTATAGGCGCAGGGACCATGGGTAATGGTATTGCTCATACCTTTGCCCAATTTGGATATAAAGTACAACTCATCGATATTTCTGAAAAGGCATTGCAAAAAGGAATGGCTACTATCTCCAGGAATCTGGATAGAATGGTAAGCAAAGAAAAAATCACGGAGGAAGATAAGTCAACCACTTTAAATAATATATCTGCGTATACCAGCCTTAAAGAGGGGCTTGAGTATGCGGGATTAGTGATCGAGGCAGCCACCGAGAATATAGACCTTAAACTGAATATTTTTAAGCAGTTGGATGAATTATGTCCGGAGGAAACGATTTTAGCAACCAATACCTCCTCCATTTCCATTACTAAAATTGCTGCGGTTACCAAACGCCCGGATAAGGTTATCGGAATGCATTTTATGAACCCTGTGCCCATTATGAAATTAGTAGAGGTTATCCGGGGTTACAATACTTCGGATGAAGTGACCGAAACAGTTATGGATCTTTCCGTGCAGCTACATAAAACACCGGTTGAGGTAAATGATTACCCGGGCTTTGTTGCCAATCGTATTTTAATGCCCATGATTAATGAGGCTATCGAGACCCTTTATAATGGTGTTGCCGGGGTTTATGAAATTGATACCGTTATGAAATTGGGTATGGCACACCCCATGGGGCCGCTTCAACTAGCCGATTTTATAGGTTTAGATGTGTGCCTTTCCATACTGGAAGTTATGTATAACGGTTTTAAAAATCCAAAATATGCACCATGCCCCCTACTTGTTAATATGGTTACTGCCGGGAAATTAGGTGTTAAATCAGGAGAAGGCTTTTACGATTATTCAGAAAATCGTAAAGCTGAAAAAGTAGCCGCACAATTCTACTAGCTTATGGCCAATATAATACCTTTTAGGGCCGTGAGGCCTCCAAAAGATAAAATAAACCTGGTTGCTTCGAGAAGCTATGAAGATTATTCGGAAAAAGAATTGGAAGCGCAGCTTGAATTTAATCCTTTTTCATTTCTTCATATTATTAACCCGGGCTATAAATTTCACAAAGACGTATCCGGAAAACAACGCTTTCAGCTGGTGAGAAACCGCTATCTTGAATTTAAGGAGGATGAGATTTTTATTCAGGATCAACAGCCTTCTTTTTATATCTATAAGATTAAAACCCGAAATCATAGTTTTTGTGGAATATTTGCCGGTGTAAGCACAAAGGATTATGAAGAAAATCATATTAAAAAGCACGAAAACACACTGGAGCAACGGGAAATATTGTTTAAGGATTATTTAAAAACGGTTGGTTTTAATGCAGAACCCGTACTGCTTACCTATCCTGACAACCCTACTGTTAATACGCTTATAGCATCGATTACTTCAGACCGCCCTGACTATGAGTTTGCAACAACCGACAGATCGGTACACTATTTATGGCAGCTTAGTGATAAAAATATCATTAGCGATTTGCGTAACGAATTTGGTACCATGAAAGACCTGTATATAGCGGATGGCCATCATCGCTCCGCCTCTTCTTTCTTACTGGCCAAAGAACTGGAAAAGGAAAATAAAGCCCATACCGGCAATGAGCCGTACAATTATTTTATGAGTTATTTGATTCCCGAATCCAACTTAAAAATCTATGAATTTAACAGGCTGGTTAAAGACCTTAACGGTTTGTCAAAGGAAGCTTTTTTAATAGCATTAGACAAGTGGTTCCGAATTGAAAACAGAGGTGTTCAATTGTACAAACCATCAAAAAAGCATCACTTTAGTATGTATCTGGACGGAGAATTTTATTCACTGTACCTTCGGAAGGCCCTGTTTCATTTTGATGACCCGTTGAGCGAGTTAGACACACAAATATTATTCAAGGCCGTCCTGGATCCCATTTTGGGAATTAAAGATCTCCGAAACGACAGCCGTATTGAATACGGGTACGGAAAACACAATGTAATCAAAATGAAGGATCTTATTGACGAAGGAAAATTTGCTGTTGGTTTCGGGCTCGTTCCGGTGAATGTTCATGAAATGAAAGCTATTGCCGATGCCGGATTGGTTATGCCCCCGAAAAGCACGTATATTGAACCAAAATTAAGAAGTGGATTAACTATTTACGAATTTTAGTTTGTACCTATGACCATTGCCAGCAAGCTTGAAGAAATCAAAAAATCTTTACCGGACCACGTTACCCTGGTTGCCGTTTCAAAAACGCATTCGGTAAGCACGATTATGGAAGCCTATAAGGCAGGGCAAAGAGTGTTTGGTGAGAATAAAGTACAGGAAATGGTATCTAAATGGCAGGAGCTCCCAAAAGATATTGAGTGGCATATGATAGGGCACTTACAGCGAAACAAGGTGAAATACATGGCCGAATTTGTCAAACTTATACATGGTGTAGATAGTATTAAGTTGCTTAAAGAAATTAACAAACAGGCAGAAAAACACGAACGTATCATTGATTGTTTAGTACAATTACACATTGCTAAAGAAGACACAAAATTCGGAATGAGTGAAGATGAGCTTATGGTACTGTTCACCTCCGATATTCTTTCCGAACTCAAAAATATTCGAATTACAGGTTTTATGGGAATGGCTACGTTTACCGATAACACCGATCAAATTAAGGCTGAATTTCAATTTCTCAGAAACCTATATGTGAAATTTAAGAACAATCAGGATAAACTTCCGGATAATGTAGCTCTGGATGTGCTTTCTATGGGAATGAGCGGAGATTATGAGCTCGCAATCAAAAACGGAAGTACTATGGTTAGAATCGGAAGTAGTATCTTTGGTTCGAGGAATTATAAAACCGATTAACTTTTTGTACGCAATTCTGGACATAGAAACCACGGGTGGTAAATATAATGAAGAAGGAATTACAGAAATTGCTATTTACCGTTTTGATGGGCATAGGGAGCAGGACAGGTTTATCAGCCTCGTAAATCCGGAAAGAGAAATCCAGCCTTTTGTAGTAAATCTAACAGGCATAAATACCAAAATGCTTCGCAGTGCCCCCAAGTTTTATGAGGTAGCCAAGCGCATTATTGAAATTACCGACGGATGCGTTTTGGTAGCCCATAATGCACAGTTCGATTATCGTATTCTCAGAACCGAATTTAAACGCCTGGGGTATACGTATAAACGCAAAACCCTCTGTACCGTGGAGCTTTCCAAAAAGCTAATTCCGGGCCAGGATTCGTACAGTCTGGGAAAACTTTCAAGATCTCTTGGAATTCCGGTAAGTGACAGGCATCGTGCAAACGGAGATGCCATTGCTACCACCAAACTTTTTAAAATGCTGTTGGCCAAAGACAGTAAAAAAAGCATTATTCAAAAAACCGTTAAGGCTGAAAATACCGGGTATTTGACACCCAGACTTCAGGACATTGTTGAAAAACTACCCTCTACTATCGGAGTTTATTATATGCATCGTGAAGATGGAAGTATTATTTATATTGGAAAGAGCAAAAACATTAAAAAAAGAGTAAATCAACATTTTACTACCGATACCCGTAAAGCCAAAAATATTCGAAGAGAAGTTATAGCGGTTACCTATGAAGAAACGGGAAATGAGTTAGTAGCACTCCTTAAAGAATCGGAAGAAATTAAACTGAATAAACCTATTTACAACCGTGCCCAACGCCGTAGTTTTTTTCAATATGCCCTTTATTCCATGGAAAACGAACAGGGATATCTCACTTTTTATATCGATAAAACCGATGGAAGAAAAAAACCGGTAACCACTTTCGGAAGCCTGCAGGAAGCCAAACGCATACTTTTTAAACTTACCGATCAATTTACACTATGCCAAAAAGTTAATGGCTTATACGACAGCAACGCCCATTGTTTCCAATACGAAATAAAAAATTGTCACGGTGCCTGTCTGGGAAAGGAATCGGCTGAATATTATAATCAAAGAGCCCGGGAAGTGCTGTACAAATACGGATATCGCGAACGGCATTTTATGATTATCGACCGCGGAAGATCTATAGATGAACGCAGTGTGATTTTAATAGAAAACGGTGAATATAAAGGATTTGGATTTTGTAACTTAAATTACCAGATTAATAATATTGATGTACTCAGATCGGTCATTACACCTATGAAAAATAACAGAGATACGCAACACATTATTCAATCGTATCTCAGAAAAAATAAGGTTTTAAAAATTGTTGAAATTTAATGAGGTTAAAAAAAATAGTACCATTCATTCTTCTACTAAGTTTTTTTGCGGGTGCCCAAACCGAGGTACAGCGATTTGAAAAACCCGGAGAGGACGAATTGAAAATGTCATGCTACGAAAAAGATTCTACTGCTGGGGCTGTCTTTCTATATGAAAAAGGAGAAAATTATATTAACGTTATCGATGACAAAATTAGGCTTGTTAAAAAATATTACGCTAAAATTAAGATATTTAAACGATCTGAATTTAAACAGGCTACCATAAAAATTCCTTTGTATCGCGGTGTAAATACTCGTGAGGAAATTATAAATATCAAGGCAGTAACAAATAATGGAAGTGAACAAACCTTCCTTAATGAGAAAAATATTTATACCGAGCATGTCAATCAACGATTAACCGAAATATCCTTTACATTTCCTAATATTCGGGAAGGAAGTATCCTGGAATACGAATATACTTTGCTATCGCCCTTCTTTTTTAACTTCAAAGGATGGAAGTTTCAGACAGATATCCCTAAGGTATACAGCGAATTTTCCGCCCAAATTCCCGGTAATTATGTGTACAATCGAAATTTGAGAGGCCCATATAAATTGTCAAAAAATGAAGCTTCGTTAAAAAAGCGATGTTTTCACCCACTTGGAGTTCCCAGTGCAGCAGATTGTGAAGTCCTCACCTATGCCATGAAAGATATTCCGGCCTTCGTGGAAGAAAAGTATTTAACCTCGAAAGAAAACTATATCTCTAAGATTGAATTTGAACTTTCCGAATATATTCGTTTTGACGGAATTAGAAAAAAATACACGAAAACATGGAAGGATGTAGATAAAGAGTTTCGGTCTGATAAAGAAATTGGAGGGCAGATGCGGAAAACCTCATACTTTACACAAATTCTTGATGATTCTATTTCTCCATTACCCGTGGATGAGTTAGAACGCGCAAAAAAGGTTTACACTTTTATAAAAGAGCATTATACATGGAATGAAGATTACAATATTTTCGGAGACACTAATGTAAAAAGGGCCTTTCAGGAAAGAACAGGAAGTGTTGGAGACATTAATCTTTCCCTGATCAATGCGCTCAAGGCCGCAAAAATAAAAACCGATTTGGTATTACTATCTACCAGAAATAATGGCCTTCCAACAAAATTACATCCTGTTATTACCGATTTTAATTATATCCTGGCTAAGTCCAGCATACATGGAAAAGAATATTTGTTGGATGCCACAGAGAAATTATTACCCTTCGGTATGATTCCCTATAGGTGTTTAAACGGTTACGGGAGAGTTATGGATTTTAAGAATGATAGCTATTGGATGGATATTGAACCACGGAAAAAAAACATCAATATGATATCTGTTCAAATGGAAATGGATGAGGAAGGACATTTTAACGGTTCCTTTAGAGAAACTAACCGGGGTTATTTTGGGTATTCCAAAAGGATAAAAATCAAGGAAAAAGACAAAGAAGATTATCTGGATAAAAAAGAAGAAGAGTTATATGATTGGGAAATCTCCGATTATAAAATTAAAAACCTAAACGCTTTAGATAAGCCTGTAATTGAAGAATTTAGAATTGATTTTTCAGATACATCCAATAATTCCGAAATCTTTATTAACCCCTTTATTGTTCAGCTATTTTCTGAAAACCCTTTTTCTCTGGAAAAACGGAACTACCCGGTAGAATTTGGTTATCCCTTTAGTCATATCTATCGACTGGCTGTGCAATTACCAAAAAACTACACGATAAAAGAAATTCCCAAACAAAGGGCTTTTACGCTAAATGACAATGATGCTACCATTAGTTTTCAGATAAATAGACAAAGCGATCGTGAATTGACACTGCAATTCAAAATAATTGTTAATAATTATTTTTATAATCCGGAGAAGTATACTTCACTAAAGGATTTTTTCAGTAAAATTGTAGATATTGAAAAAAATTCTTTTGTAATCATTCAAAAAAGTGACTAACACGGTTATATGAGTGCTTTAAAGTCAAATAAGAAAAACTGGAGGTCTAAGCTGCATGAAGTAATTTACGGCACACATACCCCTGCCGGTAGGTTATTTGATATTATTTTACTTATTGTGATCCTTTACAGTATCATTATCGTAATGTTGGAAAGTGTTCCGCGTTTTGACGATAAATATCACCGCTTTCTGGATATATCCGAATGGATTGTCACCATCCTCTTCTCCATTGAATATATCTTGAGAATCGTATGTATTAATAAACCACAGCGGTATATTTTTAGTTTTTTTGGTGTCGTCGATTTTTTATCAACTATTCCAAAATACCTTTCCATGTTTTTACTGGGTTCACAATATCTTACAGCCTTCAGGGCTCTTCGTCTCCTGCGGATCTTTAGGATATTAAAACTCGTTCGTTTTATCGGGGAGTCAAATAATTTGGTTCGGGCACTCAGAGCAAGCAGAACTAAAATTATGGTATTTGTTTTCTTTGTTTTGATCATTTCCGTTTTACTGGGTACTATCATGTATTTGGTTGAAGGTCCGGAGCATGGGTTTAACAGTATTCCGCACAGTGTGTACTGGACTATCGTTACCCTGACCACCGTGGGATATGGGGATATTTCTCCGGAAACTCCCCTCGGTCAGTTTATTGCCACCGTCATTATGATTATCGGTTATGGGATTATTGCGGTACCTACCGGAATTGTTTCGGCAGAATACGCTTCTGCCAAAAAGAAAGCAGGTACCGATAAAGGGCGTTCATGCCATGATTGCGGTACAGATGTACTGCATCTGGATGCCTCTTACTGCAGGAGGTGCGGACATAAACTAGACGATTAATCACCTATGCCTCGCAATACCTTAATTATTGTTCAGGGTCCTACAGCCATAGGAAAAACAGCGCTGGCTATTAAGCTGGCCGGGCATTATGCTACCGATATTGTTTCGGCCGATTCCCGACAGTTTTTTAAGGAAATGCAAATAGGAACCGCAGTTCCGAACGACTGGGAGCTACAGGCCGCTCAACATCATCTTATTCAACATATAAGTATCCATACACCTTACTCGGTAGGCGATTTTGAACGGGAAGCCCTGCAAATATTACAATGCATTTTTAAAAGGCGAAACCTGGCTATTCTGGCAGGTGGAAGCGGACTATATGTAGATGCTCTGTGTAACGGACTGGACAAATTCCCTGAAATCCCAAAAGAGGTTCGCGAAGGGTTAATTTCAGAATTTAAAAACGGGGGGATTGCAGTTTTGCAAAGCAAACTGAAAAATCTGGACCCATCCTACTATAAAAAAGTGGATCTATATAACGCTCACCGCTTAATCCGCGCTCTGGAGGTTTGCATAGTTTCAGGAAAACCCTACTCATCATTTCTTAACAAACCCCCGATAAAAAGAGATTTCCAAATAATAAGAATTGGACTCATGGCCGATAGGGAGGTGCTGTATAAAAGGATTAACAAACGAGTTGAAGTAATGATGGAACAAGGCCTTCTGGAAGAAGCGAAAAATTTACTCCCCTATAAACACGTAAACGCTTTACAAACTGTAGGCTATCGGGAGTTATTTGACTATCTTGAAAAAACTATTTCCCTGGAAACAGCCGTATCTGAAATTAAAAAAAATACGAGGCGTTATGCTAAGAGACAGCTCACATGGCTTCGAAAAAATCCTGATATTACCTGGTTTGACTGGCAGTATGAGCTGAAGGAAATCATTCACCATATCGATACCCGGTTAAAGGCATAAAAAAACCGGCATTTTTTGCCGGCTTTTCTTTTTATATGGCGATTTATTCTTTTTCCGCATTGCTTTTTACTACCAGCCGAAAGCCTTCTCCATGGATGTTCAATATTTCAACATCGTCATCTCTTTTAAGGTACTTACGAAGCTTCGCTATATAAACATCCATACTTCTTGAAGTGAAATAATTATCATCTCTCCATATTTTGGTCAAAGCAAGCTCTCTGGGCATCAGGTCATTTTCATAAAGAGCTAGTAAACGCAATAATTCGTTTTCTTTTGGAGATAGTTTAATGGGTTCCTCTTTATTATAAGAAAGGAATCTCAACTTGGAATTCAAATAAAAATTCCCTATCTGAAATTCAAACTGTTTACTATCGGCCAGGGTATTTGATGATTTTCGTTGAATAATAGCCTTTACCTTCATCAGCAATACTTCCGAATCAAAAGGCTTATTCAAATAATCATCGGCGCCTACCTTATACCCTTTAAGTACATCTTCTTTCATCGTTTTGGCAGTAAGAAAAATAATAGGAACGTTTTCATTTTTCTCTCTTATTTCCTTGGCTAACGTAAAACCATCCTTATAGGGCATCATCACATCTAAAATACAGAGATCGTAATTATCCTTTTTAAACTTCTCGTACCCTTCCATTCCATTTTTAGCCAATACAACATCGAAGTCGTTCATGGAGAGATAGTCTTTCAGTACTATCCCGAAATTTGGGTCGTCTTCTACCAGTAAAATCTTTTTGTTCATTGCTTCCATAATGTCTTTATATTAAAGGTAACTTTATAAAAAAGGTACTTCCTTTATCTTTTTCACTTTCTACATAAACTTCACCCTGGTGGTCATCAACAATACTTTTAACGTAGGCCAAACCCAGGCCGTGTCCTTTTACATTGTGAATATTACCAGTATGTTCACGATAAAATTTTTCGAAAACTCTCTTGGCAACTGCTTTGCTCATACCTGCACCCTGATCCCTTATTTTAATTATAATACTATTCTTTACATTTTCTGTAAATACATCTATTTTAGGGACTTCAGGCGAATACTTAACGGCATTATCAAGCATATTAACAATTACATTAGTCAAATGGAAGTCGTTTGCCAAAACTTCATCCTGTTCTGCTTCAAAATGCGTTTTAATATATCCACCCCTATTCTCAACAATCAATTCCACATGAGTAAGCGCATCTCTAATTATGTCGTGTACTTCGGTTCTGTCCTTACTTATATCTAACTGGTTTTTCTCCAGTTTAGAAATTCTGAGTACATTTTCTACCTGCGCATGCATTCTTTTATTTTCTTCCCGTATCATCCTCATATACCGTTTCACCTTTTCGTCATCACCCAAAATTTTAGGATTTTTCAAAGAATCTAATGCCAGGTTAATAGTGGCAATCGGCGTCTTAAACTCATGAGTCATATTATTGATAAAATCAGATTTGATTTCTGAAATCTGTTTTTGCTTTATCAATTGATATAATGCACTGGAATACGCCACGATTATAATAAGGGTAAAAACAGCCGAAAGGATTGCCATTCCTAATACCGATGAGATTAAAAATTTCTTCTTCTTCGGAAATGTTACCAACAAATCATAATTGGTTTTTCCGTCGATATCGGTAAAAATGGGGACCTGGTAACGTGTGCCATCGGAAAGTTTGAACTTTCGAGAACGCACTTTGGTTGCAAGCCCATTGCTGTAAATTCCGTATTCGAAACCGGTATTTATTCCCAGATCTTCCAATTCTCTTTGCAGTAACAAATCTATTTCGGTTTTAGATACTCGCTGATGTATAGGTACCCGGCTGGCATTTTTACTAAACATATCTTCAAACCGGGCCTCTTCCATTTCGGTAAGTTCTCCAACCATTTCTATCTTCTCAACCGGGGTATAATGATTGGTTTCAAAATCTCTCCGGAAGATTTGTGTGGTTCGTTTACTTGTAAAATTAGAAATCGTTGTGGAATCGGTGGTGCCAGAATTTTCAAAGAACTTCGAAGATAATTCATAATCTTCTTTTAATATGCCGTGAGAATACACTAGTATCTCGTCGTTTTTTTCATCTCTGTCAAAAAAGAATATCTCACTGAATTGAGTTTCCTGAACTCCTCCCAGACTATCTTTTAATTTCAGAAACCTGTCAAAGTAATCACTAATCTCCCGTTTCTTGATTTTTTCGGCAACCGACTTCAAACCCCGGTTAACATTATAAGAGAACTGTTCCTCTTTATCTTCAATGGAAGTTTTGATCCAATATCCCTGAACAAAGATAATTCCCACCAGCGATAAACTCATCAAGATGACCAATACAACGAATAATCTTTGGCTCATTTGCTCAAAATTAAAGGTTTAATATGGAGTGTGTTAACCATTTAACCAAACCTTAACAAAAATGTTAAAATTATCAGGAATGCTTACTTTTTTTTAGCAACAAATCATGTACCGCATTCACCTGTTCCTCTGTATTTTTTAATTCCATATTGGTAATTACATAATCTGATAATGGAATTTTATCCTCATCCGGCCATTGATTTTTGACGCGGTCAAGTACTTCCGACATGGTTGTTCTATCGCGTTCCATAACCCTGGTCAGGCGAATTTGAAGAGGAGCCGTAACCAATATTACAGCATCGCACAAACGATATCCTCCACTTTCAAAAAGGATCGCTGCCTCCTGAATTACATAGGGAGATTTTTGCTTTTTATACCATTTAGCGAAACGGTTTCTTACTGCGGGATGAATTAATTCGTTAAGTTTTTCCAGTAATACACTATCGTTAAAAACCTGTTTCGCTATAAAAGCCCTGTCAGGTACACCGTTGGCATACGCGTCTTCTCCTAACAATGTGATAATTTTTTTTTGCAGACGCCTGGAGGTGTTCATCAGTATTTTTGCTTCTTCATCTGCTATAAAAACAGGAATATTCAACGATCTGAAAATATTTGCCACCGTGGTCTTTCCGCTGCCGATACCTCCTGTCAATCCAACAATCATAAACGTCTTAATATAAATTCCACCTTTTCTTCAACAATTCGAACATCGTTTAAATGTCTTGGTTTTTTTGCTAATCTGGGTACCAGCACACTTCTTCCCTCATCCGCTATTTCTCCATAATCGCAATTCACCTCAAAATCGGTTGCTTTTAAATCTTTTAACTCGTCAACAGGTGCTTTACAAACCACACTTACTTCAGACGGAAATGTTTTAATTTCAAAGTCGGCCGGAAGGTTACTAACCGATACGGGTACTTTAATCACCTTCTCAGAAAACCTCTCAACCGAAGCAGTAACAGTTACTTCATCGGAACTGAGTTCTATACTATCAATTCCTTCGGGATATAAAATATTCAGGGTAGTATGTATATCCTCATTTACCTCTTTTAGCGACTTTTCCTCGGTGTACAGAACCTTTACCTTATTTACTTGTTGTTCCGGGCCATTTATCAAAATAGTTTCAGGTGTAATTTGTAAACTTCCATTAATCCTGAAATTCTCCAGAAATGTATATTCCAACCTGCAAACCACGGGAACTTCCTTTTTAATTCTTTTGTCGAACTCGAAATACAAGGTATCCGGTACTATGTCAATTATTTTCGCATTCTTAGGGAGTTGCTTAACAATATCGTTCCGGTACTGCACGCCGCTTAAAAAATAACGATTTGCTCTTTTTTGAACGCCACGTAAGCCTAACGATATGTTTTTACCTTTAAAATAATACTGAAGCAACCTATAGCCGCTTGCCTCAATAGTGGCATACAGGTGCTCCGGAGGTGTTCCGGTTAAGAGTTTATCTTCCGGTACATGTTCATAATCCAGATTAAAAACCACACGATTTCTGTGCTGTTCCGACAACTTGACCAATAACCAAAGTAATGCGGAAAACACTAAAAAAATAAAAAACATATTAATTCTAAACCGACTGTTTCGTTTGGTCATAAAGACTCTGATTTATTTTTGAAAAATAATTCCGGTAATACATTTTCCGGTTTTCGTTTGCGTACATGTACCAGCCAAAACGATCTGAGATAGCCCCATCCATATCCAAAAAACTGAATACCCGTTGCTAAAATACTAAATACAGACACTTTTACGCTCCCGGTTTTTAACAGTGCGTGTACAACTAAAACTACAAAATAAATAATATAGCACAACACCGGCCATTTTATTCCGAAAAAATAAAGTATTAAACTCAGTATAAACCCTAAACAAAACAATGTGGGAAACCAGTAAGTCATTTTCGCGGTTTCCGGGTGCCATTTATTTAAAACCGGCCTTGCCAGCCCGAACTTGTTTACTTGCTTATAAAAACGTTTCCAGCTTATACGACGTTTGTGATGAACATATGCATCGGCGATTAAACCTGCGGTAAATCCCATTTTTTTTAACCGGATACTTAAATCAGGATCTTCTCCCGGGTGGATATTACCAAATCCGCCCGTAGCTTCAAAAGCACTTTTTGACAGTCCCATATTAAAACTCCTTGGTTGAAATCCGTTTGAAGCAGCCTTATTTCCTCTGATTCCTCCGGTTGTAAGTAAGGAAGTCATGGTGTAATTAATAGCCTTTTGCAATGCAGTAAAAGAAGGATGATCGGTATCAGGCCCTCCATAACAATCCACATAATTTTTTTTAAGTGCGTCGGAAACCGTTTTTAAATAATGCCTCGGAAGAATACAATCTGAATCCAGAATGAGAAAATAATTTCCCCTGGCTCTTTTCATACCATAGTTTCTGGAATCACCTGGACCCGTATTTGATTTTTCAAAATAGGAAAGATCGAGTTTTTTTGAAAAGCCATCTACAACCTCCCTGCTGGTTTCAAGAGAGCCGTCTTCTACAATTACCGCTTCAAATTCCCCGTCAAAATCCAACGTTGTCAAACTGTTTAACAACTCGTTTAATTCTTCCGGACGATTATATACCGGAATAATGAATGAAAATATAGGCTCCATAAACATCTTGCTTCGCCCCAAAAATAAAAAAAGCCACCGTAACGGTGGCCTGTTCTAAAGACGAATCTTTTATTACTTCATAAATTTCTCCATAACTTCATTACTCACCCCGGTATTGGAAAAGCCTCCATCGTGAAAAAGATTTTGCATGGTTACTTTTTTGGTCAGATCGGAAAAAAGAGACACCGTGTAATCGGCACAGTCCTGCGCAGTGGCATTACCCAGTGGAGACATCATATCGGCATAAGCGATAAATCCGTCAAATCCTTTTACTCCCTGTCCTGCGGTTGTAGGTGTGGGCGATTGTGAAATAGTATTCACCCTGACTTTCTTTTCTTTCCCATAAAAATAGCCAAAGCTACGAGCTATTGATTCCAGGTAGGCTTTGTTATCGGCCATATCGTTATAATCGGGGAATGTACGTTGTGCAGCCATATAGGTAAGTGCCACAATGCTACCCCATTCATTCATCGCATCATTTTTATGGAGTGTTTGACAAACTTTGTGAAAGGAAACCGCCGACACGTCCCATCCCTTGGTTGTAAAACCGTAGTTCTGATCGGTATAATGCCTTCCCTTTCTAACATTTACAGACATTCCGATGGAGTGTAAAACAAAATCTAACTTCCCCCCCAAAATATCCATCGACTGCGTAATCAGGTTTTCCAGATCTTCCAGGTTTGTTGCATCCGCAGGGATAATCTCGGATCCTGTTTTTTCGGCCAGCGTTTTTATTTGTCCCATACGCATGGCAATGGGGGCATTGGTCAAAACAAACTGCCCTCCTTCTTCATGAACTCTTTCTGCGGTTTTCCAGGCAATGGAATTATCATCCAGCGCACCAAAAATTATTCCTTTCTTTCCTTTTAATAGATTGTAAGCCATTGTCTAATGTTTGAGTTAGTTATATGGTTTGTTCCGGCAAAAATATTCATTTTATTTTATTCAATCCCCTTCTCCGCATTTAAATTAAGAAACCGCCAGCAGTCCCTTTGCGTGTGCAATAGCGGCTTCGCTCAACTCTTTTCCACCCAGCATTTCGGCTATCTCCGTTATACGTTCTTCCTCGGAAAGCTTACGCATTTTGGTGACTGTTTTCCCGTCGCCGTCTTCCTTAAATACTTTAAAGTGATGATTTCCTCTGGCGGCAATCTGAGGGAGGTGGGTAATGGAGAAAACCTGCATTGTGGTACTCATTGATTTCATAATATCGCCCATTTTATTAGAAACCTCTCCCGACACTCCGGAGTCAATTTCATCAAACATTAACGTGGGTAGTTGCTCATGATCCGCCAATATTGCTTTAATACACAACATAATCCTGGAGAGTTCGCCTCCGGAAGCTACTTTCTTAAGAGAACCAAAAGCTCCCCCTTTGTTTGCTGAAAACAAAAACGATAGTTCGTCTTTCCCGTTAAACAGATATGCGGCTGTGGGTGCTAACCGAACCTGAAAGGAAGCATTAGGCATTCCAAGACCGGAAAGTAATTGCTCCAGTTTGTCAGTTAATACCGGAATGGCTTCTTTTCTTTTCTCGTGAAGTGCAAATGCCAGTTTGTCCAGATTTTTTTCCTGTTCCAGTAGCTGTAATTGTAACTCTTTAATAGATTCTTCCAGATTGGCTGTTACCCCAACCTTTTCACTTAGTTTTTCCTGTATTTGTAACAGTTCGGTTACGTTGAGCGCATGGTGTTTTTTTTGTAAATTATACAGAAGCTGTAGTTTTGAGTTAATTTCTTCCAATGCTTCCGGGTTGGCTTCCGCTCTTTCTTCTGCCCTTTTTATCTCATCAAACACATCATCTACTTCTATAGCGACTGATTGGATTCTTTCAAACAGGTTTTTAAAATCATCATTATATCCTGAAAGTTTACCCAGGGCTGATTTTAAATCGTTTAACACTGCTAAAAGCCCCATTTGATCATTATCGATCAACTGAGATGCGTATAGCAGCGACTCTTTTATTACTTCAACATTGTTGAGCACTTCAAAAGTGTGTTCCAGTTGTTCCTGCATTCCCTCTTCCAGTTGAGCCTGCTCCAATTCTTTTAACAAAAAACTATTGTAATCGTGTTCTTTGTCTGCTTCTTTTTGAAAATCAAACAAGGCTTCCAGCTTCTTTTTATTCTCAGAATACGTTGCCAGGTGTTCGGTATACGAATCCGATAATTTTTTAGTACCAGCTACAGCATCCAATACCTGAAACTGAAATCTCTTTTCAACAAGCTGTAACGTTTGATGCTGCGAGTGTACATCAATCAACCTGTCACCAAGTTTTTTGAGAATGTCCAATGTAACGGGAGAGTCATTTATAAAAGCTCTGGACTTCCCGCTGGGTAAAATTTCCCTTCTTACAATGGTTAGGGCTTCGTAATCAAGATCCTGACTCTTAAAAAAAGTATTCAAATTATATCGATCGATCAAAAACTCGGCTTCGATAATACATTTGCTGTCATGATCATGTAAAACACTTAAATCCGCTCTTTTTCCAAGGACAAGTGAGAGTCCACCCATAAGAATAGATTTTCCCGCTCCTGTTTCACCCGTTATGATGGTTAATCCTTCGGAAAAAGTTACATGAAGGTCATTAATTAAAGCGTAGTTCTTAATTGAAAGTGATGTAAGCACCTGAATAATTTAAGGAAATTCAAATATACTTGATATTTGACTCTTATAAAACGGGTTTTAGTATTTTATTTCCTTCCAGGTGGTTGCATAAAAAGGAGCAATACGATTGAGGATTTCCACCAGGCTTACGATGTCCATTTTAGGGCCATCAGAAAAGATGCTTTGAATTTCATCGGATTTGGCATCAAAAAAAGTCTGTATCAAAAAGGCATTTGGTCTTCGCTTAATCAGGCTATCCAACAAACGCATACACCCGGCTATAGTTTGTTTTGAAGCCGAGGCGTTGTCTACCATGATATCCAATCCCTTACGGTGATAGTTATACATGGCTATTCTGTATTCCCGGAATGTATTAGACAACAGGTTATCGATTAATTCCCATCGGGTTCTGTTTCCATCTGCCTGCTGCCAGCCCAAATATCCACTTCCCTGAGCCAGATTTACTATGCCCTGGGCTTTCTTAAAATATTCCGTTCCGCCCTCTAAAGAAAAAGTGTCGGCATCCAACCCCAGTATAATATTTACATAATAGGTAACAACGGCTACTAAATTAGAATCAAAGCTATTCGGATTATAGAACAAGGGCTGAAATTCTATATAGTTAAAAGCAAATTGACGGTCGTTATAATTAAAAACAGGAGTCTCATAATTGGAGTTAAACACGGGCCGGGAAGATTGCAACTGAAGTGTAGCTGTAAAGCGATCGGAGTCATAACTGTTTATGGTAATAAGCATGCTACAATTAATACGTTCCTGGGGCGCATATACTTTATTCGTCCATTTGGTTTTATTTACATAATCGTTTAATGATCGCTCCAACGTTCTAAAAATCTGCTGGTTGGTTTGGTCTACCAGATCGGAATTTACCGATACCTGACAATTTAGCTCCTGCGCATTTGCAAAGTGGCAAACGAGCAGTACCAATAAGGAAGTCAGTAAATTACGCATGTATTCTGGTAATAATTTCATTAAAAATATCCTGAGCTACTTCGGCTTTGGTTTTTAATTCAAACGGTTTCACATTTAAATTCTTGTCTATAAAGCTAATTTTATTTGTTGACTTTCCAAAACCGGCACCTTTATCATTCAACGAATTCAGCACGATGGCATCCAGGTTTTTTCTTTGAAGTTTTCCTTTGGCATGCGCTATCTCATTTTCCGTTTCCAGTGCGAAGCCCACCAAAAATTGATGCTTTTTTAGCTTCCCCATGGAAGCCAGTATATCGGGAGTCTTTTCCAGTTCTACGGAGAACAGATCGGTTTTTTTCTTAATTTTCTGTCGGGCTATATCTTTCGGCCTGTAATCGGCTACTGCCGCTGCGCAAATGGCAATATCCACAGCAGGATAATACTGGTGTACGGCTTCGTACATTTCTTCTGCCGACTGCACTCGGATAGTCTTTACGAAAGAATTTTCCAATTGCAAATGGGAAGGTCCGGTAACTAAGATAACCTCAGCACCGAGGCCCGCTGCCGTTTCTGCAAGTGCGAAGCCCATTCTGCCGGAAGAGTGATTCCCAATAAAACGAACGGGATCTATGGCCTCATACGTAGGGCCGGCCGTAATAAGCACTTGTTTTCCCTTTAAGGGAAGTTGATTAAGGATATCAGCTTCTATAAAATCCACAATATTTTCCGGTTCTGCCATACGCCCTTCTCCTATCAATCCGCTGGCCAGTTCACCTTTCTCCGCCGGAATCATGATATTACCAAAACCATTAAGTTTTTCAAGGCTGTTCCGTGTAGAGTGATGCTTGTACATATCAAGATCCATAGCAGGAGCAAAATACACGGGGCATTTAGCCGATAAATACGTAGCGAGTAATAAATTGTCGCAACTGCCATGCGCCATTTTGGAAAGCGTATTGGCGGTTGCAGGTGCAATAACCATAAAATCTGCCCACAGGCCTAATTCCACATGATTATTCCACAGTTCGTTTTCTTCATCTTCGCTTGTAAAAGACGAAAGAACCGGATTTTTTGAAAGCGTAGCCAGCGTTAAAGGCGTTACAAAGTCTTTAGCACTCTCGGTCATAATCACTTTAACCTGAGCGCCCGCCTTTATGAATAAGCGAACCAAATAGGTAGTTTTATAAGCGGCAATACCTCCGGTAACGCCTAAAAGCACGTGTTTGCCGCTTAATACAGACATGTTAGTCCCGGTTTTCTTCCGTATTTCTGAAATATATTTTTCCTTCCAGCCACTCCTGAACCGCAATGGCATGAGGTTTCGGTAACTTTTCGTAAAACTTGGAGACTTCTATTTGCTCTTTGTTTTCAAATATTTCTTCCAAACTGTCATTATATGTTGCAAACTCTTCCAGTTTCTCAATTAACTCTTTTTTTAACTCGGCATTGATTTGAATTGCCCTTTTAGCGGTCACTGAAATGGCTTCGTATATATTCTCGGTAGGTTGGTCGAACTCGTTTTTGTTGATGGTAACTGTTGAAACAGGAGCTTCAACTTTTTTTAAATCACTCATTTGAATATTCCTTTTAACTAATTTGCAAATTGTTTTAATTCTTCGTCAATAGACGCTGCTATTTTAGCTACGTCTTTATCGTATTTTGATTCCGGATAATATCGTTTAAATGTGTCGTAATAGGTTTTTGCATCCGACAAACGTTCCTCCATTTTAGTAAATATACTATTTACTGCCAAAGTATAAGCAGCATCCAATCGGTAAAACATGGCGTCTTCCCTGAACGGTGTACCCGGATAATCGGAAATAAAATTATTAAAGGCCGAAATGGCTGCTTTATAATCGGTAAGTGAATGAAACTGTTTGGCGATTTCAAAATGCTTCTTTTCCAATTTCGTAGTAAGCTCTTTAACCATATTATTAACTTCATCCGTATATTCAGAATCGGGATACGTGTTAATAAACGATTGTAATTTTTGAATTGCTTTATGGGTTTCCGTCTGGTCAATAGAATACTTCGGGGAGATCATATAATAGCTTTTTGCTCCTAAAAAAGCGGCTTCCAACGCTTTTTCGCTTTTTGGATATGATTTGGAAAAGCGCTCAAACTGATACCCGGACAGCAGATAATCTTCCAATTTGTAGTATGAATCTGCCAAAAAGAAAACAACACGCTCTCCCTGAGGTTTCCCCACAAACTTGGGAAGAACCTGTTCAAAAAGTCTGTTAGCTCTTTTATAATCGCCTTCATTATACAGCTTTTGGGCCATATCGTACTTCACCTTAACCTCTTCGCTCTTCAGTGCTTTCTGATATTCACTACAGGAATTAAGAAGCACGGTGGCCACTGCTAATAATAGTAAGTTTCTCATTTTTATAAACATCGGGCAAAATTAGCTAATAAATGTGTATTACAAAAACATTTTTTCGAGGCTAAAATAACCTAATTTACAGGAGTCTACCGTTTTTTAGCTAAGATTTAACATCCCCTTCAAAAAACCGGTGATCTCCCCTTTCAGTTGACTACTGGCTGCTACCAGCGGAAGGCGCACCACATCCCGGCATAGCCCCAGTTCGGCTAGCATAGCTTTAATCCCTGCCGGGTTTCCTTCGGAAAATATTAGATCAATACTTCGCTGCGAAGCATAGTGCATTTGGTACGCCTCACGGGTTTCTCCGTCTAAACCGCGTCGTATCAAGCCCGAAAAATGTTCGGGAATTCCCTGTCCGATTACCGATATCACGCCTGCTCCTCCGGCCAGTACCATAGGCAAAGCAATCATATCATCGCCCGAAATTACCAGGAAATTCTCCGGAGTGCCTTTTATCAAACGCATAGCTTGCACTATATCGCCAGCGGCTTCCTTGATACCGATTATATTGTCAAAATCCTCGGCGAGTTTTATAACGGTTTCCGGAGCTATATTACTGGAAGTTCTGGAGGGAACATTATACAGAATTACGGGTTTTGGGCTTGCAAGAGCTATTGCCTTAAAATGTTGATATATTCCTTCCTGTGAGGGTTTATTATAGTAAGGAGATACCGATAAAACAGCTTCATAATCCGAAAGATCGGTGGTTCGCAACGCCTCAACCACCTCAGCCGTATTATTTCCCCCTATTCCCAATACCATGGGGAGTTTCCCCTTATTTGCCCTGGCAATAGTTTTTTTTACAAGTTGTTTTTCTTCAGGTGAAAGCGTAGCCGATTCGGCGGTTGTTCCCAACACTACCAGGTATTCAACTCCTCCGCGAATTACGTGTTCCACAATTTTTTCCAGTGCGTCAGTATCTACCGAAAAATCCTTTTTAAATGGAGTAACCAGAGCCACTCCTGTTCCGTAAAAACGTTTCATTTAGATCTCCTTTAAAATGGTTAAATACTTTTTTAATTCAGACTTAAAGGCATTAAAATTTTTAGGTTCGATGGTAAGTATCAAATCGTTTAGCTCATTATCTACGCTACTGAAACCAACTTTTAATCGGGCCTTACTTTGAACCGAAGCCAGCATTAACGGTAATTTTTCTTCATTGTAATAGTTAATCAATAAATCGAAATCCCTTTCCAGAAATTCCAATGTATAACCGCTGTTAATGGCACCGTTCCATCCCAGGTCCTTGTCACAAAACATAGGAATAGAATAGGGAGAAATCTTGTCCAGTTTACTTTTATAACCAATAATCTTCACCACGTTAGAGCGTAGGTTAAATTCCTTTGACAGGTCGTAAAATACTTCGGTATTCGGAAAAATATCTGTATCAACAATACATCCTATGGTACGTATTCCCCTGCGGGATAAACCGGATGGAGGCACACCTTCCGTTAACCTTTTCTTAAGAAATTTATATGCTGATTTTTCCTTAAGTCCCCTTAAAAACATTTATATTTACGTTTTTACAAATGTATGTAATATCGTTTCATTTTTCCTGAATTAATTTTCTAAAATCAAGCATGAAAATAAAACATTTTGTTGCAATTATAACAATTTTTACTTTTGGGAGTTGCAAACAGCCCTTTTACCAATCCACCCGGATTGAAGGGAAACAGATTAACATTAAAGACACCCTTACTGCCGATCCTTCGATTGAAGCTTTTGTACGTCCGTTTCGGGAGCACATAAATAATTCATTAGACAGTGTCCTGGCCTATGCGCCGAACACCCTGTCAAAAACAGACGGTGAATATAACACAGCTATCGGAAACCTAATGGCTGATATTGTCATGAAACAGGTAAATCCGGTTTTTCATAAGCGTACCGGAAAAAACATCGATGTGGTATTATTAAATCACGGAGGCATTCGTGCGGTGATTTCAAAAGGGAATATAACGTCAAGAACTGCCTTTGAAGTAATGCCCTTTGAAAATAGCGTTGTGGTTGCTGAATTAAATGCCGGCCAGATGCGAGATTTGTGCAAATATCTCAGTGAGGCCAACAGGGCTCACCCCATTTCAGGTATGCAGCTAACCCTTAATAACGATCAGAGCATACACCAGGTTTCGGTTCAGGGACAGCCTATAAATGATAGCAAATCTTATTATGTGGCTACCTCAGATTATCTGGTAAATGGCGGAGATAATATGGCTTTTTTTAGAAGCCCTATCAGCCTGACCGAGACGGATTACCTGATTCGAAATGCAATGATTGATTATTTTAAAAAAATGGATACCATAGCACCCGTGCGGGATAATCGATTTATAAAACTTGATTAAAATGAAACGAAGAGACTTTATACAGCAAACGGCAACGGCCTCGGCTTTTATTGGCTTAGGAGGAATATCTTCGATACATGCAACGCCTTCGATAGCCGCAAAAAAACATATTACCATTTTACATACCAATGATGTTCACAGCCATATTGATCCGTTTCCTGCAGACCATTCACGTAATCCTAATCAGGGAGGAGTAGCCCGACGTGCTACTTTAGTGGAAACTATTCGAAAAGAAAATCCCAATACGTTGCTGTTGGATGCCGGCGATATTTTCCAGGGAACTCCCTATTTTAACTACTATGGAGGAGAACTGGAATTTAAGCTTATGAGTATGCTTAACTATGATGCCGCCACCATTGGCAATCATGATTTCGACAATGGAATTGACGGGTTGTTTGCTCAAATGCCTTATGCCAAATTCGATTTCCTTTCTGCGAATTACGACTTTACGAATACGGTGCTGAACACCCACGTAAAACCCTATAAGGTTTATGTAAAAGATCATGTCCGGATTGGTGTTTTCGGGCTGGGCATTGAACTGGACGGACTGGTTACCAAAAAACTGTATAAAGAAACCAAATGGCTTCATCCTGTTGAAATTGCTCAGGACATGAGCCGTACGTTAAAAAATGAGGAAAAATGCGATCTGGTAATCTGCTTATCGCATATCGGTTACCATTACCGTAATAATGACCAGAAGCCATGCGATCTGGACCTTGCCGGACTTACAGAGGATATTGATCTTATTATTGGAGGGCATACGCATACATTTTTAAGAAAACCTACGGTTGTAAAAAATCGCAAAGGAGAAAATATGCTTGTCAATCAGGTTGGTGCCTATGGTATTAATCTGGGACGAATTGATTTTTATTTAGACAATGATAAAAATGTAGCGGCAAAAGGAACCACTATTCTCGTATAATCTTTCACTACAGTAGCCGGTAAAGTGGCCTTATAGTTTTTGTTGACTGTATCGCTGTAGGTGTTATTGAACCATTTACTTAATCCATGTCTTCTAAAAATAGTGTACACTTACTGGGGCCGGGATTATGAGTGCCAGGCCGGGAGTGCCTATAATTATTGATACAGGATAGTAAATTATCGTATTAAACCGTAAAAAGAGCCACCCGTATATTAAAACCGGAAACTTCCGGAAAAACACCTATGTAGTGGGAAATTATAATTAATTTAGAGGTTTAAGGCCGTCCTGATGTGAGGCTCGTGTACTTATCAAGCCTTGAAATACCCCGTTTAAAGTCGGGGTGCAATGGCCCGGGCTATATGCCTTATAAAAAGGATATTACCAAATCTCATAAGAAAAATGGGATTGCGGGAACTGAAAAGAAATAGGTGAATTCCTGCTATGAAACTTTAAACACATATGGAGCATTTGTCAAATTCAAACAGAACATACCGGTGTTAAATACGGGATAACACCGTGAATATCCAGTGGTAAAATCAATAAACAACAATCAATAAAACACATAGTATGTGGGAAGAAAAACTGGTTTTATACGATGCATTGATAGCAAATAATCCACATTTTGAAAGGAAGGGAAAAACCATGCCTTATACATCGGCTAACGGATATATGTTTTCTCAACTGAACAAAACCGGTGAAATAGGCATCCGTTTATCCAGGGAGTCGGGAAAAAAATTCATGGAAACATTCGCCTCCGGTCCGTTTAAGTCATACGGTGCGGTTATGAAGGATTACGTACTGGTTCCTGACGAGCTTTTACAAAATAAGGAAGCTTTTGCTCCTTATTTACAGGAGAGTTACGAATATGTAATGTCTTTACCACCCAAGGAATCGAAAAAGTAATCTGTTTATATAAAACCGGAATATTATCAGATAAGAATGGGATTTTACGATTTATCCAGGCAGGAACGGGATCGGCTTGTGGCTTTTATTCATCAACAAATACACGAGGATATTTTGAATGGAAGCCATAGGCGTATTTGCGATTTTTTTTCGGATGACGATACCTATATTCGCAAGGCTTCTTATACGGCTGTTGGCAAATTGTATCATTCCCATAGCTCTTTAGAGAAGTCAATTCTTAAAACACTGGAAGCCCTTGCCCATCACGAAACTCATAAAGTAAGGCAAACCGTGGTAAATGCCGCCGGTGAAATAGGAATAAGATATTTTAAGCATGTTCAACATTTTTTTGACCGGGCATTGTATGACGCACATCATTCGGTCAGAAATGCGGTTATCGGTTCTGTAAAAAAAATGAGCCAGCGCAATCCCGGACCCGTACTCTCCTGGGCGAAGAATTACCTTCAACACGAAGATAAAGAAGTCAGGAGAGAGATCTGCCACGGGATTGAACTGAGAGGCAGAACCCACCCTCAGGATATTTTACCTTTACTAAGCGTATTACAAAACGATCGCACCGCACGTGTTCGCAATACGCTGATCCACGTACTCGGTCAAATTTCCTATAAAAAAGGTTGTCTTGAAACCGTCATAAAACATTTAAACACCTGGGAAAACAAATCGCTGGTACAAAGTGCCATCAGTGAAATTATCGATGTACATAAGCGCTATGAAAAATTCGCGGTCCTATCGGCAGAACAGGCCGCTGAATACATTGACAAACACTACAACCAAGTTTAAAAAAACACGCTCCCCCCTCTGGTTAGTTTTATTTTTGAAATGCTCCCCACCGATTATTTACTACGGCCTCTGCATCTAACAAGGCAAGAACCTCATCGGCAATATTTTCACTTAATTCGAGAAAAGTGGTAAACCCGACACAGGAGGCATTTATCTCCCCCAATACATACTTATCCTTTCCTGTTTTTTTATCCGTATCCAATATAAAATCAGCAGTCCAGATTAACGGCAAATCGTAATTCCCGAGTTTTTCCTGAATAGTTCTAACCGATCCCTTAATCAACGCAACTAAATCCGGCCATTGTTCCGGCTTATCATAGCGATATTTGGCTCCGGAAAAAAGGGTGGCAGAAAAGGCATCTTTTGTATCCGCCGGTTTCTTATGGACAATGTTAACCACATTATCACGCAACATTAAAACGCGGATTTCTCCTTCTTTAATCCTTTCCAAAAAAGGCATATCCAGTAACATTCCATTATTTCCCTCAAGGTAGCGTATACAGTATTCCAAAAATTCCTGCAGTGTTTTTTGTTCCGTATGATTATCTCTGGCCTCCGTTAATTTAAGCATGGCATCCAAAGGGATCTTGCCTTTATATTGTTCCGCCTTTTCCACTTCTACCTTCCAGATGCCTTCACCCGTAGAACCTCTGTTTTGTTTTAGCACCCTTATTCCTTTTCGTAAACTCCTGGGAAATGCTTCCTTTAAGGTGTCAAAATCGTAATAAGTATAAACATCGTCCGGAACCAGCTTCGTGCCTTTCAATCGCTCAACCGAGTTTTTTGCTCCATACGCTGTCATGGCATCCGGATGCGGCAATCCCTCCACACCATTATTAACCAATTCCCTAAGCATTTGGAAATAACCTGTTTCATCAACCAGATTGCCCGGGTTTACCCGACTGATGTAAGCATCTGCCTTTTCAATCGTATGCCTGTATATTTCGCCTCGCTCTTCGTCCTGATAAAATATAATTTCGGAAGACCAGCCTCTCTTTTTAAGAGAGTCAATAATGGGTTTGGAATCTTTTCTATATCCGTATTTTCCCTTATCGGAACCTCCCCGGGCTTCAAAAATAACAACGTGTTTTTTCATTCTTATGTGTTTTAATATTACACATAAAGCTATCCAAGAAATAAATTAAAGGGAATGACATATGTCATTTTTCCCCCGGAAATTATCTCTAAAAATTCCAAAAATGTTTTATGATTTTTTTTGATTGTTTAATTTTCAGTTGAGCATATCCAGTAATGCATCTTCAGAAATAATAGGTACACCTAATGCTTCCGCTTTTACTTTCTTACTGGGCCCCATATTGGCTCCGGCCACCACATAGCTGGTTTTCGACGAAATAGATGAAGCTACTTTTGCTCCGTTATCTTCCAGTAATTTCTTAAGTTCATTACGAGATAATTTTTCAAATACGCCGGAAACAACAAAGGTTTTTCCCTTTAACTTATCAGTTTGGTTAAGCAGCTTTTCCGCTGCAATTTCCATTTGAACACCGTATTCCTTCAATCGGTTAACAAGCAATATATTATTCTCGTCGGAAAAGAAATCTACCACACTCTCTGCGATCTTCTCCCCTATTTCATCAACCATAATAAGTTCCATTAAACCTGCTTTTTGCAGAGACTCAACAGATTTGTATTCCCTGGCAAGCTTTTTAGCCACCGTTTCGCCCACAAATCTGATACCCAGCGCATATAACACGCGTTCAAATGGAATTTCCTTTGATTTTTCAATACCGTTTACAAGATTTTCAGCCGATTTTTCAGCCATACGTTCCAGCGGGATTACCTGTTCCCGGGTAAGCTCATAGAGGTCGGCATAATTTTTAATAAGACCTTCCTTAAAAAGCAATTCTA
This sequence comes from Flavobacteriaceae bacterium, assembly GCA_965224095.1. Classification (GTDB taxonomy): domain Bacteria; phylum Bacteroidota; class Bacteroidia; order Flavobacteriales; family Flavobacteriaceae; genus JBPEWY01. The sequence goes on from OZ245039.1 coordinate 532,246, forward strand.
CCGTTTCCGCCCCCAACCCTTCTATATCCATGGCCTTCCTGGAGATATAATGCTGTATTCTTCCTGTAATCTGAGGCGGGCACCCGGATGTATTCGGGCAATAGTGTTGTGCTTCTCCATCTTTCCTGACCAGGTCCGTTCCGCACTCGGGGCAATGTTCTATATACTGGGTTTGCACTGAGTTAGCAGGTCTTTTATCCAGATTGACCCCTACAATCTTCGGAATGATTTCTCCTCCTTTTTCCACAAAAACCGTATCTCCTATTCGGATATCCAGTTTCTCAATTTGATCTGCATTGTGTAAAGATGCTCTTTTTACCGTGGTACCGGCCAATAAAACCGGTTCTAAATTTGCTACGGGTGTAATAGCTCCCGTTCTGCCTACCTGATATGAAATACTGTGTAAAACCGTAGTTTCCTGTTCCGCTTTGAATTTATAGGCTAATGCCCATCTGGGTGCTTTTGCCGTATACCCCAGTTCATCCTGATGCGCAAAACTATTTACTTTTACCACTACGCCGTCTATTTCGTAGGGTAAATCATGACGTGCTTTATCCCAATAAGCTACGTAATCCAGCACTTCCTTTGTGGTTTGGCACACACGCGCTTCCTTTGGTACTTTAAACCCCCATTCCCGGGCTTTTCCAAGGCTTTCCCACTGCGAGTTTATTCCTAAATTAGTTCCCACCAAACTATACAGCAAACAATCCAGGGGGCGTTTTGCCACTTCACTGCTATCCTGCAACTTAAGGCTTCCGGAAGCTGTATTACGCGGATTCATATACGGATCTTCACCGGCGGCAATACGCTCGCTGTTCATCTGCTCAAATCCTTCAAAAGGCAAAATAATTTCTCCCCGAATATCAAACCTGGGAGGAAAATCGCCCTGTAAACGCAAGGGTACCGATTTTATAGTCTTTATATTCGTGGTTACATCATCTCCCTGAAAACCGTCACCACGGGTAACAGCCCGAAGCAGAGAACCATTTTCATAGGTCAAATTAATCGACGCCCCATCGTATTTTAATTCACAAATAAACTCAACCTTCGCATTGCCCAGTATTTTAAGAACCCGTTTTTCCCAATCTTCCAGATCTTCCCTAGAATACGAGTTATCCAGCGAATACATTCTGTGCTCGTGAGCTACGGTTTGAAAGTTTTTAGTTATCATCCCGCCTACTCGCATCGTCGGCGAATTTGCGTCGTAAAACTCAGGGTGGGCTTCTTCCAGTTTTTGAAGCTCCTTGAGTTTCATATCAAACTCATAGTCGGAAATAGTGGGTTTATCTAAAACGTAGTATTTATAATTGTGTTCGGAAAGCTCATCCCGAAGCTCTTTTATACGTCCCTTCACAGTACTCATAGATTATCTTATAGCTGTTCTTTTTTGATCCACTTCGGGACCTGTTTCGGTTTGTAGTTGTTTAATTTATCCAGTAAGCGATCTATATCTGTATCTACCAGTAATAATTCGTAATTGTCCATTTTAAGAAAGCCTCTTTTAACCATGGTTTCAAGCATGGTTAACAAAGGGTCATAAAACCTGTTTATATTGAGTATTCCAATGGGTTTTTGATGCAATCCCAATTGCCCCCAGGTAACTATTTCGAAAAGCTCTTCCAGGGTACCGAAACCGCCCGGAAGGGCGATAAAAGCATCCGATAATTCATACATTTTTACTTTGCGTTCATGCATATTATTGGTAGTATACAATTCGCTTAATCCATGATGAACCAGTTCCTTCAGCTTAAGAAATTCCGGAATTACACCTATCACTTTTCCTCCCTGGTCTAACGATCCCTGGGCCACCTTTCCCATGATTCCTATTTTAGCCGCTCCGTAAACGAGGGTCATGTTTTTTTCCGCCAGTCTTACACCCAACCGGTATGCTTCATGGATAATATCCATATCATTCCCTTCGCTGCTTCCACAAAATACTACAATACTTTTCATAATAATGCCTTTATCATACGATCGTTACCTGACAGATCTTTTCGTAATTCCACCCCACTAAATCCAAAGTCTCTTAAAGCACGGATGGTTCTTTCACCAAGATACTGATTGATTTCCAAATACAATCCCCCTTCGGGCGACAACTTATTAACAGCCAATTCGGCAATTTTTTCATAAAATACCAACGGATTGTTATCGTCAACAAATAACGCCAGATGCGGCTCATACGCCAATACGTTTTTCTTAATATGCTCGGCTTCCCGTTGTTTAACGTAAGGCGGATTGGACACAATGATATCAAAAGTGAGCGAGCCGTACATTGACTCCAGTTGCTTCTGAACCGCTTTTACATCTAATATAGAGGCGTTAATCCAATGAATACGAACATCGTGGCGCTCGGCATTTTCCTTAGCTATATTTAAAGCCTTATCGGAAACATCCAATGCAAAAACTTCCGCATCCGGTATATTTTTACAAAGCGATACCGCAATACAACCGCTTCCTGTACCGATATCCAGAATACGCAAAGGTTGCTTTTTATCTAACCTCTTAGCTTTATTTTTTAAAGAGTCAGTTAAAATCCAGGCAACCAATTCTTCCGTTTCAGAACGAGGAATTAGCACATCTCTGGTCACTTTAAAATTCATTCCGTAAAATAATGCCTGCCCCACTATATATTGAATGGGTTCTTCATTTTCAAGCCTGGCAAGGGCATCTAAGAATTTTTTAAGCGCTTCGTTATCTACTATCCAGTCCGGTTCTAACAAGGGCATAAAAGATTCCATTTTTAAATAATGCCATAGGAGTATGGAAAAAAAGCTTTGGATTTCTTCTTTCGGATAAAAAGAAAGCAAGGTTTTCGTAAACAATTGCTGAAGCGCTGATAGGGTCATGGGGTTTGTTTAGAAGATGTTTTTTATCATCCATACCGGACAGGCACTGTGACCGGTATCGCCCATAGGGGCATCCAGATATCTAAAACCGTATTTTTGATACATTTTCTGCGCAACCGTCATAGCCGGTACCGTTTCCAAATAGCAGTACTCATATCCAAACTTCGTTGCACTTTCAAGACAAAGTTTAATGAGTTTAGATCCCAACCCCATTCCTCTGGCATTTTTTAAAAAATACATCTTTTGTAACTCACAAACATTCCCGGTAAAATTATCCAGGGGAGCAATTCCAGCACCTCCAATAATCGTCCCTTCATTTTCTACCACATAGTAAACAGCTTTGGGTTTCTTATAGGCCTCATACATATTATCCAGTGCACTATCGGCATAGGCCGATCCGGTTTTAGGCACATCGTATTCCTCCAGGATCTTCCTTATCAGTATTTTAAGAGCTCCATTATCAGCGGGTTGCACTTCTCTAATTACCATATAGCGTCCGGTTGTTCAATAAACACTATTTTTGTGTGGTTAAAAGTTTTTTCTTTGACCACGCACCAAAAATACATAAAAAGATGTATTCAGATCGCTAAAACCGGTTTGGGAATTACCTATCCGAATCCCAATGTTGGCTGTGTAATTGTTTGTAATAACCGTATTATCGGAGAGGGCGTTACAAGTGCCTATGGAGGAAATCATGCCGAAGTAAATGCCATAAAATCTGTGCGCGACCAATCGCTTTTACAAAAATCAACACTATACGTTACCTTAGAGCCCTGTTCGCATTACGGAAAAACCCCGCCCTGTTCCGATCGTATTATAAGCCATCAAATACCGCAAGTTGTAATTGGTGCAACAGACAGTAACCCTCTGGTGGCCGGAAACGGAATAAAAAAACTGAAAAAAGCCGGGTGTGAAGTGCTTACCGGTATTTTGGAAAGCGAATGTAACGAACTGCATCGGCGTTTCCTGACATTTCATTTGAAGAAAAGGCCTTATATAATTCTCAAATGGGCGGAGAGCAAAGACGGTTTTATAGCGCCTCCTCCTGAATACAGAAAAGAAAAAACACCGGTGTGGATTACCGGCCCTTTGTCGCGGCAACTTGTTCATCAATGGAGAAGTCAGGAACACGCTATTCTGGTAGGCTCCAAAACGGTCATGGAAGATAATCCGAGACTCACCACCCGGGACTGGTACGGACGGAATCCTGTTCGGGTGATTCTGGACAGAACGATGAAGATTCCTGATAATTTCCATGTATACGATAAAGAAGCTCCTTCCATTTTTCTCACTCAAAACGAGTCTAAATCCAATGAGAACATTCAGATAGAAATAATGCATTCCTATCCGTATTCGGTAGGTGAAATTTGTAACGTACTCTATCAAAATCAGATTCAAAGTGTTATCGTAGAAGGCGGCGCTGAAACAATCTCCTGTTTTATTAATTCAGGCCTGTGGGATGAAGCCAGAGTTTTTAAGGGTAATGCTTTTCTGGGAAAGGGAATCAAAGCTCCTGAGCTATCCGGAAGTGTTAAACAAAGTTTTCACATTCAGAACGATGTGCTTAATTTAATTGTTAATTCATGATCAAGAATCTGGTATTTGATTTCGGAGATGTTTTTATAAATCTCAATAAGAAAGCAACGGTGCAAATTATGGAATCGTATGGCCTGAATGGGCTTACGGTAGAAATGGAAAAGGTAAATGCCGATTATGAAACAGGCCGAATGCATACCCCTGCCTTCGTTGATTACTACAGTGCACTTTTTCCCAAGGCTACAAAAACACAACTCATTGAAGCGTGGAATGCCATTATCTTGGATTTTCCCGAGTACCGGCTCGCTTTTATAGAGCGACTGGCCGTTTTAAAAAAATACCGGTTAATTTTATTAAGCAATACCAATGAACTTCACATAGATAAAGTAAAACAGCAAATGAGCGTGGAGCGGTATATGCGGTTTAAAAAGTGTTTTTCCAAATTTTATTTGTCGCACGAGATTCAGTTGCGTAAACCCAATGCGGATATTTATGAGTTTGTCATGAAGGAAAACAAAATATTACCCGAAGAAACCCTGTTTATTGACGATACCCCGGAAAATACTGAAGCTGCTGAAAAACTGGGGTTACACGTATGGAACTTACATCCCGGAAAAGAAGATGTTATTAACTTATTCAAGCAGACTGTTTTTGAAAATTTAGAATATTAATGTAAACAGTTGATGGAAAAAGACATCTATAATACCATTGCGGAAGCCTCATCGGAAGTGTTATACAAACAAAAGGGAAGTAAATTTTACGGGTACGCATTCCCCGTACAAAAAAGCGAACAGATAAAAACACACCTGGACACCCTGAAAAAAAAGCATCATTCCGCCAGGCACTGGTGTTATGCATGGCAGTTGGGAAAAGGGCAAAACATACAGTATCGCGCAAATGATGACGGTGAACCGAACAATAGTGCAGGCAAGCCTATTTACGGTCAAATTCAGGCGTTCGAGCTTACCGATATCCTGATTGTGGTAGTCCGGTACTTCGGAGGTACCAAATTAGGTGTCGGCGGATTAATAAGTGCATACCGGGAAGCCGCCAAAATGGCTCTCGAAGCTTCTGCTATTGAACAACGGCTTATAAAGCAACTGTATCTCTTACAATTTGAATACAGAGATATGAGTAAGGTAATGCGCCTTATCAAGGAGCTGAAAGTAACATGTGAACACCAGGAGTTGGACCTAGATTGTAAAATGACTATTGCAGTTCGAAAAAATGATGTGAAAAAAGTAAAAAAGGCATTCCTTTCACTCTATGAAGTACGGATGAGTCCGTTATAAGTTCAGAACTTTTCGTCCTTTAATTTATCAAGAATAAAATCCGGGCATTTAACCGGTTTTCCCGTACTCATTTTTATAAAGGCCAAAACGGTTTTTCCGGAGGTAATAATCTCTCTTTTCTCATTAAATATTTGATAGCTAAATTCAATCCTGACCGACGGCATCTTTAAAAGGGTCGTTTTTATCGATAAAAGGTCATCATAGGTAGCGGGCTTTTTAAAATCCAGCTGCAGCGACACCACGGGAAGCATTATTCCGTCTGCTTCCATTTTTTTATAAGAAACCCCCAGCTTTCTCAACCACTCCACTCTCCCCATTTCCAGAAACTGTGCGTAATTACCGTGATATACAACTCCCATCTGATCTGTTTCACCATACCTTATTCTGACAGTAATTTCGTCGGAAATTAAACTCACGTGGGAAAAGCTTTAATATGTTAAGTAATTGTAAAGTTAATGTTTAGGAACTTGCAAAAAAAAAACTAGAAATTCAACCCCTAAATCATTTTTTTTTTCAATTTTTTGTTCACATATTTGTTCAACCGAAATCGCCCGGGAAATTACACCTATTTTCTCGCTTTTTTTACTAACCTAATTAAACTAAAAAGGATCTATACGAATGGATATGACTGCGCAATCAGTTTGGGATAATTGTCTGCTCTTTATTAAAGACAACATCCAACCTCAAGCATATAAAACATGGTTTGAACCCATAAAGCCAGTTAAACTTGCTGATAAAGCGCTTAGTATTCAGGTTCCAAGTAAATTTTTTTATGAGTGGTTGGAAGAGCACTATATCAAATTATTGAAAGTAGCGCTTACAAAAGAGCTGGGAGAACAGGCCAAACTGGTATACATTATTAAAATGGAAAATACCTTTGGAAACAGACAACCCTTTACCGAAAAGATTCCAAGTGCAAATAAGTCGCATCTGGAACCTCAGGAACTGGACGTCCCGGTCAAATCGAAAAATCCGGAATTAAAAAACCCGTTTATCATTCCCGGAATCAGGAATATAAAAATAGAATCGCAGCTCAATCCTAATTACAACTTCGATAATTTCCTGGAAGGAGATTCTAACAGGCTGGCTCGATCTGCCGGATTGGCAGTAGCTAATAAACCGGGTGGCACTTCCTTTAATCCATTATTGATTTTTGGCGGTGTTGGCTTGGGGAAGACACACCTTGCTCATGCCATTGGAGTTGAAATTAAGGATAAATATCCGGAAAAAACGGTACTCTATATTTCTGCTGAAAAATTCACACAACAGTATATTGATTCGGTAAAGAAAAATACCCGAAACGATTTTATTCATTTTTACCAGTTGATTGATGTGCTTATCATTGACGATGTACAGTTTCTTTCGGGAAAATCAGGTACACAGGATGTATTCTTTCATATCTTCAATCACCTGCATCAGAATGGAAAGCAGGTAGTACTTACTTCAGATAAAGCACCTGTAGATATGCAGGATATTGAACAACGGCTGTTATCCAGATTTAAATGGGGGTTATCGGCAGAACTTCAACATCCGGATTATGAAACCCGGGTTTCAATTCTCAAGAATAAATTGTACAGAGACGGGGTTGAAATGCCGGATGAGATTGTAGATTATGTTGCCAAGAATATTAAAAGTAATATTCGGGAATTGGAAGGAGCCATTATTTCACTTATTGCCCAGGCTTCATTTAATAAAAAGGAAGTAACGCTGGATCTCGCAAAACAAATTGTGGAAAAATTTGTAAAAAGTACCAAGCGAGAAGTATCTATTGATTATATACAAAAGGTGGTGTCAGACTATTTTGAAATGGATGTGGCCACCCTTCAGTCTAAAACCAGAAAACGTCACATTGTACAGGCGCGTCAGTTAGCAATGTTCTTTGCTAAAAAATATACCAAAGCATCCCTGGCCAGTATTGGTTCTCAAATAGGCCGGAGAGATCATGCTACGGTACTTCATGCGTGTAAAACGGTTGATAACCTGGCCGAAACAGATAAACAATTCAAAAAATACATTGACGATCTGGGGAAAAAACTATCGCAATAATTCTTCAAACACAATATGCAGGTAAAAATATTGATGGTCTGTCTTGGTAATATATGCAGGTCGCCTTTGGCAGAAGGGATTTTAAAATCAAAACTTGCATCAAAGCCTCATATTTTCATCGACTCTGCTGGTACGGGAGGATGGCATGCCGGAGATCCGCCAGACCGAAGATCCATTGAAATTGCGCGTAAGCACGGCATAGATATTTCCACTCAAAAAGCACGAAAATTTATCGATTCGGATTTACGCGATTTCGATATCATTTACGCCATGGATCGTCAAAATTTAAACGATATAAAAAAAAGGGCTACCACACAGGAGCAGCGGCAAAAAGTGAAACTCATTCTAAACGAAGTCGATGAGAAAACCAAAACGGATGTCCCCGATCCGTATTACGGGGGACCCGAAGGTTTTGAAAACGTTTACCGGCTTCTGGATCAGGCATGCGATATAATCGCTACACACTTTGAAGAATAATTTTACGAATTAATCCATTCACTTCTTTTTTTTACCTGCATTTTTGTAGCTTTAATCGCAATTATGGGCACATCAAAAAAAACAAAACAGGGAAATTTATACCTGATTCCAACCACGCTGGGAGAAACAGAACCATTGGAGGTTCTTCCTATTTCTATAAAAAGAGCCGTAGAACACTTAAACCATTACATCGTTGAGAACGAAAAATCAGCCCGTAGATTTATTAAAAAAATAAGTCCTAAAAAATCACAGAAGAATCTTCATTTAATGCTTTTAAACAAGTATACAGACCCCATGGAAATGAAAGATTTTTTAGAACCCTGCCTCCACGGGTTCGATATGGGTATACTTTCGGAAGCGGGATGTCCGGGTATTGCAGACCCGGGAGCCGATGTGGTTACCATGGCACATAACAAAAATATCAAAGTAGTACCGTTGGTAGGGCCATCCTCTATTATTATGGGGCTTATGGCAAGTGGATTGAACGGTCAGAATTTTGCATTTAACGGATATTTACCCATTGATAAAGCCGAACGAAAAAAGGAGATTAAAATGCTTGAAAAGCGATCCAGAGAATTCAAGCAAGCTCAATTATTTATAGAAACTCCTTATAGAAATGACAAGTTACTGGCCGATTTAATGCAGTACCTTCACCCGAAAACCACCCTATGTGTTGCCGCTAATGTGTCTTTGCCGGATGAGTTTATTAAGACACGTTTGATATCCGAATGGAAAGACCACCGAATTAGCCTGCATAAAATCCCGGCCATTTTTATCGTACAGGCTTCCTGATAAACTAAAAAACCCCGGATTATCCGGGGTTTTATTTTTGTAATTCTCTTTTTTTCCTCCTAAATTTTAGCAGCCCTATCGGGTTGAACATAGGAAGTGTCGTATCCGGAAAATTTCTTCAGATAATAACGTATTGTAGTACCGTTGTCATCCTCAAAAACATAAACTCCTCCGGATCTCAAGTATTTTTTTACATTCCCCGCACCAGCCAAATGTGCTGCCGCCAGAATGCCTGACTCAGTGATATAAACACCTCCGATTTTTTTACCAACCGAGCGCGCAATGTCCTTTCTCAAAATCCATTTATTCCTGGATGTATTTGCAATAAAGGCTTTTTCCTGTAGCTCAGGCGAACGTAAAAAACGTTGTATGTTATAAACACCAATCATTTCAAGGGTAGAAGCGCCAAATTGATATTTTCCCATATAACCGAGTTGGTTAATTACAAAATAATCTCCGCGCGATTCTTTAAACCCAAGCGCTTCTTTAAATCCAACAAAAGACTTCCCGGCATACGGAATCATTTCCAAATGAGATATGTTTTCTCCTTCCGGTGCTACTGTTGCCAAAAGAGGCGTTTTAATTTTACTATGTTCAGGAACGTGTGTGGCTTTTTTTGTAGAAGTAAAACCTAAACTTACCAATAATAAAACAATGATTAGGGGGCATAAAACCATTATGCTTCTTCTCATATAGCGTGTTTTCTTTAAGACTTATTTCAGTAATTCGAATGCTTAAAATTTCAGCATGCAAAATTACAACAATTTTCTGATATACGTAATAAAGTTGTTAAATGGTTGTTAAAGCAGGTTTAAAGGATATATTTTTTTGCTTTTAGCGCTTAATATTTTGACTGTTTATCCATCGTATATACTCCCTTTTATTAAGGTTATGTTGCGCCAGTGTACTGGCAAATTTATGGTAGCCAAATTTTTCAACATTCGCCACAAAATACAGGTATTTGTGTTTTTCAGCATTTAATACCGCATCTACTGCCGAAATATCCGGCATCGCAATCGGTCCGGGTGGCAGCCCCGCATATTTATACGTATTGTAAGGTGAATCTAATTCCAAATCTTTATACAGTACGCGTTTAATAACAGTATCGTAATTTCCGGTACGCTCCTTTATTGCATAGATCACCGTTGGATCGGCCTGTAACAACATTCCTCTTTTCAATCGGTTTAGGTATACGCCTGCCACCCGGGGGCGTTCGCTTACCTTTACCGTTTCTTCATGGACAATAGAAGCCAATGCAATTACTTCATTTTCAGATAACCCCATATCGCGAGCCTTATTCAACCGATCCTGATTCCAGAAATTTTTGTATTCTTTAAACATACGATCCCTGAACAATTCGGCATTTGTATTCCAAAAAAATTCATAGGTATTGGGAATGTACATTCCCAATGAAGATTTTAAAGTGAATTTATTTGCCGCTAAAAAATCCTCATCTCTGAAAGCTTTAACCAGAGAAGAGCTATCTGCCTCGATCTGTCCTGCTATTCTACCCGCCAGTTTTTCAAGCGTTTCCTGATTATTAAAGGAAATCTTTACCGGTATATTATTACTCCGTAATGCATTAATGATTTCATGATTGTTCATTCCTTTGGAAATTCTGTATTTCCCTCCCTTTACATGAGAATTATATCCTTTTTTTTCTGCAACCAATTCAAAAGATTCCAGATTTTTTACCAACGGTTGCACCCTATTTTTAACTTCAGAAAAAGAAGCTCCGGTCGGGATATACACATAAGCCTCTTTGTTATTAAAAGCAGTGTTGGGAGAAAAAATTGCCCTATAAATACGATACACCATTATTCCTCCAATCAAAACCCCAATGATCAGTATTGCTACTATTATTTTACGTATGTACATGATTAATTAACTGAAATAACAATTCGTTTTTAAATACTCCATCAACAAAGATCCAATCTTTTTTTACACCGGTTTGCACAAACCCAAATTTCTCAAATAGTTGGATGCTCGCCCGGTTGTCATAAGCCACATGGGCAAATAACTGATGTAGTTGCAGTTTTTTGAAACCGTATTGGATAAGCAAATCAAGAGCTTCGGCTCCATAGCCTTTTTTTCTGTTCTCTTCATCCAGAATAACGATGCCCACGCCGGCCCTTTTGTGTACTGGGTTGAAATCAAATAAATCAATCATACCAATTACCTCGCCCGAATATTTTGAAATTGCCAGTCGCAATTGTTTAATTTCATAAATATCTTTATGCGAGTTTTCCAGATACGATTTCAATATAAACCGGGAATATGGAGTTGATGTTTCGCTTATTTCCCAGATCGTCTCATCGTTCTCCAACTTATATAGAAAATCCAGATCCTCAGGTTCCAGCGCCCGAAGTAAAATTTGTTTTCCCTTTAAGGTTAGCATATAATTTCTCCTTTAAAGACATAGGTTGCGGGTCCTTCGAGCGTAATATCGGAATAGCCGCCGTTACTTTCGGTAAAAGCCACATATAGCGTTCCTCCCGGAGTATATAGTTTAATACGCTGACTTCCGGATCTTTTTGTTTTATGCATAGCCAGAGCAACTGCCGTAACCCCCGTACCACAGGAAAGTGTTTCATCTTCAACCCCCCGTTCATACGTTCTCACCGAAAATACATGGTCTGACTCCTTGGTAACAAAATTAATATTACTCCCCGAAGCCCCGTATTTTCCATAACGCAATGCAGCCCCTTCCTTTTTTATATCCAGGCTTTCCAAATCGGTCTCCATCTGAACATGGTGTGGAGAACCCGTATCCAGAAATACGTGGTCTTCATACACTTCAATACGTACTACATCCTGCATCTTTAAATGAATCATACGATCTTCTATACGGGCTTCGTGATATCCGTCTATCGCCATAAAACGCGCTTCCTTATCAATTACTCCCAGTCGGGCGGCAAAAGCTACAATACATCTCCCTCCATTTCCGCACATAGAACTCTCATGGCCATCGGCATTGAAATACACCATTTTAAAATCTGCCTTTTCAGCTTCTTCCAAAAGGATTAATCCATCTGCGCCAATCCCAAACTTACGGTCACATAACCGGGCAATTAATTTAGTGTTATCTTTAGGGAAATTGGGTACGCGGTTGTCAATCAATATAAAATCGTTTCCCGTTCCCTGATATTTAAAAAACAAAAGCTTCATCAGGTGTAAAAATTGCAACTACAAATATAGTATTTTGGTATGGTTTTTTACGGCGTTAAATTGTCGTTAAATTTGACAAATAAATACAATAATGAAGTAATTTTAAATGTTAAAATAATTAATCTTATTAAAATATAGCGTCTTATGAGAAAATTTGGAAGCTTGATGGCAGTTGCTCTTCTTGCGGGAGCCATTACGCTTGGGGCTTATAAGTATTTTTTTGAAAAACCCGTGGAAGTTGTCACCTCTCAGGATCAGCAGCCTAATTTTGTACAAACGGGATTAAACAGTCCGATGGGAACCGTAACCGCGGGAGATATGGAAAATACGGATTTCACCAGGGCTGCCGAAGCAACAGTACACGCAGTGGTTCATGTTAAAAATACTTCGATAAGTTCTTCTCCCACCAGTATTTTAGATTTGTTTTACGGTAAAGGAAGATCTCAGGCACGTGTTGGTACGGGTTCCGGAGTCTTTATTTCTCCCGATGGATATATTATAACCAATAATCACGTTATTGACAATGCCCGGGATCTGGAAGTAACCACAAACGACAATAAAGTGTATAAAGCAAAACTGGTAGGAACGGATCCGCAAACAGATATTGCTCTTTTAAAGGTGGATGCTGACGAAGACTTTCCGTTTATTCCCTTTGGAAATTCAGATCACGCCAAAATTGGAGAATGGGTACTGGCCGTAGGAAATCCTTTTAACCTTACCTCCACGGTAACGGCAGGTATTATTAGTGCTAAATCGAGAGATCTGAATCCCAACGACCGATTAAATCAATCTTTTATTCAAACGGATGCAGCCGTTAATCCCGGTAATAGTGGCGGTGCACTGGTTAATGTAAGAGGAGAGCTTATCGGGATCAATACAGCTATTACCTCACAAACCGGTTCGTATATTGGATATTCTTTTGCCGTACCCAGTAATATTGCCCGTAAAGTTATGGAAGATATTATGGAATTTGGCGATGTACAGGAAGGTATGCTTGGCGTAAGCGGAAGCGGACTCAATTCTATGGCCGCTGAGGAATATGAAATAAATGAAACCCAGGGCTTCTATATAACGTCAATTGAAGAAGCATCCGGAGCCGAAAAAGCGGGACTGCAAAACGGAGATATTATCAAGAAAATAGATGATATTAAAATTAATAAGTTCTCCGATATGGCAGGTTATTTGAAATCCAAACGGCCCGGAGACCGGGTAGATGTTACCATCCTTAGAAGCGGGAATTACAAAACCGTTCCCGTAACGCTTTCAAAAAAGGTAATCAGTTTTACTTCCTTATACGGTTTACAGCTAAAAAACCTTTCCAATTCCGACAAAAAACGATTTAAAAATATGGAGGGTGTTAAAGTAACGGGAAACAGAAATCCTTCTTTTGCCCAAATAGGCATTAAAAAAGGATATTTGGTAACACACATTAATGATCATAAAATTAATTCTATTGCCGATGTAGAGGAATTCCTGGGAAGTCAGGAAGGATTGTATAAGCTGGTGGTTGTTACACCGGAAGGAGAAGTTGAACGGTACATTTTTGATCGATAACACACTCTTTAACAGAATATTCAGGGCCCTTAGCGATAAGGGTCTTATTTTTTGCTTTTTTCTTTACGAAAACGATTGAAAATTATACTTTTGCCGCAAATTTGAAAGCAACCTTTTAAACTTAGCGTAATGCGATCTCAAGAAATCTATGAAAAAGAACTCGCTTTTCAGGCTGACCGACGAAAAGCTTCTATTGAATTTATTAAAATCGTAAACGATTTATGGTATGACAAGTCTATTGAATTAGTGCTTTTCAGAAACCAGTTAATCGATAGGAATGTAAGCGAAATTCTTAACCTACACGAATATGCCGGCGAATTTGTGCAAAAGCCCATTTCCATTTTCGACTCGGTAGAAATTGCCGATGCCATTAAAAACCTGGATCTTCCACCGGCCAAACTGGATATTGGCAAACTTACTTACGAATATCATCTGGAAGATGATAAATACAACAATGCCACTGCCTTTGTAATAGACAAACTTAAGGAAGCTTATGATTCTTCGGAAATTCTCCCTAAAGATGTGGTTCTGTATGGTTTTGGAAGAATTGGCCGGTTATTAGCCAGAGAACTCATGGCTAAGACAGGAAAAGGAAGCCAGCTAAGACTAAGAGCTATTGTAACACGCGGAAATATTACCGCTGAAATTCTGGAAAAACGAGCTTCTTTGCTTCGCTTCGATTCCGTTCACGGAGATTTTCCCGGTACGGTAATTGCCGATGTCGAAAAAAAGGCGTTAATTATAAATGGTACCACGGTGCATATGATAACGGCTACCAATCCTGAAGAAATTGACTATACCACCTACGCTATTAATAATGCACTGGTTATTGATAATACCGGAGCATTTAGGGATGAAGAAGGCTTGGGAAGGCATTTAAAGGCCAAGGGTACCGAAAAGGTTCTTTTAACTGCTCCCGGAAAAGGAGTTCCTAATATTGTACATGGTGTTAATCACCGGGAATACGATCCTAATAAAATAGATATTTTCTCTGCAGCTTCGTGTACTACCAATGCGATAACTCCCATTTTAAAGGTTATTGAAGACTCTTTAGGAGTTGTAAAAGGTCATTTGGAAACCATTCATGCCTATACAAACGACCAAAATTTAGTGGATAATATGCATAAAAAATACCGGCGCGGAAGAGCTGCTGCACTTAATATGGTTATTACAGAAACCGGTGCGGGAAAGGCAGTATCAAAAGCACTTCCCGCTCTGGAAGGTAAATTGACCTCGAATGCCATACGGGTTCCCGTACCCAACGGATCGTTAGTGGTTTTAAACCTGGATGTCCAAAATGCTACCTCTAAAGAAGGTATTAATGCCATTGTTAAGAAATACGCTCTGGAAGGCGATCTCGTTGAACAAATTAAGTATTCGCTCAGCAATGAGTTGGTCTCGTCAGATATTGTAGGTACTTCCGCTCCCGCCATCTATGACAGCAATGCAACCATTGTTTCTCCGGAAGGGAAGAACATTGTTCTTTACGTATGGTACGATAACGAATACGGGTATTCGCATCAGGTAATACGACTTGCCAAGTACATTGCCAAGGTAAGGCGTTACACCTATTATTAATAAATTACCTATTACTTATAACTAAAAGCTCCTCTTTTGTTGGAGCTTTTTTTATAAAAATTTATATTTGACGACAATATGCTTTATTGCATGTCGTTAGCATACATAACTACCTTTCTAAATAACACTATATATGAATCAGATGAAAACAATCAGATTGTTTATGACGGGATTAGCGCTAGTTTTTAGCATTGTAATTCAGGCGCAGTCGGATGGTGAAAAAAAACTGTCGCTCGATCAGGGTACTATTGATAGCCAATTTGAATACGTTATTAAAAAGTCGGGCAACTACCAGGAATATGAAGTTGTTAAAAAAGTTTGGATGTACAAACTTCGCAAAAATGTTTCTGACAGTTTAACCAAATCCTATGCCGCGTCCAATGCCCTTCAGGCAACAATTGACAATCAGAAAAAGGATATCACTTCTTTACAGGAGCAATTAAAAACCACCTCCGATAACTTAACAAAGGTAACCGAGGAAAAAGATAATATTTCTTTTTTCGGTTCTAACTGGAGTAAGGGTTCCTATAAAACCTTAATGTGGAGCATTGTTGGTATTTTGGGCCTCTTACTGGCTTTCTTTATTTTTAAATTCAGGAACAGTAATATTATTACGCAAGAAGCAAGACAAAGTCTTGCTGAGATAGAGGCCGAATACGAAGATCACAGACGGAGGTCGCTGGAACGAGAACAAAAGGTCAGACGACAGTTGCAGGATGAAATCAACAAACAAAAAGGAAATAAAAAAGCTTAGTAATAGTATCTTTAGAGCTTCCTTCGGGAAGCTCTTTAAATATAAGCCAGAGAGCATATAGCTATGATAACCGTAAAACAGGCTCATCCCGAAGATGTACATATGCTAGCACCGCTTTTTAACGCGTATCGGGTTTTCTATGGTGAGATATCAAATATTACCGGGAGTATTGATTTTATTAGCGAACGCCTCACGCGGAAACAAAGTGTTGTTTTTATAGCTTTTTCAAAAAACCAGGCCGTTGGATTTACCCAATTATACCCTATATTCTCATCGGTTTCTATGCAGTCCTTTTATGTTCTTAACGATTTATACGTACAACCCGACCGGCGAAATCAAGGTGTTGGCGAAGCACTCTTAAAGCAGGCACAACAATTCTGTATTGAAAAAAAGTGTAAAGGCCTGGCTTTGGAGACTGCTAACGATAACCCGGCCCAAAAACTCTACGAACGTCTTGGTTGGCAAAAAGATCAGCAATTTTTACACTACTTTTGGAAAAATCCTGATCTTTAACAAGCCCGTCCGATTCCATATATCCTGTACACCTAAATTTACATTATGAGAATTGATATTATTACCGTATTACCAGAACTCTTAAAAAGTCCTTTTGAAGCGTCTATTTTAAAACGTGCCATAGAAAAAGAGCTGGTGGAAGTACATCTTCATAATTTAAGAGATTACACCACCAATAATTACAAAACGGTTGACGATTATCAGTTTGGAGGGGGTGCAGGCATGGTGTTAATGATCGAGCCTATTGATAAATGTATTTCCGCTCTGAAAGCAGAACGCGATTATGATGAAGTTATTTATATGACTCCCGACGGACAGGTTCTGGATCAGCAAATTGCTAATCACCTGTCCATAAAAGGAAACCTGATTATTCTTTGCGGGCATTACAAAGGTGTAGATCAACGCGTTAGAGATCATTTTATTACCAGAGAAATTTCGATAGGAGATTATGTGTTGTCAGGAGGAGAATTGGGTGCCGCTGTTCTCTGTGATGCAGTAATACGCCTTATTCCCGGTGTTCTTAATGATGAAACTTCCGCCCTGACCGATTCATTTCAGGATAAGCTACTGGCCCCTCCGGTTTATACCCGACCTGCGGACTATAAGGGCTGGAAAGTTCCCGAGGTGCTCCTTAGTGGTCATTTTTCCAACATAGAAAACTGGAGAGAGGAACAAGCCTATCAACGAACCCGGGAAAGACGCCCGGATCTTTTAAATGAATAATCCTCTAAAATTTCATTCCGAAACCTTGTAATTACTCGAGAATTAATTATTTTTGCATCCAATTTCAGACTAACCTCTGGCGAAAGACGCGTATGTTGTTCTGGAAAAACCATTAGAAAAATAAAAAATGGACTTAGTTAAATTTGTTCAGGACGAATTTGTAACCAAAAAAGAATTCCCTGAATTTTCTGCAGGAGACACCATTACGGTTTATTACGAAATTAAAGAAGGTGATAAAACCCGAACCCAGTTCTTTAAAGGAGTTGTTATCCAAAGAAGAGGAAGCGGTAGTACCGAAACATTTACAATCCGTAAAATGTCTGGTACTGTTGGTGTGGAAAGAATTTTTCCCATTAATATGCCTGCCCTTCAAAAAATTGAAATCAATAAGCGAGGTAAGGTTAGACAAGCCAGAATCTATTACTTTAGAAATCTTACCGGTAAAAAAGCCAGAATTAAAGAAGCAAGATCTTAATTCGGTTTTCGTAAAAAACAGAAGAGCTTTCTCTGGAGAGAAAGCTCTTTTTTTATACACATCGCCCCGGAATGCTTCATTGCACTTTTCCCGGGAGCCGCTTATTAACAATTGTTAATAAACTCCGTTAATATCTTGTTGATTTTTAGGTACTTAAAAAATTTGCATTTTCCATTGGAGATATTACATTTGGAAAAGAATAAGTGAGCTACTAATTCAGTTTAGAGGTCACGATTCTAAATAAAGTAACGTTCTTTATAGATTGTTTTTCGAGATTTGAAATTAATCATGTGTATGCGTGATAAATTAAAAATCGGAAGCTTTGGAAAATAGGACATATGCAAGTAGGTCAAATTGGAAAAAGCGGAAAGTCTCGGAGAGTTTTGGAACGAAAGTGAATAAATTTAACGAGGCAATGTTTCGAAGGCTTTTTGTTGTGAACAACGGTGAAAAACTTGAAAAGCATCAAGAAAAACAATCAGAACATAGAGTAGTTTGTCTGAGCTAATGTTTAGGAAAACGAAAAGTGTTCGAATCGAAATGGTAGGGCTTGAACCGAAAAGATCTGAGGGAGCGTTCCCAAAGTATCGAAGTCAGTAGCAGTACTGAATAGGTCACGCAAAACCTTTTCAAAGAAAGCCATGTCAAAGTAAGTAATTACGGTGATATGGCTTTTGCTTTTTATATATATTATTATTCCGTATCAAGACTATCTTTCTCATTGGCAGAAACCCTATATTAATGTATATTTGCCATTCTCAATTCAGTTTATAAATATACCTGTATAACTATTAAAATTTGGATTGTAGTTATCTGTTAAATAAACGTATACCTAAATGACACACCGTTCTAAAATTATCTACACCAAAACCGATGAGGCACCGGCACTGGCAACCTATTCCTTTCTGGAAATTATAAAAGCATTTTCAAAACCTGCAGGTGTTGTGGTGGAAACCAGAGACATTTCGCTTGCCGCTCGTATTCTTGCCAAGTTCCCTGATTTTTTAAGCGAGGAGCAACGCGTTCCCGATCATCTTACCGAACTGGGTGAATTGGCCAAAACGCCGGAAGCAAATATTATTAAACTACCTAATATAAGTGCTTCTGTACCTCAATTAAAAGCTGCCATTAAAGAGCTTCAACAAAAAGGCTATCCCCTTCCGGAATACCCGGAAGAACCCAAATCGGAGGAAGAAACAGAAATCAAGTCCCGATACGACAAGGTAAAAGGAAGTGCCGTAAATCCGGTTCTGCGTGAAGGGAATTCAGATCGACGTGCTCCCAAAGCTGTTAAAAATTACGCAAAAAAGAACCCTCATACCATGGGAGCCTGGGCAGCAGATTCCAAATCGCATGTGGCTTCTATGAGTGATGGAGATTTTAGGTCTAATGAAAAATCAATAACGCTGGATCGCGCTACTGAAGTTTTTATTCAGCATACGGATAACAGCGGAAATAAAACCCTTCTTAAAAAAGCATTTCCCATTCAGGAAGGAGAGGTTATTGATGCAACCGTGATGAACAGAAAAAAACTGATTGCTTTCCTGGAAAATCAGGTAACAGCAGCAAAAGAGGAAGGAGTTCTGTTCTCTTTACATATGAAAGCTACCATGATGAAAGTTTCCGATCCTATTATTTTTGGATATGCTGTAAAGGCTTTCTTTAAAGACGTGTTTGCCAAGCACGGAGGCTTACTGGAAGAAATCGGAGTGGATGTAAATAACGGGTTGGGTAATTTACTCGACAAAATTGAAGAACTGCCGGAAGCTAAACGGGAAGAAATTAAATCGGATATAGCACAAGCTTACAAAAATGGCCCGGCGCTTGCTATGGTAAATTCAGACAATGGCATTACAAATTTACATGTGCCGAGCGATGTTATTATTGACGCATCCATGCCCGCTATGATCAGAAACTCAGGGAAAATGTGGGATGCTCAGGGGAATCCCCAGGATACCAAAGCCGTAATCCCGGATAGTAGTTACGCCGGACTTTACCAGGCCACTATTGACTTTTGTAAAGAACACGGTGCTTTCGATCCCACGACCATGGGTACCGTACCCAATGTTGGTTTAATGGCCCAAAAAGCCGAAGAATACGGTTCGCATGACAAGACCTTTGAAATAGAAAAAGACGGTGTTGTTGAAGTCATCGATACATCGGGAAAATCGCTCCTCAAACACACGGTTGAGGAAGGAGACATATGGCGTATGTGTCAGGTAAAGGATGCCCCTATAAGAGACTGGATTAAGCTTGCTGTAACCAGAGCCAGAGCAACGGATACGCCTGCTGTTTTCTGGCTGGATGAAGCACGTGCACATGATGCCGAGCTCATAAAAAAAGTAAAACAATATTTACCGCTTCACAATACCGAAGGCCTGGAAATACATATTTTATCTCCTGTAAAAGCCACCTTGTTTACACTTAAAAGATTAAAAGATGGGAAAGATACCATTTCGGTTACCGGAAATGTACTTCGGGATTACCTGACAGATCTTTTTCCAATTCTGGAGGTAGGAACCAGTGCTAAAATGCTATCGATTGTTCCTCTTATGAATGGTGGTGGATTGTTTGAAACAGGTGCGGGAGGTTCAGCTCCCAAACACGTGCAGCAGTTTCTGAAAGAAGGACATTTGCGATGGGATTCTTTAGGTGAATTTCTCGCTTTGGCCGTTTCACTTGATCATTTGGGTGAGGTGACCAATAATCAAAAGGCAATGGTATTGGGCGAAGCTTTAGACGATGCTACCGAAATGTTGTTGAATAATAAAAAATCACCTTCCAGAAAAGTGGGCGAACTCGATACACGAGGAAGTCATTTTTACCTGACGATGTACTGGGCACAGGCGCTTGCCCAACAAAGCAGGGATGAAAAACTGCAACGTATTTTCAAACCAGTAGCCAAAGCTTTAGCTACTCATGAGCAGCGTATTGTTTCTGAACTGAATGATGCTCAGGGCGACAAAATGGATATAGGCGGCTATTATGAACCCGTTGATTCGGTAGCTTCCAAATTAATGCGCCCTAGCACTACCTTCAATACTATTATAAATAAAATATAAACCTATTCCTGTTTTTGGAGAAGAAAGCCTCGACAATTGTCGGGGCTTTTTAACATAAACTTGATACCACTTGCATTTTTTTTCTCTTAATTTGTCTATATGAATTTTCTGCGATCGGTATTACTAACGTATTTACTCCTTCATTTTTTTGCTCTTAGCGCCCAGGAAAAATATACCCTGAGCGGAATTGTTTCGGAAAAAAGAACCGGAGAAACGCTCATAGGAGTTAATATTATTATTCCGGAACTGAATACAGGAACCACCACCAACGAATATGGTTTTTATTCAATTACCCTTCCTTCCGGATCTTATAATGTAGTAGCCAGCTATTTAGGTTTTCAGGAAATCTCTAAAAAAATAGATTTAAACAATAACATCCGGTATAATTTTGAGCTTTCTGAAACCATCGAAGCCCTCGATGAAGTAGAGGTCATCGAAGATGTTGAAAAACTACTCATCAGGAAGCCTGAAATGAGTATAAACAAACTATCCATAGCAACTATTAAACAAATACCGGTTGTTTTTGGTGAAGTAGATGTGGTAAAATCTGTTTTACTACTTCCCGGAGTAACCAATGCCGGTGAAGGTGCCTCCGGGTTTAATGTTCGTGGAGGTGCTGCCGACCAAAACTTAATCCAATTAGATGAAGCTACTATTTTTAACAGTTCGCATCTTTTCGGGCTTTTTTCTGTTTTTAACCCCGATGCTATTAAAGATCTCAAACTGTTTAAAGGAGGAATCCCTGCGCGATATGGCGGACGGGTCTCTTCGGTACTCGATATTTATCAAAAAGAAGGCAATAAAACGGCTTTTCATATGAATGGTGGAATCGGAGCCATCTCAAGCCGCTTGCTTTTAGAAGGTCCGTTACCCGAAAACGGATCCTTTCTCGCTGCCGGAAGAGCATCGTATGCGCATTTGTTTCTCAAATTAACCGACAATCCGAATGCTGCCTATTTTTACGATCTGAATACCAAGTTAAGTTATCGAATTAATACCAAAAACTCACTGTATCTCTCTGCATATTTTGGGAGAGATGTATTCAGTATTAATGATAGCTTTGTAAATACCTATGGAAACTCTTTTGCCAATCTACGTTGGAATCACCTTTTTTCGGATAAACTATTTTCAAATCTATCCCTAATCTACAGTGACTATTTTTATGGCCTTAAACTGGATTTTGTCGGATTTAAATGGAACTCCGGCGTTACCAATTTTAATGTGAAATACGATTTAAAACATTACATCACCGACAATTTTCAAATTAATTACGGCCTTAGTAATATATATTATAAATTTAATCCTGGTGAAATAGTTCCCAGTTCCTCCAAGTCAGGAATTAACAAGGATAAATTAATTGATAAGTATGCCAACGAAAGTGCTCTGTATATAGATGTAGCACAGCAACTTAGTTCTAAAATAGCCTTACAGTACGGACTCAGATGGAGTAATTTTATACGGCTTGGGCAGGAGTCGTTGAATCAATATTCGGATGATATGCCTGTGGTTTATAACCCATCGCTCCAGGTTTATGAAAAAGCTACCCCCACTGGTAGTTCCAATATAAAACGAAATAAAAAAATAAAAACGTATAATCATTGGGAACCCCGAATTTCAATAGCCTATAGTTTAAACGAATCTACCTCCCTGAAAGCCAGCTACAATCGTCTTAGTCAATATCTTCACCTAATCTCGAATACCAGTTCCCCCACTCCATTAGATGTCTGGGCTCCCAGCGGAAAATATATCAAACCCCAGCTTCTGGATCAGGTGGCCGTTGGTTTTTTCAAAACACTAAAAGACAATGCCTACAGTTTGGAAATAGAAGCTTATTATAAAGAAATAAAAAACAGACTGGACTATATTGACGGGGCCGACCTTATTGCAAACGATGCTATCGAACAGGTTCTTTTAAGGGGTGAAGCCCGGGCTTATGGGCTGGAATTACTGCTCAAAAAAAGTAAGGGAGCATTAACCGGTTGGTTTTCATATACGCTATCCAAATCGGAACAACGCTCTAAAGGAATAACAGAAAACGATCCTGGAATTAATTCCGGAAATTGGTACCTGACACCATACGATAAAACACACGATTTATCAATAAGCAGCCAGTATAAGCTCAGTAAAAAGTGGAAGTTTGGTGCAAATTTCCTATTTCAAACCGGACAACCTGTTACCTATCCCTCAAGTCAATATACCTACCAAAGCCTGGTTATTCCAAATTATGGTCCGCGAAACAAAAACCGGCTGCCCTTGTATCACAGGTTGGATTTTTCTGCTATTTACACACCTAAAGCATTATCGGCAAAGCGATGGAAAAGCGAATGGGTATTTGGAATTTACAATATTTATAACAGGAAAAATGTAGCTTCCATATCCTTCCGACAAAATGATGTTAACGGGAATAATGAAGCAATACGTTTATCAATTTTCGGAATAGTCCCTTCGGTGGCTTATAACTTTAAATTTTAAGCAATGCAAAGGTTTAGCTCCATAATAATTTTAATCTCTCTGCTGCTTGCGGCATGTGAAGATGTAGTCCAG
This sequence comes from Flavobacteriaceae bacterium, assembly GCA_965224095.1. Lineage (GTDB taxonomy): Bacteria > Bacteroidota > Bacteroidia > Flavobacteriales > Flavobacteriaceae > JBPEWY01. The sequence continues at coordinate 555,606 of OZ245039.1, forward strand.
ATTGAAACTCCTACGGAAGAGCCCCGATTGGTTATTGATGCATCTTTTAACGTATATAACTTTATTCAAACACCACAGGTTACAGGCGGTGTTCGGTTAACGCTTACTGTTCCTTTTTTTGAAAAAGAGGTAACTCCAGTTAACGATGCCGAAGTATATATAACCAATTTGAGTGATAGTAATATTATTTCATTTATACCAAGCGGAAATAGCGATGGATATTATACGGCGCTTTTTATGCCAGAATATGGTATAGAATATCAACTAACCGTGGTTTACAAGGAAGAAGTTTATACTTCGGTAGAACGTCTGATTCCCGCGGTACCTATTGATAACGTTGTACAGGGTGATGGCACTTTATTTGAGGAAAACGAAACGGAAATGATTATCAGTTTTACGGATGATGGCGACAGGACCGATTTTTATCTTTTTGATTTAGATTTTGCCATGTTTCTTGCCAGCGAAGACACTTTTTATCAGGGCAACCAATTTTCGTTTTCCTATTTCTATGAAGATTTAAAGCCAGGGCAGGAAATAGCCATCAACATTTTAGGAATCGATGAGCGGCATTATAATTATATGAATTTATTAATAGCACAATCGGGTGATGATAACCAGGGCCCTTTTCAGACACCTCCTGCTCTTGTAAAAGGAAATATTGTAAATGAAACGAATATCGATCATTTCCCGCTGGGGTATTTCAGAATTTCCGAAGCCGATAGGTTTTCTATTATCGTAAAATAATATCAACGATTCTTTTTTCAGTTGGGAGATCTATGTCAAATAATTATCTATTTTTAGGATATCAAATAATCTTTTATGAAAACCGATCGCGAGCTTATAGTTAAAAGTCTCAAATATTTTGCATTAACAGTACTGTGTATGATAACCGGACCCTATGTACTTTATCAGGCTTTTCGCAATCAAGAACATTCCTGGTATATTCCTGTTTTGGTTTTTGGGATTATTATTTTCTTTCTGGCTATTGCCCTGGGATTTTACAGCGTAAGACTTCTGGTATTTGCTTTTTTTGGTAAAAAGCATCAAAAATAAAAAAACCCTTCAATTATTCTTGAAGGGTTTTTCTGTGAAAAAGAAGGCGGCGACATACTCTCCCACCAAGTGGCAGTACCATCTGCGCTGATGGGCTTAACTTCTCTGTTCGGGATGGTAAGAGGTGAGCCCCATCGCTATAACCACCTTAAATTGTTTTGGTAATTCTCTTTATTGTCTATCCTCAGGAGAATCACCCGGTTATTTTGTAATAGCTACATATGTAAGATATACCATACGAGAGTCGTAGAACTGGTCAACTATCTACAACTTCCTTTTTTGTTTTTATCTCTAAAAAAGAACATTAGATAAGTCTATGGGTTATTAGTACTACTCGGCTATGACATTACTGCCTGTACACCTGTAGCCTATCAACGTTGTCATCTACAACGACCCTTTAAAGAAATCTCATCTTGTGGCGGGTTTCGCGCTTATATGCTTTCAGCGCTTATCCCTTCCCAACATAGCTACTCAGCAATGCTCCGGGCGGAACAACTGATACACCAGAGGTTAGTCCAACTCGGTCCTCTCGTACTAGAGTCAGATCCACGCAAATTTCTAACGCCCACAGTAGATAGAGACCGAACTGTCTCACGACGTTCTGAACCCAGCTCGCGTGCCACTTTAATGGGCGAACAGCCCAACCCTTGGGACCTTCTCCAGCCCCAGGATGTGACGAGCCGACATCGAGGTGCCAAACCCCCCCGTCGATGTGAGCTCTTGGGGGAGATCAGCCTGTTATCCCCGGAGTACCTTTTATCCTTTGAGCGATGGCCCTTCCATACGGAACCACCGGATCACTATGCTCTACTTTCGTACCTGATCGACTTGTAGGTCTCTCAGTCAAGCTCCCTTGTGCCATTGCACTCTACGCACGGTTACCAAACGTGCTGAGGGAACCTTTAGAAGCCTCCGTTACGCTTTTGGAGGCGACCACCCCAGTCAAACTACCCACCACGCACTGTCCTCATCGCTGAGTTAGGCTCCAGATAAGCAAAGGGTGGTATTTCAACAATGACTCCACACAACCTGGCGATTGCATTTCACAGTCTCCCACCTATCCTACACATTACTTATCCAAAGTCAATACGAAGCTATAGTAAAGGTTCACGGGGTCTTTTCGTCCCACTGCGGGTAAACGGCATCTTCACCGTTACTACAATTTCACCGAGTTCATGGCCGAGACAGTGCCCAGATCGTTACACCATTCGTGCAGGTCGGAACTTACCCGACAAGGAATTTCGCTACCTTAGGACCGTTATAGTTACGGCCGCCGTTTACTGGGGCTTCAATTCAATGCTTCGTACATAAATGTACTAACATCTCCTCTTAACCTTCCAGCACCGGGCAGGTGTCAGACCCTATACATCATCTCTCGATTTAGCAGAGTCCTGTGTTTTTGATAAACAGTCGCCTGGGCCTTTTCACTGCGGCCACGCCGGAGCGTGGCGACCTTTCTCCCGAAGTTACAGGTCTATTTTGCCTAGTTCCTTAGCCATGAATCGCTCGAGCGCCTTAGAATACTCATCCCAACCACCTGTGTCGGTTTACGGTACAGGCTGCATATATCGCTTTTCTTGGTAGTCCATACTATGAATTATCACCGCAGCCGTAGCTTTAGTGTACTATCAGGGCATTACTGCTCCCTTCAACGTGCTTCTCCGTCAGCACGCACCATATCCTGGCCTACGTCACTTTTTTTTATATGCAGGTACGGGAATATTAACCCGTTGTCCATCCACTACCCCCCTCGGGTTCGCGTTAGGTCCTGACTAACCCTCAGCTGATTAGCATCGCTGAGGAATCCTTGGTCTTTCGGCGTGCGGGTTTCTCGCCCGCATTATCGTTACTTATGCCTACATTTTCTTTTCTATACCTTCCAACAATCCTCACAGATCATCTTCAACAAATATAGAATGCTCCCCTACCACTCCGTAGAGTCCATAGCTTCGGTGGTATACTTAATGCCCGATTATTATCCATGCAAAACCGCTCGACTAGTGAGCTGTTACGCACTCTTTAAATGAATGGCTGCTTCCAAGCCAACATCCTAGCTGTCTGGGCAGTTTCACCGCGTTTTCTCAACTTAGTATACACTTGGGGACCTTAGCTGATGGTCCGGGTTGTTTCCCTCTCGGACATGGACCTTAGCACCCATGCCCTCACTGCTTTACATCATTTTATAGCATTCGGAGTTTGTCAGGAATTGGTAGGCGGTGAAGCCCCCGCATCCAATCAGTAGCTCTACCTCTATAAAACTAATAAAACGCTGCACCTAAATGCATTTCGGGGAGTACGAGCTATTTCCGAGTTTGATTGGCCTTTCACCCCTACCCACAGGTCATCCCAAGACTTTTCAACGTCAACGGGTTCGGGCCTCCACTTTGGGTTAACAAAGCTTCACCCTGCCCATGGGTAGATCACACGGTTTCGCGTCTACCACTACCAACTACTAACGCCCTTTTCAGACTCGCTTTCGCTGCGGCTCCGGACCTGAAGTCCTTAACCTTGCTGGCAACGGTAACTCGTAGGCTCATTATGCAAAAGGCACGCCGTCACCCCTAATGGGGCTCCGACCGCTTGTAAGCGTATGGTTTCAGGGTCTATTTCACTCCCTTATTCAGGGTTCTTTTCACCTTTCCCTCACGGTACTGGTTCACTATCGGTCTCTCAGGAGTATTTAGCCTTAGCGGATGGTCCCGCCGAATTCATACAGGGTTTCACGTGCCCCGCACTACTCAGGATACTACTATGATTATTCTTCTTTACCTGTACCGGGCTATCACCGTCTTTGGCTCCTCTTTCCAAAGGATTCCAGTTCATCCAACAATCAATATCGTAGTCCTACAACCCCTACAATGCCGTAACACCATAGGTTTGGGCTTTTCCGCGTTCGCTCGCCACTACTGACGGAATCACTCTTGTTTTCTCCTCCTCTGCCTACTTAGATGTTTCAGTTCAGCAGGTTTGCTCCTATCTCTTAATTAAAAAATATAGGTGATTGGCCTTCAACCAACCGGGTTGCCCCATTCGGATATCTGCGGATCACAGCTTATGTGCAACTCCCCGCAGCTTTTCGCAGCTTATCACGTCCTTCTTCGCCTCTGAGAGCCTAGGCATCCCCCATACGCCCTTTCGTAACTTATCTAACCTTTTTATTCTTTAGCTCTTTCTCGAGTTTTTCTCAAAAAAAAAAAATTGTAAATATTACTATATCTACTTCTCTCGTATTTTTTGTATATCTCAATATGTCAATGACCTTTCTCGATAACGCTTTAATCGCTATCCGGATCCCTCCTGTTAAAAAAACAATCCAACGATGCTCTTTTTAACTCCATGAAGAATCCCTTGTGGAGAATATCGGAGTCGAACCGATGACCTCCTGCGTGCAAGGCAGGCGCTCTAGCCAGCTGAGCTAATTCCCCATATACTAGTGGTAGTATATAGTCGTTAGTCGATAGTCAGTAGTAACCAGACAACAACTAATACCCAACTCCTAGAATTTCCTTCAGTATCTCAATATGAACTTCTTACAATCAATAATCATCAATCTCAAATCAACAATCATCAATCTCAGTAGTCTCGGGCAGGCTCGAACTGCCGACCTCTACATTATCAGTGTAGCGCTCTAACCAGCTGAGCTACGAGACTTCCAGATTTATTTATTTATTAACAGCACTAAGCAAAACCTGTCCCTTCTCTTTTGTCTCAATTAAGAAAAGAACTATCTGATTGTATCTATACCATAATTTCTCTAGAAAGGAGGTGTTCCAGCCGCACCTTCCGGTACGGCTACCTTGTTACGACTTAGCCCCAGTTACCAGTTTTACCCTAGGCAGCTCCTTGCGGTGACCGACTTCAGGTACCCCCAGCTTCCATGGCTTGACGGGCGGTGTGTACAAGGCCCGGGAACGTATTCACCGCATCATGGCTGATATGCGATTACTAGCGATTCCAGCTTCACGGAGTCGAGTTGCAGACTCCGATCCGAACTGTGATAGGTTTTAAAGATTCGCATCCCCTCACGGGGTAGCTGCCCTCTGTTCCTACCATTGTAGCACGTGTGTAGCCCAAGACGTAAGGGCCGTGATGATTTGACGTCATCCCCACCTTCCTCACGGTTTGCACCGGCAGTCTTGTTAGAGTCCCCATCTTTACATGCTGGTAACTAACAACAGGGGTTGCGCTCGTTATAGGACTTAACCTGACACCTCACGGCACGAGCTGACGACAACCATGCAGCACCTTGCAATCCGTCCGAAAACTAATCTATCTCTAAATTATGCGTATTGCATTTAAGCCTTGGTAAGGTTCCTCGCGTATCATCGAATTAAACCACATGCTCCACCGCTTGTGCGGGCCCCCGTCAATTCCTTTGAGTTTCATTCTTGCGAACGTACTCCCCAGGTGGGATACTTATCACTTTCGCTTAGCCACTCAGATCCGAAAATCCAAACAGCTAGTATCCATCGTTTACAGCGTGGACTACCAGGGTATCTAATCCTGTTCGCTCCCCACGCTTTCGTCCATCAGCGTCAATTCATAGTTAGTGATCTGCCTTCGCAATCGGTATTCTATGTAATATCTATGCATTTCACCGCTACACTACATATTCTAACCACTTCACTATTATTCAAGATAACCAGTATCAAAGGCAATTCTACAGTTGAGCTGCAGACTTTCACCACTGACTTAATTATCAGCCTACGGACCCTTTAAACCCAATGATTCCGGATAACGCTTGCATCCTCCGTATTACCGCGGCTGCTGGCACGGAGTTAGCCGATGCTTATTCATACAGTACCGTCATCAAAGTACACGTACTCCTTATTCTTCCTGTATAAAAGCAGTTTACAACCCATAGGGCAGTCTTCCTGCACGCGGCATGGCTGGATCAGTCTTCCGACCATTGTCCAATATTCCTCACTGCTGCCTCCCGTAGGAGTCTGGTCCGTGTCTCAGTACCAGTGTGGGGGATCTCCCTCTCAGGACCCCTACTTATCGTTGCCTTGGTATGCCGTTACCATACCAACTAGCTAATAAGACGCATAGCCATCTATTACCGCATAAGCTTTCTTTAAGTATCGATGCCAATACTCAATCGTATGGGGTATTAATCCAAATTTCTCTGGGCTATCCCCCTGTAATAGGTAGGTTCTATACGCGTTACGCACCCGTGCGCCGGTCTCTAGTATAGCAAGCTATACTATACCCCTCGACTTGCATGTGTTAGGCCTGCCGCTAGCGTTCATCCTGAGCCAGGATCAAACTCTTCATTGTTTGTCTGTTTATATCTCTATATACAATATAAATATTCCAACCAAATAAAAAACACTCTCCTTAGTTTAACTCAAAAAAAAGAACGGTCTTGCTTATTTTTTTTTGACCTCAAAAATCCATATCAATACAGATCCTTGAAAGTCGTGCTGTTAACAATATATCAATGAACTATCTCTTTCTTTATCTTCGCTCCTAAAAAGACAATCTTTATCATTCTCCCCCCAAAAGCGGGTGCAAATATAAGAACCCTTTTACTTCTCAACAAAATAAATCTTAATCTTTTTGTTGATTAATTTTCAATTCTTTTATATCTACAAGAATATCAAATAATTACAAACATAAAAAAAAGGAAAGGGCATCTAATATACTACATTTTCCAAGATGCTGCAACTAATTTTTTTTAGTGGAATTTATGGACCATTTGTCAGTTAAAGAAGCATAATCAAAAGGAAGCGCACTAGACTGTTTTTCAAGCTGGTAGGCGGCAAATGCCCTTTGCAAAATATCTTCAATGAGGTAGTCTTCCTGAACCATTTCAGGATCGTACTTTCTCTTTAAGGAAATATCAAACATCTTGGCTGTAGAATTGTACCAGAATGCTCTCCACCCGCTCCTTAAATTTTTCACCAGATCGAAAGCCGTATTTCCCGTTTGCCTGTGAATGAGTTTTACCAGTATCTGCCCCTCCGTTCGGGTTAGCTTTTTTAATTCGGCAGAAAATTCTCCTTCGATATATTTTTGAATTCGCCGGGTATATTTCTTCCTTTTGGACTTCGACTTAATTTGCACTAACCGTTCGTTTAATTCCGTTAAGCGCTCAGCCGCCAGTTTGGCATAGGGATATACCTTATGCGTTTTCCTCCTTAATATATAATACCTTAATTTTTCTTTATAAGACGAAAATTCAAGTTTACTAAAAACATACACTTCATCCAGTTCTATTGAACTCCTAAGAATAGAATCTCCTTCCAGAATAATATATTGCTGCTCTAAAGAGTCTAAAGGTTGATCTTTTATCTGAGCATGTGTAAACACACAAAACTGTAGTAGTATGATCAGGGCTAAATTTCTCATGGCTTTTCCATAATCTAAAATCGTTCCAAAATTACTAATAAAGCTCTTGTTAGCTATTAAATAAATGTGAATATTCTTATTTTCGTGCGATATAAATTATTCTGTTATGGCTAAAAAAAGTATACTTAATAAAAAATCAATTGATTTTCTGGAGCAATATTTAAACAATGCCGCACCAACCGGATACGAATGGGAAGGTCAGAAAATCTGGATGAAATACCTGAAACCCTATGTCGATGAATTTATTACAGACACTTATGGTACAGCCGTCGGGGTTATTAATCCGAAGGCCAAATACAAAGTGGTTATCGAAGGGCATTCCGACGAAATTTCCTGGTATGTTAATTACATTACCGACAACGGCTTGCTTTATGTAATAAGGAATGGTGGTAGCGATCATCAAATAGCTCCCTCTAAGTGGGTAAATATCCATACAAAAAAAGGAATCGTGAAAGGTGTCTTCGGGTGGCCGGCTATCCATACCCGTAATCGGGCCAAGGAAGAACCTCCCAAACTGGATAATATCTTTATTGATATAGGAGCTAAAGACAAAGAAGAAGTAGAGAAAATGGGAGTCCATGTAGGCTGTGTTATCACTTATCCGGATACATTCCATATCTTGAATAACGATAAGTTTATTTGCCGAGCTATTGATAATCGTGCCGGTGGTTTTATGATTGCCGAAGTTGCCCGGTTACTCCATCAAAATAAGAAAAAGCTCCCGTTTGGTTTATATATTACCAATTCGGTTCAGGAAGAAATTGGCCTTCGGGGAGCCGAAATGATCACCCAGACCATCAAACCTGATGTGGCCATTGTTACCGATGTATGCCACGACACCACCACTCCGATGATCGACAAGAAAAAGCAGGGAGAGACCGCCATAGGAAAAGGTCCTGTTATTTCGTATGCACCCGCCGTACAGAACAAACTGAGGGAATTGATTATAGATACTGCGGAGGCTCAAAAAATACCTTTTCAGCGTATGGCTTCCTCCAGATTTACGGGAACCGATACCGATGCCTTTGCCTATAGTAACGGTGGCGTAGCTTCGGCTCTTATCTCATTACCGCTTAGATATATGCATACTACCGTTGAAATGGTTCACAGGGAAGATGTGGAAAACGTTATCAAACTTATTTATGAGACATTGCTTCAAATAAAACCTGGAGATACCTTTAGTTACTTTGATTGATTCAATAAATCCGTTTCCCGAAAGTGAATAATGAAAGTTGAATTTGTTGATATCCTTGATTCTCAGGGCAATTATACCGGACGTACATGCTCTAAAAAAGAAGCGCATGTAAAAGGCTATTTTCACCCCACGGTACACGTCTGGATATATACCAGGAACAGAGAAGTACTTTTTCAAAAACGATCGGTAACTAAAGATACCTTTCCCGGCCGCTGGGATGTTTCTGCGGCAGGTCATGTACATGCCGGAGAACGTATTGAAGATGCTGCATTGCGAGAAGTACAGGAAGAACTAGGTTTAATCCTGGCGCCGGAAGATCTGGTTAAAACCGGTGTTTTTAAATCGGAGTGCCATCATGAAAACAAAATAATAGACCGGGAATTTCATCATACCTTTTTGGTACTGTATCGGGCCAGACATGGCGATTTTATATTACAGGAAGACGAAGTGGAAGCCATTCGGTTTATCCCCGTAAATGAAGTTCTGGAAACGCCTTTTTATTCGCAACTAGTTCCCAACGAAATTAAATACTACCGGGAGATCATGGATAGAATCAAACAACTTTAGGGAGCATGATCATTTAAAAATAAATTGATTGGTTATATTTACTAATTCTAACCTATATCATTTAATGAATAGTATTAAATACGTACGCATCAACAACGAAACCCGGGCAGATTTCGATCAGGAGAGCCTGAAAGATATAGATCTTGCAGAGACTTCTCCGGGTGTATATCATATTCTTAAAGAAAACCGTTCTTTTACAGCCAGGATTCTGACTTCAGACTTTAACAAAAAACGGTATGCAGTTCAGGTAAATAATTCCATCTATCAAATTGATCTTGTCAACGAACTCGATGTATTAATTGATAAAATGGGGTTTACATCCGGTTCTTCCAAACAGGTAAAAAACATTAAAGCGCCCATGCCGGGCTTAATTCTGGATATTTTGGTGGATCACGGCTCCGAGGTAAAGGAAGGAGATTCTATTCTTATTCTGGAAGCTATGAAAATGGAAAATATCATAGCGTCTCCACGCGATGGCGTTATAAAAACTGTGGCTTCCATAAAAGGAGATGCCATTGAAAAGGGGCAACTGTTAATAGAGTTTGAATAATTTTTTCAAATTCCCAAAAACCAATGGTTATTCTCAATAAATAATGCACTAAAAACTTATCATGAAAAAAATACTCATAGCAAATCGAGGTGAAATTGCAGTCAGGGTAATGCAAACGGCCAGAAAAATGGGGATTAAAACGGTTGCCGTGTATTCTACTGCCGACAGATATGCACCTCATGTAAAGATGGCTGATGAAGCTATATGTATTGGTCCTCCCCCCTCTTCCGAATCGTATTTACAGGGAGATCGCATTATCGAGGCAGCTAAAGATTTGGGAGCCGATGCTATTCATCCCGGTTATGGTTTTTTAAGTGAAAATGCGGCCTTTGCAGAAAACGTTGAAAAAAACGGTTTGATTTTTATCGGACCTAAATCGAAGGCCATACAAATTATGGGAAGTAAACTGGCCGCTAAAGAAGCCGTTAAGAAGTACAATATCCCTATGGTTCCCGGAATCGATAAAGCGATCACCGATGTCTCTAAAGCGAAGAAAATAGCAAACGAGATCGGCTTTCCGGTGCTGATAAAAGCTTCTGCCGGGGGTGGAGGAAAGGGAATGCGAATCGTGGCATCTGAAAACGAACTGGAATCGCAGATGAAAAGAGCTATCAGTGAAGCTACCTCTGCTTTCGGTGATGGTTCGGTATTTATAGAAAAATATGTAAGCTCTCCGAGGCATATTGAAGTTCAGATTATGGCAGATACCCATGGTAACATTGTGCATCTGTTTGAACGGGAGTGCAGTGTTCAGAGGCGGCACCAAAAAGTAGTGGAAGAAGCCCCCTCTTCGATACTGAGCCCGGAACTGAGAAAACAAATGGGCGAAGCTGCTGTAAAAGTAGCGAGATCCTGTGATTATATTGGTGCGGGCACTGTTGAATTTTTAATGGATGAGCAGCATAATTTCTACTTTTTGGAAATGAATACACGCCTCCAGGTAGAGCATCCGGTTACAGAGCTCATCACCGGTGTCGATCTTGTTGAAATGCAAATACGGGTAGCGCGGGGTGAAGTACTTCCCATAACTCAGGATGCGCTGCGTATTACAGGGCATGCGGTGGAATTAAGAGTATATGCCGAAGATCCGCTAAATGACTTTCTGCCCAGTGTAGGGCATCTTGAAAAGTATCAAATACCCAAAGGAGAGGGAATTCGGGTGGATAATGGTTTTGAGGAAGGTATGGACATTCCTATTTATTACGATCCTATGATGGCCAAACTTATCGCTTACGGAAAAAATAGAATGGAGGCCATAAACCGGATGTGCAGCGCTATTGAACATTATAAAATTGAAGGGGTAAAAACCACGCTTCCTTTTGGAACCTTCGTCTTTGAACACGAAGCCTTCCGCTCGGGAAATTTTGATACGCATTTTGTAAAAAAATACTATTCGCCCGAAAGTATTCGGAAAGAAATGAAGGAAGAGGCAAATATTGCAGCTTATGTTGCCCTGAAACAATACCTGAAAGATCAGAGCACCCTTAAAGTCCCCAATTCATAAACAAATTATATGGATTCAAAAATAAAAAAGCTCAACGAGAAACTGGCAAAGGCTCACCTGGGAGGAGGTGAACAACGCATAGAAAAACAACATGCCAAACAAAAACTTACGGCCCGGGAACGTGTAACCTATTTATTGGATGAAGGTTCTTTCGAGGAAATTGGGGCTTTGGTAACACATCGTACCAAAGATTTTGGTATGGATAATCAAAAGTTTTACGGAGATGGTGTAGTAACCGGTTATGGTACCATAGAGGGGCGACTGGTTTATATATTTGCCCAGGATTTTACCGTTTTTGGTGGTTCGCTTTCCGAAACACATGCTGAAAAAATTTGTAAGATCATGGATCTCGCCGTCAGTGTCGGAGCTCCTTTAATTGGTTTAAACGATTCCGGCGGGGCCAGAATTCAGGAAGGAGTTCGCTCGCTCGGAGGCTATGCAGATATCTTTTACAGAAACGTACAGGCTTCGGGAGTCATCCCTCAAATTTCAGCTATTATGGGACCTTGTGCGGGAGGGGCCGTTTATTCTCCGGCCATGACCGATTTTACCATAATGGTACAGGACACCAGCTATATGTTTGTCACGGGACCCAATGTGGTAAAAACAGTTACCAATGAGGAAGTTACTTCAGAAGAACTGGGCGGGGCCAGCACACATTCCACCAAATCGGGAGTGGCACATATTACCGCTGCCAACGATGTGGAGTGCCTGGAGGATATAAAAAGATTACTGGCTTATATACCTCAAAACAATACCGAAACAACTGCGGCACTACCGTATGAGGTAAAAGAAGAATACCGGGAGGAGCTTTCTCAAATTGTTCCGGATAATCCCAACAAGCCTTATGATATGCACGAGGTAATTTCAGGGATTATTGATCCGGATTCGTTTTACGAAATCCATAGGGATTATGCCGAGAATATTATTGTAGGGTTTGCCCGGCTGGCAGGAAGAAGTATAGGTATCATTGCCAATCAACCTATGTATCTGGCAGGGGTACTGGACGTAAACAGCTCAAAAAAAGCGGCTCGTTTTACCCGGTTTTGTGATTGTTTCAATATTCCGTTACTGGTGCTTGAAGATGTACCGGGATTTCTTCCGGGAACCGATCAGGAATGGAATGGTATTATTGTTCATGGGGCCAAACTTCTCTATGCTTTAAGTGAAGCAACCGTCCCCAGGGTAACTGTTATTACACGGAAAGCCTATGGAGGCGCCTACGATGTGATGAACTCCAAACACATCGGTGCCGATATGAATTTTGCATGGCCTACCGCCGAGATTGCCGTAATGGGTGCTAAGGGAGCAGCCGAGATTATTTTTAAAAATGAAATTAAAAACGCCGACGATCCGGAAGCCAAATGGAAAGAAAAAGAAGCCGAATATGCCGAGCTGTTTGCCAATCCGTATAGCGCAGCAGAACGCGGATTTATCGATGAAGTAATCCTTCCAAAAGATACACGCCGAAAGCTTATCAAAGCCTTTGCTATGCTTGAAAATAAAAAAGCAGACCGGCCTAAACGGAAACACGGAAATATTCCTTTGTAAACTGCGTTAGGCGTCCAGTAACCTCCGATGGTAATTTATCTGTCCCAGGTGATATGATAAATGAGCCAGCAGGTGCGTTAAAAAATATGCTGTAGTCATTTTTTCCGGAAATACCCTGTGTGTATATTCAGCTTCCAGGGTTTCGGGGGTCAGTGCCTTTAGCGTAACCACAACAATTTCCATGACTTCCTCTATTTGCCTGATTAGCTCCTCTCGCGGAACGTCCTTCAAAGAAAACTCTTTATCACGCTGCCTGATATATCCGGTACCTCCCAGGTTTGCTCCTATAAAAGTATTGAGGTTACCAACCAAATGGAGGCACAGGTTTCCAGCACAATTGGTAACTTCTTTATCAGTTTTCCATAGGTTTGCTTCCTTTTTGTAAAGCAGGATCTCTGCTTTGAGTTTTTTTAGGTCGCGATCAAAAAGTTTAGCCAGTGTTTCGGTAAGCATATATGTAATTTTAATTAGGAAATAAACTTTTATCTAATCCCGGAACAATGCGCAATGCATTTTGGTAATACACCTTTTTAAGCACTTCATCCGGGAGGTCCAGGCCATACATGGCCCAAAATGCATGATATTTTTTATGATACGGGAAGTATTCATCGGCTGATTCAAGTACTCTGAAGTAGGTAGGGAATTCTTCAGGTTTCCAACTGTCTTTTCCAAATAAAATTCTGTCCTGATATTTAATAAAGAATGCTTTTGCCATTCTCGGTTGCCTTCCCAGTTCTGCTATAATTGCGCCAATCCCCACATGCATATTTGGTATTTCATCGAGCAGTTTTCCCAAAGTACCAAGATCATTGGCATACCAACCCATATGAGCATTGATAAAGGAAGTATTGGGGTGTTTTTTAAACATTCGGTGCTGCTCTGCAATTATTTGCTCCCAGGGAGCCGGATTTGTATCACTCCGTTTGCGCCTTGGGTGCGTTTTAAGCTCCAGCCATCTTTCGTTATCACCATCAAAATCATCCCAAAAAGATCTGGGATCGGCCGAATGAATAAGAACCGGTATTCCCAGCTCCCCGCATTTCGTCCAAATAGGGTCTAAACGCGCGTCATCAATAGCCAATCGGTTTCCCAGCGCATCTTTATTATACATACCCAGGCTTTTATATACCTTAAGCCCGCGGGCACCGCTTTTTACATCTTCTTCAAGCTGAGCCACCGTTTTTTCAATCCATCCCTCCTTCCCTGCTCCCTCAAAACTGATATTGGCAAAAACCACAAATCTGTTTGGGAAATGGTTTGCAATATTTTTAACCGATTTTTTCAAATCAGCACCCGAACGTCCGCTAAGGTTTACCATTATTCCCATGTTAAGGGTGTCCATAGCAGCCACTACTGGCTGCAAATCCTGTGTAGGCATACGGTACTGATGCCCGTGAATATCGATAAAAGGATATTTGGCTTTTTTAATTATTTTTCCGGGAACCACCAACGTGGATTTCGGATTGTATTCTTCAAAAGTAAGTTCCTGGGGATAAAGGCAAGTTGATAGTATTACAGCTATTACAGTACTGCAGGTTATTTTGGTTGTCATAATACGGTTTTGATCCACTAAAATACTAATAACCGTATTTCCGGATTCTAATTTTAGGACGGGTTTAACATGTTTGATTGTATTATTCCATAATTCTTATACCATTCATTTATAGCATGGGCCATTAACAATTTTTAATACCCTACTTTTGTAGGCATGCAAAAAAATCAATCCTTTAAACGGGAATTTGTAGCCCTGATGGCATCGCTGATGTCTATTGTAGCCCTTTCCATAGACGCGCTCTTACCAGCACTACCCGAAATAGGAAACTCTTTAGGGGTAACAAATACAAACGATAACCAACTGCTAATTACCATGATATTTCTGGGCCTGGGTTTTGGTCAATTGGTTTTCGGGCCCTTATCGGATGCGTTTGGCAGAAAGCCCATTGTATATGGCGGTTTTATTTTGTTTGTTATTGCCAGTCTTATCTGTGTGAGCACCAAAAGTTTTGAAATGATGATCGTGGGGCGTATACTCCAGGGAATAGGGCTTTCATCGCCGCGTACCATAGCCATTGCAATGGTAAGAGATTCTTACAGTGGCGATTATATGGCAAAAATTCTGTCAATAGTGGTCATGGTATTTATTCTGGTACCGGTTATCGCTCCGACACTGGGGCAGGTCCTGCTTAATTTTTATCACTGGAGATCTATTTTTTATGTCAACCTAATCTTCGGATTAGGGGTTATGCTTTGGTTTTGGAAAAGACAACCCGAAACGCTAGCTCCGTCACATCGCATAAAATTTTCCGGGCATTTGTTTATGGATGGCTTAAAAGAGTTTATGAAGTACAAAGAAGCGATTGGTTTTACATTGGTTTCCGGGTTTATAACCGGTTCGTTTATGGTATACCTGAGCACCTCCCAGCAAATCTTTGAGCAACAGTACCAGATGGCCGACCTGTTCCCCTATATTTTTGCCAGTCTTGCCATATCGGTAGGTTTATCTACCTACTTAAACAGCCGGTTAGTAACTACCTACGGGATGTGGAATATTGCCTTTTTTGCCTGTATTGCCTATGCGGTAATTTCAGGAATCTATATTGTATTTATAGGTTCATCTAACCCATCTGTAAGTGTTTTAATCGGTTTTTTTGCTGTACAATTCTTTTCCGTAGGGTTTATGTTCGGGAATTTACGTGCACTGGCCATGGAGCCTCTGGGGCATATTGCCGGAATAGGTGCGGCTATAAACGGTTTTGTTTCAACGGTAATGGCCGTTCCCATTGCAAATTATATTGGCAATTTCATTACATCTTCGGTACTTCCCCTATTTATAGGATTTTTATGCTTCGGAATACTCTCACTCATTATTTTTATTTGGCTTAGGCAATTCAGAAAACAATAAGTATTCACACAATCCGCCGGAGATATCATAAAAAAAAGTACTTTTAATGTATTAACCATCAACACTTTTTATTATGAAACAGCTTATTTCAGATCTGTCAGGTGCCAGAGTACTGCAAAAAAAAGAACTGCAAACCCTTATTGGGGGTGGAGGCCATCAAATGTGCGAAACGCATTTAGATTGTCCGGCAGGACAGGGATGTTGCCCGGAACTCGGGCTTTGTTTTGCAGATGACTACCCGCGCTGCGATCTTATTTAAACAGTTCCTCGGAAGCTAAACCTTCCGAGGTGTTTTTTATATACGCTATAATACATTATCCATAATATCCTGCACGACCTCCGGATTTAAGAGCGTACTTGTATCTCCCAGGTTGGAAGTATCTTTTCCGGCAATCTTGCGAAGTATCCTTCTCATGATTTTACCGGAACGCGTTTTGGGCAGTCCACCGGTAAACTGAATTTTATCCAACTTGGCAATAGGACCTATATGTTCGGTAATAATCTGATTTATTTCTTTGCGCAGATTCTCCTGATCTCTGGATGCTCCCGTTTCCTTCAGAATAACAAAGCCGTACAGGGCATTTCCTTTTACATCATGTGGAAAGCCTACAATTGCCGATTCGGCAACCGCCGGATGCTCGTTAATCGCATCTTCAATAGGTGCTGTTCCCAGGTTATGGCCCGATACTATAATAACATCATCTACCCGTCCGGTAATACGATAATAACCCACTTCATCGCGTAAAGCTCCGTCTCCAGTGAAATATTTGTTTTTAAAGGCGGAAAAATAAGTGTCTTTAAAACGCTGATGGTTCCCCCAGATTGTTCTCGCCATAGAAGGCCAGGGAAATTTTATGCAAAGGCGTCCATCTACCTGATTGCCTTTTATTTCATTTCCATTTTCATCCATCAGGGCCGGTTGAATACCCGGTAAAGGTAAGGTAGCATATGTTGGTTTTGTGGGAGTGGCATAAGGGATGGGTGATATCATAATGCCTCCCGTTTCGGTTTGCCACCAGGTATCTACAATCGGGCTCTTTTTTTCTCCAATATTATCATTATACCAATGCCAGGCCTCTTCATTAATAGGCTCTCCTACGGTTCCCAGTACTTTTAAAGAAGAAAGATCATATTTCGTTACAAAATCCAATTTCTCTTTGGCCAGTGCCCTAATTGCCGTCGGTGCCGTATAAAACTGATTAATTTTATGTTTTTCCACAATTTCCCAGAAGCGGCCAAAATCAGGATAGCTGGGCACTCCTTCAAACATCACGGTGGTGGCTCCGTTTGCCAAAGGGCCATATACAATATAGCTATGTCCGGTAATCCAACCAATATCAGCAGTACACCAATAAATATCCTCCTCGTGGTATTGAAATACATTTTTAAATGTATAAGCCGTATACACCATATATCCGGCTGTGGTATGCAACATCCCTTTGGGCATCCCCGTAGAACCCGAGGTATACAAAATAAATAAGGGATCTTCGGCATCCATTATTTCCGGGGCGCAGTCAGTTTCGGCCGCATCCAGTAAAGGTTGCAACCATTGATCACGTCTTTCTTTCATATGAATATCGCTCTGAATTCGTCGGGCTACCAAAACAGAAGTGACTCCCGGGCACTGTTCCAGGGCATCATCAACTATTCCTTTGAGATCAATGGTTTTAGCTCCGCGGTAGGAACCGTCCGATGTAATCACCATAGTGGCGTTACAATCATTTATACGTGTGGCTAAAGCTGTCGACGAAAATCCTGCAAAGACTACCGAGTGTACAGCGCCAATCCTGGCACAGGCCAATACGGCAACCGCCAGCTCCGGAATCATAGGCAGGTAAATACAAATCCGGTCTCCCTTGTTTACGCCCTGCGACTTTAAAACGTTGGCAAACCTCCCCACCCTTTCATAAAGGTCTCTGTATGTAATATGCTCCGCTGCTGCCTCAGGGTCATTGGGTTCAAATAAGATGGCCGTTTTATCTCCTCGGTTCCGCAAATGACGATCCAGACAGTTTTCCGTAATATTCAGCCGGGCCCCCTGAAACCATTTTATTTCCGGTTTGGTAAAATCCCATTCCAATACCGTATCCCATTTTCTCCTCCATAAAAAATGCTCTTCGGCAACTTCTCCCCAAAAAACTTCCGGTTCACGAATGGATTTACGGTATACCTGATAATATTCTTCCAAATGCTTAATATGATAATTACTCATGGGTTATTTTTAGGTTTAACAGAGCACCTGCTCAAAATGAGCTTCTAAATTAGAAAATAAAGTTCTAAATTATTTATTTTTTCTCCGAACAACGTCTATTTGAATACAGGCTTCCCGGTTGGCTCCCTAAACGGTTAAAACCGTGTTGTAAAAATCCCTCCTTCCGTTGTGAAAAAGACCCTGTATGTGGTAAAGAGGTTGCATTTCATCGAATTTTCAAATCCTTTTATCATTATAAAACACTAAAAAAATGTTTTTTAATACACTATAAATCAAATACTTATGTGCGCTTATTTAAACTTTATCGATAAAATACCATTATTACCGACCATCCGGTATGTGATATCATGGCAATTTCAGGGTACTCCAATGCGTTAACATAGAGCAACTATTGAATTTTCAATACAAAAATTATAATAACCCAAATCTTTAAAATCCTATGGCAAGAGGATTCTAATGCCCATATCTGAACACCTATACTTACATGAGAAAACTATCCCCACTAATTTTCTTAAACCTACTGTTGCTCTTTTTATGCAAATTGCATGCGCAAACCATAAGCGGAGAGCTAAAAAAATGGCATCGAATTACCCTTACGTACGAAGGGCCTACAGTATCGGAAACCGATTCGGATAATCCTTTTCTGAATTACCGTCTTAATGTGACTTTTACGAGTCCGACCGGAACTCAGTATGTGATTCCGGGTTTCTTTGCTGCTGATGGGAATGCGGCTAATACCGGCATGGAAACCGGAAATAAATGGCAGGTTCGTTTTGCTGCCAATGAAACGGGAACCTGGTTGTATTCCACTTCTTTCAGATACGGCGATAATGTTGCGATAAGTCCGCATACGAATGCCGGTAATGCGGTATGGTTTAATGGCACTTCCGGTTCTTTTACCATTGCCGAAAGCGATAAAACCGGAAATGACAACCGGGCTAAAGGAAGGCTTCAGTATATAGGCCAGCGTTATCTTCGGTATGAAGGATCCGGGGAATACTTTCTGAAGGGAGGGGCTGACTCTCCGGAAAACTTCCTGGCTTATACGGATTTTGACAATACCCGGAATAATTCCGGAACCGATTATACCAAATCATGGTCTCCTCATATCCAGGATTGGAACCATGGCGATCCGGTTTGGAAAACCGACAAGGGAAAAGGTATTATTGGTGCCATCAACTATTTATCTGAACGGGGAATGAACGTATTTTCATTTCTCACCATGAACGTATCCGGCGATGGTGATGATGTCTGGCCATGGATAACCCCTACACAACGTACGCGGTACGATGTATCAAAACTGGAGCAATGGGAATACGTATTTGATCATGCAGACAGCAAGGGAATGTATTTACATTTCAAATTACAGGAAATAGAAAACGATCATTTACTTGACGGAGGTAATACGGGAACACAACGAAAATTATATATAAGAGAATTAATTGCGCGATTCGGGCATCATCTGGCTCTAAACTGGAACATCGGCGAAGAAAATGATTTAACCTCCCAGCAGCAAATCGATATGGCCGCTTTCATTAAAAATACCGATGCCTATAACAATCATATTGTAATGCACACCTGGCCGGGCGAACAAGATTTACGGTATACCCCTTTATTGGGAAATAATTCAGAATTAACCGGAGCTTCCATTCAAATGGAAATCAATGCGGTTTATCAGGAAATAAAAACCTGGGTTACACGGTCTGAAAATGCCGGAAAGCCCTGGGTTGTGGCTTCAGACGAAATTGGTCCTCCTCAAACCGGTGTGGCGGCCGATAGCGATTATACAGGTAATAGAGGAAGTAAATTAGATAATCAGGAAGCCGTTAGAAAGAAAGTATTATGGGCTACATTCATGGCGGGTGGTACCGGAGTGGAGTATTATTTCGGATACGAAACGGGAGAAACCGATTTGTCGTGTCAGGATTATCGAAGTCGTGAAAACATGTGGGCTACTACCCGTATTGCTCTTGATTTTTTCAGGTCGATCCCTTTTTATGAGATGAAAAATTCCGATGCCCTTACTTCGGTTACAAACGATTATTGTTTTTCAAAGGAAGGAGAATTATATACCATATATCTTCCCGAAGGTGGAACAACAAACATTAATCTGGGAGGCACGGGTGCTACATATCAGGTAAATTGGTTTGACCCCAGAAACGGAGGGGCACTTTTAAACGGGTCGGTTACGCAACTCGCCTCGGGAACTAACGTAAATATAGGGACTCCTCCTAATAACAGTACGGCCGACTGGGTAGCCGTAATAAAGAAAACAGGCGATTCGGGTAATTCCGGAAATTGCGAGGCGGCTTATACCGAAAATGAAGGTCTGGTAGTAATTGAAGCCGAAAACCTAACTGTTAATTCTTCCTGGCTCAAAAAAAGTTCGGTACCCGGTCATACAGGGACGGGGTATATTACCTGGGAAGGAGCTGATTATTTTCATACTCCCGGTAACGGGCTTATACAAACCCAAATAAAAATAAACCGTACCGGAGTATATCGCTTTCAATGGCGATCGAAAGTTGGAAAAGGAACCAGCTCTACCGAACATAACGATTCCTGGATCCGGTTTCCGGATGCAAGCGACTTTTATGCGAAAAGAGGTACACAAATACTATATCCGAAAGGAAGCGGAAAATCTCCCAATCCCGATGGTGGAGGTGCCGATGGCTGGTTTAAAGCTTACCTGAGCGGAACAACGGGTTGGACATGGTCTACCTTAACCAACGACGGAACCGGATATGAAATATTCGTGGTTTTTGATTCTCCGGGTGTATATACCATGGAGCTTTCTGCGCGTTCAACAGACCACCTTATAGATCGTATTATCCTACACAATAACGTTGCCGATCCTACCGATCTCAGCCACGCTGAAACTCCCTGTCAAAACGGAAATACGCCTCCGGACATACAAATCGATGGCGGAACAGCAAATGAAGGAGGTACTGTAAATTTCCCGGTTTTCCTAACGCATGCCGCTAGTGAAGATATCCGGGTAACATTCTCTTTTTCCGATATTACTACAAACAGTGAAGATTTTGACCATCAGGATATTTCCCGGACCATTCCGGCAGGTCAAACTTCTATAACCATTAGTGTTCCCACCGTAAACGATGTAAGCGTTGAAGAAAACGAAACTTTTAACGTGGCTGTTAAGAGCATCGATCAGGGGCAGATAAATGACTATTCAGATACGGCTATCGGAACCATTATTGACAATGATTCGGCTGTGACTCCTCCGGATATCATTATCAGTAACACTACGGTAATTGAAGGTAATGAAGCACATTTTCCGGTTTCTTTAACTCAGATTTCACAGGAAGATATTCAGATTACTTTTTCATTGAACCCTATTTCCGCCCAGGTAAATGATTTCAATAATTCGCCCATTACCCAAACCATTTTGGCAGGGCAAAAGGAGATTACCATCAGTGTTCCCACTACCGAAGATACGCTTCAGGAGGAAGATGAAACTTTTCGGTTATCGGTTGCTTCCGTAAACAGTGGTACCGTAGGAGATATCTCCAATACCGGAATTGCTACTATTCTGGATAATGACGGGTCGGGACCACCGGACATCACTTTAGAAGACGCTACGGTTTTTGAAGGAGATGATGTTATTTTCTCAGTCTTCCTGAGCAATCCGTATGAAGAAGCTATAACGATAAACTTCCAGTTACAAAACGAAACCGCCAGTAATTCGGATTACAATGCAAGTTCGGTTTCCGTAACAGTTCCTGCGGGGCAAACCACTGCTACCCTATCTGTATCTACGTATGACGATACAATATTTGAAGGGGATGAAACTTTTGTAGTACGAATAGCAAATATCAGTCAGGGGCAGGCCTCAAACATTTCCGATACCGCCAGGGCCACCATTATTGATAATGATACGCCACCTAACATAACCATAAACAACAGCAGTGCCGAAGAAGGAAAGGCTATTTTGTTTGAACTGAATCTCGACGAATCTTCCATTCACGATATCGTATTGGAATTAGCGCTGGATCTGGGCACGGCAGACGCTTCGGACCTGGCCACCGGGAACATTCTGGTGACCATTCCCACGGGTACAACTACAGCCACTTTTGCGGTAGAAACTTTTGACGATGCCGTAAATGAAGATAACGAAACCTTTACCGTATATATTTCCGGTGTTCAGAGCGGAACCGTTGGTGATATCAGCGACACAGCCATCGGAATCATTATCAACAACGACGGATCAAGTTTTCCCAATATTATTTTGGAAGATGCAAGCGGTAAGGAAGGAGAAATACTAAAATTTCCGGTCAAACTGTCCCAACCTTCCAATCAGGAAATCAGCATGACCTTTACCTTTATTAACGATACCGGAACAGAATCAGACTATACGTATACCACCACTTCGGTGAAAATACCGGCTGGTGAAACGGAGACCACACTGGACGTAAAACTACTGGAAGACGATCTTTTGGAAGAAAAAGAAACTTTCAACATACGGGTAGCTAAAATTGAGCGGGGTTCCGTTAATGAAGCCAACGACAGTGCTACGGGAACCATTATAGATAACACGGGAAAAGCTCTTGATTTTTCAGCCTATCCGAACCCGGTTAACAGCGGAGGTACTACTTATCTTAAAGGGCTTTCGGAAGGAACTTATACAGTTACCTTTGCTACCATGCGGGGTGAACTTTTATTCCAGGAGGAAATCAATGTTGCGGGCCATCATCCTATTTTCATTCCCCAAGGTTTAAGAAGAGGTGTTTATATATTGAGTGTATATAAAGAAAATGAGATAAGTTCCGAAAAAATTATAATCCATTAAAGACCGTTAGTTTTGCGGTCGTTTTCGAGAAAATTCAATACGTTTTTTTCAATACGGTGATTGATATTATCGGTAGCAGCTTTCACAAATTTTTCACCCGTGATATTCTCATAGAGTTCAATATAGCGTTCGGAAACCATATCGGTATAGGCGTCGGTCATAAGGGGTACCTGCTGACCTTCCTTTCCCTGAAAACCGTTTTCAATAAGCCACTGGCGTACAAATTCTTTTGACAATTGCTTCTGAGGTGCTCCCTGCTCCTGTCGTGTTTCGTATCCGTCTGCATAAAAATAACGGGAAGAGTCCGGGGTGTGGATCTCATCGATCAGCACTATTTTTCCATCTTTAGTTTTACCAAATTCGTATTTGGTATCTACCAGAATCAATCCCCTCCGAGCAGCAATGGCGGTACCTCTTTCAAATAACTTTCGTGTATAATCTTCCAGTACCGCATAATCGGCTTCCGAAACAATTCCTCTTGCCAGGATCTCTTCTCTGGAAATATCTTCATCGTGATCTCCTTTTTCCGCTTTGGTTGCCGGTGTAATAATGGGCTCCGGAAATTTATCGTTTTCCTTCATTCCATCCGGCATCTCCACCCCGCACAGCGTTCTCTTTCCAGCCTTGTATTCTCTGGAAGCATGGCCGGACAAATATCCTCTAATCACCATTTCAACCTTAAAAGGTTCACACAGATATCCCACCGCCACATTCGGATCAGGTGAGGCTAACAGCCAATTTGGAACGATATCTTCCGTGGCCAGCATCATCTTGGCGGCTATTTGATTAAGAATTTGCCCTTTAAAAGGAATTCCCTTTGGCATAATTACATCAAAAGCAGAAATCCTATCGGTCGCAATCATTACCAGAAGATCATTTTCCAGATAATAAACTTCTCGTACTTTTCCCCTGTAAACCTTTTGTTGTCCCGGGAACTTAAAATCAGTTGCGGTTAATGTATGGCTCATTGCAGCAGTACCTGTTTCTAATTATTGTGCTCAATTTTTTTATACGCTTCTATAATTCCTTTTACCAGACGGTGCCTGATTACGTCTTTATCGTCCAGATAAACAATTCCGATTCCCGGAATGTCTTTTAACACCAGCAATGCCTCTTTAAGCCCTGAAGTAACTCTTCTGGGCAAATCTATTTGCCCGGGATCGCCGGTAATCATAAACTTGGCATTTTTTCCCATCCTGGTCAAAAACATCTTCATCTGAGCATGTGTAGTATTTTGTGCTTCGTCGAGAATAACAAAAGCTCTGTCCAGCGTTCTTCCCCTCATAAAGGCCATGGGTGCTATTTGAATGACTCCCGTTTCCAGGTAATTTTGCAGTTTTTCTGCGGGTATCATATCCCGTAACGCATCGTAAAGCGGTTGCATATACGGATCGAGTTTTTCCTTCAGATCTCCCGGCAGGAAACCGAGATTTTCTCCAGCCTCAACGGCAGGACGTGTAAGTATAATCCGCTTCACCTGTTTTTCCTTCAGAGCTCTTACCGCCAGGGCCACGCCTGTATACGTTTTTCCTGTTCCTGCCGGTCCGACGGCAAAAATCATGTCGTTTTTCATGGTGAGTTCTACCAGTTTCCTCTGATTAGCCGTCTGGGCTTTTATTAGTTTTCCGCTCGCGCCGTGTACCAGTACATCTCCCCCGGCATCGGATACCGAATAGTCATCCGCTCCGGTGCTCATTAAAATGCGTTCCATAGCATTTTCATCAATCTTATTATATTTCCCGTAATGATCCATAAGCATATCAAAACGGCGATCAAACTCCTCGAGAAGGGGTTCATCTCCATACACTTTTATCTTATTTCCTCGGGCAACTATTTTAAGCTTTGGGAAGTGTTTTTTCAGAAACTCTATATTCACATTGTGAGCCCCGAAAAACTCTTTTGGGCTAATTTCGGTAAGTTCGATTATCAGTTCGTTCAAAAGCTATGCGATTAAATTAATTTATCAATTAGGATTTATTAGATTTGCACAACAAACTTAAGCAAAAAAATACGCTTATTATCTAAAAAATATCAACAGTTCTTCGAATGCCCATCATTACGTTAACAACCGATTTTGGCTATAAAGATCACTTTGTAGGGGCTATAAAAGGCGCTATCCTTTCTGAAATGGAATCAATTTCCATTGTTGATATTTCCCATGAGGTAAGTCCCTTTAATATTCAGGAGGCTGCTTATATCTTACAAAATGCTTATACAAGTTTCCCCAAAGGTACGGTCCATATCATTGGTGTGGATTCGGAAGTTACTCCGGAAAACAAACATATTGCCGTAGAATTTGACGGTCATTTTTTTGTGGGAGCTAATAACGGTGTCATTTCATTACTTCTTACGGGATTTCAGCCCCAGAAAATTGTGGAAATCAATATTCATGACAACTTGCCCAATGTCTTTCCGGTACTGGAGGTTTTTGTCAAGGTAGCCTGTCATATTTGTCGAGGAGGAAAACTGGAGGTAATAGGAAAACCCATCGAGCAGATCCGGGAAATAAAAGGGTTAATGCCACTGGTAAACACCGAGGAAAATCAAATTATCGGGAATGTTATTTATATTGATAATTACGGGAATGTGGTAACCAATATTACTCAGAAATTTTTTGAAAACATTCGAAAAGGCAGAGATTTTGAATTGTCGGCCAGGAATTACAAGTTCAGGCAAATCTTTAACCGCTACAGCGAAGCCATTAATTTTACACTGCCCAAAAATAAACGCGAAGAGGATGGGAAACGCCTGGCTCTTTTTAATTCGGGGAAGTATCTCGAACTCGCTATCTATAAAAGTAATCTGGATACAGTTGGAGGTGCTTCCACGCTGTTAGGGCTTGATTACAGAGATACGGTAACCGTTAATTTTTTCTGATATGTTCGTACGAATAGTTAAAATGACCTTTAAACCGGAACAAAGTGCCGAATTTATTGCGCATTTTAATCTTTACAAATCGCAGATAAGAAATTTTAAAGGATGTTCATTTTTAGAGCTTTATCGGGATAAAAAGCATGCAAATATCTTTTTTACATACAGTTACTGGGAATCGGAAGCCCATTTGGATGCCTACAGGCATTCCGAGTTGTTTAAGGAAGTCTGGAAAACAACAAAAGCCTGGTTTGACGATAAGCCGGAAGCCTGGAGTGTGGATAAACTGGAATCTCTGAAATAGGGATAGTAAGGATTAAAAAAATAAGATATATTAGCACCTTTAAAATAAATAAGAACAAGAATTCATGATCGCCCTTATACAACGAGAAATAAATGCTTTTTTTTCATCTGCCATAGGTTTCCTGGTGGTAGGCGTTTTTCTCGTTTTAAACGGCCTCTTCCTTTGGGTTTTTAAGGGGAGTTTTAATGTTTTTGAATACGGTTTTGCCGATCTGAGTGCTTTCTTTCAGCTGGCACCCTGGATTTTGTTGTTTTTAATTCCCGCAGTAACCATGAGAAGCTTTTCGGATGAGAAAAAGCAGGGTACCCTGGAATTGCTGCTCATTCGTCCGGTAAGCCACTGGAAGATTGTTTTGGGGAAGTATTTTGGTGCTCTTATCCTGATCCTGATTGCGCTTATTCCCACATTGCTGTATGTCTGGACAGTTTGGCAATTGGGAAATCCTCCGGGAAATCTCGATATAGGAAGTACCCTGGGATCTTATTTCGGGATGCTTTTTC
This sequence comes from Flavobacteriaceae bacterium, assembly GCA_965224095.1. Classification (GTDB taxonomy): domain Bacteria; phylum Bacteroidota; class Bacteroidia; order Flavobacteriales; family Flavobacteriaceae; genus JBPEWY01. The sequence goes on from OZ245039.1 coordinate 581,976, forward strand.
TTATCGGAACTTATACGTCTGTGGGTATTTTTGCCTCTACAGTTTCCGAGAATCAGATTGTTTCTTTTATCATTGCTGTACTTATTTGTTTCTTTTTGTACTATGGATTTGAGGCCCTGAGTTCTTTACGCTTTTTGGGAAATAGCAGTTCATGGGTGACCTCCCTGGGTCTTAAGGCTCATTTTGACAGTATTGGAAGAGGTGTGCTTGATACCCGGGATATCATTTACTTTTTATCGGTGACCCTGTTTTTTCTTTACCTCACCGTAATTAACCTAAAAAAGCAGTACATTCTATGAAAATAGTTCGTAAATACGGGTTGCAAATTATAGGGGTAATTGCCGGGCTTATTATATTAAATTTTTTATCCGGTTTTTTTTATAAACGATTTGATTTAACACAGGATAAGCGATATACATTATCTGAAGCGACGAATGGAATAGTAAATTCTATTGATAAAACGGTTGTTATCGATGTCCTTTTAGAAGGGGATTTCCCTCCGGAGTTCAGAAAGCTACAAACCGAAACCCGGCAACTTCTGGAGGAATTATCGGCAAGGAACAATCGTATTAAGTTTGATTTTGTAGATCCGTTAGAGGGATCAGCAAATAGAGAACAAACCATAAACCAGTTGCAGGGACTGGGATTAACCCCTGCCAGGGTAACTGTTGAGGAAAGTGCCAGAGTATCTCAGGAGCTTGTTTTTCCCTGGGCCATTGCCAATCTCGGCGAAAAAAGTGTTCGGATATCTCTTTTAAAGAACAAACTGGGAGCTACTCCGGAAGAAAGGGTAAATAACTCCGTACAACAGCTGGAATACGTTTTTACCGAAGCGCTGCATAAGCTAAGCCTTACGGAAAAGAAAAAAATAGCGATCCTCAAAGGAAATGGGGAGCTGGACGATTTGTATATGGCAGATTTTCTCAATACGATCAGAGACTCCTATTCAATAGCCCCTTTTACCTTAGATTCTGTTGCCCGTACTCCTCAGAAAACACTGGCTCAACTGCAACAATACGATCTGGCCATCATTGCAAAACCCACCGAAGCCTTCAGTGAAGAAGAAAAATACGTACTGGACCAGTATCATATGCAGGGTGGAAAATCGGTTTGGATGCTGGATCAGGTGGTTATGGAACTAGACAGTTTATTTGCCAATAAGGGAAATGCCATTGCCGTTCCCAGAAACCTGAATCTCAACGATTTCTTCTTTAAGTACGGAGTCCGGATAAACCCCGAGCTGATAAGCGATCTCTATTTCACACAAATTGTAATCGCTACCGGTAGCGGAAATGCTTCACAATACAACCCGGTACCCTGGTTGTATAACCCCATGGTTATTTCTAAAAATAACCACGCAATTAACAACAATATTGAAGCGGTGAGAATGCAATTTGTCAGTCCTATTGATACGCTGGCAAATACAACCCGTAAAACCATTCTTTTACAAAGTTCTCCCCTGTCAAAAACCGAAGGCGTACCAAAACAAATCAGTCTCAGTAGTATTACGCGTGAGCCCGATAAAGATTCGTTTAATAAAGGGAATATTCCACTGGCTGTACTGCTGGAAGGTTCTTTTTCCTCCGCTTATAGAAACCGGGTGAAACCGTTAAAATTAAATGAGAATAAAGATCAGGGAAATACAGCCATGGTGGTTATTTCGGACGGAGATATCATCAAAAATCAATTGCAAAACGGAAGACCTCTGGAGTTGGGTTACGACAAATGGACCAATAACTTTTACGGAAACAAGGAATTTCTTCTGAATGTGGTTAACTTTCTGCTGGACGATTCGGGACTTATAAACATTAGAAACAAAAAAGTAAACGTCGCATTTCTCGATGTCGAAAAAACAGAGGGGCAAAAAACACGGTGGCAATTTATTAACCTCGCACTCCCCCTGGCATTCTTTGGATTGCTAAGCTTTGTTTACAGCTATTTCCGCCGTAAAAAGTATACGGAATAAATGTTAATAAGTTTGTTTCGGTAAAAGCGTCAATTAAAATATATTTGTACTACCCTTAAAAAAGAGGATTCATGAAATTTATTGTATCAAGTTCTTACCTGTTAAAACAACTTCAGGTGTTAGGCGGGGTTATTAACAGCAGTAATACCTTACCTATTCTGGATAATTTCCTATTTAGTCTGAATAATAATAGTCTTACGGTTTCGGCTTCCGATCTCGAAACTACAATGAGTGCCGTTCTGGAAGTAGACTCGGACTCGCAGGGTGATATTGCAGTCCCTGCCAGACTTTTGCTGGATACACTAAAAACCTTTCCGGAACAACCGCTTACATTTGTTGTGGAAGATAACAATACGATCGAGATTAGTTCCAATCACGGTAAGTATGCATTGGCATATGCTGATGGTGCGGAGTTTCCGAAAGCGGTAACGCTGTCTGACCCGAGTGCTACCACACTTATGGGAGATATTCTTGCCACTGCGGTTAGCAAAACCATTTTTGCTGCGGGAAATGACGATTTGCGACCGGTAATGAGCGGTGTGTTCTTTCAGTTTTCGCCGGACCATCTCACATTTGTTTCTACAGATGCCCATAAACTGGTAAAATATCAGCGAACCGATGTAAGTGCTTCTCAGGTAGCCGAGTTTATAATGCCCAAGAAACCTTTGAATTTATTAAAGGGAATCCTGGCAGGTAGCGAAAGCGATGTGGTAATTGAATACAATGATAGCAATGCCAAGTTCACCTTTGATAATTACGAATTGGTTTGTAGATTAATTGATGGTAAATACCCGAATTATGAGGCCGTGATTCCCAAGGAAAACCCAAACCGGTTAACCATAGACCGAGGGCAGTTTCTAAGCTCCGCGAAAAGGGTTTCCATATTCTCAAACAAAACCACACATCAAATTCGTTTAAAAATAGCGGGTGCCGAGCTTAATATCTCTGCAGAAGATATCGATTACAGTAATAAAGCCGAGGAGCGACTTACCTGTGATTATCAGGGAGATGATTTGCAAATAGGTTTTAACTCCCGTTTTCTAACGGAAATGCTGTCGCATCTCTCATCAGATGAAGTTTCACTGGAAATGAGCCTTCCCAACCGGGCCGGTATATTAACGCCGGTTGACGGATTGGACGAAGGAGAAAACATTACCATGCTGGTTATGCCGGTTATGCTCAATAACTAAAAATATACTGGATAAAAAAAAGCCGCACAAATGCGGCTTTTTTTAGGTTTTATTTTATGATCTCCATGGTCATCGGGTAATAAGGCTGTTCTTCATTACTGGCCTTGATCGCATTAATGATCGGGAAAATAAGGTAAAAGATCCCAATCACAATCATACCAACAATACCCAATCCAAATAATAAAATCAGAGGAATACACAGCAGCAGATACAGAAACATACTTATTCTGAAATTCAGTATGGATTTACCGTGTTCATCCATATGTTCCACCCGGTCTTTTTGGGTTATCCATAAGATAAAAGGAACAATAAAACCTCCTATTCCCGTTACAATATCGAGTAATTGACTTAAATGTGTAATAACTAATAACTGATTGTCTTTTCGTTTCATGATTAGCATTTTTTTGATTGACTAGTATCTATATGACGAGCTAATGCTTAAAATGTTACACAAATCGGGTTTTCCCGGTAAATGGCCATGAACTTTCTTATTTTTGTTCAAATTACACAGATCCATGATTCCATCAGACACCATAGTTGCGTTGGCAACACCAGCAGGTACCGGAGCTATCTCGGTTATTCGCGTTTCCGGCGAGGAAGCCATTACAATATGTTCGGAAGTTTTTGTTTCGGTACACGGTAAAAATTTACAGAAACAAAAAAGTCATACACTGCATCTCGGGCATATTACGGATGGAAAGCGAACCATTGATAAAGTCTTACTATCCATATTCAAAGCACCGCATTCGTACACGGGAGAAAATATTATAGAAATTTCCTGTCATGGCTCTCCCTACATTCAACAGGAAATTATTAATGTGCTGCTGCGAAAAGGATGCAGAGCTGCCAGGGCGGGCGAATTCACACTTCGGGCTTTTCTGAACGGTAAAATGGATCTCAGCCAGGCAGAAGCCGTAGCCGATTTAATCAGTAGCGATAATGCCGCGTCTCATCAAATTGCCATGCAGCAAATGCGTGGCGGATTTTCGTATGAGATTGATAAACTCCGGGAAGAACTGCTCAATTTCGCCTCGCTTATTGAACTGGAGCTCGATTTTTCGGAAGAGGATGTCGAATTTGCCGATCGATCGCAGTTCAGGGAATTATTAAACCGAATCCGGCATGTATTGAAACGACTTATCGACAGTTTTGCGGTGGGGAATGTTATTAAAAATGGAATTCCCGTGGCTATTGTAGGCGAGCCTAATGTGGGGAAATCAACGCTGCTAAACGCTTTGTTAAATGAAGAAAGAGCCATTGTTTCCGATATTGCAGGAACCACGAGAGATGCTATTGAAGATGAAATTACCGTGGGAGGCATCGGGTTTCGTTTTATTGATACAGCAGGTATTCGGGAAACCAAAGATGTTGTGGAAAGTATTGGAATTAAGAAGACTTTCGAAAAAATAGAAAATTCGCAAGTGGTTATTTACCTTTTTGATGCCGAAAAATTCAGGCAGGAGCAACAGGTATTTATCTCCGAAATCGCTCAAATAAAAAACAAATACCCGCAAAAACCGCTTGTTATCGTCGCGAATAAAATTGATACGCTCAGCTCCGAAGAGATTACCAAACTGGAAACAACAATTCCCAATCTTCTTTTACTATCGGCCAAATTGGGTAGCGGCGTGGACCTGTTAAAATCAAGGCTTCTCGATTTTGTACAGACGGGCGCTCTTAAAAACAACGATACTATTGTAACCAATTCGCGGCACTATGATGCCCTTCTGAAAGCGCTGGAAGAAATTATTAAGGTAAACCAGGGACTGGACGACGGACTATCAGGCGATTTGCTGGCTATCGATCTGAGGCAGGCCTTATATCACCTCGGGGAAATTACCGGTCAGGTAACCAACGATGAACTGCTGGGGAATATTTTTGCCAATTTCTGCATCGGCAAATAAATAAGTTGATTTATTAATTTCATTTATACTCATTTGTTTTCATTTCATTGATTTTCAACAAGTTGTTGAAAACTATTTTTTTTCTTCGTTTCTTTTAATAACCTATTTTCATACATTTATTTCACCTAATTTTCACCTCAACACTATTTTTTATATCCGAGGTGAAAAAATTTCACCTCGAAATGAAAATAAGTCTAAAAAGCAAAAAGATTAAAAATGGAAAGTTAAGCCTTTTCATAGAATATTATAAGGGCCACTTTATTGACAAGAACGGAATCAACAAGTACAACAGGGATTTTGAGTATTTGAAGATGTACCCTTTGGAAAATCCGTCAACGCCAGGTGAAAAAAGAAAGAATAAAGAGATCTATGAGCTGGCCGAGAAAATCCTTGCTATACGCAAATCAGAATTCTATCAAGGCAAGTATAAATTAAAAGACAATAAAAAAGGGAATATCCTGCTTTTTGATTTCTATAAAACACTTCAAGAAGAGCGTTACGAATCCAAAGGAAATTATGGGAACTGGGATGCCGCCTTTAAACACTTAAAAAAATATGCTCCTGCACATATTCAATTAAAGGATATAGATACCGATTTTGTTAGAGGATTCAAACGGTACTTAGATACCAAGGCCAAAACCAAGAGCAACACTCCCCTATCCCAAAATTCGAAATACACCTACTTCAATAAATTGAAAGCCGCACTCAGGGAAGCCTATAATGAGAACTATATTGATACCAATGTGATCAAATCGGTCAAAGGATTTGAACAGGCCGAATCGCAAAGGGAATATTTGACCTATTCTGAATTACAAGCTTTAACGCAAACTGAATGTAAATATCCCATCCTTAAGAATGCATTCATATTTAGCTGTCTTACTGGATTGCGATGGAGCGACATAAACAAACTGACATGGGCAGAAGTACGAGACGAAGATGAATCTTCAAGAATCATCTTTAGACAAAAAAAGACTGATGGACTTGAATACCTTTATGTTTCTAACCAAGCAAGAATTTTACTCGGAAAAAGAGCTCATAAAAACGAAAGGGTTTTTAAAGGTTTAAAATATGGTGCGGTGTATAATACCGAAATCCTTAGATGGTGTATGAAAGCGGGAATAACAAAGCATATCACTTTTCACAGTGCCAGGCATACCAATGCGGTTCTCTTACTTGAAAATGGAGCGGATATATATACCGTTTCAAAGAGGTTGGGGCATCGAGAAATTCGCACCACTGAGATTTACACTAAAATCATTGATAGGAAAATGAAGGAAGCAGCCAATATGATTCCAGAATTGGATATGTATAGCAAATCTGGAAAATAACTATCTGAATTATCGCCAAAATCATTCTCATAAATGGTCTATTAATGAAATTATTTCGCGAGATCTTAAATTAGATATTCTTTATAAAATCTTTTAGTCGAGGAAAAGAGTCTAATAATACAACCGCTTTACCCAACTTTTAAATTGGTTGAATATAAGAACTAAAATCTATATTTTTATTAAACATATTATAGGTACATGATTAATAGATATATAAGATTATTAACGTTAATTTAAAGTAACTATTTATATGGAAAGAAGAAACTTTGTAAGAAATTTAGGCTTGACTGCCCTTGGAATATCTTCATTTCCAAGTTTGGCATTCAATTTACCTTCAAATAGAACAAATTATCTTATAGCAGGTTGGGTCACAACAGCCATTACAATTGCAAAAATTGCAATAAGTGCTTCCGAAATGTTTAAAGGAACCTCATCCAATGGAATATCGGATATTCAAATACTAATGCTAGAAAATATTTCTAAACAACTAAAGGTTGTTCAAGATGGTATAACTACGATTATCGAAGATCTTGCCGAAATCAAATCATTAATTGGAGAATTACCACAAAAAGTAGTCGAAGAATTACTTCAGAAAAAACTTCAAGGTAATATAACCACCTTCGATGAGTTGATGAAAACCTATGCCAACTATGGAGAGAATAAGGAAAAGTTTTTACAAGAACATAGCGATGAGGTAAAGTCATTAACCGATAAGATAAGAGAAAATCGAAGTGTTCTAATGGACTATGACAACTATCTAAACATTCCTTTGTTAGCAACAGCCTTATACATGGAATATAACTGTATGCAATTAATTAGTGAGCAAAAAGAAAGGATATTACCTGTCATTGAGAAATATAAAAGTTATTTCCAAAGCTTACTGTACAATACTGATTCCGCAAACCTCGAATTAATAATTCAAGATATTAGAAAGAAAAGAAATGAGATAATTTCACAAGCAAACGAAACACACTTTTTTGAGGCCTCGGTCAATCATTACATGAGTGGTTTTTATCGTATCAGAACTGGATTTTATAAATTCAGTAGTGTACCCGATTTTGTCTTTGAAAATAATGAAATTGAGGATTTGTTAAAATTAGGACTTATTTCAAATAACGAAAGAATTCATGAAGTTGACGTAGAAATAAAAAATAGGTACTATGCAAGAGTTGGTGGTTCTGGAACGGATTGGAATCCTAATAGGCAACCTGGGGTTCCTGGGTTACTTGATTGGAAGCCCGCTAGCTCATTTATAAACTATGAGGATTTAAAAAAGAATATAGAAACCAATAAAATAGAATTACAAGACTCAATAAAACTTGAAACCCTTAAACTTTATACTGCCGTATCATGTTTTCATTCAGGAAACCGAGCTTTAAATTTCTGCAATAGCTTTTAAATGAAATATTTACTAAAAATATTATTTTTTTATTTTACGATTTACAGTTTTTCACAAACTGGCCCAGAAAGAGAACTGCCTTTAAATTTTGGGAATGCTACACCGATGTTGGCCATTGATTTGGACAAAACACCTGCAACAAAAGGCAAATTATATACTACCGCTTTTTTTGATGTCCTTCAAATCATAAATACAGAATTACTAAAAAAAGCTTTCGAAAATAAAGTAACTAGTTTACTTAAGGATATAGATACCAATATCGCAAATAATTCAGGATTTCTTATTAAGGTTACCACTCTTGTAGATGAATTTGGAAATCCTTTTTTGCCACCAAACGTTTTAACGCCTATTGGAATTGGAATCGACCCAGTAGATTCTTATGCAAACTACATAAACACACCAACGGTAAGTATATTTTTCGAACCAAGTAAGGCAACAAAAGAAACCACATCTTTTATTTGGGTTTACAAGGAAAAAGAACATTTATTAATTGGCGAAATCCCAAGTGTTTTTAAAGATAGATTAATTAAAGATGCTAATAAACTAGCTAGAAAATACACTAAAAACGCATCAGGATTTTTTAATCCATTTAATTCATCAAATCCAAATTATGAAGGTAGGGCCCTTTACTGGTATAAGAAACAAGTTGAATTCGAAAAGGAATTAAAGGAAAAGGAAACATATGAGAAGGTTAAAAAATTGACCTCAAGATTTAACGAACTTCAACTGAAACAAAAATATCTTTCTGAAAAATATGAATCTTTAAAACGGGAACTTAACAATAATAATTCTCTTTCTAATGTTCTGAATGCTTTTGTTGTAATCGGCTCTCAATTTAGCGATTCAGATAATAGTGAAAACGAAAACATTAAAATGACTTATGACCCAAAATTAATTGAAAATCATAATACCATTATTAATCAGAATATTAAAATCATAAAAAAGGAACTAAATATAACAACACGGAACTTAAATAAGGCTGATAAAGCCCTTAATAAACACTATCTCTTAATGTAGCCACAAAAGACGGCCATAAAGAATGTGAGTTTAGGTGCTCAACCTAAAAGAAATTGCTAATCTGTAAGAACCGACAAAGCAGCTATGGGTAAGTTCCGATTCTCGATGAATTTGGAAAAATATTAAACGTCTAAACCAGTTCGCCAAAAAATAGAATTATTATAGACCGTTATATGGATTACAAAATAATACTCATATTAATTGTCGGACTGATTGGATGGCTAATTGAACGTTCCATTTTTAATTGGAAACGTAGTCGTCGTCGAAACTATTATCGCAATGTATACCTTAAGTCTGACGCATGGAAAAGGAAACGTTATGTAGTGCTAAAACGTGACAATTGGAAATGTGTTTACTGTGGTAAACCCGCTACCCAAGTTCATCATAAGAGATATGCGAAAAAAAACATAGGGAAAGAGCCTATAAAGTGGTTAGTCTCGATATGCAAACCTTGTCATGACAAGCGACACAAATAAAAAGGCATCACTTAACAAACCAATGCCATATCTTTAAAAAATGAGAACAACGAAAAGAAATAGTGAAATTACTGAGGGCAAGGACAAAGAGGAACGGAATAATGAAAATTTATGGGAGCTTCGTCGAGCTTGTATGAAAAATGCGGCCGGACTATGGCGAGAATCTAATCTTTTATTTGAAAACAAGTTTTATTCACGCTCTTTTATGCTTGCGTTTACTGCGCTTGAGGAACTCGGTAAATTTCTAATAGTCTCGGACTTTATCACTGGAGTCGCCTCTAAAGTTGAACTGGAAGAGGCTTTTAGAAATCACAATATTAAAACAGCCTATTTGCATGGAAATGTCAAAATCGATTTGAAAGAAGACCTTTTGGATTCTAACATATCTACTCTGATCTATGATAAAAACAAGTTCAAGCAATTATTTAAAATTCGACAATCAGCTACGTACGTAAATATGAAAGAGGGATTTAAACCTGAAGAACCCAAAAAAGAAATTTCAAAGGAGCTGGCTAAAAAAATAATTGACAAAGTTCAAAAAGAAATTGAGTTTATCCATTTCGCAGAAGATCTAAATGGACGAATTGGCTCAAAAGCACTTTTCAAATAAATAAAAAAGTGTGGCTACATGATGCAGGACTTTGTGGTCAGATTCCAAGTAGAAAATCTTGCAATCAATTATATCTGAGTTACATTGGAAAAGTCTGTCGGATATTTTCGGTAAATAGTAATATCTAAGGCATTGACAAGATGAAATTACAACTTAAAGAGATTCTAAGAAGTGTATTTCAATTTCCTTTCCTTAAGATCAAAGCAACATCTCTGATGGCCGAAACAACATTTTGTATATCTTTTCGGTCAAAAGTATCTTCCTCAATATAAAATAGCATCTCAATTCCTAAGTCAAGGACTCTTGCCAGATGCTCGGAAGAGCCATAGGTATCTTCAATCAATTCGGAAAAATAATCTTTTGGCTTTTTATTCAACTTGTCATATATGGCATTAATTGAAGCAAAGATAAACCTTTTCTTGACTTGTCAAATATGACAAGTATGGATAAATCAGAGGTTTTAAAAATTATCGGTCAGAATATCAAAAGAATTCGACTTGAAAAAGGCTTGACGCAAGTCGATTTAGTGGGAAAAATAGAAGCTCGAATCGACACGACGAATATTTCCAGAATCGAAAAAGGGAGAACCAACGCTACCATCCATACATTGTTTAGAATCAGCCAAGCTTTGGAAGTGTCGCTATCAGAGATTTGTGACCTGAAAATATGAATTGTTCAAAATTTCTGCAATTACATTGACCCAACTATTCACTACACCGAATATTTGCCCTGTGTATCAGTAAATTGTCTTTATTTCTTGCCAAAACTTTAACTTAAGCCGATGTACGGCTCTTTCTTGAAATATTTTCTTCGCCTATGCTTCGCATACGTTTACCTGCGATTAGTGATTCCCTATATCCTATTCTTTTTGCGGTACATGTTCAATGAGCGTGTAGGATGGGATAAGTATGTTGAGAAACCTCGATTGGTTTTTTACGGGCTAGGTCTGGCATTGATGCATGGAAGCTATAATACTTTTTTTGAGCCCGTTGCCATCTGGCCTGCTTTTTTCAACGTACTCAATTGGTTTGTATTTATTGGCGGTATCCTTCTCACTCAGTCAACTTGGACGAAAAGATTCAAACGGGTTTTTATTCCTAAAATCAAAGAAAAATTAAAGCGCAAGAAAAACTTTAATATTTCGGTAACCGACGACCAGTTAAAAAATCTTTACAATGGGCTTGTTCGATACGCAATGATAGTCATTGACCAAACCAAAAAAGATGATTTTATCAAGGTATTTACCGAGGACTGGAATACACATAATTCCAAAATCCATTTTAAGTTGGATGCCCCAAGCTGTCGTGAGTTCTATGAACTGTTCAAAACCCATTTCCCCAACAACTCAATTACATTGATCGACTTTATTGAACGGTCCGACACCATACGGAAGGAAGATGGCACTCCTTACATCTATTCCACTGTCAAAGATGCCAAATCAAGAACCCCGATTTCCAAACGAAGCAATGACCTGAAAGACATCTTTGCCAACCTTTGATATTCTTTTGTTTGCCTTTGCTTCAATTATGTATGCATTGCATGCAATGCACACGTTGCCTTTGTTTTCCCATGTTAAGTTAGTTCAAGAATTCTGCTAAAAAGAGCAAAAGCTTTTGTCATTTATAAAACCATAAAATGACAGATACATGGATTATTTGAAAATTGAAGAACGGCTTGACCGTATAGAACGGTTACTGACCAATAGCAAAGACGTGTTGACTTTTGAGGAGGCTTGTGAATATATGGGAGTATCGAGAAGTTTTCTGTACAAACTTACCTCTAGGAGACAGATACCACACTCAAAACCCAATGGTAAAATGATATTCTTTGAAAAGAAGAAAATCAATATGTGGCTGTTGCAGAACAGTAGAAAATCAAAATCTGAGCTAGAAGCCGAAGCGCTTAAATATAGCCTTAGAAATAAGAAAAATTGATTGTGGCTAGGGAGAAGAAAGAACAAAAGGAAGGAAACGGAAAAAATCCGTCTGAGTGAGAATTCAAGATGTGTCATTGTCATGACAAATCTTGCTTTTGCTCCCGTTGGTCGCAAAAGGGCAGGAACTATTAATAGAATTCCTGACATAGAAATTAATAGAGGTGCTGGTCTCAAATATTAAAAAAATGAAAAGAGAGTTTGTACAATTTCGATGTTCCATTTATGAGAAGAAGCTCTTAAAAATCAAAGCTAAAAAGAGTGGACTTTCCATTAGTGAATTTTGTCGTCGTGCAGTTTTTGACATGAAGATTGTAGAGCGATTCTCCGAGGAACAAATCGACATCTACAAAGTGCTTGTTCAATACCAGGTCAACTTTAAGCGCATCGGGAATATGTATCGAAAACGAAATCCGACATTGGCCGATGAAGTGGTTCATTTAGCAAATGAGATTCGGAGGCACTTGAACAATTTGAAAAAGTGATCGGAAAGGGAAGGTCGATATCACATACGGGAGTTTCAATGGCTTACGGTTGGAACGAAGAAAAGGATGCAAAAGTGATTTATAGGGAACATCTGGCTGGTGACAACCCCAAAGAGATTACCCAGGAATTCAAGATCATTCAATCTCAAAATCAACGATGCAAAAAGAATACGTTGAGTTTTGTACTAAGTCCGACCATAAAGGACGGTCAGCAGTTACAGGAAAAACAACTAACAGAAATCACCCAACGGTTTGTTAAAGAAATGAAATTGCAGGATCGACAGGCTATTGCGTTTTTGCACCAAGATAAAAGTCATCTTCATATCCATTTATATGTAAACCGTATTGGTTTTGATGGTAAGGCATACAAAGACAATTATATCGGCAAGCGCAGTCAATTAGCTGCCGAAAAAGTAGCAAAGCAGATGGAGCTGACCACGGTTAAGGAAGTGCAACAAGAGAAATTGAACCTAGTGAAAAATGTGCGCCAAGAAATAAAACAAAACCATGAAAAGGTAATCACTGAAATAAAACCCAAAGATTTTGATCAGTACATCAAATACATGAAACAAATGCAGATTGAAGTTATTCCGAGTATCAATAAATCAAATCAGTTGCAGGGTTTCCGCTTTGAGTACAAAGGCCAAAACTTTAAAGGAAGTGAAGTGCATCGGTCGATGTCGATGGCACGAATAGCCGAGCGAATCGGGTTTAAAAAAAACATCGCTCAAAAACTAGCTAAGGACAATACATTAAAAATATTAGGAAAGACTGTGGGCCTATCCCCTAACCTGGCCTCGACCATCGCTAAAAAGGCTATCAAAATGACAGTTAAGAAAACTATTGGACTAGGAATCGAAATATAAGATTATGGCAAAATTGGACGAAATAGCAGAACTGCTAACGGAAGAAATGAAAGGATTTGAAAAATCGGTTAATCGGATGGAACAACTGAAGAAGTTTTTGATGACCTATAAAGTGCAGGCCGATACCTCCGATATCGACTTTATTTTAAAGGAATATAACGATTCCCAAAAGAAGGTCATTGAGGAACAAAACAAGCTACTGGCCAAGGTAATCTATTATATTAAAAAGTCGATGCCCCTTCCCAAATGGACGGTAAAGCTGTTCTGGGCATTATCTATGACCATCCTACTGATTTTGGGATACGCAATATTCCAGATTTCGAGAATCCCCAAAAAAGAACAGGCCGCCTTTTCCCAGGGAGAAAGGAGAGCGGTTCGACATTTTAGACAATTTATGGAGGAAATCCCAGAGGTAAGTACCCTTTACGAAGAATGGCGAAAGCCAAAAGGCAAAAAGTAGTTTGTGCCCTATTCGGTTTTTGCTAAACGCTTATCTACCGGAACACTACAAAAACCGGACAGGGTCCATGCACAAAGTTTTGGGTAAGATTTGGGGACAACCCTACATCTCTTCGTATTCAATGGCTATTTTTGATACTTGAAAATTAGTCCTAGCGGCGATTTTTTTAAATTCTCTTTTTGAGTATTTAGTTCCTTTATTTCGTCAACGGTCTTCGGTAAATCCTTTAGCTTAGGGCCGTCCATAATTTGGTCAAGAACAAAAGCCGATGCACCCCATAGAGGAGTTCCAATACAGGCTGAGGCCACTTCTACAGTCCCTATTACAATCCAAGAACCAAAATCCTTTCCCGCAACTTTCCACTTTTTATCTATTAATTTTTTGATGTTTTTTTGGTGCTGATTAATAGCAAAATTTAGGTTGTTGAAAACCTTATGGGAAGTTTGAGTAAAATCGAGTTCGTTCGCCGTAACTAATTCATCTATGCCAGCTGAAAGAATTGACCGGATTTCATTGATTGCTCCATTTTTACGTAATTCGATAAGTCCACTTGGTGGTATTTTCCCAATCCAATTCAAACTGCCGTTATTCAATCCACTTAGGCCCTTTACAATATGAAGTTTGGAAAAATCCTTATTTGGATGAGCTCTTTCCGAATCATACTCTAATTTCCATTTAAAATACTCCCAAGATGTTGGAGCATCTATTAGTGGAATCCCTCCTACCTTTGCTGATTTCATCAAGAGTTCATTACAAACTCCCATTCTTCCAATACCCTGCATTGAAACAATTATCCCAGGGTTTTTGCTGCCCATCAGAAGTTTAGAATCACCTTCCATTTGATTTTTTATTTGAACGTCCAACGGTTCTTCAAAATCGCTATCGAATAAAACTTTTTCCGGCTGTTTTACTTCATTCAATACTTTCTCAATTGTATCTAGTTCTTTTCCAAAGTCAATGAGCTCTTCAAAAGTTTCAAATTCCCTTCCGAACACTTTACTTGCATGATATAACGCATCTTTCTCTCCCAATCTCTGTATTTCCTCAAAGGCAAATTCATCCATCATCTCCTTATCAGGAAGAATCACGACAATAGGCTTTTCTAAATCAGCCAGTACAAGATCTTTGTATTGCAGAACATTGAGGGCATGTTTTAAAAGATAGTAGACCCTTTGCTGCTTGTCCCAAACGTTGAACATATGTCTTGACCTAATAAATGGACAAGGGAGAACAATTGTATCGGTATAAATCCCACATTTGGAGGCAATATTTTCATCGTTCGCAGGAAAAAGGTCACCTCCGAAAACTGCTTTTATAGACTCATAGTCATCTTCCAAATGCAAGTAACCGGATTCCGCAAGCAGCTCCCAAAATTCTTCTAAATCCTTTATCAATGGTTCAATAGGATCATTCAGATAGTCAATACTAGGTTTCCCATAAGCAATCGCCTTTGCTAGTTGATGAGGAGTAGCTTTATGCTCCAACATCATTTTGTAGAAATGATTAAAATTTCCCTCAATTCTTGAATAATAGCCCTGTTGTATTTGAGATAGAGAGGCGGCGCTTTTCATTTTCTCTCGATGATCCAGATGCTCTGCCATCAAGGCCATAGAACGAATAGTTCCGTCAATTGTACTCAAATCTGGTTCGCCATTTTTATCAAAACGAGCGTTTAAAAGACTTTTTTCAATGGTACCTCTCATAGATTCTGAAAATTTTATTTTACCAGCTTTTATCTGGTCTCTTAAAATCAGAACCCTGCGTTTTACCCTCTTTTCATATTCTTTTTGTTCATTATCATCCATTTTCTAAATATAGATTATCAACTTATCCTTAATTGCTCTCAACTGATAATTTTATTGATTTTTAATGGTAAAAATATCTCCTTATCATTTTCTTCGAGTTTCTCGCCCACCGCACAGTCAATATCTACGAAATAGGCCGTGTCAGCGAATTTGACCAACGTACGACCCTCTTTGTGCCTGTTAAGCAATTTTTCAATTGCCTCATCTGGAATTTTGCCTATTAGTTGTTTTAGGACTCTCAAATCAAAATCAAATGTTACCACATATCTATTGTAGCCCAATTCGACACTGCCAGCAGAAATGGAAAACATATGATTATCCAATTGGCCAATACTTGTAATCGGGACTCTTGGAAAGATTAAACTTTCAAACTCATCAAATCCCAATCTCTTCAGATGAAGCCCCAAATCTTTTGCATACTCCATAGGGTTTTTTGAGATGATTTTATTAGGAGCAAGAATATTTTTTAAACTCTCCCAATACACGGGTAAGGCCGTCATATCAAAATGTAGTAGTGGTTCATTTTCTGATACGCTGTACAAGGCAAATTCTCTCCCATTGCATAAAGCAAAAAAGCTAACTCTTACTTCACTATGCATAGCATAGGAATATGCTTGCTCTACATTTTTCGACTTAACAACCGGTTCCGATGGCGACTTTGCATCAAGTATCCATACTGGCTTATGATTAACTTCAAACAAATAGTCAGGAATAATCGAAATGTTCTTTCTTTTTGACCCAATCGAAACGAAAGGATGTGTAAGTTTTCGACTTCTGATTATTTGGTTTGGAGGGTTTGCAGAATACCCCAAACCCTTTACCAACGGCACTACTATTTCCTCGCGGACCGAATCCTCTTGAAACTCTGGATTTTCTAACAGCCTAAAATCAAAGCTTTCTAATATATTGTATAGTTTTTCGCCTCGCACTAGTTCTAGGTAATTATTTTGTCGTTTAATAAAATTATAATTCTTTTCGGTCTCAAAATATGCGCTTACTTCTTTGATATTTTTATTGAAAATCTTGCCAAGCCATATTTTCGGGGTCTTTCACAATCAATCTAGCGTTAAATTTATCCACAAAAGCATTAATTTGTTTGGACGGATAAGGGTCGACTACAAAAATTGGACATTTTTCAAAAGCAAATTTCTGCTCTATAAGATTGTTGATTTCACTATCTCCACAGCTGTAACCAACAATGACCAATTTATTTGAATTCGTTAAATTTTTCTCGAAATTCTCAAATACTTTCTCGTAATACCATGGCTCACGATATCTTAGAATTTTGGAAGTAGTTCCTGAAAGGAAATCAGGATGATAATTTAGCCAATCGTTAATGTAATCAAATCCACCTTTTCCATCTTCCATTTCTTTATACAGTTCCGTAGTGCCAATTCCCAATTTGATTTTTACATAAGTATCGATTCCTGAATCCTGCAAATGAAAAGGGAACTGGTCAAAACTCCCGTGTAATTTGTAAAGTCTAAATATTTCCTTGTAGTTATTTGTGAAATAGGGCAATCTAACCTTATAATCGTCCTTTAAACTGCCATAAAATTTAGAACCACCTTCCTCGAATCCATCAGAGAGTTTTCCCTGAATCCAGTCAGATTTTTTGAGAGTTTCAAAAAAGATATCATGATTTAAAGTGTGAACATGTGTAATTCCCTCGGTTCCCCAACTTTCAAGACAGTTCAAGAACCCTGTGTAACCATGATACGAAGGTTTGCAATAATGTACAGAGTCATAGAATTTTTTCCCATCTCCATCAACTAAGAACAATGATATGAGTTGGTTAAATATTTTATTGGTCTGACTTAATAAGTTAAGATTGTTGGTTTCAATTTGAAATTCTTCCCTGAAACTATCACAGAAAGTGTTAAAACTAGTATCATTTTTTCCACGATATATTTCGTTGTAAAAGTCATAAAACTTTTCGTAATTAAACGTTCCTTTTTTGTCCGAATAATACTTAATTAGATTTACAACAAAATGTTTATGCTTCGAATCATTCGCATACCAACAGGGGTCATCTTCAGTTTTTTCTTTCAGAAAAACCGTCCCATCGGTATATACCCAATAATCTTCAGGTTCAAGTTCTACTAATTTCTGATTCAATTGATTTGCCGTTGGATATCCTTTATTAACGGAAAATCCAGCCCCAAGTAATAACGATGTTTCTTTCATTTGTTCTTTAAATTCCCCTAAAAGTGAATAATGATTTGGAATTTCGAAATTAATATTTACATTTTTTGTAAAAATATTACATTAAATGTAATTTAATGCATATCTTTGTAATAAGTTATAAACAAACTTCGTCCAGTGCACATCATTTCATTTAAAAAACTAAAAGCTTATTTTACAAAAGACACGAACGCTAAAGTAGCCTTACAAGATTGGTATAAAAGAACCAAAAAAGCGGAATGGACAAGTTTTGCGGATTTAAAGAACACTTTTAACTCGGCAGATAATGTTGGAAATAATAGATATGTTTTTAATATCAAAGGAAACCACTATAGAATTGTTGCCATAGTACTCTTTCAAGTAGGAAGGGTCTATATAAGGTGGGTTGGCAACCACAAAGATTACAACAGATTAAAGAATATCGATAAGTTATAAGATTATGGGAAAGTCAATAACGCACGCGGCATACATTAAAGCGAATCTTCGTTTGGAAGAACTTCTTAAAGAAGTAGGGAACGGTACTCCTGAAGATTCTCCTGAAATGATTGAACTTTTAAAAGTAAGCGACATCATTGAACAATACGAGGAAATACATTTTCCAATAGGTTTACCTACTTTACAGGAAATGATTGAGTTACGTATGTTTGAAATGGGTTTAAAGCGAAAAGATTTGGCCACTCTTTTAAATACAAGTGCCTCTAGAATCAGTGATTATTTAAATGGCAAAAGAGAGATTACCTTAAATGTTGCCAAAGCTTTACACCAAAAACTGAATATAGACAGTGATATTATTTTACAATAACTTTTGAACTATGGAAGGAAATAAAGATGCCGAATCATATGAGGAGAAGCTTCAAAAGCTTAGGGATGAAATCGAAAAAGGCTGGAGCGGTGGTGAAAGTAAAAGAACTGTCCAAGATATTATAGATTCAAAAAAGCGTTCTCGAAACAATTATGAATAAGGTATGGAAAACAAAATACTACTAAAAGAAAGCAAAAGGTTTCACCTATTTTCCACCTCAAACGCCCCTACTCCACTGTTTATGGGCAATGTAAGATACTGCATCGGGAAGTAGGTATTATTTTAAGACACTATCCCAATAAGTGTGTAAGTTAAAAATAGCGGGGGTTTGACTTTTACTTAAAGTCGGACCCTTTTTTCATAGATCGTAAGGAACTGATTTAAAATAATACCCCAATTCCTGATGGGCATCTTCCATTTTTTGGTGGCCTCCCTTGTGGCCAAATATACGGATTTCATTACCGCATCATCGGTTGAGAATGATAACTTGTTCTTGGTGTACTTTCTGATCTTCCCATTGAGGTTCTTGATAAGGTTGGTAGTATAGATGATCTTGCGTATCTCCAAGGGGAACTCAAAGAACACAGTAAGTTCGTCCCAGTTCTCCCTCCAACTCTTTATAGCATAGGAATACTTGTCCTGCCATTTCTTGGCGAAGTCCTCCAGAGCGACCTTGGCGGCCTTCTCGTTGGGGGCGTTGTAGATGCCTTTCATATCGGAGGTGAATTCCTTTTTGTCCTTCCATACCACATAACGTGAGGCATTGCGTATCTGGTGCACCACACATATCTGGGTCTTTGACTGTGGAAAGACGTTCTTGATGGTATCGGTAAAACCATTGAGGTTGTCTGTAGCGGTGATCAAGATATCTTTGGTGCCACGTGCCTTGATATCAGTGAGCACCGACATCCAGAAGGCGGCCGATTCGTTCTTACCCAGCCACAGGCCCAGCACCTCCTTTTTCCCGTCCCTACGAAGCCCTACGGCCACGTAGACGGTCTTGTTGATCACCTTGGAGGATTCCCTGACCTTGAAAACAATACCGTCCATCCATACGATTAGGTAGACCTGCTCCAGGGGGCGGTTCTGCCATGCCGTTATGTCGGCAGCCACCTTTTCAGTAATACGTGATATGGTCGAGGTGGATACCTCGAACCCATAGGCCTCGCGTATCTGCTCTTCAATGTCACTTACAGACATCCCTTTAGCATAAAGGGACACGATGATGTTCTCCAGTCCGTCCACCATATTGCCCCGTTTGGGCACTACCATGGGGTTGAACGATGCGTCCCTATCCCTGGGGACGGCTATCTCACTCTCCCCGAAGGAAGTCCTTATCTTCTTCTTGGAATGACCATTGCGCTTGTTGACATTAGACGAACGCTGGTGCCTTTCATAGTCCAGATGGCCGTCGAGTTCACCTTCAAGCATCTTCTCGATGCCGCGCTTTTGAAGCTGTTTCAAAAAGCCGTTGAGCTCGTCTCCGCTCTTGAACTGCTTTAGAAAATCGTCGTTGAACAACTCTTCTTTCTTCATAATGTGTAAATATTTAAAATTAGACAAAAAATTAGCGGGGGCATGCCCCCGCTAATTTCCTATTTACACACTTTATGAGATAGTCCTTATTTTAAGTTGATTTCAGCTGTATACAATTAATTGTAAATCAAAATGTTGTTAATAGCTATGACCGTTTTTCTTCTATTTCTTTCGTTATGTTATTTTTATACTTCTATTCTGTTTTATACCTATCCTAAATTTTAATGAATCACAGTATTCATTTATTATTTGAGTATTATTTATGCTTCATTAACTGTAGTAGCTACTATTTAATCTGACAGTTGTTATTAATCTGACACTTGAAGAGAACTTTTAAATACTATCAAAGCTATTACTGATATTATTTTTTCAAAGCGTCAGTTTTTAATTAATTCGGTCTATTCTCACTTCAGCAACATTAATAGGCTGCCAATATCCTCTGCCATCGTTAAATGTACTTGTAATCGTTGGTATTCCAGATAATGAAATTATAACCTCTTCCGATCGTGGTCTTTTAAAAATATAATTAAAGACGTTGTTTTCATTATTTATTTTAGAAATAGATTGTTGTTTATTTGACATAGATTTAATTGCGACATATATATAATGTGATCTAGACTCTGGTAAAATATAGAGTTGCCTAATTTTTATCCTATACTCTACACCTCCAGTTACTCTAAACTTAATTTTAAATGGAAAAGCATCATATCTATCGTTTTTTTGTTTACCCTCATTTAATCTATCAAGTGAATTTTGTAAATGTCGATCAACATTCGATCCCCATGTCCACCTATCCTTATCAAATGTTCCTTGCATTGTTTCGAATCTTAGGAATCCATCATTTAGTCTTTGAGGGTTAATTTTCCATGTTCTAGTTGGTTTAGCTCTTAATTTTTCTTTAGTAACCTTAGCTACAGGTATATTGAGCCTTTTTAAATCTTCTACAGATTTCAATTTATCTAAACTCATCACCTTCAAGCTTTGTATAGCCTTACCTGTCTTAACTTTTGAAGTTTTAACAGATACCTTTGGTTTAACCTGTGCATTAACTGTGATAAATGTTAATACAATTACGAAGATCGTTGAGAGTATTTTTTTATTTACGAAACTGATGTTACTCTGGTAGTGTTTATTATTTTTCCTTGAAAAGTTCATAGTTTTAGCTTTTAAATGAATATTATTATCTATTTGATGTTGGTTTGGCAAAAAAGTATCATTGCAAGGGATTAGAGTTTAACTTGTATAATTCCAATTTTTAATCAAAACGACTTATCGTTATCTCTTTTATAGTAGTGGATAAAAAACCATCAACATTGCCATTTAGCTTATGTAAAATTGGTGATATGTATATGTAGACTTCTCCTGAATCGGCTTGTTTAAATAAATAATTCGCTTCCTTATATTCGTTCAAATTAACTTCGGATATGTATGAGTCTCTACCTATATAAATTGAGTGATTTGGTATAACATATCCATGAAATTTTATTTTTAAAATATATTCTGTGTCACCAGCAGCTATGAATTTTATAATTTGAGGGAAAATGTATCTCCATTGCCCTGAATTATTATACCCTCCTCTATTACTAAATTCTTCCCTGCTGTTTATAATATTTAAACCCATAGTTTCACTCACCGTTCCACTTCCAATTTTCCAATTTTCTTTGCTCCAAGTCCCATAGAGCAATGTTAGAAATAAGTTACCTTCATATTGTTTCATTGGATTTATGCTCCACGTTCTCGTTGGCTTATCGTTGAGTTTATCTGCACTAATTTGCGCAATTGGGATGTCGAGTTTATTCAAATCATTAATGGATATCTTTTTAAAATTTGTGATTTTTATTCCTTGGGGTTTAGGCTTATTTTTATTTATCTTAATTTTTTTATTACTTGTATATACCTTTGGTTTAACTTGTGCTTTAGCTGTGATGAATGCTAATGCTAGTAAAACGCTTATTGTTAATTTTTTCATGACATTAAAAATCTAAGTTTTAGTTATATTCAATGATTATGTTATTATCTTCCATAACTAGCTTTGTTATTTTCCCTCTAATCTCAGAGGGTAATGCCTGATTAAGGCTGTTTTCGAAGTTTCGTTTTACTGTGGCACTATTAAAGCTTGATTGAAAGCCTCTATTTATTTCAGTCCTAATAGTTTCTCGATAATTAGTAATCTTGTTGCATAAATCGCCTACTATTTTACAGATACCACCAGCCTGTATATTAGCATCAAAGTAAGTAGAGATATTATCATAACTTATATTGCCATCTTTTATAATGAGAGGTATGTATACATAAATGACAGGAAAATTTTTATTTTTTTTAGATATGTGTACATCGGGCGCTCCTTTATCGCTACTAGGACAAGAAGTACATCTGCCGACAATTTCCGTACCATCAGTTTCGAGTCTAATTGACAATTCGATTATTGGTTGTTTTGAAGGTCTATTTGTGGTCTCGAAAAGAAGAGTGGAGTTGGTTTTTAACTCCCCGGAGACACCATAGGCAGAACTATTAATATCATTAACATAATAATGGTAATTTCTAAAACGTCTAACTTTATTGATTTCAGGTAAATTCAAATTAAACCGTGAGCCCCAAGCCTCTGGTAAATTTACATAAGCATCATTACCTTTATACCATCTTGGCGAACCGCCTCCACCGGAAACATAGTTATTTAGATGTACCGATATTTTATGAGTATGGCCCTGTATAAGTACGTCAAAAACGCGCTTATCAATTTCTTTTTTATTGCTTTTGGTCCAACGGCTGCCATTAAATCCACTACCACTAGTCTTGGTTATTATATTACCATCCATTCGTAATATAAGGCTTCCCCTTCCTAAAGTTCTACCTTTAGGAACATCTGCCCAGTCAACATGAATAAGGTTACCCGTTTTGGTGCCAAATGCTACATTCGAAAAATCTATATTACCTCCGTTATATTTTTCGCCAAACCATATAACCTTATTTCCTATTTGTCTCATATAATAAGTACCGCCATCATTACAGTTCCACATCCCTGTAATTCCTTCTTTGGTGTATCCTGCCGAACGTATGCCAGGAAAATTTCTTGGTTTTAATTTTTTTCTAAATACTGTTGCAGAAAATGGCCCGGTTACTTTTCTCATTTCATTAGCAGAAACAACCGTAAGTCCAAGATCTGCTAACATAGATGCTTTTCCTTTAGGAAGGTCGTATACAGACCCTATGATAGATGTTGTTCTTCGAGCCGATATATCATTCCGGGTATTATTTGTAATAGTACCTTTAAAGGCTCCTGCCCATAATCCATCATTACGTTCACCAAACCAATAGATTGTATTCCCAACATGTCGAACATAGTAGTGCATTCCTAAATTATCCTGCCAATAACCATTAAGGTTGTACTGAGAAAATGAGGCAGGAATACTCCCAATTGTCAATAAGATTATTAAATGATACTTTTTTAACTTATTCATGATATTAAATATTATCCTTTTAGTAATTGTATTTTAAACCAGACTTATGTTTCTTAAAAAAGCTGGGGTAGCGAAGTACATAATGTATTGTTAGACCTAACTTTTTCTCATTTTCCAGTGACCTGAATCACATAAGATAAAGGCGCCTCGAATGATGTAACAATTAATATGGCATTTTGGTTTGATCCCAATGCTAATGATTTAGAGAATTGCCCTCCTGTTTCCTGGGTTTTACTGATTAGCCGATTTCCCTCGACCACAATAAGCGTATGATTTACATTTTCATTATTGAACTTTAGTTGCGAACTACTAATATCTACATGTCCTAAAATTGAGTTAAATCGAAAATACAATGAAGTCCATGGTTCTTGTTCAATTGGTACGGTACTCCCTCCATCAACATTCCCTTCAAATGCAAATGTTACTGGAGGAGTATCAGGGTCAAAATCGAAGTCAATTGCACCAGGATGCCGGAGTTCATCGGAGTAACGATATACATTATTGATGGAACTGCCTTCTAAAGAATTGATGTAATTGGCAGCAGCAAAGTCCATGAACATACTATGCAAATTTCTTTGCCCCCTACTTTCATACCTGATAAAAGCATCGAGTTTGGCAATTAAGCTATCGAAACGTTGGTTGTCGCTTACACTTTCTCCAATGACGAATCCATTCAATTCATCTAATCCTAGTACCAGTGTTAGACCCCCATCCCGAATAAAAAGTTCATCTTTACCATCACCATCCAAATCACCGCTTGTCAGAATTTGATAATCTCTGTGAGGTGACCATGTGGTTCTATATTCATTTCCATTGAATCCATCATTTATTTCTACACCTGCGAAAGCTATACTAAGATTTCTATACGAATTAGAAATTAGTTCTAATGAACCTACGGCCAAGCTACCACTGCCATGTTTAAAGATCAGTTCATCCAAGCCGTCGCCATCCATGTCTATAAGGGCATCTAGGTGATCAAAACCACTAGGCAAACTAGAGTTCGGTACATTGGAAATTTCTTCCAAACTCCCACCTTCGCCCAGTGCAAAAATCCTTAATCCACTTGGCTGGGTCAATACGAGGCAGTCAGGACCAAGGGCTCTCAGCATTGCTACATTGATTTGAGAAATGTTCCCGGGGATGCTCGACAGCTGTCTGGCGCCAAGCGATTTAAACTCCCCGGTCACTGAATTATAGCCAATTATACCAATATGAGAATTACTTTTGATGATGAAATCCATATTGCGGTTATTGTCAAAATTGCCTAATCCGATAATTTCATCTTCAGGGGAAAGAACCCAACCACCACCTACTAACCGATTACCCATTTGCCTTACTGAAAGCGTCTTGAAACCACTTTCGTTATACTCGACCAATCCGAGGTGACTATTGCTCTTTATTAGGAATTCCGACTTACCGTCTCCGTCAAAATCACCTGTACCTACTATTTCATCAGTAGCTTTCACACGCCAGCCGTTAGTACCAAATGTGTTTCCAAAAGAAACTATACCATGGCTTTTAAATTTACCATCTTCCATTCCTATTATACCTAAGTGAGTTTCACTCTTGATAATGAATTCGGCACTTTTGTCACCAACCATATCGCCTGCTCCAAGAATTTGATCTGTATGCTGATATTTCCAAGCCCCTCCAAAACGACCGCCATCTACAATAACCCCTATAGTAGTTGGGTTAAAGAACATTGGACTTATTATTCCAAGATATAAATCACTTGTAACTAGAATATCCTCAAGATCGTCATCGTTAAAATCTGCGACCAGTGTATTTCTATCAATATTACGTTGACGCCAACCTATTGGAGTTTCCAAGTAATCGAGCAATCGTGCCATGGTATCAATACCATGGTCAATACCAGTTTGATCGAGCCTTGATAACTGCTGTGTTAGATATTTCCACCAAAGTGCTGTTGAACAGACATTGGCTTCTCCACTACCGCCAGGACGGAACCACATTTGGCCACCCGGATATTCTAAGTAACTCGATTCGCAACTAAAAGTAGTAGAAACAAGCTCATTTAAATCGGGAATAATAAGAGATGGTACAAGTTGGGCCGTTCCTTCGCTAAAGGTATTACGATAACGATTATTGATATCGGAATAACGAAATTGAACACTGTGAAAAATTTCATGGGCAATAACCGATTGAACATTAATTTCAATGTCTGGCGATACCATCGCACGTCCTACAATACGAATCCAACCTGTTGAACCAGCACTACCAGATTCGCCAGTACCCCGTTTAAAAAAAAGTTTGAGTACTTCCACTCCATCACCATCCATATCATTAGCAGGTGACTTAAAAGAATACCCTTCATACAGTTTCCAATAAGTTTCAGCCCAATCCGCGATCTTCATTTTCCACTCCTCAATAGTATCATCCGAAATTGTCAAAGGAAAATCCCGCACTTCCACATAGAGTCTTTTAGGTTCTCCATCTATGTTAAAATTGCGAATCAGGGCATCGTCACGATTAGCAAAGGTTACCTGTGGGGTAAAAATGATCATTAACAAGAGTCCCTTTAATATTTCTAAAAAACAGAATGCTTTCATAATTCAAAATTGATAATGTAAAAAGTTATGTGGAACAAAAGATTTGTACCGTTTGTATAAAATTATGATAGCGATTTGAGAAACTAGCCGGTTAATTAGTAAGTTGAAGGAAACCCTTTCCTTTCTGTAAAAATGATTTAGTATTTGGTTATTTTTTGCTTTGATAGATTAAAAAAGGTTCTTTTTTATTGATGTTCTATTTTAATACTTACAAAATGACTTATGCTGAATACTCAGTCAAACTGTTTAAACGCATTATTATTTCTTGCAAATGATAAATAGGCAAACCTCTTATAGTTAAATAGCATTATTTTTACGTAAGTCTAACCTGAACTAATATTAAGATATTAATTTACCATATTGTTCTATTTCTCCTTTCTACGCTTATGTGTTGGGGGCAACAGTCTGCTATTGAAAACCCCGAAAACATTCGGTTTGAACTTATAACCATCAAATCTGACGATGGTCTTCAATCCTGGGAAAACATAGATATTTTCTATGAAGATGATGGCGGTATTTTTTGGATGGTAATCAACGATGGTTTATATCGCTATAATGGGCATACCGCCATAAACGTTAGTAGCTACCTGTCTAAAACATATGATCTTGATACTGGTAATCAATCTGGTATTTGTTTCTTAAAAGATGATAGCAAAAATAGTATTTGGTATGGTGGGCGAAGAGGACTCTACAAAATAGATATGAATACCTTGACCTCTACCAAAATATTTTTAGATGAGCCATTGTTTCCAGCCAATTGGCGAAACTTTATTACACGGCTTGAACAAGAAAAAGACACGCTTTATGTAGGTACTGCCAATGGCTTTTATATTATTGACAAGCATTCAAATAAATTAGTATCAAAATATTTAACGAACGGATATGATTTTGGGCATCGCGAAAGTTCTAATGCCGTACAATCTATTTATCCTGATATTGAAACAGGGGCAATATGGTTTGTTATGTATTCTGGGGTTTATAGGGTTAACAAAAAAGATAACAGCGTTGAAAAATACACACTAAAAAATGCCCCTTATATATTACCTCATAATTTTTATAGAGGTCATTTTTATGATAACTCTTTGGTATTGCCTTCCTGGGGTTTAGGCTTGGTTAAATTTAATCTGAGCACTAAAGAGTTTTCTAATTTCCTTACACAACCTCATAAAAAATGGAGCCGTGCCGATAATATCACACGCTCGGTTATTTCATTAAATGACAGTATATCATTAACGAATGTTACCATTTACGGAAATGCCCTCTTTAATAGAAATACAAATAAATATACATGGTTAGAAACACCTAAAGCCATGAAAGATGGTGTGTTTTTAAACGTTGACAGAAGTGGTTATATATGGGCTTCTAAACGAGGACAAATATTTCGTACTACATCCGCTGTTGTTAAAGATACACTACCCTTTAAGCATATAATAGATATTACAAGTTTTAGGGCGAATGACGAGTTAAAAACCAGGCCTTGTATTGAGGGTTATTCCACTATTAATTTACGCGAGGAAGAACGAAATATACATTTAGAATTTAGTATTTCTAAACCCTACGTACTTGATACCGTAAATTATGAATACAGAATGGATGCTAATGAATGGCTACCAATAAATACACCAAACTCGCTAAAATTATACGATGTGTCTTCCGGTAAGCATCAATTAAGCATTCGTGCCACAGATAAAGATAGAGCTACTTTGGCAGAACGAAGTATATCCTTTAATATCTATTTACCTTTTTTCAAATCAATTTACTTTATTGGCATTTGTTTACTAGCCCTGATGACAGCAATTTATTTTTTAGGAAGATATAGAAATAGTCAAAAAACAAAAGCAGCACAATTACAAAATAGTTATGAAATGCAATTGTCTAAATTAGAATCAGATGCGCTGCGTTCTCAAATCAATCCTCATTTTATTTTTAACACTTTAAATAGTATTAAATTTTATACCTTAAAAAAGTCTAGAGAAGAAACCATGGATTTTATCTCCAGGTTTTCTAATCTTATCAGACGGGTTTTGGAAAATTCGCGACAAAATCTAATTTCTGTCGAAGATGAATTAGAGACCATTCGATCATATGTAGCTATTGAAAAACTTCGATTTGATAACTCCTTTGATTTTTCTATTGAAGTTGACGCTAATGTTGATCTAAATTTCTTAATTACGCCAATGGTAATACAGCCTTTTATAGAAAATGCTATTTGGCACGGTCTTATGCATAAAGACGGTATTCGTAAATTAAAAATTAGGTTTAAGCAACATAAAGAAACACTTATTTGTGAGGTGGAAGATAATGGTATAGGTAGAAAGGCTGCTAAAGAAATTTCACAAAACAAACCTCATAAATCCAGTTTGGGGATGAAAATTACGAAAGAACGATTAAAACAATTAGAAAGATTGTACAATATAAAATGTACCTTTAAAATAGTAGATTTATATTCAGACAATAATATAGTTAATGGAACCAGAGCTAGTATAAAATTTAAAAAAGTAAGCTAATGTCTAAGCAAAGAACCATTCTTATAGATGATGAAACTAGCAGTTTAGATATTCTGGAATATGAGCTTCTAACCGCCAGTCAAGATATTGAAGTCATTGCCAAGTGTTCAGATGCGCGTAAAGCGGCAGCATTAATAGAAAATAAGCAACCTGACCTTGTTTTTCTTGATATAGAAATGCCCTGGTTAAGTGGCTTTGAAGTACTAGATGGATTAAAGTATACAGATTTTAACCTGGTGTTTGTTACTGCATACAACCAGTATGCCATAAAAGCTTTTAAATATTTAGCATTCGACTATCTGCTTAAACCTGTAAACCGTAATGAGTTGATTGAAACACTTAAGCGGATAAAAAACAAAAGCACAAATCAACAGAACGAAGTGTTAAAAAACATTATTAGCTTAATTAAAAATGGAGGGGCTACATCAGGAAGGATTCCTTTTCCCACCTTAAAAGGCGTTGAATTTTACCGTATTGATGAAATCATTCATTGTAAAGCGGATTCTAACTACACAGAAATTCATACCACTAATGGAAAAAAAGTAGTGATCTCTAAAACACTAAAGAGTGTTGAAGAAATGTTGGATAGCTCTAATTTTCTGAGAGTACATCAGTCACACCTGATAAATTTAAATTACCTAATCAGCTATGTTAAGGAAGATGGAGGGTATTTAAAAATGTCTAATAACAGTGTTGTTCCGCTTTCTCGATCTAAAAGGAATGCTTTTTTTGAATTAGTAAATAAAAGAAAATAAAAAACTACGTACAACAACGTGTATAATCCATAGCTGCTCACTTAATTCAAATAATATTTACTACTTTTAATTTGTACTGATTCCTTACTCGGAAATTCATGCGAATTTCCCTCAACTAATCATACACAAACCGTTACCTGCAATATGAAAAATGCTCTATATCTCATCACTCTATTGCTCATGTTGGCCTGTAAAACGGAAAAGAGTAAAGCAGATTTGAATGAAGACTTATTGGGGCAAAAAGTTGACACAATTATTGATCCGATACAATATCCCGCGGAATTTAAATACGGACTAGATAGCATTTCAGAGCTTATCTATACCAATATGAATTTGACTGATGAAAAAGGAACTGTTTGGATTTCAATAAAGATTGACAGCACTGGAATTATCGAAAAAATGGAAATCATTAAGAGTGAAAATGAAAAGTTGAATTCGGAAGCTTTGAGACTTGCTCGACTAATTCCCAGTGAATGGAAACCAGCGGAATTGGGACCAAAAAGACGGAAAATTTCATCGGAATATAATATACCAATAATGTTTGACAAGGCGGTCAAAATACTCTACAGTGATTAAAAAGGAATAAAATACAGCAGGTAACAATGGCTATAATTCATTGTGGTTTTGTGCCACAGCAAAGTAAAAGTATAAATCAAACTGCTAGATTTCGGCGGAATAATCCTGCGGACGATTCCACGCCGAAATCATAGCCGAGACCGTTGTGTGTCATTTGAAAACCAATCTTGAGTGAAAGAATATTACTGCATTAATTTAAAATTCAAAAACACCGAAATTTCATCTGAAATCTTTCATTCCCATTTGTACGTTTCCGACAAAGAAATGTGTTTTCAAATAATCGATAATAAACCAAATTCTCAAATTGACAGACATTTTATGATGTCAAAAGGTGCACACGGACTATTTGAGGATAATTTTGAAATAACCGAAACTGAAATTGGACTTTTTCTTGATAAAAGCAAAATTTACAGAACAACTTCATTTCAAACTGACTTACAGAATAGATATTTTACTATTTATGTGAGCAAAATCGCCATAGTATTTCCAAATAAGCACAAAGAATACATAAACGAGGGAAAAGCTTTTTTAAACAAAAACGGACTGAAAGTAGTGAATACTTTTTACTCATTTTTCACGAACCTGAAAGACAAAAATACTTTCTCGATTTCGAGAATGAATGGAATGTCTGAATACTACGAAGCAAAACCTCTTACCTTTAGACCTGAACTGGAATTCACAAATAACGAAACACGAGGCAGTGATAAATTTACAGTTAAGAAAATACCTTCTATCAACTATAAATTTGATAACGCTGATTTTGAAAAAGTAAAAAGAACAATTCAAATAATCTGCAACTTTTTATCATTTTGTTTTGGAATTCGCATTATTTGTGAAAAACTGACTTACAGAACGGAGGAACAAATTTTTGTCTTTAGAGACACATCGCCTAACAACAAAACATTCGTTTCTGATTTTGCTGTAATCTTCTATCATTTAGAAGAAAATTATAACATTCAAAAAATACTCAAAACAGATTGGTTCTCGAGCTACCTAAAAAATGAACAAAAATTTAATAAAGCGATAGATAATTATTTACATTCCAGAGAAGTTGATTTAAACGCATCCTTTTTATTGCTTTTTAATATAATTGAAATTTTCAATATTAAACAAGAAATTGAAAAATTTGATTTTAAGGCATCAAAAGAAGATAATTTCAATAAGGCATTTGAATTAATTTCTCAAACTTTAGAAAATAGCGAAGACAGTGAATTGCTAAAAGACAAATGGAACGGGTTAATTAATAAAATTGAAATAAAACCTTTAAAAAGTCCATTGGAAGAAACTTTAAATTTGAACAACATCAATCCAAAGGATTTTGGATATTCTTTTGGGAAATTAAAAAAGACTCGAGACAAACTAACTCACGGAAGTGTGAACTCGATAAAGGAAAAGAATTTGAAATCTCAAATTTACTGTTTGAGAAAAATAGCCATAAGGTTAATTTTAGCTAACTTGGGATTGAAAAATGATTTAAAAAACGCCACACAACAATGGCTATAATTCATTGCTTGCGGATTTCCTAAACGGAAATCCTGCGCAAAAAGCTATCTTTAGGCTCAGCCGGATTGTCCTCCGGACGAATCACAGCAGCGAACCTTAGCCGAATCGTTGTACAACATTTAACTCACCCTACGAAAATTGAAGTCAGAAAAAGAAAAATTTGAATTTGTCTATGTTGAGAACGACGGAACAGTGCGTGAATTAGATAATGACGAAGTAGAATATTTACATACGGAATTTGAGCCGAGTGATGGAGCAAGACCTTACATTAAGAGTAGTTATGACCAACTAACACCTGATAAAAAGATTTTGGGTTTCCTTCATCGAAGTAAAGTCCCAAAAGAAATAGAAATTATAAATACTGATTTGAGATATGCAGAAATGAGATTTCCAATCGGTATCTATGATACGAATAAGGCAATTGAATTACCAGTCGGAATTTATAGTATTAAAGTTCTTGGAGGTTGGAGTGTTTCTGTTGGAAATTTTTCGATTGAATTAAAGAACAGAGAAAACGGAAAAATAATTACGTCAAAAGTTACGAATTGGAAAATTCAATCCTACGAGTTTGGAGAAAGAGCGAAAAAAATTATGAGTTTGGATATCCCAAAACGAGGAATTTATTTAATTGAATTTAAAAATCAAAAGGATTTAAAAGTAAGACGTTCGAATTTGTTTTTGACTCGATTATTTGAAAAGGAAATACCTAATGAAAAGTTGGAAATATGGATTGGATAAAAAATGAAAAACGTTGTACAACAATGTATAGCCGCAATTACGGCGGATTCGACTACGTCCGAATCCCTGCCTTTGCCGGCAGGCAGGCACTCGGAATTGCTAACGCCAGTTCTAAACCGAAAAACATTAACTTTAATCCCGTAACTGACGGTTATACGAACCGTTGTAGCTAATTTGATGAAAGAACATATATTTAAAATAATATTTATGCTTTTGTTTAGTGTTTATTGTGCTGGACAAACTTCAATGCATACTGAAATAAGCAGAATTGATTTACCAAAAGATTATGTTTTAAAAAATGGAGAAGCAAAAGAAATAGTCGTGACAAGGAAAGTGAATCCTGGACAAGAATTCACCTATTCCGAAAAAATAAATTACACTTTCCCAGAAAGGTCGATTATCCGACTGAAAAGATATAAGGACTCAGAACTTGAATCAACAAGAGAGTTTTCTGTCGACTCATTAAATCGAGTTTTAAAGAATACTGTAAGATTTAAACATAAAGCTTTAGGTTGGAGGACTTCAAGATATGAAACCGTTTATGGAGAGAAATCAAAGGATTTAAAAATGCTGAATCAAGATGGTTCATTGGATTATACAATGAGAGTAATTTTAAATGAAAACAATAACCCAGTTGAAATTAGAACTCTGAATATCGATAATCAGTTAATTGGATTGTCTACAGCAGAATACGATTATAAAAATAACAAGTTTGTCTATAAAGTTTATAGAGAAGATGGCTCAATAGTCTTGAACAAAACGGAATCTTTTAAAAAGGACTATGAAATAAAACGAAATGAATTTGGCGACTTAACAGAATTTTATTGGCCAACATCAAGTTCCAATATCAAATATATAGTTAAATACAAATATGATGACAAAGGGAATTGGACCAGAATTGAGAAAATACAGATTGATGGTCAAAAGAAAAAGACCACTGAAATTATAAATCGGAAAATTAAATATTTAAAAAACTAGCTACAATGGTTATAAGTAATTGCTTGTTCTCGCCTACTTCTGAAAATCCTCACGGATTTTCAGTTTGGTGCGTACTTGTAAAGTTAAGTGTTAAACCACGCAACTACTCATAGCCGAGACCGTTAGGTGCAATATTGATGAACTCACGATTAAAAAAAGAATATAAACACAAATTCGGTGAATTAAGACAAATTATCAATGGATGGAATTTAATCCCAGATTCCCCAGAAGATGAATTTGATTCTATCAATCATTTACTATTGGGTCAATTATACAAAGGTTCTGATAAATTTAAATTGACAAAGGTTTTGCATCACGAATTGACTGTTAATTATGGCTTTACAGCTGAATTTTTGGATATAGATAATATATTAAACGATGTAATAATGTGGTGGAATAAAAACACCGAAAAACCTTTCCAATAGAATATGAACTCAACTTTGTCAGAAAACAATTTTGACATAAAACTCAAGGAGCATTACAAACTTTATGTTTTGTTAAAAGACAAAATCATATTCGAATCTGAATTAGAAAAAGGTGGAATAAAATATTACGCTGACATAAATGAACAACCGTCAATCGATGGCGGAATTAGATATTTCTTACTCGACTCTGATATGGAAAACGTTGACCGAATTATAAAAGATAACGAAATCGTCGCGAATACAGAATCAAATCTGATTTCGGATTTTAGAGACGAAAAGAAAGTAATGAAATTGTACGTCGCTGTTGCTGGAGCTGTAATCGGAATTATAATTTTGATTGCGCTAATTGGAAAATTGTTTGACTGAATTATTTGCGAAATAAAAAATACAGCACCTAACAACGGCTATAGTTCATTACGCCTGAAATTCCTAATCGGAATTTCAGGCCTTTTTGCTAAATTTATGGTTACAGCGGAAAGTACTCGCGCGCTTTCCCGTTACTGACGCTTACACAAACCGTTGGGCGTAATTTGAAGAATTTCGTAAATGGCAAGAATATACGGAACAATAGAATCACTGAAATCCCTAAAATCAGAATTAGAAAATAACGGAATTTTCAGATTTAACTCTGTAAAAGGGATTAATGATTTTTTGTCAAATTACAATTCGGAAAAACTCACGATTCTAAATAATACATCTGATAAATTAGAAAAAGAATACTTTGAAACGTGTGCTAACCTAAAACAAAGAGTACGGAACAAAGCTGAACGAATCAATTTAGAAACTGAAAAAATAGACAATCGAATTTCTAGCTTACAGACCAAAATTGATTCCATAAATTCTAAAGACACCAATTCTATAAAAAAGCTACTCTCAAAAGTAAGGCTGTATTTCCTGAGAAATCAATCTAATTATTTTGTAAAAAATAAAACTAAACTGATAAGTTCATCAGTAAAGGATATCACTAGAAACATTGAAAATGATGAACTTTTCATAAGACAATACGAAACTAAAAAACAAAACTTGGTTGAAAAAAGAGCAAAATCTGAAATCGAAAAATTAGAATATACTCGCAATGTTTTAGAAAACTCAAAGAATCTAATTTCAGGAGCAATTGGAGAAAATTTAGTTGTTAAAGAAATTCAGAAGCTTTCAGATGATTATGTTCTGATTAATGACTTCAATTTGAGTTTTTCTCGTCCAATTTTTTACAAAAAATATAATCAGAGAATCTATTCCATACAAATTGACCATCTTTTAATATCCAAAGCAGGGATTTTTATAATAGAAACAAAAAACTGGAGCAAGTTATCTGTTAATTCTCTTAGTTTAAGGTCGCCAATCGAACAAATTGAAAGGACAAATTTTGCTCTGTATATATTCTTTTCGGAAAAAATAACTTTATATGACCATCATTGGGGAGAACAAAGAGTCCCAATTCGGAATCTTATCGTAATGATTAATATTAAACCGCGAGGTCAGTTTAAATATGTAAGTATAAAATTACTGAAAGAATTAAATGATTATATTAAATACTTTGAACCTGTTTTAACAGATAAACAATTTAATAGAATAGTAACAGAATTAGTATAAATAAAAACTGCAGCCAACAATGTATAACCGCAATTTACTCACTGGGAGTAATTATGTCTAAGGTGTTCGTCGGTTGCTGCGCCCGGTCGGCGGATTCGATTACGTCCGAATCCACCCCGCCCGTACCGAACGGCACGTTCGGGCGCGGTCGGAATTGTTAAGGCTTGCGACCAAACCAAAAAATAAACGCTAATTTAACCCGTAACTGACGGTTATATGAAACCGTTACAAACAATTTAAACCAAATTTTACGCAATGAAAAAACTGAATTTATTTATTGGACTTTTAATCGGGTTATCAATTTTATCCTGCTCATCTGACAAAAATGATTCTGAAGAGGTAAACGACCCAATAGTTGGAATATGGAAACAAGTAAGGGTAGTTGACCTATACAATGGAGAGGAATTTATAAGCAACTCTGATAACTGCGCTATTCAGAACACTCATACTTTCAATTCTAATCAAACCTTTTCATTTAAATTTTATGATAATGAATTCAGTGATTGTCATTTGTCATTGGAAAGTATTAGCGGAAACTGGAATAAGAACGGTTCCAATTATGACATAAATTATATTTACCGCAATGTGGTTACTGATGAACAATTCAACAGCAACGAAAATATAGAATATGATACAAGAGAAATATTTATTGAGGATAATGTTTTAAAGATTAAGTACACTTTCTCACCAAATGAAATAACTATTGTTGAATATTCAAAATAAAAACTGTTTGTAACACCGTGTAAAAATAATTGCTTGGTTCTAGCCTACTCGGAAAATCCTGCGGATTTCCCTCTGGTTCGTTCCATTTTTAGTAAGTTAGTTGCTTAATCACGCAACTATCCTTACACAAACCGTTATAAACAAGTTGAAAAAGATACTGCAAATAACATTACTAGTAATTGGATTAATATCTTGTCAAGGACAAGAAGTTAATGGAATATGGATGTCATATAACAATTATGTAATCGACATCGACTCAGCATACACTTCAGGTAATGAAGGGATTTTAATTGACTTTGACAAAGGAACTATTGGAGCAATATTTACAGATACTATTGCATCAATTAAAATAGACTTTAAACAGTCAAAAGTTTTTGTAGAAACTGACACCTTAAGTATAGATTTTAAAGTTCATGGTAAAGACTCAATAGAAATTGACTTCGGACAAAATATGATGCATGTCTTTCGACCTCTAAACTTAAATCATAAATTGGATTTTGACGAAAAAACAGTTAAAAATTTTTTAATCGAAAATAATTTTGACAAAATTAACGGAAGCATTGACATAGAATTCAGTGATAAATTTTTCTTTCGTGATGAATTGTTTGAAAAACGGATTAAAAAAAATGCCGTAATAAATAAAACTTGGGAAGACGAAGGGTATTGGATTGTTAAAGAAATAAGAAATAATTTTTTCCTATTATTTACTCTCGACCAAACTTCTGACCAAAATATTTATCAAATTTTGTCCCTTGACAACTGTAAAATGGAACTTTTTCAATTACAAGAGGCTAAATTTGGAAAGGCTAAGTTAACTGAATTAAAAACCTGTTTATAACAACGTATAAAAATAATTGCTCTGTTCTAGCCTACTCGGAAAATCCTGCGGATTTTCCTCTGGTTCGTTCCATTTTTAGTAAGTTAGTTGCTTGAGCACGCAACTAATCATACACAAACCGTTGTAGGTAATTTACCAACCAAGAAACTGAATGGATAAAATTCAAAATCAGAAACATTCAATAGAAACTTTTTACTACAGTTTAGCGCGAATGCTGGAAAGAGCTTCTTATTATGGTCTTCGAGCTCTTGTAGTTCTTTATATGGTTGGAGAAACACTGAAAATGGAAAATGTAGAAGCGTTAACTATTTACGGTTGGTTTACAGCTTCACTAATTTTTTCTCAAATCATTGGCGCTCTTTTTGGAGACATACTTATTGGAAATAAGAAATCGATAATTATTGGTGGAATTGTACAAGCACTCGGAGCTTTTGCATTATGCATTCCTACGACCTACGGACTTTATATTGGCATATTCCTAATTGTTTTAGGAAGTGGATTTTACACACCCAATATTATAGCAAATTATGGAAAGTCATATTTAAACAAAACTAAACTGCTAGACGCTGGATTTACGATATTTTATATGGCTATAAATATAGGTGCCTTTATAGGCTCTTTATGTATTGGCTATTCTGGCGAGAAATTCGGGCATAAAATTGGCTTCTTGATTTGTGGATTTCTAACTCTAATATCCTTAATACCAATTCTAAAAACAAAAGAAAATGAGTTTCACGAAAAAGAGAAAATATCAATTGGTAAGCGAATATTAACAATAGCAATAGCATTTATTATTGTTGGACTTTTTTGGGGAGTTTATGAAATTTCGAATATTAGAATTATTGACTTACAATTAAAATTAGCGGAGATTTCGACATTAGAAATACCTAAAAGTATGTGGCAAACTTTGAGTTCTGTTTTCACGCTGCCAATCAGTTTAATTGCAATTATTGTATGGACTTATTTTTACAATTCTCAATTCTTTAAACTATTGATTGGGTTTTTATTCGGAGCAATTGCATATGGAATTTTATTGTTCATACCTGAAATACCAAAAGAAAGTCACACAGTTTATTTTTTAGTTTCACTATTGTTTTTAGCAATTTCTGAAATTCATATAGCACCAATAATTCATTCGGTTTTGACAAAGTACTCCAACCCAAAATATTTGGCCATTTTAGTTAGCCTAGCATTTGTGCCAACTAAAATCTTTGCCTTAATTTTTGGCTTGTTTAACGAGAGGTTTTATGACAATCCAACTTTAGGAGTTAAATTTGGAATAATAGCAACGATTCTAATAAGTATTGGAATAATTGGATATATAATAATTGATAAAAAAACTACCTACAACAATGGCTATAAGTAATTGCTTGTTCTCGCCTACTTCTGAAAATCCTCGCGGATTTTCAGTTTTGTGCGTACTTGCAAAGTTAAGTGCTAACCCACGCAACTACTCATAGCCGTGACCGTTACCTGTAAGCCAAACAAACGCATGAACTGAATGGACAAAATTTACGGAATCATACTATTCGGACTTCTCATTTTAGGATGTAAAGGAGAGACATCAAACGAAAAAATAGCAATTGAAAAAAAAGTAGAGTTCAATCAGGATTTGGCTGATGAGCTTAAGCAAATGGCAGAAATTGATCAAATCGCAGCCTTCATACCACAAGGTGAATACAAAAAGCTGACAAAAGAGCAATGGAACGCCTTTAAAGACAGTATTTTCAGAACAAATCAAAAACGAGTTAAGGAAATTTTTGATCACCATGGTTTTATAGGCTATGACTTGGCTGGAAAGACAGGTTCTGACAATTTTTGGTTAATAGTTCAACATTCCGACCATGACTCAGAATTTCAAAAAAAGGTTTTGGAACAAATGCTAATGGAAGTAGAAAACAACAATGCGAATCCAAAAAATTATGCTCTATTGACCGACAGGGTCAAATTAAACTCTGGGCTTTCACAAGTATATGGAACTCAAGTAGATTACAATTGGACTGTTTGCCAAGCATTCCCCAAAAACTTAGCGGACAGTACTAATGTCAATCAAAGAAGAAAAAAAATCGGATTGGAACCATTGGAAGAATATCTGAATGAAATGTCAAAATTGCATTTTGAAATAAACAAAGATGTATTTCTAAAAATGGGAATTAGAGAACCCAAATTATATGAATTAAAATAGCCAGCAGGTAACACTGGCTATAATCCATTGCGGCTTTAATACAAAATCCATAACTTAGTAATATTAAAAGGCTCAATTCCTTACTCGGAAAATCCTAGCGGATTTTCCCGCAATGGAATCATAGCCTGAACCGATGGAGTTCATTCAGCCAAGGCTGACCAATTGAGCTATACTTTGCACAAGGCAAATCCTCGCTAAAATGGAAATGAACTCCATCGGGAGGGCTAAACCAAAATCACTTAATCTCTAACTCGCTTACGCTGAGATTCGCAGCCTTGCCTGCAGTACGTGCTGAACCAACGAACACCATCATCACCTAAATGTAATTTTGGTAACGTTCACCCGCAATTCGCTTTTTTTTAAATAAATTTACAAAAACGAACCGCTGAACATCAACTACGTTTAGCCCTCCCGTAGTTTACAATTTTGAAAAAGACCAACCAACCAAAACATATTATGAAAACTATTAAAAAAAGAAACTACTTGAATTTTAGTGTCATCTTATTATTACTTCTAATTATGGGATGTAAATCTGACAAAAAGCAAAATGAAGAAATACCCTTAGAGAAGGATAAGACTAAAGTTATCGAAGTGATAACAAGGACTATGGATTTTCAGACCTTAGACACTTTGAAATCCGGCTGGAACACTTTTGCCTACAAAAATATGTCTGGCGAGACTCATTTTTTTATAATGGATAAATTGCCATCGGACTCCATTACAGAACAAGACATCAATCTGCATTTAATGCCTCCTTTTGATGATGGTATGCGGTATCTAATTGAAGGAAAATCTGATAGTGCTTTGGCTGCATTTGGCAGTATACCTGCATGGTTCAACGATGTAAAACGCTATGGTGGTACAGGTTTAATATCCCCTGGAAAAACGGCAGTTTCAACAATTCATCTTGAACCTGGAAAGTATATGATGGAATGCTATGTTAAAGCCATCAATGGAGAATTTCATACATCACACGGCATGTGGAAATTTATCACTGTAATCGATGAGCCCTCAAATACTTTACCAATCGAAGCTGAACATGTGGTGAGTGTTTCCAGTACGGAAGGTTATGTTTTCAACTCACAACCCAAAATGGGCAAAAATTACTTTAAAGTAATTTTTATTGACCAAGTACCCCA
This sequence comes from Flavobacteriaceae bacterium, assembly GCA_965224095.1. GTDB lineage: Bacteria > Bacteroidota > Bacteroidia > Flavobacteriales > Flavobacteriaceae > JBPEWY01. The sequence continues at coordinate 621,925 of OZ245039.1, forward strand.
TGAACATTTTTCAGGTCACGATGTTAATTTAATTAAATATGATAATTCTGCAAATATAGATTCATTGGTTTATTGGATGAATTGGATGAACCCTACAGGATTACAAACACCTACACCTAGAGGTTTTACTTTTTTAGGCGGAGTGAACAATTGTGAGGCTGGCGAAACGGGTTATTTTGAAGTAGATTTGGATTCGGGCAATTATCTTTTAATTTCGGAAACACCTAAAGCTGATGAAAAGGGTATGCTAAAAACCTTTACTATAAACAGTAATTAAAAACTGTACACAACAATGGCAATAAGTAATTGCTTGAGTCTGGTAAGTGCCATTCGGAATATTCTCCGAATATTCCTCATCTTGTGCCTTTTTATTAATTTTAGTGCTTTAAGCAACTACTCATAGCCGAGATCGTTGGCAATAATTAGAGCGAATGATGGTCCATTCAACAATTTAATTTTGGTTTAAAGAATCAGTAATTATAAAACTCTTTGGCATTAAATTTGAATTAGAAAAGCTTAAATTCAAATAGAAACTATTATGATCAAAAAACAATTGTTAGCAGTTATCGGTTTATTTTTAATAATTTCTTGTTCAAGTGATGACAACATAGAATTTATAACCCATTTAGATGGAAATTTGGAAATTCGATCACTTAAAGATTTAGAAGACCCAATCATTAAAGGGTACAAAACAATTAATGGAAATTTAATTATCAGTTATACAGATGAAGTAGAAAATTTAACTGCTTTAGAAAATTTAGAAGTAATAAATGGGGGCATATTAATCAGATACAATGATAACTTAAAATCATTGCACGGTCTGGAAAATATTACAAAATTAGATTTTTTAGAAATTGAAAATAATCTCGAACTTGCCTCTTTAAATGGTCTCGAAAATTTAATTAATATTTCAAAAAGCTTAAGAATTGCCGAAAATAGTAAATTAGAATCTCTAAATTCTTTGAATAGCTTGACTGATATTGGTGCTCAATTTTTTCTTTCTGACAATAATTTATTAACTAACTTAAATGGTCTAAATAATTTAAAACAAATCCCTCAAATTATAATTCTAAATAATTTGAATTTAACTACTTTAAATGGCTTAGATGGAATTACTTCTTCTGCTAAAATTGGAATTTTATCTAACGACTCATTGGCTGATTTTTGTTCTTTGGTTCAGTTTGTACAGGCAAATAGTCAGACAATTGAATTTTCTGCTGGATTTAACGGTTACAATCCTTCATTAGATGATTTAATTAATAATAATTGTTCTAATTAAAAATAACTATTACCTACAACGTGTAAGCACAATATAAACTACATATGAAACATCTTTTTTTACCGTTGTCATTACTTTTTTCATTTCATTAAATGCTCAAAAATATAAACAAGAAAAAACATGTTAAAGTAAAATAACTGTGAATTGCTATTAACCTCTATTAAAAAGAAAATTAAATAACTTTAAAACCATTATCGTTAGTTTGCATGGCACGAATGAAAATATTAATCCTATCGGGAATCTTTGCCTTTATTGCTTTTTCGGTTTGGTTGGCAAAACGAAATGGTGTAACTGCAGAATATCAAACAGAATTAAAGGAAGTCACAACCAGGAAAGACGATCCGGTTGATTTTGGTTATAAAACTGTTTGGATCGCTGTTAAAACAAACAATAAGCAAAGAATAGCCAAAATACTGGGGCTCAAAAACGCTCAACCTTCCAATTGGCAAAGTGGAATTGAAACGGCATATAACGGTGGCATATTCATTACTCCTCAAATTGGAGAATGGACTCTAGTGGTTGGAATGAAATTAATGAATGACGCTAATTCCGAAAGTATTAAAAGACTTGAAAAAAACCTTAACAAATTAAGTTCGGAATTCGGAGAAGCGCAATCCTTTGGAACTCATCGGGTAGTTGAGTATCATCATTGGATCAGATCGGTAAACGGAAAGATAACCAGAATTTATTCGTACATCGGAGAAAGCGGAGAAAATATTAAAGTGTCCGGGGAACCAACAGAACCGGAAATCGGATTGAATTTATTCAACTCGCTTTCTAAGGAAGCTAAATCGGATAGTTATTGGGAGCGGGAAGATTTAGATTACGCTGATGAGGAGCTTGTTATGGACATTGCCGAGAATTGGAGCATAAATCCAACAAAACTGACTCAAAGAACTGATATAAAGGACGAATTGGGATTGGTTGAAAAATAAAATACGGCAGCTAACAATATATTACCGTAATTTGCAGCTGTTCACCGTAATTATACAGGCTGATTTCCTTATGTTTGAATCTACCGTACCTACCGGGAGCGCGGGCATAAATTGCCGGAGCACCAATAACGAAACCGAAAGCCAACACAAAATTGCTGTAACCAATTATGAGCTACCAGGAAACTAATATTCTGGATATTATAAACCGCAGGGGATATCGAAAAAATATCAAAGGAGATAAATTCTCGCTGTACATATCCAATTACCCGGTAAACGCTCAATATCTGAAAACCCGAATAGGAAATCCCCAATTTGTATTGGCCGAATTATGCTGCAGTATAGGAGTTACACTGGAATACCTGGCTCCGGGTTTTAAAAAAGTAATTGGCGTTGATCTCGACAAGGATATTCTTCAAACGTGTAAAGCCAATTTAACGGCATCCGGCTTTATCTCCAAAACCGAACTTATACATGGCGATGTATTTGACGATCGTATTTTAAAAAGTATAGAGGCAGATATTGTGGTTTATGATATTCCCTTTTGGTATCCCCATAAGCAAGAAAATAAAGGTGATTTGATTACAAAAAATCCTCCCCTCAAAGAATTGATAACGAAAATACGGGATTATATAACACAAAACATTGTTGTTTTTTCACCTCCCGAATGGAGTTATGAGTATTTTGAGAATCAATTGGGGGCCATTGAATTTGAACAGGTTTTTATTAACCAAACGCATAATAGAAATCAGATTTACACAGGTGATTTAATACAGAAATTAGGTAAAACGGAAATACGATTAAATCACCAATAATTTAAGAGTACTTATATATATGAAAAAAGACAAAGAACTGCTTAGAATGGCCATTGAGGTAGCGAGAGAATCAAAAGAAAAGGGCAATTTACCATTCGGATGTATTCTGGTAAACAAACACGGAGCGGTTATTTTAAAAGGAGAGAACACAATTCATACGGATCAAGACTGTCTGGCCCATGCCGAAATTAATTTAATAAGGGAAGCGAGTAAAATTTATGACTATTCATTTTTAAACGATTGCACTATTTATACCAGTGATGAACCATGCCCTATGTGTACTTCAGCTATTTACTGGAGTGGTATCGGGAAACTTGTTTACGGATTGAGTAAAACGGAATATTACAGGATTGTTGGGCGGAATGATCCAAATTGGGTATTTGAAATGCCAACGAGAGAATTATTGGACAAGGGAGGTAGAAAAATTGAGGTAACAGGTCCGTTACTGGAAGAGGAAGCTTCTATTTTGCATTTAAAATAATCAGTAAAAATAACCAACTACAGCATTAACTATAAGTAATTGCTTGCTATTGCCTACTTCTATAAATCCATTAGGGTTTTCAGTTTGGAGTGTACTTGCAACCCGAAACGATAGTAACAAAATTCAAACCAGCTCGTCTTGTAAGAAAACAAACTATAATGGATATTAAAAAATTACACCGACTAATACTTCTGTTTTTTGCATTTTCGGTGTTTGGATGTAAACAGGAAAAAGAGTATTTAAATCCAGTTTCTGAAAACGTTGTTTTTGAAAACGTTAAAGACGGCATAAATTTATCAGGAACATTATCGCTTCCAGACAAAAATGGAAGTTTTCCCGTGGCAATTCTAATAAGTGGAAATGGTAAACATAAAAGAAATGCGGAATTCGGAAATCACAAACCTTTTTTAGACATTTCAAATTATTTAACCAAAAAAGGAATTGCCGTTTTAAGATACGACAAAAGAGGGGTCGGGCAGTCAACTGGCAATTACGATTCAGCAAATTCCTTTGATTTTGCAAAAGATGTTAATGCAGCAATCGATTATTTGCTAACACGAAAAGAAATCAAAAAAAATCAAATTGGTTTGATTGGTCACAGTGAAGGAGGATTGATCGCGCCAATAGTTGCCTCTCAATCTTCTAATGTAGCTTTTATAATTTCCCTGGCTGGTCCAAGTATATCAGGAGATAAAATTCTTTTATCACAACAAAAGGCCATTGCTTCTGCAAAAGGATTAAATAAATTCGATATAGAAAAATCTCAAAATTTAAATCGTAAGGCTTTTGAAATAGTTCTGTTGTATAAAGACAAAGATACTTTGAATAAAAAAATGACCGAATATATTGAGAAAATATCTTTAAATGATCCGGACAAACCTAAAGGCATGACTTATGAGGAATACGTTAGTGCTCAAGTCAATGGAATTTTAAGGCCATGGATGGTAAGCTTTCTTAAATATGACCCTCACAAATACATTGAAAAAGTAAAATGTCCCGTTCTTGCATTAAATGGCTCAAAGGACTTGCAAGTATTGTCAAATGAAAATTTACCTGAATGGAAAAGAATTCTGGAAAACGCTGGAAATAAAAATATTACAACTGTAGAACTTCAGAATTTAAATCATTTATTCCAAACTTGCGAAACCGGATTACCCGAAGAATATGAAAAAATTGACGAATCCTTTTCTATTGAAGTAATGGAAAAAATGGCTAATTGGATAAAAACAATTTAAAACAACAATTGCTAACATTGTATAAAATTAATTGCTAGCGTAAGCTTACTTAGAAAAACCAATGAAAACTGTAGGATACGATCAATGTTCATGTGGAAGCGGTAAGGTATATAGATTATATCGCTTCCCGATACGGGACAAATGTTAGAGAGAAGCTAAATGAAATTGGTGTTGAATCCAGGAGTTATGTATGCATTTAATACGTTAGGTTATTGTATAATTAAAAGATCAGTGGTCAGAACCCGTTGAAAAGATTATTAACTCTTCATTATTTCTACCTGCCAGTATACTTTTGGTATTCCGAATTTTTATGGGACAAAGGTTTTTTACATCTCCCTTTATAAACAATCCGCTTTTTATTGCAGGTACCGCCTGAAACCGAAAACTGCCATTATTTTTTAATAGCAAGCCATAACCGGCATCATTTCTCGGAGTCTCTATTTCAGATTGATAGAGATTACCGGCCAGAGCTATATCCTTTAACCCGTCGCCGTCAAAATCATCCAGCACTATCGCATTTACAGATGATAATTGTGCTTCCACGGGAAGTTTATGAATATCGAAAGTTCCGTCTCCCCTGTTTTCCAGTATTACCGAAGCAAACATGCCCGCCTTTAAATGCAATGCCCCCAGCAGTTTTTCTTTCCCGTAAACCTCGACCAGTTTTGCCGATCCGAATGCGTTGTAAGTGGGAAATTTTTCTTTGATAAATGGCATTTGATTTGACGAACACTCCCTCCCCCGTAGAGGAAAAAGCTGTGCGTTGTTATAATACCCTAATACAATATCATTGGTGCCATTATCATCGAAATCATTTGCAAAAACTTCAAAAGGTTCTTCCGTTGAAGCCTTGTATTTGTAGTTCAACCCGAGGTTTCCAAGCACGTAGTCCATGTCTCCATCCTCATCTAAATCGGCCTTTTCAATGGTATTCCACCAACCCGCGGTATTGGGCAAAACCGATTTTTTTTGAAATTCTCTTCCATTCCGGTTAAAAAAAGTGATTTCCATCCATTCTCCCGCAATGATCAAATCGGTTTGGCCATCTTGATCATAGTCGCTCCAGACCGCATCGGTAACCAGCCCTATATTTTTTAGTTCCGGAATAATGTCCTGTGTAACATCCTTAAAAAATCCCTGATGGTTTTCCAAAAGATAACTCCTTCCCGGAAAAGGATATTTTTGGGGTAGTAACCTGGTTCCTACAAACAGATCCAGGTCTCCATCATGGTCGTAATCAAATGGTTTTACACAACCGCCGCTCGATGTTATTTCCGGCAGCTTTTCATCTTTTCTTGTGAATTTACCCTTGCGATTTATGTACAGCCTATCCTGATAAAACGCACTATTTGCTTTCCATTCGTTCCCCCCGCTTACCACATAAAGATCAGGGTCGTTGTCATTATCGGCATCAAAAAAAATGGCAGCAACATCCTCATATTTTTTATCGGATTCCCATAAATGTTCGTTCAACCGACTAAAAGCTCCATCGGGCTGTTGCACATAAAGCGCTGCGGCATATCCTTTGGCACCTCCCACATAAAAATCTTCCAAACCATCGCCATTTACATCCGTTACGGCCAGGGCAGGCCCGAACTCCGACATTTTATGCGGAAGCAGGCTCTCCAGGCCGTAATCGTCATAATCATTCTCAAAATGCCTATGCGTTATTCCCGTTTCCTCTGTAATATCTCTAAATAACGGTTTTTCGGTTTTCTTTACAAAAGAACGATCGGCTAATGCATTATCATAATTCACCTCAATTCGTTGATTTACCCGTACTTCGTGGAGGTATTGTATGTTTCCGTCCGGCCAGCGAACCGTTATTTTTTTAATTTTTTCAAGTGCCCCTACTCCTCCGTGAACGATAGAGGGTACCGATGACTGGTACCCGCGCGTCGGATAGTTTTCAAAAATTTGGGTTCCGTTTTTTGTAATCACCTCAGCACGACATCCTATGCCCCGGGGATTTTTTTTATTTCCCTTAAACTGAAGCTGAATGTAGTTATTAACTGCATTATTTTTTAAAACCGTTGCTTCCTGATCTACGTTATTCACTACGATATCCAAATCCCCGTCATTATCCAGATCGGCATAGGCCGCTCCATTCGAATAAGTAGCTTCAGTGATTCCCCATGCTTCGGTGCTATTGGTAAACCTCAGATCGCCCTGGTTTTTGAAGAGGTAGTTAAGGGCTTTTCTTCGAGGTGTTTTTTCTACGAGTTCTTCCACAATTTTATTGATGGATTCATTATTATTTCGGGCCTCCGTAATCCTTTGAATCTTATATTTTCTAAAATCGTTATTCCTAAAATCTCTTTTTAAACCATTGGTAATAAACAGGTCTTTAAAGCCATCGTTGTCGAAATCGGCAAACAAGGGGGCCCAGCTCCAGTCGGTATTAGAAACCCCTGCCAGCTGTGCAATATCGCTAAAGTGGCGGCCTGTGATATTGCATTGTAAAGCATTAAACATATACTGGTAATGAAATCCATGATTCACGGCATGATTAAAAGCCTGTGGGTTCATACCGCTCATACTTGTTTTTATTCCGTAATTATCTTCTGCTACCATATCCAGAGAAATAATATCTAAAAGGCCATCATTATTAAAATCGGCTATATCTGTTCCCATGGAAAAGTTGGAAGTATGTCCGGTTGCTATTTTTAAGCTTTCCGTAAACGTACCGTTGCCATTGTTAAAATATAAATAGTCGTGTTCTATATAATCATTTGCCACATATATATCGGGCCATCCGTCATTGTTTAAATCGCCGATGGAAATGCCCAGTCCGAACCCCATTACATTTTGTATTATACCCGCTTTTTTAGATACATCTATGAATTTCCCCGAATCGTTTCTAAACAGATGATCTCCGATACGCGGATCTGTTTTCTCTTTAAACCGTTCAGGGTTATTAGTAAGGATAGGGTTTACATTGTGGTTTAACAGATACATATCCAAATCGCCGTCCCGATCGTAGTCAAAGAATGCTGCCTGTGTGCTATATCCTGAAAAATTAAGCCCGTATTGCGCAGCCCGTTCGGTAAACGTTCCATTCTTATTATTGATAAAGAGTTCATTTTGTCTGTTTTCGGCCTTTCCCTTTCCCGATTTACATACATAGATATCCAACCATCCGTCGGCATTAATATCTACCATAGTAACTCCGGTGGTCCAACCAAACGATCCCTGCGTTCCTGACCTGTCGGTACGATCTTCAAATGTAAAATCACCCTTATTGATATAGAGTTTATTTTCCTTAAGATTGGAAGTAAAGTAAATGTCGGGTAAGCCATCGTTATTTACATCTCCTACGGCCACACCCCCGCCGTTGTAAAAGTACTCGTATACCATACTGTTCATCCTGCTGCTTTCCGGGATCTCATTTCTAAAAGTTATTCCCGAATGTGAAGGCGCTATTTCGGAAAAGAGGGGTTCCGGTTGTTTTTCGGATAAATTCACTGCGGTTTTATCCTTACAGGAAAAAAAAACTACAATCAGAATGTACAATGCAACGGCGCGTGTTTTCATAATTATATAAACCAATATCTTCCTATAAAACAAAAACACCTAAAGATACGGATATCTTTAGGTGTTACATCCAAGCTTAATTTAAACCTACCATAATGAGAAACAATTACCAGCCCGGATTCTGATCCAGGTTTTTATTTGTATTAATATCCTGTAAAGGGATAGGGAATATAATATGCTTATCTTCAAAATTCTCGGCAAACGGTTTGTCGTGATCTTCAAGCGTAGTTTTAATTGATTCGGTTGCTGTATTACCGCGTTGCCACCTATAGAGATCAAACCACCGGATACCAAACTCCATAGCGAGTTCCACCGGTCTTTCATGATGTCTGATGTGGGTTCTCAGTTCGCTTTGTGTCATAGAACCCAAAGCAATTGGAGCCGCTTTACCCCGCTCGCGAACTTTATTTACTTCGGTGATGGCCTCATCGGTTTTTCCATTTTCATTTAAAGCCTCGGCATACATGAGAAGTACATCGGCAAACCGGATAAGCGTAATATTGGTTCCGTTATAAAAATTGGTATCCTCGTTAAACGCATATTTTTTAAAGTACTTGGGGTGATTTAAATCGGCTGCCACATCGCTGTACATTCTATCGGTGTCGTCGGCCATACTGTACATTTCCGAATTAGGATCATCAAAAAAGATACTTTCATACACGCGTTCACTGATCTCTCCGCCCGCAGTCAGATCGGTTTTCATTTCTTCCACTAACCATTCGGAAGGATAAAACAATTCCCATCCACCAAACGCATACGGTGAAATTTCAAAATTGAATACCTGTCGTTCGTCATTTCCGTTAGAGCGATCTCCGCTAAACTGTATTTCAAAAATACTCTCGGTTCCGTTTTCTCCATTTCCATTAAAATTATCGGCATAATTGGGCAACAGTGCATATCCCATACCTGCCACCTCCGCCAGCTTTGTTTCGGCCTGCGTCCATTTTTCCTGAAATAAATACGCTTTTCCCAGTAATGCTTTCGCCGCTCCCCGGGTTGCACGTCCTTTCCATTCGGAAGAATGTGTTTCCAGTAAACCCGCTTCGGCATCGGTAAGATCGCCTTCAATTTGTGTCCAAATTTCAGAAGGGGAAGCCTGAGCGGGAAATAATTTATCCAGGTCTTTTACGTACTGAGTAACCAAAGGAACATTTTCAAAACCAGTTACTAACCAGAAGTAATACAGTGCTCTTAAAAATTTAGCCTCACCCACAATAACATTTTTGGTTTCTGCCGAAAGGTTATCCATGGCAGGCACCTGTTCTATAATCTGATTTGCCCTGCCTATACCTGCATAACAGCTTCTCCAAATATTAAACGGTCCGCTCTCTTCGGTGGTATTGGTAAAACTGGCTATTGCCCGCCCATAGGTTTCTCCCGAATTATTAAAAATATCATCTCCCTTATAGGCCATTGTGGTGTATACTTCCTCAAAGAACGTCCACTTACTGCCATCATATCCCTGTAGTGCAGCATAAGCCGCCGTTAGGGCCTGTAATGCGTGTTCTTCGGTTTGCCAGAAACTGGAATCTGTTAATATTTCCTTATTGGGAACATCGATGAAATCGTCACTACACGAGTTCAGCCCCCCTATTGAAAATACGATTAGTAAAATATAGCTATACTTCTTCATTACTGGTAATTTTATCATATTATACATGGTTATCACATTGAGAGGTTAATTCCAAACACAAAAGATTTTGTGAGCGGGTAAAATCCGCGATCCACTCCCCTGGTAAAAGTTCCTCCATTTGCCAATCCGGGATCAAATCCGGAATAATCGGTAATGGTGAACAGATTATTTGCCGTAAAAAATACTCGCGCCCGATCAACCGATATTTTATTCATAACCGACGATGGCAGCGTATATCCGATCTGCAAGTTTTTTAATCGCAGGTACGAACCGTCTTCCAGAAAATAGCTGGAGGGGCGGATATTATTATTGGGATCTCCAAATACATTTCGAGGAATAGAAGACCCTGTGTTATCCGGACTCCAGGCATTGATCAGATCGGCCGACATATTCTGACGATCCGTACGATAAAACCACATTTTGGCTCCGTTGTAAATTTTATTTCCGCTTACTCCCTGGAAAAATAGGCTTACATCAAAATTTTTATAGGTAGCATTCAGGTTAAGTCCGTATTCAAAATCGGGAAGGCCGCTTCCCATAAATTGTTTGTCGTCATCACCCAGAACTCCGTCTCCATTAGTATCTACAAATCTTATATCTCCCGGAGATGCAGTGGGTTGTACCCCGTGAGCATCTATTTCCGCCTGACTTTGGAATATCCCATCTGCCCTGTATAAATAAAACCTGCCTATCTCCCCGCCTACCTCCGTACGGGTAGTAGGGAAATTATTGAATTCTATAAAACCGTCGGTAAAAGATTCATCGGCAAACCCTAATTTGGTTACTTTATTTTCGGAGGCACTGATATTAGCCGTAATATCAAACGAAAAATCTTCTGTTGCTACCGGAGCGTATTTAACAGATGCTTCCCAGCCCTTATTTTCCAGATTTCCTCCATTGGTTAATGGATTGCTGGTTACTCCCGATGTTGATGGTACGGGTACAAAAACCAGCATATCTTTGGTTTTGGCATCGAAATAATCAAAGGTTAGCCGAATCCGGTTTTCCAGAAAGCCCATATCTACCCCAACATTAGTGGTTGCGGTTTCTTCCCAGCGTATATCAGGTGTTGGAAGAGAAGTACTTATTGCCCCAACAAGCACTCCCTGACTAATTCCCTCTCCAAACGGGTAATTAAGCTGAGCGCCTCCGGTGCTGATTCTCGATAAAAACAAATGTTCTCCGATAAGTTGATTCCCCAGGGTTCCATAACTAAATCTGGGTTTCAGCTGGCTTATGAAATCCGAGTTAAAAAAGTCTTCATTGTGTACTGCCCAACCAAGCGATACGGAATAAAAATCTCCATATTTGTTTTCTTCCCCGAAACGCGAAGAACCATCTCTTCTAATGCTTCCCTGCACATAATACCTATTGGCAAAATCGTAAGTTACCCTGCCAAAATAGGATTGCAATGTATTGGTGGAGTTAAAACCAAAAGCCGATTCGTTTCCAATACCCGCACTAAGTGCCAATAATTCGCTTGAAGACAATTGATTATTGGTAGCGCCTACCGATCGAAATTCACTTTTTTCTCTGGAAATACCCACCATGATATCCAGGTCGTGATCACCAAAGGTTTTGCTGTAATTTAAAAGATTGTTTAGTGTCCATTCATTGGTTCGGGATCTTCCTTCCGAGAGGAAGGGATTTTCGTTAACTGCCTGTTGACCAAAATTATACTGCGGTAAAAAATAACTGCTATGTGTATTTTCTACATTAGCACCGTACTGAAACCGATAGGTTAAACCCTCTATGATTTTGAGATCTGCCGAAATGTTAAACTGCATATAATCGTCCTGATCTCTATCATCTTCCAAAGAACGTTGTCCAACCGGATTTCCCGAACCAAGTTCACTGGGAGGTACTGCAAACCCATTCGGTGATGCAGCGTCGTAAATCAACTTATGAGGAAGTTGCGCATAGATGTCTAAAAAAGGTGAGAAACTGGCGTTCCCCCCTCCTATCGGTTCAAAAATATTGGCAGAATTCTCCCGGGTATATGAAAGTCCCGGTGAAATTTTTAATCGGTCGTCAAACAATTTGAAATCCAGGTTTAGCCTTGTACTTAACCTTTCAAAATCGGTATTGATAACCGTTCCCGAATTTTTAAAATACCCGGCCGAGAAACTATAGGTCATCTTTTCGGCACCGCCCGAAATACCGATATCGTGTTTTTGTTCAAAGGCATTTTTAATAAACGCATCTGCCCAATCCGAATCGGCATACGATAGTCCATTAGTTAAATACGGGGCGGGTGTAATACCTGCATTGTTATAGGCTTCCAGTTTTATTTGATTGTGCTGATCTCTGTTGGCTATATTAATATCGTTGGTAATCGTATGTGTGCTCACATAAGAATTCAGCGTTATTTTAGGAGTTCCCGTTTTACCGCGCCGGGTAGTAACTATAACCACTCCATTGGAGGCTCTGGACCCATAAATAGTGGCCGCAGAAGCATCTTTAAGAATACTGATGTTTTCAATATCTGCGGGGTTTATGTAAGACAGATCTCCGGGGATACCGTCGATAACAAATAATGGATTATTATTCCCTATGGTTCCCAATCCTCTAACGCGAATAACAGGAGTGCTCCCGGGAGCACCGGATGCTACGGAAACATTTAATCCGGCTACCTGTCCCTGCATAGATGTAGCCAGATCTGCCGTTGGGATTTTCTGGATTTCCGCAATATCAACGGAAGTAATTGCCGCCGTGAGCTCTTCCTTCCGCTGTGTACCATATCCAACCAGTACCACCTCATCCAGGCTTTGAGCGTCTTCTTCCATTACTACATTAATAGTAGTGCGGTTTCCCACCGCTATTTCTTTGGTAAGAAAGCCTAAATACCTGAATACGAGTGTATCTTCACTTCCCGCTTCTATGGAGTAATTCCCATCAAAATCGGTTTGTGTTCCCTTTGTCTGATCTCCTTTAATAGTAATGGTAGCCCCTGCCAGGGGTACTCCGCTATTATCGGTGACATTTCCTACAACCACTTGGCTCTGAGCATGGGTTTTATAGGTCAACCCCAATACCAGGGTTATATACAAAATGGTGTGTGCAACCCGGTTAAAACAAGTTCTTAATCTCGATTTTTCTGTTCCCATATTTACTGTAAAATTTGTTGGTAAATGCAATATTTATTGGTCTTTTGGGAGAACCGCAACACATTACATGGTTCTGCGACTGCGGAAAATCCTATGGCTAATATAAAAGGTCAGTTTAAAAAAACCAACTAGTACCTACCAGTTTGTTTTTTGAAAATAAATTATATATTTGTCATCATGGGTATTATTAAAATCGATAATAATTTGGGTGTTCCCAAATACAAACAAATCATCAGTTGTATAGAGGAAGCCGTTTTAAATGGGGTAGTCAAAAAGGATGATAAACTGCCCTCCGTAAACAGTATTAAAAATGCGTTCTCTATCTCAAGAGATACCGTTCTTCTGGCCTATAATGAACTGAAAGCCCGGGGCATTGTCAAATCTTTTCCCGGAAAAGGTTATTATATTAAAAGTGAAAATATCCAGGTTGTTCAAAAAATATTTGTGCTTTTTGACGAGCTAAATATTTTTAAAGAAGATTTATACAATTCCTTTTTAAACAATCTGGGAGATCATGTGGAAGTCGATATTTATTTCCATCACTTTAATCCGGATGTTTTCAGCAAGCTTATCTACGATAATATTGGAAATTATAACTACTATATTATCATGCCGGCTAATTTACCTCATACAGAAATTGTTATTGAAAAGCTACCTCAGGATAAAGTATATATTCTGGATCAAACGCGAAAAGAACTTTCGCAATATCCTGCTATTTATCAGAATTTCGAGAAAGATATTTTTTCCAGATTGGCAGAGGCCGCACAGGGTTTAAAGAGATATCGTCGTCTTATTTTAGTATTTGATCCTTACAAACAACCACAGGGGATGCTTAAAGGCTTTAATGCTTTCTGTAAAATGTACGGTTTTAGTCATGCGGTTATAGATACTTTAAGCCATGTAATTCCTGTTTCAGGGGAAGTATATATTGTTCCGGACGACAGAAACCTAATTCTTATCATCAAAAAGATTAAGGAAACGACATTAAGAATATCAAAAGACGTAGGAATTATTTCGTATAACGACACGCTGCTAAAGGAAATCGTAGAAGGAGGTATTACCACAATTTCTACCGATTTTAAGGCTATGGGAGCGCGTCTGGCACAAATGATCACGAATAAAGAACAAACAAAAATCGAAAACATCAGTAAGCTGTTTTTAAGAAACTCACTGTAATCATTCTTTAATTTTGAGTAAAACCTTGTTTTCCATATCCCACTCCGGAAAGGACATATCCCACAAAAATTGTATCACGGTTTCTAATGCAACCGGGAATACCACAGCTAAAATATACCCTGGCCTCGGAGGTAGTGTCCAGGAACTTATAATAAACGGTAATTGTATCATAAAGCCTCCCCGCTCTACAGATTATCTCGCGAATTTTGCTTCCTCCATATTATTCCCGTTTGCAAACAGGATTAAAGACGGAATGTATTATTTTAAACAGAAAAAATACGCACTGGAAGTAAATCAAAAAACCGAAAATAACGCTATGCACGGTTTGGTATACAACAAGGCTTTTCAAATAATTAAAGAAGAGGTTACGGAAAAGCATGCCCGTATAACGCTGGAGCATTCCGAAAAAGAGCGGGTTAAGGGATTTCCTTTTTTATATGCAATTCAAATTAGGTATACACTTACCTCAACCAATCTCAACATTGAAGTATTTATCAAGAACACTGATAATCAGCCATTTCCCTTTAGTGTTGGATGGCACCCTTATTTCTACAGTACCGACCTTTTTCACAGTTTTCTCACCATGAAAAGCCAGCAAAAGTTCTCGTTTGACGATAAAATGATTCCTGTTGAAATAAAACACATAAAACTGGAAAGAGATCTTCAGATTAAGGATCGGAAATTTGATGACTGCTATATCCTGGCGAACAATTATGTATGCTTCAAAACACCGAATTACGCTATTAAATTATCATCCTCTTCCGATAAGAATTTTGTTCAGGTTTTCACTCCAAAGGAGCGGGATCTTATAGCAATAGAACCTATTACAGCTCCTTCGAACAGTTTTAACAATAAGCTGGGAATTCAGGTTTTATATCCGGATAATGTATATCACGTTTCCTGGCGGGTAACTCTTAAATCTGTAAATAATGAGTAAACTACATCGAAATCATAACCTTGTAATCCTGGGTGTTCTTTTACTAATAAGTTGTAATCGGCAAACGGCACCGAACCCGGAAACATTTGCAGTACTTCAATTCGGTAAAAACATTCTCGATTACAGGGTTACCCCCAACAGTGCAACCGATAAATCCGGCCTTATGTACTCCGATCAGGGGGCATGGTTTGCTTATAGCTTCCCGGACAGTTTAAACAACAAAGCCGGCTTCACAGGGCCCTTTTTGATGACTCAGCAAAACGGTGTTTGGTCGGGTGCCTATTTATCGTATCTCCAACTACAAAACCATGCCTGGAAGGCACATAAAACTACCAGTTATTCCAGTCATTTGGTGCAAACATATCAATCTGACAGTCTTTCTCTGACTCAAAAACTGGTATTCCTTTCGGGGCATACCGTTTTCATACAATCTTCTCTGAAAAATATTTCTGAAAAAACCCTTACCGTTCAGTATCAATGGAAAAACAGTTCCATAATGGCCGATAGTCTAAGCTTATCTGAAGAAGCAGGGCAAGTAAAAATAGTTTCCCCAAAAACCCGGGCAATTGGTTATTTGAAATTTCCGGAACCCGTTAATGTGGATAACGATAATAACTATACTACACGGCCCACTACACTAAAGTTAGGTGCGGGAGAGACCAAAGAAATCCTGATTACACAAAGTTTTATCTTTCCTGAATATTCATGGGAAGCAGAAAAGAAACGCATTGAAAAGGCCGATTTCAATACGGTTTTATACATCCGTAAAACCGAAAAGAACAAGCAATTAACATCCCTGATTCAACAAAGAAAAATTCCCTTTAAAACCGATCTATATGCAAAGGTTCTGGCAAAAGCGCATCTTACGCTGCAAAACAATTGGCGCATTCCGGCTGGCGAAATTAAATACGAAGGTCTTTTCCCCAGCTATCACTATAAATGGTTTCACGGTTTTTGGTCGTGGGATTCCTGGAAACATGCTGTCGGGCTCTCTTATTTTGATTTAAAGCTAGCAAAAAATCAGGTGCGTTTAATGTTTGATTTTCAAAATGAAGACGGCTTTGTTGCCGACTGTGTATTTCGGGACACCACTATTGAAAAACACAATTACAGAGACACGAAGCCTCCCCTGGCTGCGTGGGCGGTTATGGAAATAATAAAAAAGGATCCGGATACCGGTTTTGTAAAAGAACTCTATGGAAAGCTAAAAAAATATCACTATTGGTGGTATGCTAAAAGAGATCATGATCAGGATGGTATTTGCGAATACGGTTCAACCGATGGTACACTGGTTGCCGCAAAATGGGAAAGCGGTATGGACAATGCGATCAGGTTTGACAATGCGGAAATTTTAAAAAACAGCGAGGGAGCCTATTCTATGAATCAGGAGAGCATTGACCTAAATGCTTACCTGTATGCCGAAAAAATATTTCTGGCCGATCTTGCCAGCATGATACACCTAAAACAGGATGAAAATAAATATCTTGCAGAAGCTCAAGAGTTAAAACTTAAAATCAGGCAACAGTTTTTTCATGAAACCGACGGGTGGTTTTACGATACGGATATTAAAGGAACGCAGTTTATAAAAGGAGAAGGAAGCGAGGGATGGACCGCTTTATGGGCCAATGTGGCTTCGCCACAACAGGCTAAGGCCGTTAAAGTAAAAATGATGGATCCCGCTAAATTTTATACACATGTACCTTTTCAGACCATGAGTGCCGATCATCCCAAGTTTAATCCCTTAAAGGGTTATTGGCGAGGGCCTAACTGGTTGGATCAAGCCTATTTTGGTGTACAGGGGTTTCGAAACTACGGGTATCACAAGGAAGCAAATAGTGCCACGTTGAAAATACTGAATGGGTGCGAAGGGCTTTTGGAAAATGGATATTCCATTAGAGAAAACTATCATCCATTAACCGGAAAAGGGCTTAATGCTGAAAATTTTAGCTGGAGCGCCGCACATATAATAATGCTATTAACGGACAATTGAAATGGGGTATTCAATGCATAAAATAACCGAACAAAAAGCCAGGGAAACTCTTGTTTCAATTTATGGCCTTCACGGGACGGCAACACCACTTCCGGGGGAAAGAGATTTTAACTTTAAAGTAAAGGTTGATGGTGTAACCAAATATATTTTAAAAATATCCCGTCCCGGAGAAAACCTTGAGTATTTGGAGTATCAGCAGGCGTTACTTCAGTATATTGAACACAAAGACCGTATTTCACCTGTTGTAATTAAAGATCTGAACAACCAGGTTATTTCCACGATATCCGACGATTACGGAAATACTTATTTTGTGCGGCTGTTAAGTTGGGTAGCAGGCAGATTATGGAATGTGGTAAACCCTCATAGTCCGGCATTGCGTTTTAGTCTGGGATCGGAAACGGGAAAACTAACAGGTTTATTACAAGGGTTTAACCATCCACAGGCTCAGCGGAGTTTTGAATGGGATATTGCACAGGGTCTGTGGACCTTTGAGCATTTAAAGCTGTTTGATAAAGAAGAAAGGCAAATTGTTACGTATTTCCTGGAACACTTTAAAGCCGGTATGGAGAGCTATGCTTCATTAAGAAAATCCGTGGTTCACAATGATGCCAATGACCATAATATAATTGTCACGGAGCACCTTACACAACCTAAGGTAAGAGCTGTAATCGATTTTGGAGATGCTATTTATACCCAAATAATCAACGATCTCGCTGTAACCTGTGCTTATGCTATGATGCATTACCGTAATCCGTTGGAAGCATCCCTGGCTGTTATAAAAGGATATCATTCACAATTTCCCTTAACAGCGGAAGATTTGGCTCAATTGTACAATTGTATAGCAATACGCCTCATTATATCGGTTACCAAATCGGCTATTAACAAACAAAAAGAACCCGATAATACCTATTTGGTTATTTCAGAAAAACCGGCCTGGGAACTCATCCGTAAATGGCGCCGGATTTCTCCGGAATTTGCGGAATATTCTTTTAGACATGCATGTGGATTTACACCACATCCGAGACAACCTGAATTTGAAAGCTGGCTGAAAAAGGAGCCATTAAAGCTTACGAATCTGTTCCCCGCTATTCAAAAAAAGGAAATTCACAGGTTAGATCTGAGTATTGAAAGTACCTGGTTAGGGCATTCGTCGGAATATAACGATCCGGATATTTTTCAGTTTAAAATAGATCAACTTCAAAAAAAACACCCTAAAGCAATTCTGGCAGGAGGTTATTGTGAACCTCGCCCCCTGTATAACTCGGACGAATACACTATTAACGGAAACTTCGGACGGGAAAACAGAACTATCCATCTGGGAATTGACTTCTGGCTCCCTTCAGCCACACCGGTACATGCGCCTTTTGAAGGAGAAGTAATGGTTTCTGTTAATGACGCGGGCGATAAGGAATACGGTGGCCTTATTATATTAAAGCACCAAAAGGAAGACTTTGTTTTTTATACCCTTTACGGGCATTTATCAATTGCCAGTATTCATGCAAAAAAGCGTGGGGATTATATTAAAAAAGGAGCGTGCATCGGATACCTGGGAATTCCACCGGAAAACGGAAACTGGGCACCCCATTTACATTTTCAGATCATGCTTTCCATGTTGCACTACACGCAGGATTTTCCCGGCGTGGCATTCCACTCGGAAATAGCGGTGTGGAAAAGTATATGTCCGGATCCGAATTTACTGTTTAGAATAGAAAATCTGAATCGTCATACACAGCATACTAATCAAGAAATAATCACCTATAGAAAAAAGCACCTCGGGAAGAGCTTAAGTTTGCATTATGACGTCCCTATTAAAATGGTTCGCGGGGAAGGCGTTTATTTAATTGACCAATACGGAAATAAATACCTCGATACCGTAAATAATGTAGCTCACGTGGGCCATGAGCATCCTGATGTAGTAAGAGCCGGCCAGCAACAAATGGCTTTACTCAATACAAACTCCCGGTACTTGCACGAAAAAATCAACGACTTTGCCCGTGAATTAATAGAAACACTTCCTCCCGAACTCAGTGTTTTACATTTCGTAAACTCAGGCTCTGAAGCTAATGAATTAGCCATTCGTATGGTGAAAACGGTAACCGGATCGCGCGATATTATTGCGTCGGAAGCAGGATACCACGGAAATTCTAATATGTGCATTGATATCTCATCGTACAAATTTGAGGGTAAAGGCGGATTCAATATTCCGGAACATACCCATATTATTCCAATTCCTGACACTTTTAGAGGGAAGTATACCGATACAAATGCTGCTCACAAATACGCTGATGAAGTAAAAAAACAAATAAAAAAAATCCATCAAAAAGGAAGGAAGGTCGGAGCTTTCATTATAGAGCCTGTAATTTCCTGCGGAGGGCAAATTGAATTGCCCGGCGGTTTTTTACCCAAAGCGTATCAATACATAAGAGAAAGTGGGGGGTTGTGTATTTCAGATGAAGTACAAACGGGTTGTGGCCGTATGGGTAAAACGTTTTGGGGTTTTCAGCTACACCAGGTAATCCCGGATATTGTTACCATAGGGAAACCCCTGGGAAATGGACACCCGCTTGCAGCCGTGGCATGTACGCGAGAAGTAGCCGATAAATTTGCTAACGGTATGGAGTATTTTAACACCTTTGGCGGGAATCCCGTTTCCTGCGCTATCGGAACCGCAGTGTTACAAACCGTCAAACGGGAGGCATTACAGGAAAATGCCAGAAAAACCGGAAATTACCTAAAAAAAGAACTTCAAAAACTGGCCGTCGATTTTCCAATAATAGGAGACGTTCGGGGAGAAGGTTTATTTCTCGGGATTGAGTTAGTCAATACCGAGAAATCACCTCTGGCCTCTCAAACCGCTTATCTTGCCAACCGGATGAAAGACCATAAAATTTTAATGAATATCGATGGGCCGGATCTTAATGTTTTGAAAATTAAACCGCCTTTGGTCTTTTCCATGGAAAATGCAAAGGAGCTTCTTTTTTATTTATCCCGCATTTTAAAGGAAGATTTCATGCAATTAAAATTTATTGAAAATGAATAAAGCGGTCATATGTATCGGGTTATTGGCACTCTTAACAGGTTGTAAAAAAAAGACGCTGTCTCCGGTTGCCATACAGAAAAACCATTTCGATCATCAAATATTTGAAGAACACAAGTTAGCTCCTCATGCCACTTTTTTTGCCCTGGAAGACAAAGACATTTCCGAAAAAGAAAAATCCGGCAGGTTTTTTAATTTAAACGGACACTGGAAATTTCACTGGACTAAAAACCCTCAGGAACGCCCCACTACTTTTCATCATCCGGAATACGACGATTCAAAATGGAATACAATTGCCGTTCCCGCTAATTGGGAAGTAGAAGGTTACGGAAAACCCATTTATCTTGATGAGCGGTATCCCTTTACCACAAAATGGCCCGATATCCCCAATGATTATAATCCGGTAGGTACCTATCGCAAGCAAATTATACTTTCCGAAAAATTTCTCTCCGAAGAAGTCATTCTTCATTTTGAAGCGGCAAAATCCGCCATGTACGTTTATGTTAACGGATACTATGCCGGGTATTCACAAGGAAGTAAAACACCTGCTGAGTTTAATATTACCAAATATTTGAAAAAAGGCAGCAACCTAATTGCGCTTCAAATGTTTCGATGGTCTGATGCGAGTTATCTGGAAAGTCAGGATATGTTACGGATGAGTGGTATAGAGCGCGATGTTTACCTCTATTCACGACCGAAAGTTTTCATCGAAGATTACTACGCTTATACCAATTTAAATAATTCTTATTCCGGTGGGGTTTTTAAAGGAAATGTCTATATCAGGAGCCAAAGTCGGCAAACGGTTAATCGCATTGTAAAAATGGAAATTTCCAGAGGTAAAACGGTATTATTCGATTTGGAAAAAGAAATTCAAATACATCCCGATACTATTTATCGCCTGCAAGCCGAAAATTTTTTTGAACAGATAGAACCGTGGTCTGCGGAAGCTCCTAATTTATATGCTCTTACAATTAGTCTGCAAGATTCGGAAAACGATAAAAACAATCAGTTTATTAATACCCATATAGGGTTTAAGCGGGTTGAAATACGCAATGCCCAACTGCTCATCAACGGAAAAGCAGTTTATTTCAAGGGGGTTGATCGTCATGAAACCGATCCGCACACCGGACATGTGGTAAGTAAAGCGTCCATGCTTAAGGATATCAAACTGATGAAGCAACACAATATTAATGCCGTGCGTTCTTCTCATTATCCTAACGATCCGTACTGGTTAGATTTATGTGATACATACGGGTTGTATGTTGTAGATGAGGCCAATATAGAAAGTCATCCGCTAGCCATAAATAAAGAAACTCAAATCGGAAACGAAATGAGTTGGTTACCGGCACATATGATGAGGATTCAACGCATGTATTACCGCGATAGAAATCATCCTTCCATCTATTCATGGTCGTTAGGGAATGAAGCCGGAGAAGGTGAAATTTTCAGAACTGCCTATACCTGGTTGAAACAACAGGATGCTAATCGGGTGGTACAATACGAGCCTGCCGGAAAAGAAGATTATACCGATCTCTACTGTCCTATGTATCCGAAACCCGAGTATTTAATAGCGCACGGGCAGTCTGATTCTGATAAACCCTCGGTAATGATAGAATACTGCCATGCCATGGGGAATTCCGTAGGGAATTTACAGGATTACTGGAATATTATTGAGCAATACAACAACCTCCAGGGTGGATATATTTGGGATTGGGTAGATCAATCACTCGAATATAAGGACGAAAACGGGAACCCCTATCTGGCTTACGGACACGATTACCATCCTGATTTGCCAACCGATGGGAATTTTTTAAACAACGGTCTGGTTGATCCCTACCGCAATCCGCATCCGCATTTATCGGAGGTGAAAAAAGTTTACGAATCCGCCCAATTTGAATACCTCGGGAAAGGGAAAATCAAACTGACCAATAAAAACTTTTTCGTGGATTTTTCCGATAAATCAATTCAGTGGAAGCTTTTGGAAAATGGCAGTGAAAAAGCAACAGGTACTATTTCGTCTGTAAATATCCCTCCCCGGCAATCTCTTATATTCTCGTTAAACAACTTACCCGTTTTTGTGCCTAATAGTGAGTATATTTTACAGCTAGGTCTGCTTCAAAGGGAAGCAACTCCAATATACCCCAAAGGATTTGAGGTAGCCTGGGATGAATTTATATTAACCTCCGGGAGACGCCCGGAATTATCAAAAATAAATACAGCGTTAAAATTTCTAATCGATACTCAAGATTCCATTATTGAAATAGCCAATAATCATACTAAACTACGAATCCGTAAGGCATCCGGCGAAATAGCTTTTTGGAGTTTTATGGGTCACCTTATTACGGAACAACCTATTCGTCCTAATTTCTGGCGCCCTCCTACTGATAACGATTTGGGTAACGGAATGGATACATGGGCCAAAATATGGCAGGACGCCACGTATGAAGGAACCTCCGTACTGCTCTCACCCCCTCGAATTGTAAATGAAGATATTGTATTTAGTGTGGCATATAAAACCCCAAAAAAAGAAGCCGAAATCCGCATTAATTACCGCTTAACTCAGGATGGTGTGATGCATGTAGATTACCGGTTAAGCCCGCTCAGGAAAGACCTCCCAAACATCCCGAGAATTGGTACGTATCTTACCCTGCCTGACACTTTTACCGAAGTTTTATGGTACGGAAAGGGGCCTGAAGAAAGTTACTGGGACAGGAAAACGGGACAGAAAACAGGTATTTATCACGGAAAAATACGGGACCAGTTTCATCGATATTCCAGGCCTCAGGAAACCGGAAACAAAACTGATATCCGATGGATGGAAATAGCATCCAAAAAACTGTCATTAAAAGTATTTGGAGATACACTTCTTAACGCCAGTGTCTGGCCATTTAATATGAAAGAACTCGATTTTATTAGTAGTGAAGGAAGTAAATCTGCTTCCGGCCTCGTCCCGGTAACCAAAAAACACGGAGCCCATATTAAAATGGGTAATACCATTCAATGGAATATTGATTATTTGCAAATGGGTGTTGGCGGTGATACTTCCTGGGGGAGACTCGTACATCCGGAATATACCATCCCTGCTAACAAACCATACCATTACTCGTTTAACATACAACCTAAAGCCTTATAAGTATGCAGTTCATAGCCTTTTTGGGATTTACCCTGTTTGTCGCCTTCATTTCCTATTTAAAAAGCAGAAAAACCAATGAGAATACTTCAGACGGTTACTTCCTGGGCGGAAGAAGTTTAACAGGCGTGGTTATTGCCGGATCACTCCTTTTAACAAATTTATCAACGGAGCAGATTGTCGGGCTTAACGGAGCTGCGTTTAAAGATGGGATCCTTGTAATGGCCTGGGAAACCCTGGCTGCAATAGCTATGGTTGTTACCGCAGTGTTTCTGCTACCGCGCTATTTAAAAAGCGGACTGGTTACCATCCCTCAGTTTTTGGAGAACCGCTACGATAAAACTACCAAGACCATTACTTCCATACTCTTTTTAAGCGGTTATGCCGTTGTACTGCTTCCTATAGTATTGTATTCAGGAGCTCTGGCAATTAGCAATATGTTTGATGTTCCCGGGCTACTGGGAGTCTCTAAAACCGCAGCATTGTGGATCACTGTTTGGTCTATTGGTTTGGTAGGTTCGGTATATGCCATTTTCGGAGGGTTAAAAGCTGTTGCCGTTTCCGATACTATTAATGCTATAGGATTATTAATCGGAGGTATGCTTATTCCCATTTTCGGACTCCTTGCCGTGGGAGACGGAAGCATTTCCGACGGGATATCAACACTCATGACCGAGAACCCTCAAAAATTCAAATCGCTGGGCGGACCAAATTCTTCTATTCCCATAGAGACCATTTTTACGGGTATGATGCTGGTACAGTTATTTTATTGGGGAACCAATCAGGCTATTATACAACGGGCATTGGGCGCCAAAAACCTAAAGGAAGGCCAGAAAGGGCTTTTACTGGCTTCATTTATTAAAATACTCGGCCCTCTTATCGTGGTACTCCCCGGAGTGATTGCCTATCATTTGTTTAGCGGAGAATTACAAAACCCGGACGAAGCGTACCCGATGTTGGTCTCCAGGGTATTACCCCCGGTATGGATGGGATTTTTTGCTGCGGTTTTATTCGGAGCCATTCTCAGTTCCTTTAATTCAGCACTGAACAGTTCGGTAACCCTATTCGGGGTTGATATTTACAAATCGCATTTTAACAAAAATGCAACTGAAAAACAAGTAGTTCGTGCAGGGAAAAATTTCGGGGTTGTTTTAGCCATTATATCCATGTGTATTGCTCCCCTTTTGGTATATGCTTCTGATGGTTTATTTGGATATCTGCAAGAAGCCAATGGAATTTACAGTATTCCCATACTTACCATAATTGTGGTGGGCTACCTTACCAAGTATGTACCGGCAATTGCTGCTAAAATAGGTATCATCTCAGGGTCTGTTTTATATATCCTAAGCCAGTTTATTATTAAACCCTATGTAATTGGTGAAGAAAAATACCCGCATTTTTTGCATGTGATGGCCATTTTATTTGTTCTTAATGTCCTTATAATGCTCTTCATTGGAAAGTATCGCCCGAGAAAAGAAGCCTATGTACAACATTATACCCAACAGGTGGATATTGCACCATGGCGTTATGTACACCGGGCGGGAATAGTTATTTGTTTAACCGTATTAGCCATTTATATCTATTTTGCATAGCTCATCTACCACCCAATTAACAAAGCGCGTCAAACAGCATTTTATTCAGCTATTTGAGAGTGAACCAACGCTGGTATTTTCTCCGGGAAGGGTTAATCTAATAGGAGGACACACCGATTATAACCAGGGAATTGTTCTACCCGCAGCCATTACTATGGGAATTGTAACCGGATTGAGTAAATCCGACAACAACCATAACAGCATTATTGCCCTGGATATCAATGAAAAATTTGATTTTATTTCCGGTGATATTAAACCCTTGAAAAACGGAAACTGGAAGAACTATATCCTTGGGATTGTTGCAGAGATTAAAAACACAGGCAGGTCGGTTCCTAATTTTAATATGGCATTTGCCGGTAATATCCCCGAGGGAGCCGGATTATCTTCTTCAGCCGCCCTGGAAAACAGTCTTGTATACGGGTTGAATGCGCTATTCGATTTAGGACTTTCCAAAAAAGAAATGATATTCATTTCGCAAAAAGCGGAGCATCATTTTGCCGGTGTAAAATGCGGGATCATGGATCAGTTTGCCAGTATGTTTGGAAAAAAAGATCATGTACTATTACTGGATTGTAAAAATATAGAGGCAACACCCTACCCTATCAACCTCAATCAGTACGAGTTACTGCTCATTAATACCCATGTAAAGCACAAACTGGCCGATACCGCTTACAATAACCGCAGAGCCACTTGCGAAAATATCAGTCATCAATTAAAGATTGCATCGTTACGGGAAATTACGGAGCAGGAGCTAAAAAACAGAAAACATGAACTTCCGCAAAACGATTACCCAAAAGCTCTATATATTGTTCAGGAAAACAATCGTGTCATGAAAGCTGCCCGGGCCATTGCCACCAATGACCTACTTAAGTTCGGCGAGCTCCTCTTCCAATCGCATATCGGGCTTCAGAAGCAGTATCAGGTTAGCTGTGCCGAACTTGATTTTTTAGTAGATCTCGCACAAAAAACCCCGGGGGTAACAGGCTCCAGAATGATGGGTGGAGGATTCGGAGGGTGCACCATAAGTTTACTTCATAAAAGTAGTTCGGAGGCTTTTAAAAAATTTACTAAAACCGCTTATAAAGAACACTTTAAAAAAGATTGCTCCTTTTATTCCGTAGAACTTTCGGAAGGTACAGGAATAATTACATAAATACCGGTATGTTAGAAGAACTTCAAAAATTTTCCCATAAGCGTTATAATATTCTTACCGGAGAATGGGTTTTGGTCTCCCCACACAGAATGAACCGACCCTGGCAGGGGCAGGAAGAAAATACGGTAACCACAAATCAACCTAAGCATGATCCGAATTGTTATCTGTGTCCCGGGAATACCAGAGCAAGCGGAATACGCAATCCGGATTATAGCAGCACCTTCGTTTTTGATAATGATTTTGCCGCATTGCAATACCCTATTCCCCCTTTCCATTTAGAAGAAGAGCTATTTCAGGCAGCTTCCGAAAAAGGGGTTTGCAAGGTGGTTTGTTTTAGCCCGGATCACTCCAAAACCCTGGCCCGTATGGGTATTTCCGAAATTGAAGATGTGGTTTTACTCTGGCAGAGGGAGTTTGTTGCGCTGGCCGGGAAAGACTATATCAACTACGTTCAGATTTTCGAAAACAAAGGAGCTATAATGGGCTGCAGCAATCCTCACCCCCACGGACAAATATGGGCGCAGTATAGTATTCCCAACGAAGCCTTAAAAAAAGACAAGCGGCAAAAAAGGTTTTTTAAAAAACATAAAGTATCGCTATTGCAGGCATATGTACATCAGGAATTGGAAAAGAAAGAACGCGTACTATTTGAAAACGAGCATATGGTGGTGTTAATTCCCTTTTGGGGGGTATGGCCCTTTGAAACGATGATCCTGCCAAAAATCCAGGAGCCAAGCATCGGGTCCTTATCCGATAGTGCCCGCTTTTCCATGGCGGAAGCCATTTCAAAAATAACTCAGGCCTATGATAAATTGTTTCAATGTTCCTTTCCGTATTCCAGTGGTATCCATCAGGCACCAACCCATATAAAAGATAACAGCCACTGGCATTGGCACATGAGTTTTTACCCGCCATTACTGCGTAGTGCAACCGTTAAAAAATTTATGGTGGGCTATGAAATGTTCGGTATGCCACAACGAGACATAACACCTGAAAAATCAGCGGTAATACTAAAAAAGCTTATCGTGTAAAAGTCTGCCGGGGAGATGCTAAACAAGCGCATTGTTTCGCACAGAAAAGTCCATAAAAGCGAAAGAGCCCCCGATGCAACACAACGAACGCTCAAACTAAAATTTTCAAAGCTCTTTTTTTACTGTAACCTCATCTGATTTCCTATCCAAATTCACCCTCTAATACTACTGCCTTAAGTCACTCCGAATATCTTTATAAAGATACGAAAAATAATTTGTTTTTCCAATAAAAATCAACATTTTTCGTAAATAATAACTCCTTTTTTTAATACCTCCCCTAAGAAGCTGCCTGGCTCCTGTGAAGATCGGGATACCTCGCTGACCGATCGCACTAAAACATCGGCTTTCAATGCATATCTTTCAATGTTTGAAATAATACGACGTTCTATGGTTTTTCGCATGTAAACCTCTTCACAGATCACAATAATATCCAGGTCGCTATACTTATTTTCGCTTCCATGGGCATATGAACCAAACAGCACAATCTTTTCCGGCCTACAACTTGCCAGGATATAATTGCATATTTTTGACAATAATGCCTCATTATAAAGCCGTTTTGTTTTCATACCCCTTACCTATTCCTTTAATTCTACAATCAGGAATACGTTTTTCACATCATCTTTGTCAAGAGATTCAAAATCAGAAGTTCCCGGTTTGCCTAATTTAAATCTCATAACGCCTGTGGGTGGCGGAGATGCTATGCTGGTATCCAGTTCCAGCTCATGAATATTTTCCAGCGTAGCCGACGCACTTACAGCCTGGCCGGTCGCAGAATCAAAATTACCATCCATAATATCGGTAGCCAGCATAAAATCTCCTGTCGCTTCAGTTTCAATATACCAGTATATTTTTTTGATAGTCATACTGTGGAGCCTGGTTCTTATAAAATACGGATAGTGTTCTGCTTTTAAACGCACTGAAAATTCCTGCTCCTGTCCTTCCGGCGGAAAAAGCATGGTATGCCAGTTATTCGGGAATTCCTGCTTTAGGCTAAACAGTCTAAACGCATTTTCGGCCAACATTTCATCCAAATGGGTTTTTGCAGCCGTAGCCAGGTTTTCACCGCCTTCCCGTGCTGTATAATTAATGTGAATAATAACATCTGAAATGGTTGAAAAATCAAAATGATTATTTTCCATTGGCATGTTTATTAACCATTCACTATCCAACCCGGTCCACTCAAAGGGTAAATAGCGTTCATCGTTGAAGTTCAGTTCAAAAACACCGCTATCTTTTTGTCCGTTGCTGGTAGCAACCGATGAAACCGCACCGTATTTGGTCCTGAATCGATCATCATCAGCATCCTGCTTCTCGTATTGTCCGCCAGACAATAACGGAGAAATACGCATTTCGTGTTTGGTAAGCGACATCGTACAGTTGATACTGGTATAGGGTCCTACTACGCAAGGAATGGAAACGGATATCGATTTAATTCTCCTCATATAATGCCCGGGATAATCCATATCGAATAACCATTCCGGTAATGTAAGTACGCATTTTCCGCTATGCTTCAGGTTCATCAAACTCAACGGAGCTATCTGCGCCATAGAAATGTGTTTACTTATTTCCAGCTCTCTTTTGTTTTTATCAAGATAAGAAGCATCCAGTCTTCTCAGATCCTGTAATAATTTATCGCCGGACAACAACCCTTTTTTCAGGCTGTCCCAATAGCCGAATTGTATAAAAGAGGTATTTTCAATACCCAGCTCATGCTGATAGCATTTTTCTGCTTTTTTCGCCATTTCATAAGCCAATTGATACGATTGGAAATAGGTAGTTGCAATTTGCGAAACCATCCAGTTATACAATTGTTCATTGGTATATTTAGATTTCATATAATCGTAAACCGCTTCGGCATTTACGATCTGGTCTTTTTGATTTTCCAGATCGCGTTCGGCAATGGCCTGACGTATCATAGCCGCATTGATCTGGAATTGAATCTGTTCGATTTCGGTAGATGCCAGATTTTTTTGATGTTTCCAGTCGTCCATCCGTCTCTGATAACTCCCCTGGGTACTGGCAAGTCCCGCCGCTTTTTGGAGTGCATTTGCTATAGATGAAACCGTTTTCACCAGATCTTCAGCCGAATCGCCAAAACTCTTCCCTCCTGTTTTTGCATTAGCCGTAGGCGTACCTCCAAAACCGGATCCACCCACAATAAAATCAGGGATCAGTTTAAGTCCGCCGGAAAGCACATACCCCGCCGCAATGGCCGCATCCAATACCGTGGAAGCCGTATTTAATACAAAACTGATGGTTTCTTCGGTATTCATATATTCTCTGCTATCATAGTATTCTTCCTTGATCTCAGCTAGTTTTTTGCTTTGCTCCAAACCGCCAAGGGTCTCAACAGCTTCATCGATCTGTTGTTCTTTAATAAGTTTTACGCCTTTTAGCAGTTGTATTTCGTGTTCACTTCTCAATAATGACAAAGCCTCGGCGTCTCTTTTTTCAAGTGCCGATAACAGCT
Organism: Flavobacteriaceae bacterium; assembly: GCA_965224095.1. GTDB lineage: Bacteria > Bacteroidota > Bacteroidia > Flavobacteriales > Flavobacteriaceae > JBPEWY01. Next base: position 651,457 of record OZ245039.1, read on the forward strand.
TATCTCCCAGTTGTTTTACATCGGAACAGAATTCCACTGCCTTTTGTAGCATCACCCGAAAACGGTAATGAGGTGTTCCGGTGGTGATATCGTTTAAAACAGTACTCAGATCAACACCGGAAGCTGCTGCTTTTACAAGCAGTGCAGGATCAATTGGCGGTGCAAACAACGCCAGCGATCTTTTTACGCCATCGATGTTCATTGAATTACGGATTTTAAACATCCTGTCTTCTACCGTATCCCAGTATTTCAGTATAAAATCGTTTCCGGGGATCCCGAAATACAGCGTAGTTAAATCCGGTAAGGGGACTGTTCCCCCGGGAGTACCTACAAATTTTATTGGAAATACTGTGTCTTCTATTGCCACGCCTACAATGGGATTGGAAAGCGGCCCCATCTCTTCAATCTCATCAAAGGCCAGGTCTTCGTGTTCAACATTAGGTATTTTTTCAGGCCGGTCGCCCAGAATATCATGAGCAAGCATATACAATAAGGCCGCTTCATTAATTGATTCGAGCGTATCTCTTCTAAAGAGCTGATCACCCCAGGAGATTAAATTATCGAGGTATTTCATTACCACATTCTTCTGATATGCTACAGGACGGTACCGCGCAATCAGGTGCGGTTTAAACGGATTGTTTTTCCAATCCCGTATCTGATCGCTGTACTCATCATCTTCCGAGTTTAAGATGGTGTCTATTCGCTGCTTGAAATAATCGTCTGCATTGTGTTTAAAAAACGGTTTCGTTATCCAGAAACGCTGTGGTGTTTTTTTCGATTCTACATTGGTAGGATCAAAAATATAATGGTACCAGCGCATTGCTTCTTCAAACCGTTGATTTTGTGTCAATCGGTTTGCGATGAGCATGGGGGCATGAAAAAACAATTCCCAGTTATAAATGGAATAAGCTCCCCCAAATGAAAAGTCCACCACATCTTTCCGCGAGTTTTCATCAACAATTACCTTCGTGTTGTTAGGCGCATAATCTCCCTGGAAGCTAAATGTATTTTTCGGCGGGAAAATCTGCGGACTAACCTGGATTTTTCTGTTCAACAAGCCGTCAATACCGCTACGGTTTAATTCTCGTATAAACAAAGTGGTATACGGATGATAGAATGCCGAAATATTGTATTCCCGCGTACTGGGTAAGGTATTTCCATATTCATCAAAATGCTTGATCCATTCCGGTCGAATAAACAATGAACGCTTAGGATCCTGATAGAAGAACGGATGATTTGTATTCAGGGTATCGAATGGAATGTCCTGATGGTCGATAATAAGTTCGAAAGGCTTGTTGGCTCCACCCAAAAGAATCACTTCTTTTTTTCCTTCCAGGGTATACACATCATTGTCTACATTCCAGCGCTTATTATTTCTCAGATGATTATTGTGATAATGTAATCCGGTGGGCAGTTTTAATTTAGGCCCTTCGTCGAATGTACCAAATTTGGAAATCTGTCTTCCTTCTTCCCCAAAATTTGTGCGGACATAGGTTACCGAATCCGTATCGGCCAAAGGCATTCCCGTAGGTTCATTAAGACTTATTAACCTGTATTTACCCGAAAGTGCATTCATTTTAACGTCCTTTACTTTTCCGTCAAAAATAAATGAAGAAGAATGCCATGGACTGAATGTTTCGTTATAATCAACACGCGTTACCTTTCGGAATTTTTTGGCCTTCAGATCCTTTGCATTATCCTGCTCATGAAACGTCCAGTAAGGATCGTAAAACCTACGATTATTAAATTCCTCGGAGGTGGTGATATACAAATCTAACCAGAGTTCATTACTAAAGGATTTATAGAAAGGTTTTAGGTGATAAGAGAACGTAGGGCGTTCCCACGGATGAATCAGTTTTAATTTTGAAATAGATTTTGGTGTCCATCCATTGTGTTTTTTAACCGTCCACCCCAATTGTATTTCCAGCATTTTTTGCGGTTCCGGAGCATCCGTTGGTCCGTTGGAAGCTTTGGCTGCCGGGTTCTTTCTAACTTTTTGAGGTTTTTCAACAAAATTCAACCAGAAAATATGAAGTTTTCGATTGTATACCACAGGTACCGCATGATCTCCCGTAATCTCCACATCTATTTTTTCCCAGGCGGACCAGGAGTTGTAATTCATATCGTAACGCCTGTAAAAATATTTCGAAGGATCTTCCTTTGTTTTGGCCAGTACATGTACTTTATTGATCTCATAAAGCTCATTATCGTTATTGAGATCTTCGTATTCGTGATAGAGTCCGCATACGGTGAGATTAGCCACCTCATCTACCTTATGAAGGTAATTTAAAAAAGCTGTTTCGGCATTTTCATGTGTCATTTCGCCCTGCATGAGTTCCTCTTCCAGTTCCTTAAAAAAAGGAGATTTATCGTCGCGTAACTCAGGTTCTATCCAATTTTCGGGATAGAAAAACACCTTCCTGTTGGCTTCCCATATCCTGTAGGTCTTCATCCATCTCCATTGCCTCCATGAATGGTCTGAACTCACATCTTCCTTTTCCTCCTGGCCTACCTGAACGAACAACTGTTCCAAATTAAGAAAACAACGCTGTACAAAAAACTGTACGCTGCTAATGGCTTGTTTTAATCGGGAGGTTAACTGATCCGGTCCCATTTCCACATCAATAAGGAAATATTTATACATGGCACCGGCATCTTTCCAGAACAAAGGGTTCAGAATACGCTTTCCGTTAACCGTAACTTTGGCAGGTTGTGTTCGCTGTGAATGATCCAAATGATAAGCAACGAGGGCTGATCGTTTGGCTACCCTCAACTCATTTTGAATGGGTGTTATTTTATCAAGCCAGTTCTCATAAGTGTATTTTGATTTAATCGCGTAACGCGTTTGTTCTGCAATATCTTTTTGCAGGGTTAAATCGTCTCGTAACACCCAGGAAAAAAATGCACTAACATCGCTTCCTATGATTTTTATTATTTTAATGGCCGCTTCCAGCTGAAGATAGGTTTCAACCTTAGTGTAGTCTAAAACGGTAGCGGTATGCTGTAATCCGAAGCCCGCATCCAAATCGATAATATCTTGCTCTTCCCATTGAGTAAGTGCGGCCAATGATTTAATAATTTCCGATTTGGATGAACCGCTATCCGAAGCTAATTCCAGGATTTTCGGAAGAGATATATCTTCCGGCTCCGGATAATTTCTGCTAAAGCGATACCATCTGTACAAATTCATCAGTTCCGTATAGGATGCATCTGCCATTGTACTTTTACCGGGAATTGAATTAAAGTCCAGTGATTTAATCCCGGTGTGGTGTTTCATAAACCAGTCCCATTCCTTAGCTGAAAGACTTATTTTATTATTCAGAACCGTAATTTTGTGAATAAAACGTATGGATGCAAAGTGATGTTCAAAGTTGGCTTCTGAAATCTCCGTATAAGCGCCTTCCGTATCTCTTGAAATAAGCCCCTCATCGGTTAAGACATCTATTAAAGTATCCGACTCGTCCGGCACATTTAAATTAGAAAGTATCATGCCCGTTTCCTCAACCCCCAATCCGAAGGCATCCGCGATAAAACCTATTGTATTTTTCTCGCCGTTATTATACAGATCCGTTACCTGGTCCTGTAACAACTGAATCATTTCACTGAGGGTTACCACAGAAAATGCCTCGGAATCCTCAAAAGCCAGAATGTAATTCAGAGATTCCACGCCAAAGTCTGCCTGGATAAACCTATCCGATACGTCGGTAAGGGTTGTTTTAAGGCCCGTAATGGCTGTAAGGGCATTTGCCCGGGTTACACCTGTTAGACTTGTGGTATTAAAAGCCGTTATAGTGGTTCTTTGTGTGTCGGAAAGTTTCAACAACGCAATCAATTCACGATTCCGTTCCACAATTCCCCTCAACGCTTCCAGGTATTGAATTAAGGTTTCCTCTCGTAACCCGATAGTTGCGTCATTATTAAAAGTAAGGATATACTCCAACTCCCGGAAATCAAAATCGCTTTCTTTTACCAGTTCCAGTTGCTTTATGAACTGCCATGTTATTTCAATGGACTGAAAAGGATTTATGCCTCCCATAACATTCAACAGCCTCATAAGATCTGCGACGGACATTTTTAATCCTTTTGCCAAATGCGAATATCTAAATAATATGGAGAGTGTATCTAATGTTAAAGTACCACTTGTTAGCCCTTCCAGGTGATTATACGCTTCTCTGGAAATGGATAAAGCGGACAGAATTTGCGGAATAGGCGAATATCCGGTAACGGGGTCGGTATCGAGTGGAACAGATCCATCCATAGAAGCTATTTCAAACGGAGAACTTCCCGGATTAGCCACATCGGTGGGGTTAGCCAGTATTCTGTTTAAAAAGAATTTTTCATAGGGAGAAGGAAGTTCTATACGAAGCTGTTCCGGTTCTGTAGGAGGTTTTTTTACCGGGATAGGGCCATAAAAAGCCAGTAGGACCTCCAGGGGTTGGTTTAATTTTTTTTGAAGCAGGTGAAACCCTTTCAAATGAATTAACGTTTCCGCATTAATTTTCTTCTTTCCTATTTCGTTGTTATCGATGAGCAGCCCCAACTCCCACATAGTCCAGGGCGTTTTTCTCCACAATCGAATAAAACGATGTATCAAATCGAATCGTTCTCTGGTAAGGTTCTCAAGAGTTTGCAAGGAAAGGTCGCAGGTTGTAGCCGGCCTGTGGATTTCCATGGGTGATGTACCGGAACCATTTACGAAACCAACACTTAAAAGTTTTAATAGCTCATTATAGGTTAGTTTTGATCGGTTTAAAAATGTTTCCACTGATAAAGAGGTAACCGACGTATCCAAATTCCAATAATTATCCAGTAAAATATTGGTTGGAGCGGCTGTTGTTACGATATTTACCTCATGCCGGGACATTTCAAAATATTCGGCAGCAATTTCAGTCGCTGTAGGTATAAGATTATTCGGATCTGAAATATTCTGGAATTTTTCCATTAATTCCCATCGCGGAATCCCGAAATGTTCCAGGTTTAACCGGATTTCTTTATGCCATAAATGAAAAGATTCGTTTACAGGAAAATTAGCGGTTGCCAGGGTTTCATAGGCATGCGGCCTTATATACTGAGGTATTGCCTGTAAACTATCGGTATCTAATGTAGTTTGATACTCAAAATCGGGTTGTTGCGGATCAATATGGTTTTCCAGAATCTCACATACCAAATCGATAAAAGGCATCGGGGTATGTGTATTGGTACAATTGAGTTTTATTTTACCAAGGTCGGGACGTCGATCGAGTAAAACCTCCTGTACTTTTTTAGGTTTACTATTAGCTCCGATAACCAAAGAATTGTGTTTATCCAGAAAATTAAGTATGTCTGTAAAATACGCTGCAGGCCCGTATAAGGATTGACAATGCTTGCAATCACAGCTATCCATACTTCCAAAAAGAACCTCCAAATCGGGAATTTCTCCAATAAGATCCTGTATTTCTTTACTATCCGGTTTTAAATGCCTGATAGCTTTGGGTATATCCTTATTGAACTCATATCGAAATTCGGAAAACCTGGCCAGTACCTGAGCATATCTCAATTGAGCATTTTCAAAAATACGATTTGCCTTTCCCCGTACAATGCCGTGCTCTGAAAGTGTTTCGATGAGTCGGTTTTTCCCCATGCGATACATCTGATGCGCACTGTGTATAGATTCAGCCATCAATGCAGCCGTAGAGTCAGAATCCACCGCATTTTTATAAACACGCTGCACTATTTTCAGTTCTTTTTTCAATGTATCATCGGCATCAACAGAGTTATCTATGATATATTTATCCAGGTTGGTACGCTTAAAGTTCAGCTCCTGGTGTTCATCTGCAAATGCCTCTATCTCATCTATTTTGGTCAATGCATGATTCCCTTTCTGCTTTATTCTGGCCACTGCCGAAATTGTAGGGTATAAACGGGAGGCATTCCTCTCTATGGCAATGGCATAATTTTTTATTTTATCCTCCTGGTTATCACCGGGGATATTGGCCGGTACCTGAGAACCCGTGTTCTTTACATGCGTTACCCATTCATCTACATTGAATTTAGCTACATCGCTGGTTTTTGAAAAAGCGGTATTTGTCGAATCGGCAATCATGGTTTTTATAGAGGTAATAGCCGGAGTAAAAGATTTTGTTACTATGGCTAAATCCAGGGTAGATTTCAAATCTTCCAAATCGTTCGCGCTGATACTCTCGGCTTCCAGCGCTTCCCAGAAGGCGCTTCCCGTACCGTTATGTGTTATAAAGGCCTCCGAAATCAAAGCGTATTGATCTTCATTTACGGAGGTTTCATCCAATAATGCTTTTAAGGTACCATTACCCACTAGAATGGGTTTCTCCAGGGTAAATGTATTTTTAAGTGTCTTAAAAGCTTCCATGATATTTTCTTTCCCGTGCTTGACGGAAAGAGAAACCAGGTTTTCGCCGATGGCCAGGTCGATAATTTGCGAGAGAGCCTCTTCTGAACTAAACACCAATCCGGCAGCAGTATCTTCTACCAATACATTAATATTTTCCCAAAGAAGTGTAGCTTCCAGTAAGTTGCCGGGCAAACGAGGAGGAAAATTTTGTTTAACGCACGCAAAAACCACCTCGGGGGTGATTTCCGAGTGATTAATATCCTGTGAAACCAATTCGCTTAACACCATACGCATAACTGTCTGTTTGGGAACCCCGGTTTCCCTGCTTAGCAAGGTAATCTGTTTGTTTTCTTCGGTTTCTGTAATATCGGATAGCGATGCTCCTTCCAGTCCTTTGGTTAATTTAGACATCATTTCATAGTAAAAAGGTGTCCCCATGTAGGGTTCATCGGCTAGATTGAAATTAAACCATTGTATTTGGGCTACGTTGTATGCAATTTGTTTCTCCACCAGGGTATCCTGTTCATCAAATAAGTGTATTTCCAGATGAAAGTTATTTTTAGGTTTTCCGGTGAACGGATCTAACGGAGGCGAATAGGTAAAGTCAAAAAATCCTGAAGTATGGTTCTTTTTTGTTACCAGAGGTTCAGCGGAGGTTCCATCCAGTTTTCGTTCGTATACCTTTAACACCATATTCCCCAAGCGGTTCAGTAATTCATCTCTCACCGATCCTTTAACTCTGTAGGTCACCGTAGTTGTTTTCTTCGCTAGCGGATTTAATCTGTCTACCGCTCGATTTAGCAGGTCTGCCGTTTTCTTATCAACATGTCCATCGGTAATAAGGCCTCGTGATTTTTGAAAATCCTGAACGGCTTTTAATGTAGTCTTTCCAAACGTTTGCGTATTATATTCTTTCAGAGCTACAGCATAACCCAGTCCTGATAATGCCTTTTGTAATTCCGCTACTTTGGTAGATACTTTATTCAATCTGAGACGTGAAGAAACGTATGTAACTTCCTGAGCCGCCGGCCTGGGCATTAGTTTAATTGAAGTCCCGCGGCTACTGGCCACACTGTTTAAACGATCCAGTGTGATGGCGTCCAGTTTTCCGGTTGCCGGAATGTTATATTTTTCCTGAAACTCTTTAATGGCATTGGTAGTGGATTGTCCCAAGCGTTTGTCCATAAGCTCCCGCTGATCAATGGTCACATTGAGCTTCCCGATTCTATTTACAGCATTAAGCTGCTTGTGCAATTTTCCGATTTGGGTTTTTGTTGTAAATCGTTTTTTAATGGCGGCCTCTTCCAGTTTAATAACCAGTGCTTCCGTTATTCTACCCTCAGCCAGGGAAAGACCATTTTTCCGTGCAAAGTTTCGCAGAGCTCTCCGGGTGGTCGTATCAATATGCCTGAGGTTTCTTTCCTTATTATCAACTTTATAACCAAGCCGCTCCAGGTTACTGTGAAGTTTGGTGATTCTTGTTTTGTTCCGTGCAAAATAGGTATGCTCCAGTTCTTCATTGATTTTTTTAAGCGTATTCTTATTTAATCTGCCTGTGGTAGGAATTTTGTTCTTTTTTTGAAATGCTTTGATCGCTTCAATGGTTGTACTACCCACTTCCTTTGCAAGCAGTTCTTTTTTGTCGATGCTTAACCGTAGTTTTTTTAACGCAATATGAATATTGTTTACATCTTTCTTTGATTTTTTTGCCGCCGTTAGTTCTAATTTTTTCATGGTCTTATTATTTTAGTTACGGCCTGGGGAGGGTTCTAATTTCTGATTTATAATTTCTAATTGCTGATTTCTGATTTCTGATTTCTGATTTCTGATTTCTAAATTTTAAAACGATTTTGGTTAATATGCTGTTCAAATTTTGCCTAAGCTATTTAGTTAGCTCCTATCTCATCGAGAAAATTTTGCATTAACCGATCGTAATGATTGCGTAAAAATTCTCGGGCCCGGGAGTCCCATCTGTTGTTCTGGGAATAGAAAAGAATTCTATCGTACTCAACTTGCCGATCTGTCTGAAAAATGCTTCTTACGGTTGCTCTCCAGGAATTTCTGGGAGGCCAGGGAATATAACGCGTTCTTCTTCCAAATCCGGGAATTTCACTACGTATTCTATTTACCCAGTCTACTACATCTCCCCGGGGGTTACCACTACGAGAATAATTATCCTGATAACCTCCTCCTACATTGGTGTGTCTAGCCTCGTGGAGAAATTGCATTCCCCAACCAAATGTTCGTGCATCTATTCCTCTTAAGGAACCGAGACTGGCATCACGTAAGGCATTAATAGCCTGTACCGTTCGGGTTCTTTCCAGTCGGATGCTATTACCCCTGGCATATGAACCCCGAAATCCCCTACTGTTCCAGTGCTGATCATCATGTACCATATGTTCAATGGATACGGTAATAACGTCTTCACTATTTATAATAGATCTTAAAAACTCACGAGCTGTTTGACTTCCTCCTCCCTGAGCTACATTTTCTGCGCTTACGGGTTCTCCATTTTCATCATATACAATTTCCAAACGATGTGTTTGTTCATTAATTCTTAAATCTATTCCTGTTACATACTCAAGATCGTTTACAATATTTTGCACCTCTCGGCCCATGTCGTTTTCTATAGCCTCGGAGAAATCAACTTCATAACCGGTATCATCGGTGAATTTAACAGGGTTATTCTCAAAACCTATGTACAAGGATAAATTATGGACTTGCTCCCGTATTTGATCATTGTTAGTATTTGTTTTATCTCCTTTATAACTATCTGTTATATTTTTACTTGTCAAATAAATAGGATCCGGATTCAGCCATCTGGCCAGCCACGGGAGGTAATACCGTGCACTGTGGTAACTCAATCCACTCTCCTCATCTCGCTCCATCCCCGTATAGCGGTAACGCTTCGAGGCCGATCTGATCCCTGCATGCTGCGCCTGATAACTCGTCGTGCCATAAGCATAATACTCCTCATACGAAATTATTCTACCTCCAGCATCCAACTCCAAACTCGACGAGCCCAAATGGTTCCCGTATTGATAGCGCAATAACTCCGTGGCACTACTGTCACTCGGATGGTCGATCGTCTTGTGTTCCACCAGCGCTATACGACTTGTATCATCTACCACATGATAACTCTCGCGTTCCATTCGTACACTACCCGTGGACGTATACTCCCGATACACCTCCAGGTTCCCGTAATAGATCCGTTCCTTGCCTATCTTCTCGCCATCGGTCAATACCTTCCTTGTTCGAACTCCTTCTATACTGTACCAGTAATGCGAGGTGCCTCCCGGAAGCTCCACATACTCCAAACGATCCATACTACTCCAACTCACACGATAGCTACCCTCCTGTAAACCAGCCATGTTCCCATGCACATCATAGCTATAGTTCGACACCAGGCCGCCTGATTCACTCCTGAGCAGTTGATTGTTCTTCTTCGTTCCTGCAGGTATTCCCAATACATCTCGGTCCGCCTCATTGTTATTGTACCTAAATACACGGCTCCAGCGATGTGTCATACTGCCCAAACCTCCTATATGGCGTAGTAACAACATATTACCTACGCCATCATAACTATAATGCTGACGATAGCCCTGTAACGCATTGCCATCGCCAGGGTGTGGTAAATTAACCCGGAATTCATCCCCCTGACTATCCGGGGTATTTGCATGTACACCCAACTGACCGATGTGTTCTCTGCCCGTGGCGTAGATCAACCGGTATAAACTGTCATACTCATAATCATTCGAGGCAGATACCTCCTGGTTGTTGAAGTACAAAGTGTCTTCCGAAGCATTGTGTATCTCACTGATATTTCCTACTGCATCATAACTGTAATGAAAGTCCTGTAGCTTACCCGGACTACCGCGGGTGATTAAAGATAACATTCGAAAGGTCGCTCTATCATACCTATAGCGTGTCTCACTTCCATTGCCATAGCTTATCAAGGTACGCTGACCCTGTTCATTATAGCTAATCTCCCTTACATAGTCTTCCATACCTGTGCCCGAGGCATCTGCACGTACCGCATTTAACAGGCCCGATTCGTTATAACCATACAGCACCCGGCTCATTGCCATACCACTTCTACCCGTTACCTCCGATACCGAACGATTCAAAGCATCATATGCCTGTAAATGCACATACTGCTCCCCTTCAAGGGAAAGTCCTGCAGACCAGTCCGGTATCTTGTATGTCTCTGAATTGAACATATTTTATTTACTTTTTTTCTTTTTCCTTTTTGATGGCTTTATACCCATCCATTTACTTATGTTTTTTACAAGCTTTTTTTTCTGTTTCCCGGTAAAATCTCTGGAATCAAATTTATCAGGCGACGAAAGGTCTAATGTAGTATCCATAATTAAAGGGGGCGAACTAGTGGCAACTTCTTTTCCCTTCTTTTTTGTGTGTTTTAGTCCAAATCCATGACCAAGTTCATGAAGAGAAAGCTCTGCAATGGCCTTACCCATATTTTCCTTACCCTTCTTTAGTTGTTCATCCGTTTGTCCGGGATATCTACTTGCTAAATCCGCTATATTTGTGCTAACGGGAACTAAAATTAATCCAGGGCCTTTATCATTAGAATCTTTAACATTTAATCCGTGTCCCGATTTCATATTGGCTTCTATCTCATTCACAAGTTTAGCAGAGGGAGATTTTATACCGTGTTTTTTGAGTAGTTTTTTAATTCTTTCTTTTCCTATGCTCTGCTCTACGAGATAAACTTGAATTTCCCCGGGCTTTAACTTATCCTTTTTTAACATTTTAAAATCTACTTCAACGTCCATCTTTTTGTCAAGAAATTTTAACTTCTTCTCTATGGTTGCTTTAACCGCTTTTTTCGCTTCCTCGCCATAGCCCCTAAATCCTAAAGAATCCACCTGTTTACTGATGTGAATTTTGAGTTTTGGTTTGGCGGGTTTAGCCGTTTTTTTGGTATCCTCTTCGGTTTCATTCGATTCCTCCCCGGCTTTGTCGTTATGTTTAACAGGGTATTTTTTGCGTACTGATAAACATTCACCCCATCTCCTATTCCAATAGGATCCGGATTCAGCCATCTGGCCAGCCACGGGAGGTAATACCGTGCATTGTGGTAACTCAATCCACTCTCCTCATCTCGCTCCATCCCCGTATAGCGGTAACGCTTCGAGGCCGATCTGATCCCTGCATGCTGCGCCTGATAACTCGTCGTACCATAAGCATAATACTCCTCATAAGAAATTATTCTACCTCCAGCATCCAACTCCAAACTCGACGAGCCCAAATGGTTCCCGTATTGATAGCGCAATAACTCCGTGGCACTACTGTCACTCGGATGGTCGATCGTCTTGTGTTCCACCAACGCTATACGACTTGTATCAGCTACCACATGATAACTCTCGCGTTCCATTCGTACACTACCCGTGGACGTATACTCCCGATACACCTCCAGGTTCCCGTAATAGATCCGTTCCTTTCCTATCTTCTCGCCATCGGTCAATACCTTCCTTGTTCGAACTCCTTCTATACTGTACCAGTAATGCGAGGTGCCTCCCGGAAGCTCCACATACTTCAAACGATCCATACTACTCCAACTCACACGATAGCTACCCTCCTGTAAACCAGCCATGTTCCCATGCACATCATAGCTATAGTTCGACACCAGGCCGCCTGATTCACTCCTGAGCAGTTGATTGTTCTTCTTCGTTCCTGCAGGTATTCCCAATACATCTCGGTCCGCCTCATTGTTATTGTACCTAAATACACGGCTCCAGCGATGTGTCATACTGCCCAAACCTCCTATATGGCGTAGTAACAACATATTACCTACGCCATCATAACTATAATGCTGACGATAGCCCTGTAACGCATTGCCATCGCCAGGGTGTGGTAAATTAACCCGGAATTCATCCCCCTGACTATCCGGGGTATTTGCATGTACACCCAACTGACCGATGTGTTCTCTGCCCGTGGCGTAGATCAACCGGTATAAACTGTCATACTCATAATCATTCGAGGCAGATACCTCCTGGTTGTTGAAGTACAAAGTGTCTTCCGAAGCATTGTGTATCTCACTGATATTTCCTACTGCATCATAACTGTAATGAAAGTCCTGTAGCTTACCCGGACTACCGCGGGTGATTAAAGATAACATTCGAAAGGTCGCTCTATCATACCTATAGCGTGTCTCACTTCCATTGCCATAGCTTATCAAGGTACGCTGACCCTGTTCATTATAGCTAATCTCCCTTACATAGTCTTCCATACCTGTGCCCGAGGCATCTGCACGTACCACATTTAACAGGCCCGATTCGTTATATCCATACAATACCCGGCTCATTGCCATACCACTTCTACCCGTTACCTCCGATACCGAACGATTCAAAGCATCATACGCCTGTACATGCACATACTGCTCCCCTTCAAGGGAAAGTCCCGCAGACCAGTCAGGTATCCTGTATGTCTCTGAATTGAACATATTTTTTAGTGTTTCTTAATCAATTGATATATAATGTGGTCTGTGGTTTTGATTGTCAATATTACCCAAATCAAACCTTCGATAATCAGCACTTCCTCTTTCCGCCCAGGCTCTTCCTCCCGTGGGTGATGGTGGTAATTCATCCGTAGTTAAAGCCGGTGAAACAAATTTCATGGAATCCCAAACCATCGATGCCAAATCTCCAAATCTACTTTGCAGGAACGAGGGTACCGGAATATTCCGTAGATCGGCATTCGGTGCAATTCCAAGCACCATTCTGGCAATCGGATGCGCTCTATAACTAGCCAATCGTCCGTGTATATAATGTTGTGCATCCCGCAATACAATATTCTGTGAGGTATATGCATCTATCCTTCGTGTATTTGTTAGAAAAGATCCGGCCACAACGAGTACATCCCAACCCGTAAATTCTTCTCCCCTTGCTTCAAAATAGGAAAATGCCGAATCGATTGCCGAATTAACAATAGATCTCACTGTTTCTGCATGTTGTTCAGAATAATCATCAACATCGGTGGTTAGCGCTAATGCAGGCCATCCCTGGCTAAAATCGAAAGCTTCCAGAAGCAATTCAGGGTTATGTATTTCTAAATTATAATTCACCGCGACTCCCAGATCCATAAATGACAAACCCATTAAAAACTCTGAGAGTGATGCTTGGCCTTCTTCAGATAAACTATCCCAAGTATCTCCGTGAGGATTCTCCTGATAAGCACCAATACGATCTGCAATAGAGCCTGCAATAACAATCCTGTCTCCCATTTCGGCAGATAACCTTTCCAATGAAAGCCTTATTAAGGTAGTTGCATTCAGGTTTTCCACTCCTTCATCAATGATATTTTGAGAAATTTGTAAAAATCTCGCTCCCAGTTGTTCTCTAAATTCCTCCGGAGTGTATTCAATATCAAGGCCTTGAGTATCTTTAAAACTTATAGGATTGCTCGCGGTATATTCAAATAGATTGATCCCTCCTTCTATTCCAATAGGATCCGGGTTCAGCCATCTGGCCAGCCACGGGAGGTAATACCGTGCATTGTGGTAACTCAATCCACTCTCCTCATCTCGCTCCATCCCCGTATAGCGGTAACGCTTCGAGGCCGATCTGATCCCTGCATGCTGCGCCTGATAACTCGTCGTGCCATAAGCATAATACTCCTCATACGAAATTATTCTACCTCCAGCATCCAACTCCAAACTCGACGAGCCCAAATGGTTCCCGTATTGATAGCGCAATAACTCCGTGGCACTACTGTCACTCGGATGGTCGATCGTCTTGTGTTCCACCAACGCTATACGACTTGTATCATCTACCACATGATAACTCTCGCGTTCCATTCGTACACTACCCGTGGACGTATACTCCCGATACACCTCCAGGTTCCCGTAATAGATCCGTTCCTTGCCTATCTTCTCGCCATCGGTCAATACCTTCCTCGTTCGAACTCCTTCTATACTGTACCAGTAATGCGAGGTGCCTCCCGGAAGCTCCACATACTCCAAACGATCCATACTACTCCAACTCACACGATAGCTACCCTCCTGTAAACCAGCCATGTTCCCATGCACATCATAGCTATAGTTCGACACCAGGCCGCCTGATTCACTCCTGAGCAGTTGATTGTTCTTCTTCGTTCCTGCAGGTATTCCCAATACATCTCGGTCCGCCTCATTGTTATTGTACCTAAATACACGGCTCCAGCGATGTGTCATACTGCCCAAACCTCCTATATGGCGTAGTAACAACATATTACCTACGCCATCATAACTATAATGCTGACGATAGCCCTGTAACGCATTGCCATCGCCAGGGTGTGGTAAATTAACCCGGAATTCATCCCCCTGACTATCCGGGGTATTTGCATGTACACCCAACTGACCGATGTGTTCTCTGCCCGTGGCGTAGATCAACCGGTATAAACTGTCATACTCATAATCATTCGAGGCAGATACCTCCTGGTTGTTGAAGTACAAAGTGTCTTCCGAAGCATTGTGTATCTCACTGATATTTCCTACTGCATCATAACTGTAATGAAAGTCCTGTAGCTTACCCGGACTACCGCGGGTGATTAAAGATAACATTCGAAAGGTCGCTCTATCATACCTATAGCGTGTCTCACTTCCATTGCCATAGCTTATCAAGGTACGCTGACCCTGTTCATTATAGCTAATCTCCCTTACATAGTCTTCCATACCTGTGCCCGAGGCATCTGCACGTACCACATTTAACAGGCCCGATTCGTTATAACCATACAGCACCCGGCTCATTGCCATACCACTTCTACCCGTTACCTCCGATACCGAACGATTCAAAGCATCATATGCCTGTACATGCACATACTGCTCCCCTTCAAGGGAAAGTCCCGCAGACCAGTCCGGTATCCTGTATGTCTCTGAATTGAACATCTTATAACAAGTTTGTTTTAGTAGTCTGTTTATCTTACAGGACTATTTTATTTCCAAAAATCATTTCCACCTATTCTCACTTGTCCTTTTTTAAGTATTCTCTTGCCTCCTCTGTTTGATCTAAATTGAACATAAGGATCTTTAGTTCCTCCTTTTGCTAGGTCAATAACCGCTTTTTTTGCAACTTCAAATCTTTTCTCATGTCTTGCCTGAGCTCCCTTACTCATTTGAGGGAATTTCTTAAAATCTTCTTTTCCCTTGCGAGTTCCTTCATACTGAGAATGTTGTTCAACAATATCACTAAGAGTAACTTTTGTATTTGAACGCTTTGACTCTTTTATGTAAGATTCTGAGGCTATCTTATTATCTCTTGCAGTTTCAAACAATTTGTACTTAGCTTTAAGCTCTTTTTCTGCATTTCTAAGTTCTTTTTTTTCTTTCTTAATTTTATCTTTTGCTTTTTTTACCCTTGATTTATATTCTTTTTCAACCTCTTTTTCTCTTTCCTTACTATCTTTATATTTTCCTTTTAATTCTTTTCTTATGGCGCTTTTATTTTTAGACTCATTTTTAGTTAATTCCTCATATTCCTTATTAGCAGCATCCACATCTTTTTTTTCCTTAGTTACTTTTGCCTTTGCTTTTTTGTATTCTTTGGAAGTCTTTTCATACTCTTTTCTAGTTTTTTTAATATCTTCTAACCTATTAAATATTGTAGAAGCCACTGCTTTTGCTTCCTTTTCCAAATCCGGATGAATTTTGGCTGAAATTTCTCCATAGACAGTTTTAATTGCATCATTTAATTCCTTTTCACTAAAACCTCCTATATTTCCTTTATGTTCAACTAGTTTATTTCCCGTAGGATCAATAAAAGTGATAGGATTGCTCGCGGTATATTCAAATAGATTGATCCCTCCTTCTATTCCAATAGGATCCGGATTCAGCCATCTGGCCAGCCACGGGAGGTAATACCGTGCATTGTGGTAACTCAATCCACTCTCCTCATCTCGCTCCATCCCCGTATAGCGGTAACGCTTCGAGGCCGATCTGATCCCTGCATGCTGCGCCTGATAACTCGTCGTGCCATAAGCATAATACTCCTCATACGAAATTATTCTACCTCCAGCATCCAACTCCAAACTCGACGAGCCCAAATGGTTCCCGTATTGATAGCGCAATAACTCCGTGGCACTACTGTCACTCGGATGGTCGATCGTCTTGTGTTCCACCAACGCTATACGACTTGTATCATCTACCACATGATAACTCTCGCGTTCCATTCGTACACTACCCGTGGACGTATACTCCCGATACACCTCCAGGTTCCCGTAATAGATCCGTTCCTTTCCTATCTTCTCGCCATCGGTCAATACCTTCCTCGTTCGAACTCCTTCTATACTGTACCAGTAATGCGAGGTGCCTCCCGGAAGCTCCACATACTTCAAACGATCCATACTACTCCAACTCACACGATAGCTACCCTCCTGTAAACCAGCCATGTTCCCATGCACATCATAGCTATAGTTCGACACCAGGCCGCCTGATTCACTCCTGAGCAGTTGATTGTTCTTCTTCGTTCCTGCAGGTATTCCCAATACATCTCGGTCCGCCTCATTGTTATTGTACCTAAATACACGGCTCCAGCGATGTGTCATACTGCCCAAACCTCCTATATGGCGTAGTAACAACATATTACCTACGCCATCATAACTATAATGCTGACGATAGCCCTGTAACGCATTGCCATCGCCAGGGTGTGGTAAATTAACCCGGAATTCATCCCCCTGACTATCCGGGGTATTTGCATGTACACCCAACTGACCGATGTGTTCTCTGCCCGTGGCGTAGATCAACCGGTATAAACTGTCATACTCATAATCATTCGAGGCAGATACCTCCTGGTTGTTGAAGTACAAAGTGTCTTCCGAAGCATTGTGTATCTCACTGATATTTCCTACTGCATCATAACTGTAATGAAAGTCCTGTAGCTTACCCGGACTACCGCGGGTGATTAAAGATAACATTCGAAAGGTCGCTCTATCATACCTATAGCGTGTCTCACTTCCATTGCCATAGCTTATCAAGGTACGCTGACCCTGTTCATTATAGCTAATCTCCCTTACATAGTCTTCCATACCCGTGCCCGAGGCATCTGCACGTACCGCATTTAACAGGCCCGATTCGTTATATCCATACAGCACCCGGCTCATTGCCATACCACTTCTACCCGTTACCTCCGATACCGAACGATTCAAAGCATCATACGCCTGTACATGCACATACTGCTCCCCTTCAAGGGAAAGCCCCGCAGACCAGTCCGGTATCCTGTATGTCTCTGAATTGAACATATTTTATTTTTGTAACAAGCGTTTAGTGCTTTCCAGTAAATTGCTCTTAAAATCGTATTTAATAAATGTGGTAAGTCCGGACGTGTCTTTGTGAACCATCTTTTCTCCGAGCAGATTGTTTTGTTTTCTGGTATTCCTTTCCGCCAAGGGTTGGTTTTTTCTGTCGCCGTATTCTATTACCTCGTACAAATGATTGAAATTATGAGGACCGCCAAAGACCCTCATCTTAACCGGCCGCTGCAATTCATCGTATTCATACGTAAAAATAAAATCTCTGCTATCCCATACTTTAACAGGATTTCCCATGGTGTTATTCAGCATCCAACGCTCTCCGGCATCCATACTATTTTCATAAACCCGATGCCCGAGCATATCGTATTTATAAGACATAACCTCATTGCCTTTTGCGTCTATCACCTTTTGTGTATTCCCTTCGATATCAAGTATAATCTGAGTACTGTAATATTCATCATCGGTAGGTTGTAATCTACCGAGCAGATCTCTGGTTCCTGTTTTATTGTGACTCACACTTAAAACAGAGCGACCTAAAGTATCCAGGTGTATTACCAATGGTGTACCGTTATGTTTTACCGCTTTTTCCGCAGCCAGTTTCTGATCGGCTCCTAATTGGCCGTCCTTTCTGTTTTTGTACCATAAACTTTCCTTAATCGTGTCGTTCTGATCGAATATACGCTGTTGCCAACTGTCAAATTCCACCTTTGAAAAAGAACCATCCGGGAATTCTGTTTTTATTAACCTTCCTATAGAGTCATAATACATAACCGGAGTAAATCCCCTTTCAACCAGTTCTTTTGCGCTCTCGAAGAAGGGAGAAACCGAAAAATAGGGCTCATATTGCTTAACCGGATTTCCTTTATTGTTTAGTATGGTTCGTCCATTGCCAATCCAACGTAACTGATCTCCCGTATTCCTGATTTCCAAATCAAAAGTACAGTCGTCATGAATAACCATGGCCAAAGCTTCACCCGGTTCGGCCTGGGCTTTAACCATGACTACATTTCCGATTCCATCGGAATATTCAAAACTCAGCTGAACATCAGGTTCTGCTAGCTTATGCTGCTCTCTGGAAATACTGCCAATTACTGTGGGCCGGTAAGGTATACGTTTACAGGGAGTTGACTCGAACTCGCTTCTAGATTGAGCCTTCCTCAATACCGTTGATTCCACGAAAGCATCAAAATCATATACAAAGCGTACCGATGCTTTTTGTAATAATTGATGTGCTTTGGTTCGCAATCCAACCGTATCGGATTCCTTCAGGTAATCGGCAATTAAATTTCTTTCCGTGTCAAGGGTGTATTCGGCAATTCCTTGCAAACTATCAGCTTCATCATCCTTTCCCATAAGAGCCATGGCTTTTACCATCCCTAATTCGTCCAGGCATATTTCCGATTGATTATCATTTATATCTTTTGTTTTTATAGGGCCTAATGTTCTAAAATTAAAGTTCTCCGTGATGATTTCATTATTTAGCTCATCAATAACCCTTTCCAGATTTATAAAGTAATCCTTATAGTAAAATACTTCGGTCCTGGAACCAAAGGGGTCTATATAGCTTTTCGGGCTAAAAAAGCTGTTTTCAGCATCTGTAAGACTTCCCACTCCTATGTAATCTATTAACCCCGAACGAATCCACCAGCTGTTATTTCTCTTTGAAAATTTAGCATCAGACTGATCGCTGTCCTGATCCAGGCTCCCCATAATATTTTCCAGAGCGGTATCTGTATTGGGGAGTTTATCTCCATAAATATCATTGAGGAGTGCATTTGTATAAGCCAGTTGGTAACTCTGATAAATTATTCCGTGCGATGGTAATACTTCGATTGCCAGCTCGTCGTCAAGTGTCTCATTGTAAAATGAAGTTTGAATATGTTCAATTAACCGATTGCGCAGTTCACTGGTTGGTGGTACCATATGATATTCAAGCGTGGGCTTATCGAAAACCATATCAAAATCTTCGGCTTTTAATAAAGGTTGATTTGCTTTTTCCAGTCCCGTTATTTCAAAAGTTTGCACATCCGCCAATTGTCTTAATCGATACACCTCCGGCCGGTCGATATCATTTGTATATTTATTAATCGTATAGGTAATGTTAGGAATGGCCTGTAACATCCTGGTTTTAGATAAACTCTCCTTATAAGCATCTTTCTCATCTTCTCTTTTATAATTTAATGCTTCTGCGGCATCTTCCAGCAGTTTTAACGGATGTTGCATTGTAGCTATCTGACGTGGGTACACCACGGAAGCGCTTTCCAAAATATTACCAAGATCATCGATCTTAAGATTTAAGGTATGAGCTATTCGAGGATCGGTAATATTGCGTTCATAATGTATGGTAACAGTCTCATTTTCAGTAACCAGAAAAACTCCGAAGTAATTATGGCTCCTGGGTTGTAGTTGTTGAATATTGCAATTACGTGTAGTTACCGTGTAAGGTTTTTTTTCTCTTCTCAGTGTTTCCTCCAGCATATCTTCCGATGCTTCCAAAGCGAATATTTCCTGCCTTAGTATCATACTCTTACATGCACGAATTGCTTCTCTGTAAGCTTTTCCCTTTAATTGTTTTATTTCATCATCAACGTTCGCGTCGGTTAGTTTCGGTTCATTGATAAGTATCGGATCGGATGGAAATTTTTGTGTATACTGTGCCGGCCAGTATTCATTTTCAAACTGATGCAAAATACGCTCTCTTTCCAAGAAGGCTCCGGTATGAAACCACGTCTTGGTCAATACGGGTTTTTGAAACAGTATTTCCGAACTGTCTAAACGATTTGACAGGTTATTTTTTTCCCATTCTTTATAGTGTTCCGAATCCAGTTGTTCCACCATACCGAATCCTCTAAATTCACGCTCCAGCGAATCGTAATAACCATGATGGTAGTGGTATAATGTAGAAAAGCGAACATCCGTTATCTTTTCCTCTACTATAAATTTGCTTACCACCTGAACCGGAAAGGGTAATTTTGTGATCCACGGATTTCCTTCTCTTTTATCTTTTAAATAAAAATAGGTAGAGCTTTTGTATTCAAAAGAGGTTTCCTTTCCCATATTGTTCCTATATCCGACCAATACATGCGGTTTTTTACTATCCATCAAATCAATATACCGCATAGGTGTTTCTGCGTGTTCCGGTAAATCGGAAGACCAAACAATGCAGGAAGTCCCGGTTCCCAACAAATCTACCACCGAAAGCCGGTTATTATTGTTAAACGGAAAAGAAGGGTCTATTTCAAAAGGAAGGCTCCAGGCATTACCGCTGTAATTAATAAAAGCTCTAAAGTGATTTTTCCCCAGATAAATAATATCGGTAGCTCCCGTACCGCTTACATCGGCCATATGGATGTATTGCGGATTGAATAAATCGGGGTGATCAAAAGCAGGGGCGTTTTCCATGGATATCTTAGAACTAAATTTTCCGTAGCCCATATTAGCCCAATAACATATTTCGCCATTTCGAATCCTGACAATATCGGTTAAACCGTCGCCGGACATATCTGCCAGGAAAATAGTTTGTAACTGATCAGCAAAAACGACAGCCGGTCCCTGTTCCTCCTCAAAGGTTTTAAGTGTTTTTTCAGCCGGCTTATGTCCTTTCTTTCCATCGGAAGCATACCAAACAAATACATGCTCTTCCGAAATAACAATATCCGGTTGCCCGTCTCCGGTTAGATCAATTAAGCGGGTATTAGGGTCGTTGAAATCTATCGTGACCAACTTTTGGAAAGGCATAAAAGGTTCCCATTCCGCTTTGTCGCCAATCTCAAAAAAACCCTGCATTCCTCCTTCCTTCACCACAATCTGTTTATTTCCATCGGCATTTAGGTCCTGGAGTGATAATTTTCCATTAGTAAATCCCGTAAATGAAGGTTTTTGTAAGACTTTTTGAGCCGTGCTAAAGCTAATCTTACCTAGATTATCCGGATCGCCTAAATTACTTTTGTAATACCAACCTTCTGCCTGTTCCGTAAAAATTCCGGAGATGCCTTCCCCGTATAAGTCTACCCACTGATAATTATTGGTTAAACCTACAGGTGCATTTACAATAGCCTCTTTATCAACGGTTTTAACTTTCTTGTTCCAGTGTAAATTTTGATATGTAAATTCAACAGGCGGGAGAGACCTTACGGAGTATTCCCCGCTAGGTTTTCTAATATAACCATATTGTGCAATAGATGCGAGATAACTTACCTCTGTTTGTCCGGAATCGTTTATCGACGAGGGCTCATAAGTAAGATTCATAGATCTTACCAGATAGTTTTCACCAAAATCTCCCTCATCGGGTGTGCCTACAAACTGTTTTTCACCATTAAAATGATGAAACATTAAAATGCGTTTACACAAACGATTCGTTCTAATTTCAAAACCGGAGCGATACGATGAAAACGGATCCGGCCTGTAATCCCAATCCTGAACTTCCTCCGGCGTGGGAACTAACAAGTGGTGTTCTCCATAGTCCATAACCAGTTCGAAAAAATATTCAGTGCTATCCGGGGTTT
Organism: Flavobacteriaceae bacterium; assembly: GCA_965224095.1. Taxonomy (GTDB): domain Bacteria; phylum Bacteroidota; class Bacteroidia; order Flavobacteriales; family Flavobacteriaceae; genus JBPEWY01. The sequence goes on from OZ245039.1 coordinate 673,555, forward strand.
GGGGATCATAAGGTGTTAACACATTCGCATAATACGCACTTTTATTTCCATACGTTATCTTTTTCAGATATGTATTTGTATACGGAGCCACTCCACTCTTCCTGTTTGTTTCGAAAAGCAACGCCGGAATACTTTCATCGGCAAGGGGACTTCCATTTTTATCAATATTCGTATCCTGTTTGTAATGATACTGCATCCAATTGCCTTTATCATCATAGCTGAACTCCGGCATCCACTGAAAAATCCTTGAGACATCCTCAGGATCAGCTATCCGAGCTTCTTTACTTTGCCCGAAAATGGTTGTGATATTCTCACGGGTAGTTACTTTCCAGTACGTGCCGTAATCTGCATGATAGATCTTCTCAATACGGGCAAAGATCCCTTCAATCCTCGGTCGGTATTGTTTTATCCAATATCCGTCGTCTCCGTTACCGGGGTATTCCTTTTCTTCCCATGTTCCACCTTTTTTCTCCATACAGGGTACCAGGTCTTCTGCTCCCGAAAAAAGAAAAATATCTTCCTCAAGCCCGTCTCTGTACCTGGGAAGTCTCTTATCGGTTTTACGTTGAATAGCAGGGTAATCAACAGACCATCCAAGGCCATATGGGCTATTTCCTCCTCCGGAGTTATAGCTCAACGCTAGTGAAGGAGTAAAACCGTTCCGTCCCGGAGAAAGCGGTAAGGGGATGCTAAAATTCGCTGTTCCGTTAGCCGCATTCACTTCAAATTTCTCATCGATTCCCTTGAGAGCTCCTCCTCCCTTCGGGAGTTCAATTTTAGGGATGGTAAGTGCATTCGATTCCGTTGCATTCTCTTTGGTAAGGCCGGAGATATCCGTATTATTTTTGTTCCCGTCTGTGTTTTTGTTTTGATTTATCATCCCGTTTCCAGTTAGCGGATTTTGTATTAAGGGAATGGGGAGAACATTTATTTAAGAGGTCTTCTTTTCGTATTTTTAAATGTAACACTATAATTATCAGTATGCTACGGGATTTTCCCTTGAATTACCTTAAGGGTATTTCCCTGTATTAGTAAGGATATTGTACTTAAGATTTTTACGATGGATTATGTGACAGATTCATTACTTTTCCAGCATAAAAGGGTTAGGTATTGGTTTAAACTTATCGTTAATGGAAATATAATTTGACGGTTTAAGAAGCAAATGCATTTCGAAGAGTAACGTTAACACAAAAAAAGGGAAGTAAATACTTCCCTTGAGTTTTTTAACAGTAAAAGTTGCTTAAAGCCTATTGTAGTCTTTAATTATTTTACTGCCAGCTTAATTCGTTTTTTACTTCAGTATCATTAATCCAATCCCCATTCATATACTCTTTAACCGACTCGTAAGTATCCAGATTATTGGATCTGGAAACAATTCTAACATCCTGAGTCCAATCGCCATACCCATAAATTAGCTGATACAGTTGAAGAATATCTCCATTACTTAATTCAACAAAAAAAGTACTTTCTTCCCAATCATCTTTTATAAACTGAATACGGATATCTGTTTCCTTTAATTTTGAATACTTCAAATGTATCCACTTCCTTTTTTCAATCTTTGATTCATGAATTAAATAAAAATCGTGTCCATCAAAAAATAATACATGATCATCCTGATTGAACTTAATTAATAACTCCAGTATTTTTCTTTTTTTATGAAAAAAATACAAAATTGACCGAATGGGTTTCGTACTGATCTTATTTTTGTTCATGACCCTAATTTCTACACATTTGATGCTCTCAGCTAATTTCAATAAGTGTACGATTTCTTATTTTATTCTAGCAAATCACATCCTTTGGCTCGTTTAAAAATTTTTTAGTATTAGAAAACTAAAAATATTCAACACTATTTAATCTAAGACCCTAGCAAGTATCAGTTTGTGTTTCCTGGTCTTTTACCTATGTGAGTTCTAATCGATCAATTTAGAGAATACGTCATATAATTTATCGTAACAGATATTCTCTTTTTTTAATTGGATTTAGATTTCTTAGCTCTATTTTTTAAAAACTGAGCAAAATCTACGGCTGTTTTGACCCGATAACCATCTATTGCTTTTTGCAGTTTTGTTTTTTTCCAAAATTCTTTTTGTTTCTTTCTATTCTTAGAATCCTGAGGCCGTTCATTTAATTGAAAAAGTCTTACTTCTACAAGCTTATGCCCATTAATTTTAACACTTTGAGAATAATCTAAACTTAAAAAAACCTCTTCAGGTATTATATCATAAAATTCTTTTCCGAAATAACATATAGGTGCTGCCATAAAAGTATATCCCCTTACTATAACTTTTTTACCCCAGTCTGATTCATGAACCAAACTTCTTAAACCAAATCCACGTTTAGTTGAAATTTTATTTTGATCGAATGCATCCTTTTGATCATAAAGGTAAGCATATGCCAAGGATACTTTTGAGGAAAGCAGCCTAGAAAAAACCTCTTTATTGATAAACCATTCCAGTGTATCAAAAGAAATCCATTCCAAGGTACAAAACACCGTCGTGGAAATAGAAACATCGTTTAACCGAAATCTAAAAAAGGGGGTTGGATTTTCCGTTTGATAGTATTTATCGTAAACGGTAAAAGACGTAATTCCTCCCATTTCCTTAAGTGCCATGTTTTTAATCAAAAACTCTTCTTCAAAAGAGACTTGGAAAGTTGAGTCCTTGAATTCATTATAATGAACATCCATTCTATAAGGAATGAATTGAGTTTCGTGTAGAATCTCCCTTAAGAAGTTTCTAAGGAAACTCAATTCAACCAATAGCTTTACTTCGCAACTATATTTTCGCATTATCTGATTTGATCAATACTTATGTTAACATTTAAGTTGTTATTACTAATGTAAGAATTTAATTTAGTTTTTAAATCTTTTAATTGTTGTGAAGTATATTGTCCTCTTTGGACATAAATTTGTAATGTTCTTTCCCCATAAGCATCTCCCATTCCTGATAATCTGTTTAACTTTCTGTAAAAACTTGAAGCGCTTAAATTTCTTGCACTAGTCGTAGTCACATCCACAATATTACCTGCATTATCAAAGAGATCAAACACCGGGTTATTTTCTTTTATTTCAATATTAGCATTTTTAAAACCTCTGTATTTGGTACCCAACGCATGAGCTTCCGCCAACTTTCTATTTTCTAAACCTCCTCTAAAGATTTTACTAGCAGGAATTCTTCTTCCAATTTTACGCATAAAGAGCCCAGCAAGTTTATCTCCCAGTAAGGATGAGATTCCTCCTTCACCTGCCGCCATCAATGCACCTTCCCATGTCCAATCATCATTCTTCATCATATATGTTATCATATCTCCTGCTGCGGAAAGAGCAGCTGCTGAATATTTGCCTTTAACCAGGTTTTCCCCTGCCGATCTCGCTACCTGCCAACCATCAATATCTAAGCGCCCCCATGCATCTGCGATACTTCCTCCTCCAGAAATCCATTCAGTTGCCAACTGGACCGCCACATCCGCAATTGCTCCTGCAGCGGCTCTTTTTCCCACCCACCAGAGAATAGGTGCAATAGGAAACTTACCACTCGGATCTGAAAGATTGACAGGGTTTTGATAGGTATAAGCAAAAGTGTTAAGGTTTCCTGAAGAAAAAACCCCGTAATTGGGTTGTCCATCCAAGTAATTAATTACAACGGGATCTACACTTTGCCAAACGCTTGTTCTGGGATCATAATAACGGGCACCATAATAATATAATCCGGTTTCTTCATCCAGTTCTTTCCCATTAAATAGATATGGTGTTCGTTCACTGTTCCCGTGTTCTTCCAGGAAAGTTTCACCAAAGGCAAAGTACTCCAAATGTTGATACACCTCTCCATTAGTATCTGTCAGATAAGCGGAGCTCCCCAAATGATCCGGATGATAATAGAAAATAAAGGCTTCCTTATTCACTCCGTTGCCGCCTGAACCATTATTATCTCCTCCATTGGTGTTTCCGTCTTTATTTTGTCCTGGAGGCAGATTTCCGCTATTTCCCGCTTCGCCATCCACTTTTTCCATTTCCAGCCCCAGGTCGGCGTACAGCTTTAAAATACTTCCTTTCAGGGCAGTTTCTTTTGCTGTATAATCGATCCCGGTTCCCGCAGTATCCTGCAATAAGCCATCACTGCTTTCTCCCAGTTTACTTACAATACGCTGATTTTCAATATAAAAGTGCTTGGTGAAATTACCACTGCGTATTACCACATAGGGATTTACATAAACTGTATAGTTCCCGATACCGCCGTTTCCACCTGCATTCTTACCATTAACCCGTACATTCTGTCCTCCGCCATTGCGTTTGAGTACCCGCTCATTAGATGCATCATAAACGTAACTGAACACCGCTCCGTTATCGGCAATAGCTTTGATCCGGTTTTCTTCGTCCCATACAATCTGACGTTCCTGACCGCTTACATCATGCGTCCATCCGGTTTGATTCCCGTTTGCATCGTATGTATAGGCCCTATCGCCTATATGGATAGGCGCATGGGGTTGTGTATCTCCATACTGGTATTCCCAGTTATAGGTAGTTTTATTACGCGGACTCCATTCGGTTTCATCATATCCCTTAAATTCATGCAATTGGTTTTTTTGCGTAATACTGTGAATACTGTTATAACTCATATTCAGGCTGTAGCGGTTTTCATGATTACTTCCCAAATGACTTCCCGTAGCAGAGGTAAGTCGGTATAAATCGTCATAGGTATATTGATAATCCGTTTGTCCTCCCATTAAATTACTAGCTGGGATTTCTGCCTTATTCTGTAATCTGAGAATGTTATTTACGCGATCGTAAGTATATATATTATCCATCATTTTACGATCGGTGGCCGTTTCTGCCACCATATTGTGCAACCTACGCCGTTCGGGTTCATAGGAATAAAAAGTCTCCGTTCCGTTTCCATAACTAAGATATACCCGTTGTTCAAATTTGTCATACCCCAGCTGGGTGAGATAGTTATAATCGGTACCATCTTTTTTACCGGACATATCATGAAGCAATCCTCCTAAATTATAGCTGTACTTCAGGGTTTCCCCGTCGGGATAGATCATATCAGTTACCCGATTCCAGGTATCATAGGTCCATTGGGTGGTATAAGTAAGTAGTTCGCTATCAGGTACCACAATAGTACGGATGTTTTTCACCATAGCTCCCAGACTATTATAGAAAAATTCCTGCGCCCCGGTGGCATCTTCCTGAACCACTATTCTTCCTGCTCGATTGTTAGGGGCACCGCTATCACCATAAGTATATGTCACATTATTTTGTGGATTATCCGGGTAGTTAACTTTAGTCAGGCGTTCAAACTCATACTCATAGCCAATCCCTCCTCCACTAAGTGCCAGGTTTGCGGTTACCTTTCGAGTCATATTATTGGCCAAATCGTATTGAAAAGTAGTCGTACCTGCATCGGGATGTATTACCTGAGTACGTCTTCCCAACCAATCATATTCAGACGTAATTAAATTGTTTTGGTCATCTTTTACTTCTGTCAGTTCATTAATGGCATTATACGTATAACTGGTCCATATATTGCTTCCCTGACTGTAAAGTTCCTGTATTGCGGTAGTAAGACCGCGCACATTGGTGTAACTTTCTTTCCAAATACCATTAGCATCCGTTACTCTGGTACTAAACTGTGTTTGTCCATTTCTGTCGCTTCCAAAAGTGTATTCTGTTTTGGTAATGGCTTCATCAGGTAATGTAGTTAACGTATTTCTATCCAACACATCATATACCGTTCTGGTTGGAGTTATTATATCGTAACTAGAATTGAATTGTCCTTGTGTACCCACAGGTTCTCTTACCGGGTAGTAGTTTTCCACAATTCTTCCAAAAGCATCAAAGGTCACCCTTCCTGAAACAATCATAACTTCATCATTAGCACCTTGTGGAGCAGTATAGATAGCTCCATCCTTTTTCATCTGCAAGTTTCTTTTTAATCCATCGATAAAAGTAGAAGTCAACAAATCATTATCAGGGTGTGCCGGATCGTAATGTCGGGTCAGTGCCCATGGAACTTCCGCCTCCGGATGATATTCAAAGGCAATGGTATAGGGTAAACCAGCCGCCAGTTCCAGAGGACCTGTTACAGTGGTAATTCTTCCCAGATCATCGATTTCATAACGCATTTGCTGTCCGTTGAGATCTGTACTCAACAGCATTTGTCCAAATAAATATTCGTATTCCGAATTTGAGGTATATCCATAAGCGTCCGTAACCTGAGTGGTGTAGGTATGTACTTCCGGATCGTATGCATATTCGAAAAACAACCGATCTCCTGATACATTTTCAGGGCGAGTGATTTTGGTGAGGTTTCCATATTGGTCATAATCCATATCGTAAGTGGCAATACCTCCGTTTTCCAAATATTTTCTTATCTGTATGAGATTTCCGTTCAGGGTATTAATATCGGTTTCACGACGGCGATATGTTTGTCCGCTACCACTTACTGTAATGGAACTCGGGGTCCCCACAATATACTTATCTGTAATATTGTGATATGTAATACTGGATGAAATATCATCGGCTGTCCCGCTGTCTCCGAAATCCGTATAAGAAATTATATTCCCTAAAACATCATATCCATAAGTCACTCGCGTGGTTTTTCCCGCTGTTGTTTGTCCCTCATAAAAGTTTTTTTGCATTTCCACAGTTGCCGGGAAAGCGGTACCGGCATCATTATTTGCAAAAGTTGAAGGAAGATTGGCTCCCGTTGTAATATCTTTTAGAGCAAAACTATTCAGTGTTTCCGTGTACAGGTTTTCGGTGCCGTCCTGCATTACTTCCCGTTCCAGTAAGCCCTTTTCGTAATAATTATTGTTTTTGAATTCCTGAACCACGGTCCTGTAAATAGAATTCCCGGCCTGCGTATCCCTTTGGTGGCTTTTTACGGTTTTAAATCCATAAAAATCGCGCTCATGGCGGTTATAAAAACCATCTTCATATTCAAAAGTACTTATCATGGTATCTGCTCCGTCTCCATCAAAACCGTCATGAACCGTTACTGTGGTTAAAGCCCAGATATTATTAGGTAGGTCGTAAGTATTACCTACCCGGGCATAATCCAGTTCAAAAGAAGCTCCTAAGGGTCGTTTTACTCCTTTTAGTAAATTAGTCCTTGCAATCGTGGATCGTTTTACTTTTAGCTCTTCATCTTTTTTTGACTCCAACACATCCGGATATCCATCTCCGTTAAGGTCGTTAAGCTGTTGCCAGTCTCTACTTACTCCGTGACCGATGGTTCCACTGGGGTTAAAACATAATTTAGCCACAGGAATGGGTGGTACCAAGGGAATACAAACTGTAAAGGCGGTATTTGCAGATTCTCCGGTAGAAGCTCCTTCATTAATTCCCGGGGCATTTGCCCAAGGTATGGCCGGAGCAAATCCGTTACCTGTATTAAGATTTACGGTAAGTGTACTTCCGCTTCTGGTTAATATATCTACCAGTCCATCTCCATTGATATCCTGAAGTGTTGTATTGGCTTCGTTTTCGGTTCTGGACAGAGATATACCGGCGGCTACACTCCAGTTTCCAAAGTTCACACCGATACCTCCTCCATAATCAATACTCTCCCCATCCCTGATCTCCACATAACCCCAGGGTTCTCTCGGAGCAAAACTATATCCTAAATTCAGTGCTACATCACCTCCCTGGAATACTTTATCCGGTAACCCATCTCCATTAACATCCATCCAGGAGTGTTTGGTTTCATCTTCATTATTGGAAAAATTACCACTCACACTTACGGAGGTCTTGGCATCATTTTCCGAACTAACAGCATTCATTTGCCCTCCGGAAATTGCTCGCTTCATCGTTGCGATTTGAGCTTTTACCACATCGCGTGTAGTATTGGTATTATTACTTTTCGCATTGATATAAGTTCCCCCTATGGTAAAACCTTCGGCTTCAAATTCTGCCCGGTGTCTATCCAGTGAATGAGGAACTGCCGCTTCCGTTAATCCCCCTCTGGAGTCTGTATACTGTATGTGCGATTGTGTAACAATATCGGGGTATCCATCTCCATTCATATCTACAAAATCTGAGATATTCTCCGTATATCCGTCGCTAATACTATAGCTGCCACTTACTGCACCTACACCCGCACCTAAGGCATAGCTATTAGTTTTGGTTTTTGTGATTTTAATTATCCCTGAGGCTCCTGTTCCATTAGCAACAGTTCCTGAAAAAGGTGAGGCCAATGTTAGGTCATCTTCTCCCAACCGCGATGAACTTATTTGTGATGCCGTTACATAGGTAAGATTATCAAACCCCTTCCAGGATTGATCTTCTGCCATTGCATACATGATGATAAAGTTACTCTTAGTTGGATCGTAACCTCCTTCCAGATCTCCTGGGTCGCTAATGGTATTAGGATCTGTAGGGTTCATCAACTCATTATCCAATACTAATTCCGACTCGTTGATAGGTTGATTTGCGCGATCGCGGTTACCGTTATAGGTAAATTGCCCCCATCCTCTGTATAGATGGCCAAAACTAATATCGTCATAAATCGTATATAATCCTGCGTTTACGATTTCCGGAATCCCGCCATTTACCACTATTTCCGCCTGATTTTGAGTGATACTTTCCGCCAGTTCCATCTGATCACTATGAAACTCTACAAAAAGTTGATCTCCAGTTACTACATTAACCGATACCGGACTTGCTGCGCCTACTACTCCTGATATTACCGTAAGTGTTTGCTTTGAAATAAGTTCGTTTTCTTTTTTAATGGAAAAGGTGATCATTCCGTTTTGTGATGCATCTCCCACTGTTACCAAAGGACTTATGCTTGCCATACCATCTACCGTAGCTTCGTATGCCAGTGTTTTTTCAAGAACTCTGGGAAACATAGTATAATTAGGTACCGGATGAAATTCGAATAAAGGATTTCCATTTTGATCGGTTACTGTTGGGTAATCCGGATCGGAAGAAGCTGTATAATACAATCGCAAAGGCCATTGTAATTCGGACCAGTCTACGTTAGTATCTGATGATACTTTAAAACTAAAGGTGTCTCCCGCAGTAACGCTAAGTGATTCGTTAATTACATCGTTGGCTGTTTGGGCATAGCCATAGGTTTGCTGCCAAATTACAGTCCCGGTTGCCTCATTAATAATTTGTACCTCAAGGTCATCCGATGTAATCGGTTTTATAAAATTTCCCTCTATTGTAATAGTTCCGTCAATAGGTACCGAGAGCGATTGTAACGAGGCCAGTACATAATCATCGGAAGCGTGAAATTCATAAACAGGCTGTGCATCAGCATTGGTAATATCGGGAGTGTGCTCAGAATACGTAATCACAGGATCCCAGGATACCTGATCGTCCGTACCATCAAAAACCGATTGTACTCTAAAGTATATTTTATCCCCCTTATTAACATTGATTGCACCCACTCCGGTAGGGGTATGCGGAGAAAAATCGTCAGGGGCCATCGTACTGTTCCATAACTCAGTACCTGTGTACTGAATGGCAACTCTTACTCCGTCAGCGGTTCCTGAAGGCTGTGCCGGAGCTGTCAATGCCACATCGCCGGTTACACTTACCACTCCATTAAAAGGAGCTACCCAGGTTTTAACCACATCATGAAGAGGAAACTGATCGATCATATCCTCCAATTCGTTGGGGTCCGGGGTATACACATTACTATCAATGGCATTTCCGGCTATCACATAGCTAGGAGTATCATTACTATCGGTAGTAAAAAGCGGATCTCCATTAGCATCCAGATGATTGAAATATACCACACCGTTGGCCACAATATCCACCAACTTATCTGCATTAACATCTGAAAAATATATTTCTTCTTTAGTAGTACTGTTCGCCCTGTCGTATCCAATAAAAGCTATCAGTGGATGTGCTTCCACCCCTGCACTAAAGGTTGTAGTTTTCGATTTTGCAAAATTACTAACTCCCATAATATCTCTTAATTCGCTAAAAAGAGCTTCATCATCGGGTCCGCTTTGATTGATGCGGTATTTCAGACTTCCATCGCCTTTAAAAACCTTATCCGGAAGTCTGTCACCGTTGATATCCACGAGAGCCAGCATGCCTTCGCTTTTCGAGCTTGAAAATCCTATTTTGGGGCCTATGGTATTGCTTTTGCTTCCCAAATTACCATCAAAAATACCAACGGTTACAGCCAGACCGGCTCCAATACTGTTCGATTTTGTTCCGCTAAGAGCCGAGGCATCATCGTTAAATTGATTTATTGGATTAAGGAAGTCACCATGAACACCATCATTATGAGGAGTCCAGTTTTCCTCCGCGTAATAGGGCACATAACCGTCAGAGGCTTTCACATCATCGAAATACTCAAATTCATGTGTATTAAACAATTGCCCTCCGGCATCATATTCGGAAACTGCGGTTAGCAGCGTTTTATAAAATGCTCCTGTGGTATAAAACAGTTCGTAGCTGCGAATCTGCGTTCCGTTAAATTTTACCTCTATTTTTCTGAGCAAATCGGCCGTTACCTGTTTGAATCCATAACGTGCATTGATAGTTACATCAACGCGTTTGGTTTCACCGAGTTCCCGGTCTCTGGTAAACAATACCTCGTATTTACCCTCGGATGCTCCGTGCCCTGTATAAGTAATTCGATCAACGTAAATATTGCTCCCCTGTACCGTTCCGCCCGCAACACCTACATCCAGTACTTTTGTACAATGGTATCGTGCAAAATTATCGTTAAGATCACGAACTTCCACCAATGCCCAATGTGCAATATTCCCACCGGCATCTTTCAAAATGGAATTTTCCACCAACCCTAACGTTGGGGTTCCTCCATAGAAAAAGCGAACCCCGCTTTTATCGGTCACCTCCCACCAGTAATTGGTTGGATTATCTCCATGGCGAATAATGCGATTAAAGGTTCCTTCTACCCTGGGATAAAATCGTTTCTCTGAAGTTCTGTCCTGTAATTCTCCACGATGCGCCACCGGGTATAATTGCTGTCCGTTTAATAAATAGGTTTCCGTTTCCTTAACACCATCGTATCGCGGGACTCCCCATCTGGTTTCAATCATCACGGATGGAATTTGTAAATTCCATCCCAATCCAAGCCAATCATTCCCTCCTCCACTGCTATATTGAATTGCCAGTTCCGGCTGAATACCCTGTCTTCCCCCGGGGAGTTTAATGGGATATCCCAGATTGGCACCACCCATATTATTGGCAGAGGGCGGAGCAATTGTAACAACGGCGGCTGACGGATCTGCGGCCTTAATATCTTTCATTGATGTAGGCGTAAAAGCTGCTGTTTCCGGAGACTCAGGTACTTTTATAATCCCATTAATCATATCGGTAAAATGGGTGGTGCTGGAAACAATAGTATTTTTGTCTGCTTGTATGCTATCTCTTTTTAATGCCACCCAGTGCTTGGTTGCTTCGTCAAAATAGAAGGTTTTAATATCGTTCGCCGTATATCCTTCGGGGATTTTATCCGGGTCAAATTCCATAGAAACCGTAGCACCTTTTTTAAACTGGGTTCCATGAGGTAAAAACCGGTATCCACCTGTTGACTTGGTTACATTCACCATTCCCATGTCTAGAGCGGGAATATCAATAGACCGTAATGCGGTAATCGAAATAGATTGTTGTTGTTCCAGTGCTTTTTCGGGCAGCTGAAGCGAAGTACCCTCTAAACTTATATGAAAGGGTTTGCCCGGTATATAAGGCTTCTCCATTTGCCGGAGAGTTCCCAGATTTGCTTTGTTTTTGTAGTTCCAAAGTTTTTTATCGTTGAACTCCACCTCCGATTCGATAATCTCTCCATCCGGATAAACAGCCTTCACCGATACACTCCATGTATTAACTTCCTTTGGGCTCCTTACCAGGGCTTCGAATTCCGATTTATGATTTTCCAAGGGGGCTCCTGCTATAAAAAGCTTCGCTCTCTCCGCGTCTTTCCCCTGAACAAATCCCTTTATATATCCGGTATCCTCATAAAAATATGCCTCGGGTTGATTTACGATAATCGCTCTTTCCGGTTTGCTATCTACTGTTTCAACCAGGATTCCCAAATTACGGATTTGATACGCGTATTCACCCGATTCGGGAATAGTAAATCGTATAATATTGTTTCCTTTCTTTAACCATTTACCATTTATTTGTTCCTTTTGCGGACTCCAAGAAGCACTGGATCTTACAAAATATCCACCCACCGATATCTGATCGTTTATACTTCTGGAAACTGCGGTATGGTCATGAACCCCGTATAAATCGTAAGTTAACCATACTTTATATTCAGAAGAAGGCAGTGATTCCATATATACTTCAAACACATTGTCTGAGGGAGAATCAAAAGGTTGTTCCTCTGTAGTACCGACTATTCCGGTCTTTTGAGATGACGGATAGAAATGTGTGTTTTTCTTGTTTGTTTTATTGGCAACGGGCTCTGTATTGGCTACCAGAGTATTGGCAGAAAGCATACATGTAAACCCAATAAAAAAGAGAGTTAGTTTGCGTATCATAACAAGCGATTTTTATTTAATAAAGAGAGGATTATTCTACAATGAGTTTTTTTGTAACGGTTTCCTGAGGGGTTTCTAATACCACATTATAAATTCCCGTATGAATTATAGGTTGCCCTGCAATGGTCAACTGTTGTTTTTCAGACTCCAGAAAATCGGAAACAAGATTTCCGGCCATATCAAAAACCGATACACGGATAGACGCCGGAGCGGCCAGTTGTACCGAAATACTGTAATTCCCGTCGGTTGATTGATTAGGATATAACGTAAAGTCCTTTATAAAACTTTCCTCAATTACTACCTCATCGGAATACTCACATCCCGCCTGAGAAACTACGGTTAGTTTATAAGTACCCGCCTGGGTAATAGTGATATAGGAATCGCTACTTGTTAATCCGTCGGGAAAAGTCCATAAATACGTTTGAATTTTTTCAGCATGCGTGAGAGACGGGGTCAATACGAATGATTCCTCATATTTCAATTTTCTGTTTGACCCCAGGTTTACGGTTATCAGGGTTTCTTTGTTTATCATTTCTGTTTGCTCCTGAGAATTCCCCAATGCATCTGTAACCTTAAGTTTATAACTTCCCCCATCCAGATCATTTATCAGGTTTTCCGTTATGGCATCCTCAGTGCTGTCCCATTGTTTTACAGCCGTGGGATTTTCATTTTTATACAGTGCGTAGGTATAAGGAGGGAATCCGCCTGTGGCTTTATATCGGAGTGAAGTTGTTTCCTGCGGACATATATTCGGGTTTGCATCCGTCAGGGAAACATCCAATCCTCTTTTTAGCGCAAAGGAAAACATATCTTTCCCGGAGCCGTCTGCATCCCATTGGATATCATTAAAAACCACAAGGCCTTCCGGCGAAACGGAACTAGCTTCTATATAACGTGTATTTTGTGATGCGAAATTTCCTTTTCCGGTTTCATCAATTACGAGTAAATAGTGTTCTTTTATATAAATACTATCAAACAATGTTGCGGCATTAAGCTTTAATTGCGTGCTGAGTTGCGATACATGATCTCCCGTACACTTTACCAACCATTTTCTGAATAATGTAGGAATTCGGGTAGCGCTTTCTTCCTGGGGTTCCTCTAAAAGAGGTAGGTTATTGTCGCCTGCCACCCAATAAGTAAGGTTATCAATAGCCCCTGAATTAAGAACATTCGAAGGGGCTATTTCATTTACACCTATGGCCAGGAAATCCGGAAATTCAGAACTCGCGGATTGTTTTTGAAGAAAAGAAGAAGCATCGTCCCGGCCAATTCCTATAATTCTATTTGAAAAAGAATAATCGTTTTCACTATCCCACACGATATTTTTTTCTGACGATATGTAATTATCGCCCCCCTGTAAGGTAATCCCATATTTGAGAGCGAGTGCTGTTTCTATCTTTTGTCTTTTGCTTCCTCTAAGTATTCGTTTAAATGCGATTACTTCAGCGATCTTACCTTTAAAAAATTTATTGACTGAGTCTTTTTTAATAACCCCTAAACTCAAATAGGTATCCGCTTTTGGATTCTTTTTATTTGATCGGTACAATTGCGTGTACGTATGAAGCACGGGGAATTCTGAATCTCCTCCCGCGTAATACGATTCTTTATTTGTATTATACGCTTTTGTACTTGTTAAAGCCAATTCGGATTCTTCGCCATGTATACCCCATATTTCCGTATCAGATCCCGAATCACTTTCCGATTGAAAAACGGTGTAAATAGTCACCTGAGAGAGATCGGAAATCTTCTGATATACCTCCATGTAATCATCTGCTCCATTAAAAATCCATGCCGGATTGTAATTTATCAGGGGCACCGAAGATTCCTCATTAATTTTATCGGACAAATCGGTTCCGTAAAAGGAAACCTGATGATCTTTCGCGTTTTCACTATTGATTTTGAGAAAAGGAGATTGACCCCACCCTACTGTAATACATAGCATTACAGCAACTGATACGTAGCTCTGTTTCATACAAATCTATTTAAATATATAATGATTTTATATGATTACTTCAAGAAGGAGTGGTACAAGGTATTTGTAATCATACACCATCAAATGTAATGCAAACATTTTTATTATGCAAGAAAAATCGCGTTACCAAATTATTAATATAACGTAACCTGTTTTTACAACCATTTGTTAAATTTCATCAAGCTTATCCGGAGGCTTAAATGGAACTATCTTTATTGTTACAAAATCTCTTACTAATTCCATTTTATAACACATTTTATCGGTTTTAAGCGTATTTTACAGAATTAATAAAAAAATGGTTTTCGGGGAATCATCATTTAAACCCTGTGAATTATTTTTGTTGCGCCATCAAAACCTTATTTTATGTTGTCAATTTTTACAAAGCGACATTTTCTTGCAGATCTTCTGGAAAACTTCACCGATATACACTGTCATATTCTTCCAGGTATTGATGATGGTGCCAAGAATTTGGAAGATGCAGAGGCTATTTTAAGGAAGTACGGACAATTGGGGGTTGAAAATTTTATTGCCACTCCCCATATCATGGTTGATTATTATCCAAATAATTCTGAAAGTATTTACGGAGCTCTGGAAAAACTTCGCGGCTATCTAAGTAAAAAAAGTTTAAGTCATATAAATATCCGGGCGGCGGCTGAATACATGATGGATTATCATTTTGAAGATCTCCTTGAGAAGCAGAAAATTCTTGCCCTGAAAGATAACTATGTATTGGTGGAAACTTCTTTTCTGCAGCCCCCTTTTAATTTAGACAGTATTATATACGACATACAACAACAGGGCTTCACTCCTGTTCTTGCTCATCCGGAACGATACAGTTATTTCTCGTCTGCTAAAAAATTCGGGCTTCTTAAAGACAATGGATGCCTTTTTCAGTTAAACGCTCTTAGTTTAAGTACGTATTACGGTCGCGATGTGCAGAAAAAATCAATAAAACTATTGGAAAACGGATGGTATGATTTTTTAGGTACCGATACGCATCGACTTAATCATTTAGAAACATTACAGGAAATAAAAGTCGATTCAAAAAAACACGATTTACTTCAGAAAATAGTTCGGAACACCAATGAACTCTTTGATGAAAACCGGTAATATTTAGAAAAAACGTTTCTTTTTAACCTTATTCTCTTTACCCACATAGCCATATCCATATTTGCCGCCATATCCAAAGTTGGAGGCTTTCACATCGTTGACGAGCATAACCATTCCCTTCAGTTTTTTATCGTTATAAATTTCCTGAGGGAAATTAAGCAAACGTTTTTCCGTGTAGTCTGCTCTGGTAACATAAATGGTATGGTGCGCAAACTGACTGATTAAAAGGGTATCGGTTACCAGCATGGACGGGGCCGTATCAACCACCACGTAATCATAGTCGTCCGACACTTTTTTAAGCAAGGCTTCCATCCTATCGCTCATTAACAGCTCTGCCGGATTGGGAGGGATTTTACCTGAAAGTAATATATCAATACTGTTCCCGTTTACCTGCGTTGTTCTGATTACATCTTCCGGCTCCAGAGTAAAATCGTATAAATACTCCGTCAGGCCATTTCCTTTTAGTGGTTTTTTAAGAAATAAATGTAATTTAGGGCTTCTGATATCCGCACCGATAATTAAAACTTTTTTATCAGCATTTGCCAGGGTCAAAGCAAAATTAAAAGATACAAAGGTTTTCCCCTCACCATTAATTGTAGAGGTAACATAAATAATATTATTTTTTTCCCTGCCTTTCGTGCGAATAAAATAATCTAAATTGGTTCTTAAAATCCGAAATGACTCGGCTAAAACAGATCGGTCATTTCTTTCCACAAGCAATTCCTTCCTATTGGTTATTCTAGGAATCTCAGCTAAAACCGGAATTTCCTTAATGTGTTTTTCCAGATCTTCCTTATTGTGAATTTTAGTGTCTAAAAGATCTTTTATGTAAATAAATGCAAATGGGATAAGCAAACCTAATAAAAAAGAAGCCAGATAAACAATCTTGGGCTTTGGTGATACCGGTGTTTTAAAAATACTATCCGCCCAGTCAATAATCTTCGCATTGGGTGAGGCGGCTGCCTGAGAAATAGCTGTCTCTTCTCTTTTTTGTAACAAGTATGTATACAATGCAGCTTTAATTCCCTGTTGTCTTGTAATATCGGTAAATTGTTTTTCCTGTCCCGGTACCGCTGCAATTCGGGAGTTAATAATATCACTTTGTCTTCTGAGATTATTCACCCGGATATTCAGTGTATTGCTCAGGTTATTCAAACTTTGCTGCAGATTCTGTTTTAGACTGCTCAACTGCTGATCCAGGTTTACAATTATGGGATTCTGATTGCCCGAGCTTTCCAGTAATCGGTTACGCTGAATAACCA
Source organism: Flavobacteriaceae bacterium (assembly GCA_965224095.1). GTDB lineage: Bacteria > Bacteroidota > Bacteroidia > Flavobacteriales > Flavobacteriaceae > JBPEWY01. The sequence goes on from OZ245039.1 coordinate 690,373, forward strand.
GTTCGTTATACTGTGCGGTAATGGTATTAATACTGGGATCGGTAAGACCAATATTCGCGGGAACGATATCGAATCCATCACCTCTCACCCTGCTTTTCATGGCATTCACCAGATTAAGTTCTGTACTGGCTGCAATAAGCTGTTGTTCATTTTGAGAACCCGTATTGAGATAAATATTGGCTTCCGAAGCAATATCGGTAAGTCCCTGCGAGGTTTTAAACTGTGCTGCCGTCTGGTCAACGTCGGAGAGGTCCTTTGATATTAAATCGATTCTCTCATTAATAAAATCGGCTGTATTTTTTGCTACCAGATTTTTTTCTTCAATGGAGTTTTTATTATACTCGTCAATGAGGGTATTAATAACCTTTTCGGCTTTTTTCTGAACGGGGTCGTTGAGGTAAATATTTAATACACTGGATCCTTCATCACTGGGAGATATATAGATTTCTCCCCGGTAATATTCGGCAACGACACTCAAGGGTTCTACCTTAACTTTAATTTCCTGTCCTGAATTTCCATCTATCCATTTCCTGCCGGGTGTAACAATAAATTCTGCTGAAGATGTTTTAACGGTTTCTCCGAAAGCGTGATTTTTGGAAACTCCTCCTTCCTCTTCTTTTAAACTGAATGTATTTTCCGAAAGGATCGTAAAAAACAGTTCGAACTTAGACGATTCAAGAATAGAATCCGGGGTAATAAAGGTTATTGTAATAGGTGCATCCTGAAAAACTTCCACTTCTTTGACCCTTCCCTGCGCATAATACCTTACATTTAAATCCAGGCGCTTCGCCACATTGGTCATCAAAGACCTCGATTTAAGTACGTGTATTTCATCTTCCACCTTATTTACATTACTCCCCATCAGGTCTAACTCCTCAAAAACGGCAAGCTCGGTTGGAATATTTCCTTTCTCATCGGCTAGCATTATTTTTGCTGATGCCGAATATTGCGGTGTAGCATATCGTAAATACAGATACGCTCCCGCTCCACACAAAAGCACACTAATTAGAAACCAATACCAATACTTCAGGTATTTTCCAATTAACTCTTTAATATTGAAATCATTAGAACCTATTTGAGGTGAGTTTGAATATTTGCCAGATTCCATGAAATTATCTTGTTAACAGGATTACAGAGGTTATTAACAGCGATGCAATAGAAATAGCTGCAGAAACGCGACCGTCAAATACCGAACCACTTACTCCTGATTTATTAGGCTCTACATATACCACATCGTTCTGGGTTAAATAGTAAACCGGAGAATTGATAAATTCTTTGGTAGTCAAATCAACCCGGGAATAGGTTTTAACCCCGTTAAAGTCGCGAATAACCAGTACATTTTTACGTACGCCTTTGATTGTAAGATCGCCTGCCATGGCCAATGCCTGCAGGATTGTTACTCTTTCACCCGACACCTCATACCGGCCGGGTCGGTTTACTTCTCCCAAAACCGAAACACTGAAATTTTTAATACGAATATTTACAATTGGGTTTTTAAGAAAAGGTTTCAATTTTTCTGCGAACAGCTCTTTAGCTTCCTGTACGGTTAACCCCAACATCCGCATTTTTCCCAGCACCGGAAAATCTATATTTCCTTCTTTATCAATTAAATAATCTACTTCCTGAGCGGGTCTTCCCTCATCGCCTGAAGCTTTATAAAGATTAAAAGGCTGGGCTACTTCCATATCCATAACCGATATGTGAATACTGAGGATATCATTCACTTTAAACCGCGGATTAAAAGAATCGGTCATTACCTGAGTTTCAAAATCTTTGGCATTTTGGAAGTAAACTACTTCTTTTCGGGAACCACATGCACTCACCAAAAGAATCAGGGGCAACATTATTAGCAAACGTTTCGGAGCCTTTTTCCAAGATAATACTAATAACACCCTGTTTATTTTAGTCAAGAGGTTTTCTGGCATCAAATCTATAGGTTTCAATCGGTTCATTTTTAACTTCCTGCGGAATATTTTCCACCTCCAATTTGTCTTTGTTTTCATCGTCAAAAACTTCAAAATGGGAATTATTCGATTTATATTCAGGCACTAATTCCTTCATTTTTTTTACAATATTAGTGTTTTGAAATAAATTGGAGATACATAATTCTTCAATATCCGATTTTATTTTGTTGTAATTTAACTCCCGAACTTTACTAATCATAATTTTTTTATGATAGGTAGGAAGGGTGTTTTCGCCATTTGCCAAAAGTTCTTCATACAACTTCTCACCAGGTCTTAATCCGGTAACCTGTATATTAATATCTTCCGGGAATCTTAAACCGGAAAGCTTTATCATATTAAGGGCCAGATCGTAAATCTTAACCGATTCACCCATATCAAAAATAAAAATCTCACCACCATTCCCCATAGCACCTGCTTCCAAAACCAATTGAGAGGCCTCCGGAATGGTCATAAAATATCGGGTAACATCTTTATGTGTCACTGTAAGCGGTCCGCCTTTTTCTATTTGCTTTTTAAACAGTGGAATCACCGATCCGTTTGAACCCAGTACATTGCCAAAGCGTGTGGTAATAAATTTAGTCTTGCTCGCCTTTTGCAGGCAACTTATATACATCTCGGCAATCCGCTTCGTGGCCCCCATAACACTTGTTGGGTTTACGGCTTTATCGGTGGAAATAAAAACGAATTTCTTCACTCCGTAATGCGATGCCGCATCAGCGAGTATTTTACTTCCCAACACATTAATTTTAATAGCCTCATAAGGACTTTGTTCCATTAAAGGCACATGCTTATAGGCAGCCGCATGGAATATTAAAGTAGGTTTGTATTGTTGAAAAAGATAATCAACTCGATTTTTATCCCGAATATCAGCTACAACAGAAACACATTTGCCCTTGCAATTTTGTTTCAGCTCCTGTTGCAAATCATACAAGGCAGACTCCGCCTGATCAACCATAATTAGTTGCTTGTAATCATAATTGGTAATTTGCCGCGTGATCTCGCTTCCAATAGAACCTGCTGCTCCGGTAATCATAATGATTTCACCGCTCAGTTCACGTTGCAATTTCGGGTTCTTTATTTCGATAGGAACCCGTTCCAGTAAATCTTCAATCTGAACCTGCTTGATTTGATTGGCTCTCAACTCCCCGTTAATCCATTTTTCAATAGGAGGAACCACTTTAACCTTGGCAGGCAATTCTACCAAACTATCTACAATTTCCTTAAATCGTGACTTCCGTACATTTTGAATAGATACAATGATCTCATCAATCTGATTTACGTAGATAAACTTGGCATTTATACGGTCTTTTGAGAAAATTGGGACTCCATTAATAAACTTGCCTATTTTTTTTCCGTTATCGTCAATATATCCAACCACATGTACTCTGTTGCGGGAATTTCCCATAAGGGCATTATAAGTGATAATCCCGGAATTCCCGGCTCCGTAAATAAGTACTTTTTTACTCGCTTTTAAACGCGTGAATAAATGATTATATACGGTTTTGAAAATTAACCTGCTCGAAGTCATTGCCAAAAAGCTCAGCAACGAATGAATAATTATAATAGACAGCGGAATGGTATACCCCGCAATGGTATTCGTCTGTTTGTTTACAATAACAATAACTATATTTAAAAGAGCAAGTAATGTAATTGCCTTAAATATATTAACCACATCTCTGAAGCCGGTATGGCGCACCACTCCCTTGAATGAGCCCGTGAATAAAAAGCTCACGGTTGCGGTAATTATGAGAAGGGGTAACTGGATAAACAACTTGTTCTTGTCAAAATCCAGTGTTAAGTTAAATCTTATAAAATATGCTAGAAAGAAGGTAAGTACCACCGTGACTATATCAATGCACAGTACTAACCATTTGGATGCATATTTTTGAGTACTTTTTGTGAGGTATCTTTTTATCATACTCAAATATTTTTAATAATTGTATTAGTAACCCTATACAGGTCATCTTTACTTAAATTGGAGCCACTTGGCAAACACAACCCTCTGTTAAAAAGATCTTCCGATACTCCATTGGTATACTTAGGAGCTTCATTAAATACAGGTTGTAAATGCATGGGTTTCCATAAAGGTCTGGATTCAATATCTTCATTTTCCAAAGCTATTCGTAACTGCTCTCTAAGCTCATACGACGGTAGTGTAATACTGGTTAACCATCTATTGGAAAAATATCCGTTAGGTTCCTGAAGGAATTCAATTTCCTTTTTATCTCTCAGTTGAGACACATAAAAATCAAAATTCGATCGTCTGGCCCGCACACGATCGTCAATTACTTCCATTTGTCCCCGACCTATTCCCGCTACTACATTACTCATTCTGTAATTATATCCAATATGGGAATGCTGATAATGCGGAGCCTGATCTCTGGCCTGTGTGGAAAGAAATACAGCCTTTTGTTTTAAGGTGTTGGTTTTGGTTATCAAAGCACCACCTCCCGAGGTAGTAATAATCTTATTGCCGTTAAACGATAAAATTGCCATATCTCCTAGATTACCACATTTCGTGCCAAAGTATGTACTTCCGAGAGCTTCGGCGCTATCTTCTAATACCGGAATTCCATATTTCATAGATAATTCCGCTATCTCCGAGGCCTTATAAGGCATCCCATACAAATGTACCGGTATAATTGCCTTTGGCTTTTTTCCTTTACTTATCCTATCCTGTATAGCCTTTTCAAGCAAATCGGGACACATATTCCAGGTATCTCTCTCACTATCTATAAATATAGGTGTAGCTCCCTGGTATACTATCGGGTTAGCAGAAGCCGAAAATGTAAAGCTTTGGCATAGTACCTCATCTCCCCGGGTAACCCCTAACAGGATCAATCCCAAATGCAAAGCGGAAGTACCGGAACTCAACGCCGCTATCTGCTTCCCGCTTCCCAAATATGTTTCAAGGTCTTTTTCAAAACCGGCAACATTAGGTCCCAAAGGTGCTATCCAATTGGTATTAAACGCCTCCTGAACGAATCGTTGTTCCGAACCACCCATATGGGGCGAGGAAAGCCATATTTTTGTTTTCGTTATCAATTGCTCTATTTTATTCTTGATCTATATTAACTTACGAACAAAACCTACACATAGCCTTTATTCTATTAAAATTTGTGCGATTATAACTCTGTTCCTCACTTATAATTGTAAAAGCTCGGTTCTTTTTTTGAAAAAATAGACGAATGGCATAAATTTCCCTTTCAAACCGACTAAACGATACTAAACTAAAGGCCGAAAAGAATAAAACATCAACCATAAAACAAACCCACAACAAGGTTGAATCAAATATAGAAGAAATCACTGCCCTACGTATTAAATTAATATTAACTGCTATTAATCAATTCAATACTCAAGAACGCTTGGCTAAATTTACAAATAATTTTCTAGCATTTATTAATTATAAACATAATTGGCTTCCGGCAGGTATTAAAATTCGGTTAAATCCCATAATCCATAGTTAAATGGTAGATTTTATAGTATAAGGGAAGTAGTTTTTATTGACATATTGATTTTTTGGGTCGTAAATCGTAAAAATTGGAGCTTTATCGGCGAGGATATGTTTACACCATTTATTACCCCCTATCTTTGACAACTAATTTGCATCTTTGCAAAAGAGTAATTATACCGTACAATATTAATATGATTGTTAGGTTAATATGTAAGAAAAGTGCCTTACATTAATTTTTTTAAGCACTTGTGTTGATTTCGTTTTTTACGAAGTTTTTATTATGAAAACAGTCGCTTTTTTAATATATCGCCTTTTTGCTTTTTACCTGCCAAAATCGAATGCCTTTTTGGTTGGACCTTCATGTAAAAAATTCAGGGGTTATTTGGCCTCTTTTTTCTTTAAGTCCTGTGGAAAGAATATCAATATTGAGAAGGGAGCCCGATTTGGGAAAGGCGAAGGTATTTCTATAGGAGATAATTCCGGAATTGGAGTCAATGCGAGCATTCCCAGCAACACTGTGATAGGAGATAATGTTATGATGGCCCCGGATTGTATTATCTATGCCTCTAATCATCGTTTCGAGGACACTTCCATCCCTATGAATCAGCAGGGGCATGTAAAAGCTTTACAAACCGTAATAGGGAATGATGTATGGATTGGAGGAAGGGTTATTATATTACCGGGCAAAAAAATTGGTAATGGTGTCATAATAGCTGCTGGAAGTGTTGTTACCAAAGATTTGGAGGATTTTGGAATTTACGGGGGCAATCCGGCCAAACTTATTAAATACAGAAAATAATGTATGGCTAAAATAGAATCCTTAAAAACTGCAGCCCTCGGATATCTCATAATCATTGTGATCATTGCGTTGAATGCTTTTGGGCCTTATCTGGGCTTGCAACAGGTAGTTACATTCGGGCTGTTGCCTTTATTAGCCTTAATTGCCATCATTCTGGATAAAAATACCCTCAATAAAAGATCATTCGAAATATTGGTTTTTTTCCTGTTTATTGTGGTTTCGTTGTTATCGGCTTATTACGTAATTAATTACGTAGATCTCGTAAGTAGTTTCAGGATTTTGCTTGCCACTATAGTTGCGGCTTATATTCCTATCGGAATTAATAAAAATGACTCGTACGAAAATTATTTTCATATAGGATTTATCGCTTCTATTATGATACTGGTTATTGTCATGTATATTAACGGCAATATCAGCCTTACCGATTTTGCTACCGCTGGAAAAAGAGATCGTTTTCTTTTAAACGCAAATACTTATTCCTATTTGAGTTATTTTGCCAATATTTCTCTTTTTTATCTGTATTTAAGGCGAAAAAGTTTCTGGCTATTGCTGCTGCTGCTTATTTTACCGTTAATTTTTATTTTGGTTTCTTTTGCTACACAGTCCAGATCCGGAATTTTATTCATCCTCCTTATCAATCTGTGTTTTTGGTTGTTTATTAATAAGAATACCAATCAGAATCAGCTTGCCAAATTTTTCAAATTCCTGTTTATAGTAATCGTCCTGGTTTTGCTGGGTAGAATTTTTGCAAGTACTTATCAAAATTCTCAAATTAAAAACAGGGTTGATCAGGGAACCACCGCGGAGGATAGCCGTGAAGTACTTGCCCGTGAAGCCCTGAATGTTTTTTACGACAATCCCTTCTTTGGAGTTGGCCTCGGGCAGTTCCCAAGATATAGTGGTTTAGGACAGTTTTCGCATAATTCATATACCGAAATATTGGCAGAGCACGGTATTATTGGTGGTTTTCTCATACTATTACTTTTTGGTGTTCCTCTGGTGAAGAGCTGGCAGAGCTTACGAAAAAACTGGTCTTCTCCTATCCTCCGATTAAACCTGTTATTTCTTGTAACATTTTTACTGTATAACAATGCCTATGTATTTTATAAAAGCCCTTTTTCTATGATGTATTTTTTTCTCATTATAAGCATCCAAAACAAAATTTACCACGGGCTTCAACATACAAACAGATCCTGAACGAATGTCGTTAAAAGAAAAAGCTATAAAAGGATTTAGTTGGACCGCGTTTGAAGGACTCTTCAGCCAGGGTACCGTTTTTATAGTGGGAATTGTTCTGGCACGCCTTCTATCTCCTACCGATTTCGGAATTATCGGGATCATATCGGTGTTTATAGCTGTTTCAAATACTATTGTTGACGGCGGGTTTAGCAATGCACTTATTCAAAAAGTCAATGCAGAAAAAAAAGACTTTCATACTGTTTTCTATGTGAATTTAGCAGTAAGTACCGCTATTTACCTTTTGCTGTTTTTCGGTGCCGATGCTTTGGCTCGTTATTTTGAAGAACCTATATTATCTGACGTATTAAAATATTCCGGGGTTATAATTATTATTAATTCCTTTTCCATTATTCAAAGAACTTTATTAACTATTAATCTGAATTTTAAGCTACAGGCCATTGTCTCTATTGTATCCTCAGTTGTGAGTGGAATTATAGCCATCATTATGGCTTATTTAGATTATGGCGTGTGGAGTTTAGTGGCGCTTTCTATTTTAAGACCCTTGATAGGGTGTATCCTGTTATGGATTTTTAATAACTGGTATCCGGCTTTTGTCTTTTCATTCGAAAGTTTCAGAAAACTTTTTGATTTTGGATATAAATTACTCGTGGCCAATCTGGTTAATACCCTGTATAAGAATATCTATTATGCGCTTATTGGAAAATTTTTCTCGCCAAAGGCATTGGGATATTATACCAGAGCCGATCAATTTCAGGCTCCTTTTTCTACCAATATTACGTATGGAATATCACGAATCAGTTACCCGATCCTCTCCTCATTACAGGATGATCCGGTTGCTTTAAAAAATTCTTTTCGAAAATTTTTAAAATTCAGTGTGCTGATTAATTTTACCATTATGTTAGGGATTGCCGCCATTGCAAAACCTCTAGTTCTTATAACCATAGGTGAAAAATGGCATACTTCCATCCTTTATTTACAATTGTTATGTATTCCCGGGATGCTGTATCCGCTTCAGATTTTAAATCTCAATTTACTAACTGCCAAGGGGCATTCCAACCTGTATCTTAAACTGGAAGTTATCAAGAAAGTTATTCTGTTACCCCTTATTTTAGTTACGGTATTATTCAGTATTGAGGTGATGCTTCTGGGGCTTATTTTATTTTCAATTACCGAATATTTTATAAACAGTATTTACACCAAAAAATTAATAAAATATTCTGCGGGAGAGCAACTGAGAGATATATGGCCTTTTTTCCTGGTATCGGGAATCCTCTTTGCTGCGATGTTTTCCGTTTCGTTCTTAAAAATTTCATTGTGGTTAATGCTGTTAATTCAGTTATTCATTGGAATACTAGTTTTTATAACAATGCACGAAAAGCTTAAGAAAAGTGAATATTTAGAGATAAAAGAAAAAGTTTTATCCTTTGTTAAAACAAATGTATGGAAGTAGTTACGAAAAAAAGAGTCGCTTTTTTGCTCGGTAGAGTCTCCGAAAAGGGAGGGATATCGCGCGTGGTATCTATACTGTCGGATGAATTAAGTTCAAAAGAGATTTTCGACATCCATATTATAAGCTATCAGGAAAGAGAAAAAAAAGGATATCACTGGAATGAACAGTTAACTTTTCACAATCTTATTTATAGCAGGGATTCTATGAAAAAGGGCATTTTCAAAGGAACTCTGGAATTGCGAAAAGTGCTTAGATCGCAAAAAATAGATGTTTTAATAGTTTGTGGTCATATTGTCGGGCCTTTGGGGGTTTTAGGTGCTTTAACGGGAAAAACCAAACTGGTTTACTGGTCGCACTCCAGTTTCTCGGAATCAAAAAGCAATACGTTTAAATCCTTCAACGAGCGCATTACTTCGTTATTTTCAAATGTCGTAATCACACTTACAAAAACCGATAAAACAAATTACGAACAAAAAACGAGAGCTCGTCGGGTGATCCAAATCTACAATCCGGTCGATCCGAAACTAATTCAAAGTAAAGGTAGCTACGATCAGAAATCGCATAAAATTATAAGTGTCGGAAGACTTAATAAGTCTAAAAACTTCGAGATCATTCCGGAAGTAGCAAAAATTTTATCGGACAACAAGCTGGACTTTGTATGGCATATTTTTGGTGCAGGCGATAACAAAGCGGCTATTGAACATGCTATTCAAAAAAATAATATGGCAGAAAAAGTTCAACTGAAAGGACAGTCCAATAAGCTGTACTCGCTATATGGTCAGTACGGAATTTTGGTGATGACTTCAAAATATGAAGGATTTCCGATGAGTTTACTGGAAGGATTGGCAAGCGGGTTACCACTGGTTAGTTTTGATATTCCTACGGGGCCGAATGAGATTATCAGAGATGATATTAACGGATATCTCATACCTCCTTTTGAGGTTGACATTATGGCAAAAAAAATTATCACATTACTCGAGAATCCCGATAAGCGGCTTGAATTTTCGAGAAAAAGCAAAGTATTCACTGACGAATTCCGTATGGAAAGCGTTATACATAAATGGATTCACTTAATTAATAGTTTATAGATACACTTTATTTTCTAATCGTTACTTATGCCAACAAAAAAGAAAAATCTTATCATATTTGGAACCAGGCCGGAAGCTATTAAAATGGCTCCGCTGGTGAAATCATTTTTGCAAAACCCCAATTTCGAAACAAGAGTATGTGTAACCGCACAACATCGTGAAATGCTGGATCAGGTTCTTGACTTCTTCCATATAAAGCCCGATTACGATTTGAACCTTATGAAACCAAATCAAAATCTCTATACTTTAACAGCTACTATTATTACAGAGCTTAAACAGGTACTGGAAGATTTTGCTCCGGATTTTGTATATGTGCATGGTGATACTACCACTACTATGGGGGCCAGTATTGCCGGGTTTTACTCGGGCGCCAAGGTGTGTCATGTAGAAGCGGGTTTGAGGACTTTTAATAAATACGCTCCCTTTCCGGAAGAAATTAACCGGACGGTTACCGGGCATATTGCAGATTATCACTTTGCTCCCACCCAAACTTCTTTCAACAACCTAATTGACGAAAATATTAAGGAAAAAAATATTCTTATCACGGGTAATACTGTTATTGATGCGCTTTTAGAAAGTGTTTCCCGCGTTGCAGATCTGGAGGATGAAGAGATTGCAAAGCTGAAGCGGGAATTAGATTTTTCCAAAAAAATAATCCTGGTAACCGGTCACCGAAGAGAGAATCACGGGCAGGGTTTTATTAATATTTGTTCGGCTTTAAAAGAAATTGCTTCCTCACGTCCGGATACACTGATTGTTTATCCGGTACATCTCAACCCAAAAGTGCAGGAGCCCGTATATCGTATTTTGGGAGATCAGGACAATATAAAACTTATTGATCCGCTGGCTTACCCGGCATTTGTCTGGTTGATGAATAAGGCGGAGCTTATTATAACAGACAGCGGGGGTGTTCAGGAAGAAGCTCCCAGTCTGGGCAAACCGGTTTTGGTAATGCGGGATACTACCGAAAGACCGGAAGCCGTTGAGGCTGGTACCGTGATTTTAGTGGGAACCGATACAAAGAAAATTGTTTCGGAGGCATTGAGTTTGCTTACCGATGATGACCGATATAAAAAAATGAGTAAGCTTCACAATCCCTATGGAGATGGGAAAGCTAGTGCTCGAATTGTTAACTTTATAGAAAATTTAATTGCATGAAACAACCTGAAGTTATTATGATCGGGCTGGGCTACATAGGTCTGCCTACTGCAGCTCTTATAGCACAGGGAGGTACTCCGGTGCATGGCGTAGATATTAATCCGGAAGTAGTTAATACCATCAATCAGGGAAAGATTCACATTGTTGAACCCTCATTAGATGAAGCCGTAGCCAGTGCTGTGGCCAACAATTTATTAAGAGCCGATGTGGTGCCGGTTCAGGCAAATACCTATCTCGTGGTGGTTCCCACCCCGTTTAAAGATAAAAATGAACCGGATATTTCATTTGTTGAAGCGGCTACCAGGGCTATTCTTCCGCTCTTAAAAGAAAATGATCTCTATATTATTGAATCCACGTCTCCGGTGGGTACTACCGAAAAAATGAAAGATCTTATTTATTCGGAACGCCCGGAACTACATAACAAATTACATATTGCCTATTGTCCGGAACGGGTGCTTCCCGGCAATGTTATGTACGAATTGGTTCATAACGACAGAGTTATTGGAGGTATCGATCAAAAATCAACCGACATAGCAGTTGATTTCTATGCCAAATACGTGAAAGGAAACTTACATAAAACCAATGCCCGGACCGCTGAAATGTGCAAGCTTGTTGAGAATTCCTCACGGGATGTTCAGATTGCCTTTGCCAATGAGCTTTCCCTTATATGCGACAAAGCAGATATTAACGTATGGGAATTAATTAACCTTGCAAACAAACATCCGAGGGTTAATATCCTACAGCCGGGTTGCGGAGTGGGCGGACACTGCATTGCGGTAGATCCGTATTTTATTGTTTCCGATTATCCTATGGAATCAAAAATTATAGGAACGGCCAGAGAAGTTAACAATTACAAGTCTTTTTGGTGTGCAGAAAAAATCCAGAATGCAAAACTGCAATTCGAACTTGCCAACGGCAGAAAACCAAGTGTGGCTCTAATGGGATTGGCATTTAAACCGAATATTGACGATTTGAGAGAATCGCCTGCCAAATACATCGCGCAAAAAGTGCTTCAGAATGCCAATAATGAACAGTATTATGTGGTAGAGCCCAATATTGAAGAACACAATGTATTTAAGTTAACCCATTACAAAGATGCGGCCGAAAAAGCCGATATCATTGCTTTTCTGGTAGCTCACGATGAGTTTAGGTCGCTGAATGGTTTGGCAAACAAAATAGTATTGGATTTTTGTGGTGTAACAAATGCCAAAAATTAATTTCGGTTTTGTGCGTTACATATAAACATTAGCCTACTCTATGTTAAAAGTACTTATATTATACAATCGTCTTTGGCCATACCGGATTCCGATCTTTAACATTCTGGCTGAGAAATACGATCTCACCGTTTCCTATTCGCTTGGTGCAGACATTGATCAACCGGTTAATTTTAAAACATTACACCTCCCGGGAAAACATTATTCCCGGTTTTATCTTCATAAAGATTCCTTATTAAAAGTGTGTAATGAATACGATGTGGTAGTTGGTTATGGCGATATAGGGTGGTTAAGCCTGATGTCTGTTCTCTTCAGAAAAAGAAGGTTTAAAATTATTTTCTGGGGAATCGGAGTACGGGCTTCCTACGGACATAGTTATGGTGAAAAAACACCCTGGGATCGCGTCAGGTATTTTTTAATGAAAAAAGCCGATGCATTACTTTTTTATTCCAAAGACCCGATCTCCCTGTACCAGTCGGAAGGTTTTAAGGAAGAAAAGTTGTTTGTTGCCAATAATACCGTGGAAGTACTTGAAATAAAGGAAAAAAAATCCAGAGATTCATTAATTTTTATTGGAACTCTTTACAAACAAAAGCGTATCTACGAATTATTAAATTCGTATCTGGAAGCTTTTCAGCTAAACAAGAAATTGCCTGTACTCAATATTATCGGGCATGGTGACGAATATGAAAACATAAATGACTGGATTCAACAGCATCATTTAACAGATCGTATCTTTTTACGTGGTAAAATATTTGACGAAGAAGTGTTACGTGATTATTTCAGCCAGTCAATTGCTTGTATTTCTCCGGGACAGGCGGGGTTGTCGGTATTAAAAAGTATGGGATATGGAGTTCCTTTTATTACAAAGGAAAATGCAATTACCGGCGGAGAAATTTTCAACATTCAACATGAAGTATCCGGAATTTTGTATCATGAAGATAAAGAGTTAACTTCTATTATTCTGGATATTGCCGAAAATCCCGGAAAATATATAGATATGGGAGAAATAGCCATGAAGTATTATTACGATCACCGAAAACCAACCGATATGGCGCAGGGTATCATTGACGCTGTAACCTACGTTGCAAGAAAAAATAAATAAAATGAAAGCTGCAATACGACATCTTTACAGGTCGGTTAAAATGTCCTGGTACCGTTTTAAGTACGGACTAAAAAATGTTGATAAAACGTTTTATATGGGAGGAAAAAGTATTGTTAGTTCTGATCTCACTGCAGGAAAATACGTATATATAGGAGGTGGATGTACTATTCCGCCAAATGTGACCATAGGGAAATACACGATGTTCGCCCCTAAGGTTGCTATTCATGGGGGGGATCATATTTTTGACCGGCCGGATACTCCCATTATTTTCTCAGGAAGGCCTAAAATGCCTAAAACGGTGATCGGAAAGGATGTCTGGATCGGTGCCAATGTACTTGTTATGGCTGGTGTACATATAGGCGACGGTGCTATTGTAGCAGCGGGTTCGGTAGTTACAAAAAACGTACCTGAATATACCATTTACGGTGGAAACCCTGCCAAACTGATAAAAATGCGGTTTAACGAAAAAGAGATTGAGGAGCACAAAAAAATGCTGGCTTCCGATACGATAACAGTTAATTTTACAAACAGAAAAAAAAGCAATCAATAATACGTTATGTTTAAAGGAAAGACTTTACTTATAACCGGTGGAACGGGTTCTTTTGGAAATGCTGTACTGAACAGGTTCCTGGATACAGATATAAAAGAAATACGCATCTTCTCGCGCGATGAAAAAAAGCAGGATGATATGCGGAATACCCTGAAAAACCAAAAGTTAAAATTTTATATAGGAGACGTTCGTGATTACAACAGTATAGAGCGTGCCATGAGAGGGGTTGATTATGTATTTCATGCAGCAGCTCTCAAGCAGGTTCCTTCCTGCGAATTCTTCCCTATTGAAGCTGCAAAAACCAATGTGTTCGGAACGCAAAATACCATCGATGCCGCCATAGCCAATCACGTGGAAAAAATAATTTGTTTGAGCACAGATAAAGCGGCCTACCCCATAAATGCCATGGGGATTAGCAAGGCGCTCATGGAAAAAGTAGCTATCGCAGCTTCCAGAGATATTTCGGGGAATACAACAACCGTTTGTCTTACCAGATACGGAAATGTTATGGCCTCCAGAGGGTCGGTTATTCCCTTGTTTGTCAAACAGATCAAGGAGGGAAATCCTATAACGGTAACCGATCCGAATATGACGCGGTTTTTAATGTCTCTTGAAGATGCGGTTGATCTGGTTATTTTCGCATTTAAGAATGGAAATCAAGGGGATCTTTTCGTCAATAAAGCCCCGGCAAGTACCATAGGAGACCTCGCCCGGTCGATCAAAAAAATATTTAATGCTGCCAACGAAATAAAAGTAATAGGAACCCGTCACGGGGAAAAGCTATATGAAACCCTATGTACTCGTGAAGAAATGTTAAAAGCCCAGGATATGGGAGATTTTTACAGAATCCCGGCAGATAACAGAGATTTAAATTACAGCAAATATTTCTCGGAAGGCGATCAGGATATTAGCAGTATTGAAGATTATCATTCCCACAATACGGAACAACTCAGTGATGAGGATCTTGAAAATACTTTACTCAATTTGCAATTTATAAAAGACCAACTAACATGAGCATTGAACCAAACCTGATTGAAGGAGAAATTTTTTCCGATGATCGGGGGAGTCTAACCGCTTTGAATGATTTTTTTATGGACTCGGTAGTTCGGTTTTATCATATATATCCGAAAAACACGGATATTATCAGAGGATGGCAGGCACATAAAAAGGAGCATAAATGGTTTTATTGCACAAACGGAGGGTTTGAAGTAAAGGTGGTTTATATTGATGATTTCAACAATCCGCCAAACACTCCCGTCATTAAATCGTTTATACTGGAAAAATCCAAACCCAAAGTACTTTTTGTTCCCGGCGGCCATGCCACAGCCTTTAAGGCATTGGTTTCAGGTTCCGGAATGCAGGTATTCTCCAATTTTAATCTCACAGAATCGGTTCAGGACGATTATCGATTTCCACTCACTAAATGGACAACGCAATGGTAGCAAAAAAAATACATGTTGGAATTACCGGACAATCCGGATTTATGGGGAGGCACCTCTGTAATTTCCTTAATACAAAAGATCATATCGTACTTGTTCCTTTTGAAAAGATTTTTTTTCAAAATGCTACGCTGCTTGAAAAATTTGTTTCTTCATGCGATGTTATCGTTCATATTGCGGCAATGAACAGACATGAAGACCCTCAGGTTATTTACGATACCAATACCGGACTTGTAAAAAAGCTTATCTCCGCTTGCGATAATACCGGAGTATCTCCAAAAATTATTTTTGCTTCTTCCACACAAGAGGAAAGAGACAATCTCTACGGAAAATCTAAAAGAGATGGCCGGGAATTGCTGGAAAACTGGGCAAGAAAAAAAGAGGGTAGCATTGTTTCTCTGTTAATTCCAAATGTTTTTGGCCCGTTCGGTAAGCCCTTTTACAATTCGGTGGTTGCGACGTTTTGTCATCAGGTGGTTCACGGAGAAACTCCCGAAATACATGTAGATGGCACCTTAAATCTTATCTACGTTAACAGTCTGTCAGAAGTTTTCTATAATGAAATTGAGAACCATAAACCGGGAATAACCGCCTATACGATTCCTCATGATGCCACTAGAAAAGTATCGGAAATATTAAAAAGCCTGTTGCATTTCAAAGAATTATATATTGACAAAGGTGTAGTTCCCGCTTTTGAAGATTATTTTACCCTGTCGCTGTTTAATACCTTTACCAGTTTTATTCCTAAAGATTATTTTCCTCGTAAATATACCAAACATACCGATCCCAGAGGCAGTTTTGTGGAGATCATGAGGGCTAATACACCCGGGCAATCTTCGTATTCCACAACGGTTCCCGGAATTACGCGTGGTAACCATTATCATACCAGAAAAGTAGAGCGCTTTGCTGTAATAAGCGGTAAAGCCCGCATACAATTGCGTAAAGTTGATTCGGAAGAAGTAATTGAATATTTCCTCGACGGAAGCGAACCCTCCTATGTGGATATGCCAATTTGGTATACACACAATATAACGAATATTGGGAATACCGAATTAATTACCTTATTTTGGATAAATGAACCTTACGATCCGGAAGATCCGGATACTTATTTTGTTGAAGTATAAAACATTTTGTTTTTTATGATAAAAAAATTAAAAGTAATCACCGTAGTAGGAACCAGGCCGGAAATAATCAGGTTAGCCTGTGTTATGAAGGCCCTGGATAAAAATAATGCTATTGATCATGTTCTGGTACATACCGGACAAAATTACGATTATGAGCTCAATGAAATTTTCTTTGAGGATATGGGTATTCGAAAACCCGATTATTTCCTGGAAGCAGCCGGTAAGAACGCCACGGAAACCATTGGTAAAATATTAATAGCCATAGACCCTGTTCTCGAAAAAGAACAACCCGATGCTTTTCTTGTACTGGGAGATACCAATTCGTGTTTATGTGCCATTCCGGCCAAAAAACGAAAGATTCCCGTTTTTCATATGGAAGCCGGGAACCGGTGTTTTGACCAACGGGTTCCGGAAGAAACAAATCGGAAAATTGTAGATCACGTAGCCGATATTAACCTCACCTACAGCAGTATTGCCAGAGAATATCTCCTGAGAGAAGGATTGCCTGCCGATCGTGTTATTAAAACGGGAAGCCCTATGTTTGAGGTACTGAATCAATTCCGGTCTAAAATAGAGTCATCCCAGGTACTCCAACAATTAAGTTTAGAAAAGCACCGCTATTTTGTGGTGTCGTCACATAGGGAAGAAAACATTAATAACCCTAAAAATTTTAACGGACTCATCGAATCGTTAAATCGGATTGCAGCGCATTACGATTATCCTGTTATTGTGTCTACACACCCGAGAACACGTAATATGCTGGACTCCAAAAACGTAAAGGCACATAAGAATATCAGGTTTTTAAAACCCCTCGGGTTTTCCGATTATAATGCCTTGCAATTGTATTCATATGCAGTTCTTTCAGATAGTGGTACCATTTCGGAAGAATCCTCTATTCTAAACTTTAACGCCCTCAATATAAGAGAAGCCCATGAAAGACCTGAAGCCATGGAAGAAGCCTCAGTAATGATGGTAGGTCTTAATCCGGAAAGGATTATGCAGGGACTTGCTGCCCTGGAAGCACAAGAAAGAAATCCGAAGCGAAACTTCAGAGAAGTTTACGATTATTCCATGCCTAATGTAAGTGAAAAAGTAGTGCGTATTATCCTGTCGTATACGGACTATGTGAACCGAGTGGTTTGGTCAAAATAGAAAGAATGAGAATTGTATTTTTAGCTTTAGCATATCCCGATATCTCCAAGACTTCTAACCTGTATACCGACCTCATGCAGGAATTCGGTAAAAAAGGGCATGATGTATTGGTGGTGGCACCATCCTTGAGTAAAGATGATTCCGGATTAAAAAATGAAGGCGCTGTAAAAGTTCTCCGGGTTCGTACCATGCAACTCTTTAGGGTTGGGATTATCCAAAAAGGAATTGCCAATGTATTACTGCCCTATCAGTATAAAAAGGCTATTAAAAAAAATAAGATCGGCACAAATTTCGATCTTATTCTCATTCCGACCCCTCCTATTACTTTAATTAGTACCGCCGTATGGCTCAGGAAAAAGGCTGGAGCCAAACTTTATTTAATTCTCAGGGATATCTTTCCACAAAATGCAGTCGATCTCGGAATGATGAAACACAACGGCTTTATATATAATTATTTTAGAAAAAAAGAGAAACAGATGTATCGCGCTTGCGATAGTATTGGTTGTATGTCTCAGGGAAATATTGATTATGTAATAAAGCATAATCCGGACATGGACGCTTCAAAACTCCATCTGCTCCCTAATTGGGCCAGAATTTCCGAGCCTGCTTCTAAAGAAGATATCGATCAAATAAAGGAACAATATCAAATACAGGACAAGTTTGTTGTACTCTTTGGGGGTAATATCGGAAAACCTCAAAAATTGGAAAATATTGTAGCCCTTGCAAAGCACAGTGAAGATATAAAGGATCTCTTATTTTTTATTATAGGATACGGAACCGAAAAAGAGCGGATTCGCAATCTGGTAGCAAAATATGAATTAAAAAATATGGTTATCTACGATTCCATACCGCGATCAGATTACTACAAGCTTACACAGGCCGCCGATGTGGGGCTTATTTCACTAAATGAAAACTTTACCATTCCGAATATCCCTTCAAAAACCCTATCGTATTTCGGTACTAAAAAACCCATTCTGGCATCGCTCGATGTCCATACGGATCTCGGTAGTATATTGGAAGAAATAAATGCGGGGGTCTGGGCGGAAGCCGGAAAAACTGAAGAGCTTAAGCAAAAACTACTGCTTTTATATAAGGATGAAAAACTGAGAAAGCAAATGGGTGAGAACGGATATGCCTATAAGAAAGAATTTTTGCAGCCTGAACATGCCTATAATACCATAATGCGGGAAACATAATATGTTTTAATGCCCAGCCTTTGTGACAGTAAGTTTTCGCTTAAAAGATGTTTTATCAATCCCGGGCCAATAAAACTTTTTTCAAATAAATCTAAAAGCCGTATATTTTACGTATATAGTAGTGTTCTTATTATGTCCTTTAAAACCTGAAATTAGGAAGTTGATCTAATGTATAAATCTTTTCTCAAACGCACGCTGGATTTTATTGCCTCATTGCTAGCATTAATTATACTTTCACCTGTATGCCTGATTATATCCCTTTTGCTATTCATCGCCAATAGCGGAAAAATATTTTTCTATCAGGAACGGCCGGGAAAAAACGAAAAAATATTCAGGGTTATAAAGTTTAAAACCATGAACGATAAGAAAGATGCTAACGGAAATCTTCTTAAGGACGGACTAAGATTAACGAAAGTCGGAAAGTTCCTAAGAAAGACCTCCCTGGACGAAATTCCACAACTTATCAATGTTCTCTTAGGGCATATGAGCCTTATTGGTCCCCGGCCTTTATTGATAAAATACCTGCCTTATTATACCGGGGAAGAAAAACTCAGACATTCGGTACGGCCGGGAATTACAGGATTAGCACAGGTTAACGGAAGAAATTTACTGGCGTGGGACGATCGGTTGGCACTGGATGTTAAATATGTAAAAACACTTTCGTTTGAACAGGACCTTCATATTCTTTTTAAAACTTTTATAAAGGTACTCCGGCGGGACGGCGTAGCCGTTGTTCCGGGTGATAAATTAGTAGAACTCAGCGAATTCAGAAAAAATATATGAACGTAATAGTATTTGGAAATGTACCTTTGGCCACCTGGGTCATTAAGAAAATAATGGCTTCTCAAAAAATGCATCTCATAGGGGTGGTTTGCGATCCTTATGAAGCCCATACCTTTGCCAACCACGCCATGGAGGAAACCAGCAGTTACGCTTTTTGTATTAAAAATAAAATCACAATCCTCGATTTTGAAGAGGCTTATGCCATAGCCATTGAAAAAGCTGTGTTTGGCATCTCTGTGAGGTATAATAAAATATTCAAAACTTCTTTTTTTAGTGCCTTTCAACCCGGGATTGTTAACCTACACGGAGGAGAGCTTCCCAGATACCGCGGTGCCAATATCGCTAATTATGCTATTCTGGAAAATGCAGAACAGGGCGCCGGAAGTATTCATTTCATCGCTGAAGGATTGGACGAGGGTGATATTGTGGAACGGACATTTTTTGATGTTTCTGAAAATGAAACAGCACATTCTTTTTTTATAAAAACGCTGGGAAGCCTTAAAGAGGCTTTTCTGAGGATGCTTCAAAAAATAGAAAACCAGGGAGAAGCCGGGATTCTGGGAATTCCCCAGCAACATTTTATCAATAAGGGCGAAACAGCACGGACGTATTATAAAAAAGGAATAGAAAAGCACAGATATATTGATTTTACAAAAAAAGAACTCTCCTGGGAAATGATCGATAGAACGGCCAGGGCATTTTATTTTCCGGGGCATCAGGGAGCTTTTTTAAAGAATAACGACCAACTTATTGAGTTAAAGCCAGTTCTGGATTTATGATTGATACCGTACATGTAAAAATAAATGAGCGTACATTGCCCATCCGGGTGATTAGAGATGACCTGTATCCTTCTTTAGGAGGAGGTAACAAAGGCAGAAAAATGGATTATATCGGAGCGGAAATAAAATCCGGTAATTTTAATGCCATTGTTACTACGGGAGGTATTCAATCAAATCACTGTAGAGCCGTAGCAGTTTACGCCGCCAGAATGAACCTGGTATGTGTTCTGGTACTGCACGGAAATGCTTCCGGTTTTGAAAATTTAACGGGTAATGCCAAGATTATGCGGGAAAGTGGAGCCAGGCTGGTTTTTTGTAATCCGGATAAGATTGGAAGTGAAATGGATAAAGCCATGAACGATTTACATTCCGGTGGCTATCGTCCTTTTTACCTTTATGGCGGAGGCCATACACTTACAGGAGGTCAAGCATATATAGATGCATTTAATCAATTTTTTTCGGCTGAAAATGCACCTGATTACATTTTTTTGGCTTCCGGAACCGGTTCCACCCAGGGTGGTATTATGGCTGCTGTAGATATGAATAACCTTGCTACAAAAGTGGTGGGGATTTCTGTTGGAAGAAAAAAAGAACGCGCTGAACAGCTGCTCAATGAATTTTATAATGCACTGTGCCAAAAGAACAATATTTTGCCCAGACAGGAGGCGTTGGTATTAGACAATTATTTATGTGGCGGATATGGCAAAGCAAATGATGCAATTATATCTTTAAGTAGCTCTTCCATTGAAAAATACGGCTTTGCCCTGGATGCTACATATACCGCGAAAGCGTTTTACGGGATGTTAGATTATTTGAATAAAAATAATATATTTGGTAATATCGTATTTTGGCATACTGGAGGAATATTTAATTACATGGTACCCTTAACCTAAAAACTGAAGAATGAACTTGTTGTTTACATGTGCCGGAAGGCGTAATTATTTAATAAACTATTTTAAAAAGGCTTTGCATAGTCGGGGTAAAATAGTAGCCATTGACGGGAGCCTCTCTGCCCCTGCACTTGTTGATGCCGATAAGGGTATTAAAGTTCCGGAAATTTACCATCCTTCTTATATAGACACCTTAAAAAATATTATTGTTGAAGAAGAAATCCATGCGGTTATTTCACTGAACGACCTGGAGCTGCCAATTTTAGCAGCCCATAAAAATATACTTCAAAAAGCAGGTGCTCAAATTTTAGTATCCGGTTCTGATGTTATTGATATTGCTTTTGACAAATGGAAAACATATCAATTTATTAAAGGACTTGGACTAAATACTCCTCAAACCTATGTGAATTACGACGAGGCTGTAAAAGCTATCGAAGAAGGAGAATTACTGTTTCCCCTGGTACTAAAACCCAGATGGGGAAGCGCATCAATAGGAATAGAATTTCCGGAAAACTTTGATGAGTTCTCCCTGTCTTTTAAGTTGCAGAATCTGAAACTCAAGAAAACTATTCTCAATAATGCCGGTTCAGATCCTACTTATGGAGCTATTATGATTCAGCAGAAACTTTCCGGACAGGAATACGGAATGGATATCGTCAATGACTTTCACGGGAATTATTACGGTACTTTTGCCCGGAAAAAGCTCTCCATGCGATCCGGGGAAACAGACAAAGCCGTTTCCGTAATACGAAAAGATCTTGAAAGTCTCGGATCTAAAATCGGTTCAGAACTCGGTCATATTGGAAGTATGGATTGTGACGTGTTTGAGGAAAACGGTGATTTATACCTCCTGGAATTAAATCCGCGTTTCGGCGGAGGGTATCCCTTTTCTCACGAATCCGGAGCCAATATTGCTGCTATGTATCTGGAATGGATGAAAGGCGGAAACGATATTGCACGTTTTAATAATTACAGGGATGGAATTACGTATTCCAAGTGCGATAGACTTATCGAAATTCCGTCTTCCGTAAAAATATAATCAATATATCAGCGTTGAAAGTAATACCCTTTGTATAAGAGGGAAATACGAATAAAACGCTTTTCATGTATCGCAAATTCATTAAAAGGTTTATAGATTTTACCACGGCACTCATAGTGTTTCTTCTGGTATCACCTATCTTTGTGTTAATTACGATCATTTTGATGATTTCCAATAATGGAAAACCATTCTTTTTTCAATTACGTCCCGGCAAAAACGAGCAAATTTTTAAAATTGTAAAGTTTAAGTCGATGAATGACAAAAGAGATCATAACGGAGCCTTATTACCCGATATTGAACGAATGACGATGGTTGGAAATTTCATCAGAAAAACATCACTCGATGAACTCCCTCAATTATTAAATGTAATTAAAGGCGATATGAGTATAGTAGGACCAAGGCCGTTATTAGTTTCCTATTTACCACTTTACAATGATTTTCAGAAACAACGGCATAGGGTAAGACCCGGAATAACGGGATGGGCTCAGGTAAACGGCAGAAATGCCATTTCCTGGGAGGATAAGTTTACCTACGATGTTTGGTATGTTAATAATATTAGTTTCCTAACCGATGTGAAAATTATTATTAAAACCATTAAAAAAGTTTTTAATTCTGAAGGGGTTATGGTGAACGATAAGATAACTATGGAAAAATTTAAAGGAAGTTAATTTATGTATTTATACGGTGCCGGAGGCCATTGTAAGGCTATTATAGATATGGTGATTTCAGATTTGGATCTGACCATAACAGGTATATTTGATGATAATAACGTTCATGAAGTACTGGGGCATGCCGTTGTAAAACCTCAAAACCTCACACTTGGTAAAGACGATCAAATGCATATATGCATCGGTGATAATAAAACCAGAAAAGAGGTAGCGGGTAATTTCAAAACAAATTTTCCAACACTAATTCATCCTTCAAGCTTTGTATCTACTTTATCTGATGTTGGAGATGGAACCGTCGTAATGTCGAATGCCTCTATCAAAGCTGTTACTACCATTGGAAGGCATTGTATTATTAACGCGGGAGCTATTATTGGACACGATGTCACTGTTGAAGATTACGTTCATATCGCACCGAACAGTGCGGTAGCAGGTTTTGTTACCATTGGAGAGGGAGCCCATATTGGTTTGGGAGCATCTGTTATTCAAAGAGTTACCATTGGTAAATGGGCCATTATTGGGGCAGGTGCTGTTGTTATTCGCGATGTCCCCGATTACGCGGTCGTAGTAGGTAATCCGGCAAAAATAATTAAGTATAACAACGAGCATATTGATACCACCCCGTAAAAAGCTGTTTGTTTGTATTTTTAAAAAAGTGGTTTGATAAGAAATTCATTTACCCAAAATATCATTCAGGTTATAGATAATTTTATCTGTTTATCAGTTTTTATATTCATATTAATAGAATAATTAGGATATTAGCTAATGCTTTTAAGCGTAATTGTACCCGTTTATAATGTCGAAAAATATGTGTCCCGATGCTTAAACAGCCTTCTGGATCAGGACCTGGACAAAAAGGAATACGAGATTCTCGTCGTAAATGATGGGGCAACGGATAGAAGTCCGGAAATTGTTGAGGGTTTTGTTCGGGAACATGAAAATATTATCATGATTTCGCAACCGAACCAGGGTCTGAGTGCCGCCAGGAATACGGGAATAGGTAAAGCCACAGGAAAATACATATATTTTGTAGATTCTGACGATTATATTGCGGTCAATACATTAGGATCGCTGTTGCATACACTCGAATCGAAGCAACTGGAAGTCATAGGCTTTAGCCATACCCTTGTAGGTCCGGATGAGTTTTTAAAGAATTCCCGCTCCCAATCTCATGAAAACAAAACTACCAATGTGGTGAGTGCTCAGGAATATTTGGCCTCTAAACACTATTCCAATAATGTTTGGTGGTATATACTGAACACCAATTTTTTAAGAAAAACGAATATGTTATTTGAAGTGGGAAGATTTGTTGAAGATGCTATTTTTACAGCAAATGTAATGGCAGCTGCCAAAAGAATGGTCTATACAGATCTGGATGTTTACAGGTATGTACAGCGTCCGGGCTCCATTATGCATACAAAAAGTAAAAGCCATACCCATAAACTCGTTCAGGATTATGAAAGAGTTGTTTTTGGTTTGGAAGAGTTAAAAAATAAGCTGAAGGCCGAAGGCATCTTGCAAACCGGATTTAAAAATAAGCTTATAAACCGGCAGCAGTCTTTTGTGTTTTTTCTTATCGGAAGACTTATTCGCTCTGAAGTACCGATGAAACCATTATTGCCGGAAACACTTAAAAGAGTCAAAGCAATTAACATGTACCCGATGAATCAATTTTTAAGTACGGATTACAGCGGGTTACAGTATAAAATATTAACTTTTATTTTTAATCGTGAATATTTAATTTATCCTTTTGCCCGAATTTTCAGATTATTCTATAAATTTAAAAAATGAATATATTAATTACATCGGCTGGAAGAAGAGTTTCTTTAGTTCAGGCTTTTAAGCGGGAGCTGAAGAAAGTTTTTCCCAAAAGTAAGGTTATGGTAACCGATGCAGCTCCACAATTATCTGCTGCGAGCCAGGCTGCCGATGAATCGTTTATTATACCCAGAGTTAATCATCCGGACTATATAAGTATCTTAATCGATATTTGTGTTGCCAATAATGTTAAACTCGTTATTCCAACTATTGATCACGAATTACTTTTGTTGGCAAACAACGAGAAAATACTAAACGACCATGGAATCTATCCTATTATCTCTTCTGTTAAATTTGTAAAAATATGCAGAGATAAAAGGTTTACACATGAGTTTTTTAATAGCAAAGGTATAGAGGTCGCTAAAGAATATACAAAGGAAAATTACGAATTCCCTATGTATATAAAGCCATATGACGGAAGCAGGAGCGTTGATAATTATGTGGTTAAAGCACAGGACGAGTTAAAGAGTTATCATTTTGAAAATGACAAGCTCATGTTTCTGGAATATCTGAACAGGGATTTATATGATGAGTATACCTGCGATTTATATTATGATAAAAAGGGTATTTTAAAGTGTGCTGTTCCCAGAAAGAGAATTGAAGTAAGAGACGGTGAAGTAAGCAAAGGGCTTACGGTTCACAACGAACTGGTTCCTTTTATTAAAAAAAATCTGGCTACCATTGAAGGAGCTAAGGGATGCCTGACCACTCAATTTTTTATGCACAAAAAGAACTACGGCATTAAAGGTATTGAAATAAATCCTCGTTTCGGAGGTGGTTTTCCGCTTACCTATGCTGCGGGTGCTAATTATCCTAACTGGATAATTCGGGAGTATTTGCTGGATGAGCAAATTGAGGACGGATTTAGCTCCTGGGAACCCAATCTTCTTATGTTACGTTACGACGCCGAAATCTTTTTACATGTTTATCAGGGTTAATCGCAATACGGTAATTGCCTTTGATCTGGATGATACGCTGTATCATGAAATAGACTTCCTTAAGTCGGCTTATAAAGCCATAGCTCAACGTTTACAGGGAGACCAGTGGCAACTTCTGTATGTGGAAATGTTTTCGCTGTACCGGAATAGGGAAAACGTATTTGATAAGCTAATATCAGAATATGAAATAACTAAAGACGAACTTCTTTCTTTTTACCGAAATCATAAGCCGGAAATAAAACCTTTTGAAGGGGTTGTTACCATGCTATCGGAAATTAAAAAACAAGAAGGTCATATTGCCATTATAACGGATGGGCGTGTAGTAACACAAATGGCCAAGATCGAGGCTTTAGGGTTATCCGATTTTATAAACCATATAGTAATCTCGGAGGCTTTGGGTACCGAAAAACCCAGTGTGCAAAACTATCGTACCGTAATGGAAAAATTCAAAGAGGCGTCGGATTTTTATTTTATCGGAGATAATTTCAAAAAAGATTTTATAACACCCAATAAATTAGCATGGACCACTCTCGGGCTAATAGATAAGGGGTTAAATATTCACTGTAATGCCCATCGTTTCCTCTCTGAAGAACATAAACCACAGTTTTTATTCGGTTCTTACCACGATCTAACCATTGTAGCCGGGAACTAACTACGCGGCTTTTTTAAACACGATTTTTTTATCGGTTTTTTTCATTTTAATTACCGTAAAGGGATGTGTAATAACCTGAGGAACAATCTCCTGGTCTTCCGGTGCTTTTTCCTTTACCGTTATTATTAATGAATCGTCATTCTCGTATATCGATTCGATTCCCACACTATATCCGCCGGTGTTTTTTCTTCCCATACAAAATATCACAATCATAGAGTTATGATAATCAACTTTTGGAATGGCTAATCCCGGCTTTCGTGTACGGTTCACATAATTATAAAATTCTTTAACCGCCGAGGGTTCTTTTGCCACAATAATTTTAGGAAGGTCCGGCCCTCCATGAGCACTCTCAATTACAGTGGTCAATGGATAGTTTTGTACCGATTGGCTTATTGCCGTATCCTTAACACCTCCGCACGACAGTAATAAAATAACCAAATATTGAAAGCTCCATTTCATATTATACCACTTCAAAAGCCTTTTGATATACTTTTTCATACTGCGGAACAATTCGATTGATATCAAAGCGTTCTGCTTCCTGCCTGGCTTGCTCCTTAAATTGACTTAATCTATTTTCATCTTCCAGAATAAAGGTAGCATGACCTGCCATAGTTTCAATATCGCCAACATCGCTTAAAAACCCGGAAACTCCATGCTTGTTTACTTCCGGAATACCCCCGGTATTACTGGAAATCACCGGAGTTTTATTAATCATAGCCTCAAGTGCCGCCAATCCAAAACTCTCTGTTTCGGAAGGAAGCAAAAACAAATCGGAAAAACACAAAATTTTGTCTATCTCATCACTGTTCCCCAGAAATAGTACCTTATCGGCAATACCCAGCTGCACACACAGGTATTCTGCCATTTCTTTTTCCGGGCCCTCCCCTACCATGACCAATTTAGAAGTAATACGCTTTTGAATTTTATAAAAAATCTTAATCACATCGGAAATTCGCTTTACCTTCCTGAAATTACTAATATGTGTAATTATTTTTTCATTTTCTTCCGCCATGACGCTGCGTTCGCAATCGGTAAAGGTTTCATTATACTTGTTGGCATCAATAAAATTAGGGATTACATCAATATCGCCATGAATGGTAAAGAGTCGCAACGTGTCTTCTTTTAAGCTCTCCGAAACGGAAGTCACTACATCCGATTGATTGATACTAAAGGTAACTGCCGGTTTATAAAAGGGATGATTTCCAACCAGGGTTATATCGGTTCCGTGAAGTGTGGTTACCATAGGGATATGAATCCCCTCTTCATTAAGCATTTGCTTGGCCATATATCCCGCATAAGCATGCGGTATGGCATAATGCACATGAAGTAATTCTATTCCGTAGAGCTTCACCATATCAACAAGCTTGCTGGATAGTGCCAATTCATAAGGCTGGTAATGAAACAATGGGTATTTTGGTACGTGAACCTCATGAAAGTGTATATTGCTTTCCAGTAATGCCAGTCGTACCGGTTGCTTATATGTTATAAAGTGTACTTCATGCCCGCGGTTTGCCAAAGCTATTCCCAATTCTGTAGCAACAACACCACTACCACCGAAAGTCGGATAACACACAATAGCAATTTTCATAGTTTCTTTTTAGGTTTAAAATTTTTAATCCTCTATAGAGTCGTAAATTAACTGTTGTATTACAGTACGTGTTTCAAATTGTATTAATTTTCTATTCTCCATGGTCGGGTAGGTCCTGTTAGACAAAAAAACATATACGATTTGTTCTTCCGGATCTGCCCAGGTATAAGTTCCCGTAAATCCGCTATGACCAAAACTGGACATGGAAACACATCCGCAGGTAGGCCCCTGGTCTTCCAACTGAGGTTTATCAAATCCGACACCCCTGCGTACCTTATTTTTACAAAAATAGCACTTGTTGAATTTATCCAGGGTTTCCTGCTTAAAATAGCGCCTTCCCCCGTAAAATCCTTTCTGAAGGTACATCTGCATTATTTTAGCCACATCGTTGGCATTGCTAAACAAACCGGCATGACCACCTATTCCGCCCTGCATGGCGGCTCCCATATCGTGTACATCTCCCTGTACTACCTGGTGTCGGAAATAGGTGTCTTCTTCAGAAGGTACTATTTGATCTCTTTTAAATTTTTGAAGCGGTAAATACGTGGTATAGTTTGCACCTAGCGATTTATAGAAATTACGTTGGGTAAGCGTATTGAGATCCTTGTCGTAAAACCCTTCAATATATTTTTTAAGGAGGTAATACGGAAGATCACTATAGCGGTATTTACGCCTTGAAAGCAGTTCGCTATCTGCGATCTCGGTAAACATGGAATCCCGGTAATCATTCCTTAAAAAGAGTCGGTTTGTTACCCTAATCGTATACTTATCGCTGGGCTTTCTCCGATAGTATTTATACAGCGGGTAATGGTTCACCGAGTCTACGGTCTTTATATAAAAAGGAATCCAGGGGCGAAGTCTGCCGTAATGAGAAAGTACTTCCAGTAAACTTATATCCGCTTTATTCGTTTTTTTTAATTCAGGCAGCAATTGACCAAGTTTCGATGTCAGGCTTAGTTTTCCTTCCTCCTCCATTCGCATGACCATGGGAAGCGTTGCCAGAATTTTAGTGAGGGAAGCGAGATCGTATATGCTTTCATCGAAAATAGCGCTTTTTGATTTGTAGGTGGGTTTTCCAAAATTTTTTTGGTAAATCACCTTTCCCTTCCGTGCCACCAAGAGTTGAGCTCCTGGTGTTACCAGTGAATCGATAGCGGCATACATTACGGAATCTATTTTTTTGAGTTTTAATGAGCTCATCCCGACACTTTCGGGATATGCATACCCGAGCCGGGATACACTGTGGGTTTTTATTCCGGTTCCAGCGGGAAAACTATCATGAACCGAAACCGGGAGTTTCCCTTTTGCCCCTAGAGCTCCGAAAATAATTTGAGCCGATTTTTTCTGGGCCGTTTCACTGTTTTGATAACTAATAACCACCGACTCAATGTTGGTAAAGGAAGGTACCTCTAAAAGCGCATACGGTTTGACAAAAACATCCAGCACTACTTTTTTCTCTCTGGAAATCTCATTGAGCCATACCAATTCTTTCGGTGTAAATTTAAATTCCTTCCAGGGGCTTTCATTACTTCGGTGTAAACCGATAATAACATGATCAAAATTTTTCAGTTGATTGAGGATATCCGGGAGATTGTCATTTTTAAGTGCTGTAACCGAAGTATATTTTTTTAACATATTCAAAAAAGGGCTGCCGCTGTCATCCCCGAATGGTATGTACGCAATATGTTTTTTATCTAAATCCGTAAAAGGAATTAAATTATCCTTATTCTTAATTACTGTAATGGCTTCTTCAAACAATTTATCGTTTAACACCGCATCTTTAACCGTATTTAAATCGTTTACAAGCCCAAGGGTATCCACCGATATACATGTGTGTAAGCCCACCTTATATTTAGCCTTTAATATCTTTTTGACCGAATGTGCCAACCTCTCTTCGGTTATATCTCCTTTATAAAAGGCATTCATTATTTTTTGAGCGGCTTTTGGAACATTTTCGGAAATCAGGAGTACATCGTTACCGGCCCTAAAAGCAGCCAGATCGATATCGCCGGGAGATGAAAAATTTGAAGCTCCTTTCATATTCAGGGCATCGGTAAATATAAGCCCCTTAAACTTCATTTTTTCTTTTAATAAGTCGGTAACAATAGCCTTCGATATTGAGGAAGGATATCCCGCTCTGTATTCCAGGCTGGGTACATTTAAGTGAGCCACCATAACGCTGGAAAGCCCCTGATTAATGAGTTGTTTATACGGATACAGTTCTATGGAATCAATGCGTTTTTCAGAAAAGTTAATTGTGGGTAACGTATGATGCGAATCCTGGTCTGTATCTCCGTGGCCCGGAAAATGTTTTCCGCAAGCCATCACGCCCGCTCGCTGAAGCCCCTGCATGATCGCTATCCCTTTTCGTGTTACATTTTCTTTATCTTCTCCAAAGGAGCGATTTCCGATAATGGGGTTTTTGGGATTGGTATTAATATCAATTACCGGAGCAAAATTAATATGAACGCCCAGCCTCTTTGCGTGCAGTCCCATTCTATAACCCGCATTTTCCACCAGGGTATTATCGCTAATGGCACCCAAAGTCATATTCCAGGGAAAAGCATAGGTAGAATCCAATCGCATAGCCAGTCCCCATTCTGCATCCATTGCCACGAGCATGGGCACTCTGGACATGGCCTGATATTCGTTGGTTAATTTTGCCTGTCGCTGCGGACCTCCCTTAGAGAAAATAACGCCGCCCAGGCCGTATTCTTCTATTAATTTCTTTATTCTGTCGGTATGTGGTTTTTCTTTAGCCGACCAAACGTCTACCATAAAAAGCTGCCCTACTTTTTCTTTTAAGCTCAGAGAATTGTAAACACTATCTACCCAATGCCGCTGAGCTGTAATATCTTCTGCCAGCAGAGGATCGGCCGTTTGGGCTTTTAAACAGATACAACCTATCAGGAAAACAAAAAAACTTATACGAATTTTAAACATCGGGGCGCTATAATTACACTAGTATTAAACATTTCAAAGAATTACCGGCTATTGCAAAACAACTACATTCACCCATAGATTACAAATTTAATACCATAAAAAAGTGTTATAAAAACCAAGTATTCCAGGTAATATTCTTAAACCCATTCGAATCTGAGAAACAGTTTTTCTTTTTTTTAGAAAAAAAGTTACGGCAATTACTAGATCCGGAGGGGTTTTCCGTTTGCACCAACTAAAAAAAACGACTGTGCCAGCTTTCGGCCGCCGGTACTTCCCAAAAATCCCTGTATTCCGCAATATTCGTAACGAGATTGTTAAACACTATGGTCTTTGGAGACACCGATTTGTTTTTAGCCATTTTTCTAAAATCGGCCAGGGGCTTAAAAGCAATGTGTTCGCCATGCTTATAAGATACATTCATTTTATCCAGTAAGCCTACCTGGTATTTTTTTTCCAGTTGTTGTATGAAGTGAACCGATGCATCTATAGAACACCCCGTTGCCTGCTGGGTATCCTGATCTACCGCGAGGATTATAAACCTATTATAACGTATTTTATAGGAGGCCTTTAAACCGCTTCCATGTGCGGTCCAGCGATGAATAAACTCTTCAAGTTCCAAACGAAGCTCATTCAGTTCCTGCTCGGTAAAGCTTCTATTACACTGATAAACCCATATCCGGGAATGATCCGGTAGCGATTCAAAATCTACGTACATAATTTTACATTATAAGTCTTCAGCATTCGCTATAAGTTCCGCTATATCCATTACGGATACTTCGGTTTCTTTTTCTTTAGCTTTTACACCATCGGTAAGCATGGTATTACAAAATGGACATCCCGCTGCAATAATCTCCGGCTTTGTGTCTAAAGCCTGCTCGGTACGCTCCACATTGATATCTTTATCTCCTTTTTCCGATTCTTTGAACATTTGAGCTCCCCCAGCACCACAACAAAGGCCATTTTTCCGGCATTTTTTCATTTCCACCAGCTCCGCCTCTAACTTTGTCAATAATTCTCTGGGCGCCTCGTATACATTATTGGCTCTTCCCAGATAACAGGGATCGTGAAACGTAATGCGTTTTCCCTTGAATTTGCCTCCTTCTATGCGCAGTCTCCCATCGTCCAGCAATTGTTTTAAAAATTGCGTGTGATGCATTACACGGTATGTACCTCCCAGGGAGGGGTATTCATTTTTAATGGTATTAAAGCAATGAGGGCAAGCCGTTACAATAGTTTTTACCTCGTATGCATTTAATACCTGAATATTGGTAACCGCCTGCATTTGAAATAAAAATTCATTCCCGGCCCGTTTAGCGGGATCGCCGGTACAACTCTCTTCTGTTCCGAGTACGGCAAAATTAACTCCGGCATTATTAAGAAGCTTCACAAAAGCTTTTGTGATTTTTTTTGCTCGGTCGTCAAAACTTCCAGCACACCCCACCCAAAAAACCACTTCGGGTTGTTCTCCGCGAGCCATCATTTCGGCCATAGTAGGCACTTTAATTACATCACTCATTTTTTTACGGTATTCCTTTATGGGGATTTGTTAATCGTGTTTTCCGTCATCAAATACTTCAATAGTTACCTCTTTTTGTATCAAATCGGTAAATTTACCATTATAACGGGTGGCCTTTACCAAATGGTTATCAATCCAGTGATAATTACCTCCCCTGGGTTTTCCCATTAACAGGCTATGGTATTTAAATCCGTGCTTTCTTAACCAGAATTCCGTTACTTCCCGATGCGCTTCGGTCCTCGAAGTAAAAAAACATATCATATGTCCCTGATCGTACC
Source organism: Flavobacteriaceae bacterium (assembly GCA_965224095.1). Lineage (GTDB taxonomy): Bacteria > Bacteroidota > Bacteroidia > Flavobacteriales > Flavobacteriaceae > JBPEWY01. The sequence continues at coordinate 723,155 of OZ245039.1, forward strand.
ATTTGTTACAGGTATCAAGTGCATCCGGATATACCTCTGCCGTACGCATTCTTTCAGGTTCTTCATTCGGAATATCTTCTCCTATAGTCCCGTCAATATCTATCAGGTAGTTTTTAATACCCTCAGGTAAAACAGGGCTAACGTTTTCTCCCGCTTCTACTTTTTCGTGCAATAACTTCTCTACTTCTTCTTTGTTCATTTTTACTTTTTTTATGCTTCATTTTTCCAATTCAAACGATCCATTTGATTGAATGGCCAGGGGGCACCGTTGTTTTCTATATTACTCATCATTACGTTTAGTTCGGAAGGGGCGGCAGATTGTTCCATAACCAGGTATCTGCGCATATCGAGGATAATAGAAAGCGGATTAATACTCACGGGGCAAGCTTCAACACAGGCATTGCAAGATGTACAGGCCCACAGCTCTTCCCTTGAAATATAATCATCTAATAATTGTTTCCCGTCGTCTTTAAACTCCCCTCCGTTCGCATCCAGAATTTTACCCACTTCTTCCAGCCGGTCTCTTGTATCCATCATTATTTTTCTGGGCGATAATATTTTTCCTGTTTGATTAGCCGGACATTCGCTGGTGCAACGCCCGCATTCGGTGCAGGTATATGCATTCATTAATTGTATCCAGTTCAAATCGATAACATCGGAAGCTCCGAATTTTTCCGGAGGTGGTGCATCTTCTGCCGGTGCCGCAAAAGGATCGGCATTCGGATCCATCATCAGCATTACTTCCTTCGTAACCGACTCCAGATTAGCTACCATTCCCTTGGGTTTTAAACTTCCGTAATACGTATTCGGAAATGCCAGTAATATATGCAGGTGTTTCGAGTAATACAGATAATTTAGAAAAATCAAAATTCCAATGATATGGAGCCACCACGCTACTCTTTCTAAGGTAATTAAAGAACTTTCCGTCCATGATTCAAACAAAGGCTGTATGTATTGACTAATCGGATAAGCTCCCGCCTGTACGTAATGCTCCGCTTCTAACTGCTGTAACTGGTGATCTGCTGCATTCATTGTAAGGAATAACAACATTAGTACCGCTTCAAAATAAAGAATATAATTAGCATCGTTTTTAGGCCAGCCTTTCATTTCCGGTTTAATAAAACGTTGAAGTCGAATAATGTTTCTACGAATCCAGAAAATAAATACAGCTACTATAACCAATAGAGCCAGGATTTCAAACGATCCTATTAAAAAATCGTAAAACCCTCCTAAAAATGAGAGTATACGATGTGTGCCGAAAATTCCATCGATTATAATTTCCAGGACTTCAATATTGATAATTATGAACCCCACGTAAACGATGATATGTAATAATCCTGCAATGGGCCGAACAACCATTTTAGATTGCCCCAGCGCAATCCGGATCATATTATTTAATCTTTGTGGCTTATTGTCTGAAACATCTACATCTTTCCCCAGGCGAATGTTTCGAATTAGTTTTTTTACATTTTTTACAAAAAAACCTATTCCGATAACAAGAACGACAGCAAAAAGTATGTTGGGTATTATATTCATAGTTAACTATTTGTTATCCTCTTCTTCTGCCGGAGGTTGATATTCTTTAGCCTTTTTACCAAAAACCGAAATATGTACATACCGCTTCGGATTCAGACGGAGGTCTTCCAGGAGCAAATCTAATTGTTTGGAAGCATCCGTTAAATTTTTGTACATGGATTCATCCTTAAGAAGTTTCCCCAGGGTACCTTCTCCATTTTCCACCTGTGCCAGAACTTTATCGAGGCTTGCCACCGTAGTTTGTAATTTCTTAACCGTAGTTCCTAAATTAGACTGAGCCAGGGTATCCGAAATAGAAGAAAAATTATCGGTGATCTTATTCAGGTTTGTCAAAGAATTATCCAGATTCTTCCGGTTCTCATCCAGGAGAGCATTCAGGGCATTCGATGTTTTCTTAAAATTATAAATCACATCGTTTAACCCTCCAATAGCACTCTGAAGATTCTTTCTCGTTTTATCGTCCAGTACCTGGTTCACACCACCCAGTAGTGAGTCGGCGCTGGTAATGGCCAATTGAACCTTTTCCTGTAACGGGGTTAGCTTTTGGGTAACCAGTTCTGTTAATCCCGGTCGGATGGTAGCTTGTAACGTATCTCCCTCCACGGCAGGGCCGCTTTCATCAAACACCGGAATGATCTGTATGCTTTTACCACCGATTATCCCTGTATCGTAAAGCTCGGCCTTACTATTTTTTGAAAAAACAAAATCGCTCTCCACGGTAAAGGTAACCAGTAATTTTCCTGAAGTATCCTTGAATCTAATACTCTGAATCTTACCCACCGTTAACCCGTTAATAGTAACCGGTGTAGCCGGTTCAAGACCGCCAACATTGCCATATACTGCATAAAATGTTCTGCTGGAATCAAAAATAGAACTGGACTTCAAAAAAGAGAACCCCATTATAAATAACAAAATGCCACCTAGTACAATGATGGCAGTTTTAACTTCTCTTGACAGTTTCAAAAGCTACATTTTTTGGTTTAAACAAAATTAGAAATAATTTTCTTAAGTAGCGGGGATATTTATTGCTGTGATTGCATCTCCTCCGTAATGGGAATTCGAACACCGTTTTTGTAGGCAACAATATAACAGGAAGGATATCCTTTTTTTACGGCCATTACCTTTAAGGCAGTTGCTTCTCTGTACGTTTTTACCGATCCGTACATATACCTGAAAAACTTGTTAAAAGGTTCGGTAGAGAGGTCCGTTAGTCCGTTAAAGTTTTCCGATTTTAATGGAATTTTACGTGTAGTTGCCGCCAATTGAACTTTATAAATTACAGATTCTTCCTTTTTTTCGGTTTTAACCACCGGTTGTTTTTTTATTTCATCGGGTTTATCCTGTGTTTGATTATTTGCGTTAATCGCCGGAGTTTCTTTTTTAACAGCTACCGGCACGTTCTTTTTTTCTTCTTTTTCCTTACCCGTTTCTTTCCCGGGAGGGTTTTTAATATTTTCGGCTGTATTATTAACTACTTCGAATGATGTATCTTCTCCCACATTGGTCTGGACCGTTTTTTTATAATCTATTATAGCATTGGCAATAGATCTTGCCATATCATTCTGTCCCCTGGCTGAATTTAAATATCTGCCTTCATCTTTATAGGTTAAAAATCCGGTTTCTACCAAAACACTGGGCATATAAGTTTGATGTAGCACAATAAAGCCGGCCTGTTTAACTCCCCGGTTAACTCTTTTGAGTTTATTTGTGAAATTTTCCTGAATTCTGCGGGCCAGGTCTATGCTCTGATCTAAAAACTCTTCCTGCATAATGGTTAATCCAATAACCGACTCGGGCGAGTTTATATCATATCCCGCATATTTGGCTTCGTAGTTTTCCTCCAGGTATATTACCTGATTTTCCTTTTTAGCCACCTCAAAATTCTGTTTATTGGCATGTAACCCCAGTACAAAAGTTTCTGTTCCATGTGCTTTGGAGTTATGAGAATTACAATGAACGGATACAAAAAGATCTGCATTGGCTTTATTGGCAATTTGTCCTCGTTCGTACAAATCGACAAACACATCCGTTTTTCTGGTATAAATAACTTTAATACCCGGGTTTTGTTCTAAAATTTTCCCTACGCTTAAAACAATTTTAAGCGCAATTTCTTTTTCCTTAAGTCCGCTTCCTTTCCCCCCTAAATTTCCGGGATCGTGTCCTCCGTGTCCGGCATCCAGAACAACAACAAATTTATCGTTAATTTTGGCTTTATTTTTGTGCGACGTAAATGACCAAAGAGCAAGCGTCAAAAACGGAAGGATAAAGTAGGTTATAACAATCTTTTTCATATGCTATTCCCGGAAAACCCGAGTGTTCTGTTAAGGTTAAATTTATTATAATCTCTTGTCCGCGGACAAAAAAATATACGTATGTTTGACTCTCCAAAAATTGGGCCATACTTTTACAAAAATAGGATTAAAAGCTTTGCAAACAAATAAACTACAGTCTCTTTTAACACTATTCTTGCTGCTTTGGAGCCTCCAAATGTATGGCCAGGAACCCCCTGGTAAAAACTCTATAAAGATTCCGGCTCAGCAGGATTCCCTCAATGTTTCTCCTGCCGCGGTAATTTCCGGCGATAGTATTCGCGTTACCTCTATTCCCAGAGATAGCATCTCACAGGATTCGGTTAAACCATCCGGACAGATGTTATTGGACAAGATCAAATACCGGGCTACAGACTATGTAAAAATCAATAGGAAGGAAAAAAAAATATACCTCTATAACGAAGCCGAGATTTATTATCAGGATACAGAGCTAAAAGCAGGTATTATTATTCTCGATTATCAGAAAAATGAAGTTTATGCCGGAAGAATCAAGGATAGTACCGGTGCATATACCCAATTACCCGATTTTAAACAGGGAAGTAATCAGGTTAATCCCGATTCAATCCGATTTAATTTTGACACACAAAAGGCACTAATATGGAAATCGAGATCCGAACAACAGGCCGGAGGCGGCATTAATGTCTTTGCAGAAATTACCAAAAAAGAAAACGATTCCGTATATTTTTTCAGTGAAGGAAAACTTACAACGGCTAAGGATATTGACAATCCGGAATATTACATTCGGATCAGGAAAGCCAAATTTGTTCCGAAAAAGAAAATAATTGCCGGTTTAAGCAATATGTACATTGCCGATGTTCCCACACCTATCGGTGTTCCCTTTGCCTATTTCCCCCTAACGGAAGAACGTACTTCGGGTTTTATTTTTCCAACTTTCGGAGAACAAAATAATCGGGGGTACTTTTTGCAAAACGGAGGGTATTATTTTGCGGTGAGCGATTATTTTGATCTGGCCGTACTGGGAGATATTTATACAAACGGCAGTTATGGTCTCCGAACGGAAACCACCTATGCCGTCAGATATAAATTCCGAGGGAATCTCCGTTTCCGGTTTGAGAATTTAATCAATAGTCAAAAGGGATTCGACGACTACAGCAGAAGCACCATTTACAATTTACAATGGAGCCATTCGCAGGATGCCAAAGCCAACCCGAATTCCCGGTTTTCTGCCTCGGTAAATTTAGGAAGCAGCCGATATTTTCAGGAATCGCTGAATCAGTTAAATACTCCTAATTTTCTAAACAATACACTTTCTTCCTCGGTTTCCTATTCGAAAACATTTCCCGCCTATCCGTCGGTGAATTTAAGTTTGACCGCCACACATTCCCAAAATACGAATACCGAAACCATTAATATGACGCTGCCAACATTACAGGCAAGTGTAGAGCGGATTTACCCTTTTGCTAAAAGGGATGGAATAAAAAAGGGGTTCTTTCAAAACATTAATTTTCAATATAACGTACGGGCTGAAAACAGAATACAAACCACCGATTCGTTATTCTTTAAAAAGGAAATGTTTGAAAGTGCGCGAATCGGTGCCCGGCATTCTATTCCTATTGCCACTAATTTTAAGCTCTTTAAGCATTTCAGCTTTAGTGTGGGAGGAAATTACGAAGATGTCTGGACACTTGAAACCATTGAAAGAAGCAATTATGACCCTGTGTTGCAGGAAGTTCCCGTAGATACATTAAAAGGCTTTGACAGGTTTAATCAGTATAATCTGAGCGCCAGCCTGGGGACTACCATCTACGGAACATTTAATTTCGGCGACGACAAAAAAATACAAGCTATACGGCATGTAATGAGGCCTTCGGTTAGTTGGGGGTACACCCCGGGATTTGACCAGTATTACGATGAATATATTGCCTCCGAAGAGCCGGATGATGTTAGGGAATATACGCGATTTGAGCGAAGTCTTTTTGGCACTCCTAGTAAAAACAACTCAAACTCCATAGGATTTAGCCTGAGCAATTCATTTGAGGCCAAGGTACGAGATCGGGATACTACTGCCGTAGAGCCTAAAAAAATAGTATTATTAAGTAATCTGAACCTTTCCACCTCGTATAATATTGCGGCCGATTCTCTGGCCTGGAGTCCGTTGCGGCTAACCGGAGGTACGCAAATACTTGACAAAAAAATGAGTATTAATTTCGGGGCCACTTTTGACCCTTATGCTATTGATAATAATGGACGCAGGATTGATGTTTTTAATATAGATAATGGGGGAAGCCTTTTTAGAATGACCAATGCTAACCTGAATATCAGCTATTCATTGAGCAGTGCTTTATTCCAAAAAAAGGAAAAAGAAAATCAAAACGAACAGGGAGGACAGTTTGATCCGAACGATAATACTCAAAGCGGAGGACGTAATGACGACCTCTTTGGGAGATCGCAGGATTTTAGTGACGGAAGAGGGTTTGACGATGACAGGGATGTCGCCGAGTACGACTATTATCAAACCAAACTCCCCTGGGATCTGAGATTAGCATATACCTTAACATATAGTAACAGCAATCGGCAAAAAGAGATATCAGGGCATTCACTCATGTTCAGCGGGAATATTGAACTTGCCCCTAAATGGCGGGTCGGAGCGTCATCAGGGTATGATTTTAAAAATAAAGGATTTACGTATACACAATTACGCTTTGAACGGGATCTGGATAGCTGGAGGCTTAATTTTAACTGGGTTCCCTTTAGTACGAGGGCTTCCTGGTATTTCTTTATCGGGATTAAAGGCTCTATCCTTAGTGACATTAAATGGGAAAAAAGAAGCGAACCGGACAGGAGGCTATAACCGGTATATACCAACATGAAAACTCATTATACCCGGGTGTTTTGGTTCGTATTTTTAAAAACAATATGAAAACAATATGAAAAAAATCATTACAACAAATCTGGCTCCGGCTCCTATAGGGCCTTACAATCAAGCGGTTTTATTTGGAAATACCTTATACATTTCCGGTCAGATCGGGATTGATGCAAAGACCGGAGTTCTTAGAGACGATGATATTTCAACAGAAACCAAACAGGTGATGCGTAATCTGGAAGCAATATTATCAGAGGCCGGAATGGATTTCCGGGACGTGGTTAAGACTTCCATTTTTTTAAAAGATATGCATCAATTCCAACAGGTAAATGAGGTTTACGGTACTTATTTTGAAGAGCACAGTGCCCCGGCCAGAGAGACCGTGGAAGTGGCTAACCTTCCTAAATTCGTGAATGTCGAGATCAGTATGATTGCTATGAAATAGCGCCCGTTTATTCCGGATCAGTCATTTAATTTCTTTACGTGGTATTTTACCAGGCCTTCTATGGGTCTTCTAACAATATTTCCTACCTGAAAATCAAATTCAGAGGCCACCTGACGAATTTCATCGGATGAAAAATAAGCTATAGATCCCGCAAAATGAACCGGTACATGCGAAAGGACATCTTTGTACTGTAAAACCATATTTCTCGAAAAAAGCCGAATTCCCTTTAGGATTAATTCTTTTATATACTCCGACTCTTTGTTTAAAAACATAAATTCCGCAAAAGAGGCCAAATACGCATTGGGGTTTGGTTGTTTATATAAATTATACTTGATAAAGTCAGAATCCATATTGTGTTTGGAAGCCAGAGAAACCTTCAGATCTTCCGGCATATGATTAAAATAATAATCTCTAATTAACTGTCTCCCAAAATAATTACCAGCGGCATCATCCATAATAGAATAACCCAACGATTTCACCCGTTGATGGAGTTGTTCTCCATCAAAATAACTACAATTAGATCCTGTTCCCAAAATACAAACCACGGCGGCCTCATTTACCTCATTAATGGTTCCGTACACGGCGGCCAGGGTATCTTCGTTGACTTCTACCTGAGCTTTCGGAAAAAATTCATGAAGCACACTTTTCAATAGCATTCTGGGGCGTTCGGTTCCACACCCTGCTCCGTAAAAGAATACATGACTCACCTGGTCTTTAACCGTGCCTAAATCTTCGTGTTTACGAAGAATTTTAAAAAGTTTTTTCTGAGACAGTATCGCCGGATTCATCCCTTTGGTCCGAATTTTATCCAGCAGTTGATTCCCCTGCAGATCGACCGCTATCCAGTCGCATTTGGTTGATCCGCTATCGACTATAAAAATCATAATCCTTTATAAAGCGTTGCCACATCCGTCTAAATTAACTAGCTGTAGTGTTATAGCTGTGTACTATTAAATCTACCAGTTTGCTTGAATATCCTGCTTCATTGTCATACCAGGAAACCAACTTGAAAAATCTGGAGTTCAATTCCATTCCGGCTTCCGCATCGAAAACACTGGTTCTTTTTTCGCCAACAAAATCCTGAGAAACTACTAATTCTTCCGTATATCCCATAATTCCGTTAAGCTCATTTTCCGAAGCGGTCTTTATAACTTTTTTAATCTCCGTATAAGAAGTCTCTTTTTCCAGTTTTACCGTTAAATCAACCACGGAAACATTAGCCGTTGGCACCCGGAAGGCCATCCCCGTCAGTTTACCCTTAAGAGAGGGAATTACTTTAGTAACGGCTTTGGCAGCTCCCGTAGAGGCCGGGATAATATTAATCATAGCACTTCGTCCTCCCCGGTAATCTTTTCGGGACGGACCATCTACGGTTAATTGTGTAGCTGTTGTAGCGTGCACGGTAGTCATTAATCCTTCTTCAATTCCAAAATTATCATGTAATACTTTGGCCAGAGGTGCTAAACAATTGGTAGTACAGGATGCATTGGAAACAATTGTGTCTTCCGGTTTCAACTCCTGATGGTTAACTCCCATAACAAACATCGGAGCATCATTAGAAGGGGCAGAAATCACTACTTTTTTTGCTCCCGCGTCAATATGCTTTTGAGCTGTATCCAGTGATTTAAATATCCCGGTACATTCCGCAACAATATCAACTCCCGCTTCATCCCATTTCAGGTCTTCCGGATTTCGCTCTGCGGTTATTCTAATTCGATTCCCATTTACATATAGCTCATTATCTTTAACCTCCACGGTTTCCTCGAACCTACCATGTACAGAATCGTATTTAAGCATATATGCCAGGTGATCCACATCCAGCAAGTCATTAATAGCTACCACTTCTACATCCTCTCTTCTTACCGATTCTCTAAACACCAACCTTCCAATCCGGCCAAATCCGTTAATTCCAATTTTTACTTTTGACATTTTCTGTGTAATTATTTTAGTATCTTTTTTTATATAGTCATGATATCGGATACCCGAAGCAGTTCTTTATCTATTTCCGATTTCCCTTTTACTGCTTTATCCAGTGGTGTGAGAATAATTTGATCGTCACCTACCCCTACCATAAAATTCGTTTTTCCTTCTAAAAGCGACTCAACCGCTTTAACACCCATTCTACTTGCCAGTACCCGATCGTAACACGAAGGAGTTCCTCCTCTTTGCATATGTCCCAAAACCGATACACGGACTTCATAGTGGGGCATATTTTCCTCTACATATTCGGCTAGTTCAAATACATTTTTACCGGTTTTATCTCCCTCGGCTACCACTACGATGCTGGACGATTTTCCTGATTTTTTACTTCGCTCAAGAGATTCGGTAAGGCGTTCAAGCCCCATATCTTCTTCCGGAATAAGGATCTCCTCGGCACCCGCTCCAACTCCGGCATTCAAAGCTATATGCCCAACATCTCTTCCCATAACTTCCACAAAAAAGAGACGGTTATGTGAACTTGCCGTATCTCTTATTTTATCGATTGCTTCAACCACAGTGTTTAATGCCGTATCGTAACCCAAAGTAAATTTAGTGCCGAAAATATCATTATCGATGGTTCCGGGAATCCCTATTACAGGAAATTTATATTCCTGATTAAATATCATCCCCCCTGTAAAGGTTCCGTCTCCTCCAATTAATACCAAAGCATCCACATCGTAATCTATCAGATTATCATATGCTTTTCTTCTTCCTTCTTTGGTTCTAAATTCCTGCGATCGTGCCGATTTTAATATAGTTCCTCCCTTGTTAATGATATTGTTAACGCTTCGGGCGTTCATAGGTTTAAAATCGGCCTCTATCATTCCCTGATATCCACGGTAAATTCCCACACAATCTACATTGTGATACACACAGGTTCGAACAACAGACCGTATGGCAGCATTCATTCCGGGGGAGTCTCCACCCGAAGTCATTACCGCTATTTTTCTTATACTTTTCGACATAGGCCCCAGTATTAATTGAGTAAAACTATCAAACTTATTTTAATTTTCCGGTCATAGCAGGACTAAATTAAAAAGCTACCCGTATTTCAATCGTTTTCGTTAATAAAATGTTTTAACGCAGCCTCCAAGTACTAAAAAAACACCTTGGTGAAGGTGTTTTTAATTTCCCGAATCTGTTTTTTTAGGTTTCACTTTTATCAACCCGTCACCCATGGTATTTATAACATCTTTTTCCTTGGGAACCGTATCGTTTTCCTGCGCTTCTTTTAGCCTTTGTTCTCTTTTTTTCTTGGAGACAAATATTTTTTGCAGCAATTCTTTAAAGGTATTAAAATCAACCTGATAAGACAATCCCACTCCCTGTGTATATCCCTGTCGGTCTGCCAGAAATTCGTTGATCTCATTTTCCCTGTTAAAGATCTTTGCACTTAACGATCCGTCTTCATTAAGCAACACCTGAACTTCCACATCACCGGCAACAACAGTTTCACTAACTCCCCCCACCGGAACCCCAATTTTACCATTAATTAGGATGCGGTCGGAAATCTGGGTGGAAACGGTAACCCCCAAACGATCTTCGGTTTGAAAATCGGCATTGGGGTCTCTATACCCCTGTTCGTACGACAAGCCTACGTCAAACCTGTTATCATCATTAGATAAAATTTGATTTACAAGGCTGTTGGCCGTTTCAATAAGGTTTCCCGTAAGCGCCTGTTGTGTAATAGACACTTCATTGATAAAAGTTCCCTGGGAAAGCAGAGAAAGTGCCTGTAACTCTCTCTTGTCCGGATCATCCAGTCTGTATTGCAGTTCGGAATTCAATATCGCATTTGCCGCGGGAAATTCTATTCTAAAATCCGGTTCAGGTTGCATTAACTCTCCTTCCAGGGCAATAACCACATTCGTGGGGATCCTTTTGGTGAAATTCTGATTTTCAATCAGCACCGCCGGATTGGCTGTTAAGGAATAAACCGCTTCCATATTTATTCTAGCTCCCAACGGATCGCCATCCCAATTAATAGTTCCTCCGGGTTGTACTTTAAAGTGTTTGTCAATTAAACCTCCATATTTAAAATTATAATCTCCTGTAAACGTTATAAAGTCGCCATACATATTAAACTTACCCTTGGTATTAATTTCAATAAGCAGGTTTCCCGCTCCCGTTCCCTTTAAAGAGCTTCCCGTTTTCTGATCGACCACGATCTCTACTTCCGCATTGGGTTGTACATCCAGGTCAAATTCCAGTTCAAGGCCCGGGTAATCTCTGAGCACCCTTCCCTCTTCTACCGTTTCCTCTTCATTTTTATTTATAAAATTTATAAAGGAATAATCGCCTATGGCGGCCACATCGCTTACAGGTATTTTTAAAGAAGTTCCTTCTTCGGTAGCTCCCTGAACTTTTATACTTACGGCATCGGTAGGCCCGTATATTTCTGCAAAGCCACTAATAAAACCGGTTCCGTAGTACAATGCTTCCTCCGACGGAGGCGTATTTAAAACCAAAAACCGTTGTTCCCGTGTATCTATAATCAAATCCAGATACCAATCTTTAAACTGTTGATGGGTAATTGTACCGTTTAAATTAGCGGTAGACGAATACACAACATCGGACAGAATGATATTATCAAACTCAAACGATTGTTCATACATGCTAACCCTGGCAGGGGCTATAAAATTATAATCCGTATTTAACTCTGCAATTTTTAGTCCGGCATCATCAAGCTCTAGTAAACCACTCATATTGGGGTTATTTAATTTTCCGGTGAGTTTCACATCGCCGGAAGCATACCCCCGAATATTGGTTATTACATCATCTCCCAAATTACTAAAAGGGGCCAGATTAAACTGTTTGAACGATGCCGTTACATCCATTCCGGAATTACCATTTATATAGGAAATGTTTCCGGTAATCCCCAAACTTTCTACATTTTCATTATTGATTAAACGGGCATTCACAGCATAATTGGTAAGGTTTTCATTACCTACGACATCCAACTTAAGGTCGCCCAAATCATACCCGTTTACTTCCAGTTGATGCATGGTAAGATTGGAGGATGGAAGATAATTATTTTGTTGTTGAAGAAAATTAAACTCTCCATTGATAATTCCTCTCAGTTTTAATGATTCTATATCGGGTGTAACCTTATTGAGCGATACATTTTCAAACTGTAGCCTTATATCTTTCTGCTCAGATCCTATCAATGTTCCGGAAAGATCAATCTTTTCATTCTCATGTGTCATTACCAGATCTTCAATACGCACAGAATCCATGGTTCTATTAAATACCACCCGATTTCGAGAGTTATTCTTTTCATTCAAAAACCATTTATATCCTTTAAAGCTTACATCCGATTTTTTTAATCCTATTACCGATTGTTTATCGCTGTTAAAAGTGTGGTAAAAATTTAGATTATAAATATCTCCGTTCCGTTTGCCTCCTTTAAATTCGGTTCTGAAAAAAAGCGTGTCTTTAATGGTTGTATTAATCAAACTAAATCCGGATACATCGTAATACTCCGTTTTAATCGCATTTACTTCTATATAGGTGTTAAAAATTGGATTTTTATTGTCGACCTTCAGGTTTACATTATCCATATTATTCCCATATGCTTTTATTTGCGGCGATTTAAAGGTGAGTTTAAAATCGCCGTCGTCTCCAACAATGCTTCCCTTTATAAACGTATTCTTCCCGAACTCTATTTCCGGATAAAACACCTCTACAATTTTATTATATATTTTAAGATTAAAATCAATATTCTGCCCGGGCGCTATATCGTGAGGACTATAATTTGTGTAAATACTTCCCACCGAATTCTCAATGAGCTTTGGCATTTCCTTATAGGTAAATTTCCCTTTAATGGTACCATTGATAATATCAGGCGAATTAATCACCAATAACCTGCTGCCATCTTCTTCGAATGATGAAACCACATTGAAATCATCAAAATAGTACGTATCGTTTTGATTTGTGTAACTCGTCTTTTTAAAAGACACTTCCCCTGCAATATTTTCAATGGAATTCCCTAAAATATTCATTTGCACATCTCCCTTAAATACGGAAACGCTGTCTTTATTCATCAGGTTCATTTTCTTTAAGTCGGCATGGTCTACCTCTGCGGTAAAGTCAAATGAGTTCAACTCACCGGAAAGGTCGGCCAGTCCTTTAAAATTAACCCGAAAGTTAGGGTCGTCTGCCTTGAGGTTTCCATCAAACAACTGATCTTTAAGGACCCCGGAAACGGCAACATCTTTATAATCATATCCGTTCCAGGTAATACTAAATATTTTTCCGGATACTTCGGTATCCAGCATTTCCTGCGTAAAACCTTTTCCCTTTACATCGAAGTCTAAAGTTGCCCGGCCCAGCTTTTCATCTTCAATATACTGCCCTATATTAAAATTTTCCAAAGATATAAAACCGGTATACGAAGCGTTATCTATATTGTTTATATCCGATAATTTGAGATCGGAGTAGCTGTTTCCAATATCTGTAAATAAATTGAGTTTTGCGTCGATGGCATCCTCTGTAACCACCGATCTGCCCCGAATGGTAAATTGACCGAATTTGGAAAACGAAGCCGGGAGTGTTTTTCCCAGTAAATCGGGTAGTAAGTTTTTTAATTGATAATAGTTTGATGAAAGATTTTCAATAGTCGCATCCATCTTAAACGGGGCCTGGTCATCCAACAAATTCTCAAAACTAAAATCGCCTTTTATCCGGGTGTTTTCCGAACTGAGTGACAGTTCTTTAAATACAATATCGTTAAGGGTTCCTGCTACCTTGGAGGATAGTTTTACGTTTTTTCCTTTTCCAAACTCGTTGTAAAAAACATTTACTTCGTCAAGCATTACTTCCGAATTCTCAAAAGTTCCGTTTATGTGAACTTTATTTTCAAAATCCTGTAAGTCCTCCCGATCATAGGTAAAAACCAATGCTCCGTTTAAGTGCGAATTGGAGGTTTTGATATGCAGGGCATCGAAACGCATTTCCGATCTGGAGTATTTAAAAAGCGATTGAAGTTTAACAACCCGTATACCACGACTGTCTAAAAAAGAAATGCTGCGGACATTACCCTCAACATCCGGTCCTAAAATTTTAAAGTCTTCAATATCTCCATAGAGTTCCGTAAAATGCAAAATGCGTTGTGTTTCCTTGTTTTCATCACTGATTCTAAAATTCCCTCCATCAACTGTTAAATGCGATGAAGACAGCAAGAAAGGATCGTCAGACGGAGGCGAACCATCATCCAGTTTTTCCACAAAGATATCCAGGTTACTGTCTTCCTCTCCGAGATAGGTTTTAATATTCAGCGTTACCGCTTCCATTTCCACATCACCCAATGTTAATTTACCTTTCAGTGCCTTATTAACACTCAGAATCGATGTTTTTAATTCATTTACATAAATAAGAGTGTCTTTTTTATGATCTTCAATATATACTCCGTTGAGCCAAACATTTCCGGAAAGAGCCGAAATATTAACCCGGCCAATATTAATATTTGTATTGTATTTTTTATTGAGCGATCGGGTTGCCCATTTCCCGAGGTGCGTTTGCACCGCAGGTAATGACAGAAGAATGCTTAGCAGCACAAACAGCAAGATTACAGCCAGAAGGGCTCTTAACAGTATTTTTCTATATTTTTTGATCGCCTTTATTGTTTTACCTTTGTAATCGCAATTTTTATTCCAAAAGCAGTTATGGATCCCGTATATACTCTGGCAATAGAATCTTCGTGTGATGATACTTCGGCAGCCGTTTTACAAAACGATACCGTGCTTTCCAACATCATTGCCAATCAAAAAATACATGAATCCTATGGTGGTGTGGTTCCGGAATTAGCTTCCAGAGCTCACCAACAAAATATAGTGCCCGTGGTTCACCAAGCATTGGCCAAAGCAAATATCGATAAAAAACGGCTATCTACCATAGCTTTTACAAGAGGGCCCGGTTTAATGGGGTCGTTACTGGTTGGAACTTCGTTTGCAAAATCGCTTTCCATAGGTTTGCAAATACCGTTAATAGAGGTTAATCATATGCAGGCACATATACTTGCTCATTTTATAAAAGATGAAAAAACCACCAAGCCCGATTTTCCGTTTATTGCCATGACTATTAGCGGGGGTCATACACAAATTGTCCGGGTCAATGATTATTTCCGTATGGAGGTAATTGGAGAAACACTGGATGATGCGGTTGGTGAAGCCTTTGACAAAAGCGCCAAATTATTAGGATTGCCCTACCCTGGCGGTCCTCTTATAGACAAGTATGCCCAGCAAGGAAATGCGCAGGCTTTCAGGTTTCCGAAACCAAAGGTATCCGGTTTGGATTTTAGTTTTAGCGGATTAAAAACGGCTATTTTATATTTTCTTCAAAAGCAAAAGGCAGAGAATCCTGATTTTATAGAAGAACACTTACCTGATATTTGTGCTTCCATTCAGTATACCATAGTGCAAATTCTCATGGAAAAACTTTTAAAAGCCACCGTAGAAACCGGCATAAAAGAAGTAGCCATTGGCGGGGGTGTTTCGGCGAATTCAGGCATTAGAAAAGCATTGAAAGAAGCGGAAACCCGTTATGGATGGACCACACACCTACCGAAATTTGAATATTGCACCGATAACGCTGCTATGATTGGAATAGTAGGTTATCTCAAATTTCTCCGAAATGATTTCACCAATATAAAAACCATTGCAACGGCACGTTATGGCTTATAATGAATTACTCGCAATCCGGATTAGAAAGACCCTTGCACTATTTCCTGAAAAATTTACAGAGAAAAAAATGTTTGGCGGACTTTCGTTTTTGTATCAAAATAAAATGACCGTGGGAATCGTAAAAGACGAACTGGCAGTTCGCATCATCGAAGCAAAAATGCCTGAGGTTTTAAAATTACCCTCGGTACGTCCTATGGATTTTACAAAAAGGCCTATGAAAGAGTTTGTATATGTATCTCCGGACGGCTTTCAATCGGAAGAACAATTACTTAAATGGATTGAACTGGGATTAGAACACGCCAGGAGTAAACTTGCCCGGTAAACAGCTTATAATTTTTTGTTAACCCGGGTAGCGTTCCGGAATTTTATTGTAATTTCCGTACAGGGTAATCGACTTTAACGGTTAAACGATGTAAATTTGGTATAAAGTTTGCGAACGTTTTTGATACTCAAAAAGCAATAACATGCAAAGTAGGTGTAGCATACTCATATTACGTTGCCTTCGGATAATTCTAATGCTGAATTTCCTGGTGGTTTCAGCACAAATAGAACAACCCAGGTCGGTAAGAATAGAACAGGATTCGTCTGTTACAAATCTGGAAAAAAATAAGGCCGATACTCCATTGCTTAACTCCTCAAAAGAAGAAAATCCCGGAAAACTTGTTGATGTTTCCATCAAAAAACCGAGAACCGTAAAAATGCTTCCGGATCATGAATACAGGCATCGTGGAAAGGAAATAGAAAAGAAAATGAATAAAAAACTGGAAACTTCTCTGGGCACAAAAGGAACTCAGTTTCTGGGAGATGTAAAAACATCCAGCGGATCGGTTAGGATTGTATTTCGTGATGACGGATCTCAGATTGACGGAGATCGGGTGAGCATTTATCACAATGATGTGTTAATTTACGACAATATTACGCTATCGGCAGCTTATAAAAGCTTTCAACTTCATTTGGAGGACGGCATCAATAAAATCAATATTGTGGCACTCAACGAGGGTTTTGTGAGTCCAAATACTGCGGAATTTCACGTGGTAGACGACCAGGGTAAGATTATATCTTCTAATCATTGGGCATTGTATCAGGGCGGTATGGGAGCAATCATGGTTATTAAATAATGGCTTTTAAAAAAGTATTTGAGGTAAAAAAGCTACCTGTTTCTAAACCACATAAACTTTTGGTACCGTATTTTGGTAAAAATTTTATTTTAAACAAAACAACCTTATTTTGCGGTATTGTTTTACCATCATTTAAAAACGTATAGATTGTTAGAGCACTAATGCAACTATTTTACCACCCTGATATAACCGAAGAAACCAACGATTTACATTTCAGCAAGGAAGAAAGTCATCACATTGCCAATGTATTGCGTAAACAGGTGGGAGATCTGGTGTATATAACGAATGGAAAGGGACAGCTCTTTCGGGTAGTTATTACCGAGGTTACCAGGAAAAGATGCGTTGCCCGAATTGAAAAAACGGAAGATAAAGAGGCTAAAGGATACCGGATACATCTAGCGGTTGCACCGACGAAAATGAACGATCGCTACGAATGGTTTCTTGAGAAAGCCACCGAGATCGGTATTGATGAGATTACTCCGATTATTTGCAAACACTCCGAAAGAAAAGTTATAAAACCGGCAAGGCTGCATAAAGTTATTCAGTCGGCAATGAAACAGTCGTTGCAATGCTATTTACCCGTTTTAAACGATGCGATTAGCTTCTCCGATTTTATAAAAACCACTATTCCCGGTAAGCAATTTATAGCGCATTGTGAGAGTGGCTCTCAACGTGTTTCTATTAAGAATCTCATAAAACCAGGAGAGGATATTGTTGTTTTAATAGGCCCCGAAGGTGATTTTTCGAATGATGAAATAAAATTAGCGCTTCAACAAGGGTATAAGGCAGTTTCACTGGGAAAAAACAGATTGAGAACCGAAACCGCGGCTGTAGCCGCATGCCATGCTATTGCTTTTATAAATGAATAATATAAATGAAATTAAAACAGTTTTTTATCGGCTCCTTTGTAATAATCTCCGTTTTGTGTAATGGTATACAGGCTCAGGAAATTGCTGTACTTAAATACGGAGGTGGAGGCGATTGGTATGCCAATCCAACTTCCCTGACCAATCTGATCAGGTTTTGCAACCGGGAGATTAACACCCGGCTCAATGTACAACCCGGAACCGTAGAAGTGGGAGATCACGCAATTTTTCAATACCCTTTTCTGCATATGACAGGGCACGGAAATGTATTTTTTACGGATGAAGAAGCTGAAAACCTAAGGGATTATTTATTGTCGGGAGGCTTTTTACATATTGACGATAATTATGGAATGCAGCCCTATCTTGAAAAAGAGCTCAAAAAAGTATTTCCGGATAAATCGCTGGAGGAACTCAGTGCCTCGCATCCTATTTTTAATCAAAAATTTAAATTCCCCAACGGATTGCCTAAAATCCATGAACACGACAAAAAAAGGCCTCAGGCATTCGGTATTACGCATAACGGACGTTTGATTTTATTGTTCACGTATGAAAGCGATTTAGGCGATGGCTGGGAAAATCAGGAAGTACATAACGACCCGGAGGAAATTAGACAGAAAGCTCTGCAAATGGGTGCTAATATTGTATCTTACGTTTTCCTAAACTAAGTAAATGGATTCAAATACTATATCAAAAGGTATTGTAAGAGCCGTTGGAATTATTGCGGGCATTGCTTTATTGCTTTTTTTACTTTATCAAATAAGGGCCGTTATAGCCTATGTGGTCATTGCAGTGGTGGTATCGCTAATCGGCAGACCCCTGGTCTTATTTCTCCGCAGGAAACTTAAATTTGGCAATACACTCGCCGTAGTTATAACCATCGTATTAATGATAGGCCTCATCATTGGCCTCATTTCTATGTTTATTCCACTATTGATCCAGCAGGGCCAAAACCTATCGCTTCTTAATATTGAGGAATTACAGGCAAACCTGCAGGACCTGTACCGGGAAGTGGTGGATTATTTTTCCGTAAAAAATATAGATATCGAGCAAACCCTGAAGAGTTCTGATATACTGTCGCGGTTTAATATCAATGCAATTCCGGATTTTTTAAATTCTTTAGTGGGCGCTCTTGGGAATTTTGGAGTGGGTTTATTTTCCGTAATTTTTATATCGTTTTTCTTTTTGAAAGACAGCAAACTGTTCGAAGAAAGTTTAATGGTCTTTATTCCGGATAATAAAGAAACAAGGCTAAAAAAATCGATTGTTAAAATTAAGGATTTGTTATCCCGGTATTTTATAGGCTTGCTTTTTCAGATATTAATTCTCTTTATTATATATACTATCGTACTACTCATATTCAGAATTGAAAATGCAGTGGTTATAGCTTTTCTATGTGCCCTTTTAAATCTTATCCCGTATATCGGTCCTTTAATTGGAGGAGCCCTTATGATCCTGTTAACAATGACCAGTAATCTGGGGCAGGATTTTAGCGATGTGATATTGCCAAAAACCATTTACGTAATGATTGGTTTTATCATCGGACAACTCATTGATAATTTCTTCAGTCAACCCTTTATTTTTTCAAATAGCGTTAGATCGCACCCGCTCGAAATTTTTCTTATTATAATTATTGGAGGATTGCTTTTTGGTGTGGTCGGAATGATTGTCGCAGTCCCGCTTTATACAGCTATTAAGGTAATTTTAAAGGAATTTTTAGCAGAAAACAAGGTAGTTAAGTCGTTGACTAAAAATTTATAGTATAACTTTGAATAAGGAAGTTCTAAATACTGGGGTTCAGGATTTTATACAAAAAAATTTGGAATATGACATTTCGACAGTTCTACTAAAAATGCCCGATTTTTCCGGGGTTAGTCGATTGGACGTAGCTCAGCAACTCGAATCGAAAAAAAAAAGCAAAAAAAAGCTTCCAACCTGGTATAAGACCCCCGGAATATACTACCCGAAAAAACTCTCTATAGAACAAGCTTCTTCCGAAATTACTGCGCATTATAAAGCCTCTTTGGTTTCCGGAAAAACGTTAATCGATCTTACCGGAGGGATGGGTGTAGACAGTTATTTTTTTTCAAAAAAAATGGATACTGTTTTTCATTGTGAAAAAGATATGGAGCTCTCCGATATTGCTTCGCATAACTTTTCCGTATTATCCGGTGGTAATATTAAATCTGTTCGCGGAGACGGACTTGCCTTTTTAATCTCTTCTCCTCAAAAATTTGATTGGATTTATCTGGACCCTTCCCGAAGAAATCCCCAAAGTAAAAAAGTATTCTATTTAAGGGATTGTCTTCCAAACGTACCCGAAATAGTTCATACCCTGTTTAGCAAATCCAATAACATTCTTATTAAAACCTCTCCCCTGCTCGATTTAACAAAGGGGCTGGCGGAACTGAGTAATGTAAAGGAAATACATGTAGTAGCAGTAAAAAATGAAGTAAAAGAGCTTTTATGGGTATTGCAGAAAGGATTTGATAGGCAGGTGCTCATTAAAACGGTAAATATGATACACGAACATCAAAGGCAGGCCTTTGATTTTACCCGAGATGAAGAGAAAAATACACGTATTACTCCGGGGCAGCCTGAAACCTATTTGTACGAGCCTAATGCAGCTCTGCTAAAGGCCGGTGCTTTTACACTGGTATCGGCTCGTTTCAAGGTAAAAAAACTTCATCGCCACACACATTTATACACTTCGGATACACTTATTGAATTTCCGGGACGGAAATTCCGGATCCTTGCAGTATTTCCGTATAAAAAAAGTGCCTTTAAAGCGTTTCCCAAAAAAGCCAATATAAGCACCCGTAACTTTAAAGAATCGGTTACCGGTTTAAGAAAGAAGTTAAAAATAAAGGAGGGAGGGAATTATTTCCTGTTTTTCACAACGGATTCGGAAAATAGGAAAATAGTAATTCTCTGCGAAAAAGCACTTTAATCCGGACAATTCCATTTAAAATCAGCTATTTTTTCCTGAGATCCGGCTGTAAGATTATAATGCCACCATTCCGTGCGAATAGACCAGAACCCGTGCTTTTCCATGGTTTTCTTTAAAATATTTCTGTTTAGCAGAATGGAGTCGGAAAACTCCATATAATCGTGATGCGCTTCCCTGCCAAAATAGTCAAAATCGGTTCCCATGGGTATCTCCTTTCCCGTATCCAAACGGACCAGCGTTATATCAACGGCACCACCCTTATTATGAATAGACCCTTTTGCGGGATCCGCCACATACTGTGGATCAGGGACTAATGCCCACATTTTCCACTGTACTTCATTGGGACGGTAGCAATCAAAAAACTTAATTCGGTATCCCATATCTATAAACTCCTTATTAGCCTTAAGAAGAGCTTTTGCCGTTTTAACACGAACATAACATTCCGGACAATCGTATACCCGGGTTTTTAAAAAATTATGCTCCGTAGCATAGCGCAAATCATAGACAAATGCATCGCTATAATCTCTAAGCCTTACAAAAGTAGTATCGGGAAGTGTGCTTAAAAGAGGAATAGGCTTATCCGACAATTCCGGATCATTCTTTTTATTCTGAATACTATCAGCTTGTTCCAAATGAGGCTCGACAGCATGCTTTATTTCCTTTTTACAGGCCGTAAACAATAACACTGCCAAACACACATTTATCAGATCAAGCTTTTTCATGTATTAAAAATACGAAAAACCTTGTTTCTTTACGTAGATCAGGCGTGCAAAGCCTGCTTTGACAGATCATCTATCAACGGATGAAGTTTTTCGAGTGAGACGTGCTCCATAACAACTACCTTATACCACCGGGGGGTTTGGTGATTATCTGGTACCAAACCATATTTCCTGGCTATTTCGGATGTAAGGAACTCACTTTTTATCGTAATTATATTCGAATCCGGATGTCTGTAAAAGTCAATCCCGAGGCTTTGTAATTGCTCACAAAACCACTGTGTTCTTTTTTGAAGTATATAGATTTTTTCGAACCATCCATACGGTCCGTTTTTCATGAGTATCATCCAGATAGCAACTGCATTAGCACCGGAGCGGCTTCCTATAAGTGTATAATCTTCTCCTTCTACATAGCTGGCTTCTTTGGTATTTGCATATTTTATGAGTCCTTTTCTAATAAGAAATATTCCCGTACCGTATGGAGCCTGTGCCATTTTATGAGCATCCAGCGTAACCGAAGTAACTTCCGGATTTGCAAAATTAAGCGGATTGGCCTTGTTGGAAAACGGGTAGTAAAATCCTCCAAAAGCCCCATCTACATGGATTTTATAGGTAAGCCCTGTATTTTTAAGCGCATTTACATAAATGTTTATGTCATCAACCGAACCAAACATGGTGGTCATCATATTACATACAACGGCGATGTATTTCTTTCCATCACCTTTAGCTTTTTCAAGGATTTGACGGACTGCTGAGTCTATTAAAGTTCGGTTTTCACTATGTACTGCTACCTTATAAATATCAACACATAACAAATTAGCCGCCTTATCCATGGAATAGTGACTGTCTTCACTGCACAAAATTGCAATCTCATCGAGGCGGGCATTGTATGCTTCCACAAAATAATTCCTATAAATCCACAGCGCCTGGATATTGGCTTCAGTTCCCCCTGAGGCTACATAGCCATCCTGCCGGTTCTTATCTCCGTTAAGGACTTCTGAACCACATATTTCTATGACCTCTTTTTCAATTTGTTGTGTTCCGGCAAAAAAGCTTTCCGAATCTCCTAAGGTATGACAGCCAATATGATTGGGATTCTTAATTAGTGTTGATAAAAAAGGGGCTTCCTTTAAAAAGGTTTCGTCTTGCGAAAATACTTTATCGTCTAAATAAGAAGCCGGAACTCCCAGGATGTTTTGTTCTGAATAATTAATATTTTCCTGAATGGCCCCAAATATTGTATTCTTGATTTGCTCCTGTGATTTCTTTTCCCAAATAGTACTCATTAAATCCTGTATAATTTTAAAGTTTAAACCAGTTATCTACGATAGTGTCTTCCACGGTATAGCCATCTCTGTACTCGAATTCATTTTTGGCAGCATTGTAATAATATGCCTTCCCCCATACATCGTAATTCTCGGCTACCGCTTTGATGGAATTGCATATAAAGTATATTTCCTTATCGGTCATGGTAGGGTGTATAGACATTCTTACCCATCCCGGTCTGTCAACCAGGCATCCATCTAAAATACGCTGTTCTATTGCCTTTGATTTAGACTGATCTACATTCAATAAGAAATGCCCGTAAGTTCCAGCGCAGGAACAACCGCCTCTGGTCTGAATACCAAACCGATCGTTCAATAATTTAACTACGAGATTATAATGAACCTTATCAATAAAAAAAGAAAAAACGCCGAGTCTGTCTTTATGCTCTTTGGCCAGAATATGGAGGTTTTCAACGGGAGCCAACTCTTTAAATACAATCTCATTGATTTCATGTTCCCGCTTTAAAATATTCTCTACGCCCATCTGTTCTTTCAGACCAATAGCCAATGCAACTTTTATAGCCTGTAAAAATCCCGGGGTGCCGCCATCTTCTCTGGTCTCAATATCGTCAATATAATCGTGATCTCCCCACGGATTGGTATATGTAACCGTTCCGCCACCCGGATTGTCCGGAACGAGGTTTCTGTACAGCTTTTTATTAAAAATAAGTACTCCCGACGATCCGGGTCCGCCCAGAAACTTATGCGGTGAAAACATAATTGCATCCAGTTGTTCCATTTCATCTTCCGGATGCATATCAATATCTACATAGGGGGCCGAACACGCAAAATCCACAAAGCAAAGTCCGTTGTTTTCATGAATCATCCGCGCGATAGTCGGATAATCGGTTTTTATCCCTGTTACATTGGAACAGGCCGTAACAGAGGCTATTTTTAAAGGATGGTTTTTGTATTTTTTTAGGAGTTTGGCAAAGCTCTCCAGGCAGATTAAACCAGATTCATTACACGGAATCACCTCAACTCTGGCAATTGTTTCCAACCATGATGTCTGGTTGGAATGATGCTCCATATGCGAAACAAATACTACTGGCCGTAAGGAGTCAGGCACCTGTGTATGTTCCTTCAAATTTTCCGAAACTTTTAATCCCAATATGCGTTGAAATTTATTAATAGCTCCGGTCATTCCCGTCCCCACGGTAATCAATACATCATCGGCACTGGCATTTACATGGGCTTTAATGATATTTCTCGCTTTGTGATAGGCTAGGGTCATAGACGAACCGGTAATGGCCGTTTCGGTATGCGTATTGGCTACATAGGGCCCTATTTCATGTAAAAGCTTGTCTTCAATAGGCGCATAAAGCCTTCCGCTGGCTGTCCAATCTGCATAAATAATTTTTTTACGCCCGTAGGGAGATTCAAAATACTGGTCAATACCGACAATTTGTTCCCTGAAAGAGGTAAAATACTCCTCCAAATTACGTAAAGCGGTTTCTTTTTCTAGAGACGATTCAGATAGTTTCTTTGTAAACATACCCATGCGTATTAAAATGCGGTGTAAAATTCGTCAATATTTACCGTATGTCCAACAACATGAGCTATTTATTGCTCAAACCTTCTTTTAACCAGTTGTAGTACGTATCTGCATCTGTATATTGTTCCGGACTGTTTAACAACCTGAAATCGGTGGTCATAAGTACGTAATAGGGCTGCGAGGCGGTTTTAAAATTAATTGACTGAAAGGTTGCCCATTTATCTCCGATGGTTTCTATAGCTTTTACACGCCCGCTCTCCAGTTCAAAGTTAAACTGTTTGTTCTTTTCCAGTTCTTTCCGGTCGTCTACATACAGAGATATTAATACGTATTCGTTTTTAATCAACTCGTATATCCTGGGCTTGCTCCATACCTGCTCTTCCATCTTACGGCAGTTTACACAAGCCCATCCTGTAAAATCCAGCATGATAGGTTTATTTTGCTGCTTTGCAAAAGCAAGTCCTTCTTCAAAATCCTTAAAGCAATTCAATGCTAACGGACAATCTGTTTGTTTATCGTAAATGCTGTAGAATGTCGGGGGAGGAAATCCACTAAGGGCATTTTGGTTCCATATCGGTTTTTTCATCAAACCGGGAGCCAGGTAAATAACAAAAGCGAGTACTAAAATTCCAGAGGCAATTCTACTAAAGCTCAGTTTTTTTAATGGGCCATCGTGCGGAAATTTAAGCTTTCCAAAAAGGTAGAGCGCAAGAAGACCAAATACAATAATCCATAAAGCCAAAAATACTTCTCTTTTTAGCAAGCCCCAATGTTCTACAAGGTCGGCATTCGATAAAAATTTAAGTGCCAGAGCCAATTCGAGAAAGCCGAGAACCACTTTTACGGTATTCATCCATCCTCCTGATTTGGGAAGAGAGTTTAACCAATTGGGGAAAAGGGCAAATAAGGCAAAAGGCAATGCCAAAGCCGTTCCAAATCCCATCATTCCCGAGGTAAGCTGTAGGGCTCCTCCATCGGCCGTTAACGAACCTGCCAATAAAGACCCTAATATGGGGCCGGTACACGAAAATGAAACGATAGCCAGTGTAAGCGCCATAAAAAATATACCCAGAACACCTCCCACACCTGAAGCGGCATCCATTTTATTTCCCCATGAGCTCGGTAAGGTGAGTTCGTAAAATCCGAAAAAAGAAAACGCGAAAAAAACGAATATCAGAAAGAAGGCAATATTGAGCCATACGTTGGTGGAAATATTATTTAGAATTTCCGGATTAACCGAATCCAAAAAGTGAAAGGGGATACTCAGGAGCGCATAAATAAGAATGATAAAAAACCCGTAAAGAACGGCATTGCTTATTCCCTTCTTACGGTTGCTGTTTTGTTTGGTAAAAAAAGATACCGTGAGTGGTATCATAGGGAAAACACAAGGTGTTAACAAGGCCAGTAATCCTCCTAAAAACCCAAGCACAAAAATGGTGAACAGCGTTTTTTCATTCCCGTTTTCACCTTTGGAAGTAACCGTAATAAGCTCCGGATTTTTAATGGGGAGTTTTAACTTTTCCGACAGTGCCGCACTTTGTTGATCTACCTCCTTATTTTCTTTTTGCACTACCGATCCGTCTAAAGAAAAGGCGAGATCAGCATCTCTGTAAATACATAATTTATCATCACATGCCTGATATTCAACATTCCCCAACACCTGTTTCAAATCGGAATTCAATACCTTGATTCGCTGCTTAAAACTGGCTGTGCTATCAAAAAAAGATAAATCGGTTTCAAATATTTTATCGAATTCGGTTATCGGAGTACTTTCTGAAATACTACCGAGCAATTCGAATGCTTCGCCTTCTCCGTTAAATATAAACGTCGTAGGAATAGGAACCAGTTCTCCCTGGGCTTCTACAGAAGAATACAGGTGCCATCCCTCCTCTATGGTGGCTTTTATTAGTAACTCATATTCGGTTTCTGATATTTTATTTACCGATGTTTTCCAAAATACTTTTTCCTGGGCATGTAATACAACACCAAATAACAAACCAAGAACAACCAGAATTTTCTTCATTCTAACGGGCTTATAAAAAAAAGGATAATACTTATTACCCCTCTCAATACGTTTCGAAGACAAATTTGACAATAATTGATGTGATATCAAAAATTATAAGGATTTGTTAACATTCACCA
The DNA here is from genome assembly GCA_965224095.1 of Flavobacteriaceae bacterium. GTDB lineage: Bacteria > Bacteroidota > Bacteroidia > Flavobacteriales > Flavobacteriaceae > JBPEWY01. Next base: position 749,559 of record OZ245039.1, read on the forward strand.
GTATAGGAAAATCCTTTGCTCTTTTGTTAAAAAACTATTTTTCAAATAATTACACGCTATATTTCACAAAACAAATTAAATAAATCCTTATATTTATTACTACAGATTATCCCTCCTATCCTTTTACAATTCCAAGGTTGTATTTTATGGTTATTCGTATACCGGTGATTTACATGTTTACATTTACAATCAACTTAAAAAACTATTATGAAAAACAAAGCATCACATTTTGTAATTAGCCTTGCTATTATTTTTTTGTGCTCCTCATTTATTCATGTGGGCAGCATAAACCAAACTACATCTCCTGAGATAGGAAGCGAGATCATCCAAAAAGATCAATACTATAAACAATACCTCAAAAACTATCGATATTTTACGGAATCCTGTATGAACGCAAACCTGGACTCAAAACAAATTGCTCTTTTCTTTGAAAATCAGTTAAATTTATTAATCCAATTGGATAAAAACTATAATTTAAGTGAATTAGACAACCAGGAGTTTATTACTTTATTTAAAACGGAAGAAGTTTTTTCTTTAACCCAAAATTTCCTTTTCAGTTGTAGAAGCACCTACAACAGTTGTATGGATAAAGCCAATAAAACCTACAACGATGCCATCCGCTCCTGCAATGGCAGTATTGGCTGCCAATTAGGAATGTATACCCGATGGCTGTCGGATGCCAGCGCATGTTCTTCTGCCTATGCCACCTGTTTGGTAATTGAAGAACCGATACAATCTTAAAAGATAACCGTTTCGAAGGCCATAAAGTACATATTACCGGGAATAATGTTACTGAGCATTGTTCCCGGTTCATTATTTATACTCTGGAAAGTATCGATAAAATGTTAACAATGAAAGGGTCCTTTGAAAACTAACAGTTGCTTATCAGTTGGCTTAAACGTAAGATTTTATAGCAATTCAAAAAAGGGAATAATCCCCCCTGTTTTCTTTTCTCGATAGCATTTATAATACTTATTTTTAATAACCTCCAGCCCGTATTTATAAATCATTCTAGTTTTATGGATTTTCCAACCACCCGAAAATTAAAAGGTTACGCCTTTGACCCCTCATTATCCCAGCGTCTGGATACGCATAGAATTAATCTGGTAACCTATGAAATTCCCTGGGAAACTATTGATTATTCCAACGGAACACTAAGGGGCGAGTATATTGAAATTATAGATTACGACCCCTCCATGTCTCAATTTTATGAAACCATCAATCTCGAAGAAACCGCTATTTTAGCAAATAACGGTTTAGATCCCAGCGAAAGTAATCCAAAATTTCACCAGCAAATGGTTTATGGAGTGGTAATGACCACGATCAAAAATTTTGAACGAGCCCTGGGAAGAAAAATACTCTGGTCTACCAGAAAATTGGATTACAACCCAAAAAAAGGCAAAACAGATTACGAGGAATACATAGGTCGTTTACGTATATACCCACATGCGTTACGGGAGGCAAATGCATATTACAGCCCTCAAAAAAAGGCCTTGTTATTTGGTTATTTTCATTCCAATCCGCTGGATCAGAAAGATCAAATGCCCGGAACTCTGGTCTTTACCTGTTTAAGTCACGATATCATTGCTCACGAAACAACACACGCTATTTTAGACGGCTTACACCGATATTACAACGAACCGACCAATCCTGATGTACTGGCATTTCACGAGGCTTTTGCCGATATCGTAGCGCTGTTCCAGCACTTTTCGTTTCCCGAAGTATTAAAACATCAGATTGCCAGTACCCGGGGAGATTTATCACAGCAAAATCTTCTGGGTGAACTGGCCCAACAGTTTGGTGTAGCCATCGGGCACTATGGAAGCCTGCGTGATGCTATCGGCACCATTAACAGAAAAACCGGAGTTTGGGAACGTAAGCGCCCCGATCCCAGTGAGTATCAAAATACTTTAGAACCGCATCACCGGGGAAGTATTCTGGTAGCCGCCGTTTTTGATGCATTTTTATCTATCTATGAACGTCGTGTGGCAGACCTCAATCGAATTGCCTCGAACGGAACCGGAATTCTGCCATTGGGAGAGCTCCACCCCGATTTGGTGAATCGCCTTGCTGCCGAAGCAGCCAAGACCTCCAAGCATATTCTGTATATGTGTATTAGGGCTCTGGATTACTGCCCCCCGGTAGATATAACCTTTGGAGAGTATTTAAGGGCTATTATTACCGCCGATAACGACCTGGTTACCGACGATCCGTACGCATACAGACTGGCTTTTATTGAAGCCTTTAAAAAAAGAGGGATTTACCCGACAGGCATACGCACCTTAAGTAAAGAGAGTCTTAAATTCCCAAAGATAAATGTAAACGAAGCCAATAACAGCCTTATAGAAATTGTTGCCGATTTCCTCCGAAAATATGCCAACCGGGTTGCTTACCACACAGACCGGGAAGCTATTTACAAAATAACCAACGGGGTCATCTCCGGGAGAATTACAAATGAGGTAAGAGATTTAATCGGGCTGGACTCGAAAGAATATATTATGGGGCTTCATAAAAGAATCAATGTCAAATTCACACAATCGGATGAGTTTATCGAATTAACCGGGCTTATTTTCGGAAAAGACGGGGCCGAATTTGGCATACGAAATTCTTTTTCCTATCCGCAATGGGCTTCTTTTTCAATTCAAAATTTGCGTGTGGTATCCAGAGTGGGGCCTAATGGGAATCAAATTAATCAGGTAGTTTTCTCCATCATTCAAAAATCCGGAGTCATTATAAAAAACGACGTAGTAGTCAGGCCCTATATCCCCCAGCGCGATGAAGAACCGGAAATTAATCCGGGAGAAACTCCGTTTGTTTTTAAAGGAGGTTGTACATTGATTCTGGATCTGGATTCCCGGAAACTCAAGTATGCCATAAAGAAACCCCTTCTTGTTTTTCCGGCAAAAAATGGAAACGATGGAAAGTCGGTTCTCAATAATACCGAAATTGAAAAACAATGGAAATACATTTACGAAACCAGCGTATTAACCATGAGTGAATTCCAGCGATACTTCAGTGCTGCTGTAGATTACAATGCCTTTGAACCCTTTGCTTTATTACATCAATATTAAAAGTTATGCAGAAAATAACACATGTAGATATCCGAATGTACCGCGCAGGAACGGGAGACTGTTTTGTATTAAAGTTCTTTGCCAAGGCATCTCCTGTATTTAAGATGATGATAGACGGAGGCACCTGGTCGGGGACCAAGAAAGAACTGGAAGTAATTGTTAAAGATTTAAAAACATATACGGATAATAAGATTGATTTACTGGTAATTACCCATGAACATAAAGATCACGTATATTTATTTAATGCCTGTAAAGAGCTATTTACGAATGATTTTGAGGTAGATGAAGTATGGATGGCCTGGTCTGAAGACGATCAGGATGAAATGGTAAAAGAGTGGAAAGAAAAATACGGCCAGAAGAAAAAAGCACTGGCTATAGCCTCAGACATGATTAATCTGGGGATAAAAGACCATAAGATCATTGAACAGTTAAAAGTTGGTTTCCGCGGGCAGCAGGTGGTTAATCGGTTTCTCAATTTCGCCAGTTCTTTAAATGATTTTAAAGAGCTACATTTTTCGGCTGATGCCGTGAAAAAAAAGTATAAAGGCGGGCTTAAGGGGATGGAAGTAGTAAAAAAAGAGATTGCCCAGGACAATATTCGTTATTGTAAGCCCGGTACCGTAGAAAAGGTTTCAAAATTAGACGGTGTTAATTTTTATATATTAGGCCCTCCCCTATCAATTGATGCTATTAAAGATCACGGGAAACACGCTGCAGAAGGGAGTATCTACGACCACAATGAAGTTTTGAGGCGCAGTGATTCTTTTTCGGCAGCCATAATCCATTCGGATGCTCCGGATATCACTACACCCTTCGATACCCATTTCCGGAGTGGGAATACCGATCTTAAAAACTATTACCACGATGAGTCAAAAGCATGGCGAACCATAGACCTGGATTGGCTTGTTAGTGGAGCCGGTAATCTGGCTTTACGGGTTAATTCGGGAATCAATAACCTCAGTCTGGCTATGGCTATTGAATTTGAGTCTTCAAAAAAGGTAATGCTTTTTCCAGGGGATGCCGAATTCGGAAGTTGGAAAAGCTGGCATGATATAAACTGGGACCTGAATAATGACAAGAAGCATTTTACGGAAGATCTGCTAAACAGAACGGTTTTCTATAAAGTAGCTCATCATTGCAGCCATAACGGGACCGCAAATAATTTAGGGTTAAAAATGATGACCTCGCCTCACCTGGTTTCCATGGCAACTTTAGATTTTGATAAAATAAGTAAGAACTGGAAAAGTACCATGCCCAACAGAGGACTCCTAAAAGATATTATTAATAAAACCAAAGGGAGGTTTATTATTATGAACGAAAAAGATCTTTTTTACGATTTCGATCAAAAGATCCCTTTGGGAGAAAGAATTGAAGAAGAGCGAAAGCGTTTAACCGATAAGGAGAAAAAAGAATTTAAGGACGCTTATAATCAGACAGATCTGTACAAACAGTATCGTTTAAAAGTGGAATGACAGGGAAAAAATATCACCAAAAAAATAATCTTAGAAGTACAGCGGGGACTTTTAAACACCTATGGTTACATAAAGATCATTTTCGGTGTGCCTATCCCCTTTTTTGTAATAGAAAAACCCGCATTCCTGCGGGCTTTTCACTAATGGTGATCGCGACAGGATTCGAACGAATCTCTCAAACTCTATAATTGCTGGTATTGGCCCATCTAAAGCTGACTCCTGGGGAATATAATCTATAGGCATGTTGTATAATAGCAGTTATATGTAATTGAAACCTGTTAAAGGACATTCTTTTGACTTTATATCGCCATTCTATTAGGTTTGGGGGTTTTACTTTTATACCTAATAGTTTTAGGATTGGGTTTGAAGATTTGTTTTTCATTTAATTAAACTTTTGGTCTTTTGTTAATTAAAAAGCACGACACCCATCTCCACTGCTAGGATGCCGTGCACTAACTCAAAATAATCTGCTAGAGAATGACTAATTCAAAAAATAACTATGAAAAAAAATTAGTTTATTTTATACATGCATATCTTGATTTATTAAATGTTCTCGATACAAATTCTTTTACAATACAAGAATTTAATCCGAACTGACATCTAAAAAGGGAACGGAAACTTTACTTTAACTAATCTTAAGAATCAATCTATTCTCAAATGTTTAATTTCAATGAAAAAATACTCTCTTTTTCCGCTCCCCAACTTTAGACATTGCGTTACTATTTAATTTGTAATAATCCTAAATTCAAAGTCATCATCTCCAAGAATACATTTACCATTTACGGTGGTGCATAACTGATACTCGTATGATCCTTTAATTGTTAGGGCTTTATCCAATACTTTTACTTTTTGCCGAAACTCTGCGTTCTTTTCAAAATAGTTTACATTTACCTCGAATACATCATCATATTTCTTTTTGACGCCAATAGCCTCTAATTCTCCTATTAACTTATAACTGTCATGTGGTTCAAATACAAAAGCTGCAGGTAATGGTCCCAAATCATAGCTTTGTTTATTGCTATATAAATACCAAGTATCATCCAACTCTACTGTAAATATTACTTCTAAAACATCACCCAGTTTTGGATGTTTTTTGGATACATTGCAACTCCAGGTTGCAGGTGTTAAGATTTGTGCAGATAGTGATATACTAAATATTATAAAGCTTAATAGAATTACAAGTCTTTGTCTCATAAGATTTTAAATTTTAATTGAAATGATCTCCTGAATATTTACTTATTGACGATAAAAATTTTATCATCAATTTTGGCATTCACTATATACTTATCAACTTGTATGGAAAATTGATTATCATCAATAAACCAATTAATTGTAAACGGCATTAACACATTACTAACCTCCTGATAATCTTGATAATAAGTGTAGATCACATTATCGCTTCTAATATGCTTTTCTTCTTTCATAACCTCCAAGTAAGTTTCTTTATCAATCAGGTATATAGCTTCATCTCTTATCTCTTTACCTTTATCAATTATTTTTCCTTTGTGTATCTTTAATTTATAACAATCAGCACCCATTATTTTTTCTTCCCCTAATAATTCAATTTTGTAGCCCAAATCATCTGCAACAATCAGCATAGATGGAAATTCTTCAGCTTCGTTCTTTGCCCTAAAAGTTGCTTCTTCACCTCTCCTTATAAGCTTTTTATTCTTATAATTAAAATCCCAATAATCTTTACCATCAAAAACAAATTGTGTTATTTTTTTTCCATTTATAATTTTGTGCCCTTTATATTTTCCTTTCTTATTAATTGAAAGAATTTCTTCTGAACCAGAAGGCGAAATAAACTCTCCTTTTAATTGAATAGACTTTATATTACTCCATGCTTTTTTTCCTCCTATTGCTTCTATATGTTTCTCTATAATACCCTCAACTGTTTGTGCTTTTAAAACAGTAAGTGAGCATAATAACATAATAACTAAACTTATTTTTTTCATATACTTTATTATTTAGCTTGTCTTATATCTTAAAAACAAGCGGATTATTATTTTTTTCTTCTTTTTAACCAGATTATGAGATAGGTAACAACAATACCTAAAGGGAGCAACCAGATTAAAAATATTTTCCAAATTTTGAATGTTGGTAGGTTAATTTTAAAACTATCATCTTGAAATTCTGGTTTACGCACATCAACGGGAAACTCTCCATTAGAGAGCCAATGAAACACTCCCATCATAAACGCCGAATTATTTGCTTTAAGCCCTTCTCTTTTATTAAAAACTTCGCTATTACTAAAACAATCTGCATCACCTAGAATGACAATACGTTGTTCCTTATCTGCTCGCGTTTTATTTAAGGCAATAGCCATTTCATAAGGCTTTTCTACTTCTCCAATACTAGTATTTAACTCAACTTTTTCATCTTCGAAATTGGTAGTTTCTAATTCATTCCAACATCCCCTCCATCTTGTTTGTAAAAGCGTGGTTATTTGAAAACCCTTTTCTTTGGCCAAAGAATAGTCTAATCCCATACCTCCAGACATTGTAATTTTTTGATTGTATTTACTAATACCTTCAAATACATAAGAAATTTTGTCTGATACTTTTGGTGTTAAATTATTAATGATTAGTGTTGGAGAGAAGTTTTTACTAGGTTGCACAATAATACCATCGTTAAACTTAACTCCAAATTGACTAACTATAGGAGCTAAAAATTCTCTTCTACTTGGTTCTGCAGCAATTATTATATTACCTCCTCTTTGGATATATTTATTTAATCTTTCGATTTCTAATTGTGATAGTTCATTTTTAACATCAGCTATTATCAAAATATCAATATCTTCAATTTCACCATCTGATAAATTAACATTTGCAAGATTAAAACCATTGTTAATTAATGCATCTCTATTATTTTTTAGAACTGTTGTCTTACTATAATCCCGATCGCCCTTTTTAAAAAGTTCTCGCTCCCCATGACCGACTAGAAAACCTACATTTACACTGCTATCAATAACACGTTTAAATGCAACAGAAATTTCCTTTTCCTTCGGCATTACCCACATGTCATCAAAAATTCTTAAAAATGTTTTTTGGCCATTTTCATGTTCGACCATTCTAACAAATACATTATCCTCATCTGTAAGGTTAATGTTTTTCACTTGCTCTGGGTTTAATACTTTTTTAAAATTAATATTGCGAAGTTTGCATATTTTTTTTGCAATCTCTTCATCTGAACTATCTGGATACTGTTGATAGATATATGGATTGTTTGTTGGTTTGTCCCAGTAGTAAATATATTTAAGTTCTATGTCTGGTTTAAAACGAATGTATTGATCGAAGCGTTTCATATCTCTTTTTATTTGATCTGGAACACCATAATATGAACGATTACCTAAAACATTTACATAAGTAGTAATTGTTAATCTTCCATCTATACCTTTAACTATTGATTGACTACTTTCCCTTAATGTGTTGCGTTCTGTTGCCGTTACATCGAGATAAGATTTTATTGCTGGTCTTGAGAAAATGAATCCCACTACCGTACCTATTAGTATTATTAGTGCATACCTCCCAATGTTTACAATTTTCTTTCTTATACGTCCAGACTCCAACTTAATGACAGCAAAGGCTAAAAACATAAGAATTACTATTAAGAAATATATCACATCTTCACTTGTTATTAAGCCACCAATCATAGTTTCTGAACGCCCTGACATAGACAACCAATATGTTAAATCCCTAACAAATTCAACACCTTGCCCAATATTATTAATGTAGCTTAAGGCTCCTAATAATGCCAATGTACTAAATGCTGCAACGACTTGATATGAGGTAAGAGATGACATGAATAAACCAATAGCTGAATAAGCACATATTAACAGATATATACCTAATAACCCCGAAAGGAGATATGGCATATCCAAGTTATGGATACCTTGATCAGCAAAAAAGATAGAAATAGACAAAATTCCGATAAGAAGTAGTCCATAAAATAACATTGCTAGATATTTTCCAATAATTATTTGACGTGAAGACACTGGTGAAGAGAACAAAAGCTTTATAGATCCGCTACTAATTTCCCTACTCATTAATCCCATAGTTAATAGAGGAACATAGAGAAATAGGCTATTTTGCATTTTTATTAATACAGTTCTACCTCTACCCATTGGATCTGTAAAGATTCTCGTTGTTAGATCGGTTAAACCTCTTACTGTTTCGGTATACTTAATAAAATTTTCGAACAAATCTGAAAACGTAATATTTACTTGTATTGTAAAAATGACAAGAATTAACCATGCGATAGGAGAGTAAAATAAAGTTTTCAGCTCTGTTTTTGCGATATTTAAAATTGTATTCATGAATTTGCTCTTGTATTTAATTAACAAATTGTTTTTTTGATAAAGCAGCAAAAGTTTCTTCAAGCGACGCTTTTTCACTATTAATCTCATATAGACGCCAGTTGTTTTTAATGCTTTGCTTTATTATATTTTCAAGTAAATCTTTTTCATTGTTAATTTTAAATCTGTACAGACCAGATTTACCATTTAACAATTCTACAGTATCCACTCCTTTAAGTTTTTCCAGCTCACTAATTAAAGGGGAGGTTTTCATCTTTACTAAAATTGTATTGGTTTCAATTACATTATGAAATTCTTCAATAGTACCTTCAAAAACCATTATGCCATTTTCAATCATTTTTATGTGATCACAAATTGCTTCAACCTCTGAAAGGATATGCGTTGAAACCAAAACTGAACAATCTTGTGCTATTTTTTTAATTAGATTCCTTACTTCAATAATTTGGTTAGGGTCTAAACCATTTGTAGGTTCATCTAACACCACAAAAGGTGGTTTATGTACAATTGCCTGTGCAATTCCTACTCTTTGTTGGTAACCTCCTGAAAGGTTTTTTAACAATCTTTTGCTAAAATGCATAATGCCGCATTTTGTTTTTGCTTCTGCTATTGCATCAGGAATTAAATTATTTTCGATTAACCTTAATTTTGCACAATACCATAGATATTCGTCTACAGTTAAATCAAGATGTAAGGGTGCTTTTTGCGGTAAAAACCCCAATTGTTTTTTCGCTTCTTTTGGCATTTTTAGAATATCGATACCATTTATATATATAGCTCCTTTAGTTTGATATAACGCTCCGCACATTGCATTCATAAGCGTTGATTTACCAGCTCCATTGGATCCTAAAAGCCCAATAATCCCATTGTTTTTAATTTCGAAGTTAACATCCTTAACTGCCCATTGCGATGTATATTTATGAGAAACATTCTCTATTTTTAATCTTGTTCTTTCCATAAAATATTATTTCTTTCTGATTGCCTCCTGTATGTTTTTGTTGAGCGTTACTATTGATTTTTGTTTTTTTTTGGTTTTAACTTAAATGATGGATTTTTATAATCGAACTTCAATTTTGCAAGCCCTAAATGCTCCCTAATTAAAGGCTCCAAACGCCTGCCTCGAGCATTTTTATCTACAATTATCCCATCCTTATTTAATAACCAAACCGTCGGAAGTGACTTAATATTGAATAAAGCATGATAACTAACTGCTGCATCTTTACCCTTGTCTAAACTTTGTGGCCAAGTAGCTTTGTATTTTTTTAGAATCTTTAGTATTGATTCTTTAGCTCCGTCACCATCTGCAGATAAACCAATGATTTCAAAACCTTGATCTTTGTATTTTTCATATAGCTCTACCACATGTGGCATTTCCATAATGCAAGCCCCACATCTAATAGACCAAAAATCAATAAGGACCACTTTACCTCTTAAATTAGCTATATCTACTCTGTTGCCATTCATATCTGTAAATTTCATTTCCAGAGGTTTATTGGGGTCAATCTCCTTTAAGAATTCAATTGCTGCCAAATTTTTCTTGGCAATTTTGTGTAATAATTTATAAGCTTTTTGATTTATCAATTGGTCATTTCTACTAGCTATTTTAAAGAAGTCTTTCCAATATAGTTCCTTAAGATCCGGAGAATACCTTGATATATAATCTATAAAGCTTTGGACGTAGGAAGCCATAGATTCTAAACTTGAATATTTATTTAAAAGAGCAATTACACGCATCTTAAAAGGTTCCCAGTAATGTCTGTCAAATACTATCCAAAAGTTAGTTTCTTTGGGGTCTTTATATAAAACCTGGTAACGTTTAAGAGCTAAACCTAAATCTCTATTTAATACTTTGAGTTGGATATCATTTTTATCCTTTAGATCAGCATTTGATTTTAAAATATTATTTTCTATTTCCTTTCCCTTATTTACCCATTGCTCCAAGACGTCATTATTTATTGGTATCGTTCGATAAACCTTATTGAGTAATTGGGATCTTACGTTTTTAGATTTTTCTTGTTTGTATTTTAGAAAAGTTTGGTTTACGTTTTGCACTATGCTATCGGGAATATTCTTTTGGATGAAAGAAGGTTCGAAAGTATAATGGAAATACATATTTAATACTTCTTGAAATCGTGAACTATTAGGGTATTTATCTATAAAAGCTTCAGCCAACTTACTCTTGTTTATTGCTAAACTGTCGTTGTATTTTCTTTTCTCTAAAAAGGACAAAGACTCTTTAGGCTCTCCAAAAAAGTTTTTTAGGCTATCTAGTACTGCCCAATCCTTATTTTCCTTTAATTCTCTATCAACTTTCGTTTGGGCCCACAAATTAGTTGTAAGGCAAACACACATTAATAAATGTATTATGGATGCTTTGATGAATTTATTTTTCATAGCTTTCTTTTATATAATTTACAAATACAACAACCTTATTATAATTTTATCAATATTCCATCCTCCACTTTCTGAAATAGAAGGTGCTAGAATGCTATATTTTAATATTTAAAATTGGTTAGTTTAGTACCCTGGATTTTGTGGTTTTAGATTTGAATTCAACTCCAATTCATTTGCAGGAATTGGAAATAGAATATTTGTTTCTGCCCAATTAGCTTTGATAGAACTCAAAACCTCGCTTGCTTTACCTGTTCTTTTTAAGTCGAACCAACGATGACCTTGTTCGGTAAACAACTCTACAAATCTTTCTTTTAGAATTGCACCTATTAAATCATTCATCGTAGATGCAGTTGTATTTGGTAAACCTGCTCTATTTCTAATGATATTTAAATCTTGTTGGGCACCAGAAATATTACCTAATTTTGCTCTGGTTTCTGCTCGGATGAGGAATTGTTCTGCCAAACGAAAAATAATATGGTATTCTAGTGATTCTGTTGTAGTATTTAAAGTTTCTTTGTATTTGTAGGCATAATGCAAAGTGGTTAACCCATCATTGCTGGTGTAACTCCCAATCCAATTATCTAATCTTAAGTCATCCATTTCAAAAGCTGCTAATAAATTACTCGTTACTGCATATGATTGTCCTGGAATAAATTGGATAATTAACCATTGAGCAACTTGAGAATTATTTTGTGGATAATCCCCAGGTTTGAATTGCCATATAGTTTCTGAAGATTCCTTTAAAAACACCTTGGTAATATCTGATTCTAAACTAAATGCACTTATAACTTCTGATGATGTTTCTTCAGCTAATTCCCAATTTTCAGTATAGAGATAGATTCTAGCCAGTAGAGCTTTTGCTGCCAATCTATTTGGAATTACTTTCTCTCCACTATTATCAGTATCGTCCAACAAACCAATTGCTTCACTTAAATCGGCAATAATATTATCATATACTTGACTTTCTGGCATACGTGATACCGTGTTGTTTTCTAAATAATTTGTTGTGGTAATATAGGGTACATCTCCATATAGTGCTACCAATAAACTATGCATATATCCTCTAACAAAAAGAGCCTGTCCCTTAAACTCTTCCTTTTCAGCAATTGTTAAAGTATTAGAATTATCAACTCCATTAATGATATCATTGACAGCATAAATTATGTTATATGCATGAGTCCACCAGCTTAATGCTGTATCATCAGTATTAATTAAATTGTGATTATAAATGTTTAGAAATTTTGAATTAAAGTTGTAATAGTCTAATTCATCACTATAAGAACTCATTAAAATCCCCAATCCGAAATTGGCAGATACCATACCATCATCTCTCATTTTATAATAAACATTTGCCAATGCAGACTCTACTGTGGATGCATCTTCAAAAACTGTTTCAGTAACTAAAGTATTTTTTGGTGGGTCTATTTCTACAAAATCTGAACAAGCTTCAAGCCCCAAAAAGAATAGAGAAAGGAGGCCAAACTTTGTGATTTTTATTAGATTCTTAAAAAAATCATTCTTTGAGAAGCTATTATGTTTTATATTTTCTATATTTTTCATTATGCTAATTTTAAAATTAAAATCCAAGGTTTAGTCCAAAAGTGATTTGTCTCAATGGAGGTAGAATACTGTTTCCTAATTGCTCTGGATCTCTATAATCATATCCTGTAATTGTAAACAGGTTCTGACCCTGTAGATATATACTTAAGTCTAAACCATAACTTATACTTTTGGGTACTGTATACGTTAATGAAATATTACGTAAACGAATGAAGGATGCATCAGTTACTGCAGCATCACTATCTCTTTGATATTCACTAGCAGTACCCAAACCATTACCAGGATTTAAATATCCTGAACGCTGTATTGAAGTAATATCACCTGGCTCTTGCCAACGATTAAATATTTCAACCGGACCATTGCGCCTAAATCCAACTATTGCGTCTTCCCTAAAATGGTTAAAGCCAAGTTGCTTTTTAAATTGAAAGAAAAAATCCAAAGACAAATTCTTATAACTTATTGAATTACCTAAACCTCCATAGAATTCTGGTGTAAAGTCCTTTATAATTTGTCTATCATCTATTCTATCTATATTATCGTCTTGGTTAAAATCTTCAAACTCATAAATTCCAGTATCTGGATTTACACCTAGAGCCTTATAAAAGTGAATGATATTTAAAGATTTACCAACCTTATATCTATTTGCAAAAGTTGAATTTTCAATACCATCAAATTTTATTAACTCATTTTTTGGTACTGTGATATTGAAAGTAGTCTTCCAACTGAAGTTTTTATTTTGAATATTAATTATACTTAAATCTAATTCAAAACCCGTGTTTTCAACAGTTGCATCAAAATTACCTTCCAAACTATTAAAACCAGTGGTTGCTGCTAAAGGGATGCCAATTAATTGATTTGACGAACGATTTTGATACCAAGACGCATTTAACAATATTCGATCCTTAAAAAGACCTAGTTCCAATGCTGCTTCAAATTTTTTATTTTCTTCCCACGCTAGCAATGGATTAAAAATACCTGTGGGTTCTAAAGTTGAAACTCCATTGTAATCAAAACTGGTAGTACTGTATGTGTTTAAAAACCTATAATCTCCTATATTATCACTTCCTGTAACACCATAACTTGTACGTAACTTACCAAAGCTTAATACCGAGTTTTTGTTTAATATATTTTCATTTGAAAAAATCCATGCTGCCCCAATTGCGCCAAAATTGCCAAACTGTTTTCCTGGACCAAAACGAGAAGACCCGTCTCTTCTTCCGGTTATATTAAGAATATACTTCCCTTTCCAATTTACATTTATACGTCCAAAAAATGCCTGATAACTATATTCGCTATCTGCGTCCTCAAGTACTTCGATGTTTTCGGCTGCAGAAATATTACGTAATAATTTATTGCTAGCAAAGCCTCTTCCCGTTTGCACAAACTGCTCTGTCGTTTCCCTCTGAAATGTGGAGCCAAATAATACATCTAATTTTACTTCATTCCATTTTTGTTTCCAATTTAACTGTGGTTCAATAATCCATGAATTACGAGTAGAACTGTTTGCCCTTATTGATGAATAATTCCTTGAAGTAAATCCAAACCTAGGATTCCTTGCTGTACTTGGATATATTGAATATGAATCGAGATTAACATTACTATATCCCAAATTAGACCTGATTCCTAAACTAGGGATTAATTGATATGACACTCCCATATTAGCGATTAGCGTATTAATATTTACTTGGTAGTCTTCTTCTAATCCAGCTAATGGATTATCAAAGGTTTCATTTTCCCAATTTATATTACCCTCTTCATCATATAATTCAGGAGCATTAGGCTCAATAGTATAAGCCAAATTAGTTAAATCTGTACGTGGTAATTTGTTCTTTTCAATAGTATAATTTGTGGACAAATTCACCTTAAAACGATCATCTTGTGACTTATGATTGATGTGACTAAATGCGGTTGATTTTTTATAGTTAGCATCACCTGGAAAAACTGTCGTTTCTTTTTGATGTGCCCCACTAATTAAAAATTGAGTCTGTTGACTACCACCAGATACCGAAAGTTGTGCATTATTTCTATAAGCCGTTCTACCTATTAAAACTTTTTGCCAATCTGTATATCGGTTTTGATCCCAAGTTTTAAGATCGGGCCAGACAAAATCAAAAAAAGGATTGTCGAAAAAGGCACCAAAACCATCTCCAAAAATACCTTCCCTACGAACTTCTAAATATTGTTCGGTATCCATTAAGTCTCTAAAATGACTAACATTGCCTAATGTAGTACTCACATTTGCTTTAAATTGTGTTTTTCCAGACATCCCTTTTTTGGTTGTTATCAAAACTACTCCGTTTGCACCTCTAGACCCATAAATTGCAGTAGCATCTGCGTCTTTTAGCACTTCAATACTTTCAATATCTGATAGGCTAATTGCATTTAAGGGGCTAACATTTCCTTGATTTATACTTGCAGAAATTTCAGGAGACTCGAGTGATGAAGAACCAAATGGGACTCCATCAATTATAAATAAAGGGTCAGTCCCTCCATTAATAAAGTTCTTTCCTCTAATTTCAATTTTAAACCCTCCTCCAGGGACACCTGTATTTTGCACAATATTTACACCAGGAATATATCCTTGTATAGCCCCTAACGGATTATTAACAGGCTGTCTTTCAATGGTTTTTGCTTCTATTTTAGAAATACTTCCTGTGGCTTCTCTTTGCGTTGTTTTATAATACCCAGCATTAATTGTTACTTCGTTAAGTTGGCTTACATCTTCTTTGAGTGTAACATTTATGGTGGTTTGATTACCAACCGTTATTTCTTGGGTTTCGAGACCTAGAAATGAGAATACCAATACATTAGCCTTATCTGTTACAGTAATATTATAACTGCCTTCGAAGTTGGTTGTAGTACCTTTGGTTGTACCTTTGACTAGCACTGTAGCCCCTACCACTGGGAGACCAGCCTCATCTGTTACTTTACCAGATACCTGTTTCTGCTGGCTTTTGGATTTTTCCTTTATAGTAATTCGATTGTCCGCTCCCAAAATCACATTGAACTTTCCTTTGGGAAGCGTTTGCTGTAACAACTTACCTACACTTGTAACTCCTTTTCTTAACTGAACTTTTGGAGCATCTTTGAAGAGTTCTTGCGGATAGATGAAAGAATATTTTGTTTGTGTTTTTATGATTTTAAAAACTTCATCGACCGACATGACCTCATCTTGATCGATCTTGATTTTTTCTTGTGCATTGGTTATATCAGTATTTAAACTGAAGACCGTTGTGCAGAGTAAGAAAATGAATGTTCTCATAATCATTAATAACATCCGTTTGCCATAATTGGCATGGATTTTAATTGATTTAATTTCCATAAATTTGCATTGTTGTTAGTTAGACATTAGTTTAATTAATTCACTATAAGGGACGGAGTTTAAGTCACGTCGAAATGGTTGAACTTCGTTCCCTTTTTATTTATCACCTAAGTGTTATGGTTTTGTTATTGATTTCATAGTTTTTGATGACTCCGAAATTTTTAATATCGTTTAATATATTAACTATGTCTTGTTCTTTATTTAATGAACCGACAAAACGTATGTTTTCTAATTCTTCATTAGCAAATACAACTTCTAAATCATACCAACGCGATAAGGTCTTCATAATATCTTTTAACGTTTTACCTTCGAAACTAAAGATTCCATCTTTCCAAGATATTTCATCATAGACTTCTATAGTTTTTATCGTGATTGTATTTGCAAGTATATCTAAATTTGACTGTTGAGACGGTTCTAGTATTTTGTTAATACCTCCAGATGTTACAGCAACTTTACCTTCTACAAGTGTTGTATATATGTTCGTTTCTTCTTTATAGGCTTTGATATTGAACTCGGTACCTAATACTTCTACTTCTTGATTATTATTATATACCTGGAATTTAGATCCGTTATGTTCTGGACTAGGTGATACATCGAAATAAGCTTCTCCATACACAAGCTCTACCTGACGGCTCTTGCCGTCGGTAAAACTTACTGGGTATTTAAGTTGGGTTTCTGAATTCAACCATACCTGTGTACCATCTGCTAGGGTGATCTGGAATTGTTCCCCTCTAGCTGTTGTTAAATAGTTATTGACTAATTCCTGGGAAGTACTATTATTATATACTATTTGCTCACCATTACTAGTAGCGTTTTGCGTTTGATAGGTTTGACCTTTTATAAGGGCTACAACGGTACCGTCTTCTAATGTTAATGTTGCTTTATCTGAACCTGTCTCGATTTGGTTATTGACAATAATTGGCTCAACAAATTGTGATTCTGTATTACTTGTTTTGAAAAACCAAATGCCCGCCGTGATTAGTATTGCAACTGATGCTGCAGCTGCATATTTATATATTGCTTTGGTTTTAAGACGGTATGCGAATGATTTTTCTTTACGAATAATCCGAAGCAATTGCTCTACTGTTTTTTGATGGTCTGTTTTATTCATACTACAAATAATAGCGTAATAGGTTTTTATATACTCTTTGAATAGACGCTCATTGGATGGATTACTAATCCAATGGGTAAGGGTATCTAAATCTGCAGCCGTGGCAGAATTAGTAATGTACTTTACTATTAATTCTTCAATTTTTTTATTCATTCTTGAGGACAATCATTTATATAAAGGCAAAGCCGATTTTAAAAACCCTTGCTTTTTGATATTTTTTTTTACTTTTTGTTGTTTTTTTTATAACCTTTACATGATTTTTGATAGCATTTATTACTTAATAATATGTCTTATACATTTGAAAATGAGTCTGTTTTGATCGCCGATTTAAAGGCAGGACATGAGCAAGCTTATGTTTATTTAGTAAAGACTTATCACAATTCTCTTTTTAATTATGCTTTTAGTTTAACTAAAGACAGGATGATGGCTCAAGACATTGTGCAGGAGTTGTTTATATATATATGGAAGCGACGAAAAAGATTGGACAACATATATTCATTAAAGAATTATTTATATAAAATAGCGTACCACCAGTTTGCTAATGAGTACCGAAAAAGTAATACCATAACTGCCCTAGAACGGAGCTATATGGAAGCTATTAATGAAGCAGTTGATGATAGTAATGCTGAACTTCTTAAGCGTAAAATAGCTATTGTTACCAATGAAATAGCCAATTTGCCTAAACGTTGTAAGGAGACTTTTTTATTAAGTAAAAAGGAAGGACTTACCAATATCGAAATTGCGGAGTATCTGGATATATCTGTTAAGACTGTTGAAGGGCATATGACTAAAGCGTTTAGTATTTTGAGGAAACGAGTTGGTGAGAAGTTGAATACTTTATTGTTTCTTCTATTTGGGAAAAAACTTACTCATTAATATAACTGCTCGCCAGGCACATTAACTTACATCTAGGCTGTATTTTAATGTTTGGGAAGCTTTATCATATGAGGTGTTAAATATTGAAAGGCCCATACTCTACCTTCACGTTTTCTAAATCTTCATGCAATTCAATATACAACCCATATGTAAAGCCCAACTGGTTCATGTACTCGTTTATCTTTTTGTAATCATAGTCCTTTTTATGATTTTTCCAAGCCATTTTAACTTCAATTTCGATTAGGTTTTCGTCCGTGTTTCGTTTATAAACTATTATATCAGGATAAACAAAGCTCGAGCCTTCTTTGGTTTTGTCCCAGTTTAAAATTTTACCCATGAGATTTCCTAGCTCGTCTTGATTTTAATAATCATGACACATGCGATTATACTCTACATCTACATGATAACCATATTCTGAAAAAATGGTTCTCTAAATATATTGCGAGTCTATGCGTTACTGTCCTTTTGTTAATATTGTACTTATTGCTTAATAGGTAAGTGTCATTTTTGTACAAATTGACAATTGCTTTTTGGATAAGGCTACGAACTAATTGGTTTTCCATATTATACAGCTATTTTAATAAAATCTCTTTTATTTGAGACTATGTTATTATTTAGTGGTTTTAATATTTGTTATTAAACTTTACCGTATAACAATTTGCATTTAAAGTCTGATATTTTAACCGGTGTAATGGTTTGAAAAATATTTATTCTTGGATAATACTCT
Organism: Flavobacteriaceae bacterium; assembly: GCA_965224095.1. Classification (GTDB taxonomy): domain Bacteria; phylum Bacteroidota; class Bacteroidia; order Flavobacteriales; family Flavobacteriaceae; genus JBPEWY01. The sequence goes on from OZ245039.1 coordinate 768,407, forward strand.
TTAACAATTTCTGTTATTTGTTCAACAAAGTCTTTTTCTGCTTTATCACCTATTATAATACTTTGTAGTGATTCTCTTTTAAAAGGTACTCTTCCTATTTGGCCTTTAAGAAGTCTTAATTCCTTTTCATAACTCCATTTTTCTGTCTTTTTATAAAACAGATCAATGATATGGTTTGGTTCTGATATTGGATTATATTCTCTCTCAAAGATTTGAGATACATAGTGAATAGGAAGCACATTGTGAAAAAATGTTGAATCTGTGCTAATATCAAATTGCATACAAAGCCCGGTATTTTTTTTAGCATAAATTTCCCAGAGCTCTTCATTCATGGGGTACATTGTAAAGCAAGCAATTCCAAAACTATTGACAAACTCAACTACCTTGGTTTGAGCAAACTCTTGCATTTTTTTTGGCTTATACTTTCATTAAAGTAATGCTTGGTTCTTTCATCTGAAATGCTATTTGAAATTGTGTCATATAGTAGCTTTTGTTCATCCGGGTCGCTGGAAATTTTAACAAACTCTGGGTTTGAATCCATTTCGTCATTAAGTGAGTTTCTATCAGAGAACCAGACATAACCATTCTTTAATTCACTTATCGTATTTTCGTTAGGTGGTCCAAACCGGAATACAAATGGTCTTCCCAAAAAATAGCCTCAGAAGCATTAAATCTTCTGAGGCCTTATAAATACTAGTGATCGCGAAGGGATTCGAACCTGTGACCGTCTGCTTAGAAGCGACTTTTGAACGTTTTTTTGATTTTTCAAATTACTATTTATTTTACTGAAAATCAGCTAGTTAAATACATTTTGTTAGTTTTTGTATTCATTTAAATTCAAGGATTTGTTTGCAAATTGTTTGCAAATTTTTTTCTTAACTTGAAGTCTATGAGGACGTATTTAACACTTTTATTAGATACCAGAAGGCTTAAAAAAGATGGCTCCTACCCCATCATTTTTCGCCTTACTCATCTTAGAAAAACAACCTCAATTGCAACCGGATATTCTATAGCAAATCAATATTGGGATACGCAAAAATGTTCTGTTAAAAAAAGCTATACTAAGGTAGAATCGATAGCCCGATTAAACACACTTCTTTTAAAAGAAGAGGCAAGAGCAAACGACATCATCAATAAACTTTATGACCAGGGAAAACTCAACTATATGTCGATTACCCAGGTCAAAAAACGAATAATTCTAAAAAGTACTTATGAATCTTTTTACGAATACGGTGAAACGCTTGTTGAAGATTTAAAAGCCTCGCATAGATACGGAACCGCAAGAAATTATAAAGGGATCATCTCAGTATTAAGAAAATTCACCAAAGGAAAAGACCTGAAATTTAACGAACTCAATTATGACTTCATCAAAAAGTTTGAGCGTTATCACTTATCAAAAGGCAATAGTTGGAATGGTCTTTCAACCTATCTGAGAGCCATTAAGGCAATTTATAATAAGGGTATTAAAGCAGGATTAATTGAAAAAGAAGCTTATCCCTTTACCTACTATTCCATTCGGCAAACACCAACAGAAAAAAGAGCCTTAAGTGTTGAAGATTTAAGAAAAATCATGAATTTAGAACTCCCTGTTGAATCTACTTTATTCCGTTACCGAAACTATTTTCTGTGTTCTTTCTTTTTATATGGGATGAATTTTACCGATTTAGCCCATCTTAAACTTGAAAATATTATTGGAGAACGAATTAAATTCAGGAGAAAGAAAACGGCCAAATTATATGATATTAAAATTACCTCACAACTAGCAAAAATTCTTGACCACTATATAAAAAACAAAAATTTGGAAGATTATATTTTTCCAATTATTAAACGTAACCATCCTTCACATCAGGAAAGAGAAATTGCATGGGAGCGTAAACGATATAATAAGGGGTTGAAAACTATCGCCAATTTATGCGGCATCGAACAAAAACTTACCACCTACGTTTCAAGACATAGTTTTGCAACACAAGCTATGCTAAATGACGTGCCCTTACAGGCAATTTCGGCCATGCTTGGACATAGTAAGTTAAACACCACACAAATATATCTTAAATCGCTTCCTACACAGGTGCTGGACAAATATAATGACCGCCTTATTAAAGCTATTTAAATATGGGCTCGTTAACTCTTAGATATGTCAAATTAAAATTAAAAGACCGCCCCAAAGCCTTACCATAACAAAGCGAATAGGTTCCGTCTGGTTTTTGTAGTGTTCCAAGAGGATAAACGTCAGGCAAAAATCAGATGGATCGCTTACCTGCTTTTTTACAAATGTTCTTTGACTTTTAGGTGTTTCGATCGACCCTGAAAAGGGCAGTTGATCGGAACAGCAAGAGGATAACACGCCAAGGCCGTGTTATGTTTTGTAATAGATTAAAAATCAATTAGTTACAAATGGTCGATCAAAAAATTTTGTTGCAAAAAGTGGGTCAAAGCCCTGGGAAGGCCTGTAAATACTGAAAAAAATTACTGTAATGGAAACTAAAAAGAAGAAAAAAAGCGATTTTTCAGCCATCAGTATAAATCGCATCGTAGCAGAACGATTTAGAGAGTATTCAAAGAAAACTTCAAAGTCACATACCCTCACCTTAGAATTGATGATGGACTTTTTTGAAGGAGCTAAGATATCTCCCAAAAACACCTATCTGATGAATTATATGGGGATGCATCATTATTTTAATAAGCGAATGGATTATATAGAAGAGCTACTCAGGAACTGGGATAAGAACAGTCCCATTCACAATGTACACAGAATGCTGAGCAGATTATTTGAATATGAAGAAAAGAAAGAACCAGAAGTGGTAGAAATAAAGTATCAAAAGTTAACAAGAGATGAATGGAATGCATTGGAAGAAAAGGTTTCTAAAAGGGAGTATGATAAGTTAAAAGAAAAGTTTAAAGCTCAATGCTTAACTTTTTTAAATATGCTTGATAAGATAGAACACATAGAACCCCGATTCGGAAAGCCCTATTATAAAGTTGAAACAGATGCAACTAAAGTTGCTGTGTTAAAACAAAAACTACAAAGAGAATTGGAAAACCACCAAACAACATAGGGTTTGTTCGGAAAGATTTTGGGGCTTGCAGCACTTCGCAAAGATTATACAAAAGAAAAAGTTGATAATCTAAAATCAAATTTCCAGTAAATAATTTTTTCTTTTCTAACGCACTCGCTTAAGGCTCGTTTGTTTCATTTTTAAAGTAACGGATTCTCTACGCTAGACCTACCTCTGAATCCATTACTTTAAAAACGTTTATTGATACTCAACTAGTTATATATACTGATTTCTTTTTAGTTAATGTCGATGTATATTTAAAATTTCGACATATATTTGACTTATGTCGAAATCATCGACATATAAACATTCATTTGTCGAAACCATGTACAATAAAAAACAACCATATAACAATTTACCCTTATTGCCGCCAACAGTAGATATAGAAACAAAAACTATATTAAAACAAGCGATAGCAGCAAATAAGGTTTTGGCTGAGCTTAAAGGTAGAGCAGACGAAATACCTAATCAGTCAATGCTGGTAAATGCTATTACACTGCAAGAGGCGAAAGACAGTTCGGAAATTGAAAATATAGTTACTACTCAAGATAGTTTGTATAAAGCCTTTTCTTCAAATATTAGTGCAACGGATGTACAAACAAAAGAAGTACTTAGGTATCGTCAAGCTCTTTGGGATGGTTATAACTCTTTAGGAGAACGCCCACTTTCTACTAATACCATTATATCGATTGTACAAACTATAAAAGAAAATAATGCAGGTATTAGGAATACGCCTGGTACGCGAATAATGAGTGCAAATGAAGTTATTTACACACCGCCAGAAGGGGAACAATTAATACGAGAGCTACTGCACAATTTAGAAAACTTTATACATGATGATAACGGTATTGATGATTTAGTAAAACTAGCCGTCATGCATTATCAATTTGAAGCAATACATCCTTTTTTTGATGGTAATGGCAGAACAGGAAGGGTGTTAAATATTTTATACTTGGTAGATAAGCAATTATTAGATACGCCTATTCTGTATCTAAGTAAGTACATTATTGAGCATAAAAACGAGTATTATCAAAAAATAAGAGGTGTTACCGAAAAAAGTGATTGGGAAGCTTGGATATTATTTATGCTAAAAGGTGTTGAAGAAACAGCAAAATATACTTTGCAAAAAATAAATACAATCAATGAATTGATGGATAGAACCATACTCTACGCTAAAGAAAATTTGCCTAGTAGAGTTTATTCTAAAGAATTAATAGAACTGCTATTTGTACAGCCCTATACTAAGGTTAAATTTTTAGTGGATAACAATATAGCCAAAAGACAAACAGCAGCAGAATATTTACAAGAATTAGAAAAAATAGGGGTTTTAAAATCTCAGAAAGTGGGGGCTGAAAATCTGTTTTTAAACGTAAAATTATTTGATATTTTAAGAAGGTAAATGAACGCATCTCAAATAGAAAAAAACGTAATAGCATTGGTTAAGAGCTTCAATGAAGAAGATTTTGTATTCGACTTATTGAAAGCTTACGGCATCTCGAAAACATCTATTACACGTTTAAAAAAAGGCGATTTCAATCTATCCAAAGTTGAGGGTGAGGTTTTATACAAAAGTAAAATGTTGTTTAAAGAAGTAGCATCAGGAAAACTTCTTACAACTATCGACGAGTTAACGAAAAATCCAGAATCTTTAAAGCATAACCCTCGTTTTGTTATTGTAACCGATTATGAAACTTTACTTGCAAAAGATACTAGGACAGGATTAGCATTGGATACACCAATTCTTGAAATCCATAAGCATTTTGGTTTCTTTTTGCCTTGGGCAGGACAGGAAAAGTATTCTCAAACAAATGAGAATTATGCAGATCGAAAAGCGTCATACAAAATGGCAAAATTGTACGACATTCTAGTTACAGAAAATCCAAGTATTTATGACGATGGCGGACATAACCTAAATATTTTTCTATCACGTTTGTTATTCTGCTTTTTTGCAGAAGATACCGACATATTTCCTTTTGAAGGTATGTTTACAGATACGCTGGGGCAGCACACCAAAAAGGATGGTACTGATGTAAACGAATTTTTAGATAGACTTTTTAAAGTATTAAATACGGAAGACAATAGTAAAGAAGCATCGCATTTCAGGGACTTCCCATATGTGAATGGCGGACTATTTAGAGACACTATAACTTCACCCAAATTTACTAAAGAAGCTCGCGAAATTATTTTAGAATGTGGCGATTTGGATTGGAGTGAAATCAATCCAGACATATTTGGTTCTATGATACAAGCAGTAGTAAACCCCGCATATCGTAGTGGTTTAGGAATGCATTACACTTCTGTACCAAATATTATGAAGGTTATTGAACCCTTATTCCTAAATAAATTACATGAGGAGTTTGAAAAACATAAAGACAACACCAAAAAACTACGCCAATTAATTTACAGAATCTCAAAACTTAAAATTTTTGATCCTGCTTGTGGTAGTGGTAACTTTCTAATTATTGCATATAAGGAATTACGAAAACTAGAAATTAAAATTTGGCAACAGATTAATGCTTTAGAACCACAATATTCTTTTGTGTTTACAGAAGTAAAATTATCCCAATTTTATGGTATTGAATTAGACGACTTTGCACACGAAATGGCAATTCTTTCTTTATGGTTGGCTGAACACCAAATGAATAAAATATTTATAGATGAGTTATTTAATTTTGGTAGAGCCAAACCTATTTTACCATTAAAAGAAGCTGGACACATAACGCATGGCAATGCCACTCGACTAAATTGGGAAGATACTTGCCCTAAAAATAAAGGTGACGAAATTTATATATTAGGAAATCCCCCTTATTTGGGTTCTAGTATGCAAGACAAAAATCAAAAGGAAGATTTAGCGCGTATTTTCTTCAGATTTAAAAATTTCAAGAATTTAGATTATATCGCCTGTTGGTTTAAAAAAGGTGCAGATTATATAAAGAATATAAAAGCTGAATATGCTTTTGTATCGACTAATTCCATTTGTCAGGGGGAACAGGTTCATTTATTATGGCCTTACATTTTTACAAATGAAATCGAAATTAGTTTTGCTCATCAATCATTTAAATGGACTAATAATGCCAAAGGCAATGCAGGAGTTATAGTAATAATAGTTGGTTTAAGGAATAAATCAAATCACTCTAAATATATCTTCATTGAAAATCATAAAAAAGAAGTTAAAAATATAAACCCATATCTTTCTGAAGGATCTAATATTACTTTACCAAGAAGAAGCAAACCTATAAGTGATATACCAAAAATGGTTTATGGCAACAAATCTACTGATGATGGACAGTTGTTTCTAAATAGAGAAGAAAAGAATAATTTATTACTGGAGAACCCTGAATCTAAGGCTTATATAAAAAAACTAGTTGGAGCTGTTGAACTAATTAGAGGTTTAGAAAGATGGTGCTTATGGATAGAAGACGAAGATTTACAGGAAGCAAGAAAAATACCTTTTATCGATGATAGATTAAATAAGGTATCAGAATTTAGACTTAAGAGTAAAGCACAATCTACTGTTGATTATGCAAAATACCCTAATAGGTTTAAGCAGAGGACTTACAATGGTACAAGAACTATCATTGTACCAAGGGTTTCTTCTGAAAAAAGAGAATATATCCCATTTGACTTTTTTGATGCAGATACAATTGTTTTAGATTCTGCTCAAGCGATTTACAATGCTGAGCCTTGGGTTTTTGGAATAATTACTTCTAAAATGCACATTGTCTGGGTAAAAGCAACTGGGGGTAGATTAAAATCTGATTACAGGTATTCTTCTGCATTAAGCTACAATAATTTTCCTATTCCGAAATTAAACCAAAAACAAAAAGAACAAATTAATTTGCATGTTTTCCAAATTTTAGAGGAAAGAGAAAAATATGCTGAAAAATCTTTGGCGGATCTTTACGATTCAAAAAAAATGCCTAAAGGTTTAAAAGAAGCGCATCATGAATTAGATTTAGCCATAGAAAGATGTTATCGTTTAAAGCCTTTTACCAGTGATACAGAACGTTTAGAATATCTTTTTAAGGAATATGAAAAAATGATAAATAAAAATACTTTATTAGAGAAACCAAAACGAACGCGTAAAAAGAAAGCTTAAAATATGCCAGATATAGTTCATGTAACATACCAACAAACAGGGAAAAGTAAAAGTACCAACGAATTAGGAATGCGAGAAATGCAAGAAAAAGCGTTCGAAGCTCGCACTGCCCAATATTTACTAATCAAAGCACCCCCAGCCTCAGGTAAATCTAGGGCATTAATGTTTATTGGTTTAGATAAGTTGGTAAATCAAGGCATAAAAAAAGTGATAGTTGCAGTACCAGAGCGTTCAATTGGTAGCTCATTTGCTAAAACAGAACTAAAAAAGTTTGGTTTTTTCGCAGATTGGTTTCCTAACCCAAAATATAATTTATGTACACCAGGTGGAGACCAAAGCAAAGTAAAAGCATTTTTGGAATTTTTACAGTCCGATGAACAAATTTTAATCTGTACACATGCAACATTACGCTTTGCATTTGAAGCCATAGATGAGAAGCAGTTAAATGATTGTTTATTAGCTATCGATGAGTTTCATCACGTTTCAGTTGATGGAGATAATAAATTAGGATTGGTTTTGAGTAGCGTTATGGAAAAATCAAATGCACATGTAGTGGCGATGACGGGTTCATTTTTTAGAGGCGATTCTGTTCCAATATTATTACCACAGGATGAAGAAAAGTTTATCAAGATAAAATATGACTATTACCAACAATTAAATGGGTACGATTATTTAAAGTCTTTGGGAATTGGCTATCATTTTTACCAAGGAAGATATACTTCTGCAATACATGAAATTTTAGACGAAAGCAAAAAAACTATTATTCACATACCTAGCGTAAATTCAGGGGAATCTACTAAGGATAAATATGAAGAAGTAAATAGAATTATTGACAGCTTGGGTGAATTAGGTTATCAAGATCCAGAAACAGGTGTTTTGTTCGTTACAAGCAAAAAAACAGGCAAAACTTTAAAGGTTGCAGATTTGGTTCACGATAATCAAAAAGACAGAGATAAAATACAGAACTATTTGAGAAATGTATCTAGTGTAGATGACATGGATATCATCATTGCATTAGGCATGGCAAAAGAAGGTTTTGATTGGCCTTATTGCGAACACGCTTTAACTGTTGGTTATAGAGGTTCGTTAACAGAAATTATTCAAATAATAGGTAGGGCTACTAGGGATAGTGAAAATAAGACACATGCACAATTCACAAATTTAATTGCGCAACCAGATGCAGAGAATGAAGAGGTAAAACTAGCAGTTAATAATATGCTTAAAGCGATTACAGCTTCTTTACTCATGGAACAGGTTTTAGCACCTAATTGGAAGTTTAAACCTAAATTCCCAGAAGATGATGAAATAAATGGTGTGGAAGAAGATGGTGAAGATTACATCGCAATAAAAGGATTTAAATTACCCAGTTCACAAAGAGCAAAAGACATCATTGAAAGTGATTTGAACGATTTAAAGGCAAAAATAATGCAAGACGATCAAATGCTCAAAGCAATGCCGGGGAATGTTGACCCAGAAGTTATTAATAAAGTCTTAATACCAAAAATTATTAAGGAAACTTACCCAGATTTATCTGATGAGGAAGTAGAGCAAGTGCGTCAACATGTAGTTGTGGATTCTGTTATTAAAAATGGAACAATTGAAGAACAAGGCGACAAGCGTTTTATTCGCCTAGCAGATAGTTTTGTAAATATTGATGATATTAATATAGATTTAATAGATACTATTAATCCATTCCAGAAAGCATTTGAAATTTTGTCAAAATCTGTTACAGCATCGGTTTTTAAGGCTATACAAGAAACTATTGACGCAACAAGAATTCAAATGACTGAAGAAGAAGCGATTTTACTGTGGCCCAAAATAAAAAATTGGATAGAAAAAACAGGAGAACAACCAAGTATTCAGGCTTTTGACCCTCAAGAAAGACGTTTGGCAGAAGCAGTTATATTTTTAAAGGAAGCCAAACGAAAAGCAGCAGCTAATGAGTAAGAAAAAAACATTAGAAGATATATTCAATGATGATGAGTTCGGTATTTTAGATACTAAACCAAAAAACTCTAATGTCAAAACAGAAGACGAGCGATTAATTGAATCGTTCCAAGAAATTAATACTTTTTATGAGAAACACAAGAGAGAGCCAGAAGCAAGTAATGTAACCGACTTCAAATTGCAATCTAGACTAAAAGCCTTAAGAAGTGATGCTAAAAAAATGGAAATTCTAAAACCATATGATATACATAACCTTCTAAATGTAAGTAAGGAAATAAAGACAGTTGCCGATATTTTAAAAGATGATGATTTAGGTATTTTAGATACTGAAGAAACGTTATCCATTTTCAAGTTAAAAAATGTACCAAGTTCTTCTGAAAGAGCAGAAACTGATTTCGTAGCTCAAAGACGAGCAATGAAAAAGGAAGAATTTATGTCTTATGAAACTTTGTTCAAAAAAGTCCATAGAGAACTCAAAGAAGGAAAACGTAAATTATTTACTTACGATAGCGCCTATAAAAACTTAAAAGCAGGTTCTTTTTATGTATTAAATGGAGTTCTACTGTTTTTAGAGGAAACTAATCTTGAAACTGATAATATTACTTTACCTTCTGGTGAAAGAGTTCGTAAGGATGGACGTACTCGAATTATTTTTGAAAACGGAACAACAAGTAACATGCTTTATCGCTCATTAGACAAAGCTTTACTGCATAAAGACAATGATGGTAAAATTGTTTCGCATACAGAAGAAGAAATAGAAAAAGAGTTGTTTAATAATGTTAACTCAGTAAATGAAGAAGATGTTGAGACAGGTTGGATATATGTATTAAAGTCCAAATCTTCAAACAAGGATATATCTTCAATTGAAGATTTGTATAAAATTGGTTATTCAACTATTCCTATTTCTGAAAGAGTAAAAAACGCTGCGAGTGAAGCTACATATTTAAAGGCTGATGTAGAAATAGTTGCATCGTATAAAACGTACAATTTAAATGTGCAGAAGTTCGAGAATTTAATACATCGTGTTTTTGCAGAAGTATGCCTAAATATTGATATACATGATGAAAAAGGTAGAAGAATTACACCTAGAGAATGGTTTGTTGTTCCTTTACCAATAATTGATAAAGTTATTCAACTCATACTTACAGGGGAAATCGTAAATTATAAATACGATAAAAGATTAAAAGACTTAATTGAAAATTAATTTTTGTAAACGTTTAAATTACTATTTGCCTCAGAAAGAGCATTTTAAATTGTTAAAAAACTGTTAAAATTTAAAGCTGTTTGCAAAAAGTTTGCAAATAAAAAAGGCTTCTTAGCTTTTTAAGCTTTGAAGCCAGTGTTTATGCGTGATCGCGATAGGATTCGAACCTATGACCGTCTGCTTAGAAGGCAGATGCTCTATCCAGCTGAGCTACGCGACCCATTGAAACAAAGATAAGTAAACTTTGCGGGTGCAAATATAATCAAGTACAACAAAACTCAAAACTAATTTTGTTGAATAATTTCCAACGCCTTCAAAGCCTTTTATTCGGTAATTATGCATCTGATTTATGCACTTTCCCGGTCAAAATCCAGCTTTTTTAAATACCCTGCGAAGTATCTCCATTTCATAAAAATCTATTAAATACCTTTTTTTTCTACAAATAAAGTATCAAATTAACCGCTCAATCCATATAAACACATACCAAATGTTGTTTGATTGGAAAAGTATTTTGTTATTTATAGGTGCATCTCAGGGATTTATCCTGGGGATTCTTCTACTTCTGAGTCTTGGAAAGCAAAGCTATAAGCGAATTTTTGGATGGCTTATGATTTTGTTTGCCTTTCACCTAACCGAGCTTGGAATTTTTTTTGCTCCCAATAGCTTTAATAAAGTGATCCATTTATTTGGGTATCGTTACCCCATTAGGTTAAGTATTGGACCCTTATTTTTCTTCTATACCGTTTTTCTGATACAAAAAACAAAGCTAAACTTCCAGCAAATTTTTATACATTTTATTCCTGCGGTGGCAGCGTTTGTGTTATTGAGCCCTTTAATTTTTAAAGCTACTCCGGAAAAACTACACGTGCTTAACAACTTTGTTCCTTTTGGTTCTTTATACGATCATAAAATCATGTCAGCTCTTTCGGTTATTTCCGTATTTTCTATGTTTTTCTATGTGTTTTTCAGCTTAAAAAAAATTATACGATATCGCCGTATAAGCTTTGAATACCACAGTAATGAAAGTAAAATATGGATGACCTCTTTTTATTACTTCACATGGATCTGTTTAATTGCACTATTAGGATACTTAATTGCCGTAATTCTTAGGCAATTTCAGTGGTACGATGCTACAAACCTGTACCTCGCTATGTCCTTGCTTCTTACCCTAAGCCTGATTATGCTTACTATAGTAATAATGAACCAAAACCGAGTAATCCCCATTGAAATAACTACCATAAAAAGTGAACAGGGTCAGTCTGATGAATTCCCGGTAGTTACCCCGGATCAATTAATGGAGTTGGAAAATATTATGAAACAAAAAAGGGTTTATTTAAATCCTAACCTAACCATAAAAGATTTAGCAAATCAACTGGAATTACCCCCTTATCTCGTTTCAAAGAGAATTAATCAAGGCTATCAGAAAACCTTTTTCAGGTTTGTGAATGTGTACCGGATTGAACATGCCAAGGAACTTCTTATAAATTCCGATATTAAAATACTGGCCGTAGCACTGGATTCCGGTTTTACCAACAAGTCAAGTTTTCACAGGACCTTTAAACGCATTGAAGGTATTACCCCTTCCGAGTATCGGTCTAAATATAAATAAGGTGACACTTTGTAAAGCGCGACCACTTTTGGCAAAACCTTATCATGTTTTTTGCAAGGTATTGGCGTAATTTATCTTCCAAATACTTAAATACGAAAACAATGAAAACAGTATTACTATTTTTAATGGGTATCTCGCTGAGCATACCGGTTTTGAGTCAAAACAAATCATTGGAAGAAGAAATGAAAAAGGGATTTGATACATACACAGACGGAAAAACTTTCAACGATTGGTTTCGGGGAGCCAAAATTATGGAAGAGACAGGCAGCAAATATCCAAAAGAATGGCTTCCGGACTACTGGGCCGGTTTTTTTTATACACAACTAAGTTTTTCTATTCCTAAAGAAAATGTTTCCGAAAGAATTACCAAACATGTTATGTTGGATGCTTCCCAAAAAAATTTCGATAATGCTTTTAATAAGGTAGATCACATGACCCCTTCCATAAGATCTGATTTTCATGTTCTCCAGGCGATGATTTACAGTTTCAGAGGATGGTATTCGGAAGATGATGCTGCTAAGAATATGTTTCAGAATAAAGCGGAAAGCGAAGTTAAAAGCGCTTTTAGATTGAATGAGAGCAATCCTCTTATCATGGTGAATCGCGCTATCAATTTAATTAAGCGAAAGGATTATGCATCTGTATATGCCGGTAGAGTTTTATTGCTAACGGCTAAAAACAAGTATGAATCCCGATTAAGACCCCGTTATATGTCAACGCACTGGAATGAACAGTTTATTGGATATTGGCTGGGGCAGGCCAACAAGGGCCTTAAGATTTTAACCGCTCAAAAAACAGAATAAGCTAATAATCCAAGCATTCAATTATGAAAAAAAATGCTTTCCTCTTATATAACTTTGTGATTTGTTGGTTGCTGTTTAGTGCATTCGCTTTCAGTCAGGAGAAAAACTTTTATGATCAAAGTTTAATCTCCATACAGGATGAAATATCATATCTGGTTTCTTTACCGTCCGATTATCAAAGTACGGAGCAAAATTATCCGGTTATTTTATTTCTTCACGGAGGAGACAGGTCTAACACCAAACACCATCCCAAAAAATACTGGTTACAGTCGGAATTAAGTGTCCCGTGTATTGTGATTGCCCCACAGGCGCAAGGTAGGCTTGGATGGCACAACGCAAATTTTAGAACGTTACTTAAAGAAGTATCCGTTTTATTCCGGATTAATACCAAAAGGATCTATATAACCGGATATAGTTATGGGGGGTATGGGACCTGGACTGCTATAAGCAAATATCCCGATCTATTTGCTGCGGCAGCACCTATTTGCGGGGGCGGGGATTCCTCTAATATATGTGTGGCAAAAACCGTAGCGGTAAAGGCATTTCACGCTATCGATGATCCCGTAACACCGTATTCCAAATCGGAAAAAATGGTTCGTGCCCTTAAAGCCTGTAATGGAAACGCTGAGCTGAAAACGGCTAAAACCGGAGGGCACGGAATCTGGCCATATATATACAGGGACCCGGAATTTTACGCATGGCTTTTAAAGAATGTAAAATAGCATAATACCTATATATCACAACATATGAAAAGATGATACATCTGTTCTAGTTAGAACAATGGTCGTTATAAAAAACAACCATTTCGTCTGCATTTTCTATACTGTATTGTTTTGCTTTGACGGCTTTGATAATTTGAGGGCAATCCTTTAGAATTTCATTAACTGCCAACTTGAATTGTCCAAAAAGTTTAGCCCCGGGATAATGAATAAGCATATAGGTTTCTCTCCCTTTATACTTATACCCATCTTTAGTTAAAGCATATCCAAAAGTACCATAGCTCGATATTTTAACCATCCCGCCTTCCTTAAACTTCATTTTAAGGCTTTCATCGTTAAACAGAACCCGATACAAGCTTACATCACCTCTAATCATAGGAATTCCCCATGAATATTTTCTTGTAAAATACAGTAATGGCGCTAACGTAAGTTCGTTACCCTGATCATCTTTTATGGTTACGGCCTCTACATGTTCACAGGAAATCTTCGCCTGGTTTTTAGTCATAAGCTGTTTATCGCCTTTTTTCAGGTTTAGTTTAATCTCATCTTTTAAAACAGTTCCGTCCTTCAGATTTATAGTGGCCTGGTACCATTGCGCCTGGGCTAACGATACCATTAGAAAAAATAGTGCAGGAATTTTTTTCACGGTCATTAAAAGTTTATTTCGTATAAGGAAGTCTTAAGTTTTACACGGGTGTTATTCATATAAACGCATTTTTCTTTTGGAAATTCTCATTTTCGTCTATTTTCTCCTGAATTGCCTAACAGAAAATATGTACTTTTAGAATGTTACCGGACTGGTGCGTTTCGTTATATATTTTTACAGGGAATACCATGATTGAAATCTTAAATATAAACCCGGATACCCTTCCCACCGGAAAAAGAAGAATTAAAAAATATATCCTGGTCTGGTGCAGTGCGGGCACTATTGAAATGGAAATCGATGGATTTGATTTTAGTATCTCCAAAAACAGTATTATTACTATTACCTCCGGTCAATTTCATGAATTTAAAAAAAGTTCCAATGCAAAAGGGCTGGCCCTTCAATTTACCTATGATTTTTTCTGTAAAGACGATAAGGATATTGAACTCATTTTTTGTAACGGGCTATTCTGCCATTTTGATAGAAATGAAGTAGTTAATATGTCTGAGCATCCATCGATTCAGGCCCATTTAAAGGATATAGAAAAAGAGCTCAAGGAAAAACCCTATCAGTATACCACCTCCGTGCATTCCCGAATCGAATTAATACTCATTGAAATTAACCGGGCAAAGATTATGCGGGGAGATGAAATCTGGAAACCAGATGCACTTTTTTTAAAGTTTCTGGAATTAATCAGAGCAAATTTCAACCACGGCTATCCGGTTAAATACTATGCCGATGAGCTGTTAACCACCGAATTCAAACTAAATGAATTGTCCAAACTACACGCGGGAAAAACTGCACAGCAAATCATACACGGTCTCCTTATCTCCGAAGCCAAAAGATTGTGGTACTATACCGATCTTTCGGTAAAAGAAACCGCTTATACCCTGGGTTTTAACGATCCTTTTTACTTTTCTAATTTTTTTAAAAAACACACCAATATGTCACCTCAGGATTTTAAAGAGCACATTGTATAATATTACATGCTTTTTTAAACATCTTCTATTCTTTGTATAAAGGTGTTTACCCATTTTTGTAAGCACAACCTAAAAAAAATATCCATGAGTACAAAGATGAAAGATTACATAGTTTGCACCACTTCTGTAGCGTGGCGCCCTCTAACCGAAGCTGGTATAAACACGAAGGGAATCCATGTAAAAACTTTGAGAGTAGATAAAAATGGAAGGGCTCCGAGTTTTTTACTCAAATTTGAGAGAGGAGCGAAATATCCATACCACAATCATCCTGCCGGTGAAGAGTTGTTTGTTTTGGAAGGCAGTTGTATTATTGAAGGGGTAACGCTTAAAAGCGGTGATTATCTGTATACTCCTCCTGGTTTTAAACATAGCGTTAGGTCTGAAACCGGATGTATTTTGTATTTTATGGTTCCTGAGGAAGTAGAAATTATAGAGCGATAAAAAATATATATGGCAATGAAATCCATTGATTAAGTATCTTTGGGTTTTACTAAAAACCGGTTTAATCAGGTAGTTGGTTATAATTGAATGCGCAAAAAATACTCGGCAAATAACGAATTAAGGAAAATGGATACTTATTATCCGAATTCCGATGTAAACCACATTTATCAAAAACACAGAAATCAAATAATTCTACTCCTCCGCGCTATTGAATCGGTTTGGCAAACTAAAGAACTCAACGGCCAAAATTTTGAGATTTTATACAACGGGTTAAAAAACTCCTGGCATGGCGTTTATTTCGACATTGTCGGAAAACAAATTAATGCGATGTATGGAAAAATTAATGGGATAGAACAGTTAATTACCAACGGCATTAAGGATAAACAATGGAAAGTACGGTTTAATTCGTTGGTAATAATGAAAGTATTTGCCTCTGGTGAATTGAAAAATCAGGTGGTTGCGTCCGGGTTGAACGACAAGAGTAAAAAAGTACGTGAAATGGCAGCGGATATTAAAAAGTACTATTGATTTTACAGGCCGAAAATAACAGGTGCCAAAAGAGGATATAACCCATTATGCTCACGAAGCAGTTTATAACTATAAAAAAACCTCCATTAAAAATCCTGTAACCACCAATATAAATAAATCGTCATAAGTAAAAACCAATACAATGAAGACGTATTTATTTGTTCTATTCATAGTGTTTTGTTCTTTTTCAACAGTAGCACAAGACACCAGAAAATACAGCCATATTTTAATAACAAATGACGACGGTATTGAAGATGCGGATCGATTGCTGGCGTTGGCAGAAAGTGTCAAAACGGTGGCCAGCCGTGTTTCAATAGTAGTATCGTCTTTTGACAGATCTGGAACTTCCAATCATACTACATTTGGAAAACATCAATCTACTTTAGAGATTAAGTGCCGATACAACGACCCGGATAACAATATTGCTGTTTATACTACGGCGGGTAATCCTGCCGATTGTGTTTTAATAGGATTGAACGGATTATTCCCTAATGATAAACCGGATCTGGTTTTATCCGGAATAAACGGAGGTGCCAATATAGGCCCGGGATGGTTTGGTTCCGGTACCATTGGTGCAATCAGAACTGCTGCTTTTTTGGGCGTTCGGGGTATTGCCCTGTCAGGCTTCGACGATGATGATGAGAGATCTTTTAAAGTAATCCCTCAGTGGATCACTGAATTTATATCTTCCGATATAACGGATGAGATTGATAAAAACAGTTATATAACCATAGGATTTCCCGATGTTCCGCTGGAAAAGATAAAAGGTGTGAAGATAGCAGATAGAAGAGTATCGTTTGACACTCCTAAATCTGTGGTTTTTTACAAGATAATGGGTGATGAACCCCACAAGCCGGAAAACAAAACGGTCTGGACAATTAAATATGCAGGTAATCTGAATACAATCTCAGATACCGAATACGATGATATGATTTTGAAAGAGGGTTATATAGTTATTACACCAATGTCTATCGATGAAAATAATCTGAATTTAAAAACGAAGTTTCAAAAAAAAATTGAGCAAATCCCTAATTTTTCACTACCTATGGAATAAAACCATAACTCACTCAGAAAACAACTTGAGCATCCTGTATAATCTTCCATGACCGGATTTACGTATCGGAAATTCAATGTAATTAATTATATTTAAGCTATGGCTAAATGCCCCTTCCTCTCCTAAACTGAGCATACGCATAGCTGTTTCAGGCAATAAAAATTACATTATGAAAACAAGAATTTGCACACTCCTATCCGTTGCATTCCTGGTTTGTTGTACCACTAAAACCAGGAAAACTTCAGAACCAACTACTAGTAAAGCTATAGAGATTTATAAAGGCCCGATAATTGACATGCATATTCATGCTTATGATGACGGGCACCCAATGTTTGGTATGACCCACCCGCCAACACTTCGAGGAGAAACCTATCAGGGAGTTCATTCGGCTGCAGAACAAAAAGCAAAAACACTGGCGATGTTTCAAAAGCATAATATTGTTAAAGCTGTAGTATCAAATGGCCAATCATGGTATAAAGACCTGCCTGAAACAGTCTTGATTGGCGATGCAAAAAAACCGGTGGAAGCCTTGAGAAAACAGCATGAGGATGGAAAACTACATGTAATTGGTGAAATGGCACCTTTTTACAGGGGAATATTAGCTAATGACCCCGTTGTATTACCGTATTTTGAATTAGGACAGGAATTAGACCTGCCCGTCGGGTTTCACATTTTCCCGGGCGGCCCGAATTATGGAATACATCTGGTTCCGGAAATGTTGGGAGGTATGCGTACATATAATGCCAACCCGTTGCAACTCGAGGATGTACTTGTTAAATATCCTGACGTAAGAATATACATTATGCATGGTGGTTGGCCGTATATCGATGATGTTAAGGCCCTTATGTATGCCCATCCGGAAGTATATATAGATATTGCCGTTCTTAATTGGATTCTTCCAAAAGAAGAATTCTACAATTACCTGAAATCGTTAATTGCTTCAGGTTTCGGTGATCGTATCATGTACGGAAGCGATCAAATGGTATGGCCCGAATTAGTGGATATTGCCATAGAATCTGTTAATTCGGCAGACTTTCTGACGTTAGACCAGAAAGAAGATATTTTTTATGATAATGCTGCCAGATTTCTAGGTTTGACTGAGGAAGAAATTAAAAAACACAAAAAGCCATCATTCGTCAAAGCCCAGTAATGTAATTGTTTGCTTACTTAAAGCATTGTTTTTCTTCATCCAACATACATGAGGTAATTCTTAGAAGTTTGTCCTTGTTTCTGTTAAAAGGAGGATTCCTTAGTGATACAAATAAATCCAATTTGGATAAGTCAAAAAAGAATGTGTGGGTTAATTTTGGGGTCTAAACCCTTAAACTATTTACTTGTTAAAATACCCCATTTTCTATTTCTTTTTTGCTTTCACTTTGATTTAGATATAGGTTTTAATCTCGCTCAAACAAAAAAGCCGAACAAAGTCTTGTTCAGCTTTTATGGTCGGGGTGGCAGGAATACACCTTTCACTCCTAATATTTTCATTTTCAGTAAATTAACCATTACAGTAACGTATAGGTCCCTTCCAGTTCCCTTATATGGTTGATTTAACCTGCGCTTAGCATACGCTAATATAAATGAATATATATCATTATAAAAAAAGAAAATTGAATCAAATTCAACTTTTTTTAAACTTGTATCCCCGTGATTTTTGCAATTCAGAGTTATGCTGTTTAAATATGAAAAATCTAAAAAGCTAAAACTTATTAACACTTTCAAGTAAAAATTTCATTCGTTTCAAATATAACTCATGCATTCGTACACCTTATTATTATTGATGTAATAAATATATTACACAAGTCCGTCATTTATGCAACACTAGTATTCAGATAGTTACTCTTCTATATGTTGATAAAATAGTTTGTTTGATATGACCATAATTCCCACATTTGTGCCCATTTTATTTTAAACTTCTAACCAATGAAAAAATTACTGTTCGTTGCACTGCTATTTAGTGCCGGTATAGTAAGAGCCCAAGGAGGTGAAGAAACACCTGAACTTCCGGAGATTACACCCCCTTCACCAACGGCCTATGAACTGGGAAAATACGGACAGAATCAGATTGGTTTGTTCAGTGGTGCCGCCCAGCTAAATATTCCGCTCTATACGTATCGGGCCGGAAATCTCTCGGTTCCCATCTCACTGGGATATAGCAGTAACGGTATACAGGTAGATCAGGTATCGAGCAATGTAGGCCTCGGCTGGAGCCTGAATGCGGGTGGCGTTATTACCCGGGTAATCCGGGATGAACCCGACGAGCAGTACGGCACTTTTTTCCCCGAAGAAGAAATTCAGCAGGCCGGGGTCCGTAGCCCGATGGCGCTGGATTATTTTTACGCAGCCGGAAATGATCAGTTTGATACCGAGACTGATTTGTTTATGTACAATGTGGCGGGCTATAGCGGGAAGTTTGTTTTTGACAACGATAAAAATATCGTACTGATTCCTCATAGTAATGTAGTCATTGAGAGTTATGTAGAAGGCTTGCAGAATGGATTTAGACTTACCGCTCCGGACGGGATCGTTTATATTTTCCTGGAAGAAGAGATTAATATTCAAAGGTCCGATTCGGAAAGCGGAAGCCATACCACTCCAAGCCTTCCCAATACCACTAGCTGGTATTTAAGTAGTATAGAGCATCCCTACGGAGATGTTATTTCCTTTACCTATACCTCGCAGAACTATGACTATACCAATGGGGTTTCCCAGAGTTTAACAGTATCGCAACCGTGGATACCTATGGTATGCCCCAGTGGTTCCAGTAGTGTTCCCGTTAGTAAAACAGAGAAAATAAATAACCACCTATTTGTTGTTGGCAAACAACTTACGGGGATCTCCAGTAACCGCACGAGCAGCGGATCGGTGAGTTTTATAGCGGCTACAGACCATCCGCAGATCGCCGGGCTGGATCTGGTTACCCAAATATCGGTACAGGATGCCTACCAGAATGAGATCGAGCGTTTCGATCTGAGTTATCTGTTTACCGCAAATAACCGGGTGTTTTTAAACGGAATAACCTATAAAGATCCCGATAAGAGCTATGCTTTTACCTATGAGGATCCGGAAGGCCTGGTATCGCGCCTTTCCTACAGCCAGGATCACTGGGGCTATTATAATGGAAAGAGTAATACGGAGTTTTTTCCGGACCCAAATACACTGGAAATTCCGGCACCATACGGGATGCAATTATATAACGGAGGAGCTGATAAGGCAACTGATACGGTTTATGCAAAAAAAGGCTTATTAAAACAGGTGCACTACCCTACCAAGGGGTATTCTGAATTCGAATATGAAGGGAATTCGTATCTGGGAACCAATTATATCTACCCACCATCACAGGAGGTCAGATTAAAATTAGTAACTACCTCAGAAGATTTTGGTTTTTTTACTGATTCTCATTTGATGACCAATATTACATTCAATCAAAGTATTCCGCTATTTAAAAATATTTTATTTAATGAAGATGCATGTGATCCCACTTTAGATACAGGACATACGGCGATGACCATCCGGGTTAATAACGGAGGAGAGTTTATAGAAAATACTCTTAACGGCCCTATAACACTAGGAAGTTCTATTGTGGTGAAACCCACCGATAATGATCCGAATATTAATTTAAGTGTTAAGGCAGGAATTGATTATTTAGTAGAGATCGAAGTAATTCGCCCCTGTACATTTGGATCTCTGACCTTTTCTTATTACCAGGGGAACATCCAGGAAATTCCGGCGAATAAACTGGCCGGGGGTATGCGCGTAAAACGGGTAACGGATTACGACGGCAGCGGTACGGCACAGATAACCCGATATTACTACGGGCAGAAAGAAACCAAAGAGGTCTCTTCCGGAGAAAAAGGATTAGAGGCCTATTATATATCTAACATTACCAATCGGGTAGCCTGCGCAATACCCTGCGCCTATGTGGATCAGACTTACAAAGTACTGAATTCCAAAAGCCTTCGTACATTGTATAATCCGTCCGGAAATGGTACCACTACCTATAAGTATGTTACTATCAGCCACGGAGGCGATCAGTTTGAGAATGGCGGGGAGGAGCACGAATTTATCATCCATAATGATTATCCGGGCAATCCCCTCTTCGGCAATCCGGTAGAATCTTCTCCCTGGGTAAATGCCGGATGGAGTAACGGACTGCCTAAAAAAACAACGGTTTTTACTATGGGAAGCGGAGGTAGTTTTGTACCCCTGAGAGAAACGATCAATACCTATAACGAGGATGCGCGGAATTTTAATAAAGTATACGGGTATAGCATAGTTAAAAAATTCGACCTGATCTGCGCCTCTCCTGATATTACCTATGAATGTACCGCCGCCGATCTGACGAAAACCTATGAATATCAAACTTGTGTAACGGATCATAAACATTTTTGGGCGGCACTTCCTTTTGATGGTATTGACAGTTGGCGCTGTATTGCTTCGGGGAGTAACAATCAGACCATTCATACTCCCCACCCCTGTTTCGGGAAAACCGTAGGGTATATTGTATCGAAACCGGAATACCTGGAGAATCTGGACATTATGGAGTACAGCACCAATTCGTACTGGCACTACCTGTCTTCGACCACGGAAAAGGTATATGACGAAACGGGTCAAAACCCGGTAGAGACCATCACGAATTATACCTATGACAACCCGACCCACCTGCAGGCCACCCGTGTGGCCACCACCAACAGCCTGGAGGAATCCCGTATCGAGCAGCGGTACTACCCGCACGATAAGGCGCAGCTATCGGGGCTAAGCAGTGATGCTGCCACGGCTATCGATTCGCTGGTGGCACAACACCGGATCACCGAACTGCTTCAGGGAGAGACTTACGAAGATACCAATACCGACGGCACACCCGATCCCGGAGAGCTGCTCACCGCCCGGCGTACCAATTACAAACTACAACCAAGCGGGCTAACCCTGCCCGGGGAGCTGCAAACCCTGGTGGGCCCGGAATCGGCCACCAATACCCTGGATACCCGTATTCGCTACCAGAGTTATGATCACTGGGGCAATGTCCGGGAAGTAGCCAAAGAAGGCGGAGGCACCATTGTATATATCTGGGGGTACAACCATCAGTATCCCATTGCCAAAATAGAAGGCGCCACCTATACGGAGGTATCCTCCCTGGTGGCAAATCTGGAATCGCTCTCCGATGCCGATACCGATCGCCACAGAGGTAGTACCGGCACCGAAGGGGCCCTGCGCGATGCCCTGAATAATTTACGCACACAACTGCCCGATGCCCTGGTGAGTACCTATACCTACGATCCGCTGATCGGACTCACCAGTACCACCGACCCTTCGGGTTATACCATGTATTACGAATACGACAGCTTTAACCGGTTAACAGCCATTCGCGACGATCAGGGCAAGCTGCTCTCAGAGAACCAGTACCACTACAAAAACCAGTAAAAGCATCATGAAAAAGCAATTCTATAGTCTGATTATATTTATTTTTGGATGGCTGGGTGTGGTCTGCGGCCAAAGCACGGAAGTATACCTGAATGCAGGGAGCGATACCGAAGCGGTCTTTAACGGTAGGCCCCACCTGGGCGATGTAAACCTGACCACGTATTACAGCGGGGGCTCTTCCTATACCAATGCCAGTTACAACCAGCAGGAAACCCTGTTTGATTCGGAGTCCTACGGGGCCACCGTGGGTGGGGTGCTTACCTATAACATCCCGGTTCCCAATGGGAACTACACAGTAAAAACGCATCATAACGAGCTATGGTTCGGTGTAGATGGTGTGGAGGGCGGCCCCGGCAAACGGGTTTATGATATTATCCTGGAGGGTGTGGTGCGCTACAGCGATTTCGATCTGGCAGTGGTTAACAACAACAACCCCTATACCTTTACAGTAAACGCAGTGGCGGTAAGCGATGGTTTTTTAACCCTGGAGCTGGATGCCTCTGTAGACCGTGCCCATATCAATGGCCTGGCCATTATCTCGGAAGACCCGGGTAATACCACCGAGCGCTATATCAATATGGGAACCCTGGATGATTTCACTCACCAGGGCAAGCTCTATGAATCGGAACTAAAAAACCGGTTTAACTCCACCGAGACCTATAGCAATACATCGGCCAGCAGCGAAGCGCTGTTTCAAAGCGAACGCTATATGGATAATACGGTAGGGAGTTTGAATTACGATATCAAGGTACCCAATGGTACCTATACGGTCAAGACCCATCACAACGAGCTGTGGTTTGGCAGCTCCCACCCCTCGGCCCCACCGGCCGCAGCGGGCAACCGGGTTTTTGATATTATCATTGAAGGGGCGCTGCTGGCCCATGATTTTGATATCTATACGGTAGGCAACAGCGCTTATACCCATACCTTTACCGGAGTGGTGGTCAGCGACGGGGTGCTGAGTATTGAAATGCCTGCCTCGGTTGATAATGCCACGATCAGCGGAATTGCCATCGAACAGACCGCCGGGGGCACCACCAGTTTGTATTTCAATGCCGGAGGCGCCACGGTAAGCTATAACGGACATAGCTATGTGGGAGACTCCGATATATTTCTCAGCGGAAACAGCTCCTACAGCTACCGGTACCTTCCCCTGCCGGAGGTACTGCTCACCACCGAGCGCTACGGTCCCAACGGAACCCTGAGCTATACCATTCCCCTGGCCAATGGGATCTACAGGGTTCAGACCCATCATAACGAGGCCTGGTTCGGTAAGGGTAACGGGGCCCCTTCGGCCCAGGCGGGCCGCAGAGTATTTGATATCTCCCTGGAGGGCCAACTGGTTAAGGATGATTTTGATATCTACAGTGAGAGTTATAACTACCCGACCACACTGACCTTTACCGGGGTGTTGGTCAGCGACGGGGTACTGAACCTGGATATGATCTCCTCGGCCGATAACCCGCAGATCAACGGGATCAGCATCACCCAGCAGAGTCCCTATCATGTACCAGCCCTGACCCAGAGTGAGAACTATGTATTTACCCGGAGCTACCAAAGAGCCATGGACAGCTTTGATCCGACCCAGGTAAGCGATGCCGATGTGATCGAACAGGTCACCTACTTTGACGGACTGGGCCGCCCCAAACAGCAGATCGCCCTGGAGGCCACCCGCCTGTATACCGATATCAGCAGTTTTGCATCGATCCCCCAGTGGCAGATGGACTGGAGCACCGGCACCGGGGGTACGCCCTTTTACAATAAAAACGGAGACGCCCTGGAGAATGAGCGCCTCGAGGGCAGCGATCCGTATAACAATACCTCACTGCTTTGGATGTGCAGCGACCAGGATACCCTCTCAGCAGGCGACGGAGGCTGGAACACCGATAATTTTAATATCGATATTAATAAGACCTATCGCTATACGGTATGGGTTAAACGAACGGGCTCCCATGAAGGGACCACCTATCACGGTACCCAGAATGTAAACAACCTGGACGGCACCCCCAATAGCAATCCATACTTCTGGTATGGCGATGTGCCGCAGCTGGATCAGTGGTACCTGCTGGTGGGGGTGGTACACCCGTATGATTATACCGGGGGCGATAGCGGGATAAGCGGGGTGTATGATACCTCGGGTAATAAAGTAGCCGATGGCAGTGAATACACCTGGCGTTCGGATATGAGTGTTACCCGTTTCAGGGATTATTTGTTTTACTGCTCGGATGCTTCGGTAAGGCAGTATTTCTACGGGCCGCTACTGCAAAGCCTGGACGGGACCGAGAATACCCTCTCGGAGGTACTGGGCTCGGACCACAGCTTAAAGGATCTGGTAACCCATATCGGGTATGACGCCTTTGGGCGCCAGGATAAAACGTGGCTCCCCTACCAGGCCGCTCTGGGGGCCGCAGGCAGCTACCGGGGGGATGTATCAGGGGCCACAAGGAGTTTTTACCTGAAACACTACCCGGATGATTTTCCTGGGCTTACCCCTACCCAGGTCAATGCCTATTCCCAGACCGATTTTGAGGCCTCCCCGCTGAATCGTCCAAAGAGACAAGCCGCCCCGGGGAAAGACTGGGCCCTGGGCAGTGGCCATGAGATTGCCTTTGGCTATCAGAGCAATGCCGCAGCAGCAGTTAGAAAGTTCACCGTGAGTTTTCCCGATGCAAACAACCCGCTGGAGCCCCAGCTGAGCTTTGGTACCTCGGACCACTACCCTGCAAACACCCTGTATAAAACCCTGACCAAAGACGAGAACCACCCCAAGGACGGCACGATGGATCACAGCACCGAGGAGTATAAGGACAAAGACGCCAGGGTGGTACTCAAACGTAGTTATAACAATCAAACCGCACATGATACCTATTATGTGTACAGCAAATACGGACAGCTGAGTTATGTACTGCCCCCGAAGGCCATCGAGAAACTCACCCAGATCGGTTTTGATAAAACCCATAGCGATTACCCGGCCATTATGGATGCGCTGTGTTATCAGTACAAATACGATTACAGGAACCGCCTGGTGGAGAAGAAGATCCCGGGCAAGGGCTGGGAGTATATTGTGTATAACCAACTGGATCAACCCATCCTTACCCAGGATGCCAATCAACGGGCAAACAACCAGTGGCTCTTTACCAAGTATGATATCTTTGGAAGAAGTGTACAGACGGGAATCTACAGCCATGGCAGTACCCTGGATCAAAAGCAGATGGCCGCTGTGTATACCACCTATTACCAAAACAATCCCACGGCCAGGGTGTATGAGGCCAAAAACACCGACGGGCTCACCCATTACTATACCAATGAGAGCTTCCCGGTGGCAAACCTGGAGGTGCATGCGGTGCATTATTTTGACAATTACAGTTTTGATACGGCCCAGCAGTCTCTACCGGCCACAACCGGTTTCGGGCAATCGGTGATCAATTACGATAACAACAGCCCCCAGCAAACTAAGGGGCAGGCCACCGGAAGTAAAGTCAGGGTATTGGGAACCGGTTTATGGATCACCACCCTGATGGGCTATGACACCAAAAAGCGGGTGATCTACCAGACAAGTAGTAATGCCTATTTACAAACCACCGATATCACCGAGAGCGAGGTGGACTTTCCCGGGCGGATAACAAAACAGAAAAACACCCATAGTAAAAACGGGCAGAATATTGTAACTTTGGATACGATGAGCTATGATGAAAACGGGCGGCTTACGGGTCAGAGTCAGGAACTGGCGGGGCATACCGAGCAATTGGTACGCAATACCTATGACAACCTGGGGCAGCTTATCCAGAAGAATGTGGGCAATAGCCCCGGGGCACCCTTACAAACGGTAGACTACCGGTATAATATACGAGGATGGCTCAAAGGGATTAATGATATCAATAAGCTGGGAAGCGATCTTTTTGGTTTTAGTATTCAATACAATAATCCTCAAAACGGAGCGACCGCTTTGTTTAATGGGAACATATCCGAAACTAACTGGAAAACTGCTAATGACAATATCGAAAGATGGTATACCTATGGCTATGATGCGCTGAATCGATTGACCAGCGCCACAAGTAGTAGTGGTAACTATAATGTCAGTGGGATTACTTATGATAAAAACGGTAACATCCTATCGCTACAAAGAAATGGGCATTTAGATCCAAACGTTACCTCTTTTGGGCTGATGGATGACCTGACGTATAGCTATACCGGAAACCAGTTACAGGCTGTGGATGATGATCCGCTTGCAAGTTCTGTAACCGGGTTTATAGATGGCGCAGAAAGTCCTACCGAGTATACATACGATGATAACGGAAATATGCTAACCGATACCAATAAAGGCATTACCGGGGTGGTGTATAATCATTTAAATCTGCCTACTAAAGTAACCGTTGCTAATAGTGAGCATAACGGAACCATTGATTATATATATGATGCTACGGGGGTAAAACTCAAGAAAATTATAACAGATCCTGTAAATGGAAACTCTGAGGTGCTTTATGCTAATGGATATGTGTATCAGGGGGGTGAGTTACAATTTTTTCCACAGGCCGAAGGGTATATCTCCCCTAAAAATCCATCCGATCTAAGTTTAGGTTTTGATTATGTGTATCAGTTTAAAGATCATTTAGGAAACATAAGACTGTCCTATACCGATAGTGACCCTGACCCTGATGTTGAAACAGTAGAGGTTGTAGAAGAGAATAACTACTATCCCTTCGGGCTTAAAATGCGTGGATTTAATGAGCTAAATTCTGCGCTTGGAAGCTCGGTAGCAGAGAAATGGAAATATAATGGCAAAGAACTAAATGAAAGTCTTGGTCTTAATTTATATGAAATGGATTTAAGACAGTATGATCCTGCTATTGCTCGTTGGACCTCTGTTGATCCAATAACACATCATTCAATGTCGACTTATGCTGCCTTTGATAATAACCCAGTATTTTGGGCAGACCCAAGTGGGGCAGATTCTGAGAGTGATTACGATTGGTCAACCGGGACATATAGAAGTGGTTCTTTTGAAGCAGCTATGGCAAATCAAGGGTTAAATCCTGACGGTACGCAACAACAAAAACCACAGCAGAAGAAAAAATCCAAAGCTGAAAAAGCTCGTGATAAATATGTAGAAATGGTAAAAGTGGCTAGAGAAGATGGATATAATGTTGCAGCGGATAATTTACAAAGATGGCTTGATGGAAGAGGGGGAACAAAAATCATTAGTGCTGAATGGTTGAAAAAATTTAGAGAAGTTAGAAATGCAGAGGAAAGAAACATAAAAAGATTTGAAAAACAATTAGCCAAATTGGCACGAGGACTAGAGGATGGCCAAACAAAAAGTTTAAATGATTATTGGGATGCTGGATTAACAGCAAGTTCATGGACAGAATTGTTTTATGCGTCAGGATCAAGTCAAATAACTTCAACCGCTAATTTTACTATCACTAGAAAAGGTAATAAGGTTTATATATCAGGTACCATAAGTCATCAGTGGAATGATAGGTATGATTGGCATGCAAATATATCTGCGAATGTTCCTGGGTTTGGAAATGTAAAAGATGCCGATGCGCTTTTAGTTGAACAGAATTATGGGGCAAAACCATTTCAAATGAAATCAAACTGGTCTACTAATGTTAATACATCATCTAGACTATGGTTTGGAGGAAACTATATATCAATAAATTTGGATTAAGTAATGAAGAAAAAAGGAATTATAATTTTATTAACAATTTTAATAGGTGTTTATTTATATTGGAATAATAGATATGTCCAATTTTACCCTGTGGAATTTAACGGAGAGAAATATATTATTAATAAAAAAAATATTTCATCCGATTTCTATAATAATTTGCAAAATGTTTTAAACTATTATGGGGAGAAGTTTAATGAACAGAATGGAATTATTTATGTTAAAAGCAACTTATTCAACGATAAGGAGCTTTCGTATAATTATACAAAAAAGGCAATTGATACGGTTTGGCTTTTGGAAAAAAGACAAAGCCCTAAAAAAAGTAATAGTTCAAAATAGATAAGAATTGAATGATTTGTTCAGTTTTAGCATAAACTACAATACTCCAACTTTGGGGCTGGGATCAACACCACTCTATAACGGAAACATATCCCAAACCACATGGAAAACAGCTAGTGACAATATAGAGCGTTCGTATAAATATAGATACGACCCACTTTCGAGGATTACAAGTGCCATTGACAATACCGCAGATCAGCGTTACAGTCTGACAAACGTATCTTATGATAAAAACGGAAACATTACGGGGCTTCAAAGAAATGGTCATTTAGATCCAAACGTTACTTCGTTCGGATTAATGGATGACCTTACTTACACCTATACCGGAAACCAGTTACAGGCGGTGGATGATGACCCGCTAGCAAGTAGTGTAACCGGGTTTATAGATGGTGCAGAAGCAGCTACCGAATATACCTATGATGAAAACGGAAATATGCTTACCGATGCCAATAAGGGTATTACAGGGGTTATCTATAATCATTTAAACCTGCCGGAGCAGGTAAGTATTAATGGAGGAACTATTAATTACGTGTATTCGGCCGATGGAACCAAATTAAAGAAAACGGTTAGCGGAGGAAACACTACCGAATATGCAAACGGCTATGTATATGAAGGAGGAAGCTTGCAGTTCTTCCCGCACGCAGAAGGCTATCTTACTCCGAAAGACCTAAATGATGTAAGTTTAGGCTTTGATTATGTATATCAGTTTAAGGATCACTTAAATAACATTCGTTTAAGTTATACCGATTCTGACCCTGACCCGGATGTAGAAGTGTTGGAGATCATTGAGGAGAATAACTATTATCCTTTTGGGCTTAAAATGCGTGGATTTAATGAGCTAAATTCTGCACTTGGAAATTCGGTGGCAGAGCGATGGAAGTTTGGAGGCAATGAATATCAGGAGGAACTTAATTTAGGATGGTATGATATAACAGCTCGAAATTACAATCCTGAGTTAGGCAGGTGGATGAATATAGATCCGTTAGCAGAAAAGATGCGTAGGCATTCACCGTATAATTATGCCTTTGATAATCCTGTATTCTTTTTAGATGCTGATGGAATGATGCCTACAAGCACAACGACCGGAGGTAGAGAAAAAATAATTTTATCTCAAAAGTCTTCAGGAGTTACAAACGCATATAGTTTAAAAAGAGGTAGAGTTGCAGGAAGAGCATATTGTGCATTATGTAATCAATCTAGTAGAAGTGTTTACACTCCAGGAGCGAATAAAAATTTTAGTGGAGTATCAAAAGAATTATCAGCTATGCGAGGGAGTCAAGGTGGTTTGACAAAAGTATTAGAGGCCGTTACTGGTGTTTCTAACTTTTTTAGTTCCGTAAGCGAGACTACAACTACTACGCAGGGAACTTATTATGATGCTGAAGGGAATAAGGTAGATGGAATAGAAGGAGCTAGTACGTTTGTTGTAAATGAAACTACAACTACAGAGACCATTAGCTTTAAGGGTACTACAACTTTAGATGAAACAACAGAAATATCAACTACAACTACAACTACAAAGTTTAATGTAGCGGATGATAGTTTCTTGGAAAAACAAGATTCCGTTTCCAAAACAACTTTAACTAACGGAAATATTGATGATGTCTCTTCAACTTTAAAGACGAGTGCCGAAAAAATAGGGAAGATCAATAGCGAGACTATGGAAAGTAATTTAAATGCTGTTGAAGGGTCATGGCTTGAAGGCCAGTTTCAAAGCATCTATGAAGAAGCTTTAATAGAAGAAAGTCAATCAACAAGAGGAGGGTTTTAAAATGGGAAAAAGATTAAAATTAAGTGCTTATTTTTTGTTTGCATTGTACAGTTTGTTTGCGTTTGTTAAATCTATCATTATTTTGATATTGATTTATACAGATGATTATTTTTATAAATGGGAGTTTAACAATTTGGAGCAAGCTTCTAAATTAATGAAGTTTCAACTTCTTTCATTGTTTATCCCATTTGCAATAGGGATCTTATTAATAATCTTTTTAAGAAAGAGGATAGGGTTAAAGATTATAGAACTAATTTTGGTTTTTGTATTAGCACTATTAATACTGAGGTTTATTGATGTTGAAATAAGGTGGCTTTTACAATTTACATCTAATCATATAACTAACGCTTTTATTAACCTTATAGTTTTTGGTTTTTTGAGTTTGATTTTTTGGAGAAAGTTTTTCAAAAAAGAACTTTACAATTAAATCGTATAAAAGGTTAAAGGACTATTTTTTAGTTATGAGTTAACTAACCACCTCTAACAGGGTGGTTTTTTTGTGAAGTATCTATTACAAATGTGTATTAAAAGTAACACTGCAATTTACATAATCATTTTATAAAAAGGAGTTCCATTTATGCCTCCATCTATATACATTGGATTTAGGTATACTGCTCAATTGGTCTTTAGTGAGTATATCCTCTAATAAACCATGACGACATAAATGTTTAATCGATGTATCCCAGGATTGTCTCTGTCTTATCTGATATGGCATAAAAAAAGTCGCAAAACTAATAAAAGAACGTCTTGGTTTTATCATTGAACGGTTTTCTTATCCGTCACATTTTTCTTTAAGTCAAGATGTGTCATTGTCATGACAATCTTGCCTTGCGCCCGGAGGTTGCAAGGAAAAATAATTGAAGTGAAACAAAGAACTTTAAGCCCCAAATATCCTTACCGAATAAACCTATGTTGTTTGGTAATTTGTGTTTACTCGTTTTTAAGCCCTTGCTTATAACGAGCAAGTTCTTCCGGGGCAATTTCTATTTTAAAATAGTTCTTCCCAAAAGTTGTGGATACCGGAGTGATTTTATTTAATAGATATTTCAGGAGTTCTTTCTTGTCTTTATATTTTAATTCTAATCGCTCATACCTGGTTATAGGAACCATGGTTTTTTCTTCTTCTATCTCCTTTGGAGTTTTCTCCAAAAATTTCTTTTCTACCAGTATCGGTTCTTTGTTTTTTGTATCTGCCTCAAAAAGTGACAATAACATAGTCTCTATATTAACAAGCGGAACGTTTTGACTCTTTTCAACACTCTTAATAATAGCAATGGCGGCATTGATGCGTTTTCGGTTCTTTTCAATTTCATTGTTTAATTGAGGTCCAAATCGGTCATAAGGGGATACTCCATGCCAATAGAAAAAATCCATTAATGCCGTTAGTGTTTCAGATTGTGATTTGGAAATCTTTTTGGAAAACTTCCTGAATCTTTTTACCACCGATGACTTTAAATTCAATGCCAGATATTCGTACTGATATTTACCTTTTACTTTCATTTTTCAACAAACTTTTAGTGTGTTTATAGTACTTCCCATAGTTTTTTCAACAAACTTTTGATATCCTCTATTTATTGATTTCATATTAAATATCTAAAAATCAACACTTTAGGTGTTGTGAAAATATCATAACACGCTTCGAGCGTGTTATCCTCTTGCTGTTCCGCTTAACTTCCCTTTTCAGGGTTGATCGAAACACTTAAAAATCAAAGAACATTTGAAAAAAAGCAGGTAAGCGATCCCTCTGATTTTTGCCGGACGTTTATCCTTTTGGAACACTACAAAAACCAGACGGAACCTATTCGCCTTGTTATGGTAAGATCATGGGGCGGATAATTGCAAATAAAAAAGCCTCGTACCTCCCTATCCGGAAATTCAAGGCTTTTTCTTGTGTGATTTAACTCTCAGTATCAAGCTATGAATCTATACTTCCATTCTTTTAACTTCACGCTGCTTTAACATTCCAAATTCATCATTATTAAAAGATTCTCAATCCAAAGCGTATTAAGATGCATTTCTTCTAGCGCTAAGTTTTGATTGGAGTATACTGAGTTCCTTCCCTATCTTATCTTCCAGTACCCGGGCATAGATCTGGGTAGTGGATAGTTTACTATGTCCAAGAAGTTTGGATACCGTTTCTATGGGTACTCCGTTTGAAAGGGTGATGGTCGTTGCAAAAGTATGACGGGCAACATGAAAGCTTAACTGTTTGTCTATCTTACATTTGGTGGCAATCTCTTTGATGTGTTTATTCATCTTTTGATTGGAACCAACTGGTAATAGTTTATCAAACAAGTTTTGGTTTTGATATTTTTCCAGAATTTCTTTGGCTTTGTCCAATAAAGGTAGTTTTACCGGTTCTTTACTTTTTTCTCTGTATAGACTTAGCCAAGGGTTTCCATCCATTCCCAATACAATATTCTCAGTACTTAGCTTTTCAAGGTCACAATAGGACAATCCGGTATAACAGCTAAACACAAATACATCTCTTACCTGTTTGTGTTTTATCTCGGTTAGTTCAACTTCTTCTATCCGACTCAATTCCTGATGGGTTAAAAAAGCGCGGTCGTATTTATGGAATTTGAGTTTATACTTTAAAAACGGATTCTTTTCGATCCATTCCAGTTTTACCGCCAAATTCATCAGCTTATTAAGCCGTTCTATATGCTTCATAATGCCATTATTATTGAGTGGTTGATTACTGAGCTTGTTTTTAGGCTTTCTCAAATAGTTCTCAAAATCGATTACAAAGCTATAGCTCAGGTTTTGAAGGTAGATATCCTCTATTTTTAATTGGTGCCTTAAAAATGCTGTAAGATACTTTGTGGTGGTTTTATAATTCTTTAAAGTACTTGTTTTAAGCACACCTTCCATTTTCTTTTTATGAAAGGTGGCTAATTCAAGGAGGCTGTTTTGATGGTTGTCCAATCCTAAATACCTGGCTTTTACTGACTGGGGAGTAATAAGCTTACCTTCTTGTTTAAGTTCGTTATAGGCATCTTTTAGTCCGAAATAAGTTTGATAAAGCTCCTCGTTTAATTTTCGGGCAGCTTCACCCCTTCCCTTGGCTCTTTTTGACCGGGCGTTCCAATCTTTAATGGGATAGTAACGGTTTAGGCTAAACTCACCCCGGTTTCCATTAACCGTAATACGTACATAAATAGGTGCATGATCTTTCTTTTTCTTGGAGATAACCTGACGAAAAAGAATCTTAAATGTGCTGGATGTTTTCATTTCTTTCGTTTTTAGTGAAACAATGGCTAAAACGAAAGTTAAATCACATAGAAAGGGAGACTTTCTCTTTTAAAGATACTGAAAATTTAAAACTTTTTCAGGTCCCGAATAGGTCCCTTTTTGTTTGTAGTTAATTGGAATCAAATAGTATTGAAAAATTTCAATCGATTGATAATCAGTAAATTAAAAACAATTTCAATACTATTTAAATTCCGTTCTGTCGGGGTGGCAGGATTCGAACCTGCGACCTCCTGCTCCCAAAGCAGGCGCGATAACCGGGCTACGCTACACCCCGAATGCGGAGAGACTGGGATTCGAACCCAGGCAACACTTACGCGTTGACAGATTAGCAATCTGCTCCATTACCACTCTGGCACCTCTCCTTGATTATTTTAATGAACTTCTCCGATAATTATCAGAGTAAAATTGCGGATGCAAATGTAGTAGTTCAGGCTTTAGAACGCAACTATTTTTTTATTTTTTTATTCCGGATACTCCACCCGTAAATGATAAATATTCGTCAGCTTTTTTTTCAGTACCTTTTTAATGGTTTGGATCTCTTTAAACGTAATATTAGCATTTAAAAATTGTCCGGATTCTATTTGCTTGTCAATAATCCGTTCAATAAACTCATCAATTATCGTATATGTCGGATCTTTTAAACTTTTTGAGGCTGCTTCAACGGCATCGCACATCATTAAAATAGCTGTTTCTTTTGAAAAAGGAACAGGCCCGGGGTACTGAAAATCTTTTCTGCGAACCTCTTCTTCGGTACTATCCTGCTGCTTCTTATAAAAAAAGTACACAACCGAATCCCCGTGATGTGTCCTAATAAAATCTATGATCCGGTCAGGTATTTTATTTTTTCTGGCCATTTCAATACCCGCTATCACGTGATTAATAATAATTTTAGCACTCTCCGACGGCGCCAGGTCATCATGTGGATTCACATTGGTTGTCTGGTTTTCCGTGAAATAGTTGGGGTTGTTCATCTTTCCAATATCATGATACAAAGCCCCTACCCGCACCAACATGGCATTTGCACCTATTTCGTTTGCCACCGCTTCACTTAAATTAGCTACCTGAAGCGAATGATGAAATGTTCCCGGTGCCTTGTTCGCCAGGTCTTTAAGTAATTTGGAGTTGGTATCAGACAGTTCCAGAAGAGAAACATCAGACACCAGGCCGAATATTTTCTCATAAATATAAATAAGAGGCTGGGCAAATAAGGTGGCCAGGCCATTCAGGATAAAATACCCGAACACTACCCATTCAAAATTTTTAAAAGTCCCCTCGTGTATTACGTGAAAAGCAAAATAAGCCACAATATAAATCAGGGTAATCTGCCCTACGGAAATAAACAGATTGGCTCTTTTATAAAGTTCCGAAACCGTTAGTATAGTAACAATCCCCGCTATAATTTGAAGGAACATAAACTCGAAACTATTCGGGACTACAAATCCTAATATAAGCACGGTTATTACATGCGCAAAAAGGCCTAAGCGTGCATCAAAAAATGCTTTTAGGATAAGCGGTAAAATACACAGAGGTACAATATATACATAGGCCGCATTGAACTTAACCACCAACGTGGTTAAAAATACCATGAGTACGATATTAAAAAAGATAAAAGTAACCTTGGTATTATTGTTAAATATCTCCGGTCTGTATTTCTTGAGGAAAAAGAGAAGCATAATCAATGCCAGAGCCACCAGGATGGTATATCCGAAAACAATGATATTGGAAGTGCTCTCTGTCCATAATTCCGATTCAAATTCGCTTTTTAAAGAAGTAAGTGCCCTTAGGTTATCACCTTCCACTACTTCTCCCTTGGCCACAATTAGTTTTCCGGCGTCAATATTTCCAAGAGTGGTGCTTACAGACTCCAACTGCTCCTCCAGCGATTTCTCAGTGAGCAAACCGTCATGAATTACGTTAGGTTTGAGTATTTCAAAAAAGAGATTATAAAATGATCGCCTGAAACGATGGAGCGAACCCTGTGCCAGTGAATTTTCTACTTTGCTTTCCAGGGTATTGATATTAAAAAAATGATCAAAGCTTATGAGTGTGGCTTCATTTCCCTTTAGCAAATACACCGGAGCATCGGCAGAATGACTATTTCCTCCCTCCAAAATACCATACGTATATATTTCGTTTAATAATTCATGACCTATTTCATTCAGTTGTCTTAACTCGTATTCGGTATAAATGGTATTCTGAAAGAAAGAGGTGAATTTTTCGCTGTAATCCGCTCTGACACCTGCCACAACCTGATCGTCGTATCGATAATACGGAATTTGGTTATCGATATGGGTTTGCCGCTCTTGCTCTATTTCATCTTTACTTTTTTTAATAGCGAAATCAAAAGGGGCATACAGGTTTTCATATTGCCAGGGCTTTCCCTTCTGGAATTCATATTTAAATTTTCCTCCTTTGGGAAGCAGGTATACAATTAAAAAAATGGTAAGGATATACAGAAAGACCTTATAGATTATTGATTGATTGCTATATATATTATCCAGGGATTTTTGCATGGGCTGGCATTAACAGCTTCAAAAATAGAAAAAATACACGGGTTCTGGTTATTTGGGAAATACTTGTTTTATGATTATCCTTATAAAATACCTAAATTCGCAAACAGAAAAATGAACCAAATGAATAGAGAAGTTGTTATAGTTTCTGCGGTCCGGACTCCTATAGGAAGTTTTATGGGATCGCTATCAACCATTCCCGCCCCAAAGCTGGGATCGGTAGCTATTAAAGGGGCCCTGGAAAAAATAGGATTAGACCCGGGTCTGGTAAACGAAGTACTTATGGGAAATGTAGTACAGGCGGGAACAGGACAAGCTCCGGCTCGTCAGGCCGCGTTGTATGCGGGAATTCCGGATACGGTGCCCTGTACAACGGTAAATAAGGTTTGTGCCTCAGGAATGAAAGCTATTATGCAGGGAGCACAGGCAATTGCCCTGGGTGATGCCGAGATTGTGGTTGCGGGAGGCATGGAAAATATGAGTCTTATTCCGCATTATTCTTATATGCGTAAAGGAGTTAAATTCGGACCGGCCTCTCTGATAGACGGGATGCAGAAAGACGGTCTGGTAGATGTGTACGACCAGAATGCGATGGGCGTTTGTGCTGATCTGTGTGCCCGCGAGCATGAATTCAGCAGGGAAGACCAGGATGCATTTGCCATTCAATCGTACAAGCGTTCCGAACGGGCATGGACCGATGGTAAATTTGCCGACGAAGTGGTTTCTGTAGAGGTACCGCAAAGGAAAGGAGATCCGTTAATAATAAATGAGGATGAGGAATACAAAAATGTCTTCCTCGAAAAAATACCCAAATTACGTCCGGCTTTCACTAAGGAAGGGACAGTTACCGCCGCTAATGCCTCGACCATAAATGATGGGGCCGCAGCACTGGTATTAATGAGTAAGGCCAAGGCAGACGAAATGGGGCTAACACCCCTGGCAACCATTACAAGTTATGCCGATGCTGCTCAGGAACCTAAATGGTTTACAACGGCACCTGCTAAAGCACTCCCCAAGGCGCTGGATAAAGCCGGTTTAAAACTGGATGAAATTGATTATTTCGAGTTTAATGAAGCTTTCTCGGTGGTAGGATTAGCCAATACGAAGTTATTAAACCTCAGCGATGATACCGTAAATGTAAACGGAGGAGCCGTTTCTCTAGGGCATCCTCTTGGTTGTTCGGGTGCGCGAATTGTGGTTACGCTTCTTCACGTATTACAGCAAAACAAAGCGCGTTATGGAGCTGCTGCTATTTGTAACGGAGGTGGCGGAGCATCGGCTATGGTTATTGAGAAAATTTAGGAGTCGCCAATGCGATACGGTATTAATAATCAAAGTATTGTTCCGGTAAGGTCAGAACCTTCGGATACCTCCGAGCAGGTAACTCAGTTATTATACGGTGATCATTTTAAGGTTTTAGACCAAAGAAAAAAATGGAGCCGTATTCGAATAGCGCTGGACTCCTATGAAGGATGGATAGATAACAAGCAATATAAGGAACTCCCGGAAGATATATACCAGGAGCTTGACAAGGGCATCCCGGTTCTTTCCACAGATCTTCTGGATTACGTAGAAGATCATCAAAAAAGGCTTGTTTCTATTCCTATAGGGAGTACCGTAGGGAATGCCGGATGTCTGGAGCACAGCTTCGGAGGAAATGCCGTACGGGGTATACAAACAAGAAAATACCTTATTGAAACCGCGCTTACTTATTTGAATAGTCCGTACCTCTGGGGAGGTAAAACCCCTTTTGGAATTGATTGCTCAGGCTTCACTCAGATGGTATACCGAATAAGCGGATACCATATTCTCAGAGATGCCTCTCAACAGGCTACTCAGGGCGAAGCTCTTAGTTTTATTGAAGAATCGGAACCTGGTGATCTTGCTTTTTTTGACAATGCCGAAGGAAAAATAATTCATGTGGGAATTATTATGACCGATAATTATATTATTCATGCCCATGGAAAAGTAAGAATAGACCGGATAGATCATACCGGGATTTTTAATGTAGATGAACATCGATATTCACACCAGCTCAGGGTAATTAAAAAAATTATCTCCTGAAAAGGTATATCAATAAAAAAAAGCTCCGGCAAAATCCGGAGCTTTTTTTATTCAATATGTATTATTTATTCTTCCAAGAGTTTTTTAACTCTCAGGTAATTATCATTATCTCCCAAAGCTCCGTAAACATTTTTCAATTGCTCCAGCAAACTCTTGTCTCCGGCATTTGTTTTCAACCCGTCTTCAAGAACTTTAGCTCCTTCGGTAAAAAGATCGTCTTTCTGCTTTTTAAGCTCGTCGTATTTTTGAATATCGGCTCTTGAACTTCCCAATGCATTCATTTCATCGATCAATGCATTTCCTTCATTGATATAAGAAGTAGATAAATTCAAGATAGCATTCACATAATTCGGATTGATCGCTATAGCCTTGTTATACGCTTTTCTCGATTCCTCATAATTTCCCTGCTCCATATTAACAACCCCGATATTATAGTGCAGATCCGGGTTATCCGGGGCCATTTGAGCGGCCTCGGCCATAAGGTCTTTAAATTTATTTCTATCGCCCAGTTTAAGGTATAAATTAGCCTCATTAAGAACTAAATTTACATCGTTAGGATAGGCAGCTCTGGCTTCTGAAAAAGCGGCTTTAGCCTTATCATTTTCTTCAAGCTGTAAATATATCAGAGCAATATTCTTTACAATTTCCGCTTTCTTGGAAGGTGATCTTTCATCCTTCGGATCTGTATAAGAACCGGCCTTAACCATCAGATCTCTTTGAGTTTTAGGCATTTCTTCTGCCTCTCCCGTCTCTGCATTCACAGCCGTATACTTCATTTCACTACCGTCGTAGTCCATATCCTTCAACTCGTTATAATATTTAAGTGCCGACTCGTAATCAGCTCCATTTACCGCACTACTCGCAGCATAGTAAAGGTATACTGTATCTTTTTTACTTAGGGTATAACTCAAATACAACTTCCGTGCAGCATCGCTGTATTTCTTATTCTTGTTATCTTCTACGGCAGCATTTACTAAATCGGCAGTCATGTTTTGCATTAATTCAACCGCTTCGGCCGTATATTTCTTTTTGGTAGCTTCTTCGAAAGCAATAAGTTCTTTTAAAGAGCTGATCGCCGTATCAAATGAAGCATCGGCATCCATTCCTTTTTTGGCCATATCATGATAAACCTTTCCTTTTAGGAAGTAATACTGCGCTTTGTATTTATCATCAGCACTGGCAATAGAAGAAGAGGCACTCTCAATAGCTGCTTTTGCACCAGCTACATCCCCGGACTTTAAAGCTTTATCGGCAGCCTTCAATTCATTTTTCTGTGCGAAGGCAGTCACCGAAAGTAACATAGCCGAAGCTATTAATAATTTAGTTCTCATTTTTTTTCCTGTTTGTTTTTTCAAAATTAATCATTTGTTTCGACACTACCATTATCAAGAGCCGTGCCAGGCTCATTTACTTCAATATCACGAATGTCATTTACATCGTCTTCATCCTTCATTACTTTAGCAACCGCAGCTATCGAATCACTTCCCTTAATATTGATAAGTTTAACCCCCTGAGTAGCTCTTCCCATCACTCTAAGGTCCTCAACTTCCATTCGGATAGCTATCCCCGATTTATTAATAATCATTAAATCATCGGAATCCGAAACGTTTTTAATGGCTACCAATTTACCTGTTTTTTCGGTAATAGAAATGGTTTTTACTCCTTTCCCGCCTCGATTCGTAATTCTGTAGTCGTCAAGACTCGAACGTTTCCCGTATCCGTTTTCGGAAACCACTAGAATATCTTCTTCAAAATTGTGAATGGTTATCATTCCAACCACTTCATCCTGTTCGTCGGCCAGACTTATTCCGCGTACTCCGGAAGCATTTCTTCCCATCGGCCTCGTTTTACTTTCTTCAAAACGAATTGCTTTACCTGATTTTACTGCAAGTAATACCTGGCTGTTTCCGGTGGTCAGTTTCGCCTCCAAAAGCTCATCGCCTTCCCGGATTGTAATGGCATTAATTCCATTTTGTCTGGGACGGGAGTATTGTTCCAGCGATGTTTTCTTTACCACTCCCTTATTCGTAGCCATAATAACATAATGGCTGTTTATATAGTCCTGATCCTTGAGGTCCTTAGTACAAATAAATGCCTTTACCTTATCGGTTGTTTCTATATTAATAAGATTCTGAATAGCCCTTCCTTTCGACGTTTTACTCCCTTCCGGTATTTCGTATACCCGCATCCAGAAACATTTTCCTTTTTGAGTGAAGAAAAGCATGTACTGATGATTGGTTCCCACAAACAAATGCTCCAGGAAATCTTCATTCCTGGTGGAAGATCCCTTTTGTCCGACACCTCCTCTATGCTGGGTTTTGTACTCGGTTAATGGCGTTCTTTTTATATAACCAGCGTGCGAGATTGTAATAACCACCTTTTCATCGGGGATCATATCCTCTATACTAAGGTCTCCGCCGGCATATTCTATATTAGACCTTCTTTCATCACCATAACGCGCTTTAATATCGGTCAGTTCTTCCTTAATAATTTCCATCCGGCGCTCTTTTTTAGCCAGAATATCTTTTAAATCTTCTATGGTCTTAATCAATTGATCGTATTCTGACCGGAGTTTATCCTGTTCGAGGCCCGTTAATTGACGTAATCTCATTTCAACGATTGCTCTGGCCTGTATTTCAGTCAGATCAAAACGTTCTATAAGCCTTGCCCTGGCCTCTTCCGGGCTCTTGGAAGCCCGTATCAGTGCAATCACTTCATCAATATTATCCGAAGCAATAATAAGCCCTTCCAGAATATGTGCTCTTTCCTCGGCTTTTTTAAGCTCATACTGGGTTCTGCGAACCACCACCTCATGACGATGTTCCACAAAATAGTGGATCATTTCTTTCAGGTTTAAGAGGCGCGGACGTCCGTTTACCAGTGCAATATTATTTACGCTAAACGAGGATTGTAATGCTGTATATTTAAATAACAGATTGAGCACGATGTTAGGGATAGCATCCCGTTTTAATACGTAAACAATACGCATTCCCTTTCTGTCAGACTCATCTCTAATAGTAGAAATCCCTTCTATCTTTTTATCGTTGACCAAATCGGCAGTTTTTTTAATCATATCTGCCTTATTTACCTGATACGGAATTTCCGTTACCACAATGCATTCACGTCCCTGCACCTCTTCAAAAGATGCTTTCGCCCTCATTACAACACGCCCTCTACCGGTTTTAAATGCTTCCCGAACTCCGTCATACCCATATATGGTACCTCCCGTAGGAAAGTCCGGAGCTTTAACATGCTCCATGAGTTCGTCAATTTCAATATCGTTGTTATTGATATAAGCAATGGTACCATCAACTACTTCCGATAAGTTGTGCGGAGGCATATTTGTAGCCATCCCAACCGCGATTCCGGAAGCTCCGTTTACAAGTAAATTTGGCACCTTGGTGGGCAACACCGTTGGTTCGTTAAGTGTGTCATCAAAATTAAGCTGATGATCTACGGTATCTTTATCTATATCGGCGAGCATATCCTCGGATATCTTTCTCAATCGCGCTTCGGTATAACGCATTGCTGCCGGACTGTCACCATCCACCGAACCGAAGTTTCCCTGTCCGTCTACCAGCATATAGCGCAAGCTCCACTCCTGTGCCATACGCACCATGGAATCATAAACCGACGTATCGCCGTGCGGGTGGTATTTTCCGAGTACCTCACCCACAATCCTTGCCGATTTTTTATGGGCTCTGTTACTCAAAACTCCCAGCTCATACATCCCGTAAAGTACTCTTCTGTGTACAGGTTTCAAACCATCCCTGACATCCGGTAAGGCACGTGACACAATGACCGACATTGAATAATCAATGTAGGCCGATTTCATTTCATCTTCAATGTTAATAGGAATCAATTTTTCTCCTTCTGCCATACGAATCTTTTTTAATAAAAAGTTTGTTTACAAATCGAGCCAATATACGGAAAATCTACTCTTTTGAAAGAAGTTAAAAGCCAGAATTTTAAGGATTTTATCAACATTACGACTATGGAAAATAGTTGATAATTTGACGGGTGTTTTTTTTGAAAATGATGTTTTTTTTTGTCAATTAGCTACACTTAGTCGAATATGGGTACAGTTTTTGCCCAATACATAGTTGTTTTTACTATTTTTAAATGCTGAAAGGAATAGATATGGATGATAATTTTTCACCGAGGGTTAAAGATGTAATTGCGTACAGCAAGGAAGAAGCGTTGCGGTTGGGTCATGATTTTATTGGTACCGAACACTTAATGCTTGGATTGTTGCGTGACGGAAGTGGTAAAGCCATTAATATTTTAAGCGCTCTTCAAATTGATTTGGATACCCTTAGAAGAAAGGTAGAAATACTCAGTCCGGCCAATCCGGGAGTAGGGCCGATTTCTAACGACAAAAAGAACCTGCACCTAACCCGACAAGCTGAACGGGCATTAAAAACAACTTTTCTGGAAGCCAAACTTTTTCAGAGCTCTTCCATTAATACTGCACATTTATTATTGTGTATTCTGCGTAATGAAAACGATCCTACAACCAAATTACTCAATAAACTGAAAGTTGATTACGATATTGTAAAGGAACAATTCAAATCGATGATCACCAGTGATGATGATTTCCTGGATACTCCTTCCGCAGAATCCTATTCAGACGATTCGGATGCTTCCGAAGAAGGAAGAGATAATCCTTTTAGCAGTTCAGGCGGTAAAGCCAGTAAAAAATCTAAAACACCCGTACTGGATAATTTCGGACGAGACCTTACCTACCTGGCTGAAGAAGGCAAACTGGACCCGGTGGTGGGAAGGGAAAAAGAAATTCAACGGGTTTCCCAGGTACTCAGCCGACGGAAAAAGAACAATCCCTTGCTTATTGGTGAGCCCGGAGTTGGTAAAAGTGCTATTGCCGAAGGGTTGGCTCTTCGTATCGTCAAGAAAAAAGTTTCCCGGATACTCTACGGTAAACGGGTAGTTACCCTGGATCTGGCATCGCTCGTAGCGGGTACCAAGTACCGGGGGCAATTTGAAGAACGGATGAAAGCGGTGATGAACGAGCTTGAAAAAAATGACGATATCATCCTTTTTATTGATGAAATTCACACTATTGTAGGTGCCGGCGGGGCAACAGGCAGTCTGGATGCCTCCAATATGTTTAAACCCGCATTGGCCCGGGGTGAAATACAGTGCATTGGAGCTACTACGCTGGACGAATACCGCCAGTATATCGAGAAAGACGGTGCCCTGGAAAGAAGATTTCAGAAAGTAATGGTTGAACCCACTTCGATTGACGAAACCATTGAGATTCTTCACAATATTAAAGAGA
Organism: Flavobacteriaceae bacterium; assembly: GCA_965224095.1. Taxonomy (GTDB): domain Bacteria; phylum Bacteroidota; class Bacteroidia; order Flavobacteriales; family Flavobacteriaceae; genus JBPEWY01. Next base: position 811,817 of record OZ245039.1, read on the forward strand.
AATACGAGGAGCATCATAACGTTGATTATACAGATAATGCGATTGAGGCTTGTGTAAAGCTTACCAGCAGATATATTACAGATCGTTTCCTGCCGGATAAGGCTATCGATGCTTTGGATGAAGCCGGTTCCAGAGTTCATATAACCAATATGGAAGTGCCCAAGCAAATTCTGGAATTGGAAAAACAATTGGATGAAGTGCGTGAGCTTAAAAATTCGGTTGTTAAAAAGCAAAAATACGAAGAGGCAGCCAAGCTGAGAGATGATGAAAAGAAACTGGAAAAGGAACTTGCGGTAGCTCAGGAAAAATGGGAAGAAGAGAGCAAACTGCACAGAGAAGTGGTTTCTGAAGACAACGTTGCCGATGTGGTATCGATGATGAGTGGAATTCCGGTGACCAAAATCGCGCAAACCGAAAGCAATAAACTGGCCAAACTTCCGGATCTTATAAAAGGCAGGGTAATTGGTCAGGATGAAGCGGTAGCTAAAGTTTCTAAAGCTATTCAGCGGAATCGCGCCGGTTTAAAAGACCCTAATAAACCCATAGGTTCATTTATTTTCCTCGGACAGACCGGAGTTGGAAAAACGCAATTGGCAAAAGTACTGGCCAGTGAATTGTTTGACTCTGAAGATGCGCTGGTTCGAATTGATATGAGCGAATACATGGAAAAATTTGCTATTTCAAGACTCATCGGAGCCCCTCCGGGTTATGTGGGTTATGAAGAAGGTGGGCAATTAACCGAAAAAGTACGGAGAAAACCCTATGCGGTTATTCTTCTCGATGAGGTGGAAAAAGCGCATCCCGATGTATTTAATATGCTCCTGCAGGTACTGGATGATGGGTATCTTACCGATAGTCTGGGACGAAAAATAGATTTTAGAAATACGATTATCATCATGACCTCCAATATCGGAGCAAGACAGCTTAAGGATTTTGGGCAGGGTGTCGGTTTCGGTACGGCAGCCAAAAAAGCGCAGGCCGATGAACATCAGAAAAGTGTGATAGAAAATGCACTGAAAAAAGCTTTCGCTCCCGAATTCCTGAACAGGATCGACGATGTAATTGTCTTTAACCCATTAGAAAGAGAACATATTCACCGGATTATCGATATCGAACTGGAAAAACTCTATGCCAGAATAAAAGACATCGGATATCATCTTTCGTTAAGTGAAAAAGCCAAGGACTATATTGCTGAGAAAGGATTTGACAGACAATATGGAGCAAGGCCTTTAAAAAGAGCCATACAAAAATATATTGAAGATGCATTGGCAGAGGAAATTGTAAATTCGAAACTTTCTGAAGGAGATAGTATTTTTATGGATTTAGATCCCAAAACCAACGAACTTACCATTGATATAAAAAAGGCTGGCGAAAAAACGGAATCGTAACAAACATAAAAGGAATAAAAATTCTTTTCCTTAAAAGTTCATTATAGATAAATGAGTAAGTCCAAAGTTGTTTTTTTGGGTATATTATCATTTTTACCCGTCTTGTTTATAGCGCTCTACTTCGTTTTGTTTTTTGGCTTTTTTCTCACGGGAATTGTAGAAGCCGAACGAGCCGGAAATCAGGATGATTTGCCAATCGCCTTCTTTACCAATATGGTTTGGTTAATGGGGTGTCTTCTCCTGGGGATAACCTTATCGGTAGGGTTAATGGTCTATTATATTGTGCATGCCCATAACAACCCTAAAAATGATAACAGCAAAAAAATAATGTGGACACTGATCCTGATTTTTGTGGGTTTGATTGGAAATATTGTATATTTTTTTGTAGAAATTCTCCCGCTTCGTAAACCATCTTTATCCAGCACTTCCGGTTAACTTTTTTATCGTATTGTAGTACACTGTTAATCCCAACAAATAAAACTGCGGTTTATCTAGTTTTTTTCTAAACTGGTACAGAATCGTCTACTTTAGAATTGAGAATTTAAGAGAACACTATATGCAAATGACTGCTTCCCCCTCCAACGGGGTGGTTAAACGTTACCACCTTGGCATTGGTCAGGTTGATATTTACGATAATTTTATGGTAGCTATCATCAATGAAGGTATTACCATGACCCTGGAAAGAGCCTTTGAGCTCGTAGGTATTTCAGAAATACATTTCAGGCATAAAGATTTTGTATATATCACCGTCCGAAAGCATTCGTATGCCGTTGACCCGACTGCCTATACACACATTACGGAAATTGAAAACTTAAAAGGTATTGCTATTGTTTCCAGAAAAAGCATTGATACACATAATATTCGAATAGAAAAACAATTCTACAAAAAACCGATGGAGCTTTTTAAAAATACTCCGGACGCCATTTCCTGGGCTAAGAGAATACTGGGTTAATACATAGTTTTATCACTTTCACAACACAAACCGGCAATCTCTCATCTTTTTTTTGGGTAGTAAAATACCACTTAGTATCTTCTGCCCTTATTTCATAAACCTCAACTATTTATGCTGGCCAAATACGATTTGAATTTTGGGTCTGTCTATGTTTTCGACAACTTTCTCATGTCTATTATCGACGAGGGTATTGCCTTTCGAACCGAAGAAAACAAACAATTACTTGAAATATCCCGGTTGCACTTTAAAGATAAACCCTATGGATATATTTCTCACAGAGTTTATTCGTATTCCGTTGACCCCGTGGTGTATACAGAATCGTCAAAAGAATCAAATCTGACGGCCATCGCTGTGGTCTCCGAAAACCCGATAAACAAATTGGGCATTGAAGTGGAAAAAATCTTTTTCGATCGCGAAATTAAGCATTTCAACCTGATTGAAGATGCTAAAAAATGGATCAAACAAACACTGCGGTATCGGTAATCCTTTCTTTTTTATTTCAAAAAGAGATGATGTTTTGTTCCTGAAGAAAATCAATGCTTTTTTCAATATCATCATGCAGTATTCTGTCCTGATCTACAAAAGGAACAGCAGCCCGGTATTTTTCCAGCACTCCTTCTAAAAACGGTGAAGTTTTAAGGGGGCGTCTAAACGAAATACCCTGAGATGCCGTAAGGAGTTCTATGGCCAGGATGCGTTCTACGTTTTCCAGGATTTTCAAACATTTGGTTGCAGCATTGGCTCCCATGCTCACATGATCTTCCTGTCCGTTTGACGACACTATACTGTCAATACTAGCAGGAGTAGCCAGTTGTTTGTTTTGACTAACAATACTGGCGGCGGTATACTGCGGAATCATCAATCCGGAATTCAGCCCCGGGTCATGAACTAAAAAAGCCGGCAATCCTCTCAGGCCGGAAATAAGCTGATATGTACGTCGTTCTGAAATGTTACCCAGTTCTGCCATGGCTATGGAGAGATAGTCCAGGGCCAATGCCAAAGTCTGACCGTGAAAATTACCGCCCGAAATAATCCTGTCTTCTTCCACAAAAATATTTGGATTATCGGTTACCGAATTAATTTCTGTAATCAACGTTTGGGTTACAAAACTAATCGTGTCTTTCGTTGCTCCATGTACCTGAGGAATACAGCGAAACGAATACGGGTCCTGAACGTGCTTCTTTTCCTGTTGTATTAGTTCACTGTCTATTAAAAAACGGGAAATACGTTCTGCCGTGAGCAATTGTCCCTTATGAGGTCTTATTTGGTGAATCAAACTCGAAAATGGCTCGATCCTCCCATCAAATGCTTCAAGCGATATAGCTCCGATCATATCGGCCAAATAGGAAATCCTTCGGCATTGCAGAAGTGCATAAATTCCATGAGCACTCATAAACTGAGTTCCATTTAACAACGCCAAACCTTCTTTCGATTTTAGTATGATGGGGCTCCATGAAAATTTCTTCAGAATCTCTTTGGAGGATATTATTTTCCCATTGTATATTACTTCTCCCTTACCCAGTAAAGGAAGAGACATATGAGCAAGAGGAGCCAAATCGCCGGAAGCTCCGAGAGATCCCTGTGTGTAAATAACAGGTAATATATCGTTATTATAAAAATCAATAAGCCGGTTTACCGTTTCCAGACATACACCGGAATGTCCGTATGCAAGCGATTGTATTTTTAATAACAGCATTAAACGAATCACGGGAGCAGAAATCGGTTCACCGGTACCACAGGCGTGAGACATCACCAAATTTTCCTGTAACCTGGACAGGTGCTCCTGGGATATCTTTACATTATACAAAGACCCAAATCCTGTATTGATACCATAAATAGGCGTATTTTCCTTCTCCATCCTCTGATCCAGATAGGTTCTGCACTTTACAATACGAGCTCGTGCTTCTTCAGACAGACTTAATTTTAATCCCTGATCCAGAATTTGACGGATGCAATCCAGATCCAATGGTTTATCCGTGATTTTATGTGTGTCGCTCATAGACTTTTTTCATGTGGTTCAAAATTCCGTATTCCCTTGAAATTATACAAAACAATAACATTTTATTTTAATATAGGAATAGGAATAATCATTACATTTATCAACTAAATCAAAATCATTAAAATGAAAAAATTAATAGTCGCTGTATTTTCGTTCGCACTTTTTTTTAGTTGTAAGCAGGAAACCCCGGTAGATTATGTACTTCTAACAGGCAATATTAAGAACTCGGATGCCGAGGTAGTAAAAATCTCCGGAAACGGATTTTCTCAGGAAGTTACAATTAAAGATGGAATTGTATCGGATACTTTACGTATTGCAGATAACGGATTTTACAATCTGAGAGTTGGCAGGGAAAGTACTCCTATGTATCTGAACAAAGGAGATCAGATTAACTTTTCTATCGATGCCGCTCAATTTGATGAAACAATTTCCTATGAAGGCGTCGGAGCCGATGTAAATAATTACCTGGCCAAAAAATTTCTGCTTAAAGAAACTACTTTAGGGCAAAATCCGGAGTTCTATAGTCTGGAAGAACATGACTTTATTGCTAGAAGCCAGGAATACCTGAGCAAAGTTAAAGATTCATGGAAAAACGTGGCACTTACTGATGAGTTTAAGCGTATCGAGGAAAAGAATCTGGAATACGATCACGCATTGCACATAAGTAACTATGAAACCTATCACCGGCATTATGCAAAAAAAGATACGTCTTTTCACGTTTCAGATACCTTCCTGGACAAGATTAAGGATCTGGATCTTTCAAACGAAACCGATTATAAAAATTCGTCGAGCTATCAAAGACTGGTCAGCAGTTCGTTCTTTAAAACCCTATCTGATAAGTATGAGTCGACCAACGATTACAGCCTGGCTTTTATGGAAGCGGCAAAAGAGCTTCCCAATCAATATATAAAAAACGATATATTAAGGGAAAATGCGAGCTTCGCTATTTCACCTAATGAGCATTTGAAAAAATCGTATGACTTTTTTATGGCCAACTCTACCAATGAAGATGACAAAGCTTCTTTTACAGAGTTGTACGAAGGTTTAAAAGTACTGGCACAGGGAAATCCGTCTCCTGCATTTAATTATGAAAACCATAAAGGTGGTACTACTTCTTTAGCCGATCTGAAAGGAAAATATGTTTATGTAGATGTGTGGGCCACCTGGTGCGGACCCTGTAAAGCCGAAATTCCGTATTTAAAGCAGGTGGAAAAAGAATACCACGATAAAAATGTTGAATTTGTTAGTATTTCTATCGATGTTAAAAAGGATTATGAAAAATGGAAAGCCATGGTTTCGGAAAAAGAACTTGGTGGAATTCAACTATTTGCCGATAACGATTGGAAATCCGATTTTGTAACTGCCTATAAAATTAATGGTATCCCCAGGTTTATTTTAATTGACCCGGATGGAAATATTGTTTCGGCCGATGCTCCAAGGCCCTCCAATCCGATCCTGAAAGAAAAACTAAATACGCTCTTATAAGAAAAAAGCCCTGAAATTCAGGGCTTTTTTTATAACTCATTCGGGCTTGTTGTCACTTGCGGTTTCCTCTCCCTCCGCTTGAGGAACTTCTTCACGTTTAAAAAGATCCATGTAAGCGGCCCCTATATGATCAATAAGTATTCCGGCGGTGAGCGACTGATAGCCTGTTTTTTCAATGGCCAGATCGCCCGCTTTCCCATGCAGGTAATTTCCAAAAATAACAGCCTTAAGGGGTTCGTAACCCTGGGCGAGTAATCCCGTTATAATTCCCGTAAGTGCATCTCCGCTGCCTGCGGTAGCCATTCCGGGATTTCCCGTTCCATTAATATATAGTTGGTCTCCCTGAACCACTATACTATAGGAATCCTTTAAATTAATAATGCATTTGTGTCTTTTAGACAACGCCTTCGCCTTTTTTAGCTTGTCAAAATCATTTTTCCAGCCTCCTGTGAGCCGCTCTAATTCTCCGGGATGTGGCGTTAAAACAGAGTTCTCCGGAAGGAGTTTTAACAGCTCTTTTTTGGTTGAAAGTATATTAAGCGCATCGGCATCAACCACCAGTGGTAATTTAACTTCTTTTAAAAAGTTTTCCAATGCCTCAACCGTGGATTCCAGGGTTCCCATTCCGGGCCCGATACCTATGGCATTAGGCGAAATATCTAAATTAATCGTTTTTATATAATCGTCTTCCGTATCGGTTGCCACCATAACTTCCGGGACTGCAGTTTGCAGTGCCACCTCCCCCCTTTCCGGGATATAAGCCGTAACCAGTCCGGAACCACTTAACAAGCAAGCTCTGGAAGCGAGGATCACCGCTCCCATTTTCCCTTTACTTCCTCCTATTATCAGGCTGTGACCATAGGTTCCCTTATGAGAAAATCGTTCTCTGGGAATATACATGGAAAGCGCTTCCGGTTTTCCTATAAGTTCCATTCCGGAATTGGAAACAGTTAAAAGTTCCGGATCCCAGCCAATGGGTATTACCTCCCATCCCTGAACATAAGGCCCGGTACGGGGAAGAAAAAAAGGAAGCTTGGGCGACTCGAACGTCAGTGTAATATTTGAACGAATAATCGATTCTTCGTCGGAAATACTTCTGTCCATATACATTCCCGAAGGAATATCAACCGATAATATAAAAGCCTGGGAAGCATTTATAACATCGATAAGTTTTCCCACCCAACTTACAGGAGGGCGGTTTAAGCCGATGCCAAAAATGGCATCTACCACAATATCCTGACTTCCAATCTGAGGAAAATCATCTTCGCTATTTATAAGTTCCGGCCAGTATTTCCTGCTCTTAACCCGATCAAAATTAGTCAGAAAATCTTCCGAGCGTTTTTCACTGTAGTTCACTACATATATTGCTACCTGATATCCGTGATCCATCAAATGTCTTCCAACCACCAGGCCGTCCCCGCCATTATTTCCAATACCGCAAAATACATGAAGCTTTACATTGGCACCCTGCAAACGCAAATGCATCCAGTTAAATATCTGAGTTCCCGCACGCTCCATCAATTCGTCACTGGTAATTTGCTGCTTATCAATTGTCAATTTATCAATATCCCGTATGGTTTTTGCATCAAAAATTCTCATATATGCTAAAAATTCAAGTACTTATTGCGATTTTAAAAAAAATAACACCACCCCCTTGGATGATCGGATAAAAGTAATACATTTGATCATTCTATAGTGAAAACATATGAAAAACATTAGCAACATTAAAAAAGCCCTGAGATCCGTTTTCGGAGGAGATGTTGCCACCCGTATTTTTACTATTTCTACTATCACCCCCTTGGGGGTATCATTTTAATCATATCATCCAACCCGATAGGTTTATTTAAACCTCAGTTAATCTTTATCAATTAATTAATCGAGAAAAACATGGAAGTTTTAAAGTTCGGAGGAACGTCGGTAGCTACTCCGGAAAATATAAAGCGTGTCCTTCAAATTATAAAACAAAAAAAAGGGAAAACGGTTGTTGTGGTCTCAGCCTTTGGCGGAGTTACGGATCAGTTACTACAAGCTGCTGTACTGGCTGCCCGGAAAAAACAGGTTTATAAAGAGGTATTTGAAACCGTAGAGTCGCGTCATTTGGAAACCATCAAGGAACTGCTTCCTGTTGGTGACCAAAGTAGTTTGCTGGCCTACGTAAAAAATGAATTAAACAAACTGGAGGCTCTGCTCGAAAGTGTTTTTACCCTGGGCGAGTTATCACCGAGAACAACCGATTTAATTTCAGGATACGGCGAGCTGTTATCAGCATACTGTATTGCTCAAGTGGCAAATCGTTCGGGAATGAAAGCTGTTTATAAAGATGCCCGGGAGCTCATTATTACCGATGAGCAATTTGGAAATGCCGAGGTAGATTTTAGCACCACAATATCTCATTGCAAAACCTACTTTGCCAATACGCCGGGCAGGGTGATTATTATTCCCGGTTTTGTCGCGGCTTCCATTAACAATGAAACCACAACCCTGGGGCGGGGCGGATCGGATTATACCGCGGCCATCCTGGCTCGGGCTTTACAGGCGAAGAAACTCGAAATATGGACCGATGTTAGCGGTATTTACACCGCAAATCCGAAACTGGTTAAACAGGCAAACCCCATAGAGGAAATTTCTTATGAAGAAGCTATGGAATTATCTCATTTCGGGGCGAAGGTTATCTATCCTCCCACTATTCACCCTGTGATGAACCTCGGAATTCCGGTTTTTATAAAAAACACTTTTGACCCGGAAAGCCCCGGTACCAAAATTTCTCAAGATGCCAATGGGAATAAAAAACCCGTTCGGGGAATCTCACATATAGGTGGTATTGCCCTACTCACCCTGGAAGGTACGGGAATGGTGGGCATCCCGGGCTTTTCCAAACGCTTTTTTGATGTGCTGTATCAGGAGCGAATTAATATCGTTTTAATTACGCAGGCATCCTCGGAACATTCCATATGCATAGCAATTCATGAAAAGGATGCCCAGCGTGCTAAACTTTCTGTTGATACTTCTTTCGCCTTTGAAATAGAGCGCGGAAAATTACAGCCGGTTATTCTGGAAAACGGACATGCTATTATTGCATTAGTGGGCGACAGGATGAAAAGCCATCAGGGACTTAGCGGGAAAATGTTTAGCGCCCTCGGGAAGAACAATGTAAATATCAGGGCTATTGCTCAAGGTGCGTCGGAGAGAAATATTTCGGCCGTTATTGCAAAATCCGATGTAAAAAAAGCACTTAACACCCTTCACGAGCGTTTCTTTGAAAACAGATTAAAACAAATAAATTTATTTGTTATAGGGGTTGGGAATGTAGGAAGTAAATTGCTGGAACAACTCTACGAGCAAAAGAACTATCTGAAAAACAATCTGAAATTAAATGTGCGGGTTATTGCCCTGTCGAATTCCAGGCGTATGTGCTTCGATGAAAACGGAATCGATTTAGCGCACTGGGAGCATACATTAGAACAGGGAAAAACCGCTAATGTAAATGATTTTATTAAAAAAATATCACACCTGAACATGCGTAACAGTGTGTTTGTTGATAATACGGCTCACGAATCTATTGCAAACCTGTATGCTGAGTTTCTCAAGAGAAATATCGCGGTAGTAACGTGTAACAAAATTGCTAGCTCCTCCGGTTTTGAGCACTATGCTTCACTCAAGGCCCTCTCTAAAAAATACAACGCTCCATTTTTGTTTGAAACCAATGTAGGTGCCGGTCTTCCTATTATTGATACGCTGAAAAACCTGATAGCATCCGGTGATAAAATTCTGGAAATACAAGCGGTGCTTTCGGGAAGTCTCAATTTTATTTTCAATAATTTCAACGATCAGCATGAGTTCTCTGATATTGTAAAGCAAGCTCAGGATGAGGGTTATACAGAACCGGATCCACGTATCGATTTAAGCGGTGTGGATGTTATGCGTAAAATTCTTATCCTGGCTCGTGAAAGCGGATTCAGATTGGAAATGAGCGATATAGAAAATAAATCATTTTTGCCGGAAGCCTGTATGAAAACAAAATCGGTTTCGGATTTTTATGACTCACTGGTGGAGAATAAAGATCATTTTAATTCGCTTTATCAAGATGCCAACAACAATGAAAACCGACTAAAATATGTTGCACAATTCGGCGATGGAAAAGCTGCTGTTGGATTACAGCACGTTGCTAAATCGCATCCTTTTTACAATTTGGAAGGAAAAGATAATATTGTTCTTTTCTATACAAGCAGATATAAGGAACAGCCCTTACTAATAAAAGGAGCCGGTGCCGGTGCCGATGTAACGGCTTCCGGGATTTTTGCCGATATTATACGCATAGGTAATTTTTGATTTATGGATTCAATTAAACTTTTTTGTCCGGCAACTATTGCAAATCTTTCTTGTGGATTTGATGTACTTGGCCTATGCCTTGAATCGGTAGGTGATGAAATGCTGATTACCAAAACCAGTGAAAAGGGATTAAAGATTTCCAGGGTTACGGGTCAGGAGTTACCCCTTAGCGTTGAAAAAAATGTAGCGGGTGTGGCGGCGACTGCTTTGTTAGAAAGCCTGGACTATGAGCCGGATTTTGGTTTTGATATTTGTATTCACAAACACATTAAACCGGGAAGCGGAATAGGAAGTAGTGCAGCAAGCGCTGCCGGAGCAGTATATGGTATAAATAAACTTCTGGGAATGCCCTATACCCTCTCACAGTTAATTCCTTTTGCCATGGAGGGAGAACAGCTGGCCAGCGGTTCTTTACATGCGGATAATGTGGCTCCTGCCATCCTTGGTGGTATAACACTGGTTCGTAGTTACGACCCTCTGGATATTATTAATTTGAATACCCCAAAAGCATTGTTTGTTTCGGTGGTTCATCCGCAGATTGAAATAAAAACTGCTGATGCCAGAGTTGTTCTCAAAAAAAACATCCCACTAAACAAGGCAATACGTCAGTGGGGAAATGTAGGAGCATTTGTAAGCGGATTATATACAGAAGATTATCCACTTATTTCACGGGCTCTCGAAGATGTTATTATCGAACCGGTACGCGGTATGCTAATTCCGAAATTCAATCAAGTTAAAGAAGCAGCTGTAAAGGCAGGAGCTTTAGGCAGTGGTATATCAGGTTCAGGGCCTTCTATTTTTGCTTTATCAAAAGGAAAACAAACAGCCGTAGAGGTCGGTCATGTCATGAAAAATGTTTACCAGCAAATTCAGCTGGATGTAGATGTCCATGTTTCACCTATAAATAACAAAGGCTTAAAAGTTATATCATAATGCAGTATTACAGTTTACATTATAAAGCACCGCGAGTTTCTTTCAGGGAAGCAGTTGTTAAAGGAATTGCACCGGACAGAGGTTTATATTTTCCGGAAAAAATCACTCCTCTGGAGTCAGACTTCTTTAAAAACCTGGAAAAAATGTCTGATCGTCAGATTGCTTATCACAGCATTCGCCAGTTTATCGGAGGAGAGATTCCGGACGCCGATCTACAGGGTATTATAGAAGATACACTGCAATTTCCCTTTCCTTTGGTAGCTATAAAACCCGATGTATATGCCCTGGAATTATTTCACGGTCCTACCATGGCTTTTAAAGATGTAGGGGCTCGTTTTATGGCTCGTTGTCTGGGGTATTTTAATGCGCAGAACAAAACCGAGGAGGTAACCGTGCTGGTGGCTACTTCAGGAGATACTGGAGGTGCGGTGGCCAGTGGTTTTTTATATGTAAAGGGCGTTAATGTTGTTATTTTATATCCCAAGGGAAAAGTGAGTAATGTTCAAAAAAAACAACTCACCACGTTAGGTGCTAATATTACCGCTTTGGAAGTTGACGGAACTTTCGACGATTGCCAGGAGATGGTAAAAAAAGCTTTTCTGGATGAAGATTTAAAAGTGATAAACTTTACTTCGGCTAACTCGATTAATGTAGCCCGATGGCTCCCGCAAATGTGGTACTATTTTTTTGCATACAAACAACTCCGGCATACGTCCGGAAAAATTGTCTTTTCGGTACCCAGCGGGAATTTTGGAAATATTTGCGCCGGAATGATTGCCAGGAGCCTCGGACTTCCCGTACATCATTTTATTGCAGCTACCAATAGTAATGATACGGTACCCAGTTTTCTCAAAACCGGTATCTTCAATCCGCAACCATCGGTACCAACTATTTCCAACGCGATGGATGTGGGAGATCCCAGCAACTTTATACGCATTCGGAAATTAACCAATAACGATCTGATAAAACTTAAAAAACAATTTTCCTCTTATAGTTTTACGGATGCTCAAACCAAAAAGGCCATTAAATATTTGTATAAGAACTTCGATTATACAGCCGATCCTCATGGAGCCGTGGGATACCTCGGATTAGATACTTATATGAACGGTGGTGAAAATGTATGCGGTGTATTTCTTGAAACAGCACACCCGGTTAAGTTTCCGGATGTGGTAGAACCGCTATTGAAAAAAACACTGGAAATACCCCCTCAGATAGAGCGTATTTTGAATAAGAAAGAAGTTTTTGAGCATATTAACAGGTATCAGGAACTCAAAAGTTTTCTTCTTGGAAATTTCACACCCTGACCCGGAAATATTAAAAAAGTAAAAACACCATGATTCATGGGTGGCTTCTTCCTATTTTTCGATAAATTTGCGCTGTTTTTAACCAGCAATTTATATGAAGAATACTGCCTTAACCCATAAACATATAGCTCTCGGAGCCAAAATGGTTCCGTTTGCCGGATATAATATGCCCGTACAGTACGAAGGTGTAAATCAGGAGCACGAAACCGTGAGAAGCGGCGTGGGTGTTTTTGATGTTTCCCATATGGGAGAGTTTTATCTTAAAGGAGATCGCGCTCTGGATCTCATTCAAAAAATATGTTCCAACGATGCTTCCAAACTGGTGGATGGAAAAGCTCAGTACAGCTGTATGCCCAATTATGACGGAGGTATTGTTGACGATCTTATTATATACCGCATTACTGAAAAAGAATATGTACTGGTGGTTAATGCGAGTAATATTGAGAAAGACTGGAATTGGATTTCCCGTCATAATGAAGAAGGAGGATATCAGGTGGAAATGACAAACCAATCGGATACCATATCGCTATTGGCCATACAGGGCCCGAAAGCAGCGGAAGCTATGCAATCGTTAACAACTATTGACCTGCTCCATATGAAATATTACACCTTTCAGGTTGGGCGGTTTGCCGGAATCGAGGATGTGGTCGTTTCCGCAACGGGATATACCGGATCCGGAGGATTTGAAATTTATTTCAAGAATGAACATGCCGATGCCATCTGGGAAGCCGTTATGGAAGCGGGAAAAGATTACGGAATAAAACCCGTAGGCCTTGCGGCCCGGGATACATTACGTCTGGAAATGGGATATTGCTTATACGGCAATGACATTGACGATACCACATCTCCCATAGAAGCCGGACTGGGGTGGATTACCAAATTCGCTAAAGATTTTGTCAATGCAGAAGCACTCAGGAAAGAAAAAGAACAAGGGCCTGAAAATAAACTCGTTGCTTTCGAATTACAGGAACGAGGCATCCCCAGACAGGGGTATGATATTGTAGACGGAAACGGAAAAAAAATAGGACGGGTTACCAGTGGTACTATGTCTCCCTCCCTTGGTAAAGGAATTGGTTTAGGGTATGTTCCCGTTATATTTGCCGATGTGGGAAGCAATATTCATATACAGATACGTAAAAATGCGGTTCCGGCAAAAGTGATTAAACTCCCTTTTTATAAAAAATAACATTTGGGCAGAATATTAATTTTAGGGGCAAGTGGTTTTATAGGGAATGCGATCTATAAAGAACTTTGCTCCTATTTTGATACATACGGAACCTATGCTTCCGGAAAAATATATTCCGATAACCAGCATTATTTTCATTTTAATATGGAGCAGGATAATATTATCTCACTGCTCAACGAATTAAAGCCGAGAATCATTATTTCCGCCCTTCGTGGTGACTTTGCAGTTCAGACTGTAATTCACAGTCAGATTATTGATTATATTTCACAGCACCGCTGCCGACTCATTTATTTATCGTCGGCTAATGTATTTGATGCTTTTAGTAATTTTCCTTCCTATGAATACGATAAAACGCTTTCGGAAAGTATTTACGGTAAGTTAAAAATTCGTACTGAAAGTAAATTACTTCGTCTGCCGGAATCCAAATATGTTATAGCCCGTCTTCCCATGGTTTTCGGAAATACATCTCCCCGGGTCAGAGAAATTAAAAGTGCCCTGAAAAGCCGTACTCCCATTGAAGTTTTTCCAAACCTTATTATGAATGTAACAGCCGATTTTCTTATAACAAGGCAAATTCACTATATCATTAACCGGAATAAAAAAGGCATCTACCATTTGGGAAGTCATAATTTAATACACCACGAAGAATTTATAGAAATGCTGGTAGAGCGAATCACTCCTGAGAAGCCGGTTTATAAAAAGGTGTATACTTCCAATTTTGACAGATACCTCGCCGTATTACCCAAGGATCATAAACTTCCCGGTTATCTGCAATTTGGCTATGAAGATGTTCTGGACCTCATTAGCGTATAAGATTTTCTATTCCGGTAATTTCATTAATTTTATACGAAATCACATTAAAATGAAAATACTCTCTTCCGATGAAATTAAAATGGCTCTGAAAAACTTAAAGCAATGGAAGTATGTTAATAATGCCATAGAAACCACTCTTGAATTTCAGGACTTTAGGAGTGCTTTTACGGCCATGACCAGAATTGCTTTTGAAGCCGAATCTATGAATCATCATCCCGACTGGACCAATATATACAATCAGGTAATTATCAGGTTAAATACACACGATGCCGGAGGCGTTACGCAAAAAGATATTGCCTTGGCTACAACCATCCAAAGAATCCTGGCTACCTAGATAAAAACCCATACCATGGGTATTTGAAAAGATCCGTTCACCTTGGAAAATATAAGTATTTATTTAAATTTGTCACTTAAAATCAGTCCATATGGGAAGAGCTTTCGAATTTAGAAAAGCGAGGAAAATGAAACGCTGGGCAGCCATGTCCAAGGCATTTACAAGAATTGGTAAAGATATCGTGATGGCGGTAAAGGAAGGAGGAGCGGACCCCGATGCGAATGCGCGTCTTCGCGCTGTTATTCAGAATGCCAAATCGGTTAATATGCCCAAGGATAATATTGAAAGGGCTATTAAAAGGGCAAGCGATAAAAGTCAGGGAGATTTTAAAGAAGTATTGTTTGAAGGCTATGCTCCTCATGGAATAGCCATTCTTGTAGAAACTGCTACCGATAACAATACCCGAACGGTAGCGAATATTCGCAGTTATTTTAATAAATGTAACGGAAATCTGGGGACATCAGGATCGGTTTCTTTTATGTTTGATCATACCTGTAATTTTAGAGTACAGTCTGAAGGACTGGATCCAGAGGAACTGGAACTGGAAATGATTGATTTTGGAGCGGAAGAAGTGTTTGTTGATGATGATGGAATTTTGATTTATGCACCTTTTGAAAATTTCGGAGCACTACAGGCAGCCCTGGAAGAACGCAATATTGAAATACTCTCATCCGGATTTGAGCGAATTCCTCAGGTGACTAAAACGCTTTCGGAAGAACAACGGACCGATGTGGAAAAGCTACTCGAGAAAATAGAAGAAGACGACGATGTTCAGAATGTATACCATACCATGGACGAATTGGAATAGTATGATATGCCAGTAAAGGCAATCAAGTATCCACGGCTTTTCTTCTTACTATCTTTCTATCTGGGGAATACCCGCCAGGATATTTATCTTAATATGAGAAGTAACTTCTAAATTGGCCATTAGGACTCCTATTATTAAACTTATAAACATACATTTACAGATCATCACTAAATAAAAAAGGTAAAACCTCACTAAAAGGAAGGTAAAACCTCTTTTTCGATGAACTACATTTTTCTATCTTGCAATTACGTTCAAATTTATGCTAATTAATATCCGAGTTTGTTAAAAAATAGTATTTTTGAAATCCCTCACTCCTATAAATATTGTTAATAAATACTTAGAAATTAATCGTTTATACCTCATTTAAATGTAAGTATTTAAGGTAATTTGGACGCAATTAACCTTAAATACTACAAACAATGAAAAGATTAGTTTTAGCGGTATTGTTAGTCGCATTTGCGGCTTCGTGTACACCGGAAAGTACGTCTGAAGAATTAAAAAACAATGGAATTGAAGTTCAAGGAACAGACAAAGACAAAAATTGCCCGCCAAACGACCGCAACTGTAACGGTATTCCAGATAATCAAGAAGGTTAGAGAATTCTTCTTTTTGAGGAATAGTGTTTATTTGACACTTTTATCCATTATTATATTATTCTCTTTATTCTTGCATTTATTTACAGAACCAGGTCAAAAGGGGGTGTTCGGTTTTACATGGATGTCCTCTTTTTTAAATGCACTTGGTTTATGTCTTTTTGCTTTGTCATCAGGATTGATGATGTTATTTATGTCGAATATGGTGCCTAGTGAATACAAACCATTTTTCCAATGGATTTCCAGGGCAGTTGTCTGCTTGGGAGTTTTTTATACTTTTTACACTTTTCTTCCAATTAAAGATTATACAAACACGCAATATTATACTATGATAGGGGTGTTATCGGTTTTATTGACCTTCGCGGTTCTTTATCTAAACAATGCGCTGGTTATGACAGAGAACAAAATACGAAGGTTATTTACTTTTATATACGAAGAAATGGAGGATATGGATGCTGTAAAACCGGAGAAGAAAGAAGAGTTTAGTATTGGAAGAATAAATGTTACCGAAGAAGTTATAGTTGGCAATGACAGGTAAGAACAAAAAACAAAAGGTAAAGGATTCTCCTTACTTATCAGATAAGGCCAAAAAGATCTATGATCAAGATAGAGAAAAGTATATTAAAGAGGAAACCGAAAAACTAAGAAAGGAAGTTGATACTTTAAGAGATGATAATGAAAAATTTTTTAGTACAGCCCCCCATTCTGTTGTTTACTTGAATCGAATAAGTTATCTGCGTTAACTTATATATCTTACCTTACTACTTAAATATTAGAAAAGGACGTAAGATTTCATATAGTTAAAATAATAGATTTAAATTAGGGTTTTCAAGTTTAGTTCAATCCTATTCTTACATAAGTATACTAAACAATGTATTTTATTTTCTGTCGTCAGGCCCAATATATTTGACGGTAATTCCTTTTTCTTTGAATCTAAGTTCAACTCCCTTTTCAATTTCTTTCTCCAATTTAAGTTTTAAGAATTCGCTTTCCGTATAGGCTTGTACAAAATTATCGGCAACAAAATCAGCAGCTTCTTTAAGCGTAAGTTCAACTCCATTTTTTTTGAAAACAGTATTTGAAGCCTTTGTTTCCAAAATTTCACCATTTCCATTTTCAATGAAGTCCAAGTTTAATTCTGGTATAACTTTAGTTATTGACATTTTTAAACTATCCGAAAGAGACTTCTTGCCAGAAATTATCATACTTACATAATTAGGAGCTATGCCCAACTTTGCTGCAAATGCTTTATTAGTGAGTCCTAGTTGTTTAATCGCTATTTTAAGTCGCTCTCCTATCGTGCTCTTCATGAAATATAACTTTATATAATAAAAGTTATTATATTTTTTGAATAATATAACTTTTGTTGTATGTTTGTTAAAACAACAAAACCAAATATAGCTAAAAACAAAAGCAATTTATAAAATACACTTGCTGTTTAATAGGTGGCTTCAGTTTTAAACTGCAACCCTTTAGCTTAATTATTTAATAGACCAAATTAATGAATACCTATTTATTAAACAATTATGGATGTATATTATAAAATCACTTCGTCGGCCTTAACCGTGGAAGTTCTCATTATCAGCGTAAATTTAAAACAGCAGACTTTAACTCCTCCTAACCGTCCCAGCTTGTTGTCCGTGTCCGGTATAAATTATTCAAGTGAGGTGGATAATATCGAAGCACCCTTGTGTGATGGCAAGTTGGGAATTAGTACATTCTATGATATCTCTGATTTACGTTTAATAGAAAGTTCCATGACTCCGGAGGCTATAACCCATGTGTTTGTTAAAAGCAAGTTCAGTAATGGCAAGATAATACTGGAAGAGTAGTTAGTGTTTTGGTTAATTTTTGATTATGGCATGTTAAACGGGTAAGGGGTGGGCACATTATTCATTGTTGTACCACTAAAAGAAGTACAAAAATAAATACAGGCATTTATAAATAATCAACAATGGATATCAATTCAACATTTAAAATGGCAATAAAAAGTACTTACTACCCGATAATTTATAAATCCTCTACTAAAGTAAGTATTTGTTAATAACTTAATGTAAGAAAAATCAATAATAATATTATTAGAATTTATATTTAACATCATTTTTTCATAAGTCATAAACATATAATTTCTGATAAATATTTTATTAGAATAAGCTAACCATCCTATATGAATAAACTTGCATTACCCATCGCAATTCTTGCGCTACTAACCTCTATTTTCTCTTTCTTTTATTTTGGGTCCGCCTCAGAACTTGTATATGTGGATGTCAACAAATTACTGGAGGGTTATAAACGCACCAAGGTTGAAAGAGATCTTTTTAATAAAAAAGCTGGTACCCTTAAAGCCAATGTGGATAGTTTGGTAAGCGACTGGCAAAAAGAACTACAAGCCTATGAAAAAGAGCGCAGTTCCATGACTAAAAAGGAATTGGAGCTTAAACAGGAATTATTAACCAATAAACAACAACAAGTAAACAACTACCAGCAGGCCATTCAAAAACAAATCCAGGAAGAAGACCAGAAAGTCACCCAGACCGTGATTAACGACATCAATGATTATGTAAAAGAGTTCGGCCAGAAAAAAGGCTATAAAATCATTTTCGGTGCCAGCGGAGGGGGAAATATTATGTATGCCGATAAAACAACCGATCTAACTGATGAAGTATTAAAAGGTTTAAACAATAATTATGCGGGGAACTAAAAAAAATAGTACCCGATATAAAACAACAGGCGGTCTTGTTTTGTTGGTGGCCCTTGTTTGCCTTACTTCCTGCAAGCAAAATACCTTTGATACTGAAAAAGAACTCTGGGCCTATTTAAAAGAAGAAAAAAACGGTTTTCAGCAGCATAAAACCGTGAACGGAATTGATTATACTCTTACGTATAGGCCTACCGACCTATTGGTAAAACAGGAACTGGGAGATTCAGGTACAATGCAACAGGTTGATAGCTTACGAGGAAAATACCGCAAGTTTTTATATTTCAATCTATCGATGTCTCAAAACAATAAGGAACTCTTAAGTACCGCCGCCAGAAGCCGTGCCGAATTTGGGGCCATGGTAAACCAACTAGCCTTTGGTATGGGAAACAAAGTACACCTGTTCACCGGGGGGAAAGATACCATTCCCCTACTCGATTATGTATACCCTAGAATGTATGGAATGAGCAGTAGTACCTCCATGCTGTTTGTATATCCAAGAGACCCGAAAGTTATGAAATCAGAATACATTCATGTTACCGTGGAAGATATTGGCCTGGGTACCGGAGACATTACCTTTAAAATACCCGCGAAAAACATAAAAAGAGAACCAAAACTCAATTTTAACGCATTATCATCATGAGAAAAACCAAATTCTCACACAGAGTCATTGCCCTGTTTTTAACGATCAGTTTTTTACAGAGTTTTATACCTTATAATATGCTGCTGGCCTCCAATAATGGGCCCAATGCCCCGGAAGCCTCTGGGTTTGAACCGGTGAGTGCTACCGATATGGTCAATTTATCTTCGGGTGATATGGCCTATGTGTTACCGTTATTGGAAATTGATGGTTTCCCTGTGACTTTAAGTTATCATGCCGGAATACCCATGGATATGGAAGCTTCCTGGGTGGGACTGGGTTGGAATATTAACACCGGAGCTATTGCCCGGGGAGTTTCGGTAACCCCTGACGATTGGAAGAACGGAAAACGGCTAAATCTTATGTATTTAACCGGAAAGCAGGATTCCTATTCCGTAAATGTAGGTGTGGGAATTGCAAGGGCAGCCGAAGTAGGTGTTGGCTTATCCTGGGGGCCGAACAAATCACTTTCCGGGTCTGTTTCCGCCTCTATTGGCCCGGTTAGTGCAAGCATTGATACCAATGGTAATTATAACATTGGTGTGGGAGCAGGGGCCCTAACCAAAGGGGCATTCGATGGAGTTTTTGATAAGGTAGGATCTGGCGAGGCAAAAGAAGCCAGCCCGTTTGGAGGAGGCTTAAGCATTAGTGGAAATGTTAATAAAGGAGGGATTTCAGCAAATATCGGAGTAAGCCGTAACAGTGGTAATGTATCAGGTAGTATGGGAATCTCTATCTCCGGGAATGGCGTGGGAGCATCTTATTCCGTTGGAAGGAATAATGGAATGCAAGGAACAGACACAAGCGGTGGAGGCGGCGGTATGAGCGTTGGAAGCTTTTCCGCCGGTGATTTTAGTTATAATTCCAAAGGCTTTTATGTACCCATCCAAATAGGGATCTTTAGTTTTGGTTTTGGATTTAATCGAACCATAATTGAGTTAAAAAAAGCAGCTTCCAAATATGGTTATGGCGTCTTATACCATGCGGATCCAGCACTTTATAATGACACAAACCTAAGTCTGGGAGAGGCAGCACCCGATACAGGAACATTTACCGACTATAAAAAACGAAATGAGTTTGGAGATGTATATGAACAAGTATTACCACAACCTGAGGAAGAGTTTATAGGAGACTATAGCAGCCAGATTGAAAGACTAAACTTTACTTTTGCAGGTTATGACTCTTATAGCATCAATGCCACGGGAATAGGCGGAACACTTAGACCGCTGGTAGCACAAAACACTGTATTAATTGCAGAAGGTTATGATGGAGAGTCTACCCGAATGACGCAATTTCAAATCGGGGAACATTTGGGTATACCTATTTACAAAACATTGGACAAAACCAAAATATTTTATCATCACGGAGGGCAAAGCTTAAAGCAAGACAAAAGCCTTTCAGGTGGAAATCTTCATTTTGTCTTTGACGGGCAAACAACGGAAAACGCCTTTAATCAATTTCACTCTATTAAAAATATTATTGGGAGTGATTTGGATTTGGGTGACTTTATCAATAGGGGAACCTATAGCGTAAACAACAGACCTAAAGCGGGATCTTACGTGGAGACCTTTACCAATGCACAAATTGATGCAGGAGGCACAGGACTACTCACTCCTGCAAGCTTATATGTAGAAGGAGGTAATGACTTAAGCCGTAATAGTCAGGGGTATATGCCCGATGGGATTGGAGGATATAAAATCACCACCCCAGATGGTAAAGTGTACCATTTTTCGCAACCTGTATACCACTACGAACAAATTCAGCATAACTTTATGAATTTTGAAGGTACAGAATCTACTCCTGGAGACGAATACAATTCCAGCTCTAAAAGAGAAGCAACCCCCTATGCTACCCATTGGCTATTGACCGCAATCACAGGACCAGACTTTATTGATATAAACAACAACAATTTTGCTGATAAAGAAGACTATGGATATTGGGTACGACTCGATCACGGACGCTGGTCCAATGCCTATACCTGGCGAAGCCCTTATGATAATGGGGATTATACCCTAAGTGGATCTAATGCTCCGCGAAGACATTATGCCACCTTTATAGACCAGGAAGTGGAAAAGTCCGATCCTGGCTATTTTTTGCAGGGACGTAAAGACCTTTATTATTTAGATAAAATTGTATCCAAGTCACAAACGGCTTACTTTGTTAAAGATATTAGATATGATGGAGTTGGTACCAGTTCCCCCTATGAATTTGGAATTAATAACTTTCCCGATAAGCTGGAGGAAAATAACATTAATGCAACTGCGATCGAAAATGCTATTTATGATAAAGAATATCAATTAAAACTGGATAAAATTGTTATAGTAAATAACAAACCTGGTACCGAAGTCTCTCCAGTTAGAGCATCGGAAACTCTCAGAGGTTTAGTCGCCGCTTTCAAGACCTCACGATATACCCCAGGAGGCTTTTTTGATAAAAACCTGGATGTAAACCAAGCAACACCTATTAACCGAATACACCAACTACATCAAAGTAATCAGGTGATCGACGTGGAGGATTTTCAAAATTTTGACTACCGAAAAGCATTAAAGGTAATTAAATTCAACCACGATTATAGATTGGCAAAACATACACCAAGTTCAGGGTATAATAAAAGTACAGGTACCGGGGATTACTCCGAAAACCCTCAGGCGGGTCGTTTAACGCTAAACTCTGTAAAAACCTTTGGGCGCGGATTATTTGACGGGGCCACCGAAAATGATCTCTACGATTATATGCCGCCTTATCAATTTATCTATCTCAAACCCGATCTTCCCCATGAAGAAAACACTCTCGAAAAATTAGGCCCGGCTTATAATTTAACTGTTTTTGGGAATTTAAAAGAAGGTGCACCACAATATAAATTGAATAGAGCCAACAAAGACAACTGGGGCTTTCGTAATGCAAAAATCGATACTGATAATGACGGGGTACTTGAAAACTCCATCGATGCCTGGAGTTTGGCATCAATTACCACTCCACAAGGTGCAAAAATTGAAGTAGAATATGAGGAAGATGATTTTTATACCGAAGCATTTGGACGAAGGTACTGGGAGAATAATTTGAAGTTTCTTTTCCAAACCATCGATACGGAATACTACAGACTTACTGTAGAGATACAGGATGGGTTTGCCATTAGTAACCCTTTTAGTTTTGCAGATTATTTTGATCCTACTAAAAAAGTTTTTATGGATCTGTGGGCCTGTAAAAATGATAATGAAGTAGCCAGGACGGGTACGGAGTTAGCCAAACTGAATATTACTATCGATGATCAGGTAACCATAGAAACTGTAAGTCAGAACCAGTTAACTCTAAAAGTTAAAAGGGTGGCGGGAATACATGTAACCACCGATGGTGAAGATTTATTCAATCAATGGATGGCACGAGGCAATACCTATGGATTAAATTATGAGTCCGTTTCCAGAGGGGAGTGCCCCTCTGACCCAGCCGCCGGGAAAACAGCAAACTTCGGAATGTTATACAAACTTCTTTCAAATAAAGTTGCACCAGGCACCAGTGGTGGTGGACTTCGGGTTAAAAAAATTGCCATTAATAACGGGGAAGGACATCAATATATTACCTCTTACGATTATACCGATCCCAACACGGGAGAATCTTCCGGGATCACCTCTTTTAATCCGGTACACGGAGAGGTATTTGTACCCTATCAAAACGAACTTCCCGGTCCGGGAGTTATGTATGAATGGGTAACCATGACTGCTTCTGGAATTAATGATTCCGGAAATGAAGAGGAGCTAAGTAAAATCAGATATCATTACTATACTTTAAAACTCGTTGAAGACATTTTTGACCCTGATATTAATATGGTTGATAAGGACGGCCTCTCTATTTTTAAAACAGAGGTAACCCCGCACACCATGTCTCTGGACAAGCTCACGGCTAAAAATATGAGTATTGAAAAAGACCTGTCAAAGATTGGTCAGTTAATTTCTACCGAAGAATTTAATGCCAAGGGCCAATTAATAAATAAATCAGTTAATACTTATATAAGCAGAGATGGAGAGTTATCCGAAACTTTTTCATCTATGAAGTCCGTTTTTGATTTTGATGAAGATGATAACGGAAACCCACAAGATATTCTGCTTTTCCAACGGTATCTAGCCCAATCCACAAAATCAGAAAAGGTAAGTGTGGTATCTCGTATCGATAATTACGCTAACGGTATACATTCATCTGTAACGTATGATGACCCCGATGAGTATTTAGGCACCTACCGCAGCTCCATACGCGCTACCTCCGTAGATGGAAGAAAGATCAAAGAAGAAAAAATCCCTGCATACAAGGTTTATCCTGATATGGGACCGAAAACTTCCGTCTCTTCCAACAAAAATATGCTTACTCAACAGGCTATGAATATCACTTCGGTCTCTGATGAAAGTGATGCATCCGGTAATCCGATAAACTGGAAAACCATTAGTGCCAATGTTACCACCTGGAAAGATAGTTGGGATCATATTGACAATAATGGCACCTATACTACCCAAAATGGCATATGGCGTAAACACCAAAACTTCGTCTGGAAAGATGCTGTTGATGATAAAGGTACCTACGGATCCGAGATCACAACTGCTGATTTTAACTGGGGTATCGGGGCAACGCAGTCCAATGAACAGTGGCAAAAAGTATCGGAGATCACCCGATATACCCTCTGGTCCTCTCCGGTAGAGACCATGGATATTAACGGTAATTTTGCCGCCTCTAAAATGGCCGATCGATTTACCAAAGTAACCGCTGGAGGAAATGCCCGCTATAGCGAACTCTATTATTCCGGGGCCGAACATATATCACCGCTCGGACAAAACTACTATGACGGAGAGGTAAAAGGAGCCAATTACCAAAGCGTAGATGTGGCTCATACGGGAAAATTCTCCTCAAAGGTAAGTTCCAGTTCTCATAGGGCCTTTGAAGTTACCGGAACCGTGGGATCAGGACATAGTGATCTCTCCAAGACCTTTAGGCCGGGTGTTTATAAAGTATCGGTCTGGGCCTATTCGGCCAATGGCGAAGATGCAGGTACCAAACTAAGATTTAACAGCAGAACCTATGAAGCCACCGAAACCGCGGTGGCAGGTGACTGGACACTGTATAATTTCTATGTGGAACTCGATCAGGGAACCACAGCTTCCTTATATGTCTATAATACCACCTCAGGGAATGCCTATTACGATGACTTTAGAATGCATCCGGTATATGCCAGTATGAATAGTTATGTATATGATCCCGATACCGAAGAGCTTACCCATATCCTGGATGCCAATAACCTAGCCACCCGTTTCCGTTATGATGACGCCGGACGCCTTTGTAAAACCTATAAGGAAGTAATTGATACTCCAACACTTACAGGTGGATTTAAAATCACCAATTCCTATAAATACAATTATGAAAACATCTATGATACCGAGTGTATGTGCTGCGACCCCGGAGAGGAAGTGAATTTTAACCCCGAGGCAAACGATGATGCCGTAACCATGCAGTACTATGGTTCTATCAATATTGATGTATTATCCAATGATAATTTTGGAGGTGATGGTCCCGCTACACCCGCCCTGTCCGTATCCAATATTCTAGGGCCCGGAACAGCCGTGGTAGATGATCGTGGTACCCCAACAATCCCCTCTGATGATTTTATACGCTATACCTTAAATACCAGTACCACAGCCAATCTGGTAGCCATCACCTATCAACTCTGTGATGGCAACGGAGATTGTGATACAGCGGTTGCCAATATTGATATTTCCAATATCACTTATAATTATCAGCCTGTTACGGCAACATCGCTTTATATCTATAATACCATTAATAAACCCTATTATATTTTTAATGGAAACCTACAGGGATTATCAGGAGGTTCTGGAGATTTTTCATTTAACTGGGCCTATGATAT
Source organism: Flavobacteriaceae bacterium (assembly GCA_965224095.1). Classification (GTDB taxonomy): domain Bacteria; phylum Bacteroidota; class Bacteroidia; order Flavobacteriales; family Flavobacteriaceae; genus JBPEWY01. The sequence goes on from OZ245039.1 coordinate 837,181, forward strand.
CGCTACCCAGGGTTTTACCTCGGTAGCCAATACTACCTCCAATGGTTTTTCTTATCAGTACGACCCGGCAACCTCAGATCTCTGTGTTCCAAATACACAAAGTATTAGGTGGCGATGTACCGTTACCGATAATATAACAGGAGAAGTTACCCATTTTGATGAAGAGCAGTATAACCTGGTGTCCTGTGAACAACTTTAATAAAAAGCTATGCTTATGAAACTCAAGATCTGTCATTTGAATAGTCCGAAAAATATAATCTGCCTGTTGGTTTTTGTTTTGATCACCGGGCAAATACATGCCCAGGAACCCGTTCCCAGGCCCAATGATAATTCCAACTGGATCAGTACCATCAGTTATGACCTCCAGGGAAATACGGTGGCCAAAGGCGTTTCCTTTTTTAACCGGCTTGGAAAGCCTACCCAAAGTCAGAGTTTTGATGTCCTTACTAGTTCCATATGGGTGTCTCAAAGCCTGTATGACTATCACGGACGCCCGGCCTTTCAAAGCCTGAGTGCCCCGGTTACTTCCTCCTTTGGATATTACGCTAGTTTTATAAAAAATAATCTGGGGAACACCTATAGCCTATTAGATTTTGATACAACCCTCTCCAGAGAAAATCCGGCTCCTGTAAACAGTGAGGCCGGAACCCTGGGCTGGTACTACAGTAATGGTAATACTAACGAACCCTATCAGGATATCACCTCCTACCCCTTTTCCAAAAGCGTATTTAGCAGTTTAAATCCCGGACAGGTTTTACGCACCGTTGGAGGAAATAAAGTAAATAAAGACGGAACCGATCAGTGGGTACATAGCTATAGCTTTACCATGCCCGCAGGTTTTGAACTTACCGGCCCCCTGGCCTTTAACGATGCTGCCTATCAACTGGTACAAACCACCAAAACCGTATCTCGCGATGTACATGGTAATGAGGTAGTGGTATTTACCGATACCGATGGTAATACCCTGGCTGCGGCAAGAAGTGGGGGTGCAACCAATATTACCCGAGGTATAGATATCGGTCAGCAAGGCTTTGTGGATATACACGTTCCCGCTGGGGCAACCACGGGAATGTGGATTCAAAAACCCGCAAATATCAATATAGAGATCTACGATCTGATAACCGAAGAAACTGTTACGCCGGCTACTTCCTATCCCAATGGTTTTTATCGGGTGTCTATTATTAATATGGAGGATTATAACCCGCAAACCGATGCGATTCGGGTAAATTACCAGGAAAATTATTACGATTATAGCTTGAATATCTATGACAAGGCCAATCGGCTTATCGAATCACGTCAGCCCCTAAACCATTTAGCTTCTACCTTTACCTATAATACCCTGGGGCAACTTTTGGAAACCACCAGTCCCGATGAAGGGAATGCCAGTTTTGTATATCGTGATGACGGACAGATTCGGTTTTCCCAAAACAGTAAACAATCCGCTCGGAGTGAGTTTTCCTATACCAATTATGACAAGTTGGGACGCCCCATAGAAAGCGGGGTGTATAAGGGTCCCGAAGGCTTTAACGGATCGGCCCAGGAAGTTCCCATTTTATGGTGGGACCAGGTAGATACCGAGAGTACCGGACCCAATTCCGCCAAAGTAATCGGTAAAACCACCTGGGATGCCGGACTGGCTACGTATAAAGAAATTACAGGGGACGGAGGCGTGCGCTGGAATGTAACAGCCGCCAATGAGTCCATGGCTATCGGATTATCGGCTACCAATCTGGATCATACTCCACAAACCATTCACTATGCTATTTATATAAACAATGACGGTACCTTTACCGCCAATGAAAATGGAACCCAGGTTCACAGTGGAGGCACTTATACCTCCGGGGATGAGTTCCGGGTCTTTAGAACACAAACCAGTGTAAGCTTTGAGCATAACGGAACGGTTTTTTATACTTCTGTAACCCCTAGCTCCGGAAACCTGTTAGGAGATATGGCCTTTTATACAGGAACTTCGGCCATTACTAATTTTGTACTGGAAGGGACTACCGCTACTCCAACACTTAACCCCTATATTACCTCTGCTGATACCCAGGTATCGGGCAATATCATCACCTCGATAGCACCTGCCGGTGTACACTATACCGCCCTGGCCTCTACCACCGAAAAACTGGATGGAGATGGCAGTGTGACCATGACCGTATTACAAACCGATAAACGCATCATGTTTGGACTGGCTAGTAATACAGCCTCGGCTGGCTATACCCGTAGCAAAATAAAATTCCCTATCTATATTAATGATGTGGGAAGTTTTACGGTTTTTGATGAGTTCCGTACCCATGGAAATACTCCGTATAATGCGGGGGATACCTTTACCGTGGAGCGTATTGGAACTACGGTAAATTACTATCATAACGGAATCCAGTTCTATACCTCTGCCCTTTCTTCGGTAAATGAAGAACTGATGGGCGTGGCCCATATCTATGATCCGGGCGGACAGGTTCAGGATCTGACTCTTAGTGGAACTCCCAACAAACGATACCGGGATTATACCAATGTACTTACCTACCAGGGCAGTATCTGGAAAATTGGCCCCCAAAGCTCCTATGGTGGGATCGGTTCTAAAAATTTTATAGCAGGTAATGGGTATATAGAAACTACACTGCAGGACTATCGAACCTTTTTTATGGGACTCTCCGAGGTAAATGCCAGTTCGTATCATACCACCATTGATTATGCACTGTACGTATACCGCGGATCCTCCCTATATGTTTATGAAAAAGGGACCCGAATAGCTACCTTACTCTATTACGGACTAAAACCGGGGGATGTCATTAAAGTGGAACGGGATTTTGGGGTTATCAAATATTATCTCAACGGAGAACTCAAACACACCTCGCAAAGCACCCTGGATACCCCTAATAACAATCCTCTTTTGCTGGATATTACCATGAACGATCCCATAGGCAGTATTCATAATGTACATATGTATGAATATATTCCCGGCCAGGGAACCATTTCAAGCACCGAAGAATTAAATCCCGATTATTGTTATGAGCGTACCATGACCGTTTATGATATTCCCGATAAAATAGGATTGCACGAGGCCCTGAATCGCGATGGTATTGATATCAGCCACTATCCTACCCAAACCTATGTAGCGGGTAATGTATCGAAAACCTATAATGAAAATAACCACTCGGCTGCTTCCTGGTATAGCTATGATATTTATGGAAGGGTAGTATGGCATGTGCAGTACGTAGAGGGACTTGGGGTGAAAACCCTGGATTATCAGTATGATGATGCTACCGGGAACGTCACCAAAGTGATCTATCAAAAGCATGATCCCACAGAGATTTTTGTACATCGTTATTCCTATAACGCGGCCAATCAACTGGTAAAAGTGGAAACCTCTGTAGATGATACGAATTTTACCGAGCAGGCCTCCTATACCTATTATGAGAACGGCGCCTTAAAACGCACCCAACTGGCTCAAAACCTGCAGGGAATTGATTATGTATACAACCTGAACGGGCAACTTAAAATGATCAATCATCCAAAATCCGGTAGCAGTTTTGATCCGGGTGGAGACAGCAATGATGTGTTTGGGATGATTCTCGATTATCACAAAGGGGATTACCAGCGAAGCGGAACCCAGATCGAAGAGCTGGAGACTTTTATAGGTAATACGGTAACGGTGGCCGACCAGTATAACGGAAATATCCGTGCCACCCGTACCCGAAATTTCCAGGGGGCCAATGAAAATGAGGTATTTGTACAACAGTATACCTATAACAATAACAACTGGCTCGAAAAGGCGCAGTTTATTCCAAACGGAAGTGTGCTTTCTGATCAGCATCTAAAAGTAGACGGCCTTTCTTATGATGCTAACGGAAATTTATTATCTTTAAACAGAAACCGCCAGGATGCCCTGGTAAATGGAAGCCCTGTGGCAACCCCTATGGATCAGTTTACTTATCATTACTACCCAAATACCAATAGGCTCTCGCATATCACTGATGCAGTAGCTGGTGCCGCGGTAGCCGATCTGGAGTCTCAGGCCAATGAGAACTATCACTATAACAGTATAGGTCAGCTTTCAGAGAACGATCAGGAGGAGGCTAAATACTACTACAATGCAAGCGGACTCACCTCTTCTGTAGAACAGGATCCGAATGTAACCAATCCCGAGACCGTAAAATTTATATATAACGATCGCGGGCAGCGCCAGCGTAAACTTCATATCGTAGATGATGCCACAACCACCAATACCTGGTATGTGCGTGATGCCAGTGGCAATCCCGTGGCTATTTATAGTGCCACAGAGGCTACCCCTGAGTATGATGTGGAGATCTACCTCAATGCAGGAACCACGGCCAATGTTACTTATAAAGGAAAAACCTTTGAAGGGGATGGCAACTATCCGGGCTATTATAACAGTACCTATACCTTTACCAATACCTCTGCCAGCAGCGATCCCCTGTTCCAGACAGAGCGGGTATCTCAAAACGACGGGGAAACCCTGCGCTATACCATTCCCGTACCCGAAGGAACATATACCCTGCGCACCTATCACAATGAACTTTGGTTTGGGGAGCACGGCTCCGCACCTCCAGGTGGCGAAGGCAATAGGGTGTTTGATATTGTTGTGGAGGACCAAATAGTTCAAAACGACCTGGATTTTTACAGTGATATCAATAACGATCCCAGGATCCTTTCCTTTAGCAATATAACGGTAACCGATGGGATCATGACCATTGATATGCCGGTGAGTGCCAACCGCGCCAGTGTGTGTGGGATTGCTATTCTGGGACATAAATTCGAAAAACCGCCCCTACAGCTCTACTTAAATACCGGTACATCCAATGATGTGGTGTATAATGGAAAAACCTATACCGGCGATCTTTTAAGTGGTTACTATAGCAACCATATGCCTTTTGAAAATACTACAGCCAGTACAGAGGCGCTCTTTCAAACTGAACGTGTATCTGAGGCTGATGGGGAACCGCTTTATTATAACATCCCGGTATCCAATGGTACCTATACCCTGACCACCCATCACAACGAACTTTGGTTTGGAAAAGATCCGGATGCTCCTGCGGCCGCGGCAGGGAACCGCGTGTTTGATATTGAAGTAGAGGGGCAACTGGTTAAAAACGATTTTGATATTTTTGTGGAGGCTAATAACCAGGAGATCTCTTTTACTTTTACCGATATTCAGGTAACAGACGGGGAGCTCAATATTGTAATGACCCCGATTGCTCCGGATAAAAACCGGCCAACCATCTCAGGAATGGCCATTATAGAACAAACTGAGGGTAGCACTGCCAGTGTTACACCCCAACTGGTGGAACACCCCGTCTATGGGGCTTCCAGGTTAGGGATCTATAACCGCCCAGGGGCAGGAACTTCTTTTGAGATCACAGACCATTTAGGGAATGTACGTGCCGTGGTGCAAAACAGTTCCGGGCTGGATATTGTCGGGCAATCTGATTACTACCCGGGCGGCATGCTCATGCCGGGACACAATCTGCAGGGAGATTACCGCTATAATTACCAGGGGCAGGAACTCGACACGGAGACCGGGAAAATAGCCTTCCAGTTACGTCTGTATGATCAGCGAATAAATAGATGGTTAACACCTGATCCAAAGGGTGCCGGATTTTCCCCCTATTGGAGTATGGACAATGATCCAATAAATTTAATTGACCCCGATGGGGGATGTCCTAAATGTCCTGATCCCTCAGGATATAGTGAAGGAAGTACCTATACAGCAACAGATGGTCAAACCTATACTCATTTAGGAGATTTTGGGTGGTCTAGTACGCCAGAAGTTAATGTGTTTGGTGTCAGTATGGAAACTCAAAACTACTGGGCTGGTATAAATGCCTTGGCAGAGAATCTTAACAAACAGAAAGATTTAGAGACTGGCAAATCAGTTTCTATAAGAATGTTAGAGGAGTTGGAAAAAGAAGCCCAAATACCTGAACTCATTCAAAGGGAGCCTATAAATTATGCCAGTTCAGGCGCTCTAGAGTATATAGGCACGGGAGGGTTATCTCTTCTTAAATTCGTTAAAAACCCCAATGCCCTAAAACACATTTTTAGGAATGCTCCAGGACATGTTAATCCAACAACAGTTACATCTCAAAATAGATATTTAAAATTGTTTTCTTCTGTTGCGTCAGACACCAAAAATCTTGTCCAAACAACTAATGCAGCAAAAATTAATGCCAACGTCAAAACTTTTCATCGAACCTTCAAAAGTGGAAAGCAAGTTTGGGTTGAGACTATAAATGGTAAAATAGTAAATGCAGGTGTTAATAATATACCTCGATAAGATTATGAAATTTAAGGATTTAAAAGATTTAGAATATCACTATGTAACTAGAATAGAAAAAGGTCATCATACTGCTGATGATTACATTAACCTAATAATACTTTATTGGGATGTTCTTTTCGATTCGGGTTTACAGTTTTATTGTATTAACCAAAGAATTTTTACTCAAGAGAAAATAAGCAAACTAGATTGTTGTTTAGATAAGTTATTAACTAGATCAAAGAATGAGTTTCCTGAGAACAAAGAAATATTATTCTGGGAAATGTTCATAAAAGAAAATAATACTTACTCTCCTTGCTCATATAAAAATGAAATATCAAACTTGGTTTGTGATGAACCAGTATTAATTCAATTTTATCTTTATTTACAATGTAATGAACATGATAAAGATGAATTATCAGATTTAATCGACTTATTAAATGACCAAAACAGTTACCGAAATAGATACATCCTTTCGCATATTCAACAATCTGATGGTTAAAAAAGAATAAGAAAAGGCCTTTTAAGAGATTAGGCGGTTTTTTTGTGGTAGCTATTGAGCTAATTTTTGCACTTTCTTTTTGGTAATAAAAGCATCGATAAGTTTTTTAACCGTGTTTCTGTCGTCCTCATTCATTTGTTCTACTTCTTTAAACTGTTGCAGGAGTTCGTTATCATCCAGAGAACCTTCGGCCTTTTGCTGTAACGAACCATTTACCAGGTAATCAATAGAGACCCCAAAAACATCTGCCAATCGCTTTAAAACATCGGCAGGAGGCTGTACATCCTTAATTTCATATCGGCTCATCTGAGGATATGAGATCTCAATTTTAGCAGCCAACTCACTTTGAGAAAGATGGGCTTTTTTACGTAGTTCCTGTATGCGTTGTCCTAAAGTCATAAATCAAATACGATACTAACCACCTCAAAAATAACAAATAAGATGCCTTAAATAAGAATTTATCATACGTATTGTTGATAATTATATCGTATACGAATTGTAAAGATATATCTTTTTTGATATATTTGTTTCGTATACGATATATATAAAAATTTATCAACAATGCTCAACACTTCCAACCCCTACCGATACAGCTACCTTACCAAAGCCCTGGAGATCCATATTCTGGGAGGGATTAAAACTACCCGATTGGAAACCCTTAGAGTTACCCTGAGCATACAAAAGCTTGTGTCTGCGAAGGCAGGTAGCCAATCCCATAACGCTTTAAGACAGAGTATTGATCTATATAACGACAATCAGGTAGAGAAGCTCATCAGAAAAGCTGCCGAGCGGCTGGAGGTGGGAACCAGCATCCTTAGAAACGATTTGCAGCAGCTTACCCATGCCCTGGAGAACTACCGTTTTGTATTGCTGGAATCCCAAAACCAGCATGAGCGCCCCGCTGTCAAACACCTCAGTGCCCGGGAACAAAAACAAGCCGAGACCTTTTTAAAATCTAAAAGCCTTTTGGAAAAAACCAACGAGCTTATCGGCAAAAGCGGGGTTATAGGCGAAGAAATCAACCGCCTTTTAATGTATCTTATATTCACTTCGCGAAAAACCCAAAACCCGCTTCATTGTGTCAGTTTGGGCAGTAGCGGGATGGGCAAGACCCATTTGCAAAGCAAAGTAGCCGAGCTCATTCCCCCGGAAGATAAAGTAGAGATCACCGTTCTCTCGGCCAACGCCTTTTATTACTTTAACCGCACCGAGTTACAGCACAAACTTATTTTAATAGAAGATCTGGACGGAGCAGAAAGCGTACTCTACCCACTTCGCGAACTCCAAAGTAAAAAACGCATTACCAAAACCGTGGTACACAAAGACCGCCAGGGAACCACAAAAACCATCCATTTAACCGTAGAAGGTCCGGTAAGTGTGGCCGGGTGTACCACCAAAGAACATATTTACGAAGACAACAGCAACCGTAGTTTTTTACTCTATATCGATGAGAGTGAGCAGCAAGACCAGCGTATTATGAACTATCAGCGCGCCGTGTCGGCGGGACAGATCAACCAGGATGAGCAACTACACGCTGCCGAGCTTCTTTGCAATGTACAACGGGTACTAAAACCCATCAAAGTGATCAACCCTTACGCGATGGCACTGGAACTCCCCCAATCCGTATTTAAACCCCGAAGAACCAATGCCCATTACTTACAATTTATTGAAGCCATTACCTTTTACTGCCAGATGCAACGAGAGTCGAAGGTCGACACCCAAACAGGGGAACTATTTATTGAAACAACGCTCGAAGATATCCAAGAGGCCAACAAACTTATAGGGGAAGTGCTGCTACGTAAGAGTGATATACTAAGCGGAGCCTGCCGGCATTTTTTTGAATCCCTGAAACAATACCTGACCAAAGCGAGCCAATCTACCTTTACCAATACAGAGATACGCCGCGTTTTACGCATCCATCCCAGCAATCAAAAGCGGTATATGTTACAGCTTATACAGGCCGAACTCATTAGAAAGATCAAAGGCGATAAGCGCAAAGGCTATGTATATGAAGTGGTGAGCTATAACGAGTACACAAATACCCAAACACAAATACAACAATTATTTGACAACATTATAACACAATTACAACATAAAGAAAAGGTAATAGAGGTTCAGAGTAGTTCATAGTAGTTCAATCCCTAAAATGAACCAATAGCCTATCTGATAATCAAACACTTAAACAAGTAGTTCACTAAAACTTAAAAAAAACATACCCTGATAAAATTAATGAGATAGCATTTTTATAAAAATGCGTAATCGAATTAATCCCGAACTCGCTTCGGGAACTAATACAAAAAGATGATGAAGCAACTCAATCTAAACAATCACAGCTATAAAGTTTTGTTACAAGATTTTAAACAATGGCTGGATATTTTAGGCTATGCACCAACAACAGTATACTACCTGCCCCTGCATCTGCGTGAATTTTTTCACTACCTGGAAACCCATGACATTAATAAGCTGGATCATATACAAACCCATCATATTACCCGGTATTACCATCACCTGAAAATACGCCCCCACCAACGCAGCCACGGAGGATTAAGCGGCGGGTATTTAAACAAACACCAGCAAGCCCTTTTTAAGTTCAGGGAATACTTAAAACATCACAACCACAAAGGCATTAATATTCATTTAAAACACGAACAAGGCAATGCCAGGGATCATTTACAGGTGCTTACCCAACAAGAAATAAAACAACTCTTTACCGTCACCAATTACAGTCACAATCAGCAAAAAATACGCTGGCGCGATAAGGCCATGCTGGTTTGCTTTTACAGTTGCGGGCTCAGAAGAAACGAAGTAGTACACCTGGACAGAAGCGATATCCTTTTTGATAAACAAAGGCTGTTTGTAAGACAGGGAAAAAACTACAAAGAACGTTTTGTACCCCTTAACAAACACAGCATGGATATTTTAGAATATTACCTCTATGACCATCGCCCCGCCTTTTATCCCGATAGCAATCGGAACAAAGAAAACGAAGCCCTGTTTTTAAATTACCGGGGAGGACGGTTACAGGGACAGAGTTTTGCCAATCGCCTGGCCGTATTGCTTCAAATGACAGACAATAAAGAACTCCAATCAAAAAACATCACCCTTCACAGTCTCAGGCACAGCATTGCCACCCACCTGATGGAACAAGGCGCCCACATCGAGCAGATCAGTAATTTTTTAGGACATAACTCTCTGGAGAGCACGCAGATATACACCCATTTTTTAAAACAACACACCGATGCATACCTATATGAACTATCTACGGAAACAGGGATACACCCCCGGAGCCATACCCACCTACCTAAGAGCCGCAGCGCAATGTATTAAATGGTGTAAAGAGTACGGAACTACCCCGGAGAGTATGGATTACAAAACATTTTTAAAATACATCGAACACCTGCGAACAAGAAACATAAAACCCGGTACCCTCAAAGGCTATATCAGCAGCCTTAAAGTCTATTTTGAGTATCTGGTAGCAGAGAATTACCGACAAGAAAACATCATTGCGCCTATTCATATCAAAGGCGTAAAAAAGCACCTGCTTCGCAATCTTCTAAGCCCGGACGAACTGGAAGACCTCTATTACAGTTACCCCACCGAAAATGGAAACCCACTGACACGAAAACGCAATAAGGTGATCATCGGGCTATTGGTCTATCAGGGGATTACCGCTCAGAACCTACACCAGTTAGAAATTGAGCACGTACAGCTTTACAAAGGACGTATAGAGATCCCCGGAAGCAAAAAAAGTAACAGCCGGGTACTGGAACTCAAACCCTGGCAATTGATGGAACTTATGGGATACATCAAAGAGATCCACCCCCGCATCCTACAACACACCCACAGAGAAACCCGGCAACTGTTGTTACCCCTGGGAGGGAGCAATCAATTACACAACACCCTTCAAAAACTCACCAAAGAACTAAAAAAGACCCACCAGCAATTTATCTCTTTAAAACAACTACGCGCCAGTGTCATTGTAAACTGGCTTAAAACATACAATCTTAGAAAGGTTCAGTATATGGCAGGACATCGCTATATCAGTTCTACAGAACGCTATAAGCAGGACGATCTGGAAAACCTGCATCATACCATTGCCACCTATCACCCTTTCTCATAACACACAACAAAATGAAAACACAAAACAGAAGTCCATAGAACAAAGAAAAACATCGTACTTTTATTCCTTAAAACTGTAACACGTTAGCAAATTAGTTAACTGAAACACGCCCGCTATGCCTGCAAGAAGGGAAACCTATTGCACTGTATGTTACAGTACAGAAGGAAGGCTAAGGCGGGTTTTTTAATCCTTAAAACACTGTAACAATGAATTTACAAGAATTTACCGAGAGGTACGCCGTCACCCTACACACCGATCTTAAAGGTCATTACTTAAAACTCCCCATTGACGATCTAAACGAACTGGCCTATATGCAAGAGGCTTTACTGGCAGCTATAGCCATGCTTACCCAAGTGGAAGATGTCTATAAAAAAGAAGTTGAAAACAGTATTTACTGGCTCTGTAAGATCCTTTTGGCCGGTTATCCGGGGGAAGAACTCGAAGGGCTGTCTGAATGGCTTAAAAATACTTAGTTGAGTATTGATCTTATAAACGTATAACCCGATCTTTTTTAAGTTCGGGTTTTTTAATAAAAGGGGGTTAAAAGGTGTTCTCCTCGCTCCCACTAGGCTCGTTTTTACAAGTGAAGTAAAAACCTTCGCTTCCCCACTTAGCTCGGTTCACCCGCAACTTACTTTGGTTGCTTGGAGCAACAAAACCGTTGCTTCGTTGGGCTACGCCGCTGATGCCTCGGCCTACTGCACTTTTTTTGGTAGATACTAGTTCACTAAATAGCGGTCAAAAAAAGCTGGTGGCACGTTCACGGCAATGCGTGGCTTGCCTGTGTGTCCGTGTCAGCCTCGGCGCTCCGCTTTAGGCTTCGCCTTTGTTGTTTACTCCCTGTCGGTCGTAAGGGTAAAAAACACCAACTTCAAGATGTGTGATTGTGGCCACAATCCGCTGTTTTACGTGACGCTCAATCGCCACTTGGGCTATCGTTCCGCCAACCGTCGGAACCAGTACCGCCATCCGGCGGAACGCCTGTCTGCCGATAGGCAGAGCCCCTTATCTTTCCAGAACTAATACTATACAATGTTTGGTAAAAAGCGATGGGGGCCAGGGCGCGTAAGCGGGAGTATTTTACATAATGTGCTTATAGTACAGGAAGTAAAGGAATGTTGCTATAAGAGCACGTTATGTAAACATAGCGAGGAAAAGGAAGCTAAGCACAGCACAGGGGCTATTTTATCCTAAAATAACTGGGCTTTGCTTAGCGCGGCTTTACCAAAACCCTTGTGTTGTTAAATCATAGTACAAATGACATAGTATTGACAATATACTGACAAACAAAAAAGTAAGCCTTTTTGTAAGAAAGAACTCCATTAAATTACTATCTTGCATAAGAATAAAAGGATGTTCATTGAAATTTTTTGAAGGTTGTTTTTTGAGAAGGTATGCGAATAAAAAAGTAGTTTTTGCTTTAAAAATGCAGTAACTACTACCCGGGCGGCATGCTCATGCCGGGACACAATCTGCAGGGAGATTACCGCTATAATTACCAGGGGCAGGAACTCGACACGGAGACCGGGAAAATAGCCTTCCAGTTACGTCTGTATGATCAGCGAATAAATAGATGGTTAACACCTGATCCAAAGGGTGCCGGATTTTCCCCCTATTGGAGTATGGACAATGATCCAATAAATTTAATTGACCCCGATGGGGGATGTCCTAAATGTCCTGATCCCTCAGGATATAGTGAAGGAAGTACCTATACAGCAACAGATGGTCAAACCTATACTCATTTAGGAGATTTTGGGTGGTCTAGTACGCCAGAAGTTAATGTGTTTGGTGTCAGTATGGAAACTCAAAACTACTGGGCTGGTATAAATGCCTTGGCAGAGAATCTTAACAAACAGAAAGATTTAGAGACTGGCAAATCAGTTTCTATAAGAATGTTAGAGGAGTTGGAAAAAGAAGCCCAAATACCTGAACTCATTCAAAGGGAGCCTATAAATTATGCCAGTTCAGGCGCTCTAGAGTATATAGGCACGGGAGGGTTATCTCTTCTTAAATTCGTTAAAAACCCCAATGCCCTAAAACACATTTTTAGGAATGCTCCAGGACATGTTAATCCAACAACAGTTACATCTCAAAATAGATATTTAAAATTGTTTTCTTCTGTTGCGTCAGACACCAAAAATCTTGTCCAAACAACTAATGCAGCAAAAATTAATGCCAACGTCAAAACTTTTCATCGAACCTTCAAAAGTGGAAAGCAAGTTTGGGTTGAGACTATAAATGGTAAAATAGTAAATGCAGGTGTTAATAATATACCTCGATAAGATTATGAAATTTAAGGATTTAAAAGATTTAGAATATCACTATGTAACTAGAATAGAAAAAGGTCATCATACTGCTGATGATTACATTAACCTAATAATACTTTATTGGGATGTTCTTTTCGATTCGGGTTTACAGTTTTATTGTATTAACCAAAGAATTTTTACTCAAGAGAAAATAAGCAAACTAGATTGTTGTTTAGATAAGTTATTAACTAGATCAAAGAATGAGTTTCCTGAGAACAAAGAAATATTATTCTGGGAAATGTTCATAAAAGAAAATAATACTTACTCTCCTTGCTCATATAAAAATGAAATATCAAACTTGGTTTGTGATGAACCAGTATTAATTCAATTTTATCTTTATTTACAATGTAATGAACATGATAAAGATGAATTATCAGATTTAATCGACTTATTAAATGACCAAAACAGTTACCGAAATAGATACATCCTTTCGCATATTCAACAATCTGATGGTTAAAAAAGAATAAGAAAAGGCCTTTTAAGAGATTAGGCGGTTTTTTTGTGGTAGCTATTGAGCTAATTTTTGCACTTTCTTTTTGGTAATAAAAGCATCGATAAGTTTTTTAACCGTGTTTCTGTCGTCCTCATTCATTTGTTCTACTTCTTTAAACTGTTGCAGGAGTTCGTTATCATCCAGAGAACCTTCGGCCTTTTGCTGTAACGAACCATTTACCAGGTAATCAATAGAGACCCCAAAAACATCTGCCAATCGCTTTAAAACATCGGCAGGAGGCTGTACATCCTTAATTTCATATCGGCTCATCTGAGGATATGAGATCTCAATTTTAGCAGCCAACTCACTTTGAGAAAGATGGGCTTTTTTACGTAGTTCCTGTATGCGTTGTCCTAAAGTCATAAATCAAATACGATACTAACCACCTCAAAAATAACAAATAAGATGCCTTAAATAAGAATTTATCATACGTATTGTTGATAATTATATCGTATACGAATTGTAAAGATATATCTTTTTTGATATATTTGTTTCGTATACGATATATATAAAAATTTATCAACAATGCTCAACACTTCCAACCCCTACCGATACAGCTACCTTACCAAAGCCCTGGAGATCCATATTCTGGGAGGGATTAAAACTACCCGATTGGAAACCCTTAGAGTTACCCTGAGCATACAAAAGCTTGTGTCTGCGAAGGCAGGTAGCCAATCCCATAACGCTTTAAGACAGAGTATTGATCTATATAACGACAATCAGGTAGAGAAGCTCATCAGAAAAGCTGCCGAGCGGCTGGAGGTGGGAACCAGCATCCTTAGAAACGATTTGCAGCAGCTTACCCATGCCCTGGAGAACTACCGTTTTGTATTGCTGGAATCCCAAAACCAGCATGAGCGCCCCGCTGTCAAACACCTCAGTGCCCGGGAACAAAAACAAGCCGAGACCTTTTTAAAATCTAAAAGCCTTTTGGAAAAAACCAACGAGCTTATCGGCAAAAGCGGGGTTATAGGCGAAGAAATCAACCGCCTTTTAATGTATCTTATATTCACTTCGCGAAAAACCCAAAACCCGCTTCATTGTGTCAGTTTGGGCAGTAGCGGGATGGGCAAGACCCATTTGCAAAGCAAAGTAGCCGAGCTCATTCCCCCGGAAGATAAAGTAGAGATCACCGTTCTCTCGGCCAACGCCTTTTATTACTTTAACCGCACCGAGTTACAGCACAAACTTATTTTAATAGAAGATCTGGACGGAGCAGAAAGCGTACTCTACCCACTTCGCGAACTCCAAAGTAAAAAACGCATTACCAAAACCGTGGTACACAAAGACCGCCAGGGAACCACAAAAACCATCCATTTAACCGTAGAAGGTCCGGTAAGTGTGGCCGGGTGTACCACCAAAGAACATATTTACGAAGACAACAGCAACCGTAGTTTTTTACTCTATATCGATGAGAGTGAGCAGCAAGACCAGCGTATTATGAACTATCAGCGCGCCGTGTCGGCGGGACAGATCAACCAGGATGAGCAACTACACGCTGCCGAGCTTCTTTGCAATGTACAACGGGTACTAAAACCCATCAAAGTGATCAACCCTTACGCGATGGCACTGGAACTCCCCCAATCCGTATTTAAACCCCGAAGAACCAATGCCCATTACTTACAATTTATTGAAGCCATTACCTTTTACTGCCAGATGCAACGAGAGTCGAAGGTCGACACCCAAACAGGGGAACTATTTATTGAAACAACGCTCGAAGATATCCAAGAGGCCAACAAACTTATAGGGGAAGTGCTGCTACGTAAGAGTGATATACTAAGCGGAGCCTGCCGGCATTTTTTTGAATCCCTGAAACAATACCTGACCAAAGCGAGCCAATCTACCTTTACCAATACAGAGATACGCCGCGTTTTACGCATCCATCCCAGCAATCAAAAGCGGTATATGTTACAGCTTATACAGGCCGAACTCATTAGAAAGATCAAAGGCGATAAGCGCAAAGGCTATGTATATGAAGTGGTGAGCTATAACGAGTACACAAATACCCAAACACAAATACAACAATTATTTGACAACATTATAACACAATTACAACATAAAGAAAAGGTAATAGAGGTTCAGAGTAGTTCATAGTAGTTCAATCCCTAAAATGAACCAATAGCCTATCTGATAATCAAACACTTAAACAAGTAGTTCACTAAAACTTAAAAAAAACATACCCTGATAAAATTAATGAGATAGCATTTTTATAAAAATGCGTAATCGAATTAATCCCGAACTCGCTTCGGGAACTAATACAAAAAGATGATGAAGCAACTCAATCTAAACAATCACAGCTATAAAGTTTTGTTACAAGATTTTAAACAATGGCTGGATATTTTAGGCTATGCACCAACAACAGTATACTACCTGCCCCTGCATCTGCGTGAATTTTTTCACTACCTGGAAACCCATGACATTAATAAGCTGGATCATATACAAACCCATCATATTACCCGGTATTACCATCACCTGAAAATACGCCCCCACCAACGCAGCCACGGAGGATTAAGCGGCGGGTATTTAAACAAACACCAGCAAGCCCTTTTTAAGTTCAGGGAATACTTAAAACATCACAACCACAAAGGCATTAATATTCATTTAAAACACGAACAAGGCAATGCCAGGGATCATTTACAGGTGCTTACCCAACAAGAAATAAAACAACTCTT
Organism: Flavobacteriaceae bacterium; assembly: GCA_965224095.1. GTDB lineage: Bacteria > Bacteroidota > Bacteroidia > Flavobacteriales > Flavobacteriaceae > JBPEWY01. The sequence continues at coordinate 853,548 of OZ245039.1, forward strand.
TACCGTCACCAATTACAGTCACAATCAGCAAAAAATACGCTGGCGCGATAAGGCCATGCTGGTTTGCTTTTACAGTTGCGGGCTCAGAAGAAACGAAGTAGTACACCTGGACAGAAGCGATATCCTTTTTGATAAACAAAGGCTGTTTGTAAGACAGGGAAAAAACTACAAAGAACGTTTTGTACCCCTTAACAAACACAGCATGGATATTTTAGAATATTACCTCTATGACCATCGCCCCGCCTTTTATCCCGATAGCAATCGGAACAAAGAAAACGAAGCCCTGTTTTTAAATTACCGGGGAGGACGGTTACAGGGACAGAGTTTTGCCAATCGCCTGGCCGTATTGCTTCAAATGACAGACAATAAAGAACTCCAATCAAAAAACATCACCCTTCACAGTCTCAGGCACAGCATTGCCACCCACCTGATGGAACAAGGCGCCCACATCGAGCAGATCAGTAATTTTTTAGGACATAACTCTCTGGAGAGCACGCAGATATACACCCATTTTTTAAAACAACACACCGATGCATACCTATATGAACTATCTACGGAAACAGGGATACACCCCCGGAGCCATACCCACCTACCTAAGAGCCGCAGCGCAATGTATTAAATGGTGTAAAGAGTACGGAACTACCCCGGAGAGTATGGATTACAAAACATTTTTAAAATACATCGAACACCTGCGAACAAGAAACATAAAACCCGGTACCCTCAAAGGCTATATCAGCAGCCTTAAAGTCTATTTTGAGTATCTGGTAGCAGAGAATTACCGACAAGAAAACATCATTGCGCCTATTCATATCAAAGGCGTAAAAAAGCACCTGCTTCGCAATCTTCTAAGCCCGGACGAACTGGAAGACCTCTATTACAGTTACCCCACCGAAAATGGAAACCCACTGACACGAAAACGCAATAAGGTGATCATCGGGCTATTGGTCTATCAGGGGATTACCGCTCAGAACCTACACCAGTTAGAAATTGAGCACGTACAGCTTTACAAAGGACGTATAGAGATCCCCGGAAGCAAAAAAAGTAACAGCCGGGTACTGGAACTCAAACCCTGGCAATTGATGGAACTTATGGGATACATCAAAGAGATCCACCCCCGCATCCTACAACACACCCACAGAGAAACCCGGCAACTGTTGTTACCCCTGGGAGGGAGCAATCAATTACACAACACCCTTCAAAAACTCACCAAAGAACTAAAAAAGACCCACCAGCAATTTATCTCTTTAAAACAACTACGCGCCAGTGTCATTGTAAACTGGCTTAAAACATACAATCTTAGAAAGGTTCAGTATATGGCAGGACATCGCTATATCAGTTCTACAGAACGCTATAAGCAGGACGATCTGGAAAACCTGCATCATACCATTGCCACCTATCACCCTTTCTCATAACACACAACAAAATGAAAACACAAAACAGAAGTCCATAGAACAAAGAAAAACATCGTACTTTTATTCCTTAAAACTGTAACACGTTAGCAAATTAGTTAACTGAAACACGCCCGCTATGCCTGCAAGAAGGGAAACCTATTGCACTGTATGTTACAGTACAGAAGGAAGGCTAAGGCGGGTTTTTTAATCCTTAAAACACTGTAACAATGAATTTACAAGAATTTACCGAGAGGTACGCCGTCACCCTACACACCGATCTTAAAGGTCATTACTTAAAACTCCCCATTGACGATCTAAACGAACTGGCCTATATGCAAGAGGCTTTACTGGCAGCTATAGCCATGCTTACCCAAGTGGAAGATGTCTATAAAAAAGAAGTTGAAAACAGTATTTACTGGCTCTGTAAGATCCTTTTGGCCGGTTATCCGGGGGAAGAACTCGAAGGGCTGTCTGAATGGCTTAAAAATACTTAGTTGAGTATTGATCTTATAAACGTATAACCCGATCTTTTTTAAGTTCGGGTTTTTTAATAAAAGGGGGTTAAAAGGTGTTCTCCTCGCTCCCACTAGGCTCGTTTTTACAAGTGAAGTAAAAACCTTCGCTTCCCCACTTAGCTCGGTTCACCCGCAACTTACTTTGGTTGCTTGGAGCAACAAAACCGTTGCTTCGTTGGGCTACGCCGCTGATGCCTCGGCCTACTGCACTTTTTTTGGTAGATACTAGTTCACTAAATAGCGGTCAAAAAAAGCTGGTGGCACGTTCACGGCAATGCGTGGCTTGCCTGTGTGTCCGTGTCAGCCTCGGCGCTCCGCTTTAGGCTTCGCCTTTGTTGTTTACTCCCTGTCGGTCGTAAGGGTAAAAAACACCAACTTCAAGATGTGTGATTGTGGCCACAATCCGCTGTTTTACGTGACGCTCAATCGCCACTTGGGCTATCGTTCCGCCAACCGTCGGAACCAGTACCGCCATCCGGCGGAACGCCTGTCTGCCGATAGGCAGAGCCCCTTATCTTTCCAGAACTAATACTATACAATGTTTGGTAAAAAGCGATGGGGGCCAGGGCGCGTAAGCGGGAGTATTTTACATAATGTGCTTATAGTACAGGAAGTAAAGGAATGTTGCTATAAGAGCACGTTATGTAAACATAGCGAGGAAAAGGAAGCTAAGCACAGCACAGGGGCTATTTTATCCTAAAATAACTGGGCTTTGCTTAGCGCGGCTTTACCAAAACCCTTGTGTTGTTAAATCATAGTACAAATGACATAGTATTGACAATATACTGACAAACAAAAAAGTAAGCCTTTTTGTAAGAAAGAACTCCATTAAATTACTATCTTGCATAAGAATAAAAGGATGTTCATTGAAATTTTTTGAAGGTTGTTTTTTGAGAAGGTATGCGAATAAAAAAGTAGTTTTTGCTTTAAAAATGCAGTAACTACTACCCGGGAGGCATGCTCATGCCGGGGCACAGCCTCCAGGGAGATTACCGCTATAACTACCAGGGGCAAGAGCTTGATACCGAAACCGGGAAGGTGGCTTTTGAATTAAGACTATACGACCCAAGGATAAACAGGTGGCTGACTACAGATCCGGCAGGGCAATATTTTTCTCCGTATTTAGCAATGGGGAATAACTGGGTAAACCGGATCGACCCTTCTGGTGGTAGCGATTGCCCTCCAGGGCAAATATGCACAGGAACAGTAAACAAACTAGATGAAGTTACGGTAACTGGAACTCTTCCTGACAAGTTTAGAAATAATGGTTGGACCTCAGAAGTAGTTACAGATTTTGGCGGATCTTTTTCAAATTGGATGGATCAGCATGGTACTGCTCTAGGTTTTAAAGGAGACTATAATCAGGTAAGCCAACAGTACAATAAAAGATTTGGAAACTCTTATATCTCTCCCAAAATGAATTCATTAGAAGGCGTAGACTTTGAAAGGTTTGTACATAATTGGAACAGCGGAGCTTTAAACTGGAAACCTGGGGATATGGGGTACGATCTACAGCTTATTTCATCTGTTATGATTTCTACTCCAATGCTTGCAACCTCACCAGTAACCGCAGCCTATGGCTCTCATCTTTTTTCAAATCTAGCATTAAATACTGGCAGAATGGCAATAATTAATGGAGTAGGTAATTTTGGGGGTCAGGTATTATCAAATGGAGGACGTTTAGATCGTGTCGATTATTTTGATGTAGCAATTGCGACCGCATTAAATGGTCAAACTGCGGTATTAGCCCAAGCTGTTTTTGATTACGATGGTAACTTTAGTATTAATACTGGTTCTGACATTGTGATGAATTATGTTGTTGAAACGGCTGTTAGCAGTCACTCTGGTCTACCCAAAAGTTGGGTGCTTTCTAAAACCAATAAAACTTTATATGACACCTATTTCAACATAGGTGCTAATGCTGTAGGAGAAGGAGTAAGATCATTAAATCAATAGTTTTTTATGTAATGAGAATGGATAAGCGAAAAGTTTATATACCGTTAGCACTCGCCATTTTTATAGCCTATGGTATTTATAACACTATCAAAAAGGATAATAATTTAAGTGATAATAAAAAAATTGGGATTGCTAAAGTTTATGAGATTAGTTATTCCCATTATCGTCATAACGCTGATTTTTCATTTGAATATAATGGTAAATGGTACAAGGGATATGAATACATAAGAGATGAGCGAAGAGAATCTTTAATAGATAAATATTTTATTGTTGAATTTTCTTCTAAAAATCCAGACAACAATAAATTATTGTTAGATAGACCCGTATATGATACTTTAAGAATTAAAAACGCAGGTTTTAAGATAAATAAGTAAGATAAAGTAATACATTAAAATAAGGACATTCAGAAGTAGATTAATCTATTGATTATCAGATAAATAATTTGTAAATAGCAATGTGATTCTCCCCGCTCCCGCCATCCCGATAATTAATCGGGGCTGTCTGGTGGTAATAAAGATGGTTAATTTTAAATAGCTTTTAATTTGGCCGCTTTAACCAGATTATCAATAAGGTAGAATATATGCTTTTTATCTTCTTCAGGTAAATGTTCAATATCATTAATACGTTTTAACACCTCTTTGTCATAGGAAGACAGAGAACCTTCTCCAATTAAATAATCTACAGAAACATCAAAGGTTTTGGCTATTTTAAGTAAAATATCAATGGAGGGTGTATTTTCATTACGCTCGTAATTACCAATAATAGTACGCGATACTTCCACCTTTTTGGCAAGCTCACTTTGCGAAAGATTAAACTTCTTTCTTAAGGCTGTTATCCTACTTCCAATGTCCAACATACTTAACTAAAATCAAGCGTTTACAGTAATTAATTGCAATATTAGTTAAAATATTTTGACAAAAGAAATGTTGTTTTGGGTATAAATTGCCCCGCTAGCTCGCGATTGTATCTCGAAAGGTAGAGAAAAGAAAAGGCCGTTTAAGCGATTAGGCGGTTTTACTAATAAACCAAAATATTTAAAATGAAGAAGATTTTGATAATTCTTTTTTTATTGACACCTACAATATATACCTATTCCCAAAATTTTTCCTATGGCCCGCTTCTGGGAGGTAATTTTAATCAGATCAACATTAGAAGTGGGAGTTTTTTAGAAGGAATTTCCAGGGGCGGAGGTATTAGCATTGGCTCCTTTGGTGATTATCAAGTAAATCAAAGTTTTGGAATAAAATCTAATCTTATTTTTAATATCTTTTTTGAAAAGCCTTATTATGAAGTTAGAGGAGATTTTTCCGCTAATAAGTTCTTTGATAAAATAACTATTTATTCTTTGCAACTGCAAAGCTTCTTAAAATATGATTTAGATTCCAACTACAATAAGGGATTACACCTCTTGGGCGGTTTTAATGTTGTAAATACTTTAAAGGAAAATCCAAGGAAAGATTATGACCTTATTAAAGATTTTTATAAAAACATATCTTTTGGCGTTATTACCGGAGTTGGTACTTCGTTGTCAACGAATCTACAATTAGAACTAATAACAAAATTTGGTCTGACAGATGTTATAAAATCTGAACTAAGTCAATCTAAAAACTTTGGAGTTTATTTAAACTTCAGTTATTATGTGAGTAGCAATAACTAAAAATAAAAGATAGTTTTAGGTTTCCTTTTCCAATCTAACTAAGTTAAGATGTGTCATTCTTATGGCAGTCCTATATTGTGACTCCACTTGTACATATAAATTAACCAACAGCTCTGGAGCCTATGAATTTAATGTTTGAGCAAACTTTAATAGAGTTTGTTAAAACCAAAGAGTTCCAGGATTATTATTTATATGGATATCCCTTTAATATATGCTTTCAGAAGTTTTTGGCTTCAAAATATCAGGGAGTTAAGCCCCCGCTAGCGCACGATTGTATTGCTACCCGTACCCGAAATTTTCAAGGGGCCCATGAAAATGAGGTATTTGTACAGCAGTATACCTATAACCATAATAACTGGCTCGAAAAAGCGCAGTTTATTCCAAACGGGAGCGTGCTCTCTAATCAGCATCTAAAAGTGGACGGACTTTCCTATGATGCTAATGGAAATTTACTATCTTTAAACAGGAATCGCCAGGATGCTATCGTAAATAATACCCCTGTGCCCACTCCTATGGATCAGTTTACTTATCATTATTATCCCAACACCAATCGCCTCTCGCATATTACCGATGCGGTAGCCGGTGCCGCGGTGGCCGATCTGGAGTCGCAAACGGTAGAGAACTATCACTATAACAGCATTGGTCAGCTTTCCCAAAACGATCAGGAAGAGGCTAAATACTATTACAATGCCAGCGGGCTGACCTCTTCCGTAGAACAGGATCCTAATGTAACCAATCCTGAAACCGTAAAATTTATATATAACGATCGCGGGCAGCGCCAGCGGAAACTCCATATTGTAGATGATGCCACAACCACCAATACCTGGTATGTGCGTGATGCCAGTGGCAATCCCGTGGCTATTTATAGTGCCACAGAGGCTACCCCTGAGTATGATGTGGAGATCTACCTCAATGCAGGAACCACGGCCAATGTTACTTATAAAGGAAAAACCTTTGAAGGGGATGGCAACTATCCGGGCTATTATAACAGTACCTATACCTTTACCAATACCTCTGCCAGCAGCGATCCCCTGTTCCAGACAGAGCGGGTATCTCAAAACGACGGGGAAACCCTGCGCTATACCATTCCGGTACCCGAAGGAACATATACCCTGCGTACCTATCACAACGAACTCTGGTTTGGGGAACACGGATCGGCACCTCCAGGTGAAGAAGGTAATAGGGTGTTTGATATTGTTGTGGAGGACCAAATAGTTCAAAACGACCTGGATTTTTACAGTGATATCAATAACGATCCCAGGATCCTTTCCTTTAGCAATATAACGGTAACCGATGGGATCATGACCATTGATATGCCGGTGAGTGCCAACCGTGCCAGTGTATGTGGGATTGCTATTCTCGGGCATAAATTTGAAAAACCACCCCTGCAGCTCTACTTAAATACCGGTACATCCAATGATGTGGTGTATAATGGAAAAACCTATACCGGCGATCTCTTAAGTGGTTACTATAGCAACCATATGCCTTTTGAAAATACTACCGCCAGTACCCAGGCGCTCTTTCAAACCGAACGTGTATCTGAGGCCGATGGGGAACCGCTTTATTATAACATCCCGGTATCCAATGGTACCTATACCCTGACCACCCATCACAACGAACTTTGGTTTGGAAAAGATCCGGATGCTCCTGCGGCCGCGGCAGGGAACCGCGTATTTGATATCGAAGTAGAAGGGCAACTGGTAAAAAACAACTTTGATATTTTTACAGAAGCTAATAACCAGGAGATCTCTTTTACTTTTACCGATATTCAGGTAACCGATGGGGAGCTCAATATTGTAATGACCCCGATTGCTCCGGATAAAAACCGGCCAACCATCTCAGGAATGGCCATTATAGAACAAACTGAGGGTAGCACTGCCAGTGTAACTCCACAACTCACAGAACACCCCGTCTATGGTGCTTCCAGATTGGGGATCTATAACCGCCCCGGTGCAGGGATCTATTTTGAAATAACCGATCACCTGGGGAATGTAAGAGCGGTGGTGCAAAACAGTTCCGGGTTGGATATTGTCGGGCAATCTGACTACTACCCGGGAGGGATGCTCATGCCAGGGCATAATCTGCAGGGAGATTACCGCTATACCTACCAGGGGCAGGAACTCGACACGGAGACCGGGAAGGTGGCATTCCAGTTACGTCTCTATGATCCCAGGATCAACAGGTGGTTGACTACAGATCCTTATGGACAGTTTAATTCACCTTATTTAGCAATGGGAAATAATTGGATGAATGGTATTGATCCTGATGGTGCTAAATGGGTTCCTAAAGTAGCTGATGATGGCACAATAACCTATGTTGCTGAAAACGGAGATTCTGCAGCCACTTTTGCTAGTCAATACGGAGTGGATCTAGACAAGGCAAAAGAATTAATTGGAAGTGAAGTAATTGCGGGTGTGACTGTAGTTACGGGTCAACAGGCTCTTGACACCTTTGGAAGCGAAGCCTTACAACTTGATTTATCCTCCGAAATGGCTACTTCTCAAAGAATACTTGATCAAATAGTATTCTCATTACAACATTCTAAAACCATTCCTAGAGAGAGTAATGTATTAAGGGGGAATTGGTATGCCGATCCAGCAAAATATTTTAAAAAAGACACTCCCGATCAATACGCTTTGACAGGAAAGGGATTGTTTGATCTTGGAACTGAAAGAGTTCATGTAGAATATGATTTTCCATTAAGAGCAGATGCTGGGGCATTGGACAAACGTTTTATTGGAAAAAAATATTTATGGGATAATAAGTCATATTGGGCCAAGCCACTTTTGCATGATTCACAAACATTTGGGAGAGAAACAGTATTAGTATTAGGGGGTGTTTATAATCCTGTGAGTGTAGCGAAAATATCCAATTGGTATATAAAGGTTCATACTAAAAATGAAAGGGAAGTTAAATATATACTTAGAAAAGAATTTCCTTTAAACATCGATATTTTAAAAAAGCATTAAATGAAGTTAATAGTAAAAGTAATAATTTTCTTACTCTGTTTTTCACTTTGGGCGCAGACGGAGGGGGTAATCATGGAGAAATACAAAAACTGTGTTAATAAAGAAGTCGGAAACTCCGTAGAATTTTTGTCTGGTAGTGACAATTTTAATTTGTTTGATGAAATCAATGTGTTAGAGCGTAAATTACTCATGGAAAAGAATCTACGTAACATTAAAAAAAGAGGGTATTTGAAGTGGCTTAGAAACCTTAAAAATGACTCTAGAGAATATAACAAACTAGAAATACTAAATAAAAAACTGCATAATAAAGGGTTTGATATCAATCAATGTTTTCAAATAATATTTTTTCACTGCCCTGGTGTTAGTGTAAGGGGTTTGGAAGATAGTGAACTAAACAAAACATTACTCTACAAATCAGTACAGGTTGTAGGTGATTATAACCTAGGTGAGATAACTGTTTCAGAAATGATCTTTAGTTATATTAAGGCAATCAAGTGTAAAGATTTTAAAAGACCGGAAGTAAGGCAACCTATTATTGTAATGGCTTTGATGCTATTGGAAAATGAGTAATCCCTTAGCAAGTGTGGGATTGTATCTCGAAAGGTAGAGAAAAGAAAAGGCCGTTTAAGCGATTAGGCGGTTTTTGAAAACAGGTCTTTTTGGTGCTTAAGTCAGAGATAAGAATTTGATATTTAATTATACAAGTATAAAAACAAAGCAAATATTAAAAAGAAATCAAATGCAAAAATTTATTACAGTCATAATATTGTTTATATCTCTATTTTCTTTTTCACAAAATAAATCCGCAATCTTTGGAGGTATAAATAATTCTACATTGAGTGATGGTTTTTTGGAAAAAGTACCTATAGGACAATCGTTTGGACTTCATATCGGATGGTTATATCAATATCAATTTCATGATAAAATAGCGTTCAGGCCCAAAGTTATGATATCCTCTCAGGGAGATAGAGAAGAGACTGATAGAAACTTTATTGATGCCAGCTCAATAGATTATAAACTCTTATATTTGAATATCCCCCTAAATTTTAAATTTTTTTCGCGACCTTATGCTTTGGTTGGCCCACAAGTTGGATTACTAATGTCAACAGAGAAAGGTAAAATGAATTTTGGAGAAGTAAAAACTAGCTTTGACTATGGATTAAATCTGGGAATTGGGTATGACATCAATAAATTATTTGTAGAAATCAATTTGTATCAGGGGTTTCCAACATTGGTTGAAATAGAGGATATTTCCGGTTTTAGCGTGGGTGTTGATGCAAGCAACACTGTTTTTCAACTCAGTTTAGGATATTATTTAGATTAACATAATCTCACCAACTGTTACTTGGCTCTTTACGTGCAGCATATTTTTTGATCCGGTGCACGTATACTTTTAGGTTATACCTGTTTGTATTTCGTTAAGAATGGCAAAACCATCCGACTACTTTTAAAATACTGTATTTATGAAAATGCTTATTCTGGCTGTAATTGCCAATTTTCTTTTTATACCGGTTCAATCTCAAAACATGTCGGCGGAAAGGCTTGGTGAACTTATCGGTGAAGTATCAGACAGTGTTCAACAGAGTGGCAACCGATGGCAATTTGTTATAGAAGATAGGGTTTTGTTATGTATTGTTGATGAAAGTGCAAATAGAATGCGTATTATTTCACCAATTGCCGAGCGTGAAAAGTTAGACGAGGAATTACTGCTCAATGCGCTGGTAGCCAATTTCCATACCGCACTCGACGTTAAATATGCCATTTCCGATGAGATTCTGTGGTCTGTATTTCTCCATCCCTTAAAAGAGCTTTCCGATGCTCAGGCTAAAGATGCTATATTACAGGTATATTATGCCAACCTTACCTTTGGCACTACCTTTTCCAGTACACATCTTGTTTTTCCCGGAAATACGAAGAAGAAAGATCCTGAAAAGAAACAAAAAATCTAAGTATATTCAGGAACCTTTCCCACCACTCCTTGATAAAAGGCTTTCATTTCCTTAAAATCCGCTTCTTTATTATTCGTAGGATAAAACGGCGCTGCTATTTTTACATTTTTTTTGCCGTAATCAAAAGCTACCTTAATGATAGGAACACCGGCTCCTTTGGCAATGTAATAAAATCCTGTTTTCCAGGTTTGTACCTTTTTACGAGTCCCTTCGGGTGCAATGGCCAGTCTGAAAATTTCTTTTTCTTTAAACAGTGAAATAATAGAATCTACATATCCCTGTGAAGAGCTTCTGTCAATAGGGGTTCCTCCCATCCATCGAAAATACCATCCAAAAGGAGGTCTGAACAATTCTTTCTTCCCCACATAATGAATTTCTTTCTTTACTATTCTTCTTACCAACAACCCGATATAAAAATCGTGCCAGCTGGTATGCGGAAGAACAATAACAACGCATTTATCAATGTCCGGCATCGAACCCGTTAGTGTCCATCCCAACCATTTATAATAAATCCATTTAGCCAGTGCCGTCACCTTTATATTTTTTTATACAATAACCTTAGTTTTTCCCGGGTCATTATTTTTTTCCAATCCTGCCCCAATGCGTTTTCCCAAAGCGGAGCCAATCCCATCGAAATATCCAGCATGCAGTCAAACTGATCATTCGACAGTTCTTTACATACTTCTGCGGGCAGCTCTATATCATGCTTCTCTTTCATATCTCTAAAGATCCTCACACCATCCGGATAAAATTCTTCCAGATGATCAAAAACCATACAATTTCCTATACCGTGTTTCACTCCCAGCAAATATCCCAACCCGTAACTCATGGCATGTGCGACGCCCACCTGGGAATAAGCGATACTCATTCCTCCGTGCCATGAAGCCATCATGAGTTTATCCTGAGCTTCTTCCTCGCTCAAATCGGAAAGGTATACTTCTTTGCAGAGCTCAAAAGCCTTTTCTCCATAACTCTGACTAAAGGCGTTCAAATAGGTTCCGTTAAGCGATTCAACACAGTGTATGTAACAATCCATACCCGTATAAAACCACTGTTCTTTGGGCACACCACCGGTTAATCCAGGGTCCAGTACCACCTGGTCAAAGGGCGTGAAATCAGAATTGATTCCCAGTTTTTTTTCAGGCCCTGTAAGTACCGTAGTTCTTGACACTTCGGCACCGGTTCCGCTAATAGTAGGAATTCCCACGTGATATACGGCCTCATTTTTAACAAGATCCCACCCCTGATACTCCGAAGCACTTCCCGTATTGTTCAGCATAATTGCTACTGCCTTGGCCAGGTCCAGCACTGTTCCGCCTCCAATACCGATAATACCCGAAGGATTTTGTCCGAATTCGGATTTCAACAGACTTACTATATCATCAACCTGATCGGTTCTCGGTTCTTCGTCTGCCGAAATATAAATAATCTGATCCTCATATTGCAAGGGTACTCTGGAGGTAAACGCATTATTTTTTTCAAAGACATCATCGATAAGAAAAACAAAAGGTGCTTCCTTATTTTTTCGTTTAGGGATGAGAATTTCATCCAGCTGATCAAATGACCCACGTCCAAACACCACTCTTGGCACCATGGGAAAATTTCTATAATTCATTGCTTTTTTGAGTTTGTAAAAGATTTGAGTTTATATTTTCTTGAAAATGCTCAACAAAAAGCCCCACATGCGATCCATCCATAAGGGCATGATTTACATGAATCGATGTAGGCATTAACAGCATATCTCCTTCATAAAATACTTTTCCGAAAGAAATTCTCGGAATGGCATCGTACTTTGTTATTTTTCGTGCATGAGACAGGGATGTGAATTTCAGCCAGGGCAGTGCCGAGAAAAAAATAGTATTGCTTCCTTCTTTGGCGGGAATTAAAGAAACTTCATTTCGAATCCGCTCTATTTCCGCTTCCGCCTCCCGGTAAAAAAGTTTAAAATCTTCATGGAAATTTATATACGAGAAGCCAAAGGTGCCATCCGGTCTGTTAATGGTTGGAGAGGCATTGACCACATCGTAAATTAAAATTTCATTCTCATCCTTAATCCTGTATTTAAAAGCTTCAATGCCATTAGCCGCTTTTAGCGCTGCATATAAATAGCAAATAAAAAAAGAATATCCTTTTTCCTTCGCATGTTGATACAGATAGGTAACATCTATGTGAACGGTTACTCCAAAAAAGGGTTCTTCAAAATTCTTAAAATGATGAAAATGCTCCTTCCTGTTCCAGTTTTCTATATCTAAGTATCTGTAATTCACAGTAATTCTTCCAGCTCGTTTAATCTACCTATGGTTTTATAGGTTCCGTTATTATTGTGTTCTTTAACCTCCTCATGAGCCCAGGTAGTGTGAAAAGGAACGTGTATGGCCTTGGCACCAATATTAAGCAGGGGTAATACATCCGATTTCAACGAATTCCCTACCATAAGAAATTTAGCAGCATCAATCTCCAAATGATCCAGTAAGTGTTTATAGTTAGCCTCTTTTTTATCACTTAACACCTCTACATGGTGAAAGTATTTGGTTAATCCTGATTTTTCCAGTTTGCGTTCCTGGTCCAGAAGATCTCCCTTGGTTAATACAATCAATCTATATTTTTTACTTAATGTTTCCAAAACACGAGGAACATCGGGTAATAATTCCACTTCTTTATCAATCATGCCTTTACCCATTTCGATTATCCTGGAGATGGTAGTTACATCTATTTTACCATTGCTAAGGTCGATGGCCGACTCAATCATAGAAAGTACAAATCCTTTTACGCCGTATCCGTAAAGGTTCAGGTTTTGCATTTCCACTTTAAACAATTCCTGATCGATTTTATTTTCTGTTTCATATGCCGATAAAAGGCCGGCAAACTCTTTTTCCGTTTCACGAAAATAGGTTTCATTTACCCACAGGGTATCGTCGGCATCAAAACCTATAACTTCTATTGAGCTGTAATCTATTTCCATGCTTTTATTGCGCGTTGAAGGTCGTCCGGGGTATCTATTTCAATTCCGGAAACACGAGTTTCCACCATTTTAATTTTCTTTCCGTATTCCAGGTACCTTATCGCCTCGATCTTTTCGGTCGCCTCCAGCGATCTCATTTCCATAACGGGAAAATCAATCAGTGCTTTTTTTCTGAAAGCATACACCCCTTTATGCTTAAAATATCTGGCTCCTGCTTCCTTATCTCTGGGGTACGGAATAGGAGATCGGGAAAAGTACAGTGCAAAATCACGGTAATCCACAATAACTTTTACATGATTCGGATTCTGTATTTCTTCCCAGTCGGTCATTGGGGTCATCAGTGACGCCAGATCTATTTCCTTCTCCTGATCCCTTTTAAAAACATCGATAAGTTTTAACAGGCTTTCCCGTTCTGTAAATGGTTCGTCTCCCTGTACATTAACAACCACATCCACCTCCATATCGGCCACGGCTTCCGCTATGCGATCGCTACCGCATTGGTGTGGCTGTTTACTCATAATTGCTTTTCCCCGGTGCGATTCAATTTCCTTAAAAATAATTTCGCTGTCGGTAACCACAAAAACATCATCAAAAAGGCCTGTCCTTATCACAGCTTCATAAGTACGGATAATAACAGGTTTTCCTGCCAGGTCTTGCATAAGTTTTCCCGGAAACCGAGTGGCGGCGTAACGCGCCGGGATCATCGCTATAATCTTCATACGAACATTAATTCAGTCTTCAAAAATACATTATATACGCTAATTTACGCAGTTTTTTTTGGACGAATTTTCCTATAAAACCAAAACACAAAAGCTAATATGATAATAACCAGAATTATGGCCAGAACAGGAATAAAAATTGACAGTGCAGACATTACTGCCGATGTTCCCGTTTCCACCGTGGCCACCAGCGGATTGGCTATCCCTCCGGTTGTAGCCGTAGAAGTAAGTCGCGTAGCGGAAGTGGCTCCTTTAATGGCAGTAGCGGTTCCTCCCCCGGCTATGATAGCTAACGACCAGGTAACTACCGGATCTAAATTAGCTACCGTGGAAACCATAACCGCCGTACCCGCAATTGCCGTTAACGGAATTGCAACCGTATCTAAAAGATTATCCACCCAGGGAATAAAATAGGCCGAAATTTCAAATAAGGTAGCAACCCCCAGGGCTACCAGGGCAGGAATACTCCCAATCCAGTTCCAGCTCTCATTGAGTTCCCATAAATTAAAATATGAAGCCAGGCTCAGCGCAAACAGAGGAACGAAAACCCTAAAACCTACGGAAGCCGCCAAACCTATTCCTAAAAATATACTAATTATTGTTTCTGAAGTCATTATACCTAAATTGATTCGCTTAAAAGTAACAAATATTTTGCCATTTTAGAGTTGACCAGTCATATATTAAATACGTTTTAAATAGAATCTTTATATATCCGTTCTTTTACTATGGAGGTAAGAATTAAAGAAGTGGTTAGTTCTCCGTAAACGGCCAGTCTTGAATTTAAATTTTCCAGATGCTTCGGATCTCGTACATATCCTTTCATCAGCATACAGTCATGCCCTGTTAATTTATGGCACTCGCAAATTTCGGGTACCGTTTTTATATAACTTTCAAAATGCTGTACCTGTCCGAACCGGATTTTAATAGATATATAAACTCCCAGAGAATACCCCAGGGCTTCCATATTAATTACCGATCCGTACTTTTCAATAATTCCGGCTTCTTCCATTTTCTGAATCCTTTCGGTTACCGAAGGAGACGAGAGCCCCACGCTGTTCGAAATTTGCTTTAACGAGCTACGGGAATTCTTCTGAAGAATTTCTAAAATTTTCCAATTTATTTTATCCATATTATAAAATTAGGTAATAACATTAAATTATATTCAAAAATAATAAAAAAATAATTTTTTGCATTATTTATTAATACACAATATGTATCGCTTTATCTACTTTTGGAATACAACTAAAATCACAAAAAATGACACGACAGGACTTAAGCAAAGAGGAATACGATGTCTATTATGCGCAATACCTCAAGAAGTTACCCCTTGATATTGCACTTCTATCCGGATTCAAAACAGAAAAGGACAGGATGCTTGATTTCTTTACTTCCATTCCCGATGAAAAACTTCTATTTATATATGCTCCGGGCAAGTGGAACATAAAAGAAATACTACAACATCTTATTGACACCGAGCGAATTTTCATGTATCGCTGTTTTCGTATCGCGCGATTAGATCCTACTCCATTAGCGGGGTTTGATCAGAACATTTACAATCGCCCATCGGGAGCCATAGACAAAAAAATGTCGCTGCTACTCGATGAGTTCGATACTAGCAGATCTGCCTTTATATCGCTTCTCGAAAGCCTGAAGGATTGTCATTTACAAAATATAGGGAATGCAAATAATGCCCCCATTTCTGCCAGGGCTCTGGCATTTATTGTTTTAGGACATGCCCGGTGGCATATGGAAATCATACAGGAAAAATATTTATAATATCATGATAAGAATTCTAACGTATACCATACTTTTAATTTTACACGCTATTCCTCATCTTGTAACAGCACAGGATTCCATCCCCAAAAAAGCGTATACTACACAATACCTGGGAGATAATCCGGCTCCCAAGCTGGATGGAGATTTAAGCGATGTAGCCTGGAAAATAGTATCCTGGGGACAGGACTATATAGAATGGAGCCCGGAAGAAAATACGCCTCCTACCGAGCAAACACAATTTAAAATTGTATACGACGATAAAAACCTGTATGTGGCATTCCGGTGTTTTGACAAAGATCCGGGCGGAATTGTCAATCGCCTGTCACGTCGCGATGGATTTGACGGAGACTGGGTAGAAATCAATATAGGCAGTCTGGGTGATAAACGTACGGCCTTTTCCTTTACTATTTCGGTTTCCGGGGTTAAGGGCGAAGAATTTATTACAAACGATGGTGCCCGGTGGGATAATACCTGGAACCCCATCTGGTATGCAAAAACACGTATTGATCAGGACGGATGGACAGCCGAAATACGCATTCCGTTAAGCCAGCTGCGTTTTAATAAAGATTCGGAGCAAATATGGGGATTACAGTCTACCCGAAGGTATTTCAGAAAAGAAGAGCGATCCGTCTGGCAGCGATCGCCTCAGAATGTTGCCGGTTGGGTTAGCAGCTTTGGCGAGCTTCACGGGCTTAAAAATCTAAAACCGCAGAAACAACTGGAACTCCAGCCCTATGTTGTTGGAGCTTTAAAAACATATGAAGCCGAAGAAGGGAATCCGTTCCGTGACGGTAATGATTCTCAACTGAGTTTTGGTATCGATGGCAAGTTGGGAATTACCAACGATATTACACTTGATTTTACAGTTAATCCTGATTTCGGTCAGGTGGAAGCAGATCCGTCTGCTATTGCATTAGATGGCTTTCAGATTTTTTTTCCGGAACAACGTCCCTTTTTTATTGAAAACAAAAACATTTTCGATTATCGATTTTCAGAATCGGCAGCAAATAACAGGACCCTTGGGTTTGATAATTTATTTTATTCCAGGCGAATTGGACGTGCTCCTCAAGGAGTTCCGGCAATCCATGAGGACGAATTCTACGAACCTATCGATGTCACCTCCATTCTGGGAGCAGCCAAGTTCAGTGGAAAAACCAAAAACGGATGGTCTATGGGTTTCCTCGAGTCTGTAACAGCCAACGAGAAAGTAAATATTTCAAATGGAACACAAACCCGAAAGGAAACGGTAGAACCCTTAACCAACTACTTTGTGGGGCGGGTTCAAAAAGATTTCAATGCAAATAGTTCTTTCATAGGTGGTATTTTTACAGCAACCAACCGCGATTTATCTCCTAACGTTGCGTTCCTTCACAGATCTGCTTACACGGGTGGAATTGATGCCACTCACCAATGGAAAAACAGAGCTTTCTATCTAAAGACAAATTTTGTTTTCAGCCATGTGAACGGCACCGAGGAAGCCATTGAAAGAACACAGCGTTCCATTACACATTTGTTTCAGCGGGAAGGCGCCGATTATTTGGGTGTAAATCCTAACAAAACATCATTAACCGGTACGGGAGGCAATCTTCAAATGGGGAAAGCATCCGGGAATTGGCGTTTCCAATCCGGAATAACCTGGCGGTCTCCCGAACTGGAATTGAACGATGTTGGCTTTCAGTTGAAAGCAGATGATATACGCCATTACGGCTGGCTCGGTTACAGAACCACCAAACCTCTTAAGAGTATGCGTTCCTGGCTTGTAAATTACAACCATCTGGCTGTAATGGATTTTGATAAAAATTTAAATCAACTACTCTTTAATCTCAATACCTGGATGAATCTGAAAAATAATCTCTGGGCTAACGCTTTTTTGCAAATAGAACCTGTTTTGTTTTCCAATACTGCCCTAAGAGGAGGCCCGCGGTTAAAGCTACCCAGCGCATATCAGGGAGGAATAAATATAAACTCTGACGGGAGAAAGAAATTCAGATATTCGCTTTCACTTTCAACACAGCAGTTAGCACATAATGCAGCGAACAAATATTACATAGGCGGATCTTTAACCTATCAACCTACCAATGCATTACAGATATCATTATTACCCTCATACACTAAAAACAAGGATCGTTTGCAGTATGTAACTTCCAGGGATTTTCTCGGTAAAAATCGCTACATCAACGGGACAATCAATCAGGAAACTTTGAGTTTTCCCCTGCGAATTGACTATATACTCAACCCGAACCTGAGTATCCAGTACTGGGGGCAACCCTTTATATCAAGAGGGAGGTATCACAATTTCAAATACATTACAAATCCGACCGGAAAGTCTTTTAAAAACAGGTTTCACACATACCAACCGGAACAGATAAGTCTTTCGGAAAACAATTATCTAATTTTTGAAGGCGGAATTGAAGGTCCTTCAGCCGATTATCAATTTCCCAGACCTGACTTTTCCTTTATACAATGGCGTTCCAATTTAGTGTTACGCTGGGAGTATATTCCCGGCTCGGAAGTTTACCTGGTATGGTCGCAGGATCTTTCGCGGTTTGGTGATTTTCGTGAGGGTTTATGGGAGGGTTTGGCAAACAATATTACAAAACCTCAAAATATTTTTTTGGTGAAAGCTACTTATCGATTTATGAAATAAACACTGAAACCATCCGTAAAGCAGCTGCTCACCGTATCCGGACACTGCACTTCCGTACCGCCCCGTTTAAATACCCGGCGGTTTCCTTTTGGAAAGAAATTTCAGGACTCAGAAAAAAAATCTTTTTTGAATCCCAGCAGGTACAGGCGATGCTTTGCCCGGGTAACCGCAGTATAAAGCCACCTCAGGTATTCCTTATCAATCCCGTTTGGCGCATAGGGCTGTTCAATAAAAACGGTATGCCACTGCCCTCCCTGACTTTTATGACACGTCATTGCATAACTAAACTTTACCTGTAAGGCATTAAAGTATTTGTTATTCTTGACTTTTAGGAACTTACGGTATTTGGAAGTTTCCTCTTCATAGTCCTTCATAACCTCCTGATACAATCGGTTTCCATCCTCATAAGACAAAGAAGGCGATTCTGCGTGGACCGTATCCAGGAGTAAAACCGTTTCAAAGGGTTTTTGCCCCGGGTAATCCACCATTTGAACCAATACTTCCGCGAACCGAAAACCATATAGGTCTTTTATCGCAAAAATTTCCAGCACCTGAATGGTATCCCCATTAGCAATAAACCCTGCCTGTGAGTTAGGCTTTAGCCAAAAATAATTGTTCTTTACCACCATGAGTAAATCGCCTGCCGATAACTCCTGTTCCATGAATAACACCCTGTTTCTTATTTGCTGATTATACAAATTAGCGCGTTTGTTAGATCGGACAAGAATAGCCGTTTCTTCTTTTCCGGGCTTGCTATAAGCATCGTTCAGTGCTTCCAGCACATCATTTCCGCTTTGCAGACGAATAATATCGTGGAAACCATCGATATGAAACCTAAAAGAATCGTAAAAAGATGTATGAAGCTGTTCTCTTAGCAGCGTTGCATTGTATAATATTCCCGAGTCTTCGGCCTGCCTCATTACCTCGTCCATTTCCAGCCGATCCACTTCCTTATTGTAATGAAGGCTTAATATATCTTCATCCAGAGCAGGGCTTATATCCAGGTGTACCGGAGGCAGTTGTGCCGTATCGCCAACCAATACGAGCTTGCAGTTATGACCGGAATATACATACATCATCAGATCGTCCAATAACGAACCATTATCAAATAATTTGGAATCTGAAATAACATCCGGAATCATCGATGCTTCATCGACAATAAAAAGTGTATCCTTGTGTTTGTTAGGAGCCAGCACAAATTTGATACCCCCTCCTTTTTGTTTTCTGGGAAAGTATATTTTTTTATGAATGGTAAAGGCCTCCTTCCCCGAATAATGCGCCATAACTTTAGCGGCCCTCCCGGTAGGAGCCATTAAAACCGCTTTTTTATACGCCTGCCATAAATTGTTAACCAATGTGCCTATAACGGTTGTTTTGCCCGTTCCGGCATAGCCTTTTAAAACAAAGACCCGATCTGTACCGGAAGTCAGCGCAAATGAAGCCAGTTTTTCAAGGAGAATTTCCTGTTTTACAGTAGGTTTATGCGGGAATTTCTCAAGGAGTAATTTATAGAATTCGGAGTGATCCATATGTCTGGTTTCGGGCTTAAAGTTAAAAATGTTTTTTAAGGTCAAATACTTTTACGATTAAAAAAAAATTGTAGATTTGCGTAAACCACTTTAAACTATCTAAAAACATTACTCTAAAAATGAAGACGGGAATACAAATAGTACTTTGGCTTTTAAGCATTTTCTTTGCTTATAAAATATATCAGTCTATCAATCAACCGATCAAATTTGAAAAAGTAAAACGCGACCGTTATGCCAAGGTCATTGATAAATTAAAAGACATACGTGATGCCCAGGAAGCACATCGGGTGGTTACGGGCAAGTATGCAAATAACTTTGACAATCTGGTTAAATTTGTTGATACCGCCGAGTTTATCATCACACAGCAACGTGATTCTTCATATTTGGAGTTTGATGATGTGTACAAAATTGACATGCTCCGGGAAGTGAAAATTATTGACACGCTGGGTTTTGTTAAGGTACGGGATTCTCTGTTTAAAAATTCAGATCGTTACAAATCTATGATGGATGTTCCGTTTTCGGCAAACAATGATAAGTTTGTAATGAAATCCGCGATTTTGGATGAAAATGGGTATAAGGCACCGGTTTTTGAAGCGAAGGTTTCTAAAGACGTTATCCTTCACGATCAGCCTAAAGCTATGGTAGCTCAGGAAAAGGAAGTGATTTCGGTTGACGGTGTAAACGGTCCGGAGATAGTTGTGGGATCTTTGAGTGATGTTAGCATCAATGGTAACTGGCCGACTATTTATGACACTAAAGAAGACCAATAACAATATAATAACTACTAACTCAACATTTCAAAAACTGTCCATCCAGCTAAGCCTGGATGGACTTTCTTTTTGTACTTTAAACGTACTGGAGGAAACCGTTGACCGCTTTGAATATCTCCCCGTAAAAAGCCCGCAAACTCCGGAGAGTTTACTTAAAGAAGCCGATCTTTTTTTTAAGAATCATCATATTTTTTCCAATAACTATAAGGATGTCCTGGTTATTCATGATAACGAGTTGTCTGCTTTGGTTCCCAATGCCTTTTTTAATCCTTCCGAAATAGCAACTTATCTGAAGTTCAATGTCAAGATTTACGAAACCGATTCGATTGCTTACGATGTTATTTCCAATGCCGAAATAACCAACGTATATGTACCGTTTGCCAACATTAACAACTACTTTTTCGAAGCCTTCGGAGAATTCGAATTCAAGCACTGCAATACGGTTTTACTGGAAAAATTATTCAGAGAGCGCCAGGATCAGCATCATACGGTCATGTACGCACTAATAGCGGAAAGATATTTTCATTTCATTATCCTTAAAGATCGCAAACTGCTCTTTAACAATCGATTTACTTATCAAACTCCGGAAGATTTTCTCTATTATATCTTATTTACAGCAGAACAACTAAATCTTAATCCTGATCAGATACCGCTAAAACTTGCTGGTGATATAAAAGCAGGAGATCCTCTGTATTCCCTGGCCTATAATTATGTGAGAAATATTGATTTTGTCTCTGACACTGAGGATATTTTCCCGGATTCCGGCCAAACTAGCGCTCCTGGTGAACAATTCCATAAATTTACACTGGCAGGTTCATTGTAATGCGTATCATTTCAGGAACATATAAAGGAAAGCGAATCCAGGCACCCAGGGGGCTGCCTGTGCGCCCTACAACCGATTTTGCCAAAGAAGCCCTTTTTAACATTCTTAACCATCGCTATTATTTTGATGAAATTCGTGTTCTGGACTTATTCGCAGGGATCGGGAGTATTAGTTTTGAATTCGCTTCACGGGGTTGTGAATCGGTTGTAAGTGTCGATGCTCATTTTGGTTGCATAAACTTTATTGATAAAATTTCAAAAGAATTGGAATTTCCAATTAAGACCCTTAAAAGTGATGTATTTAAATTCCTGGATCGGAATCAGGAGGAAGTCGATATAATATTTGCAGATCCGCCTTATGATATGGATGTTTCGCTTTTTGGAAAAATTCCGGAATTGGTATTTAGCAACAATATGCTGGCTACCGATGGACTTTTGATAATAGAACATTCAAAACACACGGATCTACAAAACATTTCCAATTTCAATTTTTCCAAAAAATACGGCGGGAGTGTTTTTAGTTTTTTTGAAAATTCGTAAGGTCGTAAATTTTATAATTCGCTTTTTTTCAGTACTTTACACTAACTCTGTTCAATAACAGCGTTTCCTGATTCTTTCTTTGATCTTATCTTACCTTATGGGCTCCCATTAATTTCCTACTCCTTATTTGTGCTGGAAGGCATATATAAAACCAAATTTAATTTTATTAGTAACCAATCCAAAAAATTATGAAAACACTAAAAAGTAAGGTGCTTATCGGCATGCTTTTGCTTCTGTGGAGCATGCATGGCTTTGCACAGGAAAACAAACCCACTATGTATGTTGTGCATGAGGATCATGTTAATTTTGAGATGGCGCCTCAATACGAACAATCCCTCAACGAATTCCGTGAAAATGTTAAAAAGCACAATATTGGCGGAATCGATTGGGTAACCATCAGCATTAATGATGGTCGTTATGTACACGTAAGCAAGATTGATAGTTTTGCGGATCTGGATGAAAATGCCATGGCTCCTCTTGTTGAAAAAATGGGTAAGGAAGCATTTGGTACATTATTAAACAAAATGGATGCCTGTTACGATTCGCATCAGGAATACATTGTTTACCATCTGCCCGAGTTATCGTATATGCCGGAGGGGGCTGGAACCGGAGAAGGTGAAAATTACAGAGAATATCATTTCGTGTATTATACTCCGAAAAATGCAAAAGCCATGAAAGAAGCTATGTTAAAAATTAAAGAGCTTTTTGAGCAGAAGAAATCTAAAATGGCATATAACATTTTCAAAAGCGGGTTTGGAAACCCCGAAAATTATTACATGGTATCCGTGGCTTCAAAAGATGAAGTGGCGTTGGCTAAAAGCGGGATGGAAAACGATAATGTCCTGGGAGAGGAAAGAGAAGCTATTTTCTTCAATATGATTAAACTGGCGAGCCGGTATGATAAACTGGAAGGTGAAATAAGACCGGATCTTTCATATGCGAGTCCCGACAATCCTTAGTTTATAATTATCTAAAAGAAAAGAAATGCCCGATGTACATCGGGCATTTTTCATCTTGTAAAAAGTTAATTTTTAAGAAAAGCAGGCCTGTAAGCCGGATTCTGTCACCTGACCAGGTCAGGTGTCTTATCATTTATCTGGGATAATAATTACTCATTATCTCTAACCGCCTACCCTCCGACGTTGGACGCGCAATCCTCAGATGTCGGTTTACTTGGCGTTGCACCGTATAGAGTTTACCTGATTTCACTACAGCCTTACCTGTACATACTTTCTGTTGCACTGGTCCTACTTTGCCCAGGGGCAAAGCGACGGGTGTTACCCGCTATACTACGCTTTGGTGTCCGGACTTTCCTCTGCACCTAAACACAGCGATAAGACGGCCTGCTTTTGCAAAGGTAGTATAATAAACTTATACCGATACACATAAATTAAAGCGGTTTTGATTGTTAATAACTACTGGTAAATTGGTATCTTCAGAATCGTAAATCTCCACGCAATTTTTATCTTTGTCTTATGGAGCATTTTGTGGTATCAGCGCGTAAATATCGCCCGCAAACCTTTGAGGATGTTGTGGGCCAGCAGGCTATTACCAATACACTAAAAAATGCCATTCAAAACAACCATTTGGCGCAGGCTTTATTATTTTGCGGCCCGCGGGGTGTAGGGAAAACCACTTGTGCGCGGATTCTTGCCAAAGAAATAAATAAAGGCGGTTCGGAAAACGGAGATGAAGATTTCGCTTTTAATATTTTTGAACTCGATGCAGCGTCAAACAATTCGGTTGATGATATCAGAAACCTAATCGACCAGGTACGGATACCTCCACAAGTAGGCAAGTATAAAGTATATATAATTGATGAGGTTCATATGTTATCGCAGGCTGCCTTTAACGCATTTCTGAAAACCTTGGAAGAGCCTCCGAAGCATGCCATTTTTATCCTGGCTACCACAGAAAAACACAAAATTATTCCCACAATTCTTTCCCGGTGTCAAATTTTTGATTTTAAACGCATCACCGTTCACGATGCTGCTCAATATCTCAAACACATAGCGGAGCAACAGGGTGTAAATGCCGATGATGATGCCTTGCATATTATTGCTCAAAAAGCCGACGGCGCTATGCGGGATGCATTGTCTATTTTTGATCGCGTTGTCAGTTTTTCGGGAAAAGAACTCTCCAGGCAGGCAGTTACGGAAAACCTGAATGTTCTTGATTACGAAACTTATTTCAAAGTAACCCGTCTTATACAGGAGCGAAATATTCCGGAATTACTGGTTTATTTTAACGAAATACTTTCACGGGGTTTTGAAGGGCATCACTTTATTTCAGGTTTGGCATCGCATTTCCGGGACTTAATGATTTGCAAAAACCCAAAAACAGTTCATTTGCTCGAAGTGGGCGAACAGGCAAAAAATGCATATCTGCAACAATCGGCACAATTTGAGATTTCCTTTTTACTCGAAGCCATAGAACTCGCAAACAACTGTGATCTGCAATATAAAACCAGCAGAAATCAACGATTATTAGTAGAACTTTGCTTAATGCAACTTGCATCAATTGGTTTTGATGTAGAAAAAAAAAATGATTCGCCGCTAATAGTCCCCGCATCTCTCTATAAAAACAAACTGAAAGCGGAAACTCCCGACGAAACAGTAAAAAATACGAATGCAACATCTTACAATTCAAATTCCAATCATTCGGAAGTTTTAAAAACAGCAGAACCGGAACCAGAGGCAAAGGCAAAATCAATACCGGAGCAGGAACCTGAATTGCAACCTGTTCAGGTAAATAATGAAACCATCTCACCCACGGAGACGGAAAAAGAAGCTGCTAAAATTGTATTAAAAAGTACGGCAAATAAGATATCCGGGCTTTCTCTATCCAGTATCAGGGCCAAAAAGGAACATTTATTACACAAAGAGGAAACCGTTATTGACCATGAAAAACTTCCTGCAACAGAGTTTTCAGAGGAACAAATGCAACAAACCTGGGCTTCTTATATAGCAGTATTGGAAAAAAAGGGTAAAAAAATAATGGCCTCCAATCTTTCCACCGATATCCCAAGCTTAAAAGATCCGCGTACCATTATACTTGAGCTTCCGAATGACACCATGAAAAAGGAAATAGAACGGGAGCAATACCCCCTTATGGAATTCCTTAAAAAAAAGCTGAATAATTTTCACATTGAACTTTTTATCAAAGTAAATGAAGCTGCTGAAAAAAAATACGCTTTTACACCACAGGAAAAATATCAAAAGCTAAGAGAACGCAATCCTATGATCGATACACTCAGAAAAGAATTCGATCTTGATGTTTGAAAAACAGCTTTAGCATATGACCTCTTATATTTCGCTACTTCGAGGAATTAACGTAACTGGACACAGAAAAATCACCATGAAAGAGTTGGCCCTGTGCTTTGAAAAAATGGGATTTGCCTCTGTACGCACTTATATTCAAAGCGGGAATGTGCTATTCTCCAGCCCGGAAACTAATATGGAGTCTTTACAAAATACTATTCAGAAACAAATTGAAAAAACATTCGGTTATTCTGATGTAACCGTTTTTATTATTGATGCCGATACCATGGGGGAATATATAAATGACAATCCTTTTTTAAATGAACCCGATGTGGATTTAAAAAGATTATATATCACTTTTTTACAGGAAACTCCGGACTCATTGCGTCTCGAATCGTTAAACGGGTATTTATCAAATGCCGATAGATTTCAAGTGATGAATCGGCTTATTTACTTATACTGCCCAAACGGATATGGGCAGACTAAACTTTCCAATAATTTTTTTGAAAATAAACTAAAGGTAAGGGCTACCACCAGAAATTGGAATACGGTAAACAAGTTATTTGTATTAGCTTCCGATTAATGTTTATTTTTGTAATCTAAACACCGGATAATGCTTGGCTTAAAACTTCCCACAGATCCCAGATGGGTTAATATTGTTGAAAAAAACATTGAAGAAATACTTACTGATCATGCGTATTGCGAACAAAAAGCAACCAGTACCGCTATCTCATTAATTATAGGCTTTCCTGAGAAAACCGAACTGGTTCAGGCCATGGTTGCCCTGGTAAAAGAAGAAATAAGCCATTTTAAAATGGTGCACGATCATATTATTAGCAGAGGCTGGGTACTCGGAAGGGAAAGGAAAGATGAATATGTGATTGAACTGATGAAGTTCTTTCCAAAAGGCGGAAGCCGGGAAACGCATCTGGTTCACAAGCTTCTATACGCCGCCCTGATTGAGGCCAGAAGTTGTGAGCGTTTCAGATTATTATCGGAAAACATCCGGGATCGTGAACTTGCCATATTTTACAGAAACCTTATGGCTTCGGAAGCAAATCATTATACCATGTTTCTCGGATTTGCCCGACAGTACGGAAATCGGGAGGAGGTAGATAAGAAATGGCAGGAGTTATTGGAATTCGAAGCGGGACTTATGGCAAACCTCGGTAAAAAAGAAACCATGCACGGCTAATTGCTACATTATCCTATTTTTTCAAACTTTTTCTTCGCCTCTGTAAAATACAACAGTTTAATAATCCCGTCGGAAAGACCAATTTTGGGTACGTGAATTTTCTTTGCACCGCTCCATTTTGTCGCCAGCAGGTAAATTCTGGTGGCTGGAATAATTACATCGGCCCGATCCGGATTAAGTCCTAATTCCGATATGCGTTCTTCGTAGCTTAGGCTTTGTAAAAACTGATACTGGGCATTTAACCAAATATAAGAAAGTGGTACACCGGGAGACCTTCCCGAAATTTTATGCAGTTTATTTATATTCCCTCCCGATCCAATAATAGATACCTTATTCAGTTTTTTGGTATTGCTTTTAATCCATTTTTTTATTTGGTTCCAGATTTCATCTGATATCATCTCGTTCAACAAACGAACGGTTCCTATTTTAAAAGATTTGGACGCAATGATTTCTCCATTCGAAAAAATAGTAAACTCCGTGCTTCCTCCCCCGACATCTACATATAAATACGATTTATCTCTTTCAATTAACTGATGTAAGTCTGTAGAGGCTATTATAGCAGCTTCTTTTTTCCCATCTATAATATCGATCTTTATATCGGTCTTCTTTTCAATAAGGTCGGCTATTTCATATCCATTCGTTGCTTCTCTCATTGCCGAAGTGGCACAAGCCATATATTTCTCCACACCGTGAACACGCATCAAAAGCTTAAAAGCCTGCATGGCATCCATCATTCGCTGGGCATTTTCTTCCGATATTTCACCAACGGTAAAAGAATCCTGACCCAAACGAATAGGCACTCTCACCAGGGCGCTTTTTCTGAATTGTGTTTCCTTTCCTTTCTCTTCTATAACATTATTTACCAATAACCGGATGGCGTTAGATCCTATATCAATAGCTGCATATTTACGTACTTTCAAACCTCGCTATATTTTATTTAATTTCTTTACATAATATTCATAGAGCGCAAACTGCGATCGTATTTCCGGAATGCTCTTCTCCTTGTAGGCATTATCTTGTTTTTCGTTCAATATACGGGCTTTAACCGTATCTGCCCACATAATTTCGAAGGTGTCTAATAGTTCCTGTTTTATATCCTCATCATAAATAGGGCAGCTTACTTCCACACGATAATCTATATTTCGGGTCATCCAGTCGGCTGAGGATATATATATTTTAGGATCTCCGTTATTTCCAAAGATAAACATCCTGGGGTGTTCCAGATACTTATCTACAACACTGATCGCTTCAATATTTTCGCTCATCCCATCTTTCCCCGGAATCAGACAGCAAATACCTCTTATAATCATTTGAATTTTTACGCCTGCTCTACTAGCTTCATACAGTTTATCTACCATTTTAAAACTGGTCAGACTATTCATCTTAAGCTTGATATATGCTTTTTTTCCCAATCGGGCATTTTCTATTTCCGTGTGGATCAGTTTCTTCAAAGATCGCTCGGTATCATGGGGAGATACTATTAAATGCTTATATCGATTTATCTTATACGTAGTTTCAAAAAAACCAAAAACCTTATTTAATTCCTTGCATATACCCTGATGTGAAGTAAACAGCGTATAATCTGTATAAACCCTGGCGGTAGCTTCGTTAAAATTCCCGGTACTGACAAATCCGTATCTTTTAATTTTTTCATTTTCCTCCCGTTCAATCACACAAATCTTACTATGTACCTTCAAGCCAGGAACCCCAAAAATTAAATGTACCCCTTCCGATTCCATTTGTTCTGCATACTCAATATTAGCTTCCTCATCAAACCTGGCCTGTAATTCAATCTGTACGGTTACTTTTTTTCCATTTTTAACTGCGTTGATAAGCGAATTAGTAACCTGTGAGTTTTTAGCCAATCTGTAAACCGTAATTTTTATAGATTGAACTTTCGGATCTAACGCGGCTTCTCTCAAGAACTTCACAACATACGAGAAGGTGTGATACGGAGCAAACTGTAAATAATCTTTTTTTGCAATTCGTTCAAAAATACTTCCTTCCAGGTCTAATCCTTTCACCGGTAGCCCCGGGTAGGTTTCATAAAGCAGGTCTTCTCTGCCTAATGAAGGAAAATCCATATAATCTCTTCTGTTGTGGTATCTCCCTCCGGGAATAATACTATCGGTATTATCAATACCCATTTTTTGCATAAGAAATTCCAGGGTGTCTTTATCAATTTTCTTATCGTATACAAAACGTACCGGTTCACTTATTTTTCTTCCTTTAACACTGCTTGATATTTTCTCGATAAAACTTTTACTCAAATCGCTCTCGATATCCAGTTCTGCGTCTCTTGTAATTTTAATCATATAGGCAGAAAGCGATTTGTAGTTGAAAATATTAAATAAATTACCCAGATTATATCTGATAAGATCGTCCAGCATGATTATATAATTCTTATCCTGCTCTTTCGGTAATACCACAAACCGATCAATTGTCCTGGGAATTTCGATAAGTGCGTAACGCACATTGTTTTCAATAGATGAGGGCTGTAAAATTTTTTTAATCAAGCCTGAAGGTTCCTCCTTATTCATGACCATTTTAACCGCCAAATATGCAGCGCTGTCTTTTAGAATAGGAAACTCAGCCAGTTCATTTAATATAATGGTAGCAAGCGCCGGGCTCACTTTCTGAAAAAAATACCGCTTAATAAAAGCTGCTTGTTGAGGAGAAACTTCCGTTTCATCGATTATGAAAATATTTTCCCCGCTCAACCGCTGTTCAATGGTATTGAGTATGTGTAAACTTTCGGCCTGTTGTTTAATTACAATTTGTGTAATATCATCCAACAAATCTTTAGCCATGGTACCCCCCAGAACATTTTTACCCGTCTTTCCGGATTGAGCAATTCGTTTTACCGTTGCATAGCGCACTTTAAAGAATTCGTCCAGATTGTTGGAAAAAATTCCGAGAAAACGCAATCGCTCAATTAAAGGGACCGTTTCATCCGCTGCTTCCTGGAGGACTCTGGCATTAAATTGGAGCCAGCTAATTTCTCTGTTTATATACTCATTCTTTTCTTCACTCATTTATCTAAGATGCTTTGGAAATATAACTTCTTTTGTGGTTCCCTTCCGCAACTGATTCCAGTTATCTACATCAAAAGAAATAATAACCACACCGCTGGTAGTCACGTTTTTTACCGATTTATCTCCTAATATATTGACTAAAGAAGTCAATGCATAATTATGTCCAAAAACCATTACTTTATGGATATTGTTATCCAGGCCCCTGATCAGGTGCGATACACTCTCACCACCAAAATCGTACATAGCCTCGGTAAGCTTTACCTGATGTAAAGGAATATTTAATATCCGTGTAAAAATCATGCATGTATGCAGTGCCCTGTTGGCCGGGCTGGAAAATACGGCGTCAACACCATTAAAAGACGTGCTTAAATGGGTGGCAACCACATGAGCATCGCGAATACCCCGTTCTTTTAAGGGCCTGTCTCTGTCTGACACCTGGTAATCCCAGGATGATTTGGCATGTCTAACAAAAATCAATGTTTTCATAGGTTGGTTGTATATATTTTTGAAAATACATATGCGTTCCCTGAGAAAGGCCATTAAATTTGACCTGTTTTCTATTAAGGGTACTACTCGTTATTTGTTTTTATAAATATTAGGGAGCCAGGCGTTCAATTTTCCAGTTGTAATCATCCAATAGCGTATATCTCAGACGATCGTGCAACCGGTTGGGCCTGCCCTGCCAAAACTCCATAGAAACCGGCCTTACCAAATATCCTCCCCAAAAATCCGGTCTGGGAATTTCCTTTCCCCTGTATTGTTCTTCCAATGTTTTTAGTTTCTCATCCAGCACTTCCCGTGAAGGTATTACACGGCTTTGCTCGGACGCAATGGCTCCGAGTTTACTGCCTTCCGGTCTCGAATCAAAATAACCATCCGATATATTATCAGCTACCTTTTCGGCGGTTCCTTTAATGATTATTTGACGCTCCATAGAGGGCCAGAAAAACGACAGGCATACTTTGGGATCGGAGGCAATGGCTTTTCCCTTCTCACTTAAATAATTGGTATAAAAAATAAAGCCTTCGAATGTATATTTTTTTAAAAGTACAATCCGGGTTTTAGGAAATTTATCAATTCCAATAGTCGACAATCCCATAGTATTAGGTTCGTCAATACCACTAAACTTTTCCACTTCGTAAAACCAGGTTTGAAAAAGTTGCATCGGATTCTCCGGAACCGTAGTTTCGGATAATTCGCTTTTTTCGTAGCTTTTTCTATAATTACTCAGATCTTGCTGCATTAACGGCTTTTTGTTGCAATTTACAAGTTTCGGTAACGATGTAAAAATGATTGTTTTGAAAGTTGCTTACCGGATGTTAAATTCTTTGCCGTCTTCTGCCAGTTCCACTCTATCAAACACCGGATAAGCCTCTTCCTTAAAAGCTTCCGTATTTTCATAACGCGTTGAAAAATGCCCCAATATAAGCATCCCTACATTGGCTTGTCTGGCTATTTCAGCCGCTTGCTTTGCAGTACTGTGTCCCGTTTTGGGAGCTAAATGGCTGTGTTGCTCTAAAAAAGTAGCTTCGTGATACAATGCGTTTACTTCTTTGACTAGCGGAATTAACTGAGGCTCATAAGCCGTATCCGAACAAAAAGCATAGCTTTTAGGAGGGATAGGATTGTATGAAAGCTGGTCGTTGGAGATAATTTTACCGGAATCAAGTGTGATATCTCTACCGTCTTTTATGTTTTGATAATAGCATTTTTCGATACCGTGTTTTTGCGCTGCTTCTATATTTAATTTACGTGGTCCCAGTTTCTCTTTAAATAAAAATCCATTGGTATAAATCCGATGTGCCAGCGGGATTGTATGCACCTCAACACTTTTATCCTCAAAAATGAGTTCCGACCTGGTTTGGGTAAGTTCGTGAAAATGCAATGGGAAATTAATCCTGGAATCGCCTAATTTAAGGAGCAGCATCATTGCCTGTTTAATACCCTCAGGGCCGTAAATATGAAGTGGAGCCTCTCTGCCCAGTAATTTAAACGTAGAAATTAATCCGGGCAGTCCAAAAAAGTGATCCCCGTGTAAATGCGAAATAAAAATATGTTTAATTCTGGCAAATTTTATCCGTTGCTTTCGCAATTGCAATTGTGTTCCTTCTCCGCAATCTATGAGGAAAAGATGACCTTTAATTTGTAATACCTGGGATGTAGGATTGTTAAGCGACCTTGGTGTAGCTGCGTAACAACCTAATATGTGTAATTTCATTGGGGAAGCTCCCATATCAAAATTCGAGGTCTCGTTCTATTTCCTCCATTTCTATGATATCAAATGCCTCCTGCAATGTGGGCACCACGATCATTTCGTCCGGAATTTCTTCAAATGCCAATGCTTCGGTAACCACAACAAACGATTTCTTAGCCCCCCGGTGTTTATTGGATATCTCCAGAAACTCGAGGAGGTCATTAATCGTTAACTTATTCAAAGAAAATAGATTTACTATTATGTTATCGTTTTTGATCTTATTGTATTTTTCCGACAAGCGTTTCACAAAAACAGGTAGTGAAACACTCTCCTGGGTTACAATACTTATATTTCCCTGTTTATCAAAAATCATAGCCTTACTTTTTTATTTTAGCTGCCAGTAAATAAATAACTGCCATCCTTACAGCGACACCATTTTCTACCTGATCCAGAATAATAGCTTGTTTGGAATCGGCAACATCACTGGTAATTTCAACGCCTCTGTTTATAGGGCCCGGATGCATGATTACTATTTCTTTATCAAGACTATCCAGCATGGTTCTGTCTATACCAAACTGCTGTGTGTATTCTCTTGTTGATGGAAAATAGCTGATATCCATTCGTTCATTTTGTACTCTCAGCATATTGGCCACATCGCACCATTCCAATGCTTTGCGCAGGTTGGTTTCTACCTTAACACCCAGCGATTCTATATATTTCGGGAGTAACGTTTTAGGGCCGCATACTTTTACTTCCGCTCCTTGCAAACGCAGGGCAAAAATATTAGACAGTGCTACTCTTGAATGTAGAATATCGCCCACAATCACTACCTTTTTATTATTTACATCTCCCAGTTTCTCCCGTATAGAGTAGGAATCTAATAATGCCTGAGTTGGATGTTCATGGGCACCATCACCGGCATTAATAATGCTCGCATCCACATGTTTGGAAAGAAATACACCGGCACCCGGATTGGGATGTCTCATCACAACCATATCTACTTTCATAGAAAGTATATTATTCACCGTATCGATAAGTGTTTCTCCTTTTTTTACGGAAGATTGAGATGCAGAAAAATTAATAACATCTGCAGATAATCTTTTTTCCGCAAGCTCAAACGATAATTTGGTTCGGGTACTGTTTTCGAAAAACAAATTAGCAATCGTAATATCTCGAAGCGAAGGTACTTTTTTAATAGATCTGTTTAATACTTCCTTAAAATGATCTGCTGTTTCAAAAATTAAATGAATATCGCTCTCCTTCAGGTACTTTATTCCTAATAAATGGTTTACGCTGAGTTCGCTCATGCTTTCATTATTTGTTTATCAGGTATACGGCATCTTTATTATCATGCTCTTTCCACATTACCTTTACTTTTTCATTATTTATTGCATCTACCTGTCTTCCCCTGTAATTCGGTTGGATAGGAAGGTGCCTGCTGAAACGCCGGTCAATAAGAGTTAACAACTCAATTTCAGATGGTCTTCCGAAAGATTGGATAGCAGTAAGAGCTGCCCGAATACTTCGCCCCGTGTACAACACATCGTCTATAAATACTACTTTTTTATTCTCCACCTCACAATCCATTGAAGTAGAACTGGCTTCCAGAGGTTTTTCTCCCCTGCGAAAATCATCTCGATAAAACGTGATGTCCAATAATCCAAGTTCAATTTTGTCAATATGGTATTCTTCTCTTAAAAGTTTAGCCAGCCGTTTTGCCAGCGGTACACCTCTGGGTTGCAATCCTACAAGTACGGTATTCTTAAAATCCAGATGGTTTTCGATGAGCTGACAGGCCAAACGATGAAGTATGATGTTGATTTCTTTAGCCGAAAGCAGCACTTTTTGACTCATACGCTACATTAAAATAAAGTAGTTGTACAAAAGTACATATTTATAATTAATTTTTTGATAACAACATTCAACCCATTTATCGAGATTAAAATGATTTTAATCAGAAAAATCTTAATAAGTATCACAGAATAAATAATTTAGAAGAGAGATACCCCTCCTCTATCTTCATAAACAACATCGTGTTTTTTGATTATTAGCCTAATATATACTGTGGTTTAGAAACATCCGGATGTTCAAAATGACTCAAATACATACAATTTTAAAGGTTCTGGGAGAGATATACCCGTTGTGGTTAACCGTATTAAGCATGGTACCCTTTGCGGTTTGCTTATTAATCAATCCCGGTTTGTTTGACCCGCTGTGCATACCCATTAACCTTATCTGGATCCCTTTTTTCACCATACCCTTTAGTTTAACAGGAAAAAAAATATTTTATAAAACAGCTGTAATCCTGTTCTCCATTGTAGGATGTATAGAAGTTCTTCACTGGATTATTTTAAAAGGACCTTTAACAGTAACCAGTTTATTGGTGGTATCCAATACCAATTTTAATGAAGCTTCCGAGTTTGTTACACAAAAGGCCACTTTTTGGTTCTTACTATTACTCCCCTATATATGGCTTTTCTTCAGGACATGGAAAAACCCTCCTCGTACCCGTGCATTTAAGGGAAAGTTTTTAATCTCTTCCTCAATCCTTTTCGGTAGTTTGATATTTATCTCCGGAATGCATTACTACGGCAAATTAGCCAGGAAAGGGGTTCCACAAATAGGTAAAGTATCGTATGCCTTCGTTCACGAATTAAAAGCTTACAAACAAGCGGTTACCGACTCGCAGCTTCGGAAAGTTGAAGCTTTTTCGGCCCTGGAGGATGCTGCTCAGGTATTTGTTCTTATTCTGGGCGAGTCCTGCAACAGGAATCATATGTCTTTATACGGGGCCAAAGCCCGTACCACTCCCAGACTATCAGGACGCAAAGATATTATTCCTTATACCGACGTTGTTTCTACTTATTCCAATACGTTGGAAAGCATCATAGCCAGCCTTACCGATTCTAATATTGAAGGAAACAAATCGATGATTAAGGCGGATATTATCGATGTGTTTAACGCTGCGGGATACAAGACTTTCTGGTTATCAAATCAATCTCCCATCGGGGTTTGGGATAATCTCGTATCGGCCATTGGTAATAAGGCAGATGTAACAACCTTTGTAAATACATCTTCCAATTCCTCCATGGAATCGCTCACCACCCGTTCTTACGATGAAAAACTCTTTGATCCCTTTAAAAAAGCCTTAGCCGACAAAAGCCGTAAAAAACTTATAGTGCTTCACCTCATGGGAAACCATACGCTTTATACCAAACGATATCCCAAGGCTTTTCAGGTTTTTACAGGTGAGGGAAAGAAAAAGAAAATTATTGCGAGCTATCAAAACTCTATATTGTATAATGATTTTGTTGTAGACAATTTATTATCTACGCTGGAGGCAGCTTCCAGGCAACATAATTATCTGGCTGCTTCTCTTTATATTTCAGACCACGGTGAAAATGTATACGACGAATTAAATACCGCGGGACATGATTATACGGATAAGATTCCAAAAGCGAATGTAGAAATTCCGTTTTTGGTTTGGTTATCCGACAGCTTCAAACAAAAATTCCCCGGGAAGACCCGGCTTATTCGCGGAAGAGTTAACACTCCTTATGCTACCGATGATTTATTTCATTCTATTATTGATCTTAATTATATTAACACTACACATTTAATTCCGGAGCGAAGTGTTTTCCACAGCAAATATAATCAGAACAGAAAGCGTATTCTGGCTGATGGAAATAACTATGATGCCATTGGGAAACGCATCGATTAGGCATTCCTCTGTAAACAGATAAAACCCGGGTATTCACATCAATACGAAACCATATTTTACAAAAAAAGCCTTCCAATTGGAAGGCTTTTCGATATGAAAATTTCAAAGATTATTTCTTTTTATCCATTTTCTCTTTTAATTCTGCCAGTGCATCAAGATCACCTAAGGTAGTCTTTTCAACATTATTGCTCATTTTCTTTTTGGCAGATCTGACATTTCTGGCTTCCTCATCTCTGAAGATTGCGGTGTGAGAAGCAACTACACGCTTAAACTCTTTATTGAATTCAATGATTTTGAAATCTACCGCTTCTCCTTTTTTAAGTTTTTTCCCGTCTTCCTTTTCGAGGTGGCGATTGGGAACAAAAGCAACGATATCTTCATTAAACTCGATAGTAGCACCTTTATCAACCAATTCATGGATTTCTGCGTTATGAACTGTTCCTTCGGCAAATTCCGTTTCGTATTTATCCCAGGGGTTTTCAGTAGTTTGCTTATGACCGAGACTTAACTTTCGTCCTTCCACATCCAGTTCAAGAACCTCTACATCCAGTTTATCGCCTACCGTTACAAACTCGGAAGGATGTTTTATTTTCTTCGTCCAGGAAAGGTCGGAAATATAAATTAATCCGTCAATTCCTTCTTCAAGCTCTACAAAAACTCCAAAATTGGTGAAGTTCCTTACAATACCATTGTGTTTTGATCCAACAGGGTATTTCTTGGTAATATCGGTCCATGGGTCGGGAGTTAACTGCTTAATTCCCAACGACATTTTTCGTTCATCTCTATCCAGGGTAAGAATTACCGCTTCAACGGTATCGCCTACCTGTACAAAATCCTGAGCGGAACGCAAGTGGGTAGACCAGGACATTTCAGACACGTGAATCAATCCTTCAACACCTTCAGCAACTTCAATAAAGGCACCGTAATCTGCAATAACCACTACTTTACCCTTAACCTTATCGCCTATTTTCAATTCGTTATCCAGGGCATCCCATGGGTGCGATTGTAATTGTTTCAGTCCCAGTTGAATTCTGGATTTATTATCATCAAAATCAAGAATTACCACATTTAATTTCTGGTCGAGTTCAACCACTTCATTCGGGTGATTAATACGGCTCCAGGACAAATCGGTAATGTGAATAAGTCCGTCTACACCTCCAAGGTCGATAAACACACCATACGACGTAATATTCTTAACAACTCCTTCCAGCACCTGGCCTTTTTCAAGCTGCCCGATAATTTCTTTTTTCTGCTCTTCAATATCGGCTTCAATCAACGCCTTATGAGAAACTACGACATTTTTAAATTCATGATTGATTTTAACAACCTTAAACTCCATAGTCTTACCTACGTAAGCATCGTAATCTCTGATAGGTTTTACATCGATTTGTGACCCGGGAAGGAAAGCTTCTATTCCAAATACATCTACAATCATACCTCCCTTGGTACGACACTTAACAAAACCATTAACAATTTCTCCTTTATCATGTGCTTCATTAACACGATCCCACGCTTTTATAACACGTGCTTTTCTGTGAGAAAGGATTAACTGCCCCGATCTGTCTTCACGAACATCAATAAGTACCTCAACGGTATCTCCTACTTTTAGATCCGGATTATACCGAAATTCATTCAGTGAAATAACACCTTCCGATTTCGCATTAATATCGATAATCGCTTCCCGGTCGGTCATGTGAACCACCTTTCCCTCTACAACTTCTTCATTATCTGTATCAACAAAATTTTCTTCTACAAGTTTTTCAAATTCCTGGAGTTTTTTATCTTCAACACGTTCAATACCTTCTTCGTATTTTTCCCAATTAAAGTTAGCGAGAAAATCTTCCGAATTTTGTACTTCCTGAACCTCAGGAGTTTCTACTACTGCTTTTTCTTCTTCTTTTGTTTTTTTTGCAGCTTTTGCTTTTGATTTAGTTTCAGCCATTGCTGATTAAAATTTGTATTCTGATTGTACCCGGAAGATTAAAAGCCGTACGCCCAGAAGCGTTATAAATACTTTAAACTCATCCCTTTCTCTTCCATTATGCTAAAAAGGTTTGCAAAAGTACAATTATATAATTTGATTACCAAGCAATTATACTTGAAACTTTTAATCGATTTTAAGAAATAACGGGAGTGTAAAACTGGCACGTGTTTTGCATTCTACGGTTTGAAAAAAAGAAGGAAAAATCACAAAATAGTTTGCAAACATTTTATGTAAATCCTTTTCTTTTAATTAAATTTGAGAATATTAACACATTAAAACTACAAAAACAATGAGCGTAAAAGCAAAGTACCAATCAGTTTTGGATCTTGGTGAAAAACTACAAATAAAAAACGGAGATGTTTGGGAAGAAAATGGCGTATTGAAAATTAAGGGAGAAGCAGCCACTCAATATGAAAAAAACCTTTTATGGGATAAAATCAAAGAAGTTGGCGGGTCCAGCCCTTCCGATCTTAAAGCCAACATTACGGTAGCAGATACTTCGGTATATGCGCGCCATACTGTTGAAAAAGGAGATACTCTTGGAAAAATAGCAAAGCACTATTACGGAGATGCTTCTAAATACATGAAGATTTTTAATGCAAATACAGATAAATTAAAGAACCCTGATCTGATTTATCCTGATCAGGAATTGGCAATTCCAAATCTGTAAATAACAGGTACTAAAAAAGGCTCCTTAAAAGGAGCCTTTTTTAATGGTTTTTATATTGTTCAATTAATCGATTGGCATACCCGAGAACTCTTTCAAATTGTTCGTCCAGCCCCATATCGGTATTGTCTAATTCAATAGCATCTTCAGCAATTTTCAGAGGTGAGTCTTCCCGGTGCGAGTCTATATAATCGCGATATTCCACATTTTTTAAAACTTCTTCATAACTAACCACATCTCCCCGATCTAATAATTCCTTATACCTTCTTCTGGCACGCTTTGCCGGTGACGCTGTTAAAAAAAGTTTCATTTCCGCCTCCGGAAATACAACCGTTCCTATATCACGACCATCCATTACGAGTCCTTTTTTTTGTCCCATCTTTTTTTGCATCTGAACAAGCTTTTTCCTTACCTCTGGAATTGCCGATATAGCACTTACCTTTTTGGAAACATCCATGGTTCGGATTTCCTTTTCTACGTTTTCTCCGTTTAAGAACATTTCGGCATACCCCAATGTTTCATTAAACTTAAATTCCAAATGCACCTCAGAAAGTCGCTTTATCAGCTTTTGTCTTGTTTCTTTATTATTCTCAGCGAGCCCTTCGTTCATAGCAAATAAAGTTACAGCTCTGTACATGGCTCCAGTATCTACATATACATATCCCAGAGCCCCTGCCAATCGCTTTGCTATGGTACTTTTACCGGTTGACGAATATCCGTCGATGGCAATGATGATTTTTTGTCTTTTGTTTTTCATTTAAAAATTAACCATTAATCCCAGGAAACTGGAATTGGCCGCCGCTGTATAACGAGCGTACGTATAATGAAATCGCAACTTATTAATTTTTACTCCAAAACCGGCCGAAATTCCAGAGAAATTGCGTTGTTCCAATATTTTTAATTCCTCTCCCCTTCTGAAATTATATCCAAATCGCATACTAAATCCGCCTTCCGGAAATATCTCGGCCCCTATACTGGTATGCCTCAGAATTTCATCGAGAAACGAAATACGCTCTTCCTGAGAACCTCCATCCAGTGTTCCCTGCGTTCTGTTAGGATTTGCAAAGGCAATATCCCAATTGTGTAAATTATCAAAGGTAAGGTGCCAGCGTAACGGGACGTGTTGTAATTCCTGAGATATTCCCAATATAATATCGAGCGGAAGTTCTTCCCGCACTCCTGCATAAGTAGAAAACTGAAAACCAACATTTCTTACGGTTAAGGCTGCATTAAACCTTATTGCTTCGTTTCTGTAAAAAAAACCTATATCGGCCGCTGCTCCCAACGAATTGTAGCTATCCAGCCTTGAAGAGATTATTTTTACGTTCGTTCCAATATGGAAATCGGTATTCGGTAAGTTTCTTGCATAACCCAATGAAACAGCTACCTCGCTTCCTGAGAACTTCTCCAAGGGATTCCCAAATTCATCGGCCCCGTCAAAACTGCCATAATTAATATAGGTGACACCCGCATGTAATGTCTGCACTCTTGTATCCCAGGTATATGCATATGCGGCCGAGCCGTAATTAACATCTCCCAGGTAATTAACATAATTAAGCGCCAGCTGATTATGCATTTCTCCGTTAATGCTGGCAGGGTTCATTAAAGCCTGTGTTACATCGTAATCGTAGTTCGTAATTACCTTTCCTCCCAGTGCCGCCTGCCTGGGTGAAGAAATCAGATTCAAAAACTGGTAGGTATACCGGCCTCCGATCTGAGCATTGGTTGCACACGAAAGCAGAAAGAGAAAGTATATACCATTTTTAATCTGCATGCTGCAAAGTAACAAAACTACTTAGAAAACGCAGGAGTGCTTCCAATATTTTACTTAAAAATATAAGCTGTTTACTTTAGAGTTTTTTAGCCCGCTTCACTTTCTGGTCGGTTACGGCTATATCGATTACTTCGCTCATTTCAGATACATAATGAAAAGTAAGTCCCTTTAGATATTCCTCCTTGATTTCATCGATATCCCTCTTGTTTTCCTCACACAAAATAATCTCCTTGATTTTCGCCCGCTTGGCCGCCAGAATTTTTTCCTTGATACCCCCAACCGGAAGTACTTTCCCCCGTAAGGTAATCTCTCCCGTCATGGCTATGCTTTTTTTCACCTTTCGCTGTGTAAAAAGCGATACCAGCGAAGTAAGCATGGTAATTCCCGCACTCGGACCATCTTTGGGCGTAGCCCCTTCCGGTACATGAATATGCACATTGTATTTATCGAACACCTCCGGGTTAATTTCCCATAATCCGGCATTGGCCTTAATATATTCCATAGCAATTGTTGCCGATTCCTTCATCACCTGTCCCAGGTTTCCTGTAATAGTTAAATTGCCTTTACCTTTAGATAAAATAGATTCGATAAACAGAATATCACCTCCTACGCGGGTCCAGGCCAATCCGGTAACTACTCCGGCCACCTGATTGCTTTCATATTTATCCCGTTCCATTCTGGGAGGGCCTAATATTTCCAGGATATCTTCATTGCTGACAGTTGTGTTATACACCTCCTCCATGGCAATTGATTTAGCCGCGTAACGCACTACTTTAGCTACCTGTTTTTCCAGTCCCCTTACTCCGGATTCGCGCGTATATCCTTCTACAATTTTTTCCAGTTGACGTTTCCCTATTTTCAGGTGTTTATCCGACAGCCCATGTTCTTTTAACTGTTTCGGAAGTAAATGTCTCTTGGCAATTTCAACTTTTTCTTCAATGGTATACCCTGTTACATTAATAATCTCCATACGATCTCTCAATGCGGGTTGAATGGGAGACAAACTGTTAGCCGTTGCAATAAACAGGACTTTTGAAAGGTCGTACCCCATTTCCAAAAAATTATCGTAAAACTCGGTATTCTGTTCGGGGTCTAATACCTCCAGCATAGCGGAAGAAGGGTCTCCGTTATGGCTTCGCGATAGTTTATCTATTTCATCGAGAACAAAAACGGGGTTTGCTTTACCTGCTTTTTTTATACTTTGAATAATCCTTCCCGGCATAGCTCCTATATAGGTTTT
Source organism: Flavobacteriaceae bacterium (assembly GCA_965224095.1). GTDB lineage: Bacteria > Bacteroidota > Bacteroidia > Flavobacteriales > Flavobacteriaceae > JBPEWY01. Next base: position 894,820 of record OZ245039.1, read on the forward strand.
TCTATGCCCTCTTATTTCCGCTTCGTCCCGTAGCCCCCCCAACGACATTCTTACATACTCTCTGCCCAGTGCTTCGGCTACCGATTTTCCAAGGGAAGTCTTTCCTACACCGGGAGGGCCATATAAGCAAAGTATGGGCGATTTCATATCGCCCCTTAGTTTTAATACGGCTAGATACTCCACTATTCGCTTCTTCACATCTTCCAATCCGTAATGATCGCGATCCAGAATTTTTTGAGCGCGTTTAAGATCGAAATTATCTTTCGAGTAATCCTCCCAGGGTAGCTCCAGAAATAATTCCAGATAATTCCGCTGTATGGAATATTCGGCTACCTGAGGATTCATACGTTGCATTTTAGCCAATTCTTTTTCAAAATGGTCGGCTATTTTTTTACTCCATTTCTTTTTCTTCGATTTAGCTCTCATTTCCTCCACTTCCTGCTCATAGGAAGTTCCCCCGAGTTCTTCCTGTATGGTTTTCATTTGCTGGTGAAGGAAATACTCCCGTTGTTGTTGATCCAGATCATGCCGGACTTTAGACTGTATGTCATTTTTCAACGAGAGCTTCTGAAATTCAACATTCATAAGCTTTAAGGTTGCCAAAGCTCTTTCTTCCAGGTCATTTATGGCCAGAAGATCCTGCTTTTCCTTAACGCTGATATTCATATTGGAAGAAACAAAATTTATTAAGAAGGAGTTACTTTGAATATTCTTAATAGCAAAAGAAGCCTCGCTTGGTATATTGGGATTTTCCCGGATAATTTGAAGGGCAAGCTCCTTAATAGAATCAATAATTGCGTTGAACTCTTTATCGTTAGATTCCGGGACCGATTCTTTAACTTCCCGAATCGTAGCATTCATATAGGGCTCTGTGGTAAGCACTTCCGCTACCTCAAAGCGTTTCTTTCCCTGAATAATTACGGTATTATTTCCATCGGGCATTTGCAATACCCTTAAAATACGGGCTACAGTTCCCAGGGTATTGATATCCTCAACTTTCGGATCTTCCACATCTTCATCCTTCTGAGATACCACACCAATGGTTTTACTGCCATTATTAGCGTCTTTAATTAGGTTTATCGATTTATCCCTGCCCGCAGTGATAGGAATAACAACTCCAGGAAATAATACGGTATTTCGAAGGGGTAAAATAGGCAATGTATGGGGTAATTCTTCATTACTTATTTCTTCTTCATCTTCCGGTGTCATCAGGGGTATAAGTTCCGCATCCTCATCGATTCCCTGCAATGACAAACTGTCAATATCTAATAGCTTTGTTTTCTTCATAACATCAATACGCCAAACTGTCATTAGAACAGCTTGGCAATAGGTAATAAAATTATAGTTTTTTATTGAATAATAGTCTCATTATCAGCACTTATCCTTTCAAAACACTTGTAATAAGTATCATATTAGGACAATAGTTATGCCAATACGGATTATCTTTATAAAAGCTTTTGAGATACCGATATACGGTTCCGTACTAAATTTATGAGTAAAAGTGTAACAATTAGATTTCTAGTGCATCTTTAATAACAAATAACCAACTTTTTGAGCCACACTATTGAAAATACCGAGCATTTGCTAAAGTTGTGTTTAGAAGGGAATACAACTGCTCAAATGGAGATTTACAATCGCTATTACAAAGCCATGTACAATACGGCGCTTCGAATTGTAAAAGATACTTATGAGGCAGAAGATGTCATGCAGGAATCGTTTTTAAACGCGTTTACGAAACTGCATACCTATAAAGGACAGGTTTCTTTTGGGGCATGGTTAAAGCGAATTGTGGTAAACAACAGTATTTATCATTACAGAAAGCAGAAGAAAGAAATTGTTCCTTTGGACAGTGTAATGTATAAGGTCGAAGATAATGATGAAGTTGTTTCAGATCATGAAATGACAAACGTTCAGGCTCAAAAAGTTTTGAAGATCATGAATACGCTGAAAGAAAACTACAGAGTTTCTTTGACCTTACACTTAATTGAAGGGTACGATTACGATGAAGTTTCTCAGATTATGGGAATCAGTTATGCCAATTGCAGGACTATGGTGTCCAGGGCAAAGGAGAGTTTAAGAAAAAAACTAGAACAAATAGCCATATGAATAAAGATTTACTTGACAATCTGTTTGAAGGGTTGCAAAACCAATTTGATACGGAAGAACCGGTTTCAGGGCATCGTGAAAGGTTTTTAAACAAATTACAACAACAGAAAGCCCCGGCATCACATGGTTCCAAATCGCTGTACAAATGGTTAAGGCCATGGGGTATTGCAGCTTCCATCGCGCTTTTATTTGGTATAGGATGGGGATTATTGAACCATCAGGAAGTAGTGGAATCCGGTGTTGTTTCATCGGAAGTTGAAGAAGCGCAATACTATTTTGCCTCCGTTATAGAGCAACAGATGGAGCAGATTCAAAAAGAAGCTACTCCGGAAACACAATTATTGGTGGAAGATGCAATGATTCAAATGAAAAAACTGGAGGAAAACTACAATCAATTGGAAAAAGACCTGGAAAATACGGGTAATACAGAGCTGATCTTAAATGCTATGATCACTAATTTTCAGACCCGTATTAATCTGCTTCAGGATGTAATGGAAAACATAAAACAGGTAAAAGAATTAAAAAAAGAAAACAATAATGAAAACACAATTACTTAAATCGGCCATAGTGCTATTTTTAATCCCCGCACTTACTTTCGCCCATAAGGGATGGAAAGGTAAATACACGAAAGAAAAGAAAATTAACAAGGAATATACGGTAAATGCCGATGCCCTGTTAAAAATAAAAAACAGCTATGGAAACTTATATGTTACTTCCTGGAATGAAAATAAGGTTGTTATTGAAGTTCATATAAAAACCAACGGGAATAACGAAGAAAAAGTACAGAAAAAGTTGGATGAAATTGATGTACTATTTGAGGCTTCGCAAGCTGAAGTTTCAGCAAGAACGGTTTTTGAAAAAAACAAATGGGGTTGGAATCGCGGAAAGAATAATGTAAGTATGCAGATAAATTATACGGTTAAGGTTCCCGTAACCAATCGTGTGAGCTTAAATAACGACTACGGTTCTATTAACCTCGACAAAATTGAGGGCAAGGCCATTATAAACTGCGATTACGGCAGGCTGGATATCGGAGAACTCCTGGGTGATGATAATTATCTTTCGTTCGATTATACTTCTAAATCCAATATAGGATATATGAAAAACGGTAAAATCAACGCCGATTATTCCGGTTTTACCCTTGAAAAAACCGGTAATCTCCTTCTAAATGCCGATTATACCAATGCTTCTATAGGGTCTATGAAAAACCTTCAGTATTCTTGCGATTATGGAAGTCTGACTGTAGAAGAATCGGGGAGTATTCAGGGAAATGGAGATTATGTTTCCACCCGTTTCGGAACGGTTCACGGAGATATCGATATTTCATCCGATTACGGTTCCATAAAAATTGCCCGGTTAGCTTCGGATGCCGGTGATGTTCGGATCAACTCCGGGTATACAGGTGTAAAAATCGGATATGACGAGGGTTATTCCTTTAATTTTACAGTTCGGCTTGATTACGCCAGCTTAAAGGGGGAAGGTCTGGAGTATACAACAAAAGAAGTTCGCTCTAATGAAAAGAAATACGAGGGATATCACGGGAATAAAAATTCCGGAAATACGGTATATATAGATAGTGAATACGGAGGTGTTACTCTTTACAAAAACTAACATCAATCAAATAATTAAATTTAAAAATCATGAAAAAAGCAATTGTATTAGTAGCGGGTATTTTACTGGTTGGCTCGGTAAACGCTCAAAACTGGATGGGAGGAAAACGGATTAAAGGAAACGGAAAAGTGGTAACAATTAACAGAACCACGTCTGATTACGAGTCCGTTTCAGTGGCAGGTTTCTTCGATGTAGAACTGGTAAAGGGAACCGAGGGTAAGATTACTTTAAAGGGCGAAGAAAATCTTTTGGAATATATTGAAACCCAGGTAAAAGACGGAAACTTGAAAATAAAATCGAAAAAAGGATATAACATCAACACTTCGCGGAATCACACTATTCTGGTAACGGTACCTTTTGAGGATATTTCGGCGGTTTCGCTTTCAGGGTCCGGCGATGTTGTTTCTAAAAACCTGATTACCGCCGATGATTTTAAAGCCAGGTTATCCGGATCCGGCGATTTATCTCTGGAAATCAAAGCCGACAACGTGGAAGCAGGCATCTCAGGGTCAGGAGACCTTAAATTACAAGGAAATACCCGAAGTTTTGATGTAGCTATTTCCGGATCGGGCGATGTACATGCTTTTGACCTTCAGGCCCGGCATGTGGAAGCCTCGGTAAGCGGATCGGGCGATATAAGAGTACATTGCTCGGAGTCACTGAAGGCTCGTGTTGTAGGATCGGGCGATGTAACTTATCGCGGAAATCCCGACAAAAAAGACACTAAAGTAGTAGGATCCGGTGATATTTCCGGCGGATAAATCGGCTGCTTCTCTTTAGCATAAAAAGAAAAAAGCCTCTCTGGAAATAGAGAGGCTTTCTTATATATGTACGGTTCTAAAGTTTATTTTTTACTAAAACGTCCTCCGGTTACGTATATATAATTGTCATTTTCATCACTGGCCGTGAAGAAAAAAGTACCTTCAAAAAGTTCGTCTTTCAGGTTATTAACGCTCAGACTGATTTCTCCGGTAGGTGCATTTACATTACTGGTAACATATCCTTCGGATTGTATTAAAAAACCAGCCACGTTATTTTTTGGGTTATCAACCGTAGTACCTAATTGAAGTACATTTCCGGAATCGGTATCCAGGGTTAAGAAAATTGTTTCATCTGCACTGGTTTTCTTGGCAACAAAATGAACTACGCTTCCTTCTTTTACAAAGGTAATCCGATCTGCTTTAAAAGCTTTCCCGTTTAAATTTGCTTCAAACTCAAGATGTTCGGTACGCGCGGTATCATCTTCAAAACCGATAAGGTCATCAGAATTATCCTGCGAACAGGAAGTGATAAAAAGGGTAATAACAACCGGCAGTAACCAATGTAGGATTCTTTTTGTGTTCATGTCATATAGTTTTCTCAGGAATAAACTTAGCCCATTATTTTTGAGAAGCAAAATTTACTTCGATTAAAAAAAGGAAATAATCGGTCAGCCGTTGAAATGTCAATTTACCCGATCTTCGGCTTTTTACTTACTCTGAGCAACAACAATACCCCAATTACGAAGAACAATCCGAGGAATAATACGGAGTTTCTCATGCTTCCTGTAAGCTGTGCCACCAAGCCGTACAAAAAGGTTCCAATAATGATTCCGATTTTTTCAGATACATCAAAAAAGCTGAAAAAAGAAGTGGTGTCTTTTGTTTCCGGCAGGAATTTGGAATACGTAGATCGAGACAGTGCCTGTATTCCGCCCATAACCATCCCCACAAAACCGGCCGCCGTATAGAATTCAACGGGAGTTCTCATAAAATAGGCATATACACAAATCGCTACCCAAATTACATTAACCACTACGAGCGTCTTGATATTACCAAACCGTTCTGATGCCCTGGCGGTTAATGTAGCGCCCAGGATAGCCACCAGCTGAATAAGCAGAATACTTATTATCAATCCGGTAGTCCGTTCGGTATCTGACCCCCAGGAAATCTCTTCTTCTCCAAAATAGGTTGCAACCAACATGACGGTTTGCACGGCCATGCTGTAAACAAAGAAGGCTGCCAGGTATCTTTTTAATCGAAAAAGGCCCAGCAGTTGTTTCCATACCTGCTTTAATTCTTTAAACCCATTTAAAATAATATGGGTAGACGGATTACCCTGTCGATTGCCTTTTGGAAGGTAGTAAAAAGTATACTGGCTAAACAATATCCACCAAATACCAACCGTAATAAACGAGTATTTCATTGCTTTTATCTCGGCGGGTTCTCCCATATCGGTAATTCCAAAAAGATCTGGTTTCATAACCATGGCAAGGTTAAACAGCAATAGAATTACACTTCCAATGTATCCGAGAGAAAATCCTTTGGCGCTAATCCTGTCTTGCTGCTCGGGGTATGCTATATCGGGCAGATACGAATTACTAAAGGCATAGCTTACCCAAAAGCCTATAAGTGCCAAAAAGTAAAATAGTAAACCGAGATAAATGTTCTCCAGGGAAAACCAGTAGAGTCCGATACAAGAAACAGCTCCCAGGTAACAGAAAAATTTCAGAAAAAAGCGTTTATTACCCAGGTAATCTGCAATACCTGATAAAAGTGGTGTAATCAATGCAATTACCACAAAAGCTGCCGATGTAACATAACTTATTAAAGGAGCCCTTGCGATACTACCGCCAAATATTTCAATTTTTTCAACTCCGGCAACCCTGAACAAAGCCCCGTAAAAAATTGGAAAAATCGCAGAACTAATAACCAAACTATAAACGGAATTGGCCCAATCGTAAAACGCCCATGCATTAAGCAGTTTTTTACTCCCTTTGGCCAGAGCTTCTCTCATAGATACCTATATAAATTAAAAGCTGCTCTAAAAAGAACAGCTCCTAATATAACTATTTATTTTCTTTTACCTGATAATTCCTTATTTCTTAAAATCAGATACTCCAAACTTCTTAGCTTCCGCAGCTGCCGCCGGTGCCCATTGCGTCAGGTTCTTTATACGCGTATCGCTGGAGGGGTGTGTGCTTAAAAACTCCGGTGGTGTTTGTTTTCCAGACTGCTGACTATGAGCTTTCATTCGTTTCCAAAGTTCTGCTGCTTCGTACGGGTCATATCCGGCAATTGCCATTAACTGAATCCCGATAAGATCGGCCTCTGTTTCGTGATTTCTGCTAAACGGAAGCATTCCTCCCAGGGTAGTTCCCAAACCATATGCCTGCATCCACATTTGTTGCTTTTCCGGCTCTTTTCCACTGGTAGCAACCGCTACAGCCAAACCACCTACCTGCTGCAACTGAGCAGCACTCATTCGTTGTGCTCCGTGATCAGCCAGAGCGTGTGCTACTTCATGTCCTAATACAACGGCAAGGCCTGTTTCTGTTTGAGTAATAGGTAATAATCCGGTATAAACCGCTATTTTACCTCCCGGCATAGCCCAGGCATTTACCTGATCTTCATTTAACAATTTATAATCCCAACGGTAGTCTTTTAAATATCCGGGCTGATTCATAGCCGTCAACCATCGGTCGGCAGCTACCGCTATTCGCTGTCCTACCCGCTTTATCATTTCTGCATCAGGGGTTCCATTAATAACTTTGCTCTCACTTAAAACTTTATTGTATTGTTGAAACGAAAGCGGAAAAAGCTGACTGTTATCAACAAAATTCAAAGTCTTTTTTCCTGTAAAAGGGTTTGTCTTACAGGATAAGACAAAGAAAAAAATCGAAAAAATAAATATAAATCTCCTCATGTTAGTGTTTTTAATTTTAATTATGTTGAAAATAAATATACAAATTAAATGGTATTAATTTTACGTCAAAACCAACTATATCAGGTTTACGTACAACTAATTTCAACAACCGTACCATTTTTATACGGATATTAGCATTTTAATTTTTTTCTATATGCCAAACCAGCGCCGGGGCAGACATTATCAGCAATCGTTAAAAGTTCCCAAATTCATTGTAATTACAGGAAAACTCCTTCAATTTATATCTCCCCGGCTTGCTATGCGATTTGCCGTTAGGCTGTTCGGGGCTCCACTAAAACATTCCATCCCCAAGCGAGAGCTGAAAATGGATGCTCAAAGTACTCAGGAAGTACACATCGTGCCTTCTATTCATAAGGAAATAGTTGTATACCAATACGGCAGTGGGAAAAAAAGGGTTCTTTTGGTTCATGGTTGGAGCGGTCGGGGAACACAGCTCGCCAGGATTGCTGAAGCCCTCGTTTCCCGCGGATATCAAACCATCAGTTTTGACGCGCCGGCGCACGGTAAAGCCAAGGGTACTATTACCCATATGAATGAGTTTATAGAATCCATTTTATACGTACAGCACCTGTTTGGGAACTTCCAGGTTGCCATAGGGCATTCTTTGGGGGGAATGTCTTTGTTAAATGCCATAAATCAAGGATTTACCACCAATAAACTCATTACCATTGGAAGCGGTGATATAGTAAGTGATATTGTAGACGATTTTGTAAAGGTATTGCAACTGAAACCTAAAATATCGCAGCTTTTACAGGAGTATTACAAAAAAAAGGTCGGAAAGGAAATGAATGATTTTTCGGCCAGTACAGCGGCAAAAAAAGTTTCCATACCGGTTCTTGTAATCCATGATAAACAGGATCCTGATGTTCCCGTTTCCGCAGCTCAAAATATTCTAAAAAATTTAAAAAAAGGGACGCCTTTTTTGACAGAGGGCCTGGGCCATAAAAAAATATTGGGAAACGGAACGGTTATTGATACGATATGCACATATATAGAAACTCCTTAAACATAACCTTATGAAAAAAATTATCTTACTCTTTGTACTGGCATCCTTTGGATTAGCATCATGTGAAGGGCCTGAAGGGCCTCCGGGACCTCCCGGTTTGGACGGACTTGACGGTTTGGACGGAGATGCCCTGGTAGGAACTGTTTATGAATTTACCAGAGACTTTACAGTGGATAACAATTATGTGGCAACTTTTGATTTTCCAGACCCGGATAGCATTCTGGACAGCGATGTGATCCTGGTATATACCTGGGTAGGAGAAGAAAACGGTGCGGATATTTGGGAACCGTTACCACAAACGTATTATCTGGCTGAAGGGATTTTATTATATGGTTTTAACTATACTTTTGAAAGAGTAGAAGTTTTTCTGGACGGAACGGTTGATATTCCTTCCCTAAGTTCTGATTTCACTACCGGAATTATTTTCAGAGCGGTGATACTTCCTGCCGACTTTGCGCAAAATATCAATACGAAAAGCTTTAATGCCGTAATGAATGCAATGAAAATTTCAACTCAAGACATCATTGCCATGTAATACTCCTGGTGAGTTTTTGCTTTATAAAATCATAAAACCCGGTAAATGCCGGGTTTTATTTTGTAAGGTTATAAAATATTGAGAGTCTAACCCTCCGTATTTATGCTATTGAAATGAGATCGGTTTTCACACTTTTTATGGTTCTACTGGCTTTTGGTTGTAAAAGCAATGCCCAGGATAAGAAAAAAGACAAACAGCAGGAATTCGAAATAACCAAAACGGATCAGGAATGGAGGGCTCAATTATCTGATATGTCGTATTATGTATTGAGACGATCCGGTACCGAACCCGCATTTGCCAATGCCTATTACAATTCAAAAGCAAAGGGTACCTATATTTGTGCAGGTTGCAAAACACCCTTATACGAATCGGCTTATAAATATGACAGCGGTACGGGCTGGCCGTCGTTTGACAGGGCCGTAGAAGGGCACGTAGCCTACGATGTTGATTATAAAATTGGCTATGCCCGAACCGAAGTGCACTGCGCTGTTTGCGGGGGACATTTAGGGCATGTTTTTGACGATGGCCCTGCAGAGACAACTGGAAAACGACACTGCATTAACTCTGCAGCCCTTAATTTTATTCCTTCGGATAACTAAATCTTGATCTATCTCTTTTTTTTCATCGATTGAATGCCGTACTTTTGATTTATATGAAAACAAATTATCTGGAAAGCCTGGAAAAACAATTAGTCTATTACAAAACTTTGGGCGATAAAACCATAAAAAGACTCACTTTTGAAGAGCTTCAATGGCAACCGGGCGCTTCCAGTAACAGTATTGCTGTTATCGTAAAACACCTGGCCGGAAATATGCTCTCCCGATGGACAAATTTTAAAACCGAAGATGGTGAGAAACCATGGAGAAACAGGGAAGATGAATTCATTGACAGCTTCGAATCCAAAGAAGATCTTGTAGCATACTGGGAAAACGGTTGGAATTGCTTTCTGCAGGCACTTAAAAGTACGGAGGCTGATGAACTTGAAAATATAATTTATATCAGGAATCAGGGACATACCATTTCCGAAGCGTTTAACCGGCAATTAGCTCATTATTCTTATCATATTGGTCAGTTGGTATATACGGCTAAACTCATTCAGGGCGATACCTGGGTTTCACTTTCCATACCCAAAGGTGCTTCGGTAACATACAACCGGGAAAAGTTTTCAAAAGAAAAAGGAAAACGTCATTTCACCGACGATTTATAGAAAAGGAAACCTCCCTCTAAAAACATTCATAAAATTTACGCTTTAAAAAGTTATTGCGTAACTTCGTGACCTTAAAAATCAGACCAAAAATTCTTCACGATATGAGTACGTATGACGTCATTGTTTTAGGAAGCGGCCCGGGAGGATATGTAACCGCCATAAGAGCTTCTCAATTAGGCTTTAAAACTGCTGTAATAGAAAAAGAAAATCTTGGGGGTGTATGCCTTAACTGGGGATGTATTCCAACCAAAGCTTTGCTTAAATCGGCCCAGGTATTCGAATACTTAAAACACGCCGATGATTATGGAATAAAAGTGGAATCGGTTGATAAAGATTTCGATGCTGTTATTAAACGAAGTCGCGGTGTTGCAGATAGTATGAGCAAGGGTGTTCAATTCCTTATGAAAAAAAACAAGATCGATGTAATTGAAGGATATGGAAAAGTAAAACCCGGCAAAAAAGTGGAGGTTAAAGATAAGGATGGAAAAACTGAGAATTACAGTGCTTCCCATATAATTATTGCTACGGGTGCCAGAAGTCGTGAATTGCCCAGTTTACCCCAGGATGGTAAAAAAGTAATTGGATATAGAGAAGCTATGTCGCTCGAAAAACAACCTGAAAAAATGATCGTAGTAGGTAGCGGAGCCATAGGGGTAGAGTTTGCGTACTTCTATAACTCCATGGGTACCGAAGTTACCGTAGTAGAATACATGCCCTCTATTGTACCGGTGGAAGATGCCGATGTTTCCAAACAATTGGAACGAAGTTTCAAAAAGGGTGGTATAAAGGTTATGACCTCTGCGGAAGTAACTGAGGTTGATACCTCAGGAAAAGGAGTAAAAGCCACGGTAAAAACCTCCAAAGGAGAGCAGGTTCTGGAGGCCGATGTTGTCTTATCTGCCGTGGGTATAAAAACCAATATAGAAAATATAGGACTGGAAGAAGTAGGCATTGCTACTGACCGTGATAAAATACTTGTTAACGACTATTACCAAACCAATATTCCGGGCTATTATGCTATTGGCGATGTTACACCGGGGCAGGCGCTGGCCCACGTAGCTTCTGCTGAAGGTATTCTTTGTGTGGAAAAAATTGCCGGAATGCATGTGGATCCGTTGGATTATGGGAATATTCCCGGTTGTACCTATTGCACCCCTGAAATTGCTTCGGTGGGTCTTACTGAAAAGCAGGCTAAGGAGCAGGGATATGAAATCAAAGTGGGAAAATTTCCTTTCTCCGCCAGTGGAAAGGCTAAAGCCGGAGGTACTCCCGACGGTTTTGTCAAGGTAATTTTTGATGCTAAATACGGAGAATGGCTTGGTTGCCATATGATTGGAGCGGGTGTTACCGATATGATAGCGGAAGCGGTTGTTGCCCGTAAGTTGGAAACCACAGGACATGAAGTTCTGAAAGCGGTTCATCCTCATCCAACAATGAGTGAAGCTGTTATGGAGGCCGTTGCCGATGCTTACGATGAGGTAATTCATTTATAAGAACTATATTATTTGTATAAAAAAAACAGGCCTTGGGGCCTGTTTTTTTATTGCGCTAAAAGTTTATCCTCATTCACAGAGGTAAAATATTTCTCCGGAGTGGACCTCCAAGGAGATTTCATTCTGATACCTGCCTGGAAAACCCATAAATCAAATTGTATTTCCGGAAAATCTGCGAGAATTGCCAATCCGTAGTTAATTAACAAATAGCTTACAAAAAGCTCTGAAGTGCCAGGCGATAGCCCAAAAGTCCGAATCCCAGAATAACTCCTCTTGCATGGGGTGCAATAAAGGAGGTATGTCTGAAATCTTCTCGTGAAAAGGTATTCGATATATGAACTTCAATAACAGGAGTACTTATGGCTTTAACAGCATCTCCAATTCCTACCGAAGTATGCGTATAAGCCGCTGCGTTTAAAATAATCCCATCATAAGAAAATCCGATTTCGTGGAGTTTATCAATAAGTTCACCCTCTATATTACTTTGATAATAGGTAAGCGATACCTCCTTGTAAGTTTCACGTAGTTCCTCGAGGTATGCTTCAAAGGTGGTATAACCGTATACTTCAGGTTCCCTTTTTCCCAACAAATTGAGATTCGGGCCATTTATGATCATGATTTTCATACAGTAAAAGTATTGCTTTTTAAAGTATAAAAAAAAGCGGGAAAATTAATTCCCGCCCGGTTTTATGAGTTTTAAGCTCTTAAAAACTATATCCTACGCCAAAATACAGTGTTTTTCCTTTAATATCCAGAGCACTGCCTATAGGTCCAGAATACCTGTCGGAAAGTTCAATGGCATAACGCGCCTGAACAAACAGCTGATCGCTAATATCATAACCAGCACCGAAAGCCAGATCCACACCCGTGGATTTTAATACATCATCCAGGTCTGCGTTTGTACCCAGAACTCCTTCAATATCCCTGATGGCATCTTTAATATCTCCCAGATTGGTAGAAAAATTCAATTGAGGACCCGCCTGAATATTAAAGCCCGACGCCACATAGTACTTGGCCATCACGGGAATAAAAACGAAGCTAAGGTCTCCGGCACTTCCATAAGTAATTTCCGGCTGCACGTGAAGTTTATCGGTTGCTTCAATATCGGCAAAGGCTCCAATATAAAATCCGGTTTTGTTGATAGCATCAATCGATGTAATATCAAAAATTCCAAAAGCCGACAGATCTACGTCCACATCCGAATTTATCAATCCCCCGGTAAGTCCGAATTTAATGTTACCCTGCGCAGATGCCATAGCAATTGCTAAAAAAGAAAAAACAAAAAAGCTGATAATTTTTTTCATAATACGTTTTTTAATGTGCTCTTTTCAAAGATATAAAATAATGAGCGTTTAATTTTTTTATAAAATCTGTTTTCATCAATAAACAAAAGTCGGGCCAAAATTGATAGTTTATACGCTCATTACAAACTACTTAGATAAGCTAAGAAATCAGCAAGCTTTATCAACAATCCCATTTATTGTCCAAAATCTTTTTAGATTTAGTCCTATATTAAAAGCCATCTCAATTACAAAAAAAGGGTGGTTTATTAAACCACCCTTTTTTTGTAAAAATTTCATTTTTTAGAATGTATACCCTACAGAAAGTTGAACAACTCCGTTTTGATTTTTTAACCCCTCTTGGTCATTATCATTAACATTAGATAATCCTAAATTATAACGCGCTCCAAAATTAATACCAGTATCCAATTTGTATCCGATTCCAACATTGAAACCAAAATCCAAACTCTTAAGATTATCCTTTAGATCAATTGTTGCCGATTGAGTTTGTCCTCCTACGGTAACATCGGAATCAGCCTCGGCAGAAATTAAAAAACCAAACTGCGGGCCTGCTTCCAAACTCAATCCTTCAGACACGTAATATTTGGCCATAATAGGAATATTAATATAATCAATTTTTATATCGGTTTCTTCCTTTACAGAAACGCCTAATTCTGTATACGAATCGTCTATTTTAGTTCCCTGCATCGAGTATAAAAGTTCAGGTTGAACCGAAAAATCATCGGAAAGCATTATTTCAGCATATCCTCCTAAATGAAAAGCAGTTTTCATATTAGTTCTATCAGTTTCATCACCATTTATCGTGGCAAAATTAAGCCCAGCTTTTGCTCCAAAATCCACATCCTGTGCATTGGAATTCACGGTAAATCCTAAGGCTACTAATCCAATTAAAAATAATTTTTTCATAATGTTAAGTTTAAAAGATTTAAAGACGCAGCAAATATAAGAGGCGATCTATTAATTGCAAGAAAATTCCATAGCTATTTTGCAAGAATGTTGTATAGCCTATTCGCAGCGTTGTAAATTTTGTTAAAAGCGTGGTGAGTATTCTCCCGAATGAGAAATTCACAGGGAATTCCGGGATATTATTCTATATTTAAACGGTGAAATGGGCACATTGTATTAAAGATTACAAACACTATCTGCATATCGAGCGAGGTCTTTCCGAAAACTCGATAAAGAGTTATGCGAATGATGTGGACAAACTGGTCAGGTTTTTAGAAAAAAACCAATTGTCCGTATCTCCTGTTCACATTACCCGAAAAACGGTTCAACGATGCATCTATGAAAATGCCCAGGTGCTTAACGCCCGCTCTCAGGCGCGTTTTATATCTGGATTAAAAAGCTTTTTTAATTATTTAATTTTTGAGGGGTACCGCCAGGACAATCCTGCCGAACTTATAGAATCGCCAAAAATAGGGAGGAAACTTCCCGATACCCTGTCAGTAGAAGAGATCGATCGAATTATTGAAGCTATAGACCTTAGTAAACCCCAGGGTGAGCGCAACCGGGCAATCCTGGAAACACTGTACGGATGCGGATTACGTGTTTCGGAGCTAACAGACCTTAAATTATCCGATCTGTTTTTTGAAGAAGACTTTATCAGAGTAACCGGTAAAGGAAATAAACAACGTTTTGTGCCCATAGCATCGCACACCAAGAAATATATAGGCTTATACCTGGATGAAATCAGAAATCATTTAACCATTGCCAAGGGTCATGAAGATATTGTTTTTCTAAACCGGAGGGGAAAAAAGTTAAGCAGGGCAATGATCTTTGAAATCACAAAAGAGCTCTCGAAAAAAGCAGGCTTAAAAAAACGTATAAGTCCACATACCTTCAGGCATTCATTTGCTACGCATTTGCTAAAAAACGGAGCCGATTTAAGGGCCATTCAGCAAATGCTTGGTCACGAAAGTATTACCACAACCGAAATATATATGCACGTAGACCGATCGCATCTCTCGCAAATACTTCAAAAGTATCATCCCAGAAAATAATTTATATTTACCAGTACCAAAACCAACCAACATGCAACGTAGAAAACGATTTTTATTGATTTTTGCTTTGCTCATGATCATGGAACTCCTGTTTCTATCGGTTCCCTCATTAGCATTTTATCACTATTTTTCCAAACCGTTAATTGTATTATCGTTGCTCTTCTATTTCTGGAGCTTTCACATCCATAAAAAAACAAGGACCTTACTCACAATGGCTTTGTTATTTTCGCTCGGCGGCGATGTACTCTTAATGTTTACAAATCAATATGAGATCTTTTTTGTACTGGGGCTTATTTCCTTTTTACTCGCTCATATTTTTTACAGTATCCTCTTTTCCAGAGACAGAAATAAAAGAATCAACCCGTTGTGGGTTCTGATCCCTCTCCTTTCTTATGGTTTAACGCTGATGTTCATTATCAGGAATGGGCTCGGAAGTATGAAAATTCCCGTGTTCGTTTATATGATTGTTATCATTGCCATGGCTACTTTTGCCTATTTGCGAAAAGGAAATGTGGTATCTCAGAGTTTCCTTCCGGTTTTTTGCGGAGCGCTCCTGTTTATGCTTTCAGATAGTATGATAGCTTTTGACAGGTTTTTTTCTCCTATACCCTACTCCGGAATTTGGATTATGAGTACTTATGGAATTGCTCAGTTTTTAATAGTTACCGGTATTCTTAAAAATGAGACCGGGATATAACTATTCGGGCTGAATAATACTTTTATTTTTTTTAAAGGGGCGTATAATTAACCGGGCCTCCCGGTCAAAACGAATATAATTATATACCCAATTAATAAAAACTACCATTCTGTTTCTAAAGCCAATTAAGAAAAACAAATGAACAAACATCCAAACGAACCACGCAAAAACACCCTGAAACTTTAACTTTGGTAAATCAACCACAGCCTTGTTTCTTCCCACAGTAGCCATAGACCCTTTATCCTTATAGCTAAAAGGTTTTAAAGGCTCTTTACGTATTAGACGCAATAGGTTTTCACCAAGCAATTTTCCCTGTTGAATAGCCGGTTGTGCCATCATAGGATGCCCATTTGGATACTTATCTACCTGCATACAGGCCACATCGCCTACGGCAAAAATATTCGTATGCCCCACTACGCTGTTAAATTCATCAACCCGGATGCGGTTTCCTCTCACGATGCAATCGTCTGCATCAATACCTTTAATAACAGCTCCTTTAACTCCTGCAGCCCAAACCAGGGTTGCCGTTTCAAAAGAAACATCGGTATTGGTGGTAGCTAGTTTCCCATCGTAATTCTGTACTCGAACGTTTTTCCAAACATTAACTCCCAGTTTTTCAAGAAAATCTTCTGCCTTGGCCGACGCCTGTTCGCTCATAGCATCCAGAATACGATTTCCTCCCTGAACCAGATTTATTTGAGCCCTTCGGGTATCCAGGTCAGGGTAATCCTTTGGTAAAATTCCTTTTTTAATTTCTGCCAATGCCCCTGCCAGTTCTACACCGGTAGGCCCTCCGCCAACAATTACAAAATTCATAAGTGCATCGCGTTCATGCAGGTCATCGGTTAATAAGGCTTCCTCAAAATTTTCCAGAATCAAACTTCTCAGGTTCAGTGATTGCGGTATGGTTTTCATGGCCATACTGTTTTTTTCAATCTCACTGTTTCCAAAATAATTGGTTTTTGAACCTGTGGCCATCACCAGAAAATCGTAAGTAAGGTCTCCTATATTGGTTTTTATACAATTACTATCTGCGTCAATCCGATCAACATGGGCCAGCCTAAAATAAAAATTAGGATAATCTTTCAGCACTTTTCTTATCGGATACGCAATGGAATCGGGCTCCAGCCCGCCGGTAGATACCTGATACAATAAAGGCTGAAAATTATGATAATTGTTTTTATCCAATAAAACTACCTGTACGTCTTTTTTTCCGAGTTCTTTTGCGAGAGAAATGCCTGCAAATCCTCCTCCTATGATTACAATTCTGGGAAAACTGGTTCTTGGGATATTCATAATTCTATAATAATGAGCACAAAAATAACCGTATTTGAAGGGTTTTAAAAGATTATTTTAAATAACTGTAACAATATTGCCATATTTGCTACTTACTTGTTAAACCAGCTAACACATTTTGACCAAAGAACTGCAACATAGTTTCGTTACTGAATTGGAGCGTCACCAAAATATAGTGCATAAAGTGTGTAGTATTTATACGAATGACCCGGATTCTCATAACGATTTGTTTCAGGAGATAACCATCCAGTTATGGAAGGCATATCCGAAATTCAGAGGAGATGCCAAATTCAGTACCTGGATGTACCGGGTAGCGCTTAATACGGCTATTACACTATACAGGAAATCTAAAAGAAGTGTAAAAACGCAGGAGTTTGATACCGTTAATTTTAAAATAAGTGTTGATGCTTATGACGATGAGCAGGACCAGCAACTCAAACTTATGTATCAGGCCATTAAAAAGTTAAGCGATATTGAAAAGGCGTTAGTTTTTTTATATCTGGAAGACAAAGATTACAGAGAGATTTCCAATACATTAGGTATCAGTGAAGTTAATGCAAGGGTTAAAATGAATCGGATTAAAACAAAATTAAGAACAATATTGAATCCTTGATATGGAAGAGTTAGATTTACTAAAGAAGGACTGGAAAAAGAAAGAAAAGGATCTGCCCCGACTATCCTATGATGATATCTATAATATGATATTAAAAAAATCGTCTTCGATTGTAAAATGGATTTTTTATATCAGCATCTTCGAATTACTTATCGGAGTTATCCTTTCTGTAGTATTTGTAGATGATCAATACGTACAATACACCAAAGAACTTCACGTATCTACCCTTACGCGTGTATTTGAAATATGCTCGTTTGGTGTTTTAATATACTTTATGATTAAATTTTATAAAAGCTATAAAAAAATATCGGTTACCGATGATGCCAAAACCTTGATGCAGAATATTCTGGATACAAGAAGAACGGTTAAAAGATATATACAGGTTGCACTTTCGCTTTCGGCAGTTTATCTGATCCTGTATTTCGGAACCATTCTTTTTACAGATACCGAAGTACGCACTAAAATTCTGGAATTAGCCAGTAATAACTCGCCGGCACTGGTCTGGACGATAACCATTTGTGCGGTGCTTTTATTTACCGCCCTGTTTATTACATTATTCTGGTTGTTGTATCAGTTGTTTTACGGAATACTTTTAAAAAGATTACGGACTAATTACAGGGAATTAAAAAAAATGGATTTGTAGGCATGCAACCCTAATACTCCCATCTTCTTAGGCGATCCAGTTCTTCCATTTCCTTTATTTCTTCTTCCGACAACACTTTGAGAAAAGAAGGGTGTTGTTCGATGGCAAATTCAATTTTCTCGACCACAGATTCTATAGATTCATTTTCATAATCTATGTCCAGCGGCTTCTTAATTACCATAGACTGAAGAATTCCCTTTTTTTTCACCCGGATTCCTTTCTTATCGAACGAGCGCCTAAAACCATCTATTACAATGGGAACAACTACGGGTTTGTACTGTTTTATAATATGTGCCGTTCCTTTTCGTATGGGTTTCCAGGGCTTTGTAGTTCCCTGAGGAAACGTAATTACCCATCCGTCTTCCAGGGCAATTCCAATATTTTCGGTATCGTTTAAATTAACATTCCGTTTTATCTCTTTCCCTTTTTCCCTCCAGGTACGTTCAACGGTTATGGCTCCGGCATATGCCATTATTTTTGGGAGCAATCCCGATTTCATGGTTTCCCGGGCAGCCACATAATAAACGTTGAGTTTAGGATTCCATAAATATCCTATGTTTTTAATAGAATCTACACGCTTGCTCAATCCCGCATTGAATACGTGGAACATAGCAACTACATCGGCAAAATACGTTTGGTGGTTGGAAACAAAAAGCACACCCGTATCCGGTAAATCCCTGAGGATCTCTGATCCTTCAATCTGCAATTCATTAAACCCCCGGTATCTCCTATGCGTGAGTAATCCGGCAATTCGGATTAACCATTTTTTTAAAAAAAGAATATGCCCAAAAGGATTTTCTTTAAATAATCCCATAATTTTTTTAAGGTTAGTGCTCCTACAAATTTACAAAACTCAATTTTTCAAAAAATTTGCTTTAACAATTCCTTGATTTCACTTAACATCATGGCGGTAGCTCCCCATACAGTATATCCGTTTAAATTAAATGCAGGTACCTCTATATCGGTAGCATACGAAGTGGTTAGTGTTTCATAAAAAACGGTAGTCTCATCCAATACTTCCGAAACAGGTACTTCAATAATGCGTTCTACTTCTTCGGGTTGAAGCTTAAACTGTGGTGTGGTGTGCATCATCCCAATATACGGCTGTACCCAAAAATTACTGGGTGGAATATAAACCCGTGTAAGCGATTTAATAACCTTTACCTCATCTCCCAGTACTCCCACCTCTTCATAGGTTTCCCGGAGTGCCGCCGATAAAAGGTCTGCATCATCACTTTCGAGTTTGCCTCCCGGAAATCCAACCTGATTAGAATGGACACCCTTGTAGGTCTTCCTGAGAATTAACAAGATCCTGGTAGTTTGATCTTTCGCGGGATAAAACAGTGCCATTACTGCCGATTGCTTCGGGTTCCTGGCCTCAATATCCTTTTCACTAAAGCCAACCTAAGCGCAGGTGCCATTTTAAACTGGGAAGCTTCACCCGGAAGCGGCAGATTTATTATTTTTGAAATCGATTCTGAAAATACAGCATAGTTCATATTATGAAAATCCAATCGTCTGTTGCAATAATACTATTATTTTTTGTCATAGGGTGCCGCGATAAAATCAAGCCGAAACCTAACGGAAGTGAAGCCTCCTCCGAATTAACCGATTCCCTTCCAAAAAACAATACCTCCACCACTATCAAAGAGGAAGAACCGGAGCCTTTTAAACTCGATGAAGAAAATGCTATTCCCTTTTTCTTTAAATACGCTCAGGAAAATAAGGAAGACAAGGTTAAAGTAACCACGGATTTTGGAAGTTTTGTCATCCAACTTTTTGATAATACCCCTTATCACCGGGCTAATTTTATTTACCTGACCAAAGCAGGGTATTACAACAATACGTATTTCCATCGCGTAGTCCCCAATTTTATCATACAGGGCGGAAATGCCGATAATAAGGCTACCGCCAGTAAACGGGGTGAAATAGGACGGTATTTATTACCTCCGGATACCAAAAAAGGACACAAACACCATCGGGGAACCGTATCTATGCCCAGCAGTGATGTTGACAATCCGCATAAGATGGCTTCACCGTATGAGTTTTTTATTGTTGTAAAGCGCCCGGGGTCGTACCATCTGGATGGAGAATACACCGCTTTCGGGCGAGTGATACAAGGGATGGAAGTAGTAGACAAAATTAATGCACAACCTACCGATGAAGGAGAATGGCCCGTATCGAATATTAGAATGCAGGTTGAAATTATAGAGTAATTTTTTACTCCTTAATTGCTGGTAATTGCAGTTTGAAGCGAACCGCCAGAATACGGATCACTATTACTACCAGGGCTGTAACGATATACAGAAGGTTACTTTCCAGGTAATTGTTTAGAATAAAATAAGCCAAACCGCCCGCTATACATGCCGTGGCATAAATTTCCTTTCTGAAAATCACGGGGATCTCATTGCACAGAATATCCCGGATAACGCCACCGAAGGAGGCACTTATAGCACCTAATGAAATGGAAATTAACGGATGTAAATTAGCCGCTACTCCCTTTTCTATACCTATTAGTGTAAAAACACCCAAGCCTATGGTATCAAACAAAAACAAAGAAGTTCTCAGGTAGTCCAGTTTTTTTCTCAATATCAGGGCAAAAAGTACGCCACCGGCAATTACATAAATATAATTTAAATCAAACATCCATCCTACCGGAGTTCTCCCAATAAGAATATCCCTCAGAGTACCACCGCCAACCGCAGTTACAAAGGCAATGATAAAAATTCCAAAAGGATCTAACCGCTTACTTAGAGCAACAAGAACGCCTGAAATGGCAAAAACAAAAGTCCCGATGAGATCTAAAGAATAAAACACCATGTCTAACCGTTTTTTGTATAGTAATTATAATCTTTAAGAATCGTATCCAGAAAAGTAAATGTATCGTTGTGTTTTGACTGCGTTTCGATAACTTCTTCCACTTTTCGCTTTAGTTTGAGAAGTGTGGTATGATCGCCGGATTTACGTGCAGCCACAAAAGTTTCTTTAATAATACGTACATCGTTATCGGAGAGCTTAATAACATTTGGATATACCGGTGTATAATCGTCTTTGAGTTCTTCTAAAATAGTGTGCTTAATGGTAATGGTATTTCGTAAACTTATTACCGATGTTCCGGCAGTCAGATCTCCTATACGTTGATTTTTTGGGCTCACAATAATAGAGATCAGTGCAATAATCCCGCTTAACATATTGATATCGATTATCCTAAAAAACCACCTCACCATATAATCGGCAAAAGAAGCCTGATAACCATCTATCTTAACCACTCTTATTTTAAGCAATCGTTTCCCGATGGTTTGCCCCTCCAAAAGCGATTCGAAAGCCAGCGAATAAAACATAACCGGTATATAAAATATAAGAAGAACTGCTATTTGAGACCACTGATCCATATCCTGCAAAACATCATTAAAATTAAACAGCTTAAAAAGTAACTGATAAACCACCACGCCATAGGCAATTTTAATCACCATATCAACCATATATGCCAGGATACGTTCTCCTACCGAAGCAGCCGTAAAACTGATATTCACGTTTTGAGTGGTATTAATTTGTATCTCTGACATATTATGTTTTAATTTATCTCTATCTATGAGGGAAGTTGCATTTATCAGGCAAAATAAAGAAAAATGGCTGGACTTTGAAAAGGCTGTTTACGGGAAACAGGAGAAAGATCCGGATAAGATGGCTTCGCTTTACATTCATATAGTAAACGATCTCTCGTATGCACAGACTTATTACCCTAAAAGCAAGACCATTGGCTACCTGAATCAAATGGCCGCCAAGGCATTTCAAAACATTTATAAAACCAAAAGGGAAAATACGAATCGGTTTATCCATTTTTGGAAAACTGAGGTGCCGCTTATAATCTATCAGTACAGAAGGTATGTCTTGTACGCCTTTCTCGTTTTTTTATCCTTTGTTGTTATCGGTGCTGTTTCGGCTGCCTACGATGACACTTTCGTTCGTCTCATTCTCGGAGACCACTACGTAAATATGACGCTGGAGAACATCGAAAACGGAGATCCCGTAGCGGTTTATAAAAGTGGTAGTAACTGGGGAAGTTTTGTTGGTATAACACTTAATAACCTCTATGTGGGTATTCAGTCTTTTGTTTTGGGGGTTTTTGGAGGGCTGGGAACAGGTTATGTATTACTGCACAATGGAATTATGCTGGGTGCATTCCAATATATGTTCCAGGCAGAAGGTGTGTTATGGGAGAGTATCCGGGGAATCTGGATACACGGTGCCATGGAAATATTTGCCATTGTCATAGAAGGAGCTGCCGGGTTTATTCTCGGTGCAAGTATTTTATTTCCCAAAACTTTAAGCAGGATAGATTCGTTTAAAATAGGTGTGAAAGATGGGGTGAAAATCCTGATAAGTACCTTTCCCTTTACGTTGAGCGCTGGTTTTCTGGAAGGTTTTGTAACCCGATATTCCAATTCCATGCCCGAGCTTCTCTCTGTAGCTATCATCCTGCTTACGCTCGGAATTATTTCTTTTTATTATTTAGTATATCCGTTCATTGTTCATAAAAAACTTATACGTAATCATGCAACTATACAAGAACCGGGGTTTTAGTGAATTTTTTTCCGATACCTTTAGTTTTCTAAAAGAAGACGGTAAACACTTTTTTAAGCATTTTTTTATTGTCAATGGTATTTTCATTCTTATTCTGATGGTCCTATCGTATTTTTTTATGTCGTTTTATTTTGAAGGGATTATGTCGGGAATGGAGAATCCGAATGCCCTGGATGGTCCTGATGCGTTTTTTAATGAAAATTTACCGCTGATTATTATATTCGGGTCTCTGTTTGCTATTGCAGTATTGGTTCTTGGAGCTTTAATTTTTTCGTTTACACCGATCTATCTGAAGCTGTATTCCGAAAGAAGAGGCCCTGACTTCCACACCAAAGAAATTGTATCGGAATTTAGAAAAAACCTCGGGAAAATAGCTGTTTTCTTTTTAGTTACTCTTCTCATTTCAATCCCTGCCTTTGCCATTATTATCATTTTGTGTTTTGTGCTTTTTATTACCATTGTAGGCATTCTGTTTATACCCCTTCTTATTGCTTTTGTTTCATTATTATATCAACTGGCTTTTATGGAATATCTGCATACCAATAAAGGCGTTTTGCAGGGATACGGGTATGCGTGGACCTTAATTTCCAAAAAATTCTGGGCAGCTGTGGGCAGCGTTGCCCTGTTTTATTTAATGATACAGGTAATTCAGGGGATCGTTACCCTGATCCCGTATATGGCAGGAATGTTTTCAATAATTACCGACAGCGAGCGTATGGAATCGGATCTGCAAGGCGTTTCCGGAACATTGATTACCTTAATGGTTATCGTCTATCTGGTGTCTTTTTTAATAAGCCTGATCGGGAATGCCGTTTTACAACTAAATCAGGGCATGGTATATTACGGATTAAAGGAACATACCGAAAATATTCATACTCAAAATGTCATAGATACCATTGGAACGTCTGATAACTAAAATGATAAGACTATTCTGCATCGGTTTATTTTTATATACCAGCTTTCCCGGTTATTGTCATGGGTTAAACAAAGTGTTACCATTGAAGGATAGTCTCCGACTAGACAGTACAAAAATAGAAAGGCGGAGTTTTACAGTTCCTCTGAGAGAAAAATACAACGACGATGTTTATATCTATGAACGAAATGCAAATACCAAAGGATGGTATACCCGATTCAAGGAATGGCTGGCCCGAATTCTCAGCGATTTATTTGAATTGGACGGCGGCAAGGAAGCTGCCAACCTGGCCGATATACTGGTAAATCTATTTTACATTTTAATCGTTCTGGCCGTAATTTTCATCATTGTGAAAGCCATTATGAATAAGGAAGGAAGATGGGTTTTCGGAAAAGCTTCCGATAAAAAACTGGTCACAGCGGGCCATGCGGAAGATAATATCCATGAAACCGATTTTCAATCACTTATTAAAATCGCTACAGAGAAAAAAGATCACCGTTTAGCTATTCGCTACTACTATTTATGGGTCCTTAAAGAGTTGACACGTAAACAGTATATTGAATACCATCCGGATAAAACGAACAGCGACTATCTAACAGAACTCCAACAGAACACTGTTAAAAACGATTTTGGTTATGCCTCTTACCTGTATAATTATATCTGGTACGGGGAGTTTGATGTTGAACCGAATCAGTTTGTCCGGGCTATTTCCAGTTTTCAGGGGCTCCTTAAAAAAATAAGCGTATGAGTAAGAGTTTAAAAGTTTATCTCACTGTACTCGTCCTGCTTGTAATTGGGGCTGTTCTGTTTGAACTGTCAAAGCCTGTTCCTGTGAATTGGACGCCAAGTTTTAATGAAAAACACACGACTCCCTACGGTTTACAGATTTTTAGGGATGAGCTTCCCGGATTATTTAAAGACCATCCGGTAAAAAACATCTATGTAACACCCTATGAGTATTTTGATTCTTTTTACAATCCATCCGATTCCCTGTATGATATATCGGGGAGTTATGTATATGTAAATGCTTCCTATAACCTGGATGAGATATCTACTCAGGAATTGCTGTACTTTGCAGATCACGGGAATTCGATTTTTATTTCCGCCGGCGATTTACCGGAGTTGCTGCAGGACTCTCTGAAGTTTACACTGCAATACAATTACAATCTAAAGGGCGATGCCACGCTCAGTTTCAGTAACCCTCAATTTAACTCCGATTCCATTTATATATCCAAAGGGCTTAACCATACGTATTTTACTTCCCTGGATTCTGTAAATACCACAGTTCTTGGCTATCAGGATTTCGATAAAAAAACCATCAATTTTGTAAAAATAAACTACGGATGGGGAAGTTTTTATTTGCATACGCAACCCTACGTTTTTACAAACTACCACTTATTAAAGGAAAATCACTTTACATATACCGAAGCGGTATTATCATACCTCCCCGATGCAACGGTTTATTTTGATTCTGCCAATAATAAAGGGGCTACACTGGGCAGTTCACCGCTGCGTTTTATTTTTTCACAGCCGGCATTAAAATGGGCCTGGTATCTTCTTTTACTAACCTTAGTCACTTTCCTTATTTTCAATGCTAAAAGAAAACAACGTGTGGTTCCCATACGCAAACCCCTCCCCAATACTACCGTAGATTTTACGAAAACAATTGCCAATCTGTATTATGAGACAAAGGATCATAAAAATATGATTGATAAAAAGATTACCTATTTTCTAGCTAAAATAAGAAGTGATTACCTGATACATACCGATATACTTGACGAACAATTTGCCAATAAACTCGCCCTAAAAACCGGAAAACCGAAAGCTGTTGTTTTAAAGCTTATAAACCTCATTGTGTATTTACAAAAAAAGAAAGCATACAGTGAAGCGCATCTTATAGACCTGAACAAACAAATTGAAGAATTTTATACAGAAAATCATGGATAATACCAAGGAAAACCAGGAACAGGACGGAAAACCCAAATCAAAACAAAAGCGTGATGAAAACCTGTCGTTTGAAAACCGATTAGACCTAAGCGAATTACAAAATGCCGTTGCCAATATCCGCTCAGAGCTTTCTAAAGTTATTGTAGGTCAAAAATCAATGGTCGATATGCTTATTACCGCTCTGTTGGCCGAAGGGCATGTTTTGCTGGAAGGCGTTCCGGGTGTTGCTAAAACACTTACCGCAAAGCTTCTTTCCAGAGCCATAAAATCAGGATTCAGCAGAATACAATTTACACCCGATTTAATGCCGTCGGATATTTTAGGGACTTCTGTTTTTAATTTAAAACTATCGGAATTTGAATTTAAGAAAGGGCCTATTTTCTCGAATATGATCCTTATCGATGAAATTAACCGGGCTCCCGCAAAAACCCAGGCAGCATTGTTCGAGGTAATGGAAGAACGCCAAATTACTATTGACGGGAATCAATATTTCCTGCCTCCCCCATTTATGGTATTGGCCACTCAAAATCCCATTGAACAGGAAGGTACCTATCGGCTTCCGGAAGCTCAGTTAGATCGGTTTTTATTTAAAATAAATATCGGGTACCCTTCGGTAGAAGAGGAATTGGAAATTGTGAGCAGAGAACACGAATTAAAAGCTGATAAAAAAACCGAAAAAGTTCAGTCTTTCCTGAGTCCGGAAGATATTTTAAAGTATCAAAATATTATTCATGACGTTATTGTTGAACCTCATTTACTCAAGTATATTGCCCAGGTAATTGTAAGTACCCGAACCAATCAGTTTTTATATCTGGGGGCATCCCCAAGAGCTTCCATTGCAGTTTTAAAAGCATCAAAGGCATACGCAGCAATAAGCGGACGGGATTTTGTAACACCGGAAGATATAAAAGAGGTGCTGCTTCCCGTTTTAAGGCATCGTATTATTGTAACTCCCGAGAGAGAAATGGAAGGAGTAACGAGCGATCAGATTATTAAACAAATCATTCAAAGTGTAGAAATTCCCAGATAAATGAAATCTAATAAAATGTTTAAAAATCCTTTTTCATTTAAAGGCAGAATACGAAGGCTGGAATACGGCTTAAGTTATATTTTATATATGGTAGTGTATTATGTATCTATTTTTATAATGGGTTCACTGGATGAAATAGGCGTCTTTTTGTTTTTAGCGATTTTTATTGGCTTACTTTGGTTTATTCTGGCACAGGGCGCCAAGCGGTGTCACGATCGTGGAAACAGTGGTTTTTTCCAGCTGATTCCTTTCTACGGGCTTTGGATGCTTTTTGGCGACAGCGATTACGGCCCAAATAAATATGGAGACAATCCCAAGGGAGAAGGAAATCATCAGGAAATAGATGATATCGGAAAACCATTGGAATTACAATAAATATATGAAGTTTTTTAAGGCATTTTATATACAAAACCGTTTTTACTATTTCTGTCTGGGAGTAATCATGCTCTTTATAATCGGTTTTATTTTTCCCCGTTTATTCGGTATTGCCAAATTATGCCTTATTATCCTGATGGCATTTACCATAATGGATGTGATGATATTGTTTGTTACGAAGAAGGGATTATATGCAAAAAGAGACGTGCCGGAAAAACTGTCGAATGGCGATCCTAATCCCATTCGTATCATCCTCCATAACCTTTATACCTTTCCCGTTTTTGCTATGGTTATTGACGAGCTTCCCTTTCAGTTCCAGCTGAGAGACTTCAGCATGCATAGAAAACTCCCTGCTTCCGATGTGGTTCAATTACAATATGAAGTTCGTCCGCAAGAACGCGGGGAATATTACTTTGGGAAACTCAACGTGTATATTCGTACTTATCTCGGATTAATTGCCCGGAGATTTACCTTTGATAATCAGGCAATGGTTCCTACCTACCCTTCTTTCCTTCAGCTTAAAAAATACGACCTGATGGCCTTTAGCCACCGCCTTAATGAATACGGAATAAAAAAAATAAGGCGCATAGGACACACCATGGAATTTGAGCAGATAAAGGAGTATGTACAGGGCGATGATATACGAACTATTAACTGGAAAGCCACCGCTAAAAAAAGACAGCTAATGGTAAACCAGTTTCAAGATGAGAAATCGCAACCGGTATACGCTATTATTGATAAGGGAAGGGTGATGAAGATGCCGTTTAACGGCTTGAGTTTATTGGATTACGCCATTAATTCTACTCTTGTTATAAGTAATATTATTTTAAAGAAGCAAGATAAGGCAGGGATGTTTACTTTTTCCCGAAAGGTTGAGAATATGGTGGTTGCCCGGCGGAGAAACAGCCAGATGCAGCTTATTCTGGAAAATCTGTATAACGTAAGTACCGATTTCCACGAATCGGACTACAGTAATTTATATGCCGGTATAAAACACAAAATTACCAGCAGGAGCTTGCTTATGTTGTACACAAATTTCGAAACTCTGGATGCATTGTACCGGCAACTCCCCTATTTGAAAGCCATGGCTCGAAACCACCTGCTGGTGGTAATTTTCTTTAAGAATACAGAACTTAATTACCTAATACAGCATAAAGCAGAAACTCTTCAGGATGTATATGACAAAGTGGTAGCCGAAAAGTTTGCTTTCGAGAAAAAACTTATTGCCAGTGAGCTTAAAAAATACGGCATCCATTCCATTCTGACCACTCCGGAAAAACTTACGGTCGATTCCATAAACAAATATCTAGAAATGAAAGCGCGCGGACTTTTCTAAGGTGCAAAGCACTCATAAATATTACAATTCATCCGCGAAAATCCACAATTGAGGCAATCCAATTATTTTCTTACCCGAACAAGCCCGAGGTTTGCTTTGTAATCAAATACTAAAATCTATGAAACGTTTATTTATCTTAATTTGCTTTTTATCAATTTCGATTGGTTTATACGCACAGGAAGGAGTTCGTATTACTGCTATTGTAGAGAATGTGTCGAACAATGAAGGCAATGTAAAATTTGCTTTACACACGGCCGAAACCTTTTTGAAAACCAATGGCATTCAAAGTCTTTCATCGACCATTGAAAACGGAAAAGCCGAAGTGGTGTTTGAAAAAGTACCTCCGGGCACCTATGCTATTTTGGTACTTCATGACCAGAACGAAAACAATCAGATGGATTTTGACCTCAATGGAATGCCGCAGGAGAGCTACGGAATATCTAATAATACCATGAGTTTTGGACCTCCGCAATTTCAGGATGCGCAATTTGAAGTTGCTCAGGAGAACCTCAGCTTTCAAATACGCTTTTAAAACTCCTGATAATTAGGGTTAGCAAAGGTCATTTTGAACACGTACGTATTCAAAATGACCTGATTTATTTTTGTTGTTCACCTAATTAAATGGCCTCGTCGAGCCACGCTTTCATCATCCATACGGTCTTTTCCTGTTCGGTGATAAAATCGCTCATCATCGAATTGGTTCCTTCGTCATTGGCATCGCCGGAAACTTCGAGAATTTCTCTTTCAATTTTTAACAATTCGGTAAGAGAATGAACTATTAGCCGGA
Source organism: Flavobacteriaceae bacterium (assembly GCA_965224095.1). Lineage (GTDB taxonomy): Bacteria > Bacteroidota > Bacteroidia > Flavobacteriales > Flavobacteriaceae > JBPEWY01. The sequence goes on from OZ245039.1 coordinate 924,005, forward strand.
TTGATGCTTCGTCGTTTGAAACGTTCTCTCCAATAGGTACACTGGCCCTTTTCAGGTAATCGCCGAATGTGTGTAAGGGCGTACCGCCCAACGTAAGTATACGCTCGGCAATCATATCTACCTTTATGTTAGCATCATCGTACAATTCTTCAAACTTTACATGGAGATCAAAGAATCTCTTTCCTTTAATATTCCAGTGAATTCCCCGCAGATTTTGATAATAAAGTTGAAAATTTGCCAGTAAGTTATTTAATCTTTCCGTAATATCCTTTGATTTTTCAACACTTAATCCTAAACTATTTGTCTTCATATTTTTTGTATTTAATATCGTCTCTATTTTGAAGCAAAATTAGTTCATATTTCAACTGTTTTTAGTATAGATTTTATTGATAGTTTTTATACCTTTATCGGGCTAAACTATAGATAATGACTATAACCCAACTTCAATATGTACTAGCTGTTGCTGAGTATCAGAATTTCACGCTTGCGGCGGAAAAAAGCTTTGTTACCCAACCTACATTAAGTATGCAAATCCAGAAGCTCGAGGACGAATTGGATATCCTTATATTCGATCGAAGCAAGAAGCCCATACAACTTACCGAGGTTGGAAAAAAAATTGTTGCGCAGGCAAAAAACATTGTAAACGAAAGCGGCCGGATCAAAGATATTGTAGACCAGGAAAAGGGATTTATCGGTGGTGAGTTTAAATTGGGGATCATCCCCACGATCATGCCCACTTTACTGCCCATGTTTCTCAAGGCTTTTATTAAAAAATATCCCAAAGTACAACTTAAAATTCAGGAGCTCAATACAGAGTCGATTATTGAAAATATTATGGATGGCCATTTGGATGCCGCCATAGCAGCTACTCCCCTTTTTGATGATAACATAAAAGAGCGTCCGCTGTATTACGAACCCTTTGTAGCATATATCCCGGAAGGACACCGATTGAGTAACAGCAAAAAAATTAAGGCAAGCGATTTGGATATTGATGACATTCTGCTGCTGGAAGACGGGCATTGTTTCAGAGATGGAGTTATTAATTTATGTAAGGCTTCCAGAAGTATTCAGGAAGATCACTTTCATCTGGAAAGCGGTAGTTTTGAAACCATGATCAGGCTTTCAAATGAAGGATTGGGAATGACGTTACTCCCGTATTTGCAAACGTTGGATTTAAAACCTGAAGAAAAACGCTTTTTACACTATTTCGAAGAGCCCACACCGGCTCGTGAGGTAAGTGTGATATATCACAAAAGTGAGCTTAAAATGCATATTATCGAAGCCTTGCGCAATGTTATTTCAGGGATTATAAGAGGAGCCATTGCCTTTCAGAATGTTCAGATAATAAGTCCGGTTAATCAATCGTAAAAATCATCACCTTATGGCGATTCCTGTTTAAGCATTTAAATAAATCATGCATTGATATAACTCCGGTTTACCCTGAATAAATTGGCTGACCCAAATTCTCAATTCCTCTAATTCATACGGTAATAACCTTTCGGCTGCTTTTTCCAACTCCCTGCAAAAAAGAGCAGGATCAAAGCTAACCTTTCTAAGTACAGTTTTTGTGTACTCAAACATAGCTCTCGCCATAATTAATGAACGTTTTAAAATTCGGTTAATCAGTTCTCTCAAAAATAACTATAAATTGTATATTTTTATTGTTCATAAAAAGTTAAACTTTCCACAATTGGTTTAACTGCCCTGTTTCATTGAGGTTAACAATGCACAAAAAAAATATACACTCTGCAAATAAACTCCTGTCGTATATTATACGTCTGTATCTTGTAAGCTTTCTATTTCTTATTCTTACAGGATGTACTTCGACCCGTAGTTCCTTTGTTAAAAAAAATCTGAAAGCCCATTTGCTAGAAGACCACTTTACAGGATTTTCTTTATACGATCCGGAGAAGAAAACATATATGTACAATTACAATGCAACAAAATATTTTACGCCTGCTTCCAATGTTAAAATACTTAGTTTGTATGCAGCATTATCTACTATAGGTGATTCAATCCCCGGACTTCGTTATTTTGGTCGGGGAGACAGCTTATTTATTACAGGAACAGGCGATCCTACTTTAATGCACCCCTTTTTTAAACAATCTGTTACTCTGGATTTTATTAAAAACCATTCGGCTTCTACCGTAGTTCTTTCTACTTCCAATTTTTACGACCAGGCATATGCACCGGGTTGGGCATGGGAAGATTTTACCTATAGTTTTATGCCGGAACGAAGTGCCTTTCCCATGTATGGGAATCTGGTTAGCTTTTACAGAAAGAACGATTCCCTGAACATCACTCCCGGTTTTTTTAAATCTCAAACGCTTTCCGAAGAGCGCGTATTTAAACGAGCATTTCACGATCAGAAATTCTATATTCCAGAAAATATTAAAGATACTGTTATGGTTCCTTTTATAACCAATGACAGTTTAGTTTCGGTACTATTAAGTGAGGATATTGATAAACCTGTCATATGCTCCAATATCTTACAACCCGAATACAAGACATTACTCAGTATACCATCAGACAGCGTGTACAGGTATATGATGCATGAAAGTGATAATTTTATTGCGGAACAACTATTGCTCATTGCGTCCGGTGTGCATTCAGACAGCCTTCATGCAAAAAGCTTTATCAATCACATGCTGAGAGGAGCGTTTAAAAATATGCCACAGCGGCCCAGGTGGGTTGACGGCTCCGGGCTGTCCCGGTATAACCTCTTAACACCAAAAAGCATTGTTTTTGTTCTCGACAAACTCTATCGGGAGGTTGCCGGAGAACAACTTTTTAACTGGTTTCCGGCTGGTGGCGAGACGGGTACCATAAAATCATGGTACGCAGCCGACAGGCCTTATGTATATGCAAAATCGGGATCGTTAAGCAATAATTATTGCCTGAGCGGCTATTTGATTGCAAAATCGGGAAAGGTGCTAATTTTCAGTTATATGGCCAATCACTTTTTACAACCAAGCAGTGAAATTAAAACACAGCTGGAAGCTTTCCTTTGGGAAATCCATAATCGATTTTAAAACCGGTTATCGCCATCGAGTAAGTCTCCGAGACCTCCTAAAATACTTCCTTCCCCTTTATCTTTACCCCCACCGCGAGGAGCCGCAGCCAGTACTCTGCCTGCCAGTCTGCTAAACGGTAACGATTGAACATAAACCACGCCCGGGCCCCGAAGTGTGGCAAAGAAAAGACCTTCTCCGCCAAAAACCGTATTTTTTATTCCACCGACAAACTCAATATCGTAATCTACATCTTTGGTGAAGCCTACAATACAACCGGTGTCTACCTTCAAAACCTCTCCGGTTGCTAATTCTTTTCTCGCCAGATTACCCCCGGCATGAACGAAGGCCATCCCGTCTCCTTCAAGTTTTTGCATGATAAAGCCTTCTCCTCCAAACAACCCTCTTCCCAATCTTTTGGAGAATTCAATTCCTACACGAACGCCCTTTGCCGCACATAAAAAGGCATCTTTCTGGCAAACAAACTTCCCCTGGTATTTCCTGAGATCTACAGGTACTATTTTACCGGGGTAAGGAGATGCAAAACTCACTTTTCTCTTACCGTTATCTACATTCAAAAAAGCTGTCATAAACAAACTTTCACCGGTAAGAACTCTTTTCCCCGCCGAAAATATTTTTCCAAGAACTCCCTTGTCCTGATTCGATCCGTCGCCGAAAATCGTATCCATTTTTAATCCGGAATCCATCATCATAAAACTCCCGGCTTCGGCTATTACAGCTTCTTGTGGGTCCAGTTCAATTTCCACATACTGCATTTCTTCTCCATAAATATGGTAATCTATTTCGTGTGCTGTCATTATAAATGTTTTTTGATTTTATTTTATTAGTAGACCGGCTAAAATATTTGTTACAATTCGCAACAAACAAGTCAACCTTAATCCGATTCAAGGAGGCACCTATTCACGATCTAAATATATGATTTCCTCCAGTTGTTGCCCCGCTTCCAGATATACACCGTGCAGTTTTAACTCTGCAGATGTCAATTTCAAAACGGTAAATGTATACTTAAACGGGGATGAGCTCCCGGGAAGATTCGATACGGTTAACTCTTCTCCTTCCAGTACCCATAACGAGGTTTCATTATCGCTTATGGTACAGGTTTTATCATACCCTATAAATCTCAACATATGATTTGACAGGAATTCCTGATAATCGCGATTTTCGGTACATTTATGTTCGTAATCCACATAAGAACCTCCATTTATATTACCTCCCCGTATAAACCATTTACCCAATAAATTTGCTTCGGTAATTTCTGCGGGTTTCGGGTCATCGTCATTCGAGGAACAGCTCAGCATACATAATGCCGCCACTCCTATACATATGAAAGTGCTTGCTTTTTTCAATGCCTGGTATTTTGTAATATTATATATAGGGTTTATTGATTTTTAATACGAATGGTCCATTCAAAATTAAAGGTGGAAACCACATCGCCCTGCTCATCCTGTCCCACAGACTGCATCCAAATGGTTTGCCCTTCTCCGGTTTGAACGGTTTGCCGAATGGCATCCTGTATCTTACCACCATCGGTACAGGTAAATGTTATGCGTCCTGTTGCTTTTTTACTGAAAGTAGCATTGTTGTTTGCTACAAGCATTGATATTTTTTTACCACTATTGCGAATTTGATCCATAACCATAGCCCCGGTGGTGAGCTCGGCAGCCATACCCTGTACCGCCCAAAACATGGAACGAAAAGGGTTTTGATTAATCCATCGATGTTTTACCGATACCACACACTTTTCCGAATCTATATGCTTTACGCGGATACCGCTTAACCAGACCAACGGGAGTTTAAAAAGCGTAAAAGTATTGAGTTTACCAGGGGTTACCGCCATAAATATATTATTTAATATGGGAAAGGTAGTCAAAATTTTAGACATTGGAAAAGCACACTATTTGTTAAAAAAATGTTAATTTTTAGTACTTTGTATTACATAATACCTTCTTTTAGATATATATTTGCATAAGAAAATAATAGGTAATGGAATCAACTATCTCAAAACATCAGAAAAACTTAGGAGCTATTATTCATGTCTCTACCTTTTCAAAGTACTTTATTCCGTTTGGAAATTTCATAGTACCGCTGATACTTTGGACTTCCAATAAAAATGAATCAGAATTCGTAGATTACAACGGTAAGCAGGCTCTAAACTTTCAAATCAGTATTTTACTTTACAGTATCCTTTTAGGTATTATTGCAATTCCTTTTATATTTTTTACTACCTGGGATTTTATCGGGTTTCACGATTTGCTGGAACACAATACCCATCGGATTGATTTTGATCGCGGTGATTTTTTTGATTTTCGAGGTGGGTGGTTATATCTGGGAATTGCAGCCTTGCTGGGTCTCGGGTTATTTGTTCTCGATATATTCTGTACTATTATTGCAGCTATCAGAGCGAATGACGGAATTTATTACAAGTACCCGCTTACCATTAATTTTATTAAATAAAGAGGTCAGTCATCAATCAATCAATCGAATCAAAAAACGAACAGTTTAACAATTAAAGCATTATGAACCCATGAATATAGAAAACACAAAAGCACAAATGCGCAAAGGGGTTTTGGAATATTGCATCTTATCTATTCTCGAAGGAGAGGATAAATATGCCTCCGAAATTCTCGGGACCCTGAAAGACGCCAAGATGCTTGTAGTAGAGGGTACTATTTACCCGCTACTTACACGACTCAAGAATGCCGGGTTACTCAACTACCGTTGGGAAGAGTCTACTTCCGGTCCGCCACGTAAGTATTACGCTTTAACCGAAACAGGGAAGATTTTTTTAAAAGAGCTCAATACTACATGGGATGAATTAAGAAATGCTGTAAACCTTGTAACAAAGTCAAAATAACTAACGATGAATAAAACCATTAATATAAATTTAGCGAATACGTTTTTTCACATAGATGAACATGCGTATAACAAATTACAACGCTATCTGGATGCAATACGAAGATCCTTTACCAATTCGCAGGGCAGGGATGAAATTATTGCCGACATTGAAGCGCGTATTGCAGAGCTGTTCACCGAACGCATGCAACACGATCGTCAGGTGATATCTACCAAAGAGGTAGATGAAGTTATTACCATTATGGGGCAACCTGAAGATTATTTACTGGATGAGGAGATCTTTGACGATCAGCCTACTTCAAAGTCCTCCCGATCTAAAACCCGATCCGGAAAAAAATTATACCGCGATATCGATAATAAATATATTGGCGGTGTTTGTTCGGGCCTGGGGCATTATCTGGGAATCGACGTGGTTTGGGTACGATTGTTATTCATTCTATTCGGAATTTTCTCCGGCTTTGGTATCGTAGCCTATATCCTCTTTTGGATATTGGCTCCGGAAGCCGTTACTACTTCTCAAAAACTGGATATGACCGGAGAACCGGTTAATATCAGCAATATAGAGCGGAAAGTAAAAGAGGGTTTTGACGATGTTGCCGATAAGGTAAAGAGTGTAGATTATGAAAAGGTGGGAAATAAGGTAAAATCCAGTTCCAAGACCTTTTTCGATACCATAGGCGATATCATTATGTTTTTCTTTAAAGTCTTTGCCAAGTTCGTAGGAATCTTATTCCTGATAATAGGAGCTTCGGTACTTATAGGACTCTTTATAGGATTGTTTACCGTGGGAGCCGTTGATCTGTTTCACATTCCGGGAATTGATTTTGTAGATTTGGTAAATACCTCGGGAGCGCCTATATGGATAGTATCGGTTCTTCTTTTCTTTGCCGTAGGAATTCCGTTTTTCTTTTTGTTCCTTCTCGGACTTAAGATCCTGGTTAATAATCTGAAACCGCTGGGAAGTATTGCGAGGTATTCTCTGTTGGCTATCTGGCTGCTCTCGGTTGTATCTCTGATTGTATTAGGCGCACGTCAGGCCTCGGAGCACGCCTATACCGGAAGTGTTTCCGTAACGGAATCGCTCGCCCTGAACGCAACCGATACCCTACACATAAAGATGAACGAACATTCCCTGGAAGACTATCGATACCACAGAGATTTTGGAATCAATATTATTCTCGACGACAATAATAACGAAAGCCTGTATCTTAAAGATATCCGCTTTAATATAGAAGCTTCCGAAGACTCTCTGGCTCATATTAAACTGAGAAAAGATGCTAACGGAAGTAATTTAAAAGAAGCCAAAATGCGCGCTGAGGGGATCACCTATAATTATCGTACTCAGGGAGGTACTTTGATTCTCGATGATTTCCTGACTACCGATATCAAAAACAAATTCAGAGATCAGGAAGTAACTGCCACTTTATATATCCCGGCGGGAACCGTAGTTTCCTTTGACGATTCGGCATACGGCTATGCTGGAAGAAGAATTGATAACGACCGGGGATATTACAGAAGCGGTGTTATCGATCATCTTTGGAAAATGGGAGACGACGGAGAATTAAAATGTTTGGATTGTCCGGAAGAAACCCATGAAGATTGGAATGAGGATGAAGATACTTCAGGTCATATTAAAATGAACTCGGAAGGGCTGGATATCGACTTGAAAAATGAAGATGGAGAAAGCTTTGAAATGAAAATAGACGAAGACGGAGTTAAAATAAAAACAGATCAGAATTAATTAAAACTAATCATCAATCATTATAAAACTAACATCATGACCACTATAGTAAAAATTTTAATCGCCCTGGTAATGTCGCTTTTTTTTACTTCCTGTATGTTTGACATCGAAATAGGAAATGGAAAAAAAGGAAATGGCAATGTAGTCACCGAAGAACGAAATTCGCGTGAATCCTTTACGGAAGTAGAAGCTTCGGAAGGACTGGATGTATATGTAATTCAGGACGACCGTACGGAAATACGTGTTGAAGCCGATGAAAATGTAATCGATATGATTCGAACCGATATCAGAAACGGTGTTTTAGTAATACATACCGATGAGCGTATTGGCAGAGCCACCAAAAATATCTATGTAAGCGTTCCTGAAATTACCCGCCTGGAGAGTAACAGCGGAGCCGATCTTTACGGTAAGGGTGTAATTTCCGGTTCCAAAATAATGCTGGATGCCCATAGCGGTGCCGATCTGGAAGTCGAGTTGGATGCCGAGCATATTGCCGCTGACGCCAGTAGTGGAGCCGATATCAGAGTTTCCGGAAAGGCCGATTACCTGGTTGCCGATGCCAGCAGTGGTGCCGATATTAAAGCACGCGGACTGGAAGTAAACCGATGTGATGCCGATGCCAGCAGCGGCGCCGATATTTCCGTAAATGTTACCGAATCGCTTACGGCAAATGCCAGTAGCGGAGCCGATATTACATATTCCGGTAATCCGCATATAAACAGTCACAAATCATCCGCCGGAAGTATTAGCAAACACTAATCATCATCAACAGTGCTAAACTAACCCGTAAAGAAAGGAACGGTCTGATAAATTATCAAACCGTTCCTTTATGATTACTGCTCCAATCTAGCAAGTTTTCAGCTTAAGCTGAAAATGTATTTCTATAAAAGGAGATACCTTTATTAGCCCCAGGGCTTTTTTGGGAGGTTCCAAACCAAAGTCTCTTATATCCATACGCAATATCCCCATAACTCTTAATCCTCCCGATTCAACCTCGAGAATTACCGGGTACGTTTTTGATTTCCCCACCATATGGATGCGTATGTTTGCTTTATAAGCTCCGGATATATTAGGAATTTCCACTACTTTTTCCGGATACAGTTCAATAATAGGATACAAGTCTACTCGCAGCAAATCTCTTAAATCTTCATTGATTCCGCGGCTCCCGCAGTAAAATCCCGCTGTATTTAATACAAGAGAAGCCGATCTGAACTCGAGGGCGTTCCCGTTATGCTCATACACCACTGAAACCGGGTTGTTCATTTGATCGACCGAATACTTACAAATAAAGTTTTTAATATTACTTGTTCCTCTAATATACAGGCTACTTTCGCTTAGTACCTCCACAGATAAAGTATTAATTTTTTCCTCCGGTTTCAAAGAAAGAAACAACCCTATAATAATTATATACCTAAACAGGCGTATCATAAATACAAATATAAAATACGATTATCAATGAAAGGCCCCCGATGTGCACCGGAGACCTTTTGAGAGCACAATTAATAAACTCATTTAGAAACTGATGGCTGCTTCAACCATTAAGCCGTTAAACTTACCGTCGTTAAAAATACTTGTGCTATTATAACCCTCGTGCTTTTGACTTACATACTCCATTTTGGCAAGAATATTTTTGGTCATAAACCATCCTGCTCCCAGTTGTACTCTTGAAATTTCAATATCATCACCGCTTCTATCTTCTGCATCTACCATATTATAGCGTCCGCCCAAATAAAACTTCTCGTTATTTCCGAATCGATATATTAATTCTCCTGCAAATTGCTTTACAGTTCTTTCTTCTGTTTCCGACAAAGCTTTACCTTTTGCAGATTCTATGGTTCCGAAGAACTCAAGGCCTTTATACTTTATAAAAGGGTTGATCATAACAGCAGTAATCTCATTATTCAGCGATGGATTATAGCGTCCGGATCTGAAATTATTTTTTGGCGATGCTTCCGTATCTTCAAGAACCAGATAATATCTTGAACCGGTCCGGTCAGCGCTGTATAAATACGATCTGCTTATATACCCTGTATTGTATAACGAACCTGTTAGGCGAAAACGAAAATCGCTGCTAAATTGCTTATCATAGCCTAATTTGGCAAGAAAAACAGCACCTCCCGTATCACCGTCCGACTTCTTTACACTCTGATTTAGTTTCCCATTTGTGAATCCTATCATGCCCATAAACCCACTATTACATTGATAATACAGTTCGGCACCTACTTCCGTTGTAAAAGCATCCATGATAAGGTTTCCAACAAAGGGGTTGTGAATAGTCTGAGAGTTATCGCTTCTTCTAAAGTGAGTATCCCCATAGTTATTTTCCATATGCCCGATTTTAAGAGTTGCATGTTTCATAAAGTTCTCTAAAAAACCCTCACTAATGAAACTCAATTTATCTATCTGAATATATCCTCCCTTCACATATGGTTCGGGGTGGTGCCTTGAAGAAAGATATGTTCTCAAATGTATTCTAACACCATCGTATAAGGCTACATCCAAATCTAAATTCGCTGTGGCCAGGTTCAAATTAGTTCCTATTTCAATCAATTCCACACTACCCGAATTCTCATGCTCAAGAGCCTGTAATTGAAGTGTAGAAGACCCTCCAACCCTAACTTTAAGTGCTTCAAACGTTGAAACCGTATCTTTTGGACTTTCAAAAACATGAAGTCCATTTTTGTCAGGCTCCCTGTAATTATCAAGGTTCCTGTTCTGAGCGTAGATAGTTACTCCGGTCAGAAGTAATACCGCTGTTACTAAATTTCTGACAATTAATTTCATAATGGTTATTTTACTTTGTTATTTAATTTTAATGTTGAAAATGGTTTTAAACTTCAGGATGACGTCTTCTCCTGTTTTAATTGTTCCTAATAAGGCCTTAGGCGGATCGACCCGATAGTCCGTCATAGTCACTTTTTTAGATCCTGTAATTGTAATGGTTTCAGCATCTTTTATTTCCATGGTAAAATTCAAGGGTATATTTTGCGTAGTGCCCGCTATGGTAAGTTTTCCATTGGTTTTTACATAAAACCTTCCATCCTCCTGGTTTTCAATATTTTTAACCGAAGTAAGCTCGAAATAAATATTTTTATATTTTTTAGTCTTCAGCGCTTTAAATGTGTTCTTATCCATTCCGGATCTTCCACTTTTCAAGCTTTCGGCGGGAATCAATATTTTCATTTCTCCAACTTTTCCATACACCATATCTTCAACAATTAAACTTCCTTGCTGATCTTCGGCAGTTACATGCCAATCGTGTAGATTTGATGTGCCGTAAACTACTAAAGAAGACTTGTTTTTATTTAAAACATACTCCTGGGCCTGTAATTTATTTAAGCCGATAAAACCAATAAGCAGGGTAGTTATAAATAGTATTTCTTTTATTGTTTTCATTTTTATTTTAGTTTGATATTCTATACAAAGGTCATTTCCCTGTTTATAATTAATTATGACCTTTATCATTTGAAATTATGGTAAAAAAGAGCTATCTTAATAGAAGAAGACCTTGAGAGGGAAGCAGATTTATTTTTTTATATAAAGAAAGCCCGGGCGCAAAATTTGTGCCCGGGCTTTCTTATGAATTTAAATATGTTTTATGCCACTACTTCGCTTTCTTTTGCCGCAAGATATCTTTCTGCATCCAGTGCCGCCATACAACCGGTTCCGGCAGCGGTAACCGCCTGGCGGTATACATGATCTGCTGCATCACCGCTTACAAATACACCTTCTATATTGGTTTTGGCAGAACCGGGTACATTAATAATATAACCCGTTTCGTCTAAATCCAAATAGTCTTTAAAAATATCGGTATTCGGTTTATGTCCGATGGCTACAAAAAAGCCGGTAGCGGGAATTTCCACGGTTTCGCCCGTGACATTATTTTTAGCACGTACGCCGGTTACTACCTGCCCGTCTCCGAGCACTTCTTCGGTTTCCGTGTTCAATAAGATCTCTATATTTTCCGTATTTCGTACCCGTGCCTCCATAATGCGGGAAGCGCGAAATTTATCTCTTCGAACCAGCATCGTGACTTTCTTGCATAGCTTGGACAGGTAATGCGCTTCCTCACAGGCAGAATCTCCTGCTCCTACAATCACTACTTCCTGGTTACGATAGAAAAACCCGTCGCATACCGCACAGGCCGAGACGCCTCCTCCGAGTTTCAGATACTTCTGTTCAGAGTCCAATCCGAGGTATTTGGCCGATGCACCGGTTGAGATAATTACAGTATCGCAATGAATTTCCTTTTCATCATTTACCCATACTTTGTGTACCGGACCTGTAAAATCAACCCTGGTGATCCATCCGTTTCTCACATCCGCCCCAAAGCGTTCCGCCTGCTTCTGTAACTCCATCATCATTTCAGGGCCTGTTATTCCTTCGGGATATCCCGGAAAATTTTCTACTTCATTGGTTGTGGTTAACTGCCCTCCCGGCTGGGTTCCCTGATATAATACGGGAAACATATTGGCTCTGGATGCATAAATAGCCGCTGTATAGCCCGCAGGTCCGGAACCTATAATCAGACATTTTACTCTTTCAATTGATTCTGACATGGTCTTTAAAATTTAATATCACAACAAAAGTAGTTTTTTTAGCAAAATGCTTACATCACAGTTATCAAAAGTTATTATCACAAAATAAGGATTCCCAATATATCCGGGGGCTTCCCCCCGCATCTGCCCCGGGATTTATACTGGTAAAAGTCCCTTTTTTTTCGTAACTTTAAGAGAATCAAGAAAATACACTCACTAACAACTACTCCTATGAAAACTTTTATCCTTCCCCTGGTATTTATCTTATTTTTTGTCCAATCAACTTCAGTCGATACTCCCGGTTCAGATAAGCTCACTCTGGAAGGAACCTGGGAACTCACAGGGCATTATATTTACGACAATAATGAAATCATTGATACGGTGCCCTCTACCTACGGATACCGGCAAATTAAGATGTTTAACGATGGAAAAGTAATGTGGACCCGCTATGTTCCCAAAGATTCCATTGAGTGGTTTGGATACGGTTCCTATCAGGCTACCGACTCTACACTGGTGGAGACACTGGAGTACGGATCGGCATCTATGATGAAAATTATTGACACCATGCGGGTATTTTCCTTTAGACTCCAAATGGAAAAAAACCGATTTACCCAAATAACGGTAGATGCAGAAGGTATACGAACTTTTTCGGAAAACTATAAGCGTATCCGATAAGTACCGTTAATATATTTCATAAAGCATTATTAAAAACAGAATTAGCAAAAGGACACCCACCCACGGTAACGGGTAATACATGGTTTTAATTCATTTACGCCTTATAATAGAGTGGATTTAGAATAAATTAAATCCGTTCCAAACATTTAAACTATTGAAATACCCCATACAGCCGTCCATACGTTCTCTAATAAAGGATCTACTCGATTTGTAAGTATTAGATCATAGGAATATATGTAATATGATGAAAAACTAACTCGCTGAATATCATATACATACAATGAATATTATTCTTTTTAAATATTTTATTATTGTTTTTCGATAATTTATTATAGTTTTACAATAAAATTAGTTTAAAATGAGAAATAGAACGGACAAAGGAATTAAAGCATTTAACACAATTTATATCATCGGAATTATTTTCGCAGGAACAAAACTGATTGAATATTTGAGATGGACTTTTCAACTAATCAAAAAGTGGAGTTTACCGGATGAACCATTTTTCTCAAAAGTTAATTTGATTGATAATAATGTAGAAATCTCTGTTATGGCTTATATGATTTTTGCCATTGCTTATATAATCGTATTTGGATTTATATTTTTAGGTCTTTATCAACTGAATAACACTACAAAATTATTTGCAGAAAAAAAGATTTTTCAAAAAGAAATAAGCCCGGCTTTTAAAAAAGCCGGAAAATCATTTCTTGCTTTTGCCTTCGGAACACTAATTATCGATATTGCTTTTTTAGCCTGGGCACAAACTTCCAGCAGAGTAATTGACCTTTTGTCAACTGAATTATTAGTATTTCTGATTTTGGGGTATTTGATGTTCTTTTTAGCGGATATTTTCAAAGAAGGGATAACGCTACAAGAGGAAAACGAATTAACTATTTAATTATGGCTATAATAATTAATTTAGATGTAATGCTTGCCAAAAGAAAAATGCAATCGAAAGAATTAGTTGAAATTCTCGGGATTACACCTGCAAACCTTTCAATATTAAAAACCGGTAAAGCAAAAGCAATTCGATTTACAACGCTTGAAGCAATTTGTAAAGCGTTGGAGTGTCAACCGGGGGATATTTTGGAATACAAAAAAGAATAAAAACCATATACAAGAACGGCTGTAAGTAATTGCCTGTTTGCACCTGCCTTTGATAAACAAAGCTAATTGATAATCAATAATTTGAAGGTGATAAGATTAACAAAATTACAGAAGGTAAGCTATCTTTATCCTGTTATTGCTTCCGGCCAATATTTATGTGTGCATACATCATGTAAATTATCAAAAAGCAACGTTTAGCGGAAATGGTTTTTCCTGTTTATGGTTTAGAGTTCCACTGCAATGCTTCTTTATAATCTGGATCTATATCAGTTCAATCCGAATCTTTTAGCGAAAAAGTCTGTGGTTATGTTTATACACATAATGTATCATCCTTTTTTAATTAATACCACCACCGGATAATCTTTGTATATTTCATTGCCGGAATTATCCGGAAGATGATTTGTCAATGGCAGTTTACTCTGCCCATAGCACAACGAAATCGCAGCCCGAATCATTTAATATAAATATCGAAGAAATGAGACAACTTTATGCAACAGCATTATGCGTGTTAATTGTTATTTCCTGTAAAGAACAGAAGGAAAGCATTATATCTTCGGAAAGCGTAGAGACTGATTATACACAATTTGTAAATCCCTTTATCGGCACCAGTAAAATGGGGCATGTTTTCCCGGGGGCAACAGCACCTTTCGGAATGGTTCAGTTAAGTCCGCAGACCAACTTTGAAGTCATGTACAATCAAGACGGTAGTTACAATACCGAAACTTACGAATACTGTGCCGGTTACCAATATCGCGATTCTACCATTATCGGGTTTGCCCATACCAATTTTAGCGGCACGGGTCATTCGGATTTAGGGGATTTACTGGTCATGCCTACCGTGGGTGATCTGGTACTCGACCCGTTAAAAACCGAAGCGGGTAATAAAGGTTTTTATTCAACCTTTTCGCATGATAACGAGGAGGCTTCCCCCGGTTATTACAAGGTGGATCTGGACAGCTACGGAATAAAAGCGGAGCTCACTGCAAGCAATCGCGTTGGATTTCACAAATATACATTTCCAAAGACAAGCGACGCTCATATTATCCTGGACCTGGTATACAATGTGTACCATCACGACAATAAAAATGTTTGGAGTTTTATTCGGGTGGAGAACGATTCAACCATAACCGGTTACAGGCAAACCAAAGGCTGGGCACGTGATAAAAAAGTATTTTTTGCTGCTAAGTTTTCAAAACCCTTTAAGAGTTACGGTCATAAAAAGTACGACAATATCAAATACGACGGCTTTTACAGACGCTTTCAACAGGAAAAAAATTTTCCTGAAATGGCAGGCAGGAACATTCGTGCCTATTTTAATTTTGATACCGAACAGGGGGAAGTCATTCAGCTAAAGTTTGCATTGTCTAATGTAAGTTCGGCAGGCGCCATGAAAAATCTGGAGGCTGAAATTCCGCATTGGAATTTTACACGAACCCAAGATGAAACCAAAGCCAAATGGAACAGAGAGCTCTCTAAAATAGAAGTTGAAACCCTAACTAAAGATGATAAGGTTACATTCTATACCGCCTTGTATCACACCAATCTCTCGCCCATAATTTATGAAGATGTTGACGGACAATACAGAGGATTGGATCAAAACATTCATCAATCGGACGACTTTATCAATTATACCATTTTCTCACTTTGGGACACCTACAGAGCCTTGCATCCTTTGTTCAATATTACACAGCCAAAACGAAATAACGACATGATAAAAAGCATGCTGGCTCATCACGATCAAAGTGTTCATAACATGCTTCCCATCTGGTCTCATTATGCCAACGAAAACTGGTGTATGATAGGCTATCATGCCACATCCGTTATTGCCGATGCCATGGCTAAGAACACAGGTGATTTTAACAAACAACGTGCGCTACAGGCATCGGTTAACACAGCCTCGGTGCGTTATTTTGATGGTTTAGGTGCGTATATCGATTACAAATACGTTCCTGATGATCTGAGTCATTCCTCGGTTTCAAAGACCCTCGAGTATGCGTACAACGATTGGTGCATAGCACAAATGGCAAAACAACTTGAAAATACCGAGGTTGAAAATCAATTTCAGAAAAGAGCCGCATATTATAAAAATGTATACGATGCAACCATAGGGTTTATGCGTCCGAAGTTAATTAATGGCAATTTCAGAGAAGATTTTGATCCGATGGACACACATGGTCAGGGCTTTATAGAAGGTAATGCCTGGAATTATGGTCTTTATGTTCCGCAAAATATTGATACTATGATTGAGATGATGGGCGGAAAAGAACGAGTCATGCAGCGATTGGATTCATTGTTCACCATGGAAATTGATGATAAATACATTGAAAAGCACGAGGATATCACGCGTGATGGCATTATTGGAAATTATGTACATGGTAACGAACCCGGCCACCATATTCCGTATCTTTATAACTGGACTGGGCATCCCGAAAAAACCCAGGCCAGAGTGCGAATGATCATGAATTCCATGTACGGCCCTACGGTTGACGGCCTATGCGGAAACGATGATGCCGGGCAAATGAGTGCCTGGTATATTTTTAGTAGTTTAGGCTTTTACCCTGTTACCCCCGGTTCAGCATATTACGCTTTGGGAAGTCCGTTGGTTAAAGAGGCTAAAATTGATTTAAACAATGGAAAGACATTGACGATTAAAGCCATTAATCAAAGTAAAGATAATATATACGTGCAACGTGTTTCGGTAAACGGAAATGTTATTGAAGGTATTTTATTGGCACATCATGACCTGGTAAACGGCGGAGAAATTATCTTTGAGATGAGCAGCTCTCCGAATAGAAAATGATAATACCCAACAACAGTATAAACTATTAATACGGTTCATTTACCATACCGCTATATGTGGCCCGAAATTTAATAAATACACCATTGGAAATTGATAAAAAAATATTATCGTTTTTAAAACCCCGGTTATTAGACAGGGTACTGGAAAAATCATCGATTAAGGAATTTTCGAAAGGTACCGAAATCTTAAGAGAAGAACAGTATGTAAAAGTTCTTCCCATTGTACTTCACGGACTTG
Source organism: Flavobacteriaceae bacterium (assembly GCA_965224095.1). GTDB lineage: Bacteria > Bacteroidota > Bacteroidia > Flavobacteriales > Flavobacteriaceae > JBPEWY01. The sequence goes on from OZ245039.1 coordinate 940,985, forward strand.
TAAAAGTTTATTCAAGATTTAATGAGAAAGAACTGCTCCTGTACTACATAGAGCCATCGCAAAGTTGCGTTATGACATTTTATGCCGCACTAAAAAACACTCCAAGTAAAGTATTTGCGACGGTGGAAGAAGATTCAAAAGTCCTACTAATCCCTGTTCGTTACCTCCCGGAATGGCTTAAAGAATTTCCTGATTTCAACGAGCTGTTTTACAATCAGTTTAATTTAAGGTATTCGGAGCTGCTAGATACCATTGGACACTTATTACTGGACAAAATGGATAAGAGGCTTTATGACCATTTGAAAAAAAAATTGAAATTAACCCATAGTACTTCCGTTAAAATGAGTCATAATCAATTAGCCAACGAATTAGGCACGGCACGAGAAGTAATTACCAGGGTGTTGAAAAAACTTGAAACCGATGGTAAGGTTATCCAAAATTCAGGCGAAATCAAGGTTATAGGTGAGTGGTGACTACAGTCACTGACCAGCGATTAAACTTCATATATCTTTGATGTAAATTAACATATAAACATTTATATCATGAAAAAAAATATGGGTTCAACAGACAAAATTATCCGGGTTTTAATCGCCGTAATTATAGGAGTTCTTTATTACACCGGTGTAATTTCAGGAACATTAGGTTTGATTCTTTTAGTACTGGCGGGTGTGTTTCTTTTAACCAGCCTTATTAGTTTTTGCCCGCTTTATGCGCCATTTGGCATTAGCACTTGTGCTCTGAAAGAAAAGAAATAAGGTATGAAAGCAATAAAATTAATACCAATATGGGCTGGATTTCTTATGATGCTTCTCGCCATTGCCTGCGGTAATGATGACGACAATCCATCTGTAAGTACTCAAAGCCAAATCCAATCTCATGTGCAAAGCGGTACCTGGAGAATCACTGAATTTATAGATTCGGGAACGGATGAAACCCATCACTTTAACGGATATAATTTTATGTTTAACAGCTCCGGTGTTTTAAATGTAAATAACGGAACTAACAATTATGAGGGTACCTGGAGTATCACCGATAGTAATAGTAACGATGACAGCCAGGATGATTTAGATTTTAATATCAATTTCAATCTGACAAACGATTTTGAAGACTTGAATGATGATTGGGACTTTATTTCACAATCGTCAGCAAAAATTGAGCTTATTGACATAAGCGGCGGAAATGGCGGGACTGATTATCTGACATTTGAGAAGAACTAAAAGCAATACACAACAACAAGTATAAAAACAACGGTTTGGCTACTTTGCCAGGCCGTTTTTTGTTAAATTAAAGTATATTGTACTCCGAAAAGCAGTGGCAGCATCTGTTTAAACCAATACGGTTCCCATTCAGAAATTCATATGAACTTCTCTGCGGAAAAATTATAGTTTAACGGTTGTGCGCAATTTAGAACCATAACAAACCCAAAAATGATAAAAACAATTTTGACCCTGATTTTTGCCATGGTAACGTTTACTTTTTGTAACGCTCAAAAAATTGAAATAGAAAAAGTATTTGGAGGATATAAATGTACTCAAGATGGAAAGCCAATGACTATGAGAGATCTGGCAAACACTATGGAATCCAACCCCGATGCTTTTGAATTGATTAAAAAGGCCCGAACCAATAATACGCTGGCTTCCATTTTAGGAGGTGCCGGCGGAGCCTTGATAGGGTTTCCTCTCGGACAAGCTTTGGGAGGTGGCGACGCCAATTGGGCTTTAGCAGGGGTTGGCGCCGGACTTATTGTAATTGGCATTCCGATTTCTTCGGGTGCGGGTAAAAAAGTAAAACAGGCCGTTGAATTGTATAATTCATCCTTGAGTCCCACTTCTTTTTACGAATTTAAACCAGAATTTAACGTTATTGCCAACGGAAACGGGATCGGGCTGTCCGTGAGTTTTTAAAAGGTTTATGCGCCATCTGCATATCAATAAATAGTAACTTAAACTCCGTAATTCGAGACCGTCCACTATCAGGACGATAGGATTATATTTGACGATCCGGTAAAATTTCATTATTTATTAAAATAAAGCTAATTAGCTCTAAATGAAAAAGGTCCTCATAAGAAAGTAAACTTTCTAAAAGGACCTCCAGGTTTTAACTTGTCGGGATGACTGGATTCGAACCAGCGACCACACGCACCCCATGCGTGTACGCTACCAGACTGCGCCACATCCCGATGGGGGGCAAAAATAACAAAACCTTCCTAATTGCAAAAGCAATTTGAAGGGATAATTTTAATTATTCAAATGTAAAGTTCTTCATGAATGTCTTACCAATCCTCTCAACTATAAAGGATTGTAAATAGTACGTTTAATCCGGGCATCAGCATACCGTATGGCACCTATCTACCAGGAATCAATTTTTTTAATCGCCCATTTTTTATCGGCTGTCTTATAGGTCACCACATCATTAGATACGAATCTCGCTGTAATTTTAGGGGGGTTCGCTATAAACTTATCAGACAGGGTAATATGCCTGGGATCATCCAAATATTTAACAATGGTTCCCTCTGCGTTTATTACTACGTGCGAATAAATATGAGAGTAAATAGACTTCCCTATAATATTCTTTCCATTTTCTTTTTTCTCCAGGAGAAGGACTATAGCGCCCTGATCCTGAAAATTAGTTGCATTCAGAAATTGTGGCTGCACAACAACAACACCCTCTTTATTTACATATCCAAAATAAGTGATGCCTTCTTTTTTCTCGGCTATCAAACAACGGTCGTTTTCAAATACCGGGTATTTTTTATTATCCACCACAGAGATTGCCAGGTCGTTTCTGAAAGGGAAAATGAGTTTTCCGCTGTCATCGATAAAGGTCCATTGATCTCCTTTTTTAACAGCCGCAACTCCATCGTTGAAAGGGGCAATAAAATCCAATCCTTCCAGGGTTTGAGCCATTGCGGAAAATGCAACTGCAAACACTACACATAAAGCTATTGACTTTCTCATGATTTATTATTTAATATTTAGCGAAATAAAATTAATACACCCGGTATCAGGGTACAATGATATTCCTCATATATCCAGAGTTATTTTAATAAATTTTACCTTAAATCCGATCTGTTTAAATAATGCTTGCATCATATGAGAAAAAGAGAAATACCTTATATAATTACAAGGTATTACCAAAAAACCCAACTATTTTCAAATGATATATATCATTATGGAATATCTGGTAAATTCTTAACTTTATTACAACTATTAACAAAGCCCTTGGAAATATGAAAATCACATTTCAATTTGTGAATTTACCCGTAAGTGAAAGCATGCAGGTATATACCTTAGAAAAACTCAGAAAACTGGAAAAAAAATACGAATGGGTCCTGAAGGCTCAGGTATTCTTTAAAATAGAAAAAGGTGTAAAAGCAAATGATATTTTATGCGAAATAGAGCTCAGTTTACCTGGTCCGCGAATCTTTGCCTCATCCTCCCAAAAAAATTATGAAATGGCCGTGAAGGAGACCATTAGTGAGCTAAACAAAAAACTCAAAAAAAGAAAAGCAGGATTAAAGCCTTATATGTGAAAAACACCCTTTTTTTTATTTAAAAAACCGAGGTATACGTGTCCATCATAAATACCGCTTAACCTGTTATTTCCTTATAAATCATTAACTTTAGTCAAACCAATTTATCGGTCTGACATTAAATGATTCCCGCGGAAGAGCTATACGCTGTTTCGACCCACTTTAATTCGCGCCTCCCGAATCCAAGCGAATTAAAATCAGCATATTACGGGCCATTTTGACAAAACATTATGATTAAAATACGTATACTTCTCCTGGGCGTTTTGTTCGTAGCCTGTTCTCAAAAGAATCAAAAAGAAATCTCAAAAAACAACGAGCTCGTTTCCGTTACATCGGATGAGCGGTGGGTAATTAATCTATATGATGCTTTCGGAGAAGATAAACAGGGTTTAATAAAAGACTTTGGATTTTCATGCATTGTTAAATACAACGGAAAAACCATATTGTTTGACAGCGGAACGAACGCTGATATTTTTAAACAAAATGTAGAGGCGCTAAACATAGATCTGTCAAAAATAGATTTTGTGGTGGCTTCACATGCTCATTTTGATCATATAAACGGATTCGATTATCTTTTACAAATAAATCCGAATGTTAAAATCTATTTTCCATTCGACTTATTTTGGGGAGCAAACGTTCCGTTCGATATCTCGGGAACGGATACCTCTGTAACCGATTCGTTGGAAACGCGAATGCAATATTTCAAAGGAGATTATAAAGACTATCACTTTAAACAAACCGGCCGATTCTGGAATGCCAACATCGAATTTATCAAGGAAAATATCGAAATAGAGCCCGGCATTAAACTAATTGCTACTACTTCGCCCCATATGGGGTATTTTAATAAATACCCTCACCTGGGAAATCGGGAAAATGAAGCAGAGTTAAGCAATGCCAAACTGGTGGGGTTAAACGAAATCTCCTTATCGTTAGATACCGAAGAAGGCGAGGTGTTATTTGTAGGATGTTCGCATAGTACCGTAGAAAAAATTATCGCCGAGACTAAAAGCTTCACGAAAAATGATATCGCCATGGTATACGGAGGCTATCATTTACTTCCTTATAACCAAAAAACTCTGAGGGAGCTCGCTTTTCGGTTAAAGAACGATCTGAACGTAAAAAAGGTAGCGCCAGCCCACTGCACCGGTCATTTAGCTTTTAAAACGCTTCAGGATTGCTTTAAGGAAAATTATGTGTTTGCCGGGTTGGGCGAAAAGGTTGCGTTTTAAAAAGTATTTCCTTAAGGTTATATACTTGTGTGCATATTAAATAAGAAAAGACCCAAGAATATTAAAACTTATTAAAAAAATGAAATTACGTTTATCAGCATTTCTCCCCTGGGAAATTAATTGTGTAACCTCTACCGAAAGGACCGCTAACGAAGATTAATAATGGAAAAACACAAAGTTATTACCGCCGTTCATTTATTTCTGATTGATAAATCCGGGAAAATTTTACTGTCAAGAAGGTATAATACCGGATATGAAGATGGTAAATACAGCGTTGTAGCCGGGCATGTGGAAAAAGAGGAAACCATAAAGAGGGCCATGCAGAGGGAGGCTCTTGAAGAAGCAGGAATCCATATAGAACTGTCCGATTTGCAATTCGGGCATGTTATGTACAGAAAAGCTGAAAATACCAGGGATACAGACAGGATCGACTTTTTTCTGGCGGCTCATAAGTGGAAAGGGGAAATTAAAATTATGGAAAAAGATAAATGCGATGCCATGCAATGGTTTTTTCCGGACGATTTACCCGAAAACATCATTCCCTATGTATTAAAAGCAATTCGGGAATTCTCCGGTGAATCAAGGTTTTCAGAATATGGGTGGTCTTAAATCAATAGCTGTGAAAACATGTCTTGCATTCGTATTGATTTGTTTTTTTTATGTTTCCTGCAAAGAAGTAACCAACCCTTTTGTCGGTTTAAAAAATCAAATGGTTTATATAGAAGGCGGAACTTTTAATATGGGAGATGAATTCGATTCTCTGAATATGCTGAGCCTGCCGGTGCATAGCGTTACCCTTAAAAGCTTTTATATAAGCCGGTATGAAATTTCGGTTGCAGATTTTCAGGTATTCACCCGTGCTACCGGTTATTTAACCGAAGCCGAAAGAGAAAATTGGGCATATAGTTATTTATATATAAACGATACCCTTCGGAAATGGGAAAAGAAAGATATACATTGGAAAAACCCCGGGTTTAAGCAAAACTCTAATTATCCGGTAACCTGTGTGAGTTGGAATGACGCGAAGGCATATTGCGATTGGTTGTCGAAGAAAACGGGAGATAGCTACAGGCTTCCCACTGAATCTGAATGGGAATATATTAGCCGAAACGCGGGGAAATCTATGAAATATCCCTGGGGAGATAAACCACCCAATCACGGAGATGCGAATTTCGCGGATAAAAACACGCCTTACCCCTGGCGTTCTCAATTCATTGATGATGGTTATTTTTTTACTGCTCCATGCGGAAGTTATTCACCTAACGAATACGGTATATACGATCTGGCAGGGAATGTATGGGAGTGGTGCGAAAATACAATAAAGACCTACAACAATAAATCCATTGACAATTATAGCGCTGCAAAGGCTATGAGAGGGGGTTCTTTTCACAACAAAGAAAATACCATGAGAACAGCATGGCGTAATTATGATTATCGGAACAGTAGATATTTTAATCTGGGCTTTAGAGTGGCGTACAGCAAAAAGCAGTGACATCCGGAAATTGGAGAATCAAACCGATAAGCCCTTAGATCTTCCTGTAAAATCCTTCTGAAACAGAGATGCGGCTACCGGTGCTTTTATTGCAATAAAAAATATGGTAGCTTTGTAAGTAGCTGTATAACAGATATATATATTATAACCGTTATCACATACTGTATAATTGTGCCGACAGGAAAACCAACCAAAACCAATTATTATGAAAAAATCAGTGTTGTTTTTTTTAATAAACATAACCCTATTTATTCCACTTTGCTCATTATCAGCACAACAGAAAGATTCTAAGCTAAAAACAGCGTCCAATGTGATATACGGAATGCATAGCGGATTAGCCCTTCTTATGGATGTATACCAGCCTGAAAATTCAAATGGTTATGGAGTTATTGTAATTCCCGGTAGCGGATGGCATCAACTTTTAAGTTATGACGCCAAACCGTTAAATGACAGTCCGTGGTATTTATCAAATATAATTGGTATCAAAGAATTATTGAAACACGGGTATACGTTGTTTATTATTAATCATCGTTCTGCTCCCGTTTTTAGATTTCCTGCTGCCGTTGAAGATGCTCAAAGGGCCGTTCAGTTTGTCCGGCATAATGCCGAACGCTTTAAAATAAATTCAGAACACATCGGTGCCATCGGTCATTCTTCCGGGGGGCATCTTGCTTCTATGCTCGGTGCTTTGGATGATATAAGTAACCCAAATAGTAAGAACGCGATAAGCCGGGAAAGTTCGAAGGTTCAGGCAGTTGTTTCGTTAGCAGCTCCAACCGATTTTGTAAAATTTTCCTCCGGGACCGAAGGCGATTTAGGAGCTGTAAGTTCGTTTGTGGGAACACATCTCCCGGCATGGAGGGGGCCTGACAATCCGGTTGAAATTGAATATACTCTGTACGCCAATGCTTCTCCGGTTAGCCATATAAGTACAGATGACCCTCCTTTTTTAATTGTTCATGGAGATCTGGACAAAGTAGTTCCATACAGTCAGGCTGAAGCACTTATAATGAAGTTAAAAGAACATGAAGTCTCTGCGCAACTCATTACGTTAGAAAACGGAAATCACGGGCTTGGTATTGGTGAGTCAGGAAAAAGAGAAAATGACATCTATTTTGGAGCTATGGTTAAGCTGTTCGACCAGTATCTGCAAGATAAAAAATAGCGATACGCACCCTCTGACACGGTTCACCAACCCGGCAAGGTTGTACCGCCGGGTTGCTTCTACTTTTGAAAAGCAAACGCTAACCAAAAAACATCGGGTAAAAGTGGAAATTGACTACCTTTAACCGGCAACGGAGTTCAGGCACAAAGCCTCTAATGTAAACTACCACCATTAAAAACAACGGAATGAAAGGAATTCTTAGATGGAATAAAATAATCCCCATACTCGCAATTATTGCCTATGTGGCAAATCTATTTCAACTGCATCTTGCAGGGCAAATTATCGTTATAGGATTATTAATCGGGTCTATTCTTTCGGCTGTACTGCATTCTGAAATAATTGCTCATAAAGTTGGAGAGCCTTTCGGTACTATTATATTAGCGGTTTCGGTAACAGTAATAGAAGTGGGGCTTATAGTTTCTCTGATGCTCGCTGGCGGAGAGAAGGCAGTTTATCTGGCCCGAGATACCGTTTTTGCTGCCGTAATGATCCTTCTCACCATGATTATAGGGCTTTGTATCCTGATAGGCAGTTTAAGGCATTTTGAACAAACTTTTGATGAAAAATCAGTGAATACGGCTTTGGTAAGCCTGGTTACTATTCTCGTTTTATCGTTGGTATTACCCAATTTTATAGCACCGGTTAACGGGTTGAATTTTAGTAAGCCGCTGCTCATATTTATTGCCATTGTTTGCTTAATTATATACGGAACTTTTATATATGTTCAAACAGTACGGCACCGAAATTATTTTTTGTCCAATCAAAAAGAACCTCATCAACACAATCAAAGTACCGGCTCGCTTTATGTAAATCTTGTATTTTTAATTATAAGCCTGGTAATCGTTGTCTTATTGGCAAAAACCATTTCCCCCACCATAGAGAAATTCATAATTGATGCCGGTTTACCTCAATCGCTTCTCGGAATTATCATTGCGGCTGTTATTTTATTACCTGAGGCTATTGCCGCCGTAAAGGCCACTCGAAAAAATGATATACAAACGAGTTTAAACCTATCTTTAGGATCGGCATTAGCAGCTATTGGGTTAACCATACCTACGGTTGTATTTGTTAGCATTTTTTTTGACATCAATATTGTTTTAGGGCTTGACAGTATTGCAATGTTATTGCTGGGGTTATCCGTTTTTGCGGTAATGCTTTCGTTATCTAAAGGCAGAACCAATATTATTTACGGTGTTATTCTAATAACATTGTTTGCGGCATTCCTTTTTTCTATTATATATTCATAAACAAAAAAATTGTGCTCCCGGGTCTTTTTTGCTCCGGAGTATAGTTTAATTTTTTACCTTTTAAATGAATTGACTTTTACAGTGAGCATAGTCTAAACATCTGTTTGAACTTCAATTTTAATTTATATCTTTAATCAAATGCATAATCTACCGAAAAACCGTATCATATAACCATACTCCTTTTCGTCACTTTTTTTACTGGAAATGACTATTAAAGAGATCTTAAGCACCACAAAACACCGGCCGTGGAATATTCCGAACGAACGCTGGAAATTCTATCAGGAATGGAATAATGCCATTTTTCTCCACTGGCAGGTAGCATTACATGAATTGCGGAAATTTGTACCTGAAGCACTGGAAATTGATCTTTTTGACGGAAAACCCTGGGTATCTGTCGTAGCCTTTACCATGGAAGGAATCAGACCCAAGAATTTACCTCCCTTTCCCCCTATTTCCAATTTTGATGAAATTAATATTCGGACTTATGTAAAATATAACGGCAAGGCGGGAGTTTATTTTTTGAGTATCGAAGGAGGAACAAAATTGTCCTGCAGAATTGCTAAAAGCATTTCCGAACTTCCGTATCGGTACTCGAAAATAAAACGAACCGGTGATACGTACAAATCTTCCAATCCGGAATTTGACGACCGGTTAAAAATTGGGTATTCCATTGGAAAACTAAAAAATAACAAAACGGAATTGGATGTGTGGCTAACCGAAAGATATGCCCTTTTTCAGGATACGAGCCGGTCTCTCAACAAATATGAAATTCATCATTTGGAATGGCCAATACATGAAATAAATCTGATAGAATTACATTGCAGTTATCCCCGGTTCCATACATTAATTAACAACCGGCCCGACAACATGCATTATTCTCATGGAGTTAAAGTAATTGCATGGGGCAAAAAGACAAAAAAATTCTGACAGTATCTTTATGGGGACGTTATTAAAAATGTAAAACCAGATAAAATAAGATACCTTTAAAGATTAAAAAACCAATGAATAATTTTAAAAAATGAAATATGAGCGGAACCAGTCACCACGATGAGCGTATTGCGAAAATGACATTTGCTTCGATATATCCACACTATGTTACCAAGGTTGAGAAGAAGGGCAGAACAAAATCAGAATTACATCAGGTAATTGAATGGTTAACCGGATTTAACGAAAATAAACTGGAAGAACTCATAAAACAAAAAGTAACTTTTGAATCTTTCTTTGAAAATGCAGCCCTCAATCCAAATGCAGAACTCATAACCGGTGTTGTTTGCGGATACAGGGTGGAAGAAATTGAAAATCGGCTCACACAAAAAGTAAGGTATTTAGACAAGCTGGTCGATGAATTAGCGAGAGGCCGTAAAATGGAAAAAATTTTAAGGAACGCTTAGTTTAAGTGTTAAAACATTGAACATAATAAACGGAAACGCGCTTTCATTCCGGTGAATTACAACGATAATTCCTCCCAATTCATAAAGGAATAAAAGTGGAGCCGGCTTTGATTAAAAATATGATTGTGTCAGAGAGTTGTAAGTTAGTTTGCTTTGATGTATTATCTGATCTTTACCATCGTTAGCATAAAAACATCATCCTGTGAAATCCGCATAGCAATAAGACATTAATGGATAAAGAAGAAATCGTAAACATTATAAGTGAGAAATATTCTCCCTTAACTTCAGCCTGTAAATCGGAATTCTCCGGTATTTCCAAAATATTGATTTTAAAAAAAGGAGATATCCTGGTAAAGGAAGGGCAGCATTCCGACAAAGCATTCTTTATTGTAAACGGCAGTGCCAGAGCCTACTATTTAAAAGACGGAAAAGATATTACGGATTGGTTTGCTTTTGAAAATGATTTTATATGCGCCATAAATAGCTTCTTTCAAAATATTCCCAGCCCCCATTTTATAGAGGTGCTGGAGGAAACTCTGTTATTAGAGATATCCAGGGAAAAAACGATGAAATTATCGGATAAATATCACGATTTTGAAAGGTTAAGTAAAACCGTTGCAACTAAAACAATGTTAAAACTTCAGGCACGCATTGTATCTATGCAATTTCAATCTGCGGAGCAAAAATATCAGAACATCCTGGCAGCATACCCAAATATTATTCAGAGAGTCCCTTTAACACATATAGCGTCTTATATTGGTATTACTCTTGAAACCCTTAGCAGAATACGGAAATTAAACTGTCGAATTTGATTTATGTCAAATGATACCCTCTGATTTGAATATATCTTTGTAAAAAAATCAGAAGTGACGCGTATTCATCACATAGCGGGTTTGGTTATTACAGCTTTTGTTTTAATACATTTATTCAATCATCTCTGTAGTCTGACAGGCGTTGATAACCACATCAAAGTTATGCAGGCACTTCGCCCGTTTTACAGGAATCTGGTAGCAGAAGCCATCCTGTTATTTGCCGTTTTAGTACAAATTACTTCAGGAGCAAAACTGTTGGTAAAAAAGAGAAAAAATGCCACCTCTTTCTTTGACAAATTACAGGTATGGAGTGGATTCTATCTGCTTTTTTTCTTTGTATTCCATATAGGGGCCGTTTTAATGGGCAGATGGATCTTAAATCTGGACACTAATATTTACTTTGGCGCAGCCGGGTTAAATACATTTCCTTACGTCCTGTTTTTTCTCCCGTATTACGGTTTGGCCATACTCTCTTTTTTTGGACATATTGCAGCGATTCATTCCTTAAAAATGAAAAATGATTTACTGGGAATAAATCCGATTAAACAAGCATATTTGATTTTTATCTTAGGAATAATACTCTCTTTGTTAATTCTTTACGGGTTAACCAATGGGTTTAACGGAATAGAAATTCCTCGGGAATACAATACGATATACAGCTAACTTTTTGCGATGGATTTAATTATAAACTGGGATAGTATCAGGAAGCACTTTAATAAAAGTTTTCGTTCAAATTTTTACGTTTCCGTAGCTTCTGTAGATAGTAATAATAACCCGACAATTACGCCAATTGGTTCTATGTTTCTCAACGACAACCAAACAGGTTTTTATTTTGAGAAGTTCATATCAAAACTTCCCGAAAATGCTAAAACAAATACAAAAATTTGTGTCCTGGGCGTTAACAGCGATCGTTTTTTCTGGATAAAGTCGTTGTTTAGCGGTCGTTTTTCCAAACACCCTGCTATTAAACTTTATGGCGAGCTTGGAAATAAACGCAAGGCAACATCAAAAGAAATATCGAGATTAAACAGAAGAATGAAAGCAACCAACGGTTTAAAAGGAAATTCTTATTTGTGGAAAAATATGGAATATATCAGAGAAATCAGATTTACAAAAGCGGAGAAAATAAATTTAGGAAAAATGACTAATCATCTGTAAACAATATAATTCTCCAAAGTGTACGCTCTGGTTATAACGATAGTCTTATTATTATTTTTTTATAAAAAAGAATAGGTCGTTTAAGCAGGAATCGGAATTGCCTGGAGAATATCACAAATAATTAAAAAAATGAATACCTATTTATTTATTGCAGGTACCATGTGTTTTCTCCTGGGAATAACACACTCAGTACTCGGAGAATATTTGATCTTTAACAGCAAGAGGATCAAAGGGAAACTGGTTCCGTCAAAGAAGAGCGAAGAACTAAAAGAAAGGCATTTGCGAATACTGTGGGCAACCTGGCATTTGGCGTCTGTTTTCGGTTGGTGTATAGGAGCCATATTAATAAGAATTTCAATACTGGAAAATCCTCGGGATACAGAACTGATCAATTTCATATTACAACTCATCATGTATACCATGGCCCTGACATCGCTTTTAGTTTTAATCGGGACGAAAGGAAAACATCCCGGCTGGATAGTTCTTCTCTTAATAGGAATAATATTATTATTTGAAAGCCTTTAAAAATCATCCATATAACTTTCTTTAATTTCTTAAAATGAAAAAAAATATTCTATTGAGTTTACTAATACTTTTAAGCATGAATTGTTGCTCTAAACAAAAAAAGAGTTCTTCTGTAAATTCCGGAAACACAAATTCCATACACGAGAAAACAACAGATAAGATTATAAATAACAATCTGCCTACCATTGGGATTTTAATTTTTGAAGGGGTTATCATTAATGAGGTCGTAGCTCCCTTAGACGTTTTTTCCAATCCCGATGTGGAGGGAAAACCTCTTTTCAATGTAATAACTATAGCAACTGAATATAAAACTTATACAAGTGCTCACGGATTAAAAATAAAACCGGATTTTATTATTGATAATGTGCCTGATTTAAAAGTTTTAGTGGTACCGAGCTCTTATAATCCTGCCAGCCAAACATCCAACCGGAGTTTGATTGAATTCATAAAAGAGCAGCATAAAACAACCCGGTACATTGCGAGTCATTGTGCAGGTGCATTTTTAATCGGTGAATCGGGCATTGCAGACCATAAAGAAATTGTAACCTATGTATCGGGTGGAGAATCCTTAAGGTCTGAATATCCAAATTTAAAAGTGGCCGATGACCGTAAGGTTTCCGTTGTACAGGACGGAAAGTTTATTTCCTCCAACGGCAGTTTGGTAAGCTATATCGCTTCATTTGATTTACTGGAAAAATTAACCGATAAAGAACATAGAAAATTTGTTGAAACTTCCCTATTATTCGATAGATTAAAATTATAAATCAATGGCGGATAACATATCAATCATCGGAGGAGGCATCGGAGGGTTAGTAACCGCTTTATGCCTTGATAAGCTGCATATTCCATATAAGCTGTATGAAAGAGCGGCATCTTTAAAAGCTGTGGGGGCCGGCATATGGTTATCGCCAAATGCGTTACAGGTTTTAGAATGGATTAATCCCGGATTACTCGAAGAAATTCAGGATTCCGGAAATAGTTTTAATCGGATTTTGGTGGCAGACCATTTACTTAAGCCCATATCGGATTCTGATCAAAGTTTTGTTCAGGAAAAATTTGGCTATACAACAATGGCAATCCACAGAGGTAGATTACAGCAAATTTTGTACGCTTATGCAAACCGGGAAAATATTGAATTGAATAAAACTTTTCAATCATATTATCAAGATGAAAATAAATTGATAAGAATTCATTTTACCGATAACACTTCCGCTTTAACAAAGTCTGTCATTGGTGCCGACGGGATTAACTCAAGCGTCAGAAAACAATTATTCCCCAATAGTAAAATACGGTATACGGGGCAAACCTGTTGGAGGGGAGTTTCCAATAATACTATAGATTCCAAGCTGGCTACAGTAGGTTTCACCCTATGGGGTAAAAAATTACAATTCGGAGTCTCCAAAATATCGGACGGAAAAATATACTGGTATGCCGTAAAACTGAGCGATCCTAATTTGCAGGATGATAAAGAAAATCTCAAACAGCTTTTAACCGAAATGTTTTCAGCATTTCACCCGCTGGTGAATTCACTTATTCGGAATACACCTGTTGATAAAATAATAAGGGGAGACCTTTCAGATTTAGAACCGCTTACCAAATGGAATAAAGGAAATATTTGCCTTATCGGAGATGCCGCCCACAGCATGACACCGGACCTGGGACAAGGGGGTGCCCAGGCCATTGAAGATGCTTTCTATATATCTAACCTTATCTATACCTCCGTAGATATGGAAAAAGCGTTTGATGCGTTTTGTAACTATCGAAAGCCAAAGGTTGATGCATTGGTAAAACAATCAAGGCTTACATCAAAAATTGCCATCACCAATAGATTTCTGGAAATACTCAGGAATTTTGTTTTGAAACATACTCCTCAAAAATATGTACAGAAGCAAATGGTAGCATTATATGAACTGGATAAAACGATTACCCGTCCTCAATAATAAATATTTAAACATTATTCTACCTTGTTTTTTAATCTCTCATCTTTGATTTTATGTAGTTTTTTATTTTTCAATTCTGCCATAGTTTTTCAGTACCTTCAAAACCCATAAAGTTTGTATACCAGCCCACTCTAATTTTGTTCCCTCACTGATACCATACCAAGTATCCCATCGCCCATCTTCTTTTTGCCTGTTAATTAATTCTTTTATATCAGATTCGATAGTCTCTTCGGTGAATAACGAATATAGAATGCTTTCAGACGATGTTGCATAATTTAAACTATGCGGCTTTCCGTAAAGTCCCCAACCTTCATCAGATTTATCTTCGCAAATTATTCCGTTATTTGATATCCAGTTTTTTAAGTCATTGATTGTTTTTTTTGCTTTATCCTGACTTTTAGTATACTTTAAAAAAGTTAACCATCTTGGTACACATAAACAGCAAAAAACATGTTTATCCTTTATTCTCTCAAATTCACCCCAAACAAACTGTTCCGCTTTTTTCATCCAGGGAATATCAATCTCATATTTTTCCAAAATTCCAAGTAGTGGTGCAGTAGTGCTTAAAGCACCCCATTCTTTAACTGTTTTAAAATGTTCTTCACAGGGATAGGTGCTTTTAGGTTTAAACATCCACGGAATTCCACCATTTTCTGTTGTTATGCTTTCAAAATATGGCATAAAATCTTTTAGAATTATTTTTTGGGTCAGATAACCAACTTCATCGAGCGTTTCAAGTGCCATAATGCTAAAGAGAGGCTGGCTTTCCGGTGAGGCTGTATCTGGTTCCATTCCATGTCCAAATCCACCGTCGGAATTTCGGTAAGCATATACTGCGTGAAAAACACCATGTATATCTCCGTTTGCAAAATGAAAATCAAATAAACGTCTTTCAATCATTCTTGCATTTGTCAATATAAAATCTCTTGCTTTTAGAAAGTCGTTTTTCGGTAAAATCATTTTGTTTCAAGGATGGTTTTAATTACACACAACAGTTTTGTATATGGTTTGTTACGTAATTTTTTCAAAGGAAACATTCCGATGAGTTACTAAGGTAACAAATTGCTCTGAAATCCGATTGGGAATTCCGCCTCAATGAACTATATACCTCTTGGTTAACTATAGTTTAATTAGTAACTCCAACAGCTTTTTGGAGATATATATCGGATTCTAAATTTTCTAACATAAAGTGGGCAACACTAGCGCGGGAAATCATTTTAGTAAGTAAATAATGTCCGGCTTTTACATCATGATGGTAATTCGTTCTTAATTTTCCATTTGTTAATTGACCGGGACGAACGATTGTCCAATCTAAATCACTTTCCATTATCAGCTTTTCTTGCTTCGATTTATCCAAAAAATAGAAAAATAAAATTACCGGAATAGTGAAAAAAGTGTAGTATAATCCGAGTTTAAATCTACTGTCGTTTATGCCAAGAGAGGTTATACAAATAAAGCGTTTAACCTGATTTTTGCTCATGGCATCCATAATATTTCTAGTGCCCCTGGAGAGGATGCTTGTTTTAAGAAAGAATCGTTTATGACCTAAGGCAGACAAGACAGCGTCTTGTTTTTGAAATGAACTTTCAATACTATCCGGAATTAGTACGTCTCCTTTTAGGATTTTTAAATTTGGATTATCAATTCTCAACTTTCCAGGGTTTCGAACAATTGCGGTTATTTCATGTCCTTGCGCAAGACCCTGTTCAATCAATTTTCGACCGGTCTTCCCGGTTCCACCAATGATTAGAAGCTTCATATCCATAAGTTTTACCTGGTAAAGCTCTTAAATTCGATGATTTGGTCAAATATTTGTAAACCGAACTGTCAATAATTAAGGATGAAGTGGTTTTAAAAATGTGGTTAATGGGAGGACTAAACCTAGTTAATATTCAGCATGTAATTTTTATATTTTAAACACTTCTAGCTATATGTGTTCACCTAATTGTACACTAAAGTCAAAAAGAACTATTTAAAAACAAATAATATTTGTCTTTACGGTGGGCAATTATACAATTTCAAATAAAAAAATATAAAATAAATTGCACTTTTTTGAGCAGAAGGTGTAAGTTTAAAAATTCCCCTTAAACTTAAGAAAAAATCGCTTCGCGATTTAGGTTAGCTGTGCCTCAATTGATTGTTTTCAATTCTTCTATAAATTAGCTTTTCAATTCCATTGATCACAATTTTTTTGCAACTATTCTAATTCTTTTATAATCAGCGAACCATTTTCCATTAATCAGGCATTGATTTTTTACATTTTCTTGAACCTCATTTTTTATTTCTTCTATGTGATTTTCGGCAATTCCGATAAAAAAGCTCTCAGCAAACATAGAAATCCAATCTTTTATCCCTGATTTTTCATCAGCAAGTTCAGTAGGCCTGTCATAATGTTCAGCAAAAACAACTCTAAACCCAGCAGATTCAAGTTCTGTTGAGTATTCTCCAATTGAAGGAAAATACCATAAATCTAAATTAGATTGTTTATTATAATCTCTTATCCTTAATGACTTTCTCAGTTCATTAATTATCGTTTGCACATTTCCTTTCCCTCCAAATTCAAGTACAATTTTACCTGTTGGACTTAAATTTTCATACATAGATTGTATGGCACCTCTAAAATCTTTTACCCAATGGAGTGTAGCGTTTGAAAAGATCGAGTCAAATTTTTTGTCGAATTTAAAATCACCTGCATCTGCTACTTGAAACTTGATGTCTGGAAACTTTGATTGAGCATAAGAAATCATTTCAGGAGATTTATCAATTCCGATTGTTTCTCCTGCTAATTCATTAATTTTAGAAGTTAATTGTCCAGAACCACACCCCAAATCCAAAATTCTTTCATCCTTTTTGGGGTCAAGCAGTTTTAAAAGACTTTCTCCATATTGATAAACAAAAGAATGTTTTTCATTATAAAGTTCAGGTTTCCATTTTACTATTGTATTGCTCATATTTAATGTTTTATAACAGTCTCATGTATGAGTATTAGTAGCTTTTACTCACAAACCCTCGGTTTTGTACTGACCATATGTTTTTATATTTACACTTACGCTTTGTCACTAAAACTGCTATTACCTATAACATCTATATAAAAGCAGTTTTACTCAGTCATTTTGTTAATCAATTCAATTCCTTTTTTGAGTGTTTCGTCTTTTTCGGTTGTTGTTTGATTTACATAAAAGGTCGGAATATATTTTTCTCTTGGTATTCCGTTTATATGAAAAAGTTTCGCTGTTGAGAGCCGATATCCAAAATCCTGGTTTTTAAATGAAAAACCACTCATTTCTCCCGCTAGTCTTTCCATTTCTGTGCCAATAATTTTTGCTCTTTTCATACCTTCGAAACCAATTGCCATTCCTTCTCCCATACTTCCTGTCCACCTTCCAACTAAAATAACAACTGGTTTTTGATATTGGTTTGCTCTCGGGACGACATACTCAACCCAACGTCTTTCGATTTTTGGATTATGTTCAGGGTTGTTGTATGATTCTTCAAAATATTGATGCATTTGATAAGGTTTAGGTTCAGATATAAATCTGCCCATAATCCCGCGAGCCTCGTATGAATCTCCTCCATTTACTGTATTTCTCAAATCAATAATCAACCCTTTTGTGTTAAGTAAGCTGTCTAAAGCTTTATCAAACTCATTTACTATTTCGTCTTGTCCAAGTGAATTGTTTATTCTAATAATACCAATTTCGTTTATCTTATTCACGACTATAAGCTCTTTTTCTTCTTTGAGTTCAACCTTGTCTAAATCAAACTCGATAGTTTTATTGCTTTTTAATTTTAATGTTAAGATTCTGGGCTTATTATAGCGCCCCGCTAAAATTTTATTTATAATCCATTCTTTAACCTTTAGAGAATTTTTGTCATTGCAATGGGTTGGAAATTCTTTAATAGCATCTTCAAAATCAATTTCGTTTATTTTTAGTATTTCTGCTCCTATTATATTTTGGATAGAATCTTTTATTTGCGTTTGCCAAACATTTGAAATAATTGGTTTTTCATGTTTAATGGTAGCATATATTGGTGAGTACAAACGAAATGAAGAATTTATATTGGTGTTTAAGTGTAAATGGCTATCATAAAATTCATTTAATAAGTATTCAAAAAATAGTATAACTTCTTCTTTCGATTTAACTTCTTGGATTTGTTTTTCATAATACTCTCTAATACAGTTTAAATCAACATTTTTCTCCTGTAGATACACATAATTCTGTGATAAATCAGATAAGATTTCGTTTAGGTCTTCTTTGATTTTAGTTTGGTTAACTCTACTTTCTTGTTTACCGGTACAAGAAAAAATGAAAATAAAAACAAATGCTAAAAACAGTTGCTTCATTAACTTTTTGATTGTTATTTTAAATTGCATAGAACTTTTGTGTGATGATATAATTATTTGATTTTTTTTGATTTTAAATATTTCTGATATGTGTTTTCATGCCTTACTAAAATTGAACAGTAAATTGTCTTTTATCAAAAAAATTAGTTGCCCCTTTCATTAATTATAAAGCACAGTTATTTTACTTTTGCTTTAATCACCAGTATTTTATTTTGTATTCCTTGAACTTCACCAGAAAATTTATACTGTTGATTAATTTGTAATGTGTCTTTATTGAAATTAAATTCTTTTTTTAAACCTTCGTTTTTATATATTTCATAAACATCAGGCTCTATTTTAATTTTAGCAATTGGTGTTTTGACATAGAGCTTAAGCTCTTTTGGTATTTTTATATCTCCAGTATTAATTACTAAAAATTGCCCATTCCAACTTCCAGTAAACTCTGAATAGTAATCCATAGAACACATTGAAATAAGTATTTCCTTTTGTATATCCTGATTATCAACTACTATTTTTTGGGGACAAGGCACATAGAAAATACTGCCATTCCATTTGTATTCACTACCACGCCAAATAGTTGCAAACAGAATAATAAAAACGGTTAAAATAAAAAATATTGAAGCCATTGATGCAAAGCGTAAGTTTCCTTTGTTTTTTGAAGTTATCGTTAATATTAAATGCACTAAAGTTCCAAGGTATAATACTGAATAACCAAGGACATCACCAAACCCAAGACCAAACGAAATATGCTTGTAAAACGTCCCAAGTATGCAAATCAGGATTAATACCGCTAAAATAATTAAGTTAAGAACTTTCCAAATCTTTCTCATTTTCTAACTACGGTAACTTAATTAATTTTTTAAAACCCATTTTATTAAATCTTTTTCATTTACAATTGCCCAAGAATGTGGATGCCTTTCTCCATTAGCTCGATAACCCTTGTTTACAGTTTCTATAAGTTCGATGTTTTTATTCCCAAATTCTATTTTTAGTTTATCAGATAATTTTTTAAGGTAATAAGCATTTAAATCCTCATAATCATTTTTTCTGTTCTCTTGCCACCACTTTAAATCTGGTTCTGTATAAAATCTAATTTTTAAATTTTTAAGGGCTTTAAGGTTTTCAATATTTTGTGTCTCATTAATAAAAGGTGAATTTTTTTCATAATTGGCCATTCCATTTTCAGGATTTCCAAATTCCTTATCAAAAAAACTTTTTATCCAAGTAGCTTCTTGAACAGATGGCTCTGAAAAGTTTCTATTTAAATTTTTTTGAGCAGTCTTATAAAGTGCTAAAAGATCAATAGGAGAGTCTACTACAAAAAGACCTTTAGGCTGAATAGGGCTTTTCTTCTCTATAAGATAATTGCTAATTAATAAGCTTATATTTCCGCCACTCGAAAATCCACCAATAAAAATGTTTGTTTTGGATAGATTATTTTCTAATACTATCTTTTCTAATTGTTTAGCTAATTGTTGCTTTTCCAATTGGTTTAAAAATAAATGTTGATTGAGGTTCATAGCTAAAACTGAAATATCATTTTCTATACTTATGTCTGAAATATTAAATTCAGAAATGGTATTTTTTGCATCGCAAGGAAAGCATGGAAACAAAATCAATAATCCTTTTTGTTTTTTTGCTTTAATTAACTCAAAATCTGGTGTTGTTATAGTTTCAGATACTGGTTTTTCAATAGATTTATTTTTTTTGACTTGTTCTTTACAGGAAACTGTAATTAAAAGTATAATTATGAAAAGTTTTCTCATTGTAAGTTTTAAGTGTTTAAAGTATACTTTTTATAAACTCTCTTACAGTAGAATTGAAAATATACAATATAGCAGTTAAGAGTAGTACAAGAAGTATAAATATTATAAAAAGAATTATAACTGAAATTATAACACCAAAAACAGATAGTGCTATATTAGATGTGACTTTTTTTATGTAGTTATAGGTTTGCACAATTTTACTTGATGTTCATTCTACTAATATTTATGAAAACATATCGATAAAAAAACAATGCTATCAATTGATAATCAGTAACTTAAATTAATTGCCCAATGTGATAATTGAATAATCATAAAGAGTATATGGCCTCGAATAGCTGCCCATTTTTATAAATTTAAGCACTGAATTTCTAATCTAATATTCACTATGTTCTTGTTTTTTAACACCAGTAATTTTTTGAGTATTGGTTTTAGCAACAGCAGATTCAGAAATAATTATGCTCTCTACTTTTATAGAGTCTAACCATTTGTATTCTTTATATTGTTCTATAAAGTACGATTTATCAAATGTTATTTTACTCCCATTAGTTTTTACAATTTGAAACTCCTTTTTAGTATTTACTTGTAAGGGTAAATTCCCATTAAATATGTATTTTTCATCATATGAGTATGGCCACTTTAAAGTCTTAAATGTTTTAGGGTTTGCAAAAATTACGGTCTCATTATCAAGGAAAACATAATTCTTATCTTTTGAATAGCCACTTTCAATAATTTTAAAGCTCTTTGGGTCTGCTTTTTCAATTACTAAACCTCTCCAATACACAAAATCTTTATCTTTTGCATATTCTTTATTGTTAAGTATTTTAAAGCTAAACTTGTCTGAAGTAGTTATTTCTGTAATGTGATTACCTTGTTCGGTATTAGTTATCCATACCCAATCATCATCAACTTTTTGATATCCATGTTTACATGAAGAAAATGAAATAACCATGAATAGTATATAGGCTATTCTATGTAACATAGTTCTATTTTAAAATTAGCTCAATTGCTTTATCTAAATATTCATCCTTTCCAGATTTAACACCTCTTATTGTTTTATTTATATAAATGTCTGGTAAAACACCTATTGTATGATGTTGTGTCCCATCATGTTTAACAACCTTCATCCCGGTCCAACTTATATTATAACCTCCAAGTAAATTAAAAGGGTTAATATTACCATTTGCTCCTGCTGTAGGCTGCCCAATTATAGTAGCCAGCTTATATCTCTTAATGAAGCTCATGTAGCTTTCTGCATAGCTAATAGCTCTGCCATCAATTAAAAAGATTATTTTCTTATCTCCTAAATAAGGCTCTTGTGTTTTTAATTGCCACCCGTGTGTATCATGTCCAATAATATTTTTTTGATCAGGATATATTATTTTAGGTATTTTCATCCAAGCTTTTGAAGTATCATTTTCTTTAAGAAGATGGGAAATGAATTGGCGGTTTCTTGTTGGATAAGTTCTTAAATCGCATATAATACCCTTTGCGTTTTTAAGCTTGGGCATTAACTTATATATAGTATCCATTTGGACTTTTCCAATATTAAGATAGACTATATTATTATCTAAAAACTTATAGCTATTTTCTTGAATTAAAATTTCTGTACTTCCAGATACAAACTCTTTATTTCTTTGTAATGTTATTTCTTTATTATCAACTTTTATTGTTAACTCACTATCTTTTTCGCCGAATAGGCTTAACTCTCTAACTCTATAATCTTTCCATCCTTTAGACCCAGATACTCTGGAATAAAATTCCTTAAAATAGTTTTCTGGTAATAGTCCATTAATTTCGCTAACAATATCTCCAACTTTAATATTTAGGTTGTTATTTTCTACTTTAATAACTACCAATTTATCTTCAATCCATTCCCATTTTATCGGAGGCACAAATCGTTTTGTATTGTTTTTATAGCTAACATGAATATGCCCATCTTTTAGTGGAGCTGTAAACTTTTGTAATGTAATTCTGTGATCTACTTCTGATGTACCACTAAAACTTTGACTTAACGCTTTTTCAAGTTCTTTTTCCCAATCAACATTAACTTCATTAAAGTAGGGATAAAAATGTTGAAAAACATTATAGGTATTAATTATATTACCTAATCTTACATACAAGTTGGTAGGATTATCCTCAATGTTTTCGATATCTTCTAAAAAGCTCTCGGAGGTATTCCCTTTTGGATAGGTGTTTTCCTTATTACAATAAAGATTAAGTGGAATTTGACAAAAAATATTTTCTCCAATTTCTTCTTCTATTAGCTCACCAAACTTGGGTTTAGTTTCAAATAAAAGTTCTGCTTTAACTTTTTCGGGAGAATTATTGTAAGTTATAGAAACAGCTTGCTTACCCTCCCTTTTCTCTATTTTAGAGATTTCATATAAATATCCTTTGCTTTTCCCAAACCATTGGCTTTTTTCATTTACTTGCCCAATGGTGTTTGCTTCAAAGTTGTTATTTTTTATTGGTACTTCTAACCAGTTTTCATTTTCCTTATAATATAAATGTATATCATCTACATACAGTGTTCCTTTACCTGCAATCATGCAACCAAAAATCATATTAGAACCTAAAGAGTCAATCTCTCCGATGATTTCGTATTGCTTCCATTCATTGCTTTTAATTGGGTTTGCATACATGTTTTCAAAGAAGCCAATTGTTTTATCAGATTTGTCTACCCTTATCCATAAGTGCCCAGTTCCTTCCGATCCCTTTTTTAGTTTTACCCATCCAGTAAGTTTTATAGGTTTTCCTTTATATTTCTTTACATCAATAAATGAAGATAAATTTCCGAAAAGTTTAGATTGTTCAACTTCAATATCTCTATTTGCTCGTATACTCTTATATGGACCATTTTTATAATTCATCCCTACAGAAACACCTCTGTGTTGCCAAAATGTAGACTGAAAACCTGAAATGCTATTAGGAGTTATTTTTTTTAAATTGTAATCCTTTTTTTCTGCAGAAAACACAACACTGGGTGCAATAGGATTGAATAAATTGTTTAATGTGTTTATTACTTCTGATTGGCTTTTACAAGCAATAATTTTTTGTGCGCCATAAGCAGCAAATTTATTCCAATCTATAGACGCTGCTTCATCACTGGGATGAAAATACTTTATATAACCATAAGCCTTTGCAAATGTCTTTAAATTGTTAATTTTATCATACCCGTTTTGAGTTGTAAATGCCACAAAAACAAAACATAGAATAAGGAGAATTTTCTTCATGTTTATTGATTTAGATTATATTTTTTAATTTTATTTTCTTTTACTTTTATTATTCTCTGGATTGTAGTAATAGCTGTTGTTTTTTGCATACTCTTCAACGGTTTCTAACCCAAGCTTCTTTCTTCGATTATTAACATTTTTGATATCTTCTATCTGATAAATTTCCATTCTTAAAGAGTCCTTATTCCATTTTGCCTGGGTGCCATAAATCTGTTTTTTATTATTTCTCATTAAGATTCTATCCTTAAGAAAAGCATAATGCCACCCTTGGGATTCACCATCATCAACAGACTTCTTTAATAGTGGTAAATACTTCTCTTGAGTTTCAAGTTCTGCATGTTGAATTACTAACCATAAGGTTTGATTTGCTTTTTCTCCAATTCTATTTTTACCTAACCAACCATAGTTTTTTATAATATCTTCAACTTTATTGATGCACAGACTATCTTGCTTCTGCATTAGTTTCCAGAAGAACTTTTCTTCTTTTGAGCCTTTACCGAATCTTTCCGCTACATCTGGTAATAAAAACCTTAAAGTCTGATCTTCAATGTTAATTTGTTCAAGCTTAATTTTTAATATGCTATCTGGTAAGACATCATAATTATTTTCTGATTTAAAAGACTTGTTTTGTTTTGTTTCGCAGGATAAAATCATCATTACGAATAAAAACAGGAAGTATTTTATCATTTGAATTTTCATACAATACTTTTAATTAGATTCAATTTCAAGTAAATAAAGTAATTATGCATAGCTGAATAAAATTAAACATGCATATATTTATAAATATGTGCATGTAACTTTATTCATAACATTTGGCTATTTCTATATTTGGATTGATTAATCTTAAAACGAGTTATAGTGAAATATCCAAATCTCTTAAGTAATGCATGGGTATTAACTGAGAAAACATCTTTTAAGTTACTCTTTTTACTCTTTTTGATTATTTTCAGTAATAAGTGCTTTTCACAAAAAATGGTTGAAGATTATAAACCTTTAAAAAATGACAGTCTCAGAATTGGAACTGGAGATAATGATTTTTTACCTTTTATTCAAAAAGGGTATACCCTCATGCTCCCTCAATATAGGGCAATTAAAGGTGTGCTCATTTTTCTGGAAGATTCACAATACGATAAAAAAAATAAAAGTTCAAAACAGATGTATAATCAAGCGTCCAGAAAAGGCTTTGCTGTATTGTCAATTTCAACCGAAATTCCTCTGGATTTTTACTTTTCTAATTCCTCTATGATTTCTGCTCAAAGGCTGATTCGCGAGGCCT
Organism: Flavobacteriaceae bacterium; assembly: GCA_965224095.1. Classification (GTDB taxonomy): domain Bacteria; phylum Bacteroidota; class Bacteroidia; order Flavobacteriales; family Flavobacteriaceae; genus JBPEWY01. The sequence goes on from OZ245039.1 coordinate 966,096, forward strand.
TTATTAAACACAATCTACCAAATAAAAATATTTTCTTTTTAGGAACAAGTTTAGTTGGACATAGAGCTATGAGATTTATTAAATTTATGAAAGAGAATAAATTAGATTTCAAGCTAAATATAAAAGGCATAGCCATTTGTAATTTTACATTAGATTTCACAAGAAAATGGTACCAGCATAAGCGTGATATGAGAATTAATCGAGTTAACCTTGGTGAGCCAAAATTTATAAATTACATGTTGGAAACATACTTAAAAGGTACGCCAAAATCTAACCCAGAGAGTTATCATAATTTCTCATCCTATAGCTACACAGATGAAATAAATAGAAACATTACAGTTTATAAGAATTATGCAATAAGAGCTTACATAGAACCTGCAATAAAATATAAATTAACAAAACAGCTAAGAACTTTATATGAAAACAATGCAACAGATATGGTTGGTTTTTTAGCTGAATTAGAATTGGCGGGAAATAAAAATACAGAGTTAATTGTTTTACAACCAGAGGATAACTCATCACAAGAAAAGAATACTCAGTCAACTTGGGATGCAATAAATAAAGAGGAACTTATGGAGTGGATTTGTAACCAGGCAGAAATGTAGTATCGAAACACAATTGCATAAGGAGTGCCATAAATCATTAAAAAAACTGAAAATGAAATTAAAAACCTATTGTATAATTGGACTTTCATTATTCGTTATAAGCTATTGGATTTTTGCAAAAGGAAATGAGTTTGCTCATAGTCAAAAACCTATTGACTTTGCTCATTGGTTAAATTTGATTGGAGTTGTATTACTTATGAATTTCAACAAAATATTTCCTGAAAACAAAATCGGGAAAGCTGCTTCGATATTGACAACAATGGGAGTTATTGCATTCATCGGACTTAACACAATTGATTTTATTTCGTGGAGTTTTGGAAATGATATTGACAGACGAATTGAATTCTTTAACCAATTGGCGAATACGCCATCAATTGCCTTCCCTTTTGTTTATGTTGGACCATCTTTACTTTTTCTTGGACTTTCAATTCATTCTCTGAATTTTATTAAATCTAATCCCGTAGGGCTTATATTGACATTTTCAGGAGCAATTTTTATGGGATTTGGTTATTTTTTATGGCACAATTTAATCTATACTGCAGTAGGAGTTACAATTTTTGCTTTAGGTTTAATGTTAATTTTGAACAAGGTTGATGAAAAAGAAATAACGTTGCACAACAAAAACACATAACAGTAATTATAGTTATACGAAACCGTTTTATCAGTAATTTTTTTAAAAATGAAGTAGTTATTATATAATTACACAGAATACCTTTTACTGATTATAGTCTTTATTGCTGGTTATTCACCAACATTTTATATAAACCCTATTTGCATAGCAATTATGCTAATCTTGTTATTACAAATTCCTTTTGAGAGCAGGGTTTTAGGTTTGGCTATAGGAATTTCTTTTCTCATAATTAATTTGCTTTTCCTATTGGCTTTATTTTCTGAAGTTTCTGAATTTACACAAATCAACAAAGAAGTATTACAATTATTATTTGCAGGCATAATTATTTGTACCACTACCACCATAGTATCAGCTATTATGATAGTAAATACTCGAAGAAGAATACTGAAACTAAAAGAATAATTAAAAATTTAATGAGTGAAAAAGTCACTTTTATACACCTTGAATAAAGTATTTGGTGTCTAAAAAATTAATAGAAATAATATCTAATATTAAGAGTGTTCCCTTTCTACTTGATTTATAAAATATGATGGTAAAATTCCTGTTTGGCTTCTAAAGGCTTTGTTAAAAGACTCTTTGCTTTTATAGCCGAGTTCATTAGCGATTGATTGTATAGAATAGCGTCTAAACATTTTATCTTCTTGCAATCGTTTTAAAGCATAATTTACACGAAGTTCATTTAGATAGGAACTGAAATTTTTATGGTATTCAGAGTTAATCACTTTAGACAAATATGTAGTATTTGTTTTAAGTTTTTTAGCTGTTGTAGATAATGTACAATCAATATTAAGAAATTGTTCTTGTTCAATGAATTCTTCTAAAGCACTAATAATTCTTTGTATTTCAGAAGTTTTAAGGTTTTGATTTGGTTGAGTTTTTTTTCTTGATTCTTTAATTAATAAGTCCTTATTTTTTAATTCTTCAATCTTATTTAGAAGCTCGTTAAATTTCCTTTTATTTTTAATTTGCTTTCTTCTATTATAAACAAAATAAACTGTTAGAAGTAAAATAGATACTGTTAATGCAGTAATAGTGAATTTTTTTTGATCGCTAACTCTTTTCTTTGCTTTATCAATTTCATTATTATACTTTTCTATCTCTAATTCTTTAAACTTAAGTTTAAAATTATTTTGAATATTATTAGTTGTTGATAATAGAGAAAGGTGTTTATCAAAATAATATTCGGCTTTTTTAATATCATTTATTTTTAAATACGCTTTAGACAAGTATTCATAATATTCGTTATAAAATATATATTCAACATGATCTACTACCGAATCTTTCCCATGCCCATTTTCAAAAATTTCTATAGCCTTTTTATATTTTTTTTCCAAATAAGCAACTCTTCCAAAGTGATAGCTTTTCTGAAAGGTTCTATCTTCTAATAAACTTATCCTTTCAGGTATTTTACAATTGTACCCTTTTAAAAAATTATTTTTAGCTGCCTTGGGATTTTCTTTTAAAAGCTCTATTTCTCCTTTATTTATATAATATTCTCTCTTCCAATACTCAAATTGATGTCCAGGCAAACGTTTAAAAAAAAGCTCATTGTACTTAAAAGCAGAATCTTTTTCTTTTTTTAAGATATAGGCTTTGGTAATGTAATTATAGTAATCTCTGATATACAGTCCCCATTTTTTGTACTTTTTATAGTCTTCTTGAAATTCTACTTTCTTAAGAGCGTTAACTGTTAGTTTTTGAATTTTTATTGCCTCATCAATATTACCAGATATTGTATGAAAAGAAGACATCCTTCCTAAAATTGTGTGTTCCCAATAAAAATTATCAATATGTTTAGCTACTTTTAGAGCTTCTTCATAATCTGTTAAAACAGTTATATCTGTCCAGTTACTTTTTTTCATGATTATAAGAGCTCTTAACAAATAAGATTTTATAAGTTCTTCGTATAGCAATTCTTTTTTAGAGAATTCTATACAAATGCTACTAGCATCATAAGCTTGATCTAAAAAATCATTTTGAAAATAAATATCATTGGCTATTAAATAATAAGCATTAAATAACTCCTTTCTTTTATTTTCTTTTTTAGCTTTAGTAATATACTTTTTAGTAAGAGCCAGCGTCTTTGAAGTATCAGTAGTAACATGTTTATCAACTGAATCGAATAAAATTTGATAATCCGTTTTCTCTTGAGCAAAACTATTAAAGTTTGTTATCAAGAAGATTAAAAAAAAGGAAGCGCAAAGTTTAAATTTCAAAATATCCCTATTTATTACAAGACGAAAACAGTATCATTTTGTAACAAAAAATATAGATTGTAAATAGATTTAGTTTAACACTCGCTTATTTTGAGCTAAAGTTGGATTTCCTAAATTAAGAATTTAATTGAGTTTTTCTTAATGAAAGTTACCAATTACAAGTGAAGACTTACCCGTTTTCGTACAGCGGTTAAATTAAACAAAATGATGTTTCAAAGGGGCATGCCCCTTTGAAAATTTCTCCAAATATTCCTTAGGACTGCTCCTTCCCAATGATTTATGGGGATGGAAATGGTTGTATTCTTTCTTGAACCTCTGGGTCTCATAGTTGACCTCTTCGATGTCCCTGAACAGGTGCGCGTCCAATACGTCCTCTCGATAGGTGCGGTTGAACCTTTCGATATAACCGTTCTGGCTCGGCTTCCCTGGTTGAATGTACTTGATCTCTATGTCCTCCACTTCGCAATAGTTGACAAATACCCTTGAGAGGAACTCAGGACCATTGTCGACCCTTATTGCCAAGGGTTTACCGTAAATCTCTATGGCCTCCCTAAGGTACTCGACCACCCGTATCCCCGGCATGGAGAAGCTTCCCTTCATACATAGGGCCTCTCGGTTGAAGTCGTCCATAAGGTTGAACACCCTGAAGCTCCTTCCCGTTATCAAACTGTCGGACATGAAGTCCGCGCTCCATACCTCCCTGGGCGCATCGGGCACCTCCAGCGGCTCTTTTATCCTCTTCGGCAGCCTTTTCTTGGTCTTTCTCCTTAGCTGCATGCCCAACAGCCGATAGATCCTCAGTACCCTTTTACGGTTCCATGCATGGCCTTGCTTGCGGATGCGGTTGTAGAGCCAGTCGAAGCCCCTGTTGGGCTTGGCCTCGGCCAGTTCGGTCAGCTTGTCGATCACTTCGGTATCGTCACGACGGCTCCTGTAGTACCACATCGAACGGCAGAGGCATACTATCAGGTAGGCCCTCGATATACTTAAGCCCTCCCCCTTGACGATACCCTCGGCCAGTTCCCTGCGTGAGCAAGGCCCTAGAGCTTTTTTTCGATGATGTCCTTTAGGATCCGGTGGTCCAGGCTCAGGTCGGCGTACATCTGCTTCAGGCGGCGGTTCTCCTCCTGGAGCGATTTGAGTTCTTTGAGCTGCTGTGCGTCCATGCCCCCGTACTTCTTCTTCTAACTGTAGAAAGTGGCCGTAGTGATACCCTTGTCACGACAGATGTCCGTGACCTTCATTCCCGAATCGTACTGTTGCAACATCGCAACGATCTGTGTCTCTGTAAATCTGCTCTTCTTCATGATATAAAAATAGTTGATTTTTATACTGTCCGAAAAACAGGGAAGCCTTCAGTCTTTTTTCAAAATTGTAGGTGACTATTTTATAACAAAATAAATCTTTTAATCTAAATAATAGAAAATTCGATTTGATTTTCAGAAACGAACTTAAGCTAACAATTAATTATATACAATAAAGTATCTATCTTTTATTCCAAAGGTCATTTCCAAGATACAGGCGTTTTGTCAATAAATACTCGTAAATTTCATTTACATTATCACCGTTCAAGAAAACTAAATACCCATTTTTAGATTTTGGAAACCAAATAGCCAATGTACTTACACCTGGATCTTTTCCTGTATGTAATAGTGCAAATTCATCATTACTGAAGTTTGATAAAATTTCCCAGCCCAATCCAAAAAAATCGTTTTCTTTAAGCTTTACTTGATGCTTTAGGATTTCTTGATACAAATTTTCTGATAGTCCAGCTCCATTGATAATGTATTCTAAAAATTTCCCATAATCTTCAATTGTAGTTAAAAGATTTGCTGCAGCATTTGCTTCATAGTATTTTACGGTTTCCATTTTTTCTCCCTTTTCATTAAAGTTCTGGGCATATCGTGTTTCATCCATTTCTTCATCCCACCAGAAACGAGTATCTGACATTTTTAGCGGAATAAATAACATTTCTTTTGCAAGCTCTTCAATGGTTTTTCCCAGTTTATTTTCAATCGCTTTTCTCAAATATTCAAAACCTTCACCTGAATATTGATATTTTGTACCTGGTTCAAATTGAAAGGATAATTTATTAGATTTAGTCATATAACGCCAATTAGGGAAACCTGCTTGATGTGTTAAAATGATTTTTGGCGTTAATTTCTTATACCTTTTATCGTTTTTAATATCAGGGTCAATCCAATACTTGTATAGTGGCTCATTTATATCTAAAAGTCCTTTGTCTATTAATTTTAAAGTCGTTAATGCAACTACAGGCTTTGTTAAAGAGGCCACTTTAAAGATGGTATTATAAGGAGCGGTAACCTTTTTATCTAAAGTACCATAAACTTCTATTTTGTTTAGCTTTCCGTTTTCAACAACCCCAATTCCCAATGCGGGAACATTGTTATTGATTAATAATGTATCAATATCATTTTTTTGGTTTTTTGCTATAGGGTCTTGGTGGTCGTAACTCAAAACTTCACTTAATTTCCAAATGTTGTTATCTAAAATCCAAACATGGGTAAATCTTGCAGTACTTGTCCAAACATCTTCTTTACCAATTTCTCTTAAATAGAAATGATGAATGCCTTTCTGAATGGCTCCATATAACTTCCCATTGTTGTAAAGAGGAAACACAACCATACTATTTGTATCTACTTTACGGATTGGTTTTTTCTCTGAATTGGAGCAGATGTATTTTTTAGTGTTTTCAAAAAAAGAAGTTTTGTCTTGAAAACCACTTTGGTCGTGGTAAAATTTTAAATCGTTTGTTATTCTACTTTCTAAATAATCCAAATCGCATTGGTTAAACCCACGTTCAAAGAAAATACTGTCCTGTTTTTTTAATTGAATGAATAAATCTGAATTTTTGTCTGCTTGTGCACTGATACAGAAGATAAAAAACACAGAAAAAAATGCACTGAATAAAACTTGTTTTGTCATCTTGTTTTTTTTTACAAAAGTGCATCAATAGGTACTTTTATTCCTTAAAAACACCCCGACAATAACCCGACAATATGCCGCCAACATATAACAAAACTTATATAATGCTAAAATTAAGCTTAAAGAAAAGTTTGTCTTTTTTATCTAATTCTATTGTGTTTTTTAAGATGATAAGCACATTGGTTAACACCAAAATAATCATAACTATGAGGCTAAACTTGCTTCCAAGTGTAAACCAATTTTTTATAAAAGACGATAGCATAAAGATAATTACCGAAAGGATTGTCCACAATATTTGAATAGAAACTATTTGCTTTGTTAATGGATTAAATTGCTTTTTAACAAACATAATTATTAAAGGAACAAGAATATTGATAGGTGGAATTATTGTAAAAACTAACGAAGAAAGATTGATAAGTTTAAGTAAGGAGAAGTTAATTTGATTTTTTTGTTCTTGAAGCAAATCTATTTCCTGTACATTTAACGTTTTAGATAAAATTTTAAGTGTTTGCCCTTTAGGCTCATTCGACACTATCCCAGTAAGTGTGTAAGTTAAAAATAGCGGGGGTTTGACTTTTACTTAAAGTCGGACCCTTTTTTCATAGATCGTAAGGAACTGATTTAAAATAATACCCCAATTCCTGATGGGCATCTTCCATTTTTTGGTGGCCTCCCTTGTGGCCAAATATACGGATTTCATTACCGCATCATCGGTTGAGAATGATAACTTGTTCTTGGTGTACTTTCTGATCTTCCCATTGAGGTTCTCGATAAGGTTGGTAGTATAGATGATCTTGCGTATCTCCAAGGGGAACTCAAAGAACACAGTAAGTTCGTCCCAGTTCTCCCTCCAACTCTTTATAGCATAGGAATACTTGTCCTGCCATTTCTTGGCGAAGTCCTCCAGAGCGACCTTGGCGGCCTTCTCGTTGGGGGCGTTGTAGATGCCTTTCATATCGGAGGTGAATTCCTTTTTGTCCTTCCATACCACATAACGTGAGGCATTGCGTATCTGGTGCACCACACATATCTGGGTCTTTGACTGTGGAAAGACGTTCTTGATGGTATCGGTAAAACCATTGAGGTTGTCTGTAGCGGTGATCAGGATGTCCTCGGTACCACGGGCCTTCATGTCCGTTAGCACCGACATCCAGAAGGAGGCCGATTCGTTCTTGCCGAGCCATAGGCCCAACACCTCCTTCTTGCCGTCCCTACGAAGCCCTACGGCCACGTACACGGTCTTGTTGATCACCTTGGAGGATTCCCTGACCTTGAAGACGATACCGTCCATCCATACGATAAGGTAGACCGGCTCCAAGGGACGGTTCTGCCATGCGGTGATGTCCGCCACCACCTTTTCGGTGATACGGGATATGGTCGAGGTGGAGACCTCGAAGCCATAGGCCTCACGGATCTGTTCCTCGATATCGCTTACCGACATCCCCTTGGCATAGAGGGACACGATGATATTTTCAAGCCCGTCGACCATGTTGCCCCGTTTGGGTACGACCATGGGGTTGAAGGACGCGTTTCTGTCCCTTGGCACGGTAATCTCCGATTCCCCGAAGGAGGTCCGCACCTTCTTCTTCGAATGGCCGTTACGGGTGTTGCCGCTCTTGGACCGTTGGTGTTTTTCATAATCGAGGTGGCCGTCGAGCTCCCCTTCGAGCATCTTCTCGATGCCGCGTTTCTGCAGTTCCTTCAGAAAACCGTTGAGCTTGTCCCCTGTCCTGAACTGCTTCAGAAAATCGTCGTTGAACAATTCTTCTTTCTTCATAATGTGCAAATATTTAAAATTAGACAAAAAAATTAGCGGGGGCATGCCCCCGCTAATTTTCTATTTACACACTTTATGAGATAGTCCTGATTTTAAGTGTTTGCCCTTTAGGCTCATTTCCCGATTCTATACGCTGAATAGTTCTTACTGAAATACCTGATTTTTCAGATAATTCTTCTTGTGTTAAGTTAAGTTTTTCTCTAATTTTTTTTAGTTTGGACATATTAAAAGTAGAATAAAAATAAAAGCTATAAACATTGGGTTTTATTAATATTATTGTTTTTCAACTTTAAAATTTTGATAAGCCATTTTCATGGTATCTAAAAGTTCTTCATTACTACAGTCAAGTAATGCACTTGATATAACAATACTGTTTTTATAATTCCAATTATTCATAAATGATAGAAATTTTTTTATCAAATTTCTATTTTTAGATATTTCGGTTTTCAAATGAATTTCAATACTTCTTTTTTTTAACTTCTTTATTTCGGAAATATTGCTCCATTTAATTTCGCCTAATGATTCATACTTTGAATTATCAATTAAAAACTCTTGCGTAATGATAATTGCATTTTTTCTTGAAAGCATTCTAATATAAGAATATAACAAGGCAGAAAAATATATAATGCCTATAGCCCCAATGATTTGGACATGCAGAGCTTTCATAAATACATTTCTAATAAAAATGTCAGGTTTTAACAAGAAAGAAATACTAACTCCAAGAAATAAAATAAAAAAAAGTATTCCTTTTATTAGGCGCAGTTTTTTAAATTCATATTTATTATTCATACCATTCATTGAATAACAAGCAACATAGCTATTGTTCGTATTTTTTTAATTTGTTCAGTAAATTATTCTCATACTCTGAAGAGAATTTATATCCTTTAAAGAATTTTTTTGTTATCTCTTTGTTTGATAATTTTTGATTAATCCAATCACTTACAAAATCAGGAGCATAACCACCAGTACTTATTTCTTTATCTCCAAATGCAATCATTTTTGGATATTCCTTTAAGTACTTGCTAATTGATGAAATCTTATTTTTATTAGAATATAAATAGAATTGAATATCATAAACCAAATAAGAAAGACTATCTGCATGTAATGCAAAATATCCTTTTTCTTTTGTTAATTCAGTTAATAAGTTTCTTAAAATTCTATCAAAGTTTATAGATTCAAATGGTTCAAAAAAACTCATAAGCATCGTTGAAAACTGTCCATTTTTTATGTTTTCCAATTCATTTTTTAGGTCTTCTTCTGATGTATCATAAACTTCATCATTTACAAGCCCATTGATAAAGGCCTCAAAATTTTTAGCTAAAAATGTAATTTTGTAATTGGATTCTTGATCAACGTGAATAACTTCAGGCTCTCCTTTTTTTCCACATTTTCTATAGTCAAGCATAATTAAGTCGTGACCAGCAGAAGGACAATCGCAAATACAAATTCCAATATCAGGATAACCCCATTCTTCAATCATAAATTGACTTCCTAAATCACCACAAAGGGAATAACTTTTTGTACGTCCTATTCCATAAATTCCTGAAATTGCTATGTGGTCATCAGCCCAAGAAGTTGATTCCTTTATAGGGAAACAACAATTAATTGGAATACCTCCGTTTTGGATTTTCATCATTTCGATGTACGATTCAGGAAGTTTATACCCTAACTCATTCTCGATAGACGCAATTAATTCGTCGTTTGGTTTTTCACTTACGTATTCCTTTAAGGCATACTCGCTATTATCCCAAAAAATAGAAAAGTTAAAATTTTTAAATGGTTTGTTCATTTGTTTTAATTGTACTTAATAGTTTAGTTTCACTTCGGAAAATTACAAAAGGGATTATAAGAAGTATGCTAAAACGAGACATTATTTGTAGTCTTTTTTGTTACCCATAATCTTTTTTATATTTTATTAGACCTTTTTCATTTATGCTAATACTTAATCTTTCTTTTTTAACAGGCTCTATTTCTTCTTCATTGTCTTTTTTTACATAACCCCAATCAACTATTTCAAAAACTACCTTATTCTCGTTTATCACCGAAAATTCAATAGTACGACTTTTCCCATTGTCAAAAGCAGTTGCCTTTCCAATATATAAATTGTCAATTAGTTCAAATTTTTTGTTATGAGTGCAGAGTATCATCTGGTCAAATGTTCCTGTATTATGTAACAGACTTACCAATATTTCATTTCCTGGATTCAAATTAATCTTTTCTGAACCAATAATTCTTAAATCTTGAATAGTATCAGTTATTTTTGGGTAATATTTAGCCAAATCATCTCGATTTAACTTTCCGTGAATTGGTAACTTATTTGGTTTTTTATTTACAGAATCTACTTTTACAAAATTGCTGTTATCAATTGATTCTTTTTTTAAGCTCTGAACTGAATCAGTAACTATCAACTCATTACCAATATCTTTATTTTTATTTGAGTTACAGCTAACAAAAACCAACGAAAGGAATACTATGTAAATTTGCTTTTTAAAATTCATCATCTTTATTGCTCTTATTTTCGACAACTAAATCCAAGTTTTAATAATTAATAATTAGAATATTAAGCTTATCTGTTAGCTTTCGTAATTCTATTTCTCCAGATGTATTTGGAGTATAATGAAATGTTAGAGTTTCGTTTGTATCAGAATCTTTTATGGTAAATTTGGCATATTCTTTCATTTCAAATTACAGTTGTAAGTTTATGGAATAGATTTATTACGATATGGGTGGGACAGCTATTTTTAATTCATATACTTTTTCTAAAAGAGCTATTTCATGTCCATATCCCATTCCGTGAATGAACTCTTTTGGAATCCCAACCTTTTCAAATTCTTTAATAGCTTTTTTGTAATCGTCCAGTATTTTGCTAGGTTTTCGAGTCAAAAAAGTTGAGAGATATTTTTCTGCAACACCTTTGTGGTTAAGCATAAGAAGATATTGTACTGTGGTCATAGTGCTGTTCAACTCAAAGCTGTCTTTTTCAATTTCTCTCACAATTAAGTTTGGGTTTTGGATATCTTCAAAAAGGTCAATCAATTTTTTCTTTGCTGTTTCAGTAATAATAGAAACAGCATTTTCGTATTCTTTTTTGTCTGCAAGATTCCAAATTAAATTACCTTCTCCTCCGTCAATAAGTGCTCCTAAGTTTCTTCCTATCATAGTTTCCCTCCAATAGTTTAGCAAAGGATTGGTTTTAGAGAATTTCTTTAAATCTTTTGATGATATTGAGAATGAAGCAGATAATTCAACATATTGTCCTGCTACATTATCTCTGTTTGAAGAAAACTTTATAAATAAGCTATATTTCTTATTAGCACTTTCTAATTTTAACTTGTGTTGACTTGGAAAGTATTTAAATCCAATAGCCTCTAATTCATTGGCAATTAACTGACAAGCTCTATTAAATACCTCACGAGGTTTTTCTTCATTTTTTTGATTCAAATGCCTTTTGGCTGCGCGTTCCTTATTACTAAAAATATGTTCTTTTAAATCTTCAATATTTTTTAACCACTTCATTCTTTTTCTATGATTTGTTTTTGTCAAAAATTAAATCTTAACGGGATTTTTAGGTTTTCTTGTTAGCCGTTTTCAATATTGGTTTAAATAAGCAACAACTTTAGATTCGGGCTCATAAAACACATAAAGATAGCCATGGCTAAAGTTGAGATAAGGGTCAAAATCTTCGTCAATAATTTCTTGACCAACTATGGTTTCGCAATCATCAATTTCGGCTAATTGAAATAAAAATTTCATTTTGTTGCCAGTTATTGGGCACATAGGCCACTTTTCTTTACGAATCCAATTTGGTGTCCCACAGTGACCTATCTCGCCTTGGATATGGTCAATTGTATGAACTCCAATTTTAAGTTTAGTAGGCAAGGGATTATCAAAAATAAAATTCAGCTTCTTATACTCTATATATGCGTTATTGGGTATCTCTTCATACAATGGATAAAAGTCAGAAGAGACATTTTCTCTTATTAGTTTAGGTTTTTCAGGGTAGGAATAATCAAAAAACACAGGCTCTCGAAGATCAATAAACAAAGGGCAAATTAAATGTAAATCGAAATCTATAAGTTGTAAATGTTTTTCTTTTTTAGAGATGCATCCAAAGTAAACTATCGGGCTCGTTTCTAATTTAGGGATTTGAAATTCAGGACTTGCCTTTCCTCCAATGAAATTTTTACCTTTAGGATTAAGAATCAAAGTTATTCTATCTGATTTTTTCTTGAATATGTTTGATAGCATTTTGTATAATTTTCAAGTTGTTTTGGTTAAGTTCTTTGTTCTGTGTATAGAAAATTAATTACCGTATTACAGTTATATTTATCTATAAATACTATTTTTCATTCAATTATAATTCCACTTTTTTCAGATTTCGCTGTTTCGATAGCTCGAAAAATGACATCAAATAAGTCCTTTCCATCTGAAGTTACATAGTAATTGGACAAATCTGTTATATCAGAACTAATATTGTTTCCCCAAGGTGGTTTCTTTTCCAGATTATATTTATCCCAAACAACTTTTGATGGTTTGAATTTTTTCAATCGCTTTTGAATATCTTTAAGTTCTTGTTCCGCTTTATTCAAATTTTCATATTTCAAGTTTCCATTATAAAACTCATTTAGCACAATGGGGTATTTTTTTCCAAATAATCCTTTGGTAAGTCTAATCTCTATTGTATCAAAAAAGGAAGTTAAAAAATCGCTTGTTCCAATTTCGTAAATAAAATGACTTGTTCTTAAGTGTACTGCCATTTGGGTTTGTTTTAATTTAGGTTTAACGAATGTGTTTTGTTTATTAAAATTTGTGAGTGGCGTTTATAACTTATTTTCGTTTAATCGTTAGATAAATAATGCTTCTCAAAGTTTATAAGTTCATTCATTTGATTTTCAGATAGTATTTTAGACAGGTGTTGCTTTCTTGTTCCATGCATGCCATTATCATGTTCTTGAACAAGGAGATAAAAATCTTCAGTTATGTTTAAAAAACAACCTTCTTCTTTTAATTCCTTTAGTGATTGACAGAATACAGCAAAGATATCTTCTTTATAATCTGAAAATGTTTTATCATCTGAAAAACCAATGGGTTTTACTAAATCAGTAAGTATTTTATGTAACTTTTTAGTTCTGGCGTCATTATTAAACTTTTGTTCTACAATTTCGTTTTTCCATTCGGGAATCCACCATTTAAGAAAATCGTCTGAAAGATTAGTAATGCTAAATTCATTTTTATATTCAACTCCAGATTTAATAATAGTATCAAGGTTACCTTTAGTATTGTAAGCCAAAAGAAAACTGGAAATATCTGAATCTGTAAAAACTCCAAAAGCATATATTTCTTCTTCTTTTTCAAAAATTACTTTCAAGCAGTCTTTTGCTACATCTTTAAACAATTCTTTAAACTGTTCAGCAATATTTTTTGGTATATATTTTAGCTCGTTTATCATTGTACTATTATTTCTTTTTCCATACAATAAAAAGTATATTCTCTTTCAGGGAAGTTTACTTCACCACATATAAAATAATTTCGCCTTTTATAAAAATTCATTACTCTTTTATTTCGACTATATGCATCTAACCTTATTGAGCTGTAGTTATTTACTTCTGCAAAATTCTCTGCAAAGTCCATTAGTTTTTGTGCATATCCGTTTCTTTGATGCTTTGGATTAATTACAAGTCTGTGAATTACTAAAACTTTGGAATCATCAAATTTCCAGTCTATTGTTTGGTATTCAGCCTCCTGCTCTTCACTAATATTAATTGCTCCAATTATTTCTGTGCCATTTTTCAACACAAACAAAACTCCTTTAGTAATATCGTTTTCAATTATTTCCTTTGTTGGATAACTATCAACCCATTGATAAATACCATTTTTCTCTAATTCTTTTTTCCCGTTTATATAAATTGCAAACAATTGTTTTAAATCTGATAGTTGACCTTTAACTATTTTTGGTTGGTCAATCTTTGTTAGCTCTTCTTCGGTATCATAAATTAATAGTCCTTGATTTTCTATATCAAGTTGGTCTAATAATTCTCCCTTATTATTCCAAACAGAACTTAATCCGTTAGCAACAAAGTTGTCACTATAGCCAATAGAATTACACATAAGAATTGGTGTTTCAAATTCTTTAGCCATTGACGGAAAATGTAAATAAGCCTTGTTTGTTCCTCTATCAGGTTTAGCTACACTTGCAATGTAAAAATCAGCATTACTCTCTTTTGCTTTTATAAAATGTTCTCGCTGAAGTGTTTCATAACATATTCCAAGAGCTATTCTTTTTCCTTTAATTTCAAGGAATGGTTGGCTATTACTACTAACAAAATAAGGTAGCTCATCGTTATGAAGTAAATGTTTGGAATAAACTATTCTATCTTTATTTGGCTGAAAAATTAGCATACTTATATTTATTCCATCGGTTGCTTTAGTAGGCATTCCAACTCCGATTGCTATTTTATTTTTATCAGATATGTCTTGAAATGGGTTAAAAATACTGTCTTTTACATCGGTTGCAAGTTCACTTGCCAATTCGGGTTCGTAATTGGTTATAGAAAGTTCAGGAAATACAATCAAGTCAGCATTTAATTCAATTGCACGGTCAATAAATTTCAAGTGGTTTTGGATGTTTTTGGAAATATTTCCTTTTTCAGATTTTATTTGTGCAATGCAAATTTTCATTCTAAAATACAGTTTGCTGTACTATATGTCGTTTTTATTCAATTTTTAGATTTACTCTGATTTGTTCGTCTTCGTCCAAAAAGTCTTGGTTATAAATCTTCTTACCGATAATTTCTTGAGCTTTTTTTATGTCTTCTAAAGTTCCACCCAATTCTATCTTAATTTTATTAGAATTAGAGTTGTTTTCTGATTCTAAAAAGTCAGATACATACAAATAGAATTTATCTAAAATATCCTCCAAAGGGTATTGACTATTATCCGAGTCCAGTTCATAGGAAATGGTCATTCTACAATTGCCATCATCCTCATCTTTTAGGTCTTTATAAATACTATTTTCAATCAATTCGTAGTTCTGTTGGTTTGAATATTTTTCACAAGTCTCCAATGTAATATTGCTCATAATATTATATTCCAACTTCAATTCTGGCTTTGGCTTTATTATTTTGCATTTCGCAGAAATCTAAAATCATTGCGGTTTGAGTAAATGATTTTTTATTCAATATCATTTCAATTGAGCTATTCCAATTAGAGTATAGGTTCATATAGGGATAGCAACATTTAATATTTTTTGGTTTAATTCGTCTACAATTTCTTGGTTATTCCTTGTTAACAAATCATACCATCTGTAACTATAAAGAGTTTCTCCCCAGTTTGGTATATTATTTCCGCTGGCCCATAAAGTTGAATTGCTAACCCTAAAGTCATTAGGGATATTCTCTCCATATTTATTTTTGTACCACTTTGAATAGCTTTCATTTCTCACAAAAAAATGTGGATCAAATTTTATACATAAATCCCGAGAATTTGTTCTACTGGTTTTAAAAAATATTTCCTGTTGAAAGTCTCCAACCTTTCTTTTTAGAATAAGTTTCGATTTTAACATTTCAAACCCTATTGGCTTTAAATTTGGATAGATATACTTATCTATTATTTCTCTAATCCTTTCATTTGGTGGAAGTTCAGGAAAAAACTTTTTGAATTCCTTTTTATTGGATTTTTTAAATAGTCTAAACATTTTTATTAATTGATTCTATTTTCATTTAGTTTTGCTATAGGATTTCCGCAGAATTATTCAACCAAAATCCAGCCATTTTGGATTTATGAATTAAACCTGGCTTTAACTTTTTGCCATAATGAATTATTGCCATTGTTATGTGTAGGGTTTTCTTTTACTTCTTTAATTTTAATGGCAGGAAAATCTTTAGGCTCATAATTTACACCTACGATTTCCAGTTTTTTAAAATTCTCCATCAAGTTTTTTGCTTCTGGTTCTACCTCACTTTCTAATTTTGTTAGTTGTAAATGCTTTAGGTTGACTGCATTTTTAAGTTGAGTGATTCTTGACAGTCGTTTTGCGTTGTACAACCGAAATTTAATTAACTCCTTGTGGTTTTCAGTAAGGCCTTCCAAGGTCTCCAAATTTGGTACACAATCTAAATCAATTACTTTTATTTTTTTTAAGTTTTCAATTCCTTGTAATGATTTTAACTTGCGTGACCTATATAAAATTATTGCTTCCAATTTCGTTAAACTCTCCAACATTTTTAAATCAGGAAATGGAAATTTTGATATATCTATTTTTTTTAGATTGACTAATTTTTCTATGTTGGTAAACCCTTTGTAGAAATCACTCGTAAAAGATTCTAAATTGGTAAGTTTTGAAAAATCAATTTTTATTTTTTCACTTGCATTGCTTATAGAAAACTCCTTTAACTTCTCAAGCTTATAGATAACATCTACATTAGCTATGAAAGAGTTATTAATATGTAATTTTTCAATATGCTTTGAACACTCCTGCAAAAAATCAATATTGTCTGTTACGTTACCTCTAAAATTAATTATGACGTATTTAATTTTCTTTCTTTTACAAATTTCCAAACTTTTGGAAATATCCGTATTAAAATATTCGGTGGAATTTAGATAGTTCATTTTAAATTATTGGGTTTTGTTATAAAGTAGATAGCTATTTCTATTCACTATTTTATATTTTTAAAATTACGTAACATTCTTCGTCATGCTCTCCAAATAAAAAATAAAATTTGTTGTTTTTATTAATGCTATTAAACGCATTTTCACTATTTAATTCACTAAAGACTTGATGTATTGCCAGAACTCCTTTTAGCTGAAAACACTTTGCTAATAGTCTATCTTCTGTAATCAATATTCCGTTTTCATAATGTGATTTTCCGAGTTTGCTCTTTACAAATGGATTAAAGAATTGAAGTTTTATACCACTTACTTGCTCTAACTCATCTGCAAAATCATAAGAGTATCCTATTTCTACTTTTACACTTTCAATATTTTCTTTCTCCCACGCTACAATTCCATATAACTCTGCTTCCTGATTTTTTGATTGTGGAAAATCATGTTCAAATAGCATTGCATCCAACTTTTGTTTAGGATCAATTCCTTTTTTTGGGTTTGTCCAAACTTTTTTGACTTTGCTTAATACTTCTTTCTTTAATCTTTCTTTATAGCGTGTAAAATTGTATGTCATTAATTCATTGAATACTCCTTCCGTTTGCACGAACTCATTTGATACCTTGTATTCTGAAATAGCTTTTTCCAAAGCTTCGTTTAATTGATTTTCTATGTCTTGGTTAGATATCATATTTTTTTTGAAATTAGACCTAATTATTCTACATACTTCATTAATCTTTAATTACAAGGATATCTATTTCCCTTTCTGACTTTTCTAATGCTAACCCGTATTTCGCTAACTCTGAATGTACAAAATTTGGATTTTCATTTCTCCATTTAATATTAATATCATAGTTTTCATGCAGATTCGTTTCGTTAATAATTGGCTTTCCTAAATTATTTTCTAAATAATTACATAAATCAGAAATCGGACCATTTACTATATTTATTCTCTCTCCGTACCTAACAAATTTTTCTGAAACCTTAATGCTTTTTGATTGCTTTAGTTGCATTTTAGAGTTTGAATCTCTTTTTAAAATAAAAACAGGAAGTTTTCTTTTTTCTACAGTTACATTTAAATTAAAAAACTTCGTGATTTCTGATTGCATGATTTGGAATTTATTGTTTTTTACAGATTCTGGAACAATAAGTTCATAGCAATAACGATTCGCTTTATCTTTGGAATCATACTTTTCTTTATTAACTATTTCATTTGCAACCCTTGTTCTGGGATATTGCCAAGCAATTTCAATTAGCTTTGCAGCACCAAGATTTGAAACAAATATCCTCCTATTAGCATATACGCCTTGGTTAGCTAAATTTGACATTGATGGATAATCCTTGCGATATGGTGTTAATATAGATTGAAACAAATAATTATTAGTATTATTTGATAAAGAATTCATGGGATTGAATTTCATATTATCCCTTTTTTCTGGAATATTGACTCTTTCGTTTTTTAACAATTTGCTTATGTTCTCACTCGTAATATAATCTCCATGTGTTATGGCTTTAACTATTTTATTTTTATCAAGAATAACATAATGAGGAATTGAAGCATGCTTAAAGTAGTCATTAAATACTCCTTCTGAATCAAGAATAATTGGGAGATTAATTGGGTTTTGAGAAAGAAAAGCAGTAATTCTTTCCTTTTTCTCATTTGAAACAAGAATTATTTTAAGCTTTTTACCAAATTCACTTTGTAATTTTTCCATTTTGGGAGTAGCTTTTATACAGGGACCACACCAAGTTGCCCAGAAATCAAGTATAATTAAAGAATTTTTATAATCTTCTAATGTAGCAGCAACCGTTTTTCCATTTAGTAAATAATTAAAGTGAAAATTGGGAGTTTCTTCACCAATCTTAACTTCATTTATTGAATTAGATAGTTTATTGACTGTTTTAGTTTGCTCCTTATTTTCACAATTCATGAGTGATGCGAAAATTATAAATAGCATAATTACTTTTCTTAATTGATGTGTTTTGTTTCTATTATTCTTCATGGTGTAAATGTTTTCAACAGTATAAATAGATATATTTTTAACAACATAAAAAAAATAACAGAGGTGGATTTTAGGGTTTAAACCTCATTTTTTTAACTCATCTCTATTCGAAATATTTAATTTTCTATAAATGTTATTTATGTGAGTTTTTACGGTGCTGATGCTAATAAAGAGTTCTTCTGCTATTTGTTTATTAGTCTTATCAGAATTAATTAGTTCAACAATAACCCTTTCTTGCTTTGTTAAAATAGACTTAAGATTAGAGTTACGCTTTTTATGTAATAATAGCCATATACCTAAAACAACTACAGGTATTAGAAAAAGTATAATTTTAAGAAATAAACTTTTCTCTTTTTTTAAATTGCTTTCAGCTTGCGAAAAAGCGTCAATTTTGTTTTTATCGGGAGGAACAAATAATAGTGTATTATCTTTTCCCAAAGAATCAACAGTTGTAGAATCATAAAGAATAAGTGCTGGTTTCTGATTTTCATTATATATTATTGTATCAGGTTTGACTTCTATAGTATTCTGTGCTGCTAATGAAAAAGAAAGTAATAAAAAAAGAACATAGATAAGAACCAATCTTTGCATATACTTTATTTTGTATTTCACTACTGATGTTTTTAGATAGTTTGGTTGCATTTGTTTTATTTTTCTATCCAAGAAAAAACATACTCAATCATCTCATTCATTTTTCTTGAATTATTTTTTTTGTCAATAAAATAATGGTCACAATTAGGGTATACTTTATAGGTTAAATTACTTTTATTGTTTTTTAAAAATTCTAATTGGACATAGTCAGCCCCAAGAATGGATGAGTTTTTATCGTTCCCAGCTGTAACTAATAGGATGGGTATATTTAATTTTAACATATTTTCAAGAGGCGATTCCATACCATAACTTGCCCATCTTTTGTAAGTATGCCCTAACCAAAACTTATCTGTTGCGTTAGGGTTCTTGTAAATATCTTGGAATTGCTTATATAAATTCTCTATATTTTGCTGTGCTTCTTCTTGAGTTATCAACCCTTTTGAAGCATTTAACCTCTCCTCAATAATAAAGTTGTATAATTGGTTTAATCCACCACCAACAATAGAAATAACTTTTGTAACTTTTTTATTTACTACGGCAAGTTTAGGTGCTGTTCTTCCTCCTTCAGAATATCCAATAACTATTATCTCGTTATTTTTTATAGGCAATTCAGTATTTAAAAAATCAATAATCTTTGATGCAGAATTTACTCTCCAATCTAAACTCAACTTTTCTGTATACTCTTTGTTTGGTTTATATTTTTTTATAAACTCACGCCTTGAGTTAGCATTTAAACTATCTGAAAAAGGGATACCAGGCTTACTGATTAATACAACATGATATTTTTTTGAAAGGCTATTATATCTAAAAGGAGTGGTTCCATAAATTTCTTTTGTGCTGTCTGGTTTGTTGATTTGATAATAGATTGGCAGGTTACCAGAGCCATCTAAAATGATTAACAAAGGTTTACTCTTTTTAATGTCATTTTTTGTTACATAAAAATTCACCTTTCCTAAAACAGTATCATTTAAAGCGTAGCTTTTCAATCCATATTCTTCAGGGGTTTTAACTTGTACTGTAGCAATAGTTGATAATAATCCCAGTATTAGTATTTTTAGTCTCATTTTATACTCAATTTTATCATTTATTGTATTTCAGAAAATACTTTTCGCCTTCTATTGATAAAAGATCATACATTTCTTTAAAAACTTCTAAATTTTCTTTTTCAGTAGGTCTAAACCACCACCAACAGTCTTTGTTATCTGGACTTAATCTTTTCCAACCCATAGCCTTTGGAGATATGGATTCTAATTGTTCTATTTCTGACACCTTTGGAATTACGCCATTAGCTTTTTTAATTTCCAGATTTATACAAATTGCTTTGCCATAAGGAGATGTTCCTAAAAGGATTGTTTCAATATTGTTGCTTCTTAACCTATAATAAAAGTAATCATTCCCTTCAAAACCATTTTTCTTGAGCATTGGTTTGAAATTTTCATTAACCAACTTTTTAAATTCTTTACTGCCAATATTATGTTTTGGCCTGTCAACAACAATTCTACTAAATTGACTCAAAGGGAAGTCAGACTTTCGTCTTTTATATTTAAAGTAAAAACCAAAAAGCTTTTCTAATAGTTCCATTATACTTATTTAAATATGATAGGTTTTTCTATAAACAATTATTCTTCTTTTAAATTTCCTTTTGAGTCAAACAAGTCAGAGTATTTTTTAAAAAAAAGCTTATCTCCATAATCAATGGTATGATAAATTACTACGTCGTTTTCGAGCTTTATATATATGTCATTTAATTCATCGACTAATATGTCAGAGATTATAATCTTCTTAAACCTTAAGTTCTTTTCGATTCCCCAATTTTTATGAGTAACCTCTTTTAATGGTTCTGAACTGTTCCACTCGTAAATCCAATCATTACTAAAGCTATATTTTTTACCATTTTCCAGTTGTAAAATAGTTGAGAAGTAATATGTATTACCTAATCCATTCAAATGTTCAATTCCTTTAACTTGATCGGTATGAAGCACTTTAATTAGTCTTTTTCCAACTAATTTAGATTTGTATTCATTTAACGCATCCATTTAGTTTAGCCATTATTAATTTCGATTTCCTACTTTATTCCAATTTTCTCCCCTATGTATTCTTTAAATGTTTTTCCTGTATAGAATACTGTTCCATTATCGTGCCAAAATTCAACTACTTCATTAAGGTTCTTTTCAAAATCGAAACCGGCTAAATCACCAGCGAAATTATCTCCAAAAAATTTTATATCCTCCTTTATTTCATAAACATCTTCAAGTCCTAATTCAGAAAGACCGAAAAGATAATCCTGAACTTGAAATTGACACTCTTTAAAACTTCCACAGCCTATTTCTTTTAAGTATGATAAATATTCTTCAGAAATATTACTAAAGCTCTGTCTTAACTCGTTCAATTCAGATTCTGTTAACTTTTTTCGAGAATTTGAACTGTCAGTCTTGTTTTCAACTTTGTTTAAAAAGCTTAATTCTAAATTATACTCCATTTGTTCCTTTAAATTGATTACTTCAAGAATTGATAGTAGTACTGGTTTGAGAACGAAAAGATAAGAAAATTGTAAACACTAATTAGATGGTTTTTAACAATTGGGTTAGGATACACATATTTACATTATTTGTTATAAGAACATTTTTCTTTAATGATTGATTTCTGTAGCTTAACTCTTAAGGTATTAATATCGTCACTTACTTTTCGTTCAATGACTTTAGCATAAATTTGAGTAGTAGCAATTTTTGAATGACCTAATAATTTTGAAACTGTTTCAATTGGAACACCATTACTTAATGTTATTGTAGTGGCGAATGTATGTCTGGCAATATGAAAGGTAAGATATTTTTCAATCTTAAGTTCTTTGGCTACTTCCTTAATGTACTGGTTCATTTTTTGGTTGGAATATACTGGAAGAAGTTTTCCTGTTTGGATACATTTTGAGGACTATCTCATAAAGTGTGTAAATAGGAAATTAGCGGGGGCATGCCCCCGCTAATTTTTTGTCTAATTTTAAATATTTACACATTATGAAGAAAGAAGAGTTGTTCAACGACGATTTTCTAAAGCAGTTCAAGAGCGGAGACGAGCTCAACGGCTTTTTGAAACAGCTTCAAAAGCGCGGCATCGAGAAGATGCTTGAAGGTGAACTCGACGGCCATCTGGACTATGAAAGGCACCAGCGTTCGTCTAATGTCAACAAGCGCAATGGTCATTCCAAGAAGAAGATAAGGACTTCCTTCGGGGAGAGTGAGATAGCCGTCCCCAGGGATAGGGACGCATCGTTCAACCCCATGGTAGTGCCCAAACGGGGCAATATGGTGGACGGACTGGAGAACATCATCGTGTCCCTTTATGCTAAAGGGATGTCTGTAAGTGACATTGAAGAGCAGATACGCGAGGCCTATGGGTTCGAGGTATCCACCTCGACCATATCACGTATTACTGAAAAGGTGGCTGCCGACATAACGGCATGGCAGAACCGCCCCCTGGAGCAGGTCTACCTAATCGTATGGATGGACGGTATTGTTTTCAAGGTCAGGGAATCCTCCAAGGTGATCAACAAGACCGTCTACGTGGCCGTAGGGCTTCGTAGGGACGGGAAAAAGGAGGTGCTGGGCCTGTGGCTGGGTAAGAACGAATCGGCCGCCTTCTGGATGTCGGTGCTCACTGATATCAAGGCACGTGGCACCAAAGATATCTTGATCACCGCTACAGACAACCTCAATGGTTTTACCGATACCATCAAGAACGTCTTTCCACAGTCAAAGACCCAGATATGTGTGGTGCACCAGATACGCAATGCCTCACGTTATGTGGTATGGAAGGACAAAAAGGAATTCACCTCCGATATGAAAGGCATCTACAACGCCCCCAACGAGAAGGCCGCCAAGGTCGCTCTGGAGGACTTCGCCAAGAAATGGCAGGACAAGTATTCCTATGCTATAAAGAGTTGGAGGGAGAACTGGGACGAACTTACTGTGTTCTTTGAGTTCCCCTTGGAGATACGCAAGATCATCTATACTACCAACCTTATCAAGAACCTCAATGGGAAGATCAGAAAGTACACCAAGAACAAGTTATCATTCTCAACCGATGATGCGGTAATGAAATCCGTATATTTGGCCACAAGGGAGGCCACCAAAAAATGGAAGATGCCCATCAGGAATTGGGGTATTATTTTAAATCAATTCCTTACGATCTATGAAAAAAGGGTCCGACTTTAAGTAAAAGTCAAACCCCCGCTATTTTTAACTTACACACTTATTGGGATAGTGTCACATTTTGGATGTTTTGCGTATTTTTCAATAATTATCAAAGCTGAATCTAATAAGGGTACATGAACTTTTGTTACTGTCTTTTCCCTTTTGGTCATTAACCATTTGTTACCATCAATACCTAAAACTATATTTTCTTGAGTAAGTAAAAACACATCACAATATGCTAACCCTGTGTAACAGGAAAATACAAAAATGTCCTTTGCTATTTTATGGGTTTCTTTCTCCAATATTGAATTTTCTAAAGTGTTGAGCTCTTCTTCTGTTAAAAAATCTCTTTCTACTTTTTCAAAATGTAATTGGTAATTAATTGCTGGGTCTTTTTCTAACCATTCCAATTTCATACCCAATTTGCAGAGCTTTTTAAAGCGTTCAATATGCTTCATTAAGCCATTGTTATTGAGACTGGGAAGTTTGTGTAAATACTGCTCAAAATCAATTACAAAAGCATAATTAAGCTGTTTTAATTGTATGTCATCAACTTTGTATATCTTTTTGATAAACTTCTTAAGGTATCTTTCAGTCGTCTTATAGTTTTTTAGTGTTCCTGGTTTAAGAACCGTTTGCATTGTTTTGTTATGGTAACTTACCAACTGTAAAAGGGTTCTGTGCTGTTCGTCTGTTCCCAAATAACGAGATTTAACAGTGTCTACAGTTATTAGTTTTCCTTCTTTTTGAAGTTCGCTATAACTATCTTAAAGTTTATTTCTAACTTGTTGAATGTAACTATTAAGGGCTCTGGCTTCTTGTGAATTACCTTTTACTTTGCCTTTGCTTTTGTCCCATAACCTTTGGGATACATTTCGTTTTAAACTGATTTCGGAACGTTTACCATTTACTGTAATACGAACAAAGATCAATGCATTGTCTGTCTTTTTGGAATTGAGACGAGTAAAAAACGTTACGCCAAAGGTTGTTGTAGTTTTCATTTTGAAAGTGTTTTTGTTGAACGAAAATCTCGTAACACGAAAATCAAATCACTTTCAAAAAATTCTTATGTCTTGGTGAACTCACCGAATCACTCACCTAATAACTCACTTTTATATTAAGTGAGCTTATTTTAAAAAAATAGCCAAATCCTTTATTTACAAGGTATTCGGCTATTTTTTGTGCGGTTTTAGTTTTCTTTAAAACCCTTAAAAGTCGGGGTGGCAGGAATACACCTTTCACTCCTAATATTTTCATTTTCAGTAAATTAACCATTATAGTAAAGTATGGGTCCCTTCCAGTTCCCTTTTATGGTTGATTTAACCTGCGCTAAGCGTGCGCAAATATAAATATATCGCTATAAAAAAAGAAAATTAAATCAAGTTCAACTTTTTTAAACTTGTATCCCCGTGATTTTTGCAATTCAGAGTTATGCTGTTTAAATATGAAAAATCTAAAAAGCTAAAACTTATTAACACTTTCAAGTAAAAATTTCATTCATTTCGAAAATAACTTAACTATTTGTACACCTTAGTATTATTGATGTAATAAATATATTACACAAATACGCTACTTAGTTAACACTAATGTTCAGAGAGCTATACCTGTTTGTGTTAATAAATTAGTTTGTTAAGTATGGTCATAATTCCCACATTTGTGCCCGTTTTACTTTAAATTCCTACCAATGAAAAAATTACTGCTCCTTGCGCTTGCTCTTTTGGCAAGTAGTTTATGTATTGGGCAAATTGAAATGCCTGAAGTAATTCCACCATCCCCCAATGCTGCATCTTTAGGCACCTATGGTCAGGTTCCTGTGGGGTTGTTTACGGGCACCCCTCAAATAAGTATTCCTATCCATACCTTACAGGGACGTTCAATAGCGGTGCCCGTATCTGTTAACTATGGTTCTAATGGAATACGGGTTGACGAGATGGCTTCACATTTAGGATTAGGTTGGAGTTTAAATGCTGGAGGTGTTATTACCAGAACACTTAGAGACGATCCTGATGAAGGCCCCAAAGCTCTGGTTCCTGATGTTCCTTTTCATTCTGTTGAAATGGCTGCTTATTTGGAAAGTATTACGAAAGATAGTCCGATTGTTGATGCCCAGCCTGACATTTTTGCGTTTAATTTAAGTGGATTTTCAGGAAAATTCTATCTGGATGAAAATCTAAATCCGGTTTTATTAGAACCAGCTCCGGTTAAAATAGAACGCCTTACGCTTTTATCAGACAATGACCCCTTGAGTACCGATCCCGAATTTAAAATAACAGATTCGGACGGAACCATTTACCTTTTTGGAGGGGGTAATGCCAGTGAAAGGAGTTTTAATCGATCATTCGGGTGTGGATTTTCTCCTCCGGGGTTAGAGGCAGAAACAGCTTGGCATTTGGTTAAAATCATCCATCATACTGGTGAAGAGATTAACTTTTTATATGATACTTATAACTATGAATATCATACTGGAATTACGCAAACGGTGAGTAATACAATTACCAATAGCAGTATCTCAAGCTCAACAGAAAACACATGCGTTAATAAGGTATTGGGAAATATGGCGTTACTGACTGAAATCACTGCTCCATCTCTTGGGAAGATATTATTTCAATACTCCGATGGTATAGACACGGGAAAAGATAAAAAACTTGAAAACATTGCTATTCGTGATAAGAATGATTCCATTTTCAAAACATTCGACTTCACATATCAAATTATAGATTGTAACCTATCTTATTTAAATAACGATCCGGATATAACAACCCCGGAGGTCTATAAAAAGCGATTGTTTTTGGAAGCTATCACCGAGAAAGACCGCAATGGTTTAACGAATCCCCCACATAGTTTTGAATATATTGATAGAGAGAATATGCCTCCTCGATTGTCTTATGCTCAGGATTATTGGGGGTATTTCAATGGGGCAGATGGAAACACACACCTGGTTAATGATTTGGGCTACCCCTCATTGTTCGACAATTTTAATATTGTTTCTGATAGAAATCCAAATGGTGTATATGCACAAAAAGGACTTTTAAAAAAGGTGACATACCCTACCGGAGGAACAGCTGAATTATTCTTTGAATCACATACAACTTACAGCAATGAAAATCAATCTACCTTACCCCCGCTTGAAACATTGAATTTCTCTACTGAAACCAATACAACGGTTTTTACCGACACTGATATCCAAACGGTTAATGATATTCCATTTACCCAGAAGGTATACGCTAACGTATCTGTTTTTTTTAATGATTACAGTAGTGATTGTACTCCCGGGGCTGTTCCGGATCATCATATTAAAGCCACATTTACTGTCGTTGATTTAGCGACGAATCAAACTGTACCTTTTTTTAGAGAGGTTAGTAATGCTAATGACGTAAACATTGGTACTTACATAGCGCCACTGGATGGGGATGCCTACAATAAAGTATATGTTACATTACAAGAAGGTAAATCATATAGTTTTGAGCTGAAGATTATTAATGCGTGCCTTTATGCCAGTGCGGAACTAAGTTATTATGCCACGGATCCTGTGGTAACGAGTACCTTTACCAATAAAGCAATTGGAGGAGTACGCTTGCAGAAGGTAATCACTAATGATTTAAACCGAACACAGGTAAAAAAATACTTTTACAGCAATTTGGATACAATGAATGCGTCTTCCGGCCTGGCTGAGTTACCAAGGATCATGTATATAAATTCACTTCATATCACTCCAGATGCAAACGGAAATCCTGTTTATAATTACACCCATAGTTTGTCTTCCAATACGATGAATCCGTTATATGCTATGCAGAGTTATCATATAGGATACAATTATGTAATTGAGAGTTATGGAGATGATTTTCAAAATGGTGGTCAGGAAACTCGATTTGATATTGCATTACCGAGCCTGCCAGTGATAATAAATGAACAATTGGTACCCGGAACCCCCTATACGAATATTTTTGGAACAGGAAGAGTTTTATCCTCCAAAACCTTTAAGAAAGAAAATGGTAGTTATCTTAACCTTAAAGAAACTACTAATAATTATACACATGATAATCAATTGGATAAAACATTAAAAGTATATAGTGTAAGAAGGTATCAATCCGTGACTGGAATTCCTCACACAGCAGTGGATGATCCTGATTATGTGTATAACTTTCATGTTGCTCAATATAATGTCAATGCGCAATGGCATTACCTGTCTTCGACCACGGAAAAGGTATATGACGAAACGGGTCAAAACCCGGTAGAGACCATCACGAATTATACCTATGACAACCCGACCCACCTGCAGGCCACCCGTGTGGCCACCACCAACAGCCTGGAGGAATCCCGTATCGAGCAGCGGTACTACCCGCACGATAAGGCACAGCTATCGGGGCTAAGCAGTGATGCTGCCACGGCTATCGATTCGCTGGTGGCACAACACCGGATCACCGAACTGCTTCAGGGAGAGACCTATGAGGACAGCAATACCGACGGTACACCCGATCCCGGAGAGCTGCTCACCGCCCGGCGTACCAATTACAAACTACAACCCAGCGGACTAACCCTGCCCGGGGAATTGCAAACCCTGGTGGGCCCGGAATCGGCCACCAATACCCTGGATACCCGTATTCGCTACCAGAGTTATGATCACTGGGGCAATGTCCGGGAAGTAGCCAAAGAAGGCGGAGGCACCATTGTATATATCTGGGGGTACGGCCATCAGTATCCCATTGCCAAAATAGAAGGCGCCACCTATACGGAGGTATCCTCCCTGGTGGCAAATCTGGAATCGCTCTCCGATGCCGATACCGACCGTACCAGAGGCAGTACCGGCACCGAAGGAGCCCTGCGCGATGCCCTGAATAATTTACGTACGCAACTGCCCGATGCCCTGGTGAGTACCTATACCTACGATCCGCTGATCGGACTCACCAGTACCACCGACGCTTCGGGTTATACCATGTATTACGAATACGACAGCTTTAACCGGTTAACAGCCATTCGCGACGATCAGGGCAAGCTGCTCTCAGAGAACCAGTACCACTACAAAAACCAGTAAAAGAAGCATCATGAAAAAGCAATTCTATAGTTTGTTTGTCTTTGTATTCGGGGGATTGGGTGTGGTCTGCGGCCAAAGCACGGAAGTATACCTGAATGCAGGGAGCGATACCGAAGCGGTTTTTAACGGTAGGCCCCACCTGGGCGATGTAAACCTGACCACGTATTACAGCGGGGGCTCTTCCTATACCAATGCCAATTACAACCAGCAGGAAACCCTGTTTGATTCGGAGTCCTACGGGGCCACCGTGGGCGGGGTGCTTACCTATAACATCCCGGTTCCCAATGGGAACTACACGGTAAAAACCCATCATAACGAGTTATGGTTCGGTGTAGATGGTGTGGAAGGAGGCCCCGGCAAACGGGTTTATGATATTATCCTGGAGGGTGTGGTGCGCTACAGCGATTTCGATCTGGCAGTGGTTAACAACAACAACCCCTATACCTTTACAGTAAACGCAGTGGCGGTAAGCGATGGTTTTTTAACCCTGGAGCTGGATGCCTCTGTAGACCGCGCCCATATCAATGGCCTGGCCATTATCTCGGAAGACCCGGGTAATACCACCGAGCGCTATATCAATATGGGAACCCTGGATGATTTCACTCACCAGGGCAAGCTCTATGAATCGGAACTAAAAAACCGGTTTAACTCCACCGAGACCTATAGCAATACATCGGCCAGCAGTGAGGCGCTGTTTCAAAGCGAACGCTATATGGATAATACGGTAGGGAGTTTGAATTACGATATCAAGGTGCCCAATGGTACCTATACGGTCAAGACCCATCACAACGAGCTGTGGTTTGGCAGCTCCCACCCCTCGGCCCCACCGGCCGCAGCAGGCAACCGGGTTTTTGATATTATCATTGAAGGGGCGCTGCTGGCCCATGATTTTGATATCTATACGGTAGGCAACAGCGCTTATACCCATACCTTTACCGGAGTGGTGGTCAGCGACGGGGTACTGAGTATTGAAATGCCTGCCTCGGTTGATAATGCCACGATCAGCGGAATTGCCATCGAACAGACCGCCGGAGGCACCACCAGTTTGTATTTCAATGCCGGAGGCGCCACAGTAAGCTATAACGGACATAGCTATGTGGGAGACTCCGATATATTTCTCAGCGGAAACAGCTCCTACAGCTACCGGTACCTTCCCCTGCCGGAGGTACTGCTCACCACCGAGCGCTACGGTCCCAACGGAACCCTGAGCTATACCATCCCCCTGGCCAATGGGATCTACAGGGTTCAGACCCACCATAACGAGGCCTGGTTCGGTAAGGGCAACGGGGCCCCTTCGGCCCAGGCGGGCCGCAGAGTATTTGATATCTCCCTGGAGGGTCAACTGGTTAAGGATGATTTTGATATCTACAGTGAGAGTTATAACTACCCGACCACACTGACCTTTACCGGGGTACTGGTCAGCGACGGGGTACTGAACCTGGATATGATCTCCTCGGCCGATAACCCGCAGATCAACGGAATCAGCATCACCCAACAGAGCCCCTATCATGTACCGGCCCTGACCCAGAGTGAGAACTATGTATTTACCCGGAGCTACCAAAGGGCCATGGACAGTTTTGATCCGACCCAGGTAAGCGATGCCGATGTGATCGAACAGGTCACCTACTTTGACGGACTGGGCCGCCCCAAACAGCAGATCGCCCTGGAGGCCACCCGCCTGTATACCGATATCAGCAGTTTTGTATCGATCCCCCAGTGGCAGATGGACTGGAGCACCGGCACCGGAGGTACGCCCTTTTACAATAAAAACGGAGACACCCTGGAGAATGAGCGCCTCGAGGGCAGCGATCCGTATAACAATACCTCACTGCTTTGGATGTGCAGCGACCAGGATACCCTCTCAGCAGGCGACGGAGGCTGGAACACCGATAATTTTAATATCGATATTAATAAGACCTATCGCTATACGGTATGGGTTAAACGAACGGGCTCCCATGAAGGGACCACCTATCACGGTACCCAGAATGTAAACAACCTGGACGGCACCCCCAATAGCAATCCATACTTCTGGTATGGCGATGTGCCGCAGCTGGATCAGTGGTACCTGCTGGTGGGGGTGGTACACCCGTATGATTATACCGGGGGCGATAGCGGGATAAGCGGGGTGTATGATACCTCGGGTAATAAAGTAGCCGATGGCAGTGAATACACCTGGCGTTCGGATATGAGTGTTACCCGTTTCAGGGATTATTTGTTTTACTGCTCGGATGCTTCGGTAAGGCAGTATTTCTACGGGCCGCTACTGCAAAGCCTGGACGGGACCGAGAATACCCTCTCGGAGGTACTGGGCTCGGACCACAGCTTAAAGGATCTGGTAACCCATATCGGGTATGATGCCTTTGGGCGCCAGGATAAAACGTGGCTTCCCTACCAGGCCGCTCTGGGGGCCGCAGGCAGCTACCGGGGGGATGTATCAGAGACCACAAAGAGTTTTTACCTGAAACACTACCCGGATGATTTTCCAGGGCTTACCCCTACCCAGGTCAATGCCTACTCCCAGACCGATTTTGAGGCCTCGCCGCTGAACCGTCCAAAGAGACAGGCCGCCCCGGGGAAAGACTGGGCTCTGGGCAGTGGCCATGAGATTGCCTTTGGCTATCAGAGCAATGCCGCAGCAGCAGTTAGAAAATTCACCGTGAGTTTTCCCGATGCAAACAACCCGCTGGAGCCCGAGCTGAGTTTTGGCACCTCGGACCACTACCCTGCAAACACCCTGTATAAAACCATCACCAAAGACGAGAACCACCCCAAGGACGGGACGATGGATCACAGCACCGAGGAGTTTAAGGATAAAGACGCCAGGGTGGTACTCAAACGCAGTTATAACAATCAAACCGCACATGACACCTATTATGTGTACAGCAAATACGGCCAGTTGAGTTATGTACTGCCCCCGAAGGCCATCGAGAAACTCACCCAGATCGGTTTTGATAAAACCCATAGCGATTACCCGGCCATAATGGATGCGCTGTGCTACCAGTACAAATACGATTACAGGAACCGCCTGGTGGAGAAGAAGATCCCGGGCAAGGGCTGGGAGTATATTGTGTATAACCAACTGGATCAGCCCATCCTTACCCAGGATGCCAATCAACGGGCAAACAACCAGTGGCTCTTTACCAAGTATGATATCTTTGGAAGAAGTGTACAGACGGGGATCTACAGCCATGGCAGTACCCTGGATCAAAAGCAGATGGCCGCCGTGTATACCACCTATTACCAAAACAATCCCACGGCCCGGGTGTATGAGGCCAAAAACACCGACGGGCTCACCCATTACTATACCAATGAGAGCTTCCCGGTGGCAAACCTGGAGGTGCATGCGGTGCATTATTTTGATAATTACAGTTTTGATACGGCCCAGCAGTCTCTACCGGCCACAACCGGTTTCGGGCAATCGGTGATCAATTACGATAACAACAGCCCGCAGCAAACCAAGGGGCAGGCCACCGGAAGTAAAGTCAGGGTATTGGGAACCGGTTTATGGATCACCACCCTGATGGGCTATGACACCAAAAAGCGGGTGATCTACCAGACAAGCAATAATGCTTATTTACAAACTACCGATATCACCGAGCGCGAGGTGGACTTTCCCGGGCGGATAACAAAACAGAAAAACACCCATAGTAAAAACGGGCAGAATATTGTAACTTTGGATACGATGAGCTATGATGAAAACGGGCGGCTTACAGGTCAGAGCCAGGAACTGGCGGGGCATACCGAGCAATTGGCAGAAAATACCTATGACAACCTGGGGCAGCTTATCCAGAAGAATGTGGGCAATAGCCCCGGGGCACCCTTACAAACGGTAGACTACCGGTATAATATACGGGGATGGCTCAAAGGGATTAATGATATTAATACGCTGGGAAGTGATCTTTTTGGTTTTAGCTTACACTACAATAACCCTCAAAACGGAGCGACAGCCCTCTTTAATGGAAACATATCAGAAACACACTGGAAAACAGCTAATGACAATATCGAGCGGTGGTACTCGTATGGATATGACCCCTTAAACAGAATCATCTCGGCTACCAGTAGTGATACCAACTATAACTTAGGACTGGTAGAATATGATAAAAACGGCAACATCACTAAACTTCAAAGAAACGGACATTTAGATCCAAACGTTACTTCGTTTGGGCTGATGGATGACCTGACATATTCTTATAATGTTGGGAATAAACTTCAGGCCGTGGATGATGATCCGCTGGCAAGTTCTGTAACCGGATTTATAGACGGAGCGGAAAGCACCACCGAGTATACATACGATGATAACGGAAATATACTAACCGATACCAATAAGGGTATTACAGGGGTTATCTATAATCATTTAAACTTACCCACTAAAGTAACCGTTGCTAGTAGCCAGCATAATGGAACGATTGATTATATATATGATGCCACAGGAGTAAAACTTAAGAAAATTATAACCGATCCTGTGAATGGCGATTCTGAGACCATCTATGCAGGAAACTTTATTTATGAGGGTGGAAACCTAAGAATGTTTACAACTTATGAAGGGTATATAGAACCCACCAATGATCCTGAACGACCTTTTATTTACACCTATCAATTTAAGGATCATTTAGGAAGCATACGTCTATCCTATACCGATAGTGACCCTGACCCTGATGTTGAAACAGTAGAGGTTGTAGAAGAGAATAACTACTATCCCTTTGGATTACAGCACAAGGGTTATAATAATGTGATAAACGGAACGGAGAACAACTACCGGACGTTCCAAGGTCAGGAAGAGGAAAAAGAGTTGGGTAAGAACATCTATGCATTCCAATGGAGAGACTACGACCCAGCAATAGGACGCTTCAACAAAATTGATAGGTTCACTGAAGAGTACAAAAATGTGAGTCCATATCAATTTGCTCTTAATAGTCCAATACGCTATACAGAAATTAAGGGAGACAGTATTAACCTACGTTCTATCCAGCAATATGATAAAAAGAACGGCACAAATTACACACAAACAATTATTAATAATCTATCAAAAATAACAGGTTTGCAATTAACAGCGGATAGTAAAACAGGGATGTTGACTTATGCAACCGATGATGACGGAAATGCTATTGTAACACAGGTGGCTTATGAAGATGAAAATGGTGTGATAAGAGATGATGTAACCGTTGATGGTGGAAGTGAAACTGCAAGGAATGATTTAATATCTGCAATTGATAATAAAAAGACTGGCTTTGCAAGAATAAATAATAAATCTTCAGCACTAAGAGGTGGTCTATTGATAAATATATCGCCAACCCAAATAGATAAATTTATCAATGGAGCAAACAATGTTAATAACAATACTCTTGGCTATGGAATGACTTTTTTACATGAGATGCATCACTCGGCATTAGGTTTGGGAGTTGGGGATGATAATAGTAAAATTGGAGCTACAGGAGGTGTTGTAGATAGAATGAATATTATCAGATCTCAATTGTCTAGTCAATCCTTTACGCAAAGCTATGGGCAAAGGACATCTTATAAGGCCGCTGGATATAGTGGAAAGGCATATTTGCCAATGGATCAGGGATCACTTGAAAGATTAAATAAAGGTAATAAGCCAACAACAGCATTGCAAAAATTTATTAAGTTTTAAAATGGAAAAAATAATATTAATAATGTTCGCATCACTTGTTTCCTGTGGCTCAAGCAAACAAGATAATATTAAAAGTGAAATCGGATATGATGATAAAATTGTATTGGCATATGATTATGTTGCCAAAAATTACAATAACAAAATTATTGTCTCCAATGAAATGGTTGATATTGATATAGTGAATTTTGCAGAAAAAATAGCCGAGAAGCAAGGTAAAGAAATGTCTATCATCTTGGATTCTTTGATTAGGTTAAAAGGACGGAACGAATATAAATCCAAGCGATACCCGATTAAAGAACTTGTAAAAAACACAAACAATACAGGTGATTTGGAAGTCTTTTTCTCTGAACCGAAAGATGATTATGTAATGGTTGAAGTCTTTGAGATAGATGATGAAAAAGACTACGAAAAGCTTACAATGTTTGGGAGTTCAGATGTTTATTTGCTGTATTTTAAAGGGAAAGAGATAATAGATAAGTACAAAATAAAACTTGATTACAATTAAAATAAAAACCATTCTTCGGAACGCTTTTTTTGTATTTATGAAGGAAATGCTTTTTTAGCTCCGCAATTTACATAATCATTTTATAAAAAGGAGTTCCATTTATGCCTCCATCTATATACATTGGATTTAGGTATACTGCTCAGTTGATCTTTAGTGAGTATATCCTCTAATAAACCATGACGGCATAAATGTTTAATCGATGTATCCCAGGATTGTCTCTGTCTTAACTGATATGGCATAAAAAAAGTCGCAAAACTAATAAAAGAACGTCTTGGTTTTATTATTGAACGGTTTACTTATCCGTCACATTTTTCTTTAAGTCAAGATGTGTCATTGTCATGACAATCTTGCCTTGCGCCCGGAGGTTGCAAGGAAAAATAATTGAAGTGAAACAAAGAACTTTAAGCCCCAAATATCCTTACCGAATAAACCTATGTTGTTTGGTAATTTGTGTTTACTCGTTTTTAAGTCCTTGTTTATAACGTGCAAGTTCTTCCGGGGCGATTTCTATTTTAAAATAGTTCTTTCCAAAAGTGGTGAATACTGGAGTGATTTTATTTAATAGATATTTCAGGAGTTCTTTCTTGTCTTTATATTTTAGCTCTAATCGCTCATATTTGGTTATGGGAACTGTGGTTTTTTCTTCTTCTATCTCTTTCTGAGTTTTCTCCAAAAATTTCTTTTCTACCAGTATGGGTTCTTTGTTTTTTGTATCTGCATCAAAAAGTGATAATAACATAGTCTCTATATTCACAAGGGGAACATTTTGACTCTTTTCAACACTCTTAATAATAGCAATGGCCGCATTGATGCGTTTTCGGTTCTTTTCAATTTCATTGTTTAATTGAGGTCCAAATCGGTCATAGGGGGATACTCCATGCCAATAGAAAAAATCCATTAATGCCGTTAGTGTTTCGGATTGTGATCCGGAAATCTTTTTGGAAAACTTCCTGAACCTTTTTACCACAGATGATTTTAGATTCAGTGCCAGATATTCATACTCGTATTTACCTTTTACTTTCATTTTTCAACAAACTTTTAGTGTGTTTATAGTACTTCCCATAGTTTTTTCAACAAACTTTTGATATCCTCTATTTATTGATTTTGCTTTAAATAACTAAAAATCAACACTTTAAGTGTTGTGAAAATATCATAACACGCTACGAGCGTGTTATCCTCTTGCTTTCCGATCAACTGCCCTTTTTCAGGGTTGATCGAAACACTTAAAAATCAAAGAACATTTGAAAAAAGCAGGCAAGCGATCCTTCTGATTTTTGCCTGACGTTTATCCTTTTGGAACACTACAAAAACCAGACGGAACCTGTTCGCTTGGTTATGGTAAGATCATGGGGCTGGTTTGAGAATTAAAAAAGACCTTGTACCCGCTTATAGCAAAATTCAAGGTCTTTTCGGTTTTGTGATTTAACTTTCTATATCAAGCTAAGAATCTATAATTCTATTTCTTTAACTTCCGTGTTGTTTTAACATTCCTTTTATATCATTATTAAAAGATTCTCAATTCATATTTCATTAGGATGCATTTCTTTTAGCGGTCAGTTTTGTTTGAAGTATACTGAGTTCCTTCCCTATTTTATCTTCCAGTACCCGGGCATAGATCTGGGTGGTGGATAGTTTACTATGTCCAAGAAGTTTGGATACCGTTTCTATGGGCACTCCGTTTGAAAGGGTAATAGTTGTTGCAAAAGTATGACGGGCCACATGAAAACTTAGCTGTTTGTCTATGTTGCATTTGGTGGCAATCTCTTTGATGTGTTTATTCATCTTTTGATTGGAACCTACGGGTAATAGTTTATCAAACAAGTTTTGGTCTTGATATTTTTCCAGAATCCCTTTGGCTTTATCCAGTAAAGGCACTTTTACCGGTTCTTTACTTTTTTCTCTGTATAGACTCAGCCAGGGCTTTCCATCCATTCCCAATACAATATTCTCTGTGCTTAGCTTTTTAAGATCACAATAGGATAATCCGGTATAACAGCTAAACACAAATACATCTCTTACCTGTTTGTGTTTTAGCTCGGTTAGTTCAATTTCTTCTATCTGCCTTAATTCCTGATGGGTTAAAAAAGCACGATCGTATTTATGGAATTTGAGTTTATATTTTAAAAACGGATTCTTTTCGATCCATTCCAGTTTTACCGCCAAATTCATCAGCTTATTGAGGCGTTCTATATGCTTCATAATACCATTATTATTCAGTGGCTGATTACTGAGTCTGTTTTTGGGCTTTCTCAAATAGTTCTCAAAGTCGATAACAAAACTGTAGCTCAGGTTTTGAAGGGAGATATCCTCTATCTTTAATTGGTGCCTTAAAAATGCTGTAAGATACTTTGTCGTGGTTTTATAATTCTTCAAAGTACCTGCTTTAAGTACTCCTTCCATTTTCTTTTTATGAAAGGCGGCTAATTCAAGGAGACTGTTTTGGTGGTTATCCATTCCTAAATACCTGGCTTTTACTGACTGGGGAGTAATAAGCTTACCTTCTTGTTTAAGTTCGTTGTAGGCATCTTTAAGTCCAAAATAAGTTTGATAAAGCTCCTCGTTTAATTTTCGGGCAGCTTCCCCCCTTCCCTTGGCTCTTTTTGACCGGGCGTTCCAATCTTTAATGGGATAGTAACGGTTTAAGCTAAACTCACCTCGGTTTCCATTAATGGTTATACGTACATAAATAGGTGCATGATCTTTCTTTTTCTTGGAGATAACCTGACGAAAAAGAATCTTAAATGTGTTTGACGTTTTCATTTCTTCCGTTTTTAGTGAAACAATGGCTAAAACGAAAGTTAAATCACATAGAAAGGAAGACTTTCTCTTTTAAAGATACTGAAAATTTAAAACTTTTTCAGGTCCCGAATAGGTCCCTTTTTGTTTGTAGTTAATTGGAACCAAATAGTATTGAAAAAATTCAATTACTTGATATTCAGTGAATTAAAAATAATTTCAATACTATTTAAATTCCATTCCGTCGGGGTGGCAGGATTCGAACCTGCGACCTCCTGCTCCCAAAGCAGGCGCGATAACCGGGCTACGCTACACCCCGAATGCGGAGTGCAAATATATAATATTCCCTATTAAAAAAAACTTAAAACGACTCCTTTTCACCTGCAAATTTGTAACTTCCGGTTTCATCAATATGTTTATGAAAATAAAATCGGTATTCATAGTGCTCCTTGCCTGTTTTTTTACCGCTTGCGCTCAAAAAAAAGATCACCAAATAAGTGCACCGGACAACATAAATTATACCCTGAAACAGGTAGTTTCCGATCTTCATATTCCGTGGGGAATGGCATTTCTTCCCAACGGAGGTATTCTCATCACAGAAAGATCCGGAGCGCTTTTATTATATATAAACAATAAAAAAATCCCTATAAAAGGACTTCCTGAAATAGAACGTAACGGACAGGGAGGGCTTATGGACATTGAATTACATCCAAACTATCGGGAAACCGGCTGGATTTATATTTCATTTGCCTCTTCCGGGGAGCAACGCGGCGGGAGTAATACGGCAATTGCCAGAGCTAAACTGCATAACAATACACTTATTGATCTGGAAGTTTTATATAAAGCTACTCCCAACAGCAGCCGTGGTCAGCACTATGGTTCAAGGCTGGAATTCGATAAACACGGAGATTTGTATTTCTCTATAGGCGACCGTGGAAATCGTAATGTAAACCCGCAAAATCTTAGTCGTGATGGCGGGAAAATATACCGTATCAAAGATAACGGAGCGATTCCTGAAGACAATCCGTTTTTGGATAAGCCCACTGCCAAGAAAGCTATTTACAGTTACGGTCATAGAAATCCGCAAGGATTAATCAGGCATCCGCAAACGGGAGCCATCTGGTCGCACGAACACGGACCCCGCGGAGGAGACGAAATCAACCTTATTAAAAAAGGGAGTAACTACGGATGGCCTCTGGTCACCTATGGAATAAATTACAGTGGAACTCCTATCTCTGAAAATACATCCTTACCCGGAATGGAAAATCCTATCTATCAGTGGACTCCCTCCATTGCCCCGTGCGGAATGACCTTTGTAATGTCTGATAAATACCCGGAGTGGGAAGGGAATCTGCTGGTGGGGTCTTTGTCTTTTCAGTATCTGGAACGATTGGTTATCCGTAACGAAAAAGTAGAAAAGCGCGAAAGGTTATTCGATGGAATAGGCCGTGTGAGAAATGTAAAACAGGGGCCGGACGGGTTTTTATATGTTGCGGTTGAAGGGAAAGGGATTTATAAGATTGTTCGAAAATCCAATTAAATGACTATTGAAGTATACAGACAATACTGTTTGTCAAAAAAAGGAGTCACCGAATCAACTCCTTTTCCAAAACTCCCTAATATACTGGTGTTTAAGGTAATGGGCAAAATGTTTACGGCTACCGATATAAATACCTTTACCGGTTTCAGTATTAAATGTCATCCGGAAACTATTAATGAATTACGGGCATCGCATGCCGCCGTAAAAGAACCCTCGTATTTTAGTAAAAAACACTGGAGTACGGTATTGGTTGACGGATCGGTAAGAGATTCTCTTTTGTTCGAATGGTTAGATATCTCCTACGATCTGGTTGTGGCAAACCTTCCCAAAAAAGTACAAGACGAACTTGCCCTTCTCCCCTGATATGTTAACGATCAATATTAACGTCCAACTGCTTCAATAGCTGCCTTTACCGAACCGTACTTTTCAAGTAATTCCGATGCTCTGACCGGTGATACTCCCAGTTCTTCGCTAATAAAACGTACCCCACGATCCAGGAGTTTATTATTGGTAAGTTGCATATTTACCATTTTATGCCCCTTAACCCGGCCTATACGGATCATAAGAGCTGTCGAGATCATATTAAGCGCCAGTTTTTGAGCAGTTCCGCTTTTCATTCGGGTGCTCCCTGTAACAAATTCGGGGCCTACATTTATTTCAATCGGAATATCGGCTGCCCGGGCTAAAGGAGATCCCGGATTATTGGTTATCCCGGCTGTAAGAATACCCTGTTTAACAGCATCTTTTACGCCTCCCAGCACATACGGGGTGGTTCCAGAAGCAGCAATTCCCACAACAACATCATTTTTGTTTATATCAAATTTTTTAAGATCCAGCCAAGCCTGTTTGGTATTGTCTTCGGCAAACTCCACAGCTTTTCTGATAGCACCATCTCCCCCTGCAATAAGACCTATCACCCGATCATGAGGCATTCCGTAGGTAGGTGGAATTTCGGAAGCATCTAAAATCCCCAAACGCCCACTGGTTCCCGCTCCTATGTAAAACAAACGTCCCCCCATGACAAATCGTTCCACCAGTTCCTCCACAAGTTTCTCGATGGAAGGAATAGCCCGGCTAACTGCC
Organism: Flavobacteriaceae bacterium; assembly: GCA_965224095.1. GTDB lineage: Bacteria > Bacteroidota > Bacteroidia > Flavobacteriales > Flavobacteriaceae > JBPEWY01. The sequence goes on from OZ245039.1 coordinate 1,006,178, forward strand.
AGAGCAACCTGCTGGTCTTCCTTATTTATACTTTCCAGGATATCGGAGGTGCTCATTTTTTCAAGATGGTCATAATGGGAAGGCAATTCGGTTATTTTCTTATAATCGGACATAAAATGTTGGAATTACTTTTAATTGAAAAACAAAGTTATAAATTTGAAAAAGGGTATGCTCTTTATTTTATGGAATCTGCAAATAAAAATACATATACCGTTTTGGGGCTTATGTCCGGGACTTCACTGGACGGATTGGATCTGGCCTGTTGTGAGTTCCGTAAAGTGGAAGATCACTGGGACTATAAAATACTGAAAACCCAAAGCATTCCCTATAACGATTTTTGGAGGGATGCTCTTAAAAATGCCATGAGGTTAAATGATTTCGATTTAAAAGAGCTTCACCTCAATTACGGAACCTGGCTTGGAAAACAGTCCCGGGAGTTTATTGAAAAGTCCCCACAGTATATAGACCTTATTGCCAGCCACGGGCATACCGTTTTTCATCAGCCGGAACACGGTATTACATTGCAAATAGGCTCGGGGCAGGAATTAGCAAATACATCCGGTTATAAAGTTATCTGTGACTTTAGAACAAAAGACGTATTACTGGGCGGGCAGGGAGCACCCCTGGTACCCATAGGTGATAAATACCTGTTTTCAGATTTTAATTTTTGCCTTAATCTGGGAGGCATCAGCAATATCTCAATGTCGGTGGAAGGAAAACGAATAGCCTTCGATATCTGCCCTGTAAATATGCTATTCAGTTATATTACCCAAAAAATAAACCTTCCATACGATGACGAAGGGATCCTTGCCAGAAGCGGAACCATCAATTATTCGCTTCTTGAAGCCCTGAATGTGCTGGATTTTTATAAAAAACAACATCCTAAATCGCTTGGATATGAGTGGTTCGAAAATAAAATTATTCCGCTTCTGGACCATACCAAAGATTCGATTGAAAATCTTTTAAGAACCGCTGTAGAACACATTAGTTTTCAAATAAACGCTGTTGTGTCCAGGTATCTGGTCCGGGATACACACTCCAGGCTTTTAATAACAGGTGGTGGTGTTTTTAATACTTTTCTTATTGAAAAGCTAACTCAAAAACTCGGTGAAAAAGTAGAAGTGGTCATTCCCGATTCGCAACTCATCGAATTTAAAGAAGCACTGATCTTTGCCTTTATGGGTGTTTTGAGAGATCGGAATGAAATTAATTGCCTGAGTTCGGTTACCGGAGCTCCTCAAGACAGTTCATCCGGTGTTATCTTTATGCCCGATTGAATTTAAAATAAATTGAATCCTTAAATTTGTCCAAAACGAATTATATGCTGATTATTGGAATAGCAGGTGGTACCGGTTGTGGAAAAACCACGGTGGTAAATCAGATTATCAATGAACTTCCGGAAAATGAAGTAGGCGTTATCTCGCAGGACTCTTATTATAAAGATACTTCTCATTTGTCGTACGAAGAGCGAACCAAAATTAATTTTGATCACCCCAGGGCCATCGACTTCGAACTTCTTAAGCAACACCTTATCGACCTTAAGGAAGGAAAGCCCGTAAAACAACCCGTATATTCTTTTGTTCAACACAACAGAACTACCGATACCATACTTACACATCCCAGAAAAGTAATGATCATCGAGGGCATTTTAATCATGTCAAATCAGGAAATCAGGGAAATGTTCGATATTAAAATCTTTGTACATGCCGACTCCGATGAACGGCTTATACGAAGAATCAAAAGAGACATTTCAGAGCGTGGCAGGGATGTGGAAGAAGTTTTAAACAGATATCAAACCACGCTGAAACCCATGCACGAACAGTTTATTGAGCCCATGAAGGAATATGCCGATATTATTATCCCCAATAACAAATACAATACGGTGGCAGTCGATATAGTTCGTACCATAATTACAGAGCGTTTGTCCTAGTAATTTCATAGCTTTACAGTAATGGATTTTAAATCGATTCGATCAAAAAAATGGTTTAGTATTATCAGTAATATTTACGTGATCATACTGACTGTTTTTGTTATCTGGATGCTTTTCTTTGATGCCAACTCTTTTCTTACACACAGGGAGTTGGAAAAAGATATTAAAAAGCTGGAAAAACAAAAGGAATTTCTGGAAAAGGAAATTTCCAAAGACAAGGAGATTATAAAGAAATTAAATAATCCGGAAGCTATTGAACGCTTCGCAAGAGAACAGTATTATCTCAAAAAAAAGAATGAAGAAATTTACCTCATCGAATATGAGGATAGTTTAAAAAATAATAAACATGAGTGATTTCCTGTTTGATGAGTTTCAACCCGTATCGGCGAAACAATGGAAACAAAAAATCCAGGCAGACCTTAAGGGCGCCGATTATAACGATTCCCTTATATGGAAAAGCCCGGAGGGTATTGATGTAAAACCATTTTATAATTACGAAGATATTGGTAAAATCAAAGCCGCTCCCGAAACGCGTGCTTCAGACTGGAAAACCGGACAGTTAATCTTTGCAGGAAACACACAAAATGCGAATGCCAAGGCACTTGATGTTTTGAATCGAGGGGCTGAAAGTATTTTTTTCCATATCCCATCCGATCAGGTTTCGGTAAACGATTTGTTAAAGGGAATTGATCTTGCTACCGTAACTGTTTATATAGCTCTTGATTTTCTGTCGGAAGCCTATATCGACCAGTTTCTTAAAATCTCAAAGCATACCGATGCCGGCATTTTTTTAAACATTGATATTTTAGGGCATCTGGTACAAACCGGAAACTGGTATTTTAATCAGGATGCCGATCATGAAGCTCTGGAGCGTATTCTTACCAGGATTCACAATTCCGAAAAACACGGAGTAAAATCGGTTTTAGGAGTAGATTTATCGCGCTATCAAAATGCCGGAGCTACCCTGGTACAGCAACTGGCTTATACCCTGGCCCACGCCAATGAGTATCTCAATTTCCTGAATGATAAGGGGCTGTTGCAAAACACCTCTCAAAATATGCTTTTTCATGTCTCCGTAGGAGGGAATTACTTTTTTGAAATTGCCAAATTAAGAGCCCTGCACCTTTTATGGAAGCAGCTAACGGCTTCGTACGGGTTGTCGCAGGAATGCCATATCATTGCCAAACCCGGCTCCAGAAATAAGACCCTGTACGATTATAATGTAAATATGTTGCGTTCTACCACCGAATGTATGAGTGCCGTAATAGGTGGTGCACATATGGTTTACAACCTTCCTTATGATTCCGTATACCACAAAGACAATGAATTTGGCGAACGTATTGCGAGAAACCAGCTGTTAATACTGAAGCATGAGAGTTATTTTGATCTGGTTGACAATCCAGCGGACGGGAGTTACTATATTGAGAGTATCACACAGCAATTAGCTCAGAAAGCCCTGGATATTTTTAAAAAAATAGAAATCGACGGTGGTTTTTTACATCAGTTAAAAGCGCATTCCATACAGAAAAAAATAAGAGAAAGCGCACAAAAGGAACAGCATGCATTTGAAAAGAAGCATAAAATTCTGATAGGCACCAATAAATATCCGAATGAAAAAGATAAAATGAAAGAGCATATGGAACTCTATCCGTTTGTAAAGACTAAAGTTCGTAAAACACTTATCGAACCAATTCTGGAAAAACGACTGGCCGAAGCCATGGAAAAAGAGAGGCTCGATAAGGAATCATAGCGATTAATCATTAGAAATGTAATGGGAATGTCACGAAAAAATCTTCAACATATTACACTGAATACGGCTCCTTCTCCGGCACCTAATCCGAAATCGGAAGTAAAAGCCACAGCCGAAGGGATTTCCATACCATCTGCATATGACTCCGAATCTCTGAAGAATCTGGATCATATAAATTTTGCCGCGGGTATCCCTCCGTACCTGAGAGGCCCTTACGCTACCATGTATGTGCGTCGCCCGTGGACTATTAGGCAATACGCAGGCTTTTCTACGGCGGAAGAAAGTAATGCTTTTTACCGGCGTAATCTTGCTGCCGGTCAGAAAGGACTTTCGGTAGCCTTCGATCTGGCAACACATCGAGGGTATGACAGTGATCACGAACGCGTTGTGGGAGATGTGGGAAAAGCCGGCGTAGCTATTGATTCTGTGGAAGATATGAAGGTGTTGTTTGATCAGATCCCTCTTGATAAAATGTCGGTTTCCATGACCATGAACGGAGCTGTTTTACCTATCATGGCATTTTATATTGTAGCCGCAGAAGAACAGGGAGTCAGCCCTGAACAATTGGCCGGAACCATTCAAAATGATATCCTGAAGGAGTTTATGGTGAGAAACACCTATATATACCCTCCCTCACCATCCATGAAAATCATTGCCGATATTTTTAAATATACCAGCAAACATATGCCCAGGTTTAACAGTATAAGTATCTCCGGGTATCATATGCAGGAAGCGGGTGCTACAGCAGATATCGAACTTGCCTATACGCTGGCTGACGGTTTGGAATATATAAGAACCGGTCTGGCTTCGGGAATGGATATAGACGCGTTTGCACCCAGATTGTCGTTTTTCTGGGCTATAGGCATGAATCATTTTATGGAAATTGCCAAGATGCGAGCAGGACGTATGCTATGGGCAAAACTGGTTAAACAGTTTAATCCGAAAAACGAAAAATCCCTTTCACTCAGAACGCATTGTCAAACCAGTGGTTGGAGTTTAACCGAGCAGGATCCGTTTAACAATGTAGCGCGAACCTGTATTGAAGCCGCAGCCGCGGCTTTTGGGGGAACACAATCGTTACATACCAATGCACTGGATGAAGCCATAGCACTTCCTACCGATTTCTCGGCGCGAATTGCCAGAAATACACAGCTATACCTCCAGGAAGAAACCGATATTACCAAAACCGTCGATCCCTGGGCCGGTAGTTATTATGTGGAATCGCTTACCAAAGAAATTGCCGATAAGGCATGGAACCTCATCCGGGAAGTGGAAGAACTGGGCGGTATGACCAAAGCCATTGAAGCCGGTATTCCAAAAATGAGAATCGAAGAAGCCGCAGCCCGGAAGCAGGCGCGTATAGACAGTGGGCAGGATATTATTGTAGGTGTTAATAAATATCGTCTGGCTGAGGAAGATCCGCTTCAAATACTGGAAGTAGACAATCAAATTGTTCGTCAGGAACAGATAGAGCGCTTAAACCAGCTTAAAAAGGATCGGAATACCGAGGCAGTACTCGCTTCCCTGTCAAAATTGACTGAAGGAGCGCGGTCAGCTTCCGAAAATTTGTTAGCTTTAGCCATCGATGCAGCCAGAAAACGCGCTACCCTCGGAGAGATAAGCGATGCCCTGGAAGTGGTTTTTGGCAGGTATAAGGCAAATATTCAATCGTTTAGTGGCGTGTACTCAAAAGAAATTAAAAACGACAAGAGTTTTGAAAAAGCAAAAATGCTGGCAGATCGCTTCGCGGAGATCGAAGGGCGTCGCCCCCGTATTATGATCGCAAAAATGGGACAGGATGGCCATGATCGCGGCGCTAAAGTAGTAGCCACGGGTTATGCCGATGTAGGTTTTGATGTTGATATCGGTCCTCTTTTTCAAACTCCGGCTGAAGCCGCCAAACAGGCCATGGAAAACGATGTCCATATCCTGGGAGTCTCATCACTGGCAGCAGGACATAAAACTTTAGTCCCCCAGGTTATTGAAGAGCTTAAAAAATACGGCCGGGAAGATATCATGGTTGTTGTTGGCGGGGTTATCCCGCAACAGGATTACGAATTCCTTTTTGATTCCGGTGCCGTGGCGGTATTCGGGCCCGGAACTAAAATCAGTGAAGCCGCCATTCAGATATTGGAGATATTAATGGATGTAAATTCCGAAGAAGAATAAATGTATGGATTATAAAGCAAAAATGCTTCGCGATAATGCGTTGCAAGGAAAAAATATTGTAGTAACCGGAGGCGGTAGCGGGCTGGGAAAAGCGATGACCCGATACTTTCTGGAGTTGGGAGCCAGGGTTGCCATCACTTCAAGAAACCTGGAAAAACTTCAAAAAACAGCTCAGGAGCTGGAGGCTGAAACCGGCGGAACCTGCTTACCACTCCAGTGTGATGTAAGGCATTACGATCAGGTAGAGGCTATGCACAAACAGGTAATCGACGCTTTTAACACAGTAGATGTCCTGCTGAACAATGCTGCCGGAAATTTTATTTCGCCTACCGAAAGACTATCGGCCAACGCATTCGATACCATTATAGATATCGTGCTTAAAGGGACTAAAAACTGTACATTGGCTTTTGGAAAACACTGGATACAAACCAAACAACAAAATACCAGTGTACTTAATATAGTTACCACCTACGCCTGGACCGGTTCTGCTTATGTGGTGCCGTCTGCCACTGCTAAAGCCGGTGTTTTGGCAATGACCCGAAGTCTGGCTGTTGAATGGGCTAAATACGGAATGCGGTTTAATGCAATAGCTCCCGGGCCATTTCCAACCAAAGGTGCATGGGACAGACTGCTCCCCGGCGATCTAAAAGAAAAATTCGACCTTTCTAAAAAAGTGCCTTTAAAGCGCGTAGGAGAACATCAGGAATTAGCCAACCTGGCTGCTTATCTGGTATCTGATTTCTCGGCATATGTAAATGGTGAGGTTATTACTATTGACGGAGGTGAATGGCTAAAAGGCGCCGGGCAAATGAATTTACTGGAACAGGTTCCCGAACAGATGTGGGATATGCTAGAAGCTATGATTCGCGTTAAAAAAAGTAAGTAATTCGGTATTCTTTGTAAGGCCTTTACAGGAGGAGAGTTATTCACTTATTGTTAACAAATTACATTTTATAAACCCACAAATAATTGTATTTTTACCTCTTACAAATCTGTGATGTACATGGGCAAAATCATTGCTGTAGCAAATCAAAAAGGAGGGGTAGGAAAAACAACAACAACCGTGAATCTTGCGGCTTCGTTGGGTGTTCTTGAAAAAAAGGTATTGTTAATCGATGCAGACCCGCAGGCCAATGCCACTTCAGGCCTGGGTATTGATGTGGAAAGTGTGGAATACGGAACCTATCAGCTTCTCGAACACACTAAAACAGCACAACATACCATTGTTAAAACCAATTCCCCGAATGTAGATGTAATCCCTTCTCATATTGATCTGGTAGCCATTGAAATCGAACTGGTTGACAAGGACGATCGGGAGTATATGATGCAAAAAGCCATTCAGGAATTAAAAAATACATACGATTACATCCTGATTGATTGTGCTCCCTCGTTAGGGCTTTTAACACTGAATGCTTTAACGGCAGCCGATTCGGTGATCATTCCCATTCAATGCGAATATTTTGCGTTGGAAGGCCTCGGGAAGCTGCTTAATACTATTAAAAGTGTGCAGCGCATTCACAATGCCGATCTGGATATCGAAGGGCTTTTACTCACCATGTACGATTCCCGTTTGCGCCTTTCCAATCAGGTGGTCGAGGAAGTGCAAAAACATTTTACAGGTATGGTTTTTGATACCATCATACAGAGAAATGTGCGATTAAGTGAAGCTCCGAGTTTCGGAGAGAGTATTATAAACTACGATGCGAGTAGTAAGGGAGCGGCCAATTATCTGAATCTGGCCCATGAAGTAATTGAAAAAAATAAGCAAACCGTTTAAATGGCAAAGGCAACAAAAAAGCAGGTATTAGGAAGAGGATTATCAGCCTTGCTTAAAGATCCGAATAACGATATTAAATCGGCTGAAGATAAAAATGCCGATAAGGTGGTTGGGAGTATTGTGGAACTGGATATCAATTCAATCCAGGTAAATCCGTTCCAGCCCAGAACCAGTTTTAATGAGGAAGCACTCGGTGAACTGGCATCGTCTATTAAAGAACTGGGAGTTATTCAACCCATTACGGTTCGAAAAATTGATTTTAATAAATACCAGTTGGTATCAGGGGAGCGTCGTTTGCGGGCATCAAAACTGGCCGGTCTTGAAACTATTCCTGCGTATATACGTATAGCCAATGATCAGGAATCTCTTGAAATGGCTTTGGTTGAAAATATCCAGCGACAAGATCTCGATCCTATTGAAATAGCCTTGTCTTACGAAAGGCTTATCGATGAAATCCAGTTAACACAAGAACAGTTGAGCGATCGCGTTGGAAAAAAAAGATCTACAATTTCCAATTATTTAAGATTGCTTAAACTGGATCCTATTATTCAAACGGGAATGCGGGATGGTTTTATTTCCATGGGGCATGGGAGAACACTCATTAATATTGACAGCAGATCTGATCAATTAACCATTTACGAAAAAATTATAGCACAACGCCTTTCCGTAAGAGAAACCGAAAATCTGGTAAGAAATTATCAGAACACTCAAAAAACGGGAAGTGTAAAAAATTCCGGGGAAAAGAAAGTCCGGCCTGCATATATAAGTGATGGAGCTAAGGAGTTTTCCCGGTATCTGGATACCAGGGTTGATATTAAAATTGCTAATAATGGCAAGGGAAAAATCACAATCCCCTTTAGTTCCGAGGAAGATTTCTTACGGCTTAAAAAATTAATTTCAGGTGATAAATAAACTGCTCATCATTGCTTTACCGTTCCTTTTCATAGCACAAAGCGGATACGGACAAACGGGTAATGATTCCATTCCTGAAAAAAATGAGGTTCCGGTACAAGTGGAAGAAACCGTTTCAGTAAAAAAAACCGTGGATCCTCTGGCCCCGAGCAGAGCTGCTTTTTATTCAGCTATCCTTCCGGGTTTGGGTCAGGCTTACAACAAGAGCTACTGGAAAATTCCCATAGTATATGGCGCCCTGGGTGCCGGAATATATTTTTATAAAAGGAATGATGACCAGTATGACAGGTACAGAGATGCCTTTAAAAGTCGTAAGGCAGGAAGAACTGACGATGAATTTTACGATATAAACGGTTCCGGTGTGGTGCCCGGATCGCCGGACGTATCGGATGCCGCCCTGCAGGATGCCCAGGAATTTTATCAACGTAATCGGGATCTGTCGCTCCTTATAACCATCGGTCTCTATGCATTGAATATTATTGATGCCAATGTTGATGCGCATCTAAAACAATTTAATGTAAACGATGATCTTACTTTTAAGCCTTTTTTATACCAAAATCGCATAAATTCGCAAATAAATTACGGCATGTCTCTTACCTTTGATTTTTAAACAATAATGAATATAGCACTTCTGGGATACGGAAAAATGGGAAAGGTTATCGAACAACTTGCCTTAGAGCGAGGGCATTCTATAACTCATATAATTACAGAATCTGATCAGTTATCAGGACTTACAGATGCCGATGTGGCCATAGATTTTTCGATACCTGATGCGGCCTTTGCTAATCTATCCCATTGTATTTTGAATGGGATTCCCGTAGTTTCCGGAACCACCGGGTGGTTAGACAGATATCAGGATATTTCCGATTTATGCCTGGAAAAGGGAGGCGCATTTATCTATGCCTCCAACTTTAGCCTGGGGGTTAATATATTTTTTGAAATTAACGAAAGGCTGGCCGAATTGATGAGCAATCAGTCGCAATATAAAATAGCAATCGAAGAAATCCATCATACTCAGAAACTGGATGCCCCCAGCGGTACGGCTATTACACTGGCTGAAGGTATTATGCGAAATTCGAAAATGGAGGGCTGGGAGCTCAATCAATCCGATGAAAAAACGATTCCTATTACGGCTAAACGAATTAAAGGCGTACCGGGAACGCATCGCATAGATTATACCAGTGCTATTGATACTATTAGTATTTCGCACACAGCACATAACCGCAAGGGATTTGCTCTGGGCGCAGTGGTAGCTGCCGAATGGTTAGCCTCCGGAAAAAAAGGTGTATTTAGTATGAAAGATGTGTTAAACATTGGTTAATTAAGGTAACAATATTTAAAAAAATAAGACTCGTATCTAAAAAGTTGTATTATGAACATGACACAATGGTTGGTATTTTTTTTGATCGTACAGGTAATTCATTTTTTGGGTACCTGGAAGCTATATGTTAAAGCAGGACGAAAGGCCTGGGAAGCACTTATCCCGGTGTACAATGCTGTTGTACTGATGAAGATTATCAACAGACCTGTATGGTGGGTTATTTTGTTGTTTATTCCGATCATCAATCTGATTATGTTTCCCGTAATCTGGGTAGAAACCATCCGCAGTTTTGGAAGGAACAGCCGGTGGGAAACCTGGGCCGTTATCCTATCGCTCGGTTTTTATATTTACTATGTTAACTACGCCTTGAATGTAAGCTACATAACAGACCGTAATCTGAGACCCAGAACCGCCGCCGGCGAATGGATTAGTTCTATTTTATTTGCCGTGGTAGCAGCCACATTAGTGCATACGTATTTCATGCAACCTTATGTGATCCCCACTTCCTCCCTGGAAAAAACCCTGCTTGTAGGCGATTTTCTCCTGGTCAGTAAATTCCATTATGGAGCACGGGCGCCTATGACCACCATAGCAGCACCTATGGTTCATGATACGCTCCCTCTTCTTAAGGTCCGTTCCTATCTGAAAAAACCTCAGCTGCCGTATTTCCGGTTCCCGGGGTTTCAGAAAATAAAACGCAACGATATTGTGGTTTTCAGCTGGCCGGTTGATACGGTTCAGCAATTTTTCAAAACACCCGATAAAAAAATCAGAAAACCAATTGACAAAAAATCGAATTATGTAAAGCGATGTGTGGGAATTCCCGGAGATTCGCTGGAAGTCAGGGGCGGATATGTTTTTATAAACGGAAAACGCACAAAGCTTCCTTTCCGCGCTAAGCCTCAATATAGTTACAAAGCTAAAATTCAGGGCCGCGGACTGAACCAACAGGATCTTCTGCGTTATGATATTACAGATCCTGTAGGTATGATTTCGAGCGATACGGTATATTTCAGAGCCCTAACCGAAGAAACTGCAGCCCGGTTAAGCAAAAATCCGAATATTGCCTGGATAGGTAAAATACTGGCCAAAAAAGGAAACGGTAACACCCACTTTTTTCCTCATTCACCTAATTTTAAATGGAATGAAGATAATTTCGGGCCTATTTATATTCCGGAAGCCGGAAAAACTGTTTCCTTAAGTTTAGAAATACTGCCTCTTTATAAGCGTATTATTACGGAATACGAAAAAAACTCCCTGGAAGTCCGCGGAAATCAGATCCTCATTAATGGTAAGGTGGCCAATTCGTATACGTTTCAAAAAAATTATTACTGGATGATGGGCGATAACCGGCATAACTCTGAGGACGCTCGTGTTTGGGGTTATGTTCCGGACGATCACGTAGTAGGGAAACCGGTTTTTATATGGATGAGCTGGGATTCGAACGGGAAAGGATTTAATAAAATACGATGGGATCGACTATTTACAACCGTAGGCGGTTCCGGTAAGCCCGTTTCATACTTTAAGTTCTTTCTATTAGCACTAGCAGGATGGTATGTATTTAGTTTTATCAGAAAACGCAAAAAAGCGCAGAAGTAAATATGCTTTTGGGGTATGAAAACTGTTATACATCCCTCCTATTTTCCCAACGTTGCTCATTTCGTATGTATAGCTACGGGTAATATACTTCTCGAACGCTGGGACAATTACCAAAAGCAAACCTACCGAAACAGGATGTACCTGTACGGTGCTAACGGAAAACAATTGCTATCAGTACCTGTAAAACACCTGGGGAAGCAGGGGCATCAAAAATATCACGAGGTTAGAATAGACAATAGTTTTAACTGGCAAAAACAACATTGGAAAACCATACAAACAGCATATAGAACTTCTCCTTTCTTTGAATTTTATGAAGACGATATTGCGCCTATTTACAAGCAGCCTTTCGAGTTGTTGATGGAGTTAAATCTTCAATCAATACAAATGCTTTGTGAGCTTATAGATCTCCCTCTTCCAAAAAATTTTACATCCGGTTACCAGGAAGATTATCCGGATATGACCGACGGTAGGAAGCTTATAAATGCCAAGACTAAAAAGTCTTTTGCCTTAGAGCCTTACGTACAGGTTTTTGGCGAAAAACACGGGTTTATACCAAACCTCAGTATTTTGGATCTTTTGTTTAACTTGGGTCCGAATGCTTCTGAATATCTGAGCAAACAGCAAAAACCGGTTTAATGCTTCAATTTCTGGTTCATTATGGCATTCACTTCCTGGTTCCCGTACTTGTAGCCTATATTTTCTTTAAAGATCATTTTATAAAGGCTATGATAATTTTATGGGCCGGTATACTGATTGATGCAGATCATCTACTGGCCAATCCGATTTTCGATCCTATGCGATGTAGTATTAATTTTCACCCATTGCATTCCTACTGGGCTATTGCGCTATACCTTATTTTGAGCTTTAACAACAAAACCAGGCTTATTGGCTTGGCCTGTTTAATTCATATAGCAGCCGATTTTATCGATTGTTTATTTCTCGGCGCCTATAGCTAAGGTGGCAGACACCGGATAATGGTCGGAATAAAAAACATCGTAGTTCTCATGGGCCACCACCTCCAGCTGCGGATCTACCAAAATATGGTCTATGCGAAAAGGAAAATACTTAAAGTAAAAAGTCTTGCCAAACCCGCTACCGCGCTCCCGGAATGTATCATGCATACCTGTTGCCAGGATATTGTAAATAGCCGTGTACTGGGTGGTATTAAAATCGCCCATAACCACGTTCCTGTACGGAGATTGTTTCATATGGTTTACAACCATCTCAGCCTGCCCCTTTTGGATTTCCATAACTCTTGCCACCCTTCGCAACAATCTGTCGGAATTGTCTGCCGAAATTGTTTCCTGCTCCGGTTGTATATAAAAAGATTGCAGATGAACCGAATAAATACGCAGCGTATCACTCTTTACAACCACATCCGCAAAAATGGCGTTGTTGGCCGTATTTTTAAAATCTAACGAACCCTGATTTATTATTTCATAGTTGGAGTATATAGCCTGGCCATTGGCTTTCCATTTATCTACATATTTAAGATAGCGGAAGGGAAAATCGTTAAAAAGAGAGGCCTTAAAACGCGTAAACTCCTGAAAACAAATTATATCCGGAGCTTCCTTTTTTACAAAATCCAGTATTTTATAGTCTACACTGTCTTTATCTATCCACCCCTGCCTGTTAAGTGCCCTGACATTATATGTCATGAGTTTAACCTGCTCGCTTTCGGCGTTTATATCCGAATTACCGAAAAAGCCAAAACTATTTGTTAGTGGCCGATATCCAAAGAAAAGAACAACCAGCGACAAAAGCATCAATTTCCTCCTGTAAACCATCCAGTACAGCACAAAGAAACCATTGAATAACAGCAGTAAAGGCATTGTAAAGGAAAGTACCGCTACTCCCTTTATATAAACGTATTGCAATCCGTAAAGAAGCAGGGTGATAAGTACGACAACAACATTTACAAACCAGAGTATTTTATGAAACCAACCTAGTTTTCTCATTACTAATCTCTACCCACCTTAAACAAAAAATCTTTTTCTTCCTTGGTAAGGCTGTCATATCCTGATTTACTAATCTTATCGAGTATTTCATCAATTTTATGCTGCTCTGCGCTTTTTTTAGCTTTCCTGGAAGTGGTGTGAGAAGTTGCTTTTTTTTTGTAAACTGTTTTAAGAGGTGCTTTTGATTTAGGTTTAAACAATCCCATTCCCCAGTCCATGAATTGCGAGAACCACGACCCGATATCGTTCCCCTTTGCCAACTGAGTAGCGTACATATATCCCAGCAATGCTCCTCCCAGATGTGCGATATGCCCTCCGGGGTTATTAACAGGAATCTGTATGAGATCGACAAGCACAAAAAATACGCCTATATACCATAGTTTTACATTGAAAAAAATAACGCGAACCTCCTGGTTGGGAATATAAGTGCACACAAATATCAAAACCGCCATGACAGCTGCGGAAGCACCAATTAACGACGTTTCTATACTGAGAAAAGCGGGAAACAAATTATAGCTCAGCAGAAATAACAAAGCTCCTGCCATAGCCCCAAGAAAATATACGTTGAGGAAGCGCCTTCCATTAAATAAATTCAAAAAAATACGCCCTGAGAAATACAGTAAGATCATATTCCAGAAAATATGCATAAAACCACTGTGAAAAAAGGCATACGTGATTACTGACCAGGGCTGGGTTAAAAACTTCATAAACGATTTGGGCATTTCAAACCAGTTTATAAAATAAAACGGAGGAAACTTGAAAAGAGCCACTAACAGAGAGTTTATGATATAAAGTGCTACATTAATTACAATGAGCTTTTCCGCCAGGTTCAGGCGGGCATACCAATATCGTATGTTGGATCCTGAACTCATAAATCCCATCGGTTATTGTTAAACTGATTTCTACGCCAGTACCACATCATGATAAACCCGAAAAGTGCTCCCCCTACATGCGCAAAATGAGCAATAGGGCCAATTGAATATGAAGTAAAACCAAAGAACAGGTCTCCAGCAATAAGAAGCGGAACAAAGTATTTAGCTTTTATGGGTATTGGCAAAAAGATAAGCATAAGCTCTGCATTGGGAAAGGTCATGGCAAATGCTACCAGAATTCCGTACAAAGCACCCGAGGCTCCTACAGCCGTTGCATTAAACGAAAAATAACCTTTGTCGTATATCTCTTGTATTTGGCCTAATTGAAGTCCCTGATAGGTATTAGATTCTAAAACACCTACCAGTTGATCGTGTGGGAGACTGAAAAGCGACTTTATCTGATCGGGTGAAAAACCGTAACTAAACAGAATTTCTTCGGCTTGCGAAAACTGATAGTAATTGAAAAGTGTATAAATTAAAGCCGAGCCTAATCCCGTAAATATGTAAAAAAACAAAAACTTATTTCTGCCCCACATTTGTTCCAAAGGGCTTCCAAACATCCACAATCCGAACATATTGAATAACAGATGCATAAAAACTATATTTCCCTGAGGGCCAAAAGTGGCGTGCATAAACATATGTGTTACGATTTGCCAGGGTTTAAAGGAGTCGTTTAAAGGGAAATGGAGCGCCAGTAATTCGGTTAGATCAAACGTATTTCGAAGTAATACGGTTGCCAGCCAAAAAAGAACATTAATAATAATTAAATGTTTAACGGTATCTGTAATTCTTCCCATGCATTAAAATTTTTTGTCGATATCTTCGACCGATAGGGTTATAAAAGTAGGTTGATTAGCGGGTGAGACCGAAGGCTCTTTACATGCAAAAAGATCGTGTACCAGCGATTCGAGCGCTTCACCTTTTAAAATATCTCCCGACCTCACTGCCAAAGATTTGCTCAGTGTTTTCGCCATAACGTCCGCAAGAGAAAAGCTATCTTCCGGAACTTCATTTTTTACATTATATATGAGTTGTTCCAGAACTTCGCTCACTTCCGATTCCTTAACATTCATAGGAATTCCGGTTAAAACAATCGAATCTTCATTAAAGGAAGAAAAATTAAATCCGATTTGTTCCAGGTTTTCCGTTACGCTTTTCAGATTTGCGATATCGGTTGCAGAAAAATGCAACTCCAGAGGAAACAACAACTGCTGGCTCACCGCTTCCTGTACCGTAATATTCCTGAGAAACCGCTCATAAAGCACACGTTGATGTGCTCTGTGCTGATCTATAATTACCAATCCCGATTTAATAGACGTTATTACATATTTCCTATGTAACTGATATGTGGTTGGAGCTGTACGTTCCTGATCTGAGTCATCAAATAAGGAGCCTACCACCTCTTCCGATTCCACTTCTATACTACTAAAATCGGCAGGAGCATTTTTTAATCCCGTATACAGGCTTTCCCAACTCCCCTCCTCCTCTTTTTTAAACCGGACATGAGACTTGAATTGTGTATTTTCCGAAAAAGGATTGTATCCGGCATCTACCTCAACGGCCGGAACTTCAACGGCCTTGTTTTTGTAATCGTAGGGAACGTCCAGGTTTCGATCTCTTTCAAAATCCAGCACCGGGGCCACATTAAACTGTCCCAGGCTATGTTTTATGGTAGATCGCAACATGGCATAAATGGCATGCTCGTCTTCAAATTTCACTTCCGTTTTGGTTGGATGGATATTAATATCTACCGATGAAGGATCTACTTCAAGATATAAAAAATAACCCGGATAGCTCTGCGGATTTATCAACCCTTCAAATGCCGACATAACCGCATGATGCAAATAAGGGCTTTTAATAAAGCGATTATTGGCAAAGAAAAATTGCTCCCCTCTGGATTTTCTTGAAAATTCGGGTTTATATACAAACCCTTTCACGGTTAATATCTCGGTGGCCTCTTCAACCGGAACGAGTTTCTCGTTTGTTTTTCTTCCAAAGATATTTACAATCCGCTGTCTTAAATTACTAACAGGTAATTTAAAAATTTCACTTCCGCTCTGATACATTTCGAATTGCACTCCCGGGTGCGCCAGTGCAACCCTGTGAAATTCGTCAATTATATGTCTGAGTTCTACCTGGTTACTCTTTAGAAAATTACGACGCGCAGGGATATTGTAAAAGAGGTTTTTAACCGCTACGGATGTACCTGCGGGAGCCACCGTTACCTCCTGTGCTTTTACCTTGCTTCCTTCTACAATAATTTTAGTGGCCACTTCGTCGTGATGCTGCCGGGTATTCATTTCTACATGGGCTATAGCCGCGATCGAAGCAAGTGCTTCCCCCCGAAATCCTTTTGTTCCCAGTTTAAACAAATCTTCTGCCGATCGAATTTTTGAAGTAGCATGTCGTTCAAAGCTCAGGCGTGCATCGGTAACACTCATTCCTATCCCGTTATCGATTACCTGAATAAGTGTTTTCCCGGCATCTTTTACAATGAGCTTAATCAACGAAGATTGTGCATCAATAGCATTTTCAAGGAGTTCTTTAACAACAGATGCCGGTCTTTGTACCACTTCACCCGCAGCAATCTGATTGGCCACATGATCCGGTAAGAGCTTAATGATATCCGACATTATTTCTTAAAAAAAATTGAAAGATCAAAATCTATGATAAAGAGAAATATTAAAATCAGAATCGCAGTAATAATTACAAGTCGTTGATTTACAGCGCGATCAGGGTTCTTAAAATCCGACATAGCCCTTTTAAATTTTCCTTTTAACCCTCCACTGGGCCCCGAAGTGGTTCGGAACTTTGTGAATTTTTGTTCCATTTTATACGGGCTTCCATCCCCGTCGTTATTATAATAGCGCGGCGTATAATCGAATTTCTTGTTTGATCTTGATTTAAAAATTCCCATAGTACTGTGCTCCAAAGTTACTCAAAATAGCAAACAATACCGCGAACCTTCTGCCAAAAAATGTTAACAAAAAACGAAAGGAGCTCGTTAAAAAGAAAGGGAATCCGATCATCAAATAATGCCGGCGGCAACTGCTATCCCAAAGCTGCCATTTTAATAGCTGCTATCGCAGCCTCCACGCCTTTATTACCGTGTTTACCGCCGCTTCTGTCCAGTGCCTGTTGTAGGGTATTATCGGTAAGTACGCAAAAAATAACGGGAACGTCTGTTTGAACATTAAGGTCTTTGATTCCCTGTGCCACGGCATCGCATACAAAATCGAAATGTTTGGTTTCCCCTTGTATGACACTCCCTATGGCTATAACAGCATCGGGTTTGAATTCGGTGATCATTTTTTTACAGCCGTAGGTAAGTTCAAAACTTCCCGGTACGTTCCAACGAATTATATGCTCTTTTTTTACACCACAATCCAAAAGTGTATCGTAAGCGCCCCGACTTAAGGCTTCGGTGATTTGTTCGTTCCATTCAGAAACCACCAATCCGAATTTTCGGGTAGATACATCCGGTAAGATTGCTTTATTGTAGTGAGAAAGATTTTTATTTTCGGTAGCCATTAATTGAGGTTTTCAGCCTTCCCTATAAAGATATCAATAGTTCTTCCTTCTTTCGAGGTAGCGTAATCATCTTTAATACGCTGAAAATAACCTAAGGCTTTATCCTTTTGTCCTAATTCCAGAGCTGTGGTTCCGGCTTTGTACAAATATCTGGGCGTTGTAAAATTATTATCTCCCTGTTTAATGGCCTTTTCGTAATAATCAAGTGCATCCTCCGGCTGATTTAACTGCATAAAAGCATCGCCAATTCCTCCCTGAGCCAATGCTCCTAGCATCATATCATCTGATGAGAATTCCTGTAAGTACTGAATAGCTTCTTCATAGCGCTGCATATTCAAATAAGCCATTCCTGCACTGTAGTTAGCAAGATTTGCAGCCTTGGTGCCTTTGTACTCTTCAATAATATCCAACAAACCGTATTTTCCTTCGGCACCTTCTAAAGCCAGCGTATAAAGAGAGTCTTTATCAGTAGCATTAACAGCCTGATCAAAATATTGCTGTGCGTAGAACATTTCGTTAGTTGCTTCAGTTTCCTTAGGTCCCTGTACAAATTGCTCATAACCCAGATACCCTAAAACTAAAATTACTATGACGCCAATACCGCCAATAATATATTTTTGATTTCTGGCAACCCATGCTTCACTTTTCGATGCCTGCTCGTCCAGGGTTTTAAACACCTCGGCCGTTGCACTGTTCATCTCTTCCGGGTGTTGATCCTTACCCTTGCCTTTTTTATACCCTCTTTTCTTGTAAGTAGCCATAAAATCCCAATTTGTGGCGCAAAAATAAAATTTTTATTCAATAAGTAAAGGCAAAATATTCGTTATTTTTCAATAATTTGCGGTTTTTGCTTGCAATATAAATTCTCACCTCGAAAAAGACACGGTCTATAGTTATGAAACCACTGTTTCTTAAAAAGTTATCCCTTATCAATTATAAAAACTTCGAGTCTGTTACTTTTAATTTTGATGCTAAGATAAATTGTTTTGTAGGAAGTAACGGAATAGGGAAAACCAATATCCTGGACAGTATTTATCATTTGGCTTTCGGGAAAAGTTATTTTAACCCGATTACATCGCAAAACATTAAGCACGGAGAGGATTTCTTTGTTATAGAAGGCGTTTTTAAAAAGGAAAACCGGGAAGAAAAAATTATATGCAGTATTAAAAAAGGGCAAAAAAAAATCATGAAGCGCAATGATAAAATTTACGAGAGGATATCCGATCATATTGGTTTTCTGCCTCTGGTAATAATCTCTCCGGCCGATCGTGACCTTATTACCGAAGGAAGTGACGCCCGGCGAAAATTCATGGATGGCGTTATTGCACAATCGGATAAATTATACCTGCAGGATTTAATACGGTACAACAAACTCTTATCGCAACGAAATTCGCTGCTGAAGTACTTTGCCGCCAATAATACGTTTGACCCGGATGCACTGGCAACTTATAATGAACAGATGCACAGCTACGGGAGTGAGATTTATGAAAAACGCAAAAAATTTATAGAAACATTTATTCCCATTTTCCTTGAACATCATCAGGTTATATCGGGAGGAAAAGAAGTGGTTACGATTCAATACGAAAGTCAACTGAAAAATCACACATTGCTTGAACTTTTTGATCTCCATTTAAGCAAAGACAGGACTCTTTTATACAGTACAGCCGGTATTCATAAAGATGACCTTTATTTTACCATTGAAAACAATCCTATTAAAAAGTTTGGAAGTCAGGGGCAACAAAAATCTTTTCTCATAGCACTTAAGCTGGCGCAGTTTGATTTTATAAAAAAACAATCCGGGGTATCTCCTATTTTGCTTTTGGATGATATTTTCGACAAACTGGATGAGCATCGGGTAAGCCATATAGTATCTCTGGTAAACGATGATCATTTCGGGCAAATTTTTATTAGCGACACGCATCCGGAACGAACAGAATTGGTTGTAAAGCAAACACATCAATCTTATGAGGTTTTTCCGTTATAGCCTCAGTTAAGCAGAAGCATCATGAAAGTTTTTACCATATTATCTCTATTTCTTATTCTAATATCCTGTTCCCGGCCCGGGGATAACCTTCAATACCTGGAAGGGTACTGGGAAATTGAAAAGGTAAAACTGGCTTCCGGTGCCGTTAAAGAATACAGCGTAAACCTCACTATCGATTATTTCCATTGTGAGGGGAACACCAAAGGGTATCGCAAAAAGGTACAACCCGCCCTCGACGGCACATATATTACCTCAGACGATGCTGTACATTTTTTAATTAACAACCAGCGAAATGACCTTGTTCTTACCTATGAAAAAGAAGGCAATGTATGGAAAGAGGTTATAAAAAAACTGGAACCTGATGTGCTTATAATTGCAAACCATCAAAACAACACGTATTTTTATAAACGATTTAGGAATATTCAGCTTCCAAAATGATATGACCAAACGCGAAAACGAATATTTATCTCTCGGAGAAGTTATACGGGCATTTGTAAATTCCAATAAACTCGATAAAGGCTTGGACAAAGTTGCGGTTCAGGATGCCTGGAAGTCGCTTATGGGTAATGGCGTAAACAGTTATACTACAGCTGTAGAGCTAAAAGGAGAAACTCTTTTTGTGTCTTTATCATCGTCTGTATTAAGGGAAGAATTGCGCTATGGTTCGGAAAAAATCATACAGATGATTAATAAGGAAATAGGCAAGGAAGCGGTAAAAAAACTAGTGTTAAGATAAAAAAAGACGACCTGAGGTCGTCTTTAATTTTTTATATGAACTTCCCGGCGCGGTTTAGAAAATTTCTCTGCCGGAAAAATGGAAAGACGCTTCAATAGCTGCATTTTCATCACTATCTGAACCGTGAACCGCATTTTCACCTACCGAAGTAGCGTACAGTTTTCTAATGGTTCCTTCGGCTGCTTCGGCGGGATTAGTTGCTCCTATTAAAGCTCTGAAATCTTCTACAGCATTATCTTTTTCCAATACCGCCGCTACAATAGGACCCCTGGTCATAAATGCTACCAGTTCACCAAAGAACGGGCGTTCTTTATGAACAGCATAAAACTCACGGGCATCTCTTTTGCTGAGCTGTGTATATTTCATAGCTACAATTTTGAATCCGGCCGCCGTTATTTTTTCTAAAATTGCACCGATATGCCCATTTTCAACCGCATCCGGTTTAATCATGGTAAAGGTTCTGTTTGTTGTCATCGTCTCTAAAATTTTGCGCAAAAGTAAGGCTTTTCCTGAGAATGACAAACTATGTGATAAAAGTGTGTTTTCAGCAATCAGGATTTTACCAAAAGATTTTTCCAATACTTTTCCTCCTGTAATACCGGATTGATCTTTCACATAAAATTGTATCTTAGCGCCCAATGAAAAATGAAACGGTACATAATCTTAAAAAGCTTCTGGCTACACCCAAAAACATTGTTATTATTCCCCATAAAAATCCGGATGGAGATGCCATAGGATCTACCCTGGGCCTGTATCATTATCTTTTAGCCGAAGGACATAACACCAGGGTGATAGCTCCAAATGATTATCCCGAATTTTTAAAATGGATGCCCGGAGAAAATACTATTTTAAAATTCGATTCCGAGGAGAAACAAGCTACTGAAATCATTAAAAAAGCCGATCTTATTTTTACATTAGACTTTAATTCGCTGCATCGCATTGAAGAAATGAGAAGCCTGCTGGAATCGCTAAACAGCACTTTTGTAATGATAGATCATCACCAGCAGCCTGACAATTATGCTTCTTTTATGTATAGCGACACTTCCATGAGTTCTACTTGTGAAATGGTCTACAATTTTATTGGTTTTTTGGGCGATCATGATAAAATAACCCGTGATATAGCTACTTGTTTGTATACCGGAATTATGACAGATACGGGATCTTTCAAGTTTTCCTGCACTACCAGCACTACACATAGAACGGCAGCCGACTTAATTGACAGAGGCGCAGATAATGCTACGATTCAGAATTCGGTTTTCAACACCTATTCTACCAACCAGTTACAATTACTGGGATGCGCTTTAAAAAATATGATATATCTGGAAGAATTTCGGACCGCTTATATAAGTTTGAGTAAAAAGGAATTAGAAACTTTTGGTTTTAAAAAAGGAGATACAGAAGGGTTTGTTAATAACGGCCTGCTAATAAAAGGGGCCGTATTTTCGGTTATATTTATTGAAAATACCCAGGAGCCGTTTATTAAAATATCGCTTCGCTCTAAAGGCCATTTTTCGGTAAACGATATTGCCAGGGAACATTTTGGAGGAGGCGGACACCTAAATGCGGCAGGAGGGCGCAGTGATCTATCTCTGGAAGAAACCATTGCATATTTCAAAAAGATCCTTCCTCAGTACAAAGAAAAGCTGTTATCATGAAAAAAATAGGATTTCTCCTTACTATTCTAGCGTGTTTTGGTTCCTGTAAAGACCCGGAGGCCCGAAAACCGGTATCTGTGAAATCAGGATCTTTCTTTGAGGCTTCCGTTGCCAGAAACCAGGAACTTCTAAAACAGGAAGAATCCCGAATAAAACAACTTGTACAAAGAGATTCTCTTCCCGTAAAAATATCCGCTCACGGGTTTTGGTACTACTATAACCACATGGATAGTTCCCGCGTTCAAATGCCGGAGGAAGACGATTTGGTGACTCTGAATTATAACCTAAGAACGCTGGATGAAGACACCATTTATTCGAAACGGGAAATCGGACTGGTTACCTACAAAGTAGATAAGCAAGAATTATTTCCGGGCTTGCGTTCTGCTATTAAACTTATGAGGCAAGGAGAAACCATAACTTTTTATTTTCCTTCCGGTTTAGCATACGGATATCACGGAGACGATCATAAAATAGGCACTAATGTTCCCTTAATTAGTACTGTTACACTTATTAATATTGAAAAACAAACCGATAGTATACATTAAATTGAAGACCTTATGAAAAAGATTCATTTTTTTATAGTAACACTGGCTATCTTAATGGCTAGCTGTAAATCGCAATATACCGATTTGGGTGACGGAATTTTTGCGGACATTCAAACAAACAAAGGAGACATTGTGGTTAAATTATACTATAAAGCCACCCCGCTAACCGTTGCCAATTTTGTTTCACTTGCCGAAGGCAGTAATCCGTTTGTAGTTGATTCGCTAAAAGAAAGAAAATACTACGATGGCGTTATTTTTCACAGGGTAATTAAGGATTTTATGATTCAGGGCGGAGATCCTTCCGGTACTGGAGGTGGAAGTCCCGGGTATAAATTCGCCGATGAATTTGTAGATTCTTTGGTTCATGACCGCCCGGGAATTTTGTCGATGGCTAATGCCGGACCCGGTACCAATGGCAGTCAGTTTTTTATTACCCATAAACCCACCATGCACCTGAATGGCAGACATACCGTTTTCGGGGAAGTAGTTAAAGGACTGGAAGTAGTAGATAGCATTGCCAATGTAGCAACGTCAACAGATTTCCCTAAAGACAAACCGCTTTCCGATATTATAATGAATCATGTGGTTATCGTAAGAAATGGTAAAGATGCCAAGACGTTTGATGCGGTGCGTATTATGTCTGATTACTTTGAAGGAGAGCGCAAAAAACAGGAAGCTTACAAAAAAATGCTATCCGATTTTAGCGAAACCGCAGCCAAACAAAAAGAAGAAGCACAAACCCTGGATTCCGGGCTTAAACTTTACTATCTGAAAAAAGCTGAAAATGGTGAAAAGCCAAAAACAGGGCAAAAAGTATGGGTGAATTACGCAGGTTATTTTTCTGATGGAAAACTTTTTGACAGTAATTCGGAAGAAATCGAAACAGCTCACAACAAATTAAATCCTATTAAAAAACAACGTGGTTTATATAAGCCTGTCGCTATGGATTATTCGCCGGATGCCGCTTTAATTCCCGGTTTCAGAGAAGGGTTACTTCAAATGCGTGTTGGAGAAAAAATACGTGTTTTTGTACCTCCGCATTTGGGTTATGGTGAGTCTCAATACGGACCAATCCCTCCTAATTCGCATCTTGTTTTTGATATAGAGCTTACAGGGATTCAACACTGACAACCAATATAAATACATGAAAAAAGGCGGTTGAATAACCGCCTTTTTTTTTATAAAATTCATCTCAATTGCAAACCGGTATATTCTTTAAAATTTCCCGTGTAAATGTCCAAAATTTCTGTACCGAAGTAATACTCGCTCTCTCGTCGGGAGAATGTGCTCCCAGGATGGTAGGACCGTAACTTATCATATCCATTTCGGGATAATTCCTACCCAGAATACCACATTCCAGGCCTGCATGGCATGCCACTACTTCCGGTTCGCTTTTAAAAAGCTCCTTGTATTTTTCTCGTAACACCGTGAGGATTTCCGAGCTTGGGTTAGGCTGCCAGCCCGGATAACTTCCGCTAAACACTACCTCAAAACCAGCCAGCTGAAAAGTAGCTTTTAAGCTATTGGCAAGGTCCATCTTGGCCGATTCAACCGAAGACCTGGTAAGGCAGGCAATACGAATGGTACCATTTTCGATATGCACACGCGCCATATTGTTGGAAGTCTCTACAAGATCTTCCATATCTCTGCTCATAGCATACACTCCATTGTGAGCCCCGTAAATAGCTTTCAGGGTAAGTTCCTGGACTTCACTTTCCATAACTTTTTCCGGAAGTAGCGTTATTTCCATCAGTATTTCCATATCCTGTTCTACCGAAGCCAGTTCTTTTTTGATATTTAATATTTTTTTATCAAAATCCCTTTTAAATGCTTCCTTCTTATCTCCGGCAACAACGATCACTGCAAAGCTTTCTCTGGGGATAGCATTTCGGAGCCCCCCGCCGTTAATTTGAGAAATCCTTAATTCAAAGTGTTCAAATCCTTCAAACAAAAGTCGATTCATAATTTTGTTTGCATTCCCCAATCCTTTGTGGATATCCATTCCGCTGTGTCCCCCCTGGAGGCCTTTTACCGAAATTTTATACGCCGTCATATCATCCGCCGTCACTTCCTCCAAATAAGAACGCGTAGCGGTTATATCAATACCACCTGCACATCCTATATCAATTTCATCATCTTCCTCGGTATCCAGGTTCAGTAAAATCTCTCCTTTTAATAAACCGCCCTTTAATCCCATAGCGCCGGTCATTCCCGTTTCTTCGTCAATGGTAAAAAGAGCTTCCAGCGCGGGATGTTCAAGTTCCGTGCTTTCAAGGATAGCCATTATAGTTGCCACTCCCAGGCCATTATCGGCACCTAAGGTTGTACCCTTAGCCCGTACCCAATCACCATCAACATACATTTCTATTCCCTGAGTCTCAAAATCAAAAACGGTATCAGAATTTTTCTGATGTACCATATCCAGATGTGATTGTAACACTACAGTTTTCCTATGCTCCATACCCGGCGACGGACCTTTTCTGATAATTACATTTCCCACTTCATCCTTAAAAGTTTCCAGCCCGAGGTTCTCCCCGAAATCCATCATAAATTTAATAACTCTTTCTTCTTTTTTGGAGGCGCGGGGTACCGCATTAAGATCGGCAAAATTGCGCCAGACATCTTTAGGTTCCAGGCTTCGTATATTTTTGTTCATGCTACATTGTTTTTGCAACACAAAAGTAAACAAACCTTTAAACTATACCATTAAAATGGCTATTTTTGGCGGATGAGCAAACGCGTAAAATTACTTCTCGCACTGTCCATTATTCCCCAATATCTTGTGGTGAGATTATTAATTAAATATCCGCAACTCATTGAGGATTATTACAGTAACGGATTTTATCCGTTATTATCGAAAGGATTCCGATTAGCTTTCGGTTGGATTCCATTCTCGGTTGGAGATGTATTTTATACCATTGTAGGGATATTGATTATTCGTTTTCTGTGGAAGAAAGGAAGACTTTTTTTTAAGGAGACCCGTAATTTTTTTATAGAGCTCTTGGGTGTTATCTCGATCACCTACTTTGTTTTTCACCTCTTTTGGGGATTAAACTACTATCGGCAACCGCTATACAAAACCCTGGAAATCCCCATAGAATATACGCATGAGGAGCTCCTGGAATTCACGGTACGCCTAATCGATAAAACTAATGAAGCCCATTTGGCACTGGAGAAAAATCCGGAATCGAAAATTACACTTCCATACTCGAGGGCGGATGTTTATAAAAAATCACAGGAGGGTTTTGAACATTTAAAAAATACGATGCCTTCCTTGTATTACAGTGCTCCCTCTGTTAAAACCTCGTTGTACAGTACGGCCCTTACATACATGGGTTATAGTGGTTATCTGAATCCTTTTACCAATGAAGCTCAGGTTAACGGACTTGCTTTTGATTTTAAGTACCCGCTTGTTAGCTGCCATGAAATTGCCCACCAGCTCGGGTTTTCGGCAGAAAACGAAGCTAATTTTATTGGATTTCTCGCTGCCAAAAACAACCGTGATCCTTACTTTCGTTACTCTGCCTATGCCTATGTGCTTCGCTATTGCCTTGGGGCCATAAAAAACAAGGACGAATCTGCTTTTGAAGCACTTAATTCAAAATTAAATCCGGGCGTAATAAAAAATTATATAGAAGCTTCCGAATTTTGGAAAAAATATCAAACCAAAGCAGAGCCGGCCTTTAAAAAAACATACAACTCGTTCTTAAAAGCTAATAACCAAAAGCACGGGATCAAGAGCTATAGCTATGTAGTTGCCTTACTGGTGGGGCATTACAAAAACAGGCCTCTCTAGCATTTTTGATCCGCAGCACTACTCCCCTTACTCCCGAACAATAACAGCTCCTTCCGGAGTTTCAAAAAACTCCTGCGCTATGGGGGTCGTATTTAACGAAGCTTGTTTAAAATAAACGGTATTTTTTAATTTGGTGATCCTGCCATCTTCTGTTTCATACCACGAAATGGATTCCGGCAATAAAATCCCATTCACCTTTACCCATTCGTCATAATGTATCCAGTGTACATTATTACTTTTTTCTCCCGTGAAATACGTAACCGTATAGCCCAACCATTCCAACATATAAGTTTCCGGATTATAATGCACATAATACTCATCTTCCGGAGAACTCCCTACTTCGGTTTCATAGGATATTCGTACCCCGGGAAAGGTTTTTCCGTTATAAAACAAATCATCGGCCTCTGAATAGATAATTCCCTTATCTGACAAAACAAATGGCATCGTAAAGAAATAAAACATTAGGTTGTGGTAAAAAAGAGCATTCCCTTCAAATTCCTTATCAGGATCCAGTAACCACACTTCCTCGCCATCAAATCCCATACTGAATTTATCGGTGTCCAATCTGTCTTTTCTGG
The DNA here is from genome assembly GCA_965224095.1 of Flavobacteriaceae bacterium. Lineage (GTDB taxonomy): Bacteria > Bacteroidota > Bacteroidia > Flavobacteriales > Flavobacteriaceae > JBPEWY01. The sequence goes on from OZ245039.1 coordinate 1,033,291, forward strand.
AAAGCAAATTCACCGAATATTTTTCGGTAAGATATTCGCCGGGAATTTCATAACGCAGCGAGCGTTTTGACTTCCAGGTTTTAAGCCCTCCGTGTGCTTCAAAAACACGGCTCAGGTCTTTTGGAAATACCGCGGTTATTTTTTCTTCATTTTCCGGTTGGATATTAGCCGGCGTTTGTTTTTTACAGGATACTATAAAAAAGAGTATCAAAATACCAAGAAAGCGTATCATAAATCAAAATTTTTGAAATTGGTCGGAGCTTGAAAATATAAATTACATTTGTATCAATTTAGAGAAGATCAAATGAGTCTGCTTATAACAAGTTTTCAGAATCCATTAATAAAACAACTGGTAAAACTCAAAGAGAAGTCCCGCTATCGGAAAACGGAAAAACTGTTTGTTATAGAAGGCATTCGGGAGTTGGAGCTCGCTATTAAGGGAAATTACAAATTGGTAAATATACTGTACTGTAAAGCGTTAATACAGCAGGAAATTCTGGATAGACTAATGCAAAAAAAAACCGAACCTATTGAAATTTCCCGCAGTGTTTATGAAAAAATCGCGTACAGAGGTTCTACCGAAGGCGTAATGGCCATTGCTCAAATTAAAAAACACTCACTGGAGCAGTTACAATTTAAAAGGAAGAACCCCCTTATTTTAGTAGCGGAAGCTCCAGAAAAACCCGGAAATATAGGTGCTTTACTCCGAACGTCGGATGCTGCTGATCTGGATGCAGTGGTTATTGCCAACCCTAAAACCGATTTGTACAATCCGAATATCATACGTTCCAGTGTGGGTTGTGTTTTTACGAATCAGGTGGCTACGGCAACAACTCCTGAAATTATTGCCTACCTCAAAAAAAATAATATTACCATGTACTGTGCGGCACTTACAGCTTCCAAACCTTATCACACGGTGAATTATAAAAACCCCTCAGCCCTGGTGGTAGGTACCGAGTCAAGTGGACTAAGCCATGAATGGCTAGCGCAGTCCGATCAGAACATTATTATCCCCATGCAGGGCGTTATTGATTCCTTAAACGTTTCCGTTTCGGCGGCAATTCTTATTTTTGAAGCTGGAAGACAACGCGATTTTGTTTAGAATGATAGCTGTTGCTTAAACCGGAAGAAAAAATTACAAATTCAAGGTTATGAACCCTCAAACCCTTTTTTACATCATTATTGCCATTATTGTTATTAGTTTTATTGCCGATCAAATATTAGATTTTTTGAATGCCAGGCATTTTAACGATCCGGTACCCAAGGGCCTGGAAGATGTTTATGACCCCCAGGAATATCAAAAATCGCAGTTATATAAAAAAACCAACCATCGTTTTGGAATTATCACGGCTGTTTTTTCCCTGGTACTTACCTTAGCTTTTTTGATTTTCGGAGGTTTTGAATGGGTCGACCAAATAGCTCGGAATGCCTCCGGTAATACCATTGTCATTGCACTGATTTTTTTTGGTATCATCATATTGGGAAGCGATATTTTAAGTACTCCCTTTTCCTATTATAAAACCTTTGTTATCGAAGAAAAATTCGGCTTTAATAAAACTACTTTAAAAACTTTTGTCCTGGACAAGTTAAAAGGCTGGCTTATGACTATTATTCTGGGAGGCGGAATATTAGCCGTGATCGTTTGGTTTTATGAAACCATTGGAAAAAACTTCTGGATTTATGCCTGGCTTGCCATGGCTCTTTTTACGCTTTTTATGAATATGTTTTACAGCCGCTTAATTGTTCCACTATTTAATAAACAAACCCCTTTGGAAAACGGCGAACTTAAAGACAATATACAGCGTTATGCCTCGTCGGTGGGTTTTAAACTCAATAATATATACGTGATTGACGGATCTAAGAGATCCACCAAAGCCAATGCTTATTTCTCAGGATTTGGAAAAGAAAAGCGGGTTACGCTATTCGATACGTTAATTAATGATTTAAATACCGAAGAGATTGTTTCCGTTCTGGCTCACGAAGTGGGGCATTACAAAAAGAAACATATTATATTTAATCTGGTAGCAACTATTTTGTTAACCGGGTTTATGTTGTTTATCCTGTCGCATTTTGCAAATAATCCCGATTTATCGCTGGCTCTGGGGGTGTCAAATCCGGGGTTTCATGTGGCATTGGTAGCATTCGGTATTTTATACAGTCCTATTTCTGAAATTACAGGAATGGTCATGAACTATTTCTCCAGAAAATTTGAATACCAGGCAGACAATTATGCAAAATCAACGTATAAAGCAACACCCCTTATAACATCCCTAAAAAAACTTTCCGGAAACAACCTAAGTAATCTTACGCCGCATCCGGCTTATGTTTTTATGCATTATTCACACCCAACCTTATTACAACGAATAAATAATCTAAAGGCATGATATTTGTTGGCTAGTAAGAAAGATTGTACTAATTTTAGTATATGATAACAGAAGCTGCCTTAGAGCAAGAGCGCAAAGAACTCAAAAGACAATACAAGGAACTTCTTCGAATTAGCTATCAAATTTTATCCAAAAAAGATAAAGAACTAATTCGAAGTGCTTTTGATGTGGCTGTCGATGCTCATAAAGACCAGCGCAGAAAATCGGGAGAAGCTTATATTTTCCATCCCCTTGCCGTAGCTAAAATAGTAGCTTCCGAAATAGGCCTTGATGCAACCTCCATAGCAGCTGCTCTTCTTCACGATGTAGTGGAAGATACCGAGTATACACTGGAAGACATTGAAAGGATGTTTGGTGAAACCATCGCGCGGATTGTAGACGGGCTTACAAAAATTTCCAATTTGAGTACGGAAAAGGACATCTCGCTTCAAGCCGAGAATTTCCGAAAAATGCTCCTTACCCTCAACGACGATGTTCGTGTTATTATTATTAAAATAGCCGATCGCCTGCACAATATGCAGACCATGGATTCCATGCCTGAGCACAAGCAGGTTAAAATTGCTTCGGAAACCCTGTATATTTATGCTCCTCTGGCACACAGAATAGGGCTTTACAATATAAAAACAGAGCTGGAAGACCTCGGGTTGAAGTACACGGAACCGGATGTGTACAACGACATTCTAAGCAAGGTGGAAGAAAGTAAGGAAGAGCAGGAGGCATATATACGTTCTTTCACCAATGTTATTGAAGAAAGTCTTAATACGGAAGGGCTTAATTATGCAATCAAAGGCCGTACAAAGTCTATTTTCTCCATTCGTCGTAAAATGAAAGTTCAAAATGTGAGCTATGATGAAGTATACGACAAATTTGCGATCCGGATCATATATAAGTCTGACGCTGCCAATGAAAAATTTCTTGCCTGGAAAATATATTCTATAGTAACAGATCATTTCAGACCCAACCCGGTTCGGTTAAGAGATTGGATATCGTCTCCCAAATCTACGGGGTATGAGGCACTGCATATAACCGTGATGGGGCCTAAAGGTCGCTGGGTAGAAGTACAGATACGCAGTGAACGCATGCATGAAATAGCCGAAAAAGGTTATGCGGCCCATTTTAAATACAAACATGGCGCTCAGCAGGAAATAGGTATTGAAGAGTGGTTAAACCGTTTGCAGGATGCTCTGGAAAATTCGGAATCCAGTGCTGTTGATTTTGTGGAGGAGTTTAAACTCAATCTGTATTCCAAAGAAATATTTGTATTTACTCCTAAAGGGGAATTGAAATCTCTACCCAAGGGAGCTACTCCGTTAGATTTTGCCTTCAGCATTCATACCGAAGTAGGCTTGCGAACCCGGGGTGCCAAGGTAAATGGTAAGTTAGTACCTCTCAGTCATGAGTTAAAAAGCGGAGATCAGGTAGAAATTATTACTTCCGATAATGCCAAACCTAATTCTAACTGGCTGAATTATGCTACCACGGCCAGAGCTCGTTCAAAAATAAGGTCTTCTTTAAAAGAGGAAAGAAAAAATATTGCCGAAGATGGTAAGGAAATTTTAAGACGAAAACTCAAACAGTTAAAAATCTCATTAAACGAGAGAACCGTTAATGAGCTGGTTGGTTTTTTTAAGTTGAAAACCAGCCTGGATCTTTTTTACAGGGTTGGCATCGGAACCATTGACAACCCGATGCTTAAAGATTTTGCAGCATCACATAACAATGCCTTTATCAGTTTCTTTAAAAATAAGATTCGAAGAAACAGTCCGGCTCCGGAAATAGACAAGGAAGAAATCACTGCCAAATACGATATGTTGGTATTTGGAAAGGAAGAAGAAAAACTAAGTTATAAACTGGCCAATTGCTGCAATCCGATTCCCGGCGATAGCGTTTTTGGGTTCCTCAGTGTAAATGAGGGGATTAAGGTGCATAAAAAAAACTGTCCCAATGCCATTTCTCTCCAGTCTAACTATGCATATCGTATTATTCAGGCTAAATGGATCGATTCTTCCCAGGAAGAATTTATGGCCGTTATTCAGTTGGGAGGGATTGACAATCTGGGATTGGTAAGCGATGTAACCAGTGTAATCTCAAACAATATGCACGTTAATATGAAAAATATAAGTTTTGATACTGACGATGGTATATTTTCCGGGAAGATCACCGTAGAGGTTAAGAACAAAACCATTCTCAAAAAACTAATTCAGAATCTTAAAAAAATTAATGGTATTGATAAAGTAACCCGAATTTAATTTAATCTTTTACTTTTGTAACCGAAACACTCAGCATGCCTTGATATGGGGAACACTAAAAATCAGGAAATTGTTAAAAATGTTTTTACTGCCTTTCTGGAAGAAAACGGCCATAGAAAAACTCCGGAGCGGTATGCTATTCTCCAGGAAATTTACGACAGTGATGAACATTTTGATATAGAATCTCTCTATATCAAAATGAAAAATAAGAACTATCGTGTTAGCAGAGCTACCCTTTATAATACCATTGAACTTCTTTTAGAATCAGGTCTGGTAAGAAAACATCAATTTGGTAAGAATCAGGCGCATTATGAAAAGTCTTATTTCGATCGTCAACACGATCATGTTATCCTTACCGATACCGGTGAAGTCATGGAGTTCTGCGATCCCAGAATCCAATCGATAAAAAAAACCATAGAAGAGGTATTTAATATCGAGATTCACAATCATTCTTTATATTTTTACGGCACCAAAAAACAAGACGACTAACTAACAACAGTAATCGACATTATGGCGGTAGATTTACTACTCGGGCTTCAATGGGGAGATGAAGGAAAAGGAAAAATTGTAGATGTCCTCACAAAAAATTATGACATAATAGCCCGTTTTCAGGGAGGGCCTAATGCAGGGCACACCCTTGAATTTGACGGAATAAAACACGTTTTACATACAATACCATCCGGGATTTTTCATGAAAATGCCATAAATGTTGTTGGAAACGGTGTGGTTATCGATCCTGTAATCTTTAAAAAGGAAATTGATAATCTAAAGCCATTTGGATTGGATATCCGGAAAAAACTTCTGATCTCCAGGAAGGCACATCTTATTCTTCCAACACACAGATTGCTGGATGCGGCCAGTGAAGCTGCTAAAGGCAAGGCAAAAATAGGCTCTACACTAAAAGGTATAGGACCTACGTATATGGATAAAACGGGTAGAAATGGAATTCGTGTGGGAGATCTTGAACTCCCTGACTGGAAAGACAAATACCGGACTCTTGCCAACAAGCACGAAGCCATGATTAAATTCTATAATGTTGATGTACAGTACAACTTATCTGAATTAGAAGAGGCTTTCATAGAAGGAATTAAAACTCTCAAAACGCTTACTTTTATCGATAGTGAAGAATACCTCCATCAGGCCCAGAAGGCAGGAAAAAGTGTTTTGGCCGAAGGAGCTCAGGGTTCTTTACTGGATATAGATTTTGGCACCTATCCATTTGTTACTTCATCGAATACCACGGCAGCCGGTGCCTGTACCGGACTTGGTGTCGCTCCTAATAAAATAGGAGAAGTTTTAGGGATTTTTAAGGCGTATACCACCCGGGTGGGAAGCGGCCCCTTCCCTACAGAGCTATTTGATGAAGACGGAGCAACCATGGGGCGGGTAGGACGAGAGTTTGGTGCCACCACCGGAAGAGCGCGTCGCTGCGGGTGGCTGGATCTTGTAGCACTGAAATATGCGGTTCAGATTAATGGGGTTACTCAGCTTATGATGATGAAAGCCGATGTATTAAGCGGGTTTAAAACTATTAAAGTTTGTACGGCATATAAATACCGAGGAGAAACCATATCTCATTTACCCTATAATATTGAAGCTGCACAGGTAACCCCTGTTTATAAAGTTATGGATGGGTGGGATCAGGATTTAACCAAAATGGATCGTGCGCAACAACTTCCGGAAGCATTACTTCGTTATATCGATTTTCTGGAGAAAGAACTGGATGTGCCTATTCGGATCGTTTCGGTAGGTCCGGACAGGACCCAAACTATTCACAGATAATTTGTTTTGGCTTAAAAATTGTAAAGGCTATCCCAAAATCGTCTTAAATAAAAAGAGGCTTCTACAAAAAGCATTATTTTTGTCAAAACACTTTATTCTTGAAAAAGTTTATCCATCTTATTTTCTTCCTCTTTTTTCTTATCCAGGGAGCATCTGCCCAGGAAAAGACACAAATTCTTATTCCCCATGGAGGTAATTTTAACAAAGATGAAATAAAATATCCGGGAGCCAGTATTTTTAGTAAAGATCACAAACAGGTTCAATTTCAGCACGAAGGAGCAGATCTGTACTGCGATCTGGCCGTTTTCTATCAAAAAGAAAATCGGGTCAAGGCATATGGTAATGTGCAGTTTCAGCAAGGCGATTCCCTGCAAATGCGAAGTGGTTATATAGAATATGACGGCAATACGAAACTTGCCACCGCCAAAGAGCAGGTTCTCCTGATGAACCCGGATATGACACTAACCACGGAAATTTTATTTTTCGATCGCGCTCTGCAACAGGCTTATTATAATAACTTCGGTACCATACGGGATTCGGTGAATGTACTCACCAGTAAGGAAGGACGTTATTTTACCGATTCCAAAAAGTATCAGTTTTTAAGCGAGGTTACAATTACCCATCCGGATTACACCCTCAATTCTGCACAACTGGACTACTATACTACCTCCAAGCATGCCTATCTGTACGGTCCGTCAACCATTACGGGTAAGGACTATAAAGTATATTGCGAACGCGGCTATTACGACACACAGTTTGAAAATGGCTATTTCGTAAAAAATTCGAGAATCGATTACAATAACAGAGAAATTTATGGAGATAGCCTGTACTTTGAAAAGGCTACCGAATTTGCTTCCGCCACAAATAATATTAAAGTACTGGATACTATTAATAAAGGCGTAATACGAGGGCATTATGCAGAAGTGTACAAGGCAAAAGACTCGGTTTTTATAACAAAAAGGGCGGTTGCCATAAACCTTATTGAAAAAGATTCCATGTATATACACGGTGATACGTTAATGGTTACCGGAAAACCGGAGCACCGTATTTTAAAGGCCTATAGAAACTCCAGAATTTATAAAACGGATCTTAGCGGAAAGTGCGATTCTATTCATTTCGATCAAAAAACCGGTATAACACAATTAATTAAAGACCCCATATTGTGGTCAGGCGAAAATCAAATGACCGGCGACAGTATTTATTTAATTTCAAACGTAAAAACGGAAAAACTGGATTCCTTAAAAGTAATAAACAATGCTTTTATCATTCAGAAAGACACTTTGAGTAAGGACGGATATAACCAGATTAAAGGTAAAGATCTTTTTGGTAAGTTCGTAGATAATGAGCTTACCTATGTAGACATTATTAAAAATACGGAAGTTATTTACTATATGTATAATGATGATAATGAACTTATTGGTATCGATAAAACTATTTGCAGTGCTATTCGCATGACCATGGAAGACAATGAAATTCAGGATATCACTTTTTTTACCAATGCAGACGGTGATATTTTTCCGGAGAAGGACTTTCCCGCCAATGCACGGCGATTACCCGGTTTTATTTGGCGTGGTGATGAGCGTATTGCTTCAAAGGAAGATATATTTGATGATGACGATAACAATATTTCACTAATCAGAATACGTGGAATTGACAACCCCATCGATATAGAAGCTGAGGAAGCGGAGCGCCAAAAAGAAGCCCCTTCCCAGGATCGCGAAAAGCGTTCAAAACCAAAGGCGGTTATTCCAAAAAACACTGCGAAACCCGTTCAAAAAAAGGACTCCGAATAATACGATATGAAAAAAGCCGTGTCCGATTTTTTCAGGTATCAGGCGCAAACGTCACCACATCCTTTGGCCATGGAGATCTCCCATGCAAAAGGGTCGTATATTTTTGATATCAATCAAAAAGCCTATCTCGATTTTGTTGCGGGTGTTTCGGCATGTACGCTGGGGCACAGTCATCCCAAAATTATCAGTGCCGTAAAAAAGCAGCTGGAAAGCTATATGCATGTAATGGTATATGGCGAGTATATACAGGAGCCAGCCGTTGCCCTAACACGGGAATTAGCACAACATCTGCCGGAACCCCTTGAAACCACGTATCTGGTTAATTCCGGTACGGAAGCTATAGAAGGGGCTTTAAAACTTGCTAAAAAGGCTACCGGCAGAACAGAAATTATAGCAGCTTCTCATGCATATCACGGAAATACCATGGGTGCATTAAGCATTATGGGGTATGAAACCCGTAAAAAAGCCTTCAGACCGTTGATTCCCGGAGGAAAATTTATCCGTTTTAATAAGGAAGAAGATATTGCTCTTATTACGAGCAAAACGGCTGCCGTAGTCCTGGAAACCATACAGGGAGGGGCAGGTTTTATTCTTCCGGAAAACGGATACTTACAAAAGGTGAGGAAGCGGTGTAAAGAAACCGGAACTTTATTGATATTGGATGAAATTCAGCCGGGATTTGGAAGAACAGGAGCAATGTTCGGCTTTCAGCATTATGGTGTAATTCCGGATATTTTAGTAATGGGAAAAGGTATGGGAGGCGGAATGCCCGTTGGTGCCTTTATGGCCTCCAGAGAATTAATGTCCGAGTTAAGCGCCTCTCCAAAACTTGGTCATATTACAACATTCGGCGGGCATCCGGTGATAGCTTCCGCTTGTCTGGCTACCCTCCGGGAACTCAGCCAAACTGACCTTATTCCGGATGCTCTTAAAAAGGAAGCACGGTTCCGTTCGCTGCTTAAGCATTCCCTGATAAAGGAGATTCGCGGAAAAGGATTAATGCTCGCTCTTATTCTGGAAAATGAACATTACGTAAACGAGGTTATTTTTGAATGTCAAAATAATGGATTAATTCTTTTCTGGCTGCTTTTTGAACCGAAAGCTATTCGCATAACACCGCCATTAACCATTTCCGATTCTGAAATTGAACAAGGTTGTAATATCCTGTTAAAAGCACTCGATAAGGTTAAAAAAATGCATGTTAACTAATTTGTTGATAACAATAACGATTTCTAAAGAAAATTAATTTTTGAAGCCCTAATTTTAATTACATAGAAATCTAATAGATTCGCTATGCTTTTGAACTCTAATGAAAATGGCAACTTACCTTTGTCCAAATTTGAATCTATGCTTAAGACTAATGATGTCTATTTTTTTGATTCAGAGGACTTTGAACACATTATCCATCACTACCTAAACAACGGGAAAGTATCCCTGGCCAAAAAGGCCATTAAAATAGGGCTGGGTCAGCATCCGGCTTCTGTGGAACTCCGTTTGTTACAGGTAGAAGTATTGGTTTTTGAAAATAAGTTTGATTTGGCCGACGGGTTACTCGATGAACTTCAGGAAATCGAAAGTTCTAATGAGGAAATTTATATACAGCGGGCAAATATCCTGTCAAAGCAGGATGAACATCACGCAGCAATCGAATTTCTTAAACTGGCACTGGCCGTTTCGGAAGATGTTGCGGATATCCATTCACTCATTGGGATGGAATACCTGTTTTTGGAAGATTATGCCTCGGCTAAAGATTTTTTTATAAAGTGCCTCGAGGATGATCAGGAAGATTATACGGCGCTGTACAATGTGATATACTGTTATGATTTTATGGAAGATCATGACGGTGCCATAGAATTTCTGAATATGTACATAGAAGGAAATCCGTATTCCGAAGTGGCCTGGCATCAGCTGGGGAAGCAATATATGGCTAAAAATATGTATCAGGAAGCGGTGGCTGCCTTTGATTTTGCCATTATTTCAGACGATTCTTTTATCGGTGCTTATCTTGAAAAGGGAAAAGTTCTTGAAAAACTCAAGAAATATGAGGAGGCCATTGAAAATTATGAAATTACACTTACGCTCGACGATCCCACCTCTTTTGCGTTTTTAAGAATTGGCAGATGCCATGAAAAACTGGGGAATTTAGAGCTTGCTAAAAAACATTACTATCAAACAGTTCATGAAGATCCTTTATTAGATAAGGGTTGGTTGGCTATTACCGATTTTTATTTTAAACAAAGTAATTTTCAAAAAGCTTTGTATTATATAAATAAGGCCATTAGTATAGACACTGAAAATGTGCTTTACTGGAAACGGAGTGCAGAAATCAATAAAAAACTACACTTTTACGAGGAAGCCGATGTTGCATACAAAAGAGTTATAGAATTAGGGAATTACGAGCTTTACACCTGGACTTCCTGGTCGGATATCCTACAAAAACTGGGAGAATATAACGCTGCTATTCTTACGTTACTTCAGGCTTTGGAGTTTTATCCGGACAACCATGAACTGGAATACCGATTGGCGGGCTTATATTATATGTCGGCAGAGGCTATTAAGGCAAAATACCATTTAAAAAATGCCTTGAGAAATAATTATTCGGAACACTTTATAATGGAAATCTTATTCCCTTCGGTTTTCGAAAGAAAATCGGTTAAGAATATAATAACAAGTTTTAAAAACACATCCGCTTAAATTTGTATACTTTTGTCATTCTCTTGAAAACAAAGTATGCAGAAACGATCTTCATTTGATTATTTAGTTGTTGCCCTGAAAGGTATGGCTATGGGAGCAGCCGATGTGGTTCCCGGCGTATCCGGAGGTACTATTGCCTTTATTTCGGGAATTTATGAAGAATTGATTGATAGTATTAACAGCATCAATCTCGACGCATTCAGGACTTTACTCAAAAAAGGAATTGCCCCGGCGTGGAAACAAATAAACGGAAACTTTCTTTTTTCACTTATTTTAGGAATTCTCATTAGTTTTTTTACCCTAATGCGCTTTGTAAAATGGATGCTGGAAAATTACCCCATACTGCTATGGGCTTTTTTCTTCGGATTGGTACTGGCCAGTATATTTTTCGTGGGAAAGCAAATTAAAAAGTGGACCGTAGGCGCTATAGTATCCTTTCTCGGCGGCGCGTTTATTGCGTATTATATAACTACCTTACCTCCGCTGGCAGCAAGTAGTAATAGTTTTTTTCTGTTTTTGGCAGGAGCATTAGCCATTTGTGCGATGATCCTTCCGGGAATATCCGGAGCTTTTATACTGGTACTTCTCGGTGCTTACCAAACCGTATCGGAAGCTACACACGATTTTGATTTTAAAACACTTGCCGTGTTGGCCGGGGGGGCCGTATTTGGCCTTTTGAGTTTTTCAAGAATTCTCAAATGGCTTTTTCGCCATTACGAAAACATTACGCTGGCACTTCTAACCGGATTTATTTTAGGATCGCTCAACAAGATCTGGCCATGGAAAGAAGTACTGGAATCCCAACTTATTGGCGATAAAGAAATTGTAATAAAAGAACAAAGTATTTCACCATTTGCCTTTGAAGGAGACAATTATTTTACAATGGCGGTGGTGTTGGCCATTACGGGATTCTTAACCATTTTTATCCTGGAAAAAATTTCAACTCAAAAGCATTGATTATGAATAGCGCCAGGACGTTTAGAGATCGCTTTTTTCTGGTAATTAAAGGGCTGGCCATGGGAGCAGCTAATAAAGTTCCCGGGGTATCGGGAGGTATTGTTGCTTTCGTAGTTGGTTTTTACGAAGAATTTATCTATTCGCTTCAGAAGATTAATGCAAAAGCTTTCCTCCTGTTAATTAATGGTCGGTACAAGAGTTTTGTACAGTATATTAACGGAAGATTCCTGGGGCTCCTCATACTTGGAATGCTTATCAGCTATTTTAGTGTTTCAAAAGTACTGGATTACTTTATTCAGAAAAAAGAATTATTTGTCTGGGCGGCTTTTTTCGGAATGATCATAGGATCGATCTATTATATTGCAAAGGATTTTAAAAGCTGGAACCGGCAAACCGTTACTTCGCTGATTGTAGGAACTCTGGTGGGGCTATCTATTAGTTTTCTGAGCCCTGCCAAGGAAAACGATCATCTTCTTTTTGTTTTTTTCTGTGGAATTATCAGTGTCTCCGGGATGACACTTCCCGGCCTCTCCGGATCCTTTATTTTAATTCTCCTGGGAAATTACGTATTGTTACTGGTTGATTCGGTGAATGCACTTTACGACACTTTTGCAGATATTTTCCGCGGTGATTTTAGCTTTACGGAAAATGCTGAAAGAGTACGGAACCTTAAAATTCTTGCGGTATTTACACTTGGATCGGCTACCGGTCTGGTTACTTTATCACATTTACTTAATTATGTACTCAAACACTACAAACATATAACCACAGCAATAATTATCGGGTTTATTTCAGGATCGCTGGGTGTGGTTTGGCCCTGGAAAAAAACACTCTTTAAGCGAAATGCAGATGGTACTTTTCTGTTAGACTCAAATGGAGACAAGATTATTAAAAATTATCAGCGTTATATTCCCGATTTTTCAGATACGGAAACATGGTGGGCCTTTGGTTTCATCATCTTGGGAGTATTGATAGTACTGGCACTTGATTGGTATGGAAAAAAAACGCGAAAAGTCAAATAAACGATTCGGGTTAATCGGAAAGAATATCTCGTATTCTTTTTCCCGAAACTACTTTACACAGAAATTCCAGGCGCTTGGACTGAATCAATATTCTTATCAAAATTTTGATCTGGACTCTCTTTCCCAATTCCCTGAAATACTCTCAGAACACCCTGATATAAAAGGTTTGAATGTTACTATTCCGTATAAGGAAAAGATCATTCCCTACCTGTATAAAGTTCATAAAACGGCCAAATCTATCGGAGCGGTCAATACTATTAAATTTGGAAAAAAGGGATTAATCGGGTACAATACCGATCATTACGGGTTTAAAAAATCTATTAAACCCCATTTAAAGCCGCATCATAAAAAGGCTCTGATTTTAGGAACCGGAGGCGCCTCCAAGGCTATAAAGTATGCCCTTAACAAAATGGAAATTACCTTTCTTTCAGTGAGTCGGACACCCAATGCGGAAGAAGGTATCATCGGATATCATCAGATAAACGATAGGTGTTTGGCAACCTATACCGTGATTATAAATTGTACTCCGCTTGGTACTTTTCCAAATATTTCGGAAAAACCGGAACTCCCTTATCACCTTCTTGGAAAACAACATTTACTTTTCGATTTGGTATACAATCCGGAAGAAACAACATTTATGCGATTGGGAAGAGAACAGGGTGCCCGATGTATTAACGGTCTTGCCATGTTGGAACAACAGGCGGAAAAAGCCTGGAAAATCTGGAATTCTTAAAAAAACAGCCTTCTTTTACTTCCCATATTTTTATAAGCCTTTCAAAATGCTTTGACAATTAAACAGTTGTTAGTATCTTACCCTATGAAAGTGATAGCGAACCCTAAACATTTTTATGATGTTAGAAGAAAAAAAGGATAACCTGCCTGAGGCAGAAGGAATAGAGGAACTTAAAGATACGCATAGCGAAGAAGAAGTTACCGGTAACAAAGCTGAGGAAGACAAGGAGGAAACGGAAGACAAGGAAGAAACAATGGAATCTCAGGTGGAAATGGAAACACCTGAAGAAATGGAAGCTGCCGGAGCAGCTGGTGCTGAAAATTCAGAAGATGCGGAAGATAAGGAAAACGAGAAAAGACACGAAATTCCAATGTTAGATTACCATGCCATGAGTCTTGATGAATTGGTATCTGAAATGGAAAGGTTGCTGAAAAATGAAAAAGTACAAGCTATCAAGAATCACATTGATAGTATTCGTTCTGAGTTCAATCTGAAATTTCAGGAATTACTGGATGAAAAAAAAGAAGAATTTGTTCAGAAGGGAGGAAATGCTATTGATTTTCACTACACAACACCTGTAAAAACCCGATTTAATAACGCTTACAGAGATTATAAAGAAAGCAGAGCTCTGTATTATAAAAACCTGGAACAAAATCTTAAACAAAACCTTACGGTGCGTCTTGAGATCATAGAAGAACTAAAGGGGCTTATTAATGTTGAAGAAAATATCAACACCACCTACAAACACTTTAAAGACATACAGGATCGATGGAGAACCGCAGGGCCCGTACCGCGCGTACATTATAATGACGTTTGGCGAACCTACCATCATCACGTAGAGATATTTTACGATTTTTTAGATCTCAATCGGGATTTAAGAGATCTCGATTTCAAACACAATCTGGAGGAAAAACAAAAGTTAATAGAAAAGGCAAAGGTTTTATTGAACGAATCCGATGTTATCAAAGCATTTCGGGAACTCCAGGTTCTGCATAAGGTATGGAAAGAAGATATTGGCCCGGTTGATAGGGAACATCGGGAAGACATTTGGAATCAATTCAGCAATATCACTAAAACGCTTCACCAAAAACGGCAGGAGTACTATAAGAATCTGGATCAGGTTTATGAGGAGAATCTGATTAAAAAACAGGAAATCATAGCTGCTATCGCCGAAATAGCCGAACGCGAAGTGAATTCTCATAGTGTATGGCAAAAACATATCAGGGAGATTGAAGCGCTCAGAGAAGAATTCTTTAAAGCCGGAAGAGTTCCAAAAAATGTCAATGAACAAACATGGGCCGCTTTTAAAGATGCCGTCAGGGCTTTCAATCGTAATAAGAATACCTTTTATAAAAACCTTAAAAAAGAACAGCATAAAAATTTAGACAAAAAACTGGAATTGGTTAAACTTGCCGAATCGTTAAAAGACAGCGAGGATTGGAATGAAACTACGCCTTTGATGAAAAAAATTCAGGCAGACTGGAAACAAATTGGTCATGTACCCAGAAAGCATTCTGACCGGATCTGGGAACAGTTTAAATCCGCTTGTAATTATTATTTTGATCGCCTGCACGCCCAGCGCAGGGAAGCCAATAAAGGAGAATTTGAAGCCTTTGAGAAAAAGAAAAAATTCTTAGATCAGTTTAAAGAATTTCAGTTGGGCGGAAACAAAGAGGAAGATCTTATCACCGTTAAAAAGCATATTGAGGAATGGAAATCTATTGGCAGAGTTCCCTTTAATAAACGAAGCATTGAATCTAAGTTCAACAAAATTCTGGATGCTCTTTTCAAAAAAATGAACCTGGAAAAGCGGGAATCGGAACTTATTAAATACAATAACAAACTAGAACAGTTGGCAAACTCCGACGGAGACCGATTACTGCAAAATGAACGGGTCTTTATACGTAGAAAGATTGACGAAGTTAAAAGTGAAATTCGGCAACTGGAAAATAACCTGCAATTTATTAATGCCGATGCAAACAATCCTGTGGTTATGGAAGTTCAAAAAAATATCAATAAACACAAGGAATCTCTTTCACTCTGGAAAGCCAAACTGGTTAAGATCAGAAACCTGGAAGAAGAGTAAACGGCCGTTGGCTTTCATTAAGGTTACGCATTTTCTTCAGAGCTACATTTTACCAGGGGCTAAATATCTGATTTCCATGTTATTTTTAACACTTTTTGATCAAAATTAGTGTCTTTCTTCATTTTTAATCTGGCAAATGATAATTGTTAGCTTAATTACTTTTTTCGTTTATAATTTTGGTACTTGATTAAGTCTCAATTATTATCGTTATGGGAGATTCAAGAGGTTTATCCGCGAGGCTAATATCCAATATGGAAAAAGTAGTGGATATTCAAAGTAAGGTAATCTATTTTTTATTGAGCCTTATTGTTGCATTTGCCATGACTTACTGGCTTCATGAGCCGGAATTTGATCAGGCCCAGACCTATGTGCTCTTTTTGTTATTCTTTGCTATAGGATTGTGGATTACCGAGGCTATTCCGCCCTTTGCCGTGGGTCTTTTGGTTTTTGGGTTCCTCATTTTTGCTATGAACCATTATTACGGTCAGATAGATCCGGAAAACACCAGGGAATACTATTTAAAGTATGTGAATTCCTGGTCTAACAGTGTTATTTGGATAATGCTGGGTGGTTTTTTTATGGCCGAATCCATGAAAAAAGTCGGACTAGACAAGATACTTTTCAGATGGTCGGTAATGCGATTCGGCACCTCACCCAAATTCATCCTCCTCGGTTTAATGCTAACAACCGCTATATTTTCCATGGTCATGTCAAATACGGCTGTTACCGCTATGATGATAGCTTCCGTTGTACCCTTTCTCGGTAAAATTGATAAAGTTTCTCCAGGGCTCTCTAAATCGTTATTAATTGGTATTGCCGCAGCTGCTTCCATAGGCGGTATGGGAACCTTAATCGGGTCGCCCCCAAATGCCATTGCTATTGAAGCACTAAATCATCACGGTATACAGATTGGATTTCTTGAATGGATGATGGTTGGTTTTCCCACAGCACTCATACTCACCATGTTACTTTGGTATTTTCTTTCCAGAAAATATATTTTGTCAAACAGTCAGATAGTGCTCGAATTAGACGAGCGTACAACAGCGGTTAAAAATGCATTTCCGAAAATAGCACTTTTAAAGAAGCGGGTGGTTTTTGCTGTACTTTCGTTAACATTCATTTTCTGGTTAACCGAAAAAGTTCACGGAATCCCTGCAGCTATTGTCTCACTTTGCCCTATCGTATTACTCACCATCTCGGGAATCATAAATGGCGATGATGTACGAAAACTACCCTGGGATACACTCATGCTCGTTGCAGGCGGGCTGGCCCTTGGTCTGGCAATCAAAGAAACAGGGCTCGCACATCATTACGTTGAAAAAATTCAGCAGTTTGAAATCAACTTTTATTTCATGGTTTTTTTATTTGCCCTGCTCACCGTAATTCTTTCAAACGTTATGAGTAATACGGCTACCGCTACCATCTTAATCCCGGTAGCAATCATTCTAACCTTTAACAATCCCGTAGTTCTGCCTCTGGTTATCGGTTTATGTGCTTCCACCGCGCTTTTATTCCCTATTTCAACCCCGCCAAATGCCATAGCCTATAGTACCGGAAAACTGCAACAAAAAGATTTCAGATTCGGAGGATTGTTTATAGGTATTATCGGGCCATTGGTGGTATCAATCATAGTGCTTGCCATATTCTCTATTTTATAGAGTATAACCTTCGTTTTTAACTATTTATGTAAAGAATATTCTTTAAAACACATGATATACATCATTCTTTAATAAGGCATTTATTGGGAACTTTATTATAGTGTTAACGATCAAAATCACGATATCATGTCAAAGACTTTTAATTTAAAGAATTACGGAATTAATACAGAAAACGTTTTTCGAAATACCAGTGTTCCTACGTTATATGAGATTGCACTTACCAAAGAAAAAGGTACGGCAATATCCAATGTAGGTTCGCTCATGGTTTATTCCGGAGAAAAAACCGGACGAAGCCCGAAAGACAAACGTATAGTTAAACATCCTGATTCTGAGGAAAATATTGATTGGGGGCCTATTAACATTGCCCTGGACGAACACACTTTTATGGTAAATCACGAGCGTGCCATTGATTATTTGAATATTTGCGATCATTTATTTGTGGTAGACGCTTTTGCAGGCTGGGATCCGAAATATCGTCTTAAAGTAAGGATTATTTGTACCAGGGCTTATCATGCCCTTTTCATGCAGAATATGCTTATTATGCCAAGTGCAGAAGAATTGGAAAATTTTGGAAAACCCGATTATGTAATTTTTAATGCCGGAGGTTTTCCTGCTAACCAATATACGTCCAATATGACTTCCAAGACCAGTATTGATTTAAACCTGGAGCGTAAGGAAGTTGTTATTTTGGGAACACAATATGCCGGTGAAATGAAAAAGGGTATTTTTTCAATAATGAATTATTTAATGCCACTTGAAAACGTTCTTCCCATGCATTGTTCCGCTAACGTAGGTGAACAGGGAGATGTTTCCATTTTATTCGGCTTGTCGGGCACGGGAAAAACTACCCTTAGTGCCGACCCGAAACGCAAGTTAATTGGCGACGATGAACACTGCTGGACCGACGAAGGTGTATTTAATATTGAAGGAGGGTGTTATGCCAAAGCCATTAATCTTTCCGCTGAAAATGAGCCGGACATATACAATGCCATCAAATTTGGTACGGTCCTGGAAAATGTAGGGTACGATAAAACCACCCGGGAGGTTGATTATACCGACACCTCTATTACCCAAAATACCAGGGCCTCATACCCTATTGACTATATTGAAAATGTTCAAATTCCCTGTATGGCAGGGCATGCCGAAAATATCATTTTTCTAACTTGCGATGCGTTTGGTGTATTACCTCCTATCAGTAAACTTTCTCCCGAGCAGGCCAGCTATCATTTTATTTCGGGTTATACTGCCAAAGTAGCCGGAACTGAGATGGGAGTTACCGAACCTCAAGCTACATTTAGTGCCTGTTTCGGAGCCGCCTTTATGATGTGGCACCCTAATAAGTATGCCGAGCTTCTGGCACAAAAGATCAAAAATCACGAAGCTACTGCATGGCTTGTTAATACGGGTTGGACCGGAGGTGGCTATGGCACTGGATCGCGTATTAAACTTAAATATACACGAGCAATGATAGATGCTATTCACCATGCTGCTTTTAAAACAGTACCTTTTAAAGCAGATCCGGATTTCGGTTTTTTAATTCCGGAAAACTGCCCTGAAGTACCTTCGGAAATTCTTACTCCCAAAAACACGTGGGAGGACAAAGAAAAGTATGAGTTGGAAAAAAGTAAACTGATTGGTCTTTTCAATAAGAATTTCGAACAATTTGCCGAAGGGGTAAATTCAGATATTCTCAATGCCGGGCCCCGACAAAAAGTAATGTAATAATCAACTAATACCATGTATTAAAAAACCCCTTGAAGTTTTCAAGGGGTTTGTTTATATAGTACTAATATAACAGATTATTTAGCAACGTTTACCGCACGGGTTTCTCTGATAACCGTTACTTTAACCTGTCCGGGATAAGTCATATCCGTTTGTATTTTCTGAGATATTTCAAACGATAACTGCGCCGCTTTGTCATCGCTTACTTTTTCGCTTTCCACGATAACCCTTAATTCTCTTCCTGCCTGTATGGCATATGCCTTCTTAACACCGGTAAAACCAAAAGCTATGTCTTCCAGGTCTTTCAGTCGCTGGATATACGAATCCAGTACCTGGCGCCTGGCGCCGGGACGCGCACCACTAATGGCATCACACACCTGAACAATAGGAGCCAGTAAGGTTTTCATTTCCACTTCGTCATGATGAGCACCAATAGCATTGCATACATCTTGTTTTTCACCGTATTTTTCTGCCCATTCCATTCCCAGAATAGCATGTGGTACTTCTGTTTCCGTATCCGGTACTTTCCCTATATCATGCAATAATCCGGCTCGTTTGGCAAGCTTCGGATTCAGCCCGAGTTCGGCAGCCATAACACCACATAATTTGGCAACTTCACGAGAATGCTGCAACAGGTTTTGTCCGTAAGAAGAACGGTATTTCATCCTTCCCACCGCCTTAATTAGTTCCGGGTGTAATCCGTGAATTCCCAAATCAATTACCGTTCGTTTTCCTACCTCGATAATTTCTTCCTCAATTTGTTTGCTCACCTTTTTAACCACTTCTTCAATACGTGCCGGGTGAATTCTTCCATCGGTCACTAATCTGTGAAGTGAAAGTCTGGCGATTTCTCTTCTCACCGAATCAAAACAGGAAAGAATAATAGCTTCCGGAGTGTCGTCTACTATAATTTCAACACCGGTAGCGGACTCTAATGCACGTATATTTCTTCCTTCCCTTCCAATAATCCTTCCCTTTACATCGTCCGATTCAAGATTAAAAACAGAAACACAGTTTTCAACGGCCTCTTCGGTACCGATACGTTGTATCGTATTAATTACTATTTTCCTTGCTTCCTGTTGCGCCGTGAGTTTTGCTTCTTCAACCGTTTTTTGAATAAATGTCATGGCATCGCTTTTAGCATCTGTTTTCAACGATTCTATAAGCTGTGCTTTTGCATCTTCGGCAGCCAGGCCGGAAATAACTTCCAGTTGTTCTACCTGATTTTTGTGAAGTTTATCTAATTCCGATTGCTTTTTTTCCAGGTATCCAAGCCTGTAATCGTAATCTTTTATTTTATTTTCTGCTTCTTTATTGAGCTTCTTCTGTTTTGCCAGCTCATTAGATACCTGAGATTCTTTATCCCGCGTTCTTTTTTCCGCTTCCGATATCTTCTTGTCTTTTGATGTAATTACCTTTTCATGTTCTGCTTTTAACTCGAGAAATTTTTCCTTGGCCTGAAGGATTTTATCCTTTTTAATGGTTTCTCCCTCCTTTCTGGCCTCTTTTAGAATAGCATCGGCATCCCGCTTTGCATTGGTGATTGTCCGGGAAGCTTTACCGCGTTCCAATATTTTAGCAATTAAAAAACCTAAAACCAAACCAACTACTCCTACAATAATAAGTGTTGTATCCATCGTGTCCATATATTTAGTATAAAAAAAGCCTACATCGGTGAGAAGTTTTGTACAAACTCCTATAAACAGGTTTAAGGCTACCGAACTGCTTAAGGATCCGGTTACAAGACCGGCATGCTTTTACAACCCGAACTCACCTTTTTCAAAAATATTAATGTTGAGTTTGTCAAAAATAAATTACCAATGTAGGCAGTAATCAAATTTTATTTAAAAGAACGTATTTGCTAACTAAGTTGCTCTAACAAAAGTTTATTTAACGAATGTAATCGTTCTTTTGCCAGGGCAATATCGCTTTCTTTATCTATGCTCTTTTGTTCCGCCTGCGATGCAAACTGCAGGGCGCACATAGCTAAAACATCCTGTTTATCACGAACCGCATAACTCTGCTCAAATTGCTTTATTAACTTTTCAATCTTCTTAGCCGCTTTTCGCAGACCTTCCTCCTGATTCGGGTTAATTGTAAGCGGATACACTCTATCCGCAATAGTCAATTTGATTTTAAGCTTGTCGTTCATAATCAATGTAAGAACATTATTCGGATAACTGGGTAATACAATGATCCAGTTCCCGAATGAGCGTATTTATTTTAAGCTTAGCTTCTGTATTATTGTCATTACTGCCAAGCATTGAATTTGCCATTTTAAGTGATTGATATTTTTCCTCCCAGTCTTCAATATGCTTTTCAAGCTCCGATCTGGTGGTCTCTAAAGCCGATACTTCCTCGGTAAGTCTGGTATTCATCTGTTTTAAAAGCTCCATTTTATGAAGCAATTTACTAATCCGATTTTCAAGAACATCAACAATTTCAGAGATTTCACTCATCGTGTAAATTCAATACATATAAACACAAAGTTAACATACCTGACTCTAGTTCGCAACAGTTTTCCGAAAATATTGAGAATTTATCTGATTGTAAAAAATAATGGCCCGGTTTTAGCACCTAATGTTTTATGTTATATTTGATTTAATTACATTAGCCGTAGAACCAAAACATTCTATGAAATTACATTATACCCTTTTCTTTTTTTTCCTATGGATGACAGCCGGACTGGCACAAAATAACTATCCCGAAGATGTTTTTCAATCACCTCTAAACATTCCTCTGGTACTTTCAGGAACCTTTGGTGAGCTAAGGTCCAATCATTTTCATTCCGGCCTGGATATCAAAACACAACAACGCGAAGGCCTTTCGGTTTTTGCCATTGGCGATGGCGTAATTACGCGAATTAAAATATCCCGTTGGGGATATGGCAAAGCCCTGTATGTTGCTCATCCTAATGGCTATACATCCGTATACGGCCATTTGCAAAAATTTGCTCCGGAAATAGAGGCCTATGTAAAAAAGCATCAATACGCTAAAAGAAGCTTTGAAATTGAATTGTTCCCTAAAAATGGAGAGTTGTCATGCACGAAAGGGCAGGTTATAGCTTATAGCGGGAACACCGGAGGCTCCGGCGGGCCTCATTTGCATTTTGAAATACGGGGTTCCGCATCACAGAAACCCATTAACCCTATGTATTTCGGAATTGACATAAAAGATACGCAAGCTCCGGTATTACAGCGTTTGTTTGCCTATCCTCTCGGGAGTAATGCGCAGGTTAACAAATCGGAAAGACGCATTCAAATTCCCTTTAGGAGAACACAAGACGGAAATTATAAGTCAGATCCCGTATATGCTTCGGGGCGTATAGGGTTTGGTTTTAACGGGTACGATCGTCAGGATCTGGCGTATAACCATAATGGTGTTTACGCGGTAGCCCTGCGGGTAAATAACAAAACTGTTTTACAATACGATTTCGAATCTTTTGCTTTTTCCGAAACCCGATATATCAACACATTTATAGATTACGAATATTTTATTAAAAACAGGAGCAGGATTCAGAAGTGCTTTGTTGAAGCCGCAAATCCGCTCAGTATTTATCAAATCAATATTAATAACGGAGTCGTTGAAATACTACCGGGAAAAGCGTACCAACTGGAACTAAAAGTCCGGGATTTTTCAGGGAATACCTCTTCCCTTTTTATACCTGTGATCGGTAAAAAACAAGAAGTGGTGTATTTTAAAGATGAAGCCCGTACCGATTATTTTATTAAAGCATCCCAGCCCAATAATTTTGATTTGGGAGCAGCAAAGGTGCATTTTCCGGCTAAAGCATTTTATCAGGATTTCTATATCGATCTGGTGCCGGGAAAGGACACGGTAAAAATTCATAACAAGAAGGTTCCGGTTCATAAGAACTTTACCGTAACCTTTAATGCTTCACAACGTTCCACGCAAGACCGGGAAAAGCTTTATATTGCTCTCTTAGACAAAAAAGGAAATCCAACATACCAAAACACATACAAACGTAACGGTCATTTAAGTACGCGCACAAGAAATCTGGGTACTTATACCCTTGTCAGTGATACGACACCTCCCAGAATCAGGCCTCGTAACTTTAAAGACCATAAATGGCTTTCCAACTACAGGTATTTATCGTTAAAGCTCGAAGACCATGAAAGCGGTATTGACAGTTACAGCGCTACCATTAACGGAGAATGGGTGCTTTTGGAATACGATGCCAAAAAAGGAAATTTAAAATACGATTTCAAAGATAAAGTGTTTGACGATACCAGGTTGGAACTCGAAGTAAAAGCTATAGATAATGTGGGCAACAGTACTACTTTTACGAGTACATTATTTAGAAAAAAATAAACATATTGAAATTATATAGGCTTATTATCATCTTGTTTTTTAGCAGTCTTGCTAAACTCTCCGCTCAAAATGCGAGTATTCGAGGTGTGGTTCTGGACGAAAATAATAACCCTGTGGAAAATGTTAATATCGCGATTGGAGAAAAGGGAACGCAAACCAATGCTAATGGGTTTTATGAAATGGAGGTTCCGGGCAATCAGGATATCACACTGGTTTTTAGTCATTTATCATACAAGAAAATAACACTTACATTACAATTGGAAAACGGGGAAGATTTCGAGTTCAACCCCGTAATGAAAGTAAATGTAGCTCAGATCAGCGAGGTAGTTGTAACTGCCAACAGGCGTAAATCAATTCAGGGAATTACGCACATATCTCCAAAACAAATACGGCTTATACCCGGAGCCAATGCAGGTGTGGAAAACATTCTGAAATCGCTTCCGGGGGTAAATGCCAATAACGAGTTGAGTACTCAATATGCGGTTCGCGGAGGTAATTATGATGAAAATCTGGTGTATGTTAATGAAATAGAAGTGTATCGTCCATTTCTAATTCGTTCCGGACAACAGGAGGGATTGAGTTTTGTGAATACAGATCTTATTCAGGATGTGAGCTTCTCCTCCGGAGGGTTTCAGGCGCGATACGGCGATAAACTCTCATCGGTACTGGATATAACATATAAAAACCCCGTAGCTTTTGGAGCAAGTTTTAAGGCGAGTTTATTGGGAGCCAGTGCCTCTGTGGAAACCAGCGGCGCCAAAGGAAAATTTACTTCGCTTAGCGGGCTTCGCTATCGCAACAACAGTTTATTGGTTAAAAGCAAACAAACCGAAACCAATTTCAAACCAATATTCGTAGATGCGCAAACGTATTTAACCTATAAGTTTTCCGATAAATTTCACCTTCACTTTTTGGGGAATCTATCATTAAACAAATACGATTATGTACCCTTAACCCGGCAAACAAATTTCGGAACTTTGTTAGACCCTATTGCTCTGGTAATTAACTATAAAGGGCAGGAAAAAGATGCCTATCAAACCGCATTGGGTGCCTTTAAGGCAAATTACTATGCGAATGACAATCTCACATTAAAAGTAATTGCCTCTGCCTACCATACCACCGAGGAAGAATATTTTGATATCCTTGCAAGTTATGCTTTAGGTGAAGTTAATACCAGTATTGGAGGTAATGATCTTGGGGAGGTAGAATTTACTCAGGCAATAGGCTCACAGTTAAATCATGCACGAAACGACCTGGATGCCTTTATAATAAATGCCGAACACAAAGGTACTTTCGTTAAAAATGAACATCAATTTGATTGGGGTGTTAAATACACGCACGAAGATATTCGGGATCGATTAATTGAGTGGGAAGTTATTGATTCGGCAGGTTTTTCCATTCGGCCTCCATTCCCTGAATTTATTAACCAGCAGCCTTCCGTACCTTTTACGGGAGCCCTGGAGCCTTTTCAGGAAGTCCGGGCCACAAATTTCGTAAAAACCAATCGGATTTCAGGATTTCTGCAATGGTCAAGACGTACTATCTGGAAACAAAACGAATGGTGGTTCAATGCCGGTGTAAGAATGCATTCATGGACGGTAAGTCCGGAAAATCAATCACAAAGCTCCCAAACGGTTTTTAGCCCCAGAGCCCAGGTAGCATTTAAACCCGATTGGGACAAAGATATGCTTTTCCGGCTGTCAGGAGGCCTCTATCAGCAGCCTCCCTTTTACAGAGAACTAAGAGATCCGCAAGGTCGTGTTCGCCCGGAGGTAAAATCGCAACAGGCGCTACATATCGTGGCTGGAAATGAGTATAGTTTTAAATTATGGAGCCGCCCTTTCAAACTTATTTCGGAAGCTTATTACAAAAAATTAACAAGGGTTAACCCCTATACCCTTGAAAATGTCCGAATCAGATATCAGACCCAAAACAATGCAGAAGCATATGCATACGGTCTTGATATGCGGCTGAACGGAGAGTTTGTTCCGGGAACCGAATCGTGGGTAAGTTTTGGTTATCTTAAAACCGAAGAAAATATTGATAACAGAGGTTATATTGCCCGGCCTACCGATCAGCGTTTAAAGTTTGCCGTATTATTTCAGGATTATGTTCCCAACATTCCGGAATTACGCATGTATCTCAATATGATATACAATACGGGAGTTCCGGGCGGATCGCCCAGTTATGCGGATCCTTACCTCTACCAAAACCGTTTAAGAGATTACAAACGGGCTGACCTGGGAATATCATATGTTTTTACCGATTATAAGAAACGGTATCCGGAAGGGCATTGGCTTTACAAATTCAGAGAATTGAGTGCCGGCTTTGAAATATTCAATATTTTTGATGTCCAAAATGCAATAACCAATACCTGGGTTCGGGATGCTTATACCAAAAGACAGTTCGGTATTCCAAATTTTATGACCGGTCGGGTTTTTAACGTTAAAATGAGTATGCAATTCTGATGAAAAAAATAATCTTCTTTATTAGTTTACTAATAGTTTGTACGGGTTACGGGCAAAAATCGATTTATGAAAGCTCCTCGTTTAAAACGTTGAGTAAAGAACATCAAAAAATAGCCATCCTTCCCTTCAGGGCCATCCTAAAACTTGACGATTCGAAGAACAGGACTAAAAAGCAAATGTTACACCTCGAGGAGGAGGAGGGATACGCCGTACAAAATGCCCTTGAAACCTATTTCCTTAAGAGGAAAAAGCGAAAAAAATTCACAGTGGAATTCCAGGATATTAAAAATACGAATGCGCTGTTAGCCCGAAATAATATTACCTATGGCAATATTGATGTGTATCCTACACAGGAGCTCTGCAAAATCCTCAATGTAGATGCTATTATTAGCGGGAACCTTACTTTGAATGCACTTATTTCAAAGGGTGTTTCTACTTCATTTGATTTGATCTCTTATTTGTCAGGAAAATCAGACCACGGCCGGATCGCCATTAAAATAAGCGACGGAAAATCAGGAAAATTACTGTGGAAGTACGAAAAAACCATTACCCGTAAATCCGGAAAAAACACCCAGGCTATCATTGAGTCTATGATGAAAAAAGCGGCTCGTAAATTTCCTTATGATAAAGGGTAATCCCGGATTATCGCCACTGAACAAAAGTGTAATAATTGCATTATTTGTTTAATAGTTCCCTGAGAACGGAAACCACATAATCTACTTCTTCCCTGGTATTATATTTTGAAAACGAAAAACGAAGGGACGGTTTTTTAAGTTCGTTTTCGGTAAGAACGGCCTGTAGCACATGCGATCCGGTAATACTCCCTGACTGGCATGCGCTTCCTTTGGAGCAGGCAATCCCTTTCAGATCCAGATTAAACAAAAGTAATTGAGACTGTTCTTCACTGAAGGGAAGGCGTACACTTACAA
The DNA here is from genome assembly GCA_965224095.1 of Flavobacteriaceae bacterium. GTDB lineage: Bacteria > Bacteroidota > Bacteroidia > Flavobacteriales > Flavobacteriaceae > JBPEWY01. The sequence goes on from OZ245039.1 coordinate 1,060,100, forward strand.
TGGTATAGGTACTTCTGGCGGCATCCTCACAAACTCCGTTAAACCGGGTTTCCGGAATTTCTCTTTGTATCTTTTCTATAAAATAATCCTTTAAACCCTGAATATAAGACTGCTCTTCGCCTAAATGCTCATAGGCCATTACAAATGCCGTTTCCAACCCTATAATATTGTGAATACTTTCGGTACCTGCGCGGTATCCCCGTTCTTGTTCTCCTCCAAAAATCAAGGGTTTTAACCCGGTATCCTTTCGTATATATGCAAATCCAACCCCTTTAGGGCCGTGAAATTTATGAGCGGAAGCCGCCATAAAATCGATAGGTATCTCCTGCACATCCCATTTAAAATGTCCGATACTCTGTACGGTGTCGGAGTGCAAAAGTGCTTCGTATCTTTTGCATATATGAGCAATGGCCTTCAGATCCAGTTTGGTTCCTATTTCATTGTTTACATGCATAAAACTAACCAGTTTTTTATCGTCATCTTTGGCAAGTATACTTTCCAGATGCTCTAAATTCGGAGAGCCGTCTTTATTTAAAATCACGAACTTAACATCGATACCGTATTCCTGCTGAAGTTGCGCAGCTGTGTGCAGAATGGCGTGATGTTCAATTTTGGATGTCACTATCTTTTTCACTCCCAGATCTCTTACAGCTCCTCTAAGCACCATATTATCTGCTTCCGTACCGCCTGATGTAAATACTATTTCAGACGCATGTGCATTAAGCTCTTTGGCAATGGTTTTACGAGCGCTTTCTATCATGGTTTTCGGAGACCTTCCAAAACTATGAGTGGACGACGGATTGCCAAAGTGCTCCGATAAAACCGCAGCCATTTTGCTAACTACTTCTTTATGAACGCGCGTGGTAGCTGCGTTATCCAGGTAAACTTTTTTCATAGACTCCAAAATTAAAATTAATCCGGGTATTTTTCGTTAGAAACCCACTTTTCTTTTACATTTGTTTCGATTGAAAAGTCATTATGAAGCCATTTTTTCTATTATCGTTTTTCCTAGTATTTCTCTCCTGTGATGATGGAGATTTGCAAATTGAAAGTATCAATTTTGACAATGTCTCCGTTCAGGCATGTGAAACTGTTACCATTGATACCGATATACTTTTTAAAATTGACAGTGATGAAGCCCTGGTTTTAACGCTGGAAAAAGGGCTTTTGCTCAATGAGGAGACGGCTCCCGATGAACCCAGAACCAGCAATATTGATGAAAGTTCTAAATTAATCTATCGGATTTTTAACAGTACGGTTTCTAAAAACTATTTCTGTGATGCCATTCCTCCCGTAGAGCCCGAAGTACTGGAAGAGATTCCGGCGGTTAACGGAATTGTTTCAATAAGTACCGTTGCGGTTATTGATGAATCTACTCAGATTACTACTTACGAACATACCATTTCCATTTCCGAAATGACCATGGTAAACAATAAAGGGGAGCGGCTTACCGATCTGACCGACATTAATTTCGGTACGGTAACCACAACACCTGCTAATTAGGGGTTTTGGTAGATATATACTTCGGTAGCCCCCAGTCCGTATTTTTGGTAGTTAGCATCGTAAAATGATACCGGGTATCGGCCGAAAAGGAATTCCAGTTCTGCCTTTAAAATGCCTTCACCCACCCCGTGAATAAATACGATTTTGGGGATCCGCTTTTTGATGGCAAATTCCAATTGCCGCTTGGCAGTATCTAATTGTAGGGTAAGCATTTCATGATTTGTCATTCCTCGTGTAGAAACCACCAACTTATGTATATGAAGATCTACTTCCATCGGAGGAATTTCTTTTTCCTTTTTTTTCCTGGGTGCGGGTTTCTTCTTTTTACTTACACGTTCGTCTTTTAATTTACTTTCAATATCATTATGTGATACTTCGGTGAGCCAGGATTCCGGAATCTTAATAAGATCGCTTAACGCAAAATGCATTTCGAATCCTTCATCAAGCGTCACAAGGGCTTCGCTACCGGTTATCGCCCGTATCTTTCCGCGTATGGCTTCATCAATGGTTTCTACGCGGTCTCCTACCCTTAGTTTCATACGTTTTCATCATTAATATCTTTTTCTTCTTCCGCAGCCGGATTATCCTTTACCCAGGTGGTAGTTGATTTGTAGAGTCCAAACATCAACAAAATAAATCCGAGTGCCGCAATATATGCATGGTTGTCATTTTCCATAGTCCGGGACCCCCATAACAATCCTGCTCCCATAACAATGGTTAAAAAATAAATAAGTTTAGAATTCATTTGCAATTGTGTTAATAGCTCATCATATATATCGCTTCATTCGGCGATCTGCTTTTTCTTAAAGTCATTACAAAAATAATTGTATTTTTAACTTCGAACTAAGTAAAAATGTGTGTATTGTTTATCTCGCTGTTTTCTATGACTGTTAAAGTAGAGGATGCCATGTTACCCTGTTTGAACAAACAGTTATTAGGCATAGAATGTCCCGGGTGTGGAATTCAACGATCGGTAGCCCTGCTATTTAAGGGAGAGTTTATAGAAGCTTTTTATATGTACCCGGCTATATATACCCTGATTTTATTGTTCGCCTTTCTATTTGTCAACGCTTTTCAAAGTGTTAAATATGCCAATAAAATTATTATTGGATTAGCTATTACCAACATAGCCATTATACTGATTAATTATCTTTTAAAACTATATCATTAAACCAAAAAAAAATTATGGAACAACAAAAACTGCCGAATGTAACTACCTCACTGGTATTAGGGATTATATCGTTTATAGCCTGTTGTTGTAGTATGGGAATTGGAGGGTTATTATTATCCGGAATAGCTTTTATGCTTATCAGGAAGGATGAAAAAAAATATGCCGAAAATCCCGATTTATACAATAATTATCCACAACTAAAAACGGCTAAAACAGTTGCAATTATAGGTTTGGTACTGGGAGTTCTTGCCTTGTTATGGAGTATTTACTCAATTACTTCTATGGGTGGCTGGGATGCATATATGGAGAAAGTACAGGAAACCATTGAGCAATATCAGGGTCAGAACTAGTAAAAGTTTTATCCCAAAATAAAAAACCGCAAATCGAAAAGATTTGCGGTTTTTTATAAGGATTTATTAATTTGTTAGAATCCGCCGGAAGAGGCTGTGAAAATTCCTCCTGCAATTGCCACTACAAAAGCCAGAACGTACAGTGATAAAATTACGATCGTCAGGATTCCGATAAACTTGTAATGCGATTTTAAAAAAGTTAATCCGTCATTAAGTTTAGAGGTATTATTATCCCGAATAGCCGCTTTTACGTTCGACGAAAACTTATACAAATAAAACACGGGCATAAAATACAATCCCGCCATAAGTAAATAAATAATCGTTAATGTTGCCCCCGGTAAAATACCTCCGGTAGCGGAGGGAACAGCGCTAAAAATAGTTCCTGCAAACAAGGCTATAATAACCATAAAACCTATTCCTACAAACCCGAGGATCGATAGAAAATAAGCCCATTTAGCTGTTTCCCTAAGCATATCAATTCCGTAATCGGTGAGGTTAATTTCAAATTTCTGAAACGGTGATTTTTCTTCCATAACAACATGTACGTTTGGGTTTATGAAAATCTAACGTGCTTCAAACCCGGAAATTGTACGCTTTATAATGTTTATACAATCCATTAATTCCGATTCGTTCATCACCAGAGGAGGCGCAAAACGAATAATATTACCGTGAGTGGGTTTAGCCAACAATCCATTATCTCTTAGTTTAATGCAAATATCCCAGGCCGTTGAACTATTCTCAGTATCATTAATAACAATGGCATTCAACAAACCCTTTCCGCGCACCAGTTTTACGGTATTACTCGTCTTTATAAAAGCTTCCATTTCACTTCTGAAAAGCTTTCCCAGGGCATTGGCATTTTCCGCCAGTTGTTCGTCCTTTACCACCTGAAGAGCCTCCATGGCAACCGCTGCGGCAATAGGATTTCCGCCAAATGTACTTCCGTGCTGACCCGGTTTAATAACATTCATAACCGCATTATCTGCCAATACTGCACTAACCGGATAGGCTCCACCACTGAGCGCCTTACCAAGAATAAGGATATCGGGGCGGACATTTTCATGATCTACCGCCAGTAATTTCCCGGTTCGGGCAATTCCGGTTTGAATTTCATCGCCGATAAATAAAATGTTATTCGCTTCACATAGCGCTTTGGTTTTAGTAAGATAACCTTCCGAAGGCACATAAACCCCAGCCTCTCCCTGAATGGGCTCAACCAGAAATCCGGCAATATTTTTATTTTCTTTAATAACTTTTTCCAATGCTTCCACATCGTCATAAGGTATTTTGATAAAACCAGGCGTATAAGGACCAAAGTTTTTTCGCGCGTCGGAATCATTCGAAAAAGAAATAATCGTTGTCGTCCGACCGTGAAAATTATTTTCACAAACCACAATCTGCGCCTCCTGTTCCGCTATTCCTTTTTTTTCATAAGCCCATTTCCGGCAAATCTTGATAGCCGTTTCTACGGCTTCAGCTCCGGTATTCATGGGTAATAGTTTATCATATCCGAAATACTGCGTTGCAAACTCCTCATAGCGCCCCAGCATATCATTGTAAAATGCCCGGGAGGTAAGGGTAAGTTGTTTAGCCTGCGAGGTCATCGCACCAATAATCCTCGGGTGACAATGCCCCTGATTTACAGCGGAATAAGCTGATAAAAAGTCGTAATAACGTTTTCCTTCAATATCCCATACGTATACACCTTCTCCCCTGCTTAATACCACCGGAAGCGGATGATAATTATGGGCTCCATATTTATCTTCTAAAGCCATGGCGTCTTGTGACGTTATTTTTTCTAAAACTGCCATAATTCTTATTTAAAAATGAAACTTCGGCTATTCCTTCTTAAAGAGGAGAGAAATCATCCTTTGTAGTGCTGCAAATTAGCAAATATTTTTTGGATTCTAAAGTACTTCCCATGAGTTAAAACCGGTCTTAATATCCTTAGCTGTCTCCCTCATTATTAGCTTCGGCAGATTTTGTTTGATGAATATCCGTTTTAAACCCGAAGCAACTACCCATTAATCCCATTTATTGGTATTTTATCGATCATTCCAATTATTAACACTTGTGCTTCTCTCAATGATTTCATAGGGATTATCTTACATTACTTTAAACAAAAACACACTATTTATGGATAAGATACTTGACTCATCAAAACTGTTCATGACCAAATTATGGGACAGTATCGGCTATTTCATGACCGAAATAGGCCAGTTCATTCCAAAATTATTAGGAGCCTTACTCTTCTGGTTTGTTGGCCGATGGATTGCTAAACTTATCCGAAAATTTGTAATTAAGGGTGCTAAACTCATAAAACTGGATGAAGTGGCAGACCGTGTTGAGCTGGATAAAATGTTGGAGCAAATTGGTGTAAAGCACCATTTTTCATCTATTGTGGGGAACCTGATTTATTATGTCCTGCTTCTTGTTGTTTTGCTAACGGTTTTCGACATCTTAGGATTGGGTATCGCCCGTGAAATGTTTAATGAGGTACTGTTGTTTATCCCCGATATTTTTGTGGCTATCGTACTCTTTGTTTTTGGAATGTACATTGCCAATTTCGTTAAAAAATTTATTACGGCGCGTCTTAAAAATATGAATATTGAGCAAGCGGGTGTTATTGGGTCTATCGCCAAATTCGGAATACTACTTATCGTATTTTCCATGATCCTTTCTCAACTCAATATTGGTAACGATTTGATTGCCAAACTCACTCAGTATCTGTTTGCCGCTATTTGTTTAGGGCTGGCAATAGCTATTGGCTTAGGCGGTAAAGACACTGCTAAAAATATTATAGATAAGTTATTTAACAACAAATAGCTTATCGGCCGTGGTTGGTTAGTAAGACTGCTCCTTTTGGGAGCAGTCTTTTTATACTATATACCGCCAAAACTATATGTCATTCTGCTGATTGGCTAATGATGAGATTTGTATTTCAAGCCTTTTAATTTCTCTTAAAAGTGCATTCTTATCCATTTGCATCCAGGCAAATAATTTAAGCATACTTACGGCCAGCAAACTCACAAACCCAATAGTTGCCCATTTTATGAGTTCATTGGTAACTTCCGTGTCAAAAAAACGAACGGCACTGTACACAAATACAGCGAAAAACAATATCATAACAATATTCATTATCCATAGTAACCAACTCAGTTTACCCTTATACAGACCCCATACCTGCTCCAGAAGTCCCTGCTCATCAAGCGAATCGTAAAATGCTGCTTCTTCTTTACTCAATGCTTCTTTAATTAATTCGTCTATTTTCTCTGTATTCTTCTTCATAATTATTTTTTTTTCGTTTTAACTTTAACAATCTTTTTAAGTTTTTCTCTAGCATGAAACAACCGGGATTTAACCGTGCCAACAGTTACTCCTGTAATTTTGCTTATTTGCTTAAGTGATAATTCCTCCATATAAAACAGGTTGAGTACCATTTGCTGATCAATTGGGAGGTTTTTAATTGCCTGCTGTATCTCCTCTAGCTGTTTTTCCCGGGTGCTATATGCCTCTTGATCTACCAGTGTATCGCTCCATACCGCCGGTTCCCTGTATAAAGTGAGCTTTGTTTCCGGTTTGTGTTTTCTGAATTTATCCAGGGCTTTGTGGTTTACAATCGTCAGGGCCCAACCTCCAAAACTATTCGGATCTCTGAGGTCTGTTAACTTACTTACAATCGTACTCCACGCGTCTTGTACAATATCCTGGGCCTGATCAACATTTTTTGTATGCCAGTAGGCCTGTTTACACAATCTGGTATGCCATCGTTTCACTAAAACGGCTAAGGCCTTTTTATTACCGGATTGATATTCCAGTACCAACAGAGCATCACTTATTTTTTGTGTTGATTTCTTCATCACTACCTTAAAGACGGAGTTATACGTAAAAGGTTCAATATTTTACTAACATAGCTGTATTTAAATATCCGGACAATGCATTGAAAAGTAAAAATTTATTACGCGCATCCTCTTTTTCTCATTCAAAAAAATCAACTTATTTTTGCCCTCATGTCCAGACGTCATAAAAGTAAGGTTTTTGAGCAACTGACTGTAGTAGATGCAGGAGCAAAAGGAAAAGGTATAGCCAAAGCCCCGGATGGGAGGATTATATTCCTTAACCAGGTGGTGCCCGGAGATGTGGTGGATGTAAGTACTTTTAAAAAGAGGAAAAATTATTATGAGGGTTCCGTTATTCGGTTTCATACATATTCTTCTAAACGCGAGGAGCCCGTATGCTCGCATTTCGGTATCTGCGGCGGGTGTAAATGGCAACATATGGGCTATAAACACCAGCTGTTTTACAAACAAAAAGAAGTGGTTAGTAATCTGGAGCGTCTGGGCGGATTTGACTTACCCGAAGTCATGCCCATCACAGGTTCTGAAAAGCAATATTGGTATCGGAATAAAATGGAGTTTTCATTTTCCGACAATCGCTGGATCACCACCGATGAAATGGCATCCGGAAAAGAAATTACCGATCGGAATGCCCTGGGTTTTCATATTCCGGGAAAATGGGATAAAATACTGGATATCGAGAAATGTTACCTGCAGGGCGATCCGAGCAATGCCATTCGACTGGCTGTCCGGAATATTGCCCTGACCCATCAGATTCCCTTTTTTAATACACGCCTTCAAACAGGATTACTAAGATCGTTAATGATCCGAACTGCTACCACAGGCCAGGTAATGGTGGTTGTTCAGTTTAAAGAAGAACACGAAGAAAAACGTTGCTTGCTATTAGATACCTTGATATCCGATTTTCCTCAGCTTAATTCACTTCAATATGTAATTAACACAAAGCAAAACGATACTATTTACGATCAGGATGTGATATGCTATTACGGAAAGGATTATATTGTGGAAGAAATGGAAGGGCTTCGTTTTAAAATCAATGCCAAGTCTTTTTATCAAACCAATCCGGAACAGGCCTATACCTTATATAAAATAACCAGAGATTTTGCCGGACTTACGGGAAAAGAACTGGTGTATGATTTATATACTGGAACGGGAACCATAGCCCAGTTTATTGCAAAAAAAGCAAAAAAGGTCATTGGTGTCGAAGCGGTTCCCGAAGCCATTGCCGATGCAAAGGAAAATGCCGGATTAAACGGAATAACGAATGTTGATTTTTTTGTGGGCGATATGAAAACTGTGTTTAATACGGAGTTTACAGACCTCCATGGTATTCCCGATGTGGTAATTACCGATCCTCCGAGAGATGGTATGCATAAAGATGTGGTGGCACAGCTCCTGAAGCTCGGTGCAAAACGGATTGTATACGTAAGTTGCAATAGTGCAACTCAAGCCCGGGATCTTGCGCTTATGAAAGATCATTATAAAATTATGAAGGTACAACCGGTAGATATGTTTCCACAGACTCATCATGTAGAAAATGTTGTACTTTTGGAAAAGATCTAAATCTAATATGCGAAATATTGTTCCCTCTCTTATCGGTTTCTTAATAATATCCCTGAGCTTTACAGCCTGTGAAAAAGATGATATCTGTGTGGATAATGATACGCCTGCTCTGGTTATTCGATTTTATGATGCAACCGATGAAACCTCGGTTAAACCGGTAACCAATTTGCGCATTACAGGTATTGGAGCAACTGCTCCTTTGAGTAATGCAGATCGTATTACTACAGATTCTGTTGTAATTCCTTTGAAATCATTTGACAGTACCACGGGTTTCATTTTTACATTCGATTCGGCCGATGATGACAATAACATGGAAACAGGAAATTCAGATTCGGTTACATTTACGTATACAACGAGAGAAGTATTTGTATCCCGTGCCTGTGGATATATAACAAACTTCGAAGGGCTTAATGCCTCTTTTCAAGACGATGGAGATAACTGGATATCAAAAATAACGGTGGAAAGCACAGATATAACCAATGAAAATGCAGCTCATGTTAAAATATTTCACTAGCCTGTTTATTTGCCTGGCTTGCTTTTCATTGTCAGCTCAGGACATCACTGAAAATGCCTCTCTTGATAGTGTGGCATACAAGCAAAAATACGGGCTTAGGCTGGGTGCCGATCTAAGCAGGCTTGTTCGTTCGTTTGTAAACGATCATTACAAGGGTTTTGAGCTTGTTGGTGACTACCGTATTTCCAAACGTTTTTACCTGGCAGGAGAATTGGGTACGGAAGAAAGAACCACCGAAGAAGATTTGTTTCGTTTTACCACGAAGGGCAGTTATTTCAGGGCTGGATTTGATTATAACACCTATGAAAATTGGTATGGTATGGAAAACAGTATCTACGGAGGATTACGCCTGGGAGCTTCCACATTCAGCCAAAACCTTTTGGAGTACCAGGTATTTAACTCCAATCCGTATTGGAATGAAACAAATCAACAGGGAACCAATACCAATGTATTGGGTGAACATTCCGGATTGAGTGCATTATGGCTGGAAATGGTGCTTGGTCTTAAAGCTGAATTGTTTAATAATTTATATGTTGGTGCCAGCATACGATTTAACTACCTTCTGAGCGATAAGGCCGCCGATAACTTCCCAAACCTCTGGATTCCAGGCTTCAATAAAGTAACGGACGATAGTAATTTTGGCGTTGGGTTTAACTATACCCTGTCTTATTTAATTCCTTTTTACAAAAAAGGAAATACCAAATAAAAATACTTAAAAGCTTATCAAGCCCTACATGTAATTCGGTATACCACAACTAAATCTCTTTTACTCCTTTTAAAAAGATCCATTTCATCATTATTTTATAGCCTTTATCGGTTTTAACCGCTCCAAATTTTGGGGCTAATATACTAGCCAGCACTGCAGCTGCAAGCGCTTTGACGAGCCTTCCCGAATCTTCGAGAAAATATCCGCTAATCAATCGAAAAACTATAAATAAAACTGCAAACGATAAAAAATTAAGAAGGAATGTCTTGGTACTGGGTTTCATTGCGTATCTCACTAACGGTTTTTGTATTTTTCCTTTTTACTTCCCGCATAAATCTCAAATTTAACCAATTTGCTTTCCAGCTTGGCATTGAACAGTTTTATTTTTCGGGAAGGTCTTAATCCGACATGTTTTAACGCTTCCATATTGGAAGTAATAAACCAGGCTTCGCTATGAGTATACGATTGTTTAAGCGTATCTCCAATTTGCTTGTAAAAACGCTCCATATCAATATTCAGTCGTTCTCCATAAGGCGGGTTGAAAACCATGTGTAATTTTCTATCTTGTTCTTTAACCGAATCGAAAAAATTTTGTTTGCGAATGCTAATATATTCGCTCAAATTGGCATTTTTAACATTGTCTTTGGCTTTAAAAACTGCCGAAGGTGCTTTGTCAAAACCAACTATATTGAAATGAAATTCTCTGGTTTTATTCAAACTGCTTTCTATTATTTTTTCAAATAAATCGGCATCAAAATCGGCCCATTTTTCAAAGCCAAATTCTTTCCGGTTTATATTCACCGGAATATTGCATGCAATCATAGCCGCTTCAATGGGTATCGTACCGCTTCCGCACATAGGATCTAGGAAGTCTGATTGTCCTTCCCAACCGCTTAACAAAAGCATCCCCGCTGCCAGTACCTCATTAATGGGGGCAATATTAGTAGCTAGTTTATAGCCTCGCTGGTGTAGTGATCTCCCCGAGCTGTCCAGAGACACGGTACATGTATTCCTTTGAATATGCAGATGTATTTTCAGGTCCGGAAATTTAATATCAACATTAGGGCGCTTTCCCTTTATGTTCCGAAACCTGTCGGCAATGGCATCCTTAGCTTTCAGGGCTATGTATTTAGAATGCGTAAATACTTCAGAAAACACAGTGGCATCAACAGCAAAGGTTTGATGCTCATTTAAATAATTCTCCCACGGCATTTGGTAAATAGCATCGTATAAATCGTTCTCACTACGAACGGAAAAGGACTCAATGGGTTTTAAAATCCTAATGGCCGTTCTAAGATTTAAGTTCGCCTTATACATAAAACCCGTATCACCCTTAAACGATACACTTCGTACGCCTTTTTCTATATCCATAGCCCCTAGCTTACGGAGCTCCCGTTCCAGTACTTCTTCCAAGCCGAATAGCGTTTTAGCCACCATTGTAAAATTATTCGCCATAAGTATCTTCTGTAAAGCGACAAAAATACGCTAATTTTGCTCCTCAAAGAGTATTCCATGCAAAAAGCATCTAAAAACTGGTATACAGATTGGTTTAATACGGATTATTATCATATTCTGTATCGGGACAGGGATTATCAGGAAGCACAACTTTTCATGGATACCCTTGCCGGTTATTTGAATATCCGGAAGGGAGGAAGCATATTAGACCTTGCCTGCGGGAAAGGGAGACATTCAATATATTTGAATTCTTTAGGGTATGATGTAACCGGGATAGATCTTTCAGAAAATAGTATTGCCTATGCAAAACAATATGAAAACGAAAGCCTGCACTTTGAAGTTTACGATATGAGTAAACCATTTCACAAAAGCTTTGATGCCGTTTTTAACCTTTTTACAAGTTTTGGGTATTTTGAAAAGGAAGAAGACAATTTAAATACGCTCAGGGCCATAAAAAAGAACCTTAACGACAGGGGACTAGGAGTCATTGATTTTCTGAATATAGATTTTGTAAAAAACAACCTTGTTCATGAAAATGTAAAAACCGTTGACGGTATTAGTTTTCGTCAAAAACGAAGTATACGGGATGGCTATCTCATAAAAGAAATTAATTTCGAACACAATGGCACCATGTATTCTTTTACGGAAAAAGTGAGAGCACTTTCCCTATCCGACTTTAAAGCTTACTTTAGGGCAGCAGAAATTACTCTTTTAGATATTTTTGGAGACTATAATTTACATACTTTTGATCTTCATACTTCGGAACGATTGGTTATGATATTTAAATAAATGACATACGCACTTCCCTTTATAGCAGTAATAATCGGGTATCTATCTGTATTCGTAACAAAACCCGATAGAAAAAATAATCTGAAACTATTGTTAGCCTTCAGTGGTGCATTTCTATTGTCACTTACCGTTTTCCATTTGTTTCCGGAAGCCTATGCCGAAATGCCTTCGAAAAAGATTGGTGTTTTTATTATGCTTGGAATTTTGCTACAAATATTCCTGGAGTTTTTTTCCAAAGGAGCCGAACACGGCCATGTTCATATATCTAAAAACAATACTTCTTTTCCATGGCTTCTCTTTATAAGTTTAAGCATACACTCGCTTTTAGAGGGATTCCCCATTCGGGAACACGATTCACTGGTATATGGTATTTTTGTTCATAAACTACCCATTTCCATTATTCTCACCACCTTTTTTCTGGAGTCAGGCGTAACCAGAAAAAAAACATTCTTTTTTATAGTCTTGTTTGCCTGTATGACTCCCCTGGGTAGTTTAATGTCTGATACATTGGAGGTATTAAGGCCCTATGAGAATGAAATTTTGGGCGTGGTTATTGGCATATTTTTACACATATCAACGATCATTTTATTTGAAAGTTCGGAGGGCCATACTTTTAATATCAGAAAGCTTCTGTCAATTATTCTAGGGGTTTTCATTGCATATTTTATTTGATGATTTATGTTCAGCAGAGACGAAGCTAAAAAAATACGTCAGGAATTTTGGACTTCATTCGGAAAATCCTTTCCTCGAAAATGGATCCTTTATAACACGGGGATTAAAGACTTTTCATTTAAGTTTTTCTTTGACACAAAAAAAGCACTTGTCGCTCTGGATATAGAGGATTCTAATCTCGAAAATCGCATTTTCTACTATAAAAAAATCTTGAGTCTCCAATCAATATTAAAAGAAACCTATCTGTCCCGTGTTCAGTTTGAAGATGCCTATATGCTGGACAACGGAAAGGAAATTACCAGAATATATACACAACTGGACGACGTATCAATTCACAACAAGACAACCTGGCAACATACGATGCTATTTTTTAATAAGGACATGTCAAAGTTTGAAGATTTTTTTAAAGAGTATGCCGATTATATTCGTGCTAAATAACATAAAAATACATGGCCAACCAATGGCTAATACTTCCTCCTAAAACAAAAAAATGCCAGATAACATGATTAAAAGGGATTTTTTTTACGGCATAGAAAATAATTCCAATTGTATATAGAAAGCCTCCAAGAGCCAGAAGAAAAAGGCCTTCTCCGGGCATTTGAGTCAATAGATTGCTTATATCAAAAACAATAAGCCATCCCATGAGCACATAGAGAATTAACGAAAGTACTTCGTATTTCCCGGTAAAAAAAAGCTTTAACAACACGCCCAGTAAGGCTATTATCCAAACCACGGTAAAAATTAACCACCCATTCTCTTTTTCAAGTGTGATAAGGCATACCGGGGTATAGCTTCCGGCGATAAGCAGGTAAATACTTGCATGATCAAAAATGCGTAATTTTTTCTTCAGCGTTTTTTTTGATGCGATATGGTATAGTGTAGAGGCCGTATATAAAACAATAAGGGATAGCGAATACACAACAATACTCCATATACTATAACTGGTTTTATGTGTATTCCGGTTTAATAGCAAAAATAAACCTACTACTGCCAGTACGATTCCGGTTGCATGAGACAGAGCATTCCATCTTTCTTCAATCTTAGATTGGTTCATAATTGAGACTCCTTAACAGCATCAAAAATAAAAAAACCCTTCAAGAATACTTGAAGGGTTTTTCTGTGAAAAAGAAGGCGGCGACATACTCTCCCACCAAGTGGCAGTACCATCTGCGCTGATGGGCTTAACTTCTCTGTTCGGGATGGTAAGAGGTGAGCCCCATCGCTATAACCACCTTAAATTGTTTTGGTAATTCTCTTTATTGTCTATCCTCAGGAGAATCACCCGGTTATTTTGTAATAGCTACATATGTAAGATATACCATACGAGAGTCGTAGAACTGGTCAACTATCTACAACTTCCTTTTTTGTTTTTATCTCTAAAAAAGAACATTAGATAAGTCTATGGGTTATTAGTACTACTCGGCTATGACATTACTGCCTGTACACCTGTAGCCTATCAACGTTGTCATCTACAACGACCCTTTAAAGAAATCTCATCTTGTGGCGGGTTTCGCGCTTATATGCTTTCAGCGCTTATCCCTTCCCAACATAGCTACTCAGCAATGCTCCGGGCGGAACAACTGATACACCAGAGGTTAGTCCAACTCGGTCCTCTCGTACTAGAGTCAGATCCACGCAAATTTCTAACGCCCACAGTAGATAGAGACCGAACTGTCTCACGACGTTCTGAACCCAGCTCGCGTGCCACTTTAATGGGCGAACAGCCCAACCCTTGGGACCTTCTCCAGCCCCAGGATGTGACGAGCCGACATCGAGGTGCCAAACCCCCCCGTCGATGTGAGCTCTTGGGGGAGATCAGCCTGTTATCCCCGGAGTACCTTTTATCCTTTGAGCGATGGCCCTTCCATACGGAACCACCGGATCACTATGCTCTACTTTCGTACCTGATCGACTTGTAGGTCTCTCAGTCAAGCTCCCTTGTGCCATTGCACTCTACGCACGGTTACCAAACGTGCTGAGGGAACCTTTAGAAGCCTCCGTTACGCTTTTGGAGGCGACCACCCCAGTCAAACTACCCACCACGCACTGTCCTCATCGCTGAGTTAGGCTCCAGATAAGCAAAGGGTGGTATTTCAACAATGACTCCACACAACCTGGCGATTGCATTTCACAGTCTCCCACCTATCCTACACATTACTTATCCAAAGTCAATACGAAGCTATAGTAAAGGTTCACGGGGTCTTTTCGTCCCACTGCGGGTAAACGGCATCTTCACCGTTACTACAATTTCACCGAGTTCATGGCCGAGACAGTGCCCAGATCGTTACACCATTCGTGCAGGTCGGAACTTACCCGACAAGGAATTTCGCTACCTTAGGACCGTTATAGTTACGGCCGCCGTTTACTGGGGCTTCAATTCAATGCTTCGTACATAAATGTACTAACATCTCCTCTTAACCTTCCAGCACCGGGCAGGTGTCAGACCCTATACATCATCTCTCGATTTAGCAGAGTCCTGTGTTTTTGATAAACAGTCGCCTGGGCCTTTTCACTGCGGCCACGCCGGAGCGTGGCGACCTTTCTCCCGAAGTTACAGGTCTATTTTGCCTAGTTCCTTAGCCATGAATCGCTCGAGCGCCTTAGAATACTCATCCCAACCACCTGTGTCGGTTTACGGTACAGGCTGCATATATCGCTTTTCTTGGTAGTCCATACTATGAATTATCACCGCAGCCGTAGCTTTAGTGTACTATCAGGGCATTACTGCTCCCTTCAACGTGCTTCTCCGTCAGCACGCACCATATCCTGGCCTACGTCACTTTTTTTTATATGCAGGTACGGGAATATTAACCCGTTGTCCATCCACTACCCCCCTCGGGTTCGCGTTAGGTCCTGACTAACCCTCAGCTGATTAGCATCGCTGAGGAATCCTTGGTCTTTCGGCGTGCGGGTTTCTCGCCCGCATTATCGTTACTTATGCCTACATTTTCTTTTCTATACCTTCCAACAATCCTCACAGATCATCTTCAACAAATATAGAATGCTCCCCTACCACTCCGTAGAGTCCATAGCTTCGGTGGTATACTTAATGCCCGATTATTATCCATGCAAAACCGCTCGACTAGTGAGCTGTTACGCACTCTTTAAATGAATGGCTGCTTCCAAGCCAACATCCTAGCTGTCTGGGCAGTTTCACCGCGTTTTCTCAACTTAGTATACACTTGGGGACCTTAGCTGATGGTCCGGGTTGTTTCCCTCTCGGACATGGACCTTAGCACCCATGCCCTCACTGCTTTACATCATTTTATAGCATTCGGAGTTTGTCAGGAATTGGTAGGCGGTGAAGCCCCCGCATCCAATCAGTAGCTCTACCTCTATAAAACTAATAAAACGCTGCACCTAAATGCATTTCGGGGAGTACGAGCTATTTCCGAGTTTGATTGGCCTTTCACCCCTACCCACAGGTCATCCCAAGACTTTTCAACGTCAACGGGTTCGGGCCTCCACTTTGGGTTAACAAAGCTTCACCCTGCCCATGGGTAGATCACACGGTTTCGCGTCTACCACTACCAACTACTAACGCCCTTTTCAGACTCGCTTTCGCTGCGGCTCCGGACCTGAAGTCCTTAACCTTGCTGGCAACGGTAACTCGTAGGCTCATTATGCAAAAGGCACGCCGTCACCCCTAATGGGGCTCCGACCGCTTGTAAGCGTATGGTTTCAGGGTCTATTTCACTCCCTTATTCAGGGTTCTTTTCACCTTTCCCTCACGGTACTGGTTCACTATCGGTCTCTCAGGAGTATTTAGCCTTAGCGGATGGTCCCGCCGAATTCATACAGGGTTTCACGTGCCCCGCACTACTCAGGATACTACTATGATTATTCTTCTTTACCTGTACCGGGCTATCACCGTCTTTGGCTCCTCTTTCCAAAGGATTCCAGTTCATCCAACAATCAATATCGTAGTCCTACAACCCCTACAATGCCGTAACACCATAGGTTTGGGCTCTTCCGCGTTCGCTCGCCACTACTGACGGAATCACTCTTGTTTTCTCCTCCTCTGCCTACTTAGATGTTTCAGTTCAGCAGGTTTGCTCCTATCTCTTAATTAAAAAATATAGGTGATTGGCCTTCAACCAACCGGGTTGCCCCATTCGGATATCTGCGGATCACAGCTTATGTGCAACTCCCCGCAGCTTTTCGCAGCTTATCACGTCCTTCTTCGCCTCTGAGAGCCTAGGCATCCCCCATACGCCCTTTCGTAACTTATCTAACCTTTTTATTCTTTAGCTCTTTCTCGAGTTTTTCTCAAAAAAAAAAATTGTAAATATTACTATATCTACTTCTCTCGTATTTTTTGTATATCTCAATATGTCAATGACCTTTCTCGATAACGCTTTAATCGCTATCCGGATCCCTCCTGTTAAAAAAACAATCCAACGATGCTCTTTTTAACTCCATGAAGAATCCCTTGTGGAGAATATCGGAGTCGAACCGATGACCTCCTGCGTGCAAGGCAGGCGCTCTAGCCAGCTGAGCTAATTCCCCATATACTAGTGGTAGTATATAGTCGTTAGTCGATAGTCAGTAGTAACCAGACAACAACTAATACCCAACTCCTAGAATTTCCTTCAGTATCTCAATATGAACTTCTTACAATCAATAATCATCAATATCAAATCAACAATCATCAATCTCAGTAGTCTCGGGCAGGCTCGAACTGCCGACCTCTACATTATCAGTGTAGCGCTCTAACCAGCTGAGCTACGAGACTTCCAGATTTATTTATTTATTAACAGCACTAAGCAAAACCTGTCCCTTCTCTTTTGTCTCAATTAAGAAAAGAACTATCTGATTGTA
>OZ245039.1:1080000-1547500 GCA_965224095.1 Flavobacteriaceae bacterium
AAGGCCGATGCACTTTCTTTTTACAAAGCTCAGCATAACCCCTATAAGATTGAACTTATTGAGAACCTGGAAGACGGAACCATTACCTTTTGCGACCATGACTCTTTTACCGATCTATGCCGGGGAGGCCATATACCAAATACGGGCATCATTAAAGCAATTAAATTACTGAGTGTGGCCGGCGCTTACTGGAGAGGAGATGAAAACAACAAACAACTCACTCGGGTTTATGGTATTTCTTTTCCAAAGCAAAAAGACCTAAAGGAATATCTGGAACTTCTCGAGGAAGCTAAGAAAAGAGACCACCGAAAACTTGGAAAGGAACTGGAGCTCTTTACTTTCTCCCAAAAGGTTGGACAAGGACTCCCTCTATGGCTTCCCAAAGGGGCCGCCCTGAGAGAACGGCTTGAAAATTTTCTAAAAAAAGCACAAAAAAAAGCAGGTTATGAGCAAGTTGTTTCCCCTCATATAGGTCAAAAAGAACTGTATGTTACTTCCGGGCATTACGCAAAATACGGTGAAGACAGTTTTCAACCGATAAAAACACCTCATGAAAATGAAGAGTTTTTACTAAAACCCATGAATTGCCCGCATCACTGTGAAATTTTTAACAGCAAACCCTGGAGCTATAAAGAACTCCCCAGGCGTTTTGCAGAATTCGGAACAGTTTATCGTTACGAGCAAAGTGGTGAGTTACACGGGTTAACCAGAGTTAGAGGTTTTACACAAGACGACGCTCATATTTTTTGCATGCCCGAGCAATTAGACAGTGAATTTAAAAATGTTATTGATCTTTCACTTTACGTACTGAACTCCTTGGGTTTTGAAGATTTCAAAGCTCAGGTTTCCGTGCGGGATAAAGACAATCCGGATAAGTATATAGGAGATACCAAACACTGGGAAATGGCCGAACAAGCTATTATTAATGCTGCCAGGGAAAAAGGGCTTAATTATGTCATAGAACCTGGTGAAGCTGCTTTCTACGGGCCTAAATTAGATTTTATGGTAAAAGATGCCTTAGGCAGGAATTGGCAATTAGGTACCATTCAGGTTGATTATAACCTTCCGGAACGCTTTGACCTTACCTATAAAGGAAGTGATGACAAGCTGCATCGTCCCGTTATGATACACAGAGCTCCTTTTGGCAGCATGGAACGTTTTGTTGCTTTGCTCCTGGAGCATACAGGAGGAAATTTTCCATTGTGGCTAATGCCGGAACAGGCTATTGTGCTCTCTATCAGTGAGAAATACGAAAAATATGCCGAAAAAGTTTTAAATTTATTGGAAAATAACGAAATTCGCGCCCTCGTTGACAACAGAAACGAAACCATTGGAAAAAAAATCCGGGAAGCCGAAATGAAAAAAATCCCATTTATGCTCATTGTCGGTGAACAGGAAGAAAAAAATGGCACTATTTCTGTTAGAAAACATGGTGAAGGTGATATAGGTACGCTCAAAATTGAATCGTTTACCGATTTGGTAAACCGAGAAATTGAAAGTACGTTAAAACCGTTTTAAAATATAGTTTAATTAAAATTTATTAGTCATAGCAATACGAAGAAGAAACCGCCCTCAAAGGAGGGACACCACACCAAAACACAGAATAAACCAGTATATCCGGGTACCGGAGGTACGACTTGTTGGAGATAATGTTGAAATGGGTGTTTACCCTACCCGAGTAGCTTTGTCCAAAGCACAGGAATTAGAGTTGGATTTGGTTGAGATTTCGCCAAATGCCAAGCCTCCTGTTTGTAAAATTATGGACTATAAAAAATTCCTTTACGAACAGAAGAAAAGGGAAAAAGCATTAAAGGCAAAAGCCAGTAAGGTTGTAGTAAAAGAAATACGATTCGGACCCAATACGGATGATCACGATTATCAGTTTAAGAAAAAGCACGCGGAGAAATTCCTGAAGGACGGGGCTAAGTTAAAGGCTTATGTTTTTTTCAAAGGACGTTCGATCGTGTATAAAGATAAAGGTGAAATTTTGCTTCTTAAACTTGCTTCGGAACTTGAAGATCTGGGGAAAGTAGAGCAAATGCCTAAACTTGAAGGAAAAAGAATGACTATGTTCATTGCTCCTAAAAAAGTTAAATAAGAGTATAAGCGAGAAAGTTAAAAATAGGAAATTATGCCTAAAATGAAAACCAAATCCAGCGCAAAGAAGCGGTTTAAGCTTACGGGTTCTGGTAAAATTAAAAGAAAGCACGCTTTTAAGAGTCATATTTTGACAAAGAAATCTAAAAAGCGAAAGCTTGCATTAACACATAGCACTTTGGTTCATGACCACGATGTAAATAGTGTTAAGGAGCAATTGCGTTTAAAGTAATTGTTTCCAGAGGTTATTAAAAATTGTTAAACCATGGAGTCAGGCCGGTAAAGTCTCTTAATTATTAAAGAGCGCCTGCTACAAAAAAACAGAAAATTATGCCAAGATCAGTAAATTCAGTAGCTTCAAGAGCACGAAGAAAAAAAGTGCTGAAGCAAGCCAAAGGATACTTTGGAAGACGTAAAAACGTTTGGACGGTAGCCAAAAATGCGGTTGATAAAGCGATGCAATATTCGTACAGAGATCGCAGAAATAAGAAAAGAACCTTTCGCGCATTGTGGATTGCACGGATAAATGCCGGTGCAAGACAGCACGGAATGTCTTATTCTCAGTTTATGGGTAAAGCAAAAGCTAATAATATTGAGTTAAACCGAAAGGTATTAGCCGATTTAGCAATGAATCATCCGGAAGCTTTTAAGGCTATTGTTGATAAAATAAAATAAACGTTTGTAATATACTTTTTCGCTTGTAAAAATCCGCTCTAAACAGAGCGGATTTTTGTTTTTTACAACTAAATTAAATTATTGAGTATCTTACCTCCTGTTAATTTACAAAACAGCTTGTATGAATCGATTATCACTCCTCTTATGTATCTTTCTGGTATTTTACAACAGTCAGGCCCAGGACAAAAAAAAGAAATGGGATGTATCCAGTCCTGAAGGAGACTGGAACTTCCAGGAAGTAGCACTTTCCACAGACGAAGGTACCTGGATGAATTTAGATGTTAGCCCCGATGGAAAACACATTGTTTTTGATCTTCTCGGCGATATTTATATCATTCCTTCCTCCGGAGGGAAAGCTACTGCCCTGAGAACAGGCCTACCCTTCGAAATTCAGCCGAGGTTCAGTCCCGATGGTAAAAGAATTTCCTTTACAAGTGATGCGGGAGGTGGAGACAATATATGGATTATGGATTTTGATGGCAGCAATGCGGAACAACTTACCAAAGAAGATTTTCGGTTATTAAATAATCCTATATGGACACCGGATGGAAATTACCTTATTGCCAGAAAACACTTTACATCACGCCGTTCTATGGGCGCAGGCGAAATGTGGATGTATCACATTACCGGTGGAAAGGGGTTGCAACTCACCAAAAGAAAAAATGACCAGCAGGACGTAAACGAACCCTGCTTATCTCCCGATGGAAGATACTTGTATTACAGTGAAGATATGTATCCGGGTGGTTTTTTTCAGTACAATAAAGATCCTAATAAACAAATTTATGTTATAAAGCGGTATGATCGGGAAACAGGAAAAACAGAAACGGTTACAGGAGGCCCCGGTGGTGCCGCCAGACCTCAAGTTTCGAGCGATGGAAAAAAACTTGCTTTCGTGCGCAGGGTAAGGACAAAAACGGTATTATTTATTCACGACCTCGAAACCGGAGAAGAGTGGCCTGTGTATGACAAACTGAATAAAGATCAACAAGAAGCCTGGGCTATTTTTGGCGTTTACCCAAATTATAACTGGATGCCTAATAATAAAGATTTAATTTTTTGGGCCGGTGGAAAAATCTGGAGTATCAATATCGATACTTTAGAGCTGAAACCCATCCCTTTCCGGGTTGAAACAACGCTTAAAATTGCAGAGGCCCTGGAGTTTGAAACCCAGGTAAATACCAAACGTTTTACAAGTAAAGTTATTCGGGGAGCGGTTACTTCACCTGATCAACGCACCCTGGTTTTTAATGCGCTAGGGTATTTATGGGTAAAAAAACTACCCCATGGCACTCCGAAGCGGCTTACCGACGGAACAGATTTTGAATTTGAACCCTCTTTTTCCCCAGATGGTAAAAACCTGGTGTACGTAAGCTGGAATGATCAACATTTAGGGGCCATTCATAAAATATCAGTACAGGGAGGGGTATCTGCCAAACTTACTCAGACGAAAGGTATTTACAGAACGCCTTCTTTTTCCGGAGATGGTAAGAACATCGTTTATGTAAAACAATCCGGTAATAACGATCAGGGAAGGGCTTTTGCAAAAAACACCGGTATCTATACGGCCAAGGCCGATGGAAGTAATCCTGTTAAAATAAGCTCTTCCGGATCATATCCTATCTTTAACACAGCGGGAACCAGGATATTATATCAAACCGGAGGCACCTATTTCGGGAGTCTTACCAAAGAACTCAAGAGTATTAACCTCGAAGGAAAAGACGAAAAAACACTGGTTAAAACAAAATACGGGAACCGATTGGTTCCCAGTCCGGATAATCAATGGATTGCTTTTTCGCACCTACATAAAGTATACATTGCGCCATTTCCTCAGGCCGGAAAAACTTTAGAACTGGGTACCAAAAGTACTTTCGTTCCCGTTTCGCAGGTATCAAAAGATGCAGGCATCAATATTCACTGGTCTGCTAAAAGCGACAAAATTTTCTGGACGCTGGGAGATCAGTATTTTGAAAACGAAATTGCCAATCGATTTACGTTTCTGGAGCATTCTCCCGATAGTATTCCTCCTCCCACTCAAAAAGGAACTCCCATTGGTCTGGAAACCGATACTCATATTCCAAGTGGAATTGTTGCCTTCACGGGAGGACGAATTATCACCATGGAGAATGATAAGGTTATTGAAAACGGAACACTCGTGGTTCGGAATAATATCATTGAAGCTATCGGACCGGAAAATGAGGTTAAAATCCCCTCCAATGCCAAAGTATACGACGTTAGCGGAAAAACCATTATGCCTGGAATTGTAGATGCTCATGCACATGTTGGTGGTTTTCGATACGGACTTACCACTCAAAAGCACTGGCCTTTTTACGCCAACCTGGCGTTTGGTGTTACCACTGCACACGATCCTTCTGCAAATTCAGAATCAATCTTTGCTATGGCCGAACTAATTAAAAGCGGGCAGATGATCGGACCGAGATTGTTTTCAACAGGATTTATTCTCTATGGAGCGGATGGTGATTTTAAAGCGGTGATCAATAATCTGGATGATGCCAGATCGTCTATTCGGCGCACTAAAGCCTACGGCGCCCAATCGGTAAAAAGCTACAACCAACCCAGGAGAGAACAGCGTCAACAGGTAATTCAAGCCGCCCGGGAAGAAGGCATTTTTGTGGTTCCGGAAGGTGGTTCTACCTTTTATCATAATATGACCATGATCATGGACGGACATACCGGTATTGAACACAATATTCCGGTTGCTCCGGTATATAAAGATGTTAAAACCCTTTGGGGGCAAAGTAATACGGGCTACACACCTACCCTCGTGGTGAGCTACGGAAGTGTAAGCGGAGAGTATTACTTTTATGAACACGATAATATTTGGGAAAACGAAAAACTCCTCAAATACATCCCCAGAGGAATTATCGATGCACGTTCGCGGCATCGGACAAAAATCCCTAAGGAAGAATATGAAAACGGGCATATTTTGGTGTCCAAGACCTGTAAGGCACTATCGGATGCAGGAGTTAAAGTGAATTTGGGAGCCCACGGGCAATTGCAAGGTCTGGGAGCGCATTGGGAGTTATGGATGTTGGCTCAGGGTGGGATGCCCCCCATGGAAGCCCTGAAAGCCGCCACTATCAATGGCGCTGAGTATATTGGGATAGGGAATGAAACCGGTTCTCTTAAAGAAGGAAAATTAGCCGATTTAATTGTATTGGAAAAAAATCCGCTGGAAGATATCCGAAACTCCGAAAGTGTTTTATATACTATGGTAAACGGGCGTTTATTTGATACATCTACCATGAACGAAATAGGAAACCACCCAAAAGAACGCAATACTTTTTATTGGGAAAACCGTAAACACAATGAAGCATTTCCCTGGATTCAGGAAACCCAAAGTTTTAGTTTACCGGGATGCGGATGCCACATAGGCCATCAGTAAATTATCGATTTAATAAAAAAAGCCGGTTAGATTAAAACCGGCTTTTTTTATTAAACCTCTTCATTGATTTCATCAACGGCAGCCTTAAATTCTTCCCAATCAACATAGCCGTCTTCCGATTTATCGTATCCCTCAATGAGTTTACCGGCAACGATACCCCGAATAAAACCATTTACCCTGGCTTGTTTTAGTAACTTAACGATTTCGCTTTTTTTGAGCTTTCCATCCCCATCCTGATCAAAATAGGCAAAAGCCTGTTCCGGTGTTTCAAAATGATTTGTTATAAGTATCTGTATTTTATTGAGTATTGATTCTTTAGTAGCCATAAAATTGTTTTAATGTTTAACTATCCAAAAAATACGAAAAAAAACTAAAAGGTTACTGTTTCAGCTTTTCCATCCTCTTTCCGGCATATACATCCCGAATACTTGAGTTTTGCGGAAAATGTTGCAAGCGTTTCATTATGTCACCGGGTTTAACAAAACCTGTTCTTAGAATTTTAAAATAAACTCCGCTTTTATCAGCTTCCCAAAATTGTTTCACCATTTTCATATTGCCAAAGCGAACACCCAGCTTCATACAGGGTTGTCTGGGTTTTGTAGCTTCGATAACGGCCTCTCCGATTTGAAATTTATCTCCAACATAAATTTCACTTTCATTCAAATTTTCGATGGTAATATTTTCGCCAAACATTCCATTCTCCCACTGCAAATCAGGGTACAGTTCTTTCCAGTAATTATAATGCTGTAGTCCATACGCATAAACCGCCTTATCTATGCCTCCATGAACTTTTCTATCACATATCGTATCCTTATCAACCTGTTCGACATTTAAAAAAATAGGGTGATTTACCGGATACTTGAATATCCCGGTTGTCACGATTTTCCCTTTCCATTTAATTTCCCTGGAAGACCCCAGATTTACTGATGAGACTACCATCAGGTTTTTTGCTTTTTCTTTTTAGCAGCGGGAAATAAAACATTGTTAAGAATTAATCGATAACCCGGAGAATTCGGGTGTAATGCAAGTTCCGTTTTAGGGTCTCCAACGCGATGCTGATAATCTTCAGGATCGTGTCCGCCGTAAAATGTAAAAAACCCTTTTCCCTTAATGCCATGAATATATCTCGCTTCGCCATTACTTCTATTTTCTCCCATAATCAGAACATTGCTTTTAATCTCATCTCTCGTATACGAGGTGGTTTGCCCCATAAAACCTTTCACCAATGCAGTATGGTTCTGGCATAACATGGTAGGTATCGGGTCCCACTTGGCCGAAAAGTCCATCAACGTAAAATAATCAACTTCCTTCATAATTCTTCTTTTTGCGGTCATATCGATCGAAGAAAATTCATAGCGTAACGGATTCCGTTCCAATGTAAAATTTGTAAAGGCAAAGGTTTTTGTAAAATCTATTTTACTCTGATAATTTGCTTCCGAGGGATCTCCGTCAAACATGGGCTCGCATATATCAACCCCTTCGGCCGCCAGTGCAATATCGAAACTATCCGTTGCACTACACATTGCAAACATAAAACCACCCCCTATTACATAATTCCGGATTTTCAGGGCCACAGCCAGTTTTTCTTCTGATACTTTTTCATATCCCAGGGAATGGGCAAGCGCTTCAGCCTGTTTTTTTTCTTCAATATACCACGGAGCTGCCCGGTAAGCCCCATAGAATTTACCAAACTGCCCCGTAAAATCCTCATGGTGTAAATGAAGCCAGTCGTACAAAACAAGTTCATCGTTTAATACTTCCTCATCGTATACTACTTCATATGGAATTTCGGCAAACGTTAATACCATGGTTACCGCATCATCCCAGGGTTGATTTCCCTTTGGTGAATACACTGCAATTTTCGGAGCTTTCTCTAAAATTACCGCTTCCTGGTTTCTGGCCGGGCTGCTTATTTCCGTCAGGATGTTTTCTACTTTCCCATCGGATAATACCTCAAACGATACCCCCCGGATTTTACATTCCGTTCTAATTCTTTCTGAATCCGGCAATAAAAATGACCCGCCTCGATAATTTAAAAGCCACTGTACTTTTAATTGCTCGGAAAGAACCCAATAGGTAATCCCATAGGCTTTTAAATGGTTTTCCTGGCTTTCCGAATCCATAGGAATTAAAATAAAAGACGCAAATGCCTTACTGTAAAAAACAAAGGCCGCAAAAAATAAAAGAAGTTTTATGTAAACCGGTTTAGTCCGGCTTTTTTCCGGGAAAGGTTTTTTAAAATGGCACGTCGTCTTCATCGGGGTTAAAATCTTCATTCATACTGCTTCCAAAAGCCTCATCGGCACTGGGAAGATTTTTAGTGATGAACGGATTATCTTCATCGGCATTCATCTTAGATTGAAACTCAAACGGAGAATCAAAGTCATCTAAGTTATCAAATTTACCGAGGTGTCCAATGAATTTTAACCTAATATTATCTAAACCGCCGTTCCGGTGTTTTGCCACTATAAATTCTGCCTGCCCCTGAGTAGGTGTTCTCTCTTCATCATCCCATTCCTCAATCTTATAATACTCCGGACGGTAAATAAACGCTACGATATCGGCATCCTGTTCTATGGCACCTGACTCACGGAGATCGGAAAGCAATGGGCGTTTACTCCCTCCTCTGGTTTCCACGGCACGGGATAACTGAGATAGTGCAATCACGGGAACATCAAGTTCTTTAGCCAGCGCTTTAAGGTTTCGGGAAATCGTAGATATTTCCTGTTCCCGGTTCCCGCCTTTCTGACTACCCCCGGCAGTCATCAGCTGTAAGTAATCAATAACAATCAACTTTATACCATGCTGCGACGCGAGTCTCCTTGCCTTAGCCCTTAAGTCAAAAATAGATAAAGAAGGAGTATCATCAATAAATAAAGGGGCTTTTTCCAGTCCTTTTACTTTGACATTGAGTTGTTCCCACTCGTGTTTTTCAAGACGTCCGGTTCTCAGCTTTTCGGAGGACAAACCCGTTTCGGAAGAAATAAGACGCGTAATTAACTGTACCGACGACATTTCAAGGGAGAAGAAAGCCACCGGAATATTTGCTTCAACAGCAATATTTCTGGCCATCGATAAGGTGAGCGCCGTTTTTCCCATTCCCGGACGTGCTGCAACTATAATAAGATCGCTGGGTTGCCAGCCCGAGGTAAGTTTATCAACCTTGTCAAATCCGGAAGGGATTCCACTTAAGCCTTCCTTATTTGAAATTTCTTCAATCTTTTTCTTAGCCTGCATTACCAGACTTTGTGCCGTTTCGGAAGATTTTTTTATGTTTCCCTGTGTAACCTCATACAGTTTTGCTTCCGCATTGTCCAGTAAATCGAATACATCAGTAGTTTCGTCATACGCATTTTCAATAATCTCGCTTGAAATCTTAATTAGTTCTCGCTGGATATATTTTTGAAGAATAATACGCGCATGATACTCAATATGCGCGGAAGACGACACTTTTTGAGTTAGTTGAATCAGGTAAAAATCGCCTCCCGAAACATCCAGTTTGGCATTTTTCTTGAGTTGCGCGGAAACGGTTAATAAGTCTATCGGTTCAGAGCTTTCAAACAACTGAACAATGGCTTCGTATATATATTTATGTGAATCCTTATAAAAAACCTCCGGATGTAAAATATCGATAACTTCGTCAACTCCTTTTTTATCAATCATCATCGCCCCTAACACAACTTCCTCTAAATCAATTGCTTGTGGAGGTATTTTACCCTTTTCAAGGTTGATTATTGTGTTTTTATCAATTTTGATCCCTGGTATGGGGTTCGGTTTTTCCATAGCCGCTAAAGTAGAAAAATAGAGTTAGAAAATGTTAAATACGCGGTTCCGTAATCTTCACAGGTAATTAACATTTTGTATGTTAATAAGTTACATTTTTTTGTTGATAACAAAAAAAATCCGAAGCTGTATTTCTTCAGATTTTTTTTGATCCAATAACGACGGTAGTTTAACCCTTATAAACTCCCATATTGGCATATTTATCCATTCGTTTTTCTATCAATTCTTCTGGTGATAACTTTTTTAATTCGTCATAATGTTTCAAAATAGTCCTGGAAACGGTATTAAAAGTACTCTGACGGTCATAATGAGCTCCACCCAGCGGTTCTTTAATAATCCCGTCGATCACTTTTAACTTCATACTGTCTTTTGCCGTTAATTTCAATGCCTCGGCAGCTCGTTCCTTTTGCTCCCAGCTTCGCCATAAAATAGACGAGCAGTTCTCGGGCGATATCACGGAGAACCACGAGTTTTCAAGCATTAAAACCCGATCGCCAACGCCTATGCCTAAAGCGCCTCCGGAAGCTCCTTCGCCCACTACAATTACTACAATAGGCACCTTGAGCCGGGTCATCTCCAGAATGTTACGGGCAATAGCTTCTCCCTGACCTCGCTGTTCGGCTTCTATACCAGGATATGCCCCGGGTGTATCGACAAACGAAACAATAGGAATTTCAAATTTCTCGGCCATTCTCATTAAACGAAGAGCCTTTCTGTATCCTTCCGGATTTGCCATTCCGAAATTACGATACTGACGGGTTTTGGTATTATATCCCTTTTGGGTACCAACAAACATAAAACTTTGATCGCCAATTTTTCCGAGACCTCCTATCATCGCTTTATCATCTTTAACGGTACGATCTCCGTGCAGTTCTAAAAAGGTATCTCCGCACAGTGCATTTATATAATCTAAAGTGTAGGGCCGGGAAGGATGTCTTGACAGCTGAACGCGTTGCCAGGCAGTGAGGTTTTTGTATATGCTCTTTTTAGTATCAACTAATTTCTTCTCAATTTGCTTGCATGTATCCGTGACATCAATATCACTTTCATCTCCAATGAGCCTGCATTTTTCCAGTTGTTCTTCCAACTCTTTAATGGGCAGCTCAAAATCCAGATATTCCATGTGTATTAGGTGGTTTGGTTTTGTTAGCGTACAAATATAAAACTTTATGCACTAACGCATATCAAGAAAGGTCTGATTTTCTCTTTTGTCGGTTTTTTATGATCCCGTTTGCGATAACTGTTATCAGGATAATCAGTGCGCCAAGATAAAATCTCGGGCTCATTTTTTCTGAATCACCCAGTATCAGATAAGCCAAAAGAATCCCGTAAACCGGCTCCAAATTTATAGTCAGCATCACGGTAAAAGGGCTAATAAACCTCATTACTTTTACCGATGCTATAAACGCATATGCGGTGCATATTGATGCCAATATTATCAAATACATCCAATCCGCAGTACTTACATCAAAAAAACCATCTCCGAAGCCTCCTAAAATCAACATATAAATTGTTAAAAATAAAACTCCGCCTCCCAGTTCATAGAAGGAAATGACGGAAGGGTTACTTCGCTGAATCAGTTTCCCGTTTATTAAGGTAAAAATTGATGAAAGCAGCGTTGATATGAGTGCCAGAAGGATTCCATAAGCATAGGAACCCTCCGCTTCAAAAATAATATACAGGCCCAGCACCACAAAAAGACCGAAGGCCACTTCGTACACTATAATCTTCCGTTTGTACCAGATGGGTTCCAAAAGTGCGGTAAAAAAGGCTCCAGCAGACATGGTAGCTAAAGTTATTGACACATTGGCCACTTTTATGGCTTTAAAAAAGGTTACCCAGTGCATCGCGATAACAATCCCCGCAATCATAAAATACCAAAAAAGTTTTCTGCTTACGGTGAGGTTAATTTTTCTATAGGCTATCCATATTCCAATAAAACCCACTGCCAGAACCATACGAAACCAAACCAAAGGAAGTGCATCGATGGAAATCAACGCCCCCAGAATGGCCGTAAAACCCCATATAAATACTATAAAATGGAGTAAAAAATAATTCTTAAGCTTAGCGTCTTGCATTTTTTAAGAGATAGTAAGCCAGTATTCCAAAGGTAATATTAGGAATCATAACAGCCAATAAAGGTGAAAAGCCTGACTGTTCGGCCATGGTCCCGAAAATTTTATCGAAAAAGACAAATACAAAGGCCACAACGATTCCAAATGCCAGATTAACCCCCATTCCTCCCCGTCGCTTCATCGAGGAGACGGCTACTGCAATAACCGTAAGAATCAAAGCGGATACCGGTGCACTCCAGCGTTTGTATTTTACCAGCAAATACCTGTTAATATTGGCGGAGCCTTTTTTTCTTTCCTTATCGATAAACGCATTCAGTTCGAAAAGGTTTTTAGTTTCAGCCACGTAATTAACCGGTGTTAGATCGTCCAGGTTGAAATTAAAAATAGTGTCCAGTGATCTCTGTGTTAAAATTATATCTTCTCTTTCCCCGATAATTCTTTTGGTATAATTTGTTAAGCGGTATGTACTGTCTTTATCCACCCAGCGTATGGATCTTGCCGTTATTTTCGATTTCAATTCGTTCTTTTCATCGAAGTGTTCATACGTAAAATAATCTCCTTGTTTCCTGGAAGGTTCAAAACTCTTCACATATATAAAATCGTTATCGTTAATCTGATTAAACAAATTGGTGGTTTCCCTGTCTTTTTTCCCTCGTTTCAGGTATTTGAAACGAAATTCATTAAATCCCCCACTGGCAGGAGGAACGATAAACATTCCCATGATAAAAACAAAAACCGCAATAATAGAACCTCCAATAAGGTAGGGTCTCATAAATCTGGAGAACGATATTCCCGAGCTTAAAATAGCAATGATCTCTGTGTTATTGGCCAACTTCGATGTAAACCATATTACCGAAAGGAAAATAAAAATAGGAAATAGGAGGTTGGCAAAATGTATGGTAAAATCCAAATAATAAAGAGCTATTTCCTTAAAGGGCACTTCCCTTTCAATCATCTTTCCCACTTTCTCCGATACATCCACCATAATCCCGATAGGAATAAACAACAGTATCATCACAAAAAAAGTGCTGAGATACTTTTTCAGTATGTAGCGATCAATAATCTTTAACATTACAATCGTTTATCCATTTGTTTAACCATGGTTTCTTTCCACTCCCTAAAATCACCAGCTAAGATATGTTTTCTAGCTTCTCTAACCAACCACAGGTAGAACCCGAGATTGTGAATCGAGGCTATTTGCTTCCCGAGAAACTCGTTGGCTGCAAATAAATGGCGAAGATATGCTTTCGAGTACTGGGTGTCTACAAAGGTGATTCCCATTTCATCGAGGGGCGAAAAATCATCTTCCCATTTTTTATTTTTGATATTAATGGTTCCGTGTGCTGTGAATAACATTCCGTTTCTCGCATTTCGGGTAGGCATAACACAATCGAACATATCAATTCCCAGGGCAATATTCTCCAGGATATTGATTGGTGTTCCCACTCCCATTAAATATCTGGGTTTATCTTCCGGGAGCACCTTACAAACCACCTCGGTCATCGCGTACATTTCTTCGGCGGGTTCTCCCACTGAAAGGCCTCCGATAGCATTTCCGAATGCTTCAGTACCAGCAATGTATTCTGCCGATTGTATTCTCAAATCTTTATACACAGATCCCTGCACAATGGGAAACAGGGTCTGATTATAACCGTATTTGGGTGGAATTTTATGTAAATGGGCAACGCATCTGTCCAGCCATCGATGTGTCATATGCATAGATCTCCTGGCATACTGATAATCGCACGGATAAGGAGTACATTCGTCGAACGCCATAATGATATCGGCTCCTATGCTACGTTGTATCTCCATTACATTTTCAGGAGTGAACACATGGTAGGAGCCATCAATGTGCGATTTAAACTTAACGCCCTCCTCTTTGATTTTTCGGTTTGCCGATAGCGAATATACCTGATACCCTCCGCTATCGGTAAGTATATTTCTATCCCATCCCATAAATTTATGAAGGCCTCCCGCCTGTTCCAGGATATGTGTTTTAGGGCGGAGATATAAATGATATGTATTTCCCAAAATAATATCGGGATTAATATCTTCCTTTAACTCTCTCTGGTGCACACCTTTTACCGAAGCTACGGTACCCACTGGCATGAAGATAGGAGTTTCAATAGTCCCGTGATCTGTGGTAATAATTCCAGCACGAGCCTTGCTTTGCGTATCGTTTTGAAGTAATTTAAATTTCATTTACTCTTTCCTGGTCGGCAAAGATAATTAACTGAAACTCATCAACCACTTAATTAAAAATTAAAATTGTTTATTACTTCTTGGTTTTCGTTAAAAACTGTTGCTTTTACATTTTTGCTTACCATATAGAATAACTTACATTTGCTGCTAATTAAATTAAAAATTACTATGCCAACATCACAACACATGGAGGATCTTGTTGTGCAGGTTCGCAGAGACATTCTGCGAATGGTTCACAAGGTTAATTCAGGACATCCCGGTGGTTCTTTAGGTTGCACCGAATTTTTTGTAGCGCTATACAATGAACTCATGGAACTGCGTGAAGGGTTTGATATGGACGGAAAAGAAGAGGATGTTTTTTTCTTGTCTAACGGTCATATCTCTCCTGTTTATTACAGTGTGCTAGCAAGGAGAGGATATTTTCCCATTGATGAATTGAACACGTTCAGATTAATAAATTCCCGATTACAGGGGCACCCTACTACACATGAAGGGCTTCCGGGCATACGGATCGCATCCGGGTCGTTAGGGCAGGGTATGTCTGTTGCTATTGGGGCTGCACTGGCTAAGAAACTTAACGGCGATTCGCATCTGGTATACAGTTTACACGGCGATGGAGAATTACAGGAAGGGCAAATATGGGAAGCTGCCATGTTTGCCGCCGGAAAAAAAGTGGACAACCTGATTTCTACCATTGATTTTAACGGGCAACAGATTGACGGAGCTACAAACGACGTATTGCCACTGGGAGATCTCGAAGCTAAATTTAAGGCCTTTGGATGGGACGTAATGCATATTGAACAGGGTAACAACCTGGAGGCAGTAATTTCAGGAATGCGGGAGGCCAAATCAAGAACCGGTAGAGGTAAACCGGTATGTGTGTTACTTCATACAGTCATGGGAAATGGGGTAGATTTTATGATGCATACCCATGCATGGCACGGCAAAGCGCCGAACGATGAACAATTGGAAATAGGATTGACTCAAAACCCTGAAACATTAGGTGATTACTAAAAGGCATTAATTTATGAAGACTTATACAAATACAGGAAATAAAGATACCCGTAGCGGTTTTGGTGCGGGATTAGCCGAATTGGGCAGAACCAATCCGGATGTAGTGGCATTATGTGCCGATTTAATAGGTTCGCTTAAAATGAATGAATTTATTGATGAAAATCCGGAACGCTTCTTTCAGGTTGGAATTGCGGAGGCCAATATGATGGGGATTGCAGCCGGACTCACCATCGGAGGTAAAATTCCTTTTACGGGAACATTTGCCAATTTTTCTACGGGAAGGGTATACGACCAAATCAGACAATCTATTGCGTACTCCGGGAAAAATGTGAAAATCTGTGCTTCGCATGCCGGTCTCACTTTGGGTGAGGATGGTGCCACACATCAAATTCTGGAAGATATCGGGCTTATGAAAATGCTTCCCGGAATGGTAGTGATCAATCCTTGTGATTTTAACCAAACCAAAGCAGCCACCATTGCCATTGCACAGTATAAAGGTCCCGTATATTTGCGTTTTGGAAGGCCCAAAGTACCTAATTTCACACCGGACGATCAAGCTTTCCAAATAGGGAAAGCTATAAAATTAACGGAAGGTACCGATGTTACCATTGCCGCTACCGGACACCTTGTTTGGGAGTCATTACAGGCAGCAGAAGCATTGGAGAGAGCGGGTATTTCGGCCGAGGTGATTAATATACACACCATTAAGCCGCTGGATGAAGAGGCCATTTTAAAATCGGTTGCTAAAACCGGATGCCTGGTGTCGGCAGAAGAGCATAACTATCTGGGAGGACTCGGTGAAAGTATTTCGCGGGTACTGGTTAAAAATCATCCTGTTCCGCAAGAGTTTGTGGCAACACAAGACACCTTTGGAGAAAGCGGAACCCCGGCCCAGCTCATGGAAAAATACAAGATAGACAATAACGCAGTTCAAAAAGCCGTTCATAAAGTATTAGGGAGAAAATAAGTGGTAAGGTTTTTGATACCCTACTACAAACTTAAACAAATACTATTATGAAAAAGTCCTTTTTATTCTTAGCGGCAACGCTTTGCGCACTAACCATCCAAGCACAATCCGATTCCGGTTTTGGAATAAAAGGAGGTTTGAACTACAACGGTAATGGAAATTATTTTGAGTCTATCGAGGCGGCAGCCAAAGATCCGGATCGAAATCTGGGTTTTCATGTAGGACTCTACGGGAAATTTGGCAATAAGCTTTATTTCCGTCCCGAAGCCGTTTACACCAGCACGAAGAGCGATTACGACGGACAGGATTTTAAAATGCAGAAACTTGACATCCCGTTATTGGTTGGGTTAAAAGTACTGGGGCCCGTAAGCGTTTTTGGAGGACCCTCTTTACAATATATCCTGGATAGTGAGTTTGAAAACATCTCTATTAATGATATAGAAAACGACTTCAGTGTAGGGTTAAATTTTGGCGCTGCGCTTAGTTTTGATGCTTTCGGAGTAGACTTACGCTACGAGCGCGGGTTTAATAATAACGAAGCCCGTTTTGTAAATAATAATTTTGGGCAGGATGCCGTAGCCAGATTAGATACAAGACCCGAACAATTAATCCTGAGTTTATCTGTAAAATTTTAAAACGGAAGGATACCGTAGAACATAAAAAAAGGCGCTTTTAAAGCGCCTTTTTTATTAGTTTTTATCCAGATAATCCGGAATACCATCTCCGTCAGTATCATCGGGAATACCATCCTGATTAACATCGTATTCATTGATTGTTAAAACCCTATCGCCATCATCATCGCTGTCTACAAGATTTGCAAGGTTATCGCCATCAGTATCGTCATCCAGCGGGTTTCCATTCATATTAAT
This sequence comes from Flavobacteriaceae bacterium, assembly GCA_965224095.1. Classification (GTDB taxonomy): domain Bacteria; phylum Bacteroidota; class Bacteroidia; order Flavobacteriales; family Flavobacteriaceae; genus JBPEWY01. The sequence continues at coordinate 1,097,086 of OZ245039.1, forward strand.
ATCTTCATCCATCGATAAAATCCCGTCATTATCATGATCTACTGCCTTGGTTTTAAGCAGGTCAACCGCAAAAATCAAAGGAGAATAAGAGGGTATGGTGGTAATTCCGTTACTGCTTTGGCTGGCATGAAAATAAGCCAGGCCCGAAGGCATGATGATCAATCCCACTCCGTATTTGTCAACCAACAAACTTCCGTCATTGTTTAAATCAAATACAGCCGCTTCTTTTAAATAGCTTACCCCCTCTCTAAATCCGCGAGCTCCGTCCCGAATAAGATCCATACTCAATGGGGTGTGCCTGATATCAAAAACTCCGCCATCCAGCAAGCTGCCTTTATATCTAACCAAAACAGAGTCGGCCACTGTAGCCTGCGCTCCCTCCCCCTGTCTGGCAATCAGATAATACAGGTTATGGGGCACGTCTTTATCATCCTGATCTTTAATAATAATTTGTTTGGTAACCACCTGATCAAAAAGCGGTGTTTTATCAGCGTTATCGCCTGCGATCGTATCAATGATTATTTGATAATCAAATTGATAATCAATTTCATCTTCCGCTTTTTGGAACTCTTCGTAATTGTAGAAATGAGTTTTTAAGAAAGAAACAATACTATCATTATTTTCAACAGATACTTCGGTCATATCTCTTAACTCCGCGGGTTGACCCCCTCCGCCGCCGTCATCATCATTCGAGCAGCTAAAAATAAATATCCCTATCAGTAATACAATTCCTAATATATTTTTATTCATCATTGTTTTATTAAAGTGCGCAAGATACAATTTTATCCTATTTTTGTACGAGGCTTTAACATAGTTTTTGAGTATCATGCGAATAGATAAATACCTTTGGTGTACGCGTTATTTTAAAACCAGGAATATTGCGACAGAAGCTTGTAAAAAGGGGCATGTAAGAATAAACGATACCGTAGCCAAACCATCGAGAGAAATATTCCCTTCCGATCAGGTAATGGTTCGAAAAAATCAAATTAACTATAGATTACTGATTCTCGACGTTCCGAAAAACAGGGTTGGAGCAAAATTCGTAGACCTTTACAGAAAAGATATGACACCCCCCGAAGCATTTGAGAATACAGAGTTTCTCAAATACGCTAAAGATCATTACCGGAAAAAAGGAACCGGAAGACCTACCAAAAAAGACCGAAGAGATATCGATGGCTTTATAGAAGATACTGATATTTAAGGGAAAAATATATATGCTTACAAGAACAAACTGTTTCCTATCTTTGAAAAAAATACAAAATGACCCAAAGTTCAAATACCATTTTAACGCACCAGGAAATTCAGCATAAAATTAGGCGAATTGCCTATCAGATCTATGAAACCAATGTTAGTGAAAAGGTGGTGGTAATAGCGGGGATAACCGGTGGCGGACTTATTTTGGCAAAAAAAATCAAAGCGGTTTTAGACGAGGTATCTAACCTGGAAACTATTATTTGTGAAGTTAAAATTGATAAAAAGCAACCACTCGAAGTTCCTATAAGTACGTCGTTGCCTCCGGATGCCTATAAAAACAGATCGGTTGTTTTAGTAGACGATGTGCTCAATTCAGGTACTACGCTTATTTATGGGGTTAAACATTTTCTGGACGTCCCTCTTAAAAAGTTTAAAACCGCTGTACTGGTAAACAGAAATCATAAAAAATACCCGGTTAAAGCCGATTTTAAAGGGATTTCTCTTTCCACTTCACTCAAAGAACACGTAGAGGTGATTCTGGATACCAAAACCAATGTTGTATTCTTAAAATAGCTGAACAATAATATCGGAGACTATATTGTTAACCGATTTGTTATCGGTATTTACAATCAGATGTGCTTTCTCGTAAAAAGTTCTGCGTTCAAAGAGGTGTTTTGCAATAAATTCATTTAAATCGGCATCTTTTATATTTTTAATAAGCGGACGATGCGTTTTTTCTTCTTTAAGTCTTGTAATAAGTGTTTTGATCGATGTTCTGAGATATACCGATAAACCCGGATGTTTTTTAATGTACTCCATATTGTTCGCGTAACACGGAGTACCACCACCGGTAGCGAGTACGCATTTCTTTTCGCTCTCCAGGAGTTCCCTTAAATAATGTCCTTCAATATTCCTGAAATAGATCTCTCCCTTTTCTTTGAATATATCTGAAATAAGGGCTTCTTCCTTTTTCTCTATATAGTGGTCAAGGTCAAGGTATTTATAACCCAGTAAAGCTGCCAGCCTTTTCCCCACTACCGATTTTCCGGAGCCCATATAACCTATCAAAATTATATTCACTTTTCACATTTTTATACAAATAAACCAATAATAAAACGGTTCGGGAAAAAAAACCAAATTAATACTTAAATCGTCTTGAAAAATAAATAATTGCACTTATATTTGCACCCGCATTCAGGAAAACACTTTTTTTTGACCTGGTAGCTCAGTTGGTAGAGCATCTCCCTTTTAAGGAGAGGGTCCTGGGTTCGAGCCCCAGCCAGGTCACTTTTTTAAGGTGTTTTTTATGCAGGCGACCTGGTAGCTCAGTTGGTAGAGCATCTCCCTTTTAAGGAGAGGGTCCTGGGTTCGAGCCCCAGCCAGGTCACTCAAAGTTGAGCTTTCGCTTAACTTTTTTTGTTTAAAGTGAGCGTTTTCAGGAATCACTTTATATTTGCTACATAAACATGTAGCCCAGGTGCTGGAATTGGTAGACAGGCATGGTTGAGGGCCATGTGTCCAATAGGGCGTATGGGTTCGACTCCCATCCTGGGCACTAAAGTCCTTCTCTTTCCGAGGGGACTTTTTTATTTGTAAAAACCTGAGGAAGTAGTAGCCGGACTTTTTTTATTCTAAAAAAATCAGTATGTTTGTTTAACATTTCATTCGTAATAATGAACAATATTAAACAAATATTCAGTATTAAAGACCTGGAAAACCTATCAGGCATTAAGGCTCATACCATTAGAATATGGGAAAAGCGCTATAATCTTTTTTCGCCGGAGCGCACCGATACCAATATAAGAACCTATAGCCTTGAAAGCCTTCAAAAACTACTCAATATTACATTACTTTATAACAAAGGGTATAAAATATCAAAAATAGCAGCACTGCCCGAAGAAGAAATTCCCGTATTAGTAAAAGAGCTCGCTGCCGAAGATCATGTTAAAAATCAGTCGATCAATGCCTTTAAAATGGCCATGATGAATTTTGATCAACGCCTTTTCTTCAATACCTATAATCAATTACTTAATAATTATCCTTTTCGGAAAATTTTTAACGATTACTTTATTCCCCTGCTCCATGAACTTGGGGTTTTGTGGCAAACCAATACTATAACACCCGCACATGAGCACTTTATATCGAACCTGATAAAACAAAAACTGCTTATTAATATTGAAAAGCTTCAAACCCTGGAGCCACCAAATACCAATAAAGTATTTGTACTGTATCTTCCGGAAAATGAAATTCACGAAATAGGGTTGTTGTACCTTCAATACGAATTATCGCTTCACGGATATCAATGTATTTATTTGGGTCAAACGGTTCCCCTAAAGAGTTTAAAAGACCTGTTGGCCTATTACGATAATTTAATATTCCTGTCGTATTTCACCATAGCGCCTTCACAAAACAAAGTGAACGATTATATCGAAGATTTCGGTAAAGAAGTTGATCCGGATATGAAAAGCGAGCTCTGGCTGCTAGGAAAGCAGACGCAATTTATTGACCGCAAAACGCGTCCGAATAATATTTTAGTCTTTAGCGATATAGATCAGGTGGTAAAAAAGATCTAAAATTTGATTTTTGTTTAACTTTTTTATATATTTGTTAAACATGAATATCATTATTATCATAGGATCGGGGTTTTCCTCACTTGCAGCCTCCTGTTATTTGGCTCAAGCCGGGTATAATGTTTCGGTTTTAGAAAAAAACAAAACCTTAGGAGGGCGCGCACGCCGATTTGTAAAGGGTGGTTTTTCGTTCGATATGGGGCCTACCTGGTATTGGATGCCAGATGTATTTGAACGTTTTTTTTCAGACTTTAACAAACATCCTTCCGACTACTATCGCATACACAAACTGAATCCTGCCTACAAGGTATTTTTTGAAAGAAACGATAGTATTACCATAGAAGATACCCTTGAGAAAATTTGCAAAACATTTGATTCAATAGAAACCGGAAGTTCGGAAAAGTTAAAAGGCTTTATTGCAAAGGCACAGAGCAATTACGATATAGCTATTAAAGACCTTGTTTACAGACCCGGAATTACCCCCTTAGAACTTATAAGCCTGGAAACCTTTAAAAAACTGGATCAATTTTTCAGTACGATCGAACGGGAAGTTAGAAAGGAATTTACAAACCAAAAACTTATTAGGCTGTTAGAGTTTCCGGTTCTTTTTCTGGGTGCCAAACCATCGGCTACTCCGGCTTTTTACAGTTTTATGAATTATGCGGATTTCGGATTGGGGACATGGCATCCGGAAAAGGGAATGTATTCGGTGGTGGAGGGTATTGTTTCTCTTGCCAAAGAGCTTGGAGTGCGCTTTAAAACACAATGTGAGGTAGAAAAAATTAATGTAACCAACAAGCAGGTAACCGGTGTTCGGGTAAACGGATCGGATATGAAAGCCAATGTAGTGCTAAGCGGGGCCGATTATCACCACACAGAAACCCTGTTAACTCCAAAATACCGTACTTATTCGGAAACCTACTGGAGTAAGAAGACCTTTGCTCCCTCGGCTTTGCTATTCTATGTAGGTTTTAGCCAATCTTTATCTGACGTCGCACATCACACCCTCTTTTTTGATGTCGATTTTGATGCGCACTCCGAGGCAATCTACGATTCGTACAAATGGCCCGAAAACCCTTTATTTTATGCAAGTTTTCCTTCGAAAACCGATCAACATACGGCTCCTCCCGGCTGTGAAAGTGGTATTTTCCTGATACCTTTAGCTCCCGGGCTTCGCGATTCATCGGAAATACGTGAAATTTATTTCGATAAGATTATAGAACGCTTTGAAAGAATCACACAGCAGGAAATTCGAACTTCTATTTTATTTAAGGAGTCTTATTGTATAAATAATTTTATCGACGATTACCATGCTTATAAAGGCAATGCATACGGCATGGCAAATACGTTACTGCAAACTGCCTTCTTAAGGCCCCGATTAAAAAGCAAAAAACTTAACAACCTGTATTTTACCGGGCAACTTACTGTACCGGGGCCGGGAGTTCCTCCATCACTGATTTCCGGAAAATTAGCGGCTCAACTCATTAAAAAACACAATCCCGTTCGGTTATGAAATCTCTTTTCGATAACATATCACACCAGTGCAGTAAGCAGGTAACGCGTACCTACAGTACTTCTTTTTCAACAGCCACCAAAATGTTATCCTCATCTATCAGACAGGACATTTATAATATTTACGGATTTGTAAGGCTTGCCGATGAGATAGTCGATTCATTTCAAAATTACCCGCAAGAGGAATTGTTTGCCAATTTCGAGAAAGATTTGAAATATGCCCTCAATCATAAAATAAGTTTAAATCCAATACTCAATTCGTTCCAGGAAACGGTTCATAAATACAATATTGAGCGTGAATATATCGAAACCTTTATGACCAGTATGAAAATGGATCTCAGTAAATCTGTGTATGAATCTTATGAAGAGCTTAACGAATACATTTACGGTTCGGCCGATGTGGTTGGGTTAATGTGCTTAAAGGTCTTTGTAAAAGGCGATCAAAAATTATTTACAACACTTAAAGGCCCGGCAATGGCCCTGGGTTCTGCATTTCAAAAAGTAAATTTCCTGAGAGACCTAAAAGCGGATTATGAAGGCCTTAACCGGGTATATTTTCCCGATATAGACCTTAAAAAACTTAATGAGGTTAATAAAACAGGGATCATCCGGGAAATAGAATCGGATTTTCAATACGGGTATACGGGAATTCGCAGGTTACCTAAAGAAGCCAAATTAGGAGTATATCTTGCCTATAAATACTATAGATCTCTGCTCAAGAAACTGAAAAAAACACCTTCTATGGAAATTATGAATGCGCGAATTCGAATCCCCAACCATAAAAAAATCAGGCTTCTGGCCGGTTCATATATAAAATATAAACTAAATTTAATAGCGTAATGCATCTTTTAGTCTGGATATCGATCTTTATAATAACCTTTTGCGTTATGGAATTTATGGCCTGGTTTACACATAAGTACATCATGCATGGGTTTTTATGGCGGTTGCATAAAGACCACCATAAAAAGGATCATCACTTGTGGTTTGAGCGCAATGATACCTTTTTTATTTTCTATGCCGTAGTAAGCATGTCATTTATTGCCGGTGCAGCTTACGGTTCTTTCCAGGCCGGTTATCCTATAGGGTTTGGTATTATGGCTTATGGTGCCACCTATTTTTTGGTTCACGATATTTTTATACATCAACGCATCAAAATGTTCCGCAATGTAAACAACTGGTATGCACGAGGTATTCGGAGAGCGCATAAAATGCATCATAAACATCTGGAGAAAGAAGATGGTGAATGCTTTGGAATGCTGTTCGTTCCCTTTAAATACTTTAAAAGAAAATAATGGAGCGCTTATACCTTTGGCTTAATATCGGTTCTGTATGCCTTCCTTTTATTTTTAGTTTCCACCCTAAATTCAAGTTCTACAAAAAATGGAAAACATTCTTTCCCGCTTTATTTATTACAGCACTACTCTTTCTTATATGGGACATCATTTTTACACGATACGGCATTTGGGGTTTTAACCAGCAATACCTGATAGGTATTACCATATTAGGGTTACCCCTCGAGGAATGGTTGTTTTTTATTTGCATACCATACGCCTGTATTTTTACACATTACGCATTGCTTTTTTACTTTCCCGAGCGATTTCTCAAACCTGTATTTACACGAAGAATTTCTTATTTTCTCACCGCTCTTCTTATAGGTTTAGTACTGTTTAATACAACTAAATGGTATACCTCCGTTAACTTTTTGTACGCCGTTATAATCTTACAATTAGCTCTGCGTTATACTCCGGAAATTCTCCAGGCTTTCTACTTATCTTTTTTAGTGATCCTCATCCCCTTTTTTATTGTTAACGGAGTGTTGACAGGAAGTGGTATTGAAAACGAAATTGTTTGGTATGACCATCGTGAAAATCTGGGCATTCGAATTTTCACCATCCCAGTTGAAGATATTATTTATGCTTTTAGCCTGTTACTGAGCTGTTTGTTTTTTATGAAGTTATCAGAACGTAGATTAACGCAATAAACTATCTAGAAGTTGTTGAACATTGGCTGCATTCCAATTGGCCGATCCTGTTTTTTCTATGAGAATTTTTCCGTCCTGACCTATTAAAAACGAAGTGGGAATCTGTGAAGCTGATAAAACTTCCGGAGGTTCTGAATAGCTGTTAAAAACGGGAAGCGTATATCCGTGTTTTTCCAGGAATTTTTTTACCGTTTCGCCCGATTCGTTGGTGACCAAAGCAAATTCCACCTTATTTTTATAAGCATTATATAATTTCTGGATAGACGGCATTTCCGCAATGCAGGGAGGGCACCAGGTTGCCCAAAAACTAACAAATACAACTTTGCCCTGCTTCTCGGAAAAGTTTAACTTTTTTTCAGCCTGTAAATCATATAAGGTCCAGTTATAATTGTCCAGATGGGTTTGGTTCTCACGGCTTGCAATGGCAGGGCTAAAAGCAAGCATTCTGTTAACCCATACTTTAACGGAAGTTCCCAGGGGAGTAAAAAGGAGTAATCCCATAATTATCAGGAAAACAAGGTTTGATATTTTTACTGAAGAGCGTTTCAAAAATCAGGTTATTCCTCCAGGAGTTTATCGAGAAGTGTTCTTATTTTTTTAGTATTCCAATTGGCTATTCCTTCGTGAGCTACCACCAGGTTCCCAAATTTATCGACAATATACGTTGCGGGAACTTTGTTTTCATCAAAGGGCATTGGATCTCCCACAATAAGATAGGTTACCGTAAAATCATATCCGCGCTGTTTCATAAATTTATCCACAGGCTCTTTTTCCTCATTGGTAATGATATAAAAATCAACCTTGTCGTGATAATCTTTATATAACCGCTGTATACTCTTTAGTTCTGCAATTGAAGGAACTCTCCATGAAGCCCAGAAATTAACAAATACAACACGTCCTTTAGAACGGGTAAAATTAAAAACATTCCATTCTTCATCCTTTAGTCTCCAGCTATAATCGGTTATTTTATGTTGTTGTTCGGAAGTAATAATATCAGGATCAAATGAAAAAATCCGATTCAAAAAGATTTTCGATTCTTTTCCCAAAGGAGTCACAAAAAAAGAAAGTACAAAAAGGATCAGAAGGATATTTACTACGGTTTTCTTTTTAATGTTCATTTAAAAAAATTAAGAGCACAGTTTTATCAACTGTGCTCCAAATCTAACAATAAATAACCAAAAAATGATTATCTCGAAACAGTTCCTGAAGGTAAGGAACTTAAATTTTGATTCATTGTTAAGGCCGTATGATCTGTTGCATCGGCTGGAGTACCGTGAACAAGTGGTTTTAAAGTAAAGGGAGCCGAGCTGTTATCAGGACTTGGTTCTACAGAAATTACAATGGTACCTCCTTTCAAACTGGTTGGAAAGGTAAGCGTTCCCGGAGCATTTTGGAGAAAATCTTCACCCGGATAGTCCGGTCCGTTACCCATAGCACCTTTAAAAGGAGAAGTGGCTGCATTGTCATCGGCTGCATCGGGATCGGTAAAGGTCCCGGTAGATACGGGTGTTCCATCGATAACCGCCCATCCTTCATATTTCCATCCTGCATCCAGCGCCGGTAAACTTAGCCCTACTGCGGCACTTCCGCTTGAGTTGTCCAGGAACCAAACACCACTGTCTTCATGAGTATTCCCTCCGTCGGTAGGAGTGGCCAAAATATACACTCCCGAAGCGCTTGAAAAATCGCCTACGATCCCTGTGGTCACCGAAGCAGAATTACCTGAAAAATCACCTGCCAGTATCTTAGTGTCAGATGGGGCCGGACTCGGATCCGGAACTTCTTCAATAGAAAGCACAAATGTTGTTGCGGCATCCAAATCTGCTTTATTAATTGTAAAGGAGGTTGCCGATAAATTCCCAGAATCGTCCACAGAGAATGTTCCGGTCGAAACCGGGCTTCCATTAACTATAACCCAGCCTTCATATAGAAAATCAGGGCCTAGATTTTCCAGTCCGTTAAGATTTAAAGTAAGGTTTGCTGTTCGAGGGGTGTTGTCGTCATCACTGCTACAGGATGTCGCTATAAAGCCTAGAGCTAACATCCCAAAAAACATTTTTTTAATCATTGCATTTTGGTTTTAATTATATAATGAACCAAAATTAAACCGGATTAAACTGTTAAAATGTAAGCTGGCTTACACTATGCGATATTTTTTAAACGAATACGCTTCCTGTCAAAATCAATAACATTCTGCTCTTTCAATTCATTTAAAAGATTATTTAGTGTGGGACGGGAAGTTCCAATAAGCGATGCGATATCTTTTTGAGTATAGGGATGAACTATAATCATATTTCCTGTTTCCGGACAACAATGTCCGTACTCATCGGAAAGTTCTTTTAAAAACTCAAGTAAACGGGTTTTTGTATCCTTGAAAAGTAGCAACTGAAGTCTTCTTTCCAGTTTTTTAAAGCGATAGCCTAAAAACTTGTAGAATCGTATGCTAAAGGTTTTATCGTTTTTAAGAAGGTCTTCTATAACGTTCGAAGAAACCGGGCAAACACAGGTTTCTCTGTCAACCGACTGAGCAAACTCCCTTCTTTTTTCTTCTCCCAGAACCGCTTTCTCCCCAAAAATATCTCCCTTGGCGAGAATAGCTTTAATCATTTCTTCACCTGCCTCAGTATAATACCCGATTTTAACCTTTCCCCTTTCTATTAAATATATATTGTTAGCAGCGTCTTCCTCAAAGTAGATATAATCACTCTTATTGTAATTATAAAATGAATGATTTTCCTTATAAGCTGCAAATTTATGTGGGCATAGTAATCTGAAAAGGTCCACACCTTCAAAATACCATAACGAATTCATTGCTTTTTTTCTTGGTTATACGTTAGATGTATAAGCAAGTCGGTTTACAATTTAATTCCTTACAAATAACAAACAAAAAATCCCAGCAAGCCGGGATTAATCATACTTTATATTAAGGTGTTAGCTATGCTGTGCTTTGATCAGATTTAATGCCGAACCCGCCTTAAACCATTCTATCTGGCTATCATTATATGTATGATTGGCGATTATGGTATCTGTTGAGCCATCGGCGTGTTTCACTTCAATGGTAAGGGGTTTACCGGGTGCAAAATCCTTCAGATCGGTAAAATTAAAAATATCATCCTCCTGAATTTTATCGTAATCGGTTTCACTATCAAATGTCAGGGCCAGCATTCCCTGTTTCTTTAAATTGGTTTCGTGAATTCGGGCAAAGGATTTTACCAGTACCGCCTGCACTCCCAGATGCCGGGGCTGCATAGCAGCATGTTCTCTGGACGAACCTTCTCCGTAATTATGGTCTCCAACAACGATTGTTGGAATCCCCTGTGCCTTATACGCTCTTTGTACATCAGGAACTCCTCCATACTCACCGGTAAATTGATTTTTAACAAAATTGGTCTTTTTGTTAAAAGCATTCACAGCCCCGATCAGTGTGTTGTTGGAAATATTATCCAAATGTCCTCTAAACCGAAGCCAGGGGCCTGCCATGGAAATATGATCGGTGGTACACTTTCCAAAGGCTTTAATAAGCAAGCGCGCTCCGTTAATCTCATTCCCAATGGGTGTAAAAGGCGTAAGTAGCTCCAGGCGCTCCGAATTTGGGTCGACAACTACATTTACACCACTCCCGTCTGTTACAGGTTCCAGATATCCGTTATCTTTAACCTCAAATCCTTTAGGAGGTAATTCCCATCCCGTTGGTTCATCTAACATCACTGCATCTCCGTTTTCGTTGATCAATGTATCTGTTAGCGGATTAAAGTCCAGGCGTCCGGCAATAGCAATTGCTGCCGTTAGCTCGGGTGAAGCCACAAAAGCATGCGTATTCGGATTACCATCGGCTCGCTTTGCAAAATTCCTGTTAAAGGAATGAACAATACTGTTTTTCGGTGCATTTTTAGGATCTTCATAACGACCCCACTGACCAATACACGGCCCGCACGCATTGGTAAAAATCTTGGCGTCCAATTTTTCAAAAACTTCCAGGATACCATCGCGTTCTGCCGTATAGCGCACTTGTTCCGAGCCCGGATTAATCCCAAAATCCGCTTTTGTTTTAAGTCCTTTATCCAGTGCCTGTTGGGCTATAGAAGAAGCCCGTGACAGATCTTCATAAGAAGAATTAGTACACGATCCTATCAACCCCCATTCTACCTTTAAAGGCCAGTCGTTAGCTTTTGCTTTTTCTGTCATTTCGGTTCCCACTTTGGTGGACAAATCCGGTGTAAAAGGGCCATTGAGAAGCGGACCTAATTCTGATAAGTTAATATCAATTATCTGGTCAAAATATTTTTCCGGGTTGGCATATACTTCGGTATCTGCGGTCAGGTATTCTTTAATTTCATTAGCTGCGTCGGCCACATCTTCACGTTTGGTGGCCCGAAGATATCGCTCCATCGACTCATCATAACCAAAAGTCGAAGTTGTAGCACCTATCTCGGCTCCCATGTTACAAATAGTTCCTTTACCGGTACAGGACATCGCCGTAGCGCCCGGACCGAAATATTCCACGACGGCTCCGGTTCCTCCTTTTACCGTAAGGATTTCCGCTACCTTAAGAATCACGTCTTTCGGAGCTGTCCATCCGGATAACTTCCCGGTGAGCCGAACTCCGATTAATTTAGGAAATTTTAGCTCCCAGGGCATTCCGGCCATAACGTCTACAGCATCTGCACCTCCCACTCCTATGGCTATCATTCCCAATCCGCCGGCATTCACAGTATGCGAATCTGTTCCGATCATCATACCTCCCGGAAATGCATAATTCTCTAAAATAACCTGGTGAATAATGCCGGCTCCGGGTTTCCAGAATCCAATTCCGTATTTATTGGAAACCGACTCCAAAAAATTAAAAACCTCATTACTTATATTCAATGCATTCTGTAAATCTACCGTAGCACCAACTTTTGCCTGAATTAAATGATCGCAATGTACTGTTGTGGGAACTGCCACTTTATTTTTACCGGCCTGCATAAACTGCAAGAGCGCCATTTGAGCTGTAGCATCCTGGCAGGCTACTCTATCCGGGGCAAAATCAACATAATCTTTCCCTCGGATAAAAGCTTTTTCGGGAGTTCCGTCCCAAAGATGGGCGTATAAAATTTTCTCAGATAAAGTTAAAGGTCTTCCCACTACTTCCCGCGCTTTATCAACGCGCTCCGTAATAAGGCCGTACACCTTTTTAATCATATTAATATCGAAAGCCATATACTTAGTATTTTGTTTTAAAGTCTGGCAAAATTACAAAAATCTACCAAAAAATTAAATATTTACAACAAAAAGCAGTATTTATTAAATATTTTTTATTAAAAAAACAAAAATGATGACAATTTTTCTTTCAAATGCTAATTATAGTTGAATAAATTATGAAATTATCAAAAATAACCCGGAAAAATTACGGACTTAAAAATTATTGTCCTTTTGGAGAAAGAAACCGGAAGACTACAGCAATTCTTTAATAATCTGAGTAACGCTAATTCCTTCGGCTTCGGCTTTGTAGTTTTTAATCACCCTGTGTTTTAATATCCCAAAAACAACTGCCTGTACATCTTCCATATCCGGGGAGAATTTTCCGCGGACCGCGGCATGTGCTTTGGCGCCGAGTATCAGGTTTTGAGAGGCTCTGGGTCCCGCTCCCCAATCTACATACTGATTAATATAATCGGTAGCTGCTTTGGTGCCCGGACGTGTTTTATTTACCAGTTTTACCGCATATTCCACTACGTTATCCGGCACTGGTATACGGCGTATTAAATGTTGAATTTCAATAATTTCCCTGGATGTGAACAGCTTTTTAACTTCAGGAGTAATATCGCTGGTAGTGGCTTTTACCACAGCTATTTCCTCTTCCAACGACGGGTATTCCAACTCAATGGCAAACATAAATCTATCCAGCTGCGCTTCCGGTAACGGATAAGTTCCTTCTTGTTCAATAGGGTTCTGCGTAGCCAGAACAAAATAAGGAAGTTCTAATTTATAATGATGTCCGGCCACTGTGACCGCTTTTTCCTGCATTGCTTCCAATAAAGCCGATTGGGTTTTGGGAGGCGTCCGATTAATTTCATCGGCCAGAATAATATTGGCAAAAACCGGCCCTTTAACAAATTTAAATTCTCTGTTATTGTCCAGTATTTCACTTCCCAGAATATCGCTGGGCATTAAATCGGGTGTAAATTGGATTCGCTTAAAATCCAGCCCAAGCGTTTGGGCGATGGTATTGATCATTAACGTTTTGGCCAGACCCGGAACTCCAATTAACAGCGAGTGTCCGCCTGAATAAATACTTAGCAAGATCTCTTCAATAACGGCTTCCTGACCTATTATTACTTTTCCTATTTCCCGTTTTAACTCTTCGTGTTTTCGAACGAGTTGTTCTATAGCCGCCACATCAGACATACCTTATTTTTTAAGCCAATTATTAGCAAAATCACAAGATCTGTTATCGGTACTTACGTAGATATAAGCTTCATTAATTTTTTCCTTCATCCACTTTTCTATCGCCTTAAGCTGTTTTTGTTTTAAGGCCAGATCCTGAATTCTTGTATAATCCTGAGCATAATCTGCAATATGCTCATCATATCTATTTGTTACACGAAGTATTTTATACTTGATAGCTCCCGAGCGATCTTCGTCCATAATAGGCATGGAGATTTCATTATCCTTAAGGTTTCTTACCTGACTGTAAAGCGTAGGGTCCATTTTGGTCAGTTCGAAACGCGTATCAAAATTAGTGGGGTTTCTCAATTGACCTCCATCAAATTTTGTTTCCTTTTCATCCGAGAAGGCTCTGGCCGCATCGGCAAAAGTTAATTCTTCATCCAAGATGCGTTGTCGGATTGTTTCCAGCTCTTTTTTGGCTTCTTCTCTGGCCGTTTCGGAAACTTCAGGAATCAATAAAATATGTCTGACATCAATTTCCTGCCCTCGTATTTTTTCCAGATAGATAATGTGCCAGCCGAAAATCGTTTCGAAAGGCTCGGAAATTTCTCCCTCCTGCAAGCTAAAAGCAACATCTTTAAACTCTTTTACAAACGGCGTTTTCTTATTCATTTTATAGAATCCTCCACTGGGTCGCGAAGCTTCGTCCTGAGAATGCAGGATTGCTTTTGTTTTAAAACTTATTCCGTTTTCCAAAACATCATTTCTAATGCGATTCAGTTTATTGATAATACGTTGGTTTTCCTCTTCGGAAGGCTTGGGCTTTTTTACAATTTGCGCGATCTCCAGTTCGGCACCGAACAAAGGGCGTTGATTTTCCGGAATCCCATCAAAGAATTGCCGTACTTCTTCCGGTGTTATCTCAATTTCCTCTACAATTTTTTGTTGCATGCGTTCCGATAACATGCGAACCTTATTTATCTCGAACAATTCTTTCCTAAAACTCTCTTCTGAATCTTTCTTGTAGAACTTCAGTAGTTTTTCCATAGAGCCATCGGTTTGCTGTACCAGGTAATCTATCTGACGCTCTACCGTACTTTCAACTTCCGCATCGCTTACTTCAATACTATCCTGCACCGCCTGATGAGCATAGAGCTTATCTTCCATTAGTTTCCCCAAAAGCTGGCATCTGCTAACATCGGTTGTTGAAACTCCCTGATTCTTAAGGTCTATAAATGCCTTATCTATATCCGATTCCAGAACTACGTACTCGCCCACCAATGCAGCAACTCCATCAACTTTAAACTTCTTAAACGGAGTTATAACCGTATCCCTTATCTCTGGGATATTTTCAACAATCAGACTATCGGCCGTAATTTCCTGGGCGCCGACCCATGTTACCGTAAACAATAACCCTAATAAAACTAACTTCTTCATCTTATTCGTCATAAACTTCAAATTCCGAACTCTTTGTTGCTTCTTCTAATATATCGCTTTCCAAATTTCGTATAAATTCCATCTTTCTTTGATTAATTATAATCTGATGAATTGTAGGTTCTATATACGAAAGCGGAGCATTTTCATTTCTTAAAAGAACATCCTTAATTTTCACCAAATATACCCCTAATGAGTCTTCCAATTCAAAAAATTGTGACTTTTTTAAGTATTTGGATTTATTCTCTGAATTGAAGTGCGGTATTTTATTCGCTAACTGAGCATATCGCACCCATACAGAATCGTTCATATTATACGATTTAAACTGAATGGATAAGGAATCTATATAAGCCATATCTTCTTCCTCCGTGTTGAGAAAGTGTGTCACCAATTTTTCTTTATCGGAATATTCAGATGGTAAATGAATATATTTGAGTTTAAGCAACTCTTCGTTCAGCTTAAAATTTTCTTTGTTTTCCGCATAATAACGTTGCATTTCTTTTTGAGTAACCACCGTGTCAACCGATTTGCTTACCAGTGCTTCTTTATAGGCGTTAATATAAAGATCCCGTTGATATGCCTGTACCAGTTTGTCAAAAGTCATCAATTTATCTTCGCTTAAATTTATTCTGGCCTTTGACACGAGCAACTGACTGGCCGCCCAGGAGTTTATGAAATTGGTAACCAGCAATGTACTGTCTTCAGCCGATAAGCCATCTGAAACCACAGACATGATGTCTTCTTCATATAAATATTCATTTCCTACACGGGCTATCTTCCTGGTTCCATTATCCGGTTCCTTAACGAAATAAGTACATCCGGAAAACACAGACACCAATACTACTGTTATTATTCCTCTCTTCAATATTTCCTGTTTAATTCTTTTATCATTTTTTTAAGGTTCCTGGTATGGCGTTCTACCCTGTATTTCTTTCTAAGTTCTTCCAGCCATTTACGCTCCATATATTTTTGATAGTCAACACCTACAATACTCCTTATTTCTTTCCAGTTTTCGGGAGGCTTCGGACTTTTATAATGCTGTTTGTTAGCTTCGTAATAACGCACAATTCCTATGCTGTCCTGTTGCCCTTTGCTCCATACTTCCTCCTGAAGTAAATCAAAAATTAACAGCCCTTCTCTGTATTCCCTTAACACCGCAGCATATACTTTATTGGTATCTTCCAAATGTGCCTTGTGATATGCTATCAAACAATTACTCAAAAAGGTATTGTATAATTTTTGCAGCTGAATTTCCCTAAAACGGACTCCGTCCGGAAATCCCAGATAGGAAACAAAATCATCTATTGTTTTTGATTCCGTTTCTATTGTAAATAATACATTAGCAGCAAGATTGTTTTCCTCTTTGTAACTCGATCCGGACATGAGCTTATCAAAAATCCACTTCCCTGTATTCCCGTTCTCAACTATTTTATATTTTTCTTTCAGTGAATTTATAAAAGCTTCATCTATTAATTTGGAACGATCATCTTTCTTAATTTGTTCTATCAGCCCGGTTTTTTCTTCGGTAAAACTCCCTATCGGATGCTTTTCTATTAGTTTTACGAAATGCCACCCGTGTCTGGTTTTAAAAGCCTGAGAAACCTCTTCTTCCTTTAAGGAAAAAACTATTTTTTCAAACTCAGGAGATCCTGTTTTCCCCGGTTCTATTTCAGGAAGTAGTCCCCCTGAAAAAGCTGTTTTGGAGTCTTCGGAATACTGTTTTGCCAAATCGGAAAAATCAATTCCATTGTTCAGGCCTTCCCTGATATTTTTCAGTTTTACTTTTAAAATAGAATCGTTTGCCCCTCTATCTTTCAAATAAATATGAGCAACACGAGCCGTTCCCGGATTGGGTTTAACATCATTAACTCTGAGAATATGATATCCGAATCGGGTTCTAAATGGAGCCGATACTTCGCCCACCGAAGTATTAAAGGCCACCGTTTCGAAGGGGTATACCATATTAAAAACGGAAAAATATCCTAACTCTTCACCCAAAATGGTTTTTCCGTTTTTAACTTCCTGCTTTACCCGGTCAAAACCTTCCCCGGCAATGCGTTTCCATATTTCCTGAATAGTACCGTAAGCCTGCAGTGTATCCCGTCCGTGAGTTTTTACCAAAATGTGATCGGCGTTTACTTCCTTTTGCAAACGCTCATAAGCTTCCCTTACCAATTTATCACTTACCGACGGCTCCATGAGATAGTTGGAAATTAACTGTTCCTTGTACCTCGCAAATTCAGCTTTATAAGAAGCTCTTTTATCCAGGCCTCTGGCGTAGGCTTCTTTCACTTTAAGTTTATAATCAATAAAAAGCTCAAGATAGTTTTCAGGGTCTTTCTGACTTTCATCTTTTACCAGATCAAGATTTTTAGTAAATACACTTATAAAATCCGATTTGGTAATAGGCTCTCCCTCAACTTTCAATATAACATCAGCATCGTTTTGCGCAATTCCGTAAAACGAGATAAGTACTATAATTAACAGCCACAACCTTTTCATATGAGTAACGGGCTTTTTTACAAGCGCAACAAAAATAGCAATTACATAAGCTTTGGCAAACGTTTAAAGCGCATTAACACATTTTTAAGGGGAATTAAAACGAGCTTTTAGTAAATTGCAATCATAAAACCAACCATCATGAAATATTCGTTAGAAATTGACATTCATGCCCCCAGAGAAGAAGTTTTAAAAAAGTTTGACAGTACGGATAATATGAAACACTGGCAGCGCGGTTTTGTAAGCTATGAACACACCAATGGTGTGGAGGGTGAAGAAGGCGCGCAGGCACTCCTTAAATACAAAATGGGGAAACGGGAAATAGCTATGGTAGAAACCATCACCAAAAAAAATCTACCCGATGAGTTTCACGGAACTTACGACACAAAGGGCGTTTATAATATCCAGCAAAACTATTTTAAAGAGATTGATGAAAATACCACCCGATGGATTTCCAATGCCGAGTTTAAGTTTTCGAGCTTCGCTATGAAACTTTTTGGTCTTTTCATGCCGGGCGCTTTTAAAAAACAATCGTTTCAGTATATGAAAGACTTCAAGGCTTTCGTGGAAGAAGGAATCTCGGTTTCAGAAGGATAAGTTATTGCGTATAAAATTTTAAACTGATAAAAGTGAAATATTCCTTAAAATTCAGGGCGCGTTTTTTATATTTTTTTATCACAGGTTTTTTTATCCTGGTGGGTTGTAAAGAAAAGCAACGTCACAAAAGTCCGGCGCATACGGCCTCGGCCGATTCGTACAAAAATTGTATTGAAACCATTTTAAAAAAAGATGATTCTTTGGGAACGCTGCGCAATCACGGCAGTGAAACGGTTTCCTTAAGTGAGACTATTAAAAATTATTCAAAGGCTTTAAAAAGACTGGATTTCAGCTCTTGTCCGGAAGGTTTTTCAAAAGCCTTTGACGAACATATTTCGGCCTGGAATCAAATGCTTTCCGTAACTGATAAATATCCGGATTTGCGGGGGGAATTACACGACATTTTCGATCAGATTAAAACGACGCCTGACTCTATGGTTTTTGAAACCCGGTTAAAAGCTATCTGGGATACCTGGGAAAGTATTGACAGTATTAAGAAAAAACACAGCCCGTTGACCCCTTAAATACAACCCGAAGATTTTACCTTTAATCTTATAATGAGCCCGACATCCATGAACAACAAATTAAACAAAACAGAGATCGCTCATAAGTATGTAGCATTGTTGCAAAAAGGTTTGGTATCCAATTTACTGGAGCTTTTTGCAACGGAAGCAGTGGTAGTTTCCCCATTGCAGGGTACCCTCCCTGCTTCCGAGTTTTATGAGCGGTTATCGCGGTATACAGCTACATCCGAAATAACCACCAAAGGAGTTTTTACAGAAGAAAATGGGGAATCTGTTGCCCTTTACTTTACCTATACCTGGACTATGGCCAACTTACAAACGGTTACTTTCGATGCCGTTGATATTATGGAATTCAATGTTGCCCATGAGATTGTAAAACTTACCATTATTTACGACACCATACACAGTAGAAACCTGTGGCAGCAAATATATCTCAACTAACAGAAGTTATTGCCCGGCGGATTTATCTCGAGTAGTTAGGAGCTTCCTTGGTAATAGTTACGTTATGAGGGTGGCTTTCGTGAATTCCGCTGGATGTTATTTTAACAAATCTGGCATCCTCTTTCAGCGCATTAATATCCTTTGCTCCGCAATAACCCATTCCTGCGCGAAGTCCTCCGATAAACTGATGCATGCTTTCCACCAATTCTCCCTTGTACGGTACCCTTCCTACAATTCCTTCGGGCACTAATTTTTTAATATCATCTTCCACATCCTGGAAATATCGATCTTTACTTCCTTGTTTCATAGCCTCCACCGAACCCATTCCCCGATATGATTTAAATTTTCTGCCTTCATAAATAATGGTCTCACCCGGAGATTCTTTCGTACCGGCGAGAAGCGATCCCAGCATTACACAATCGGCTCCTGCGGCCATGGCCTTCGGGATATCGCCGGTATATCGAATACCTCCATCCGCAATTACGGGAACACCTGTTCCTTTAATGGCCTGAGCCACCTCCATTACAGCCGACAGCTGTGGAAATCCAACTCCTGCCACAACCCGTGTTGTACAAATTGATCCCGGACCGATCCCTACTTTAACCGCATCTGCCCCGTTGTCTACCAGATATTTAGCAGCTTCTCCCGTAGCGATATTACCGACCACAACTTCCAGCTCCGGAAATCGTTTTTTCACCTCTTTAAGGATGCTCACAACACCTTTCGTATGCCCATGTGCCGTGTCAATTACAATGGCATCAACTCCAGCTTTTACCAATGCAGAAGCTCTGTTTACCGCATCACTGGTTACTCCGATAGCCGCCGCCACACGAAGTCTGCCGAAACGATCTTTATTGGCAATTGGTTTTTGCGTTAGTTTCGTAATATCTCTAAATGTAATAAGGCCCACCAGTTTATTGTCTTTGGTTACCACGGGCAATTTTTCAATTTTATTTTCCTGAAGAATCCCTTCGGCATCCAAAAGTGATGTTCCCTCTCCGGCCGTAACAAGGTTTTCCGCGGTCATTACTTCAACGATGGGGCGGTTATTGTTTTTTTCGAAACGCAAATCCCTGTTGGTTACTATCCCTTTCAAATATCCGTCTTCATCAACAACCGGAATCCCCCCAATACTATGCTCCGCCATATTTCTCTTGGCATCGGCCACCTTAGCATCCATAGGAAGGGTTACCGGATCTATAATCATCCCGCTTTCAGCTCGTTTTACTCTCCTCACCTTCCGGGCCTGATCATCGGCTGTCATATTTTTATGTAGTACCCCGATTCCTCCTTCCCGTGCCATTGCAATGGCCATTCTGCTTTCTGTAACCGTGTCCATGGCTGCAGAAACAATCGGGACATTAATGGTAATATTCCTGGTGAACTTTGTTTGAATGTTAACTTCTCTGGGAAGTACTTCCGAGTAGGCAGGAACAAGAAGTACGTCATCGTATGTTAGCCCTTCGCCTACAAATTTACTTTGGTGAGATTTCATCGCGCAACTTATAAATTAGTTGCACGCAAATATACTACTTTTTTGAGGAGAAAAAAGAAAGAATTCCGTTAATTAATCTGTGGTTATAACATTAAAAGAAACTCTACATCAGGAAATGAATCATCCCAAAATGAAACACTGTGTGTTTTAAATACTCGTGAAGGCATTTCTTGAAAATTTACCGGAATGGGGCTTTAAAACAAAAGGCTAGTGTACGCTTTTTTTTCCCGTTTCGAATAATTGCTTAAAAATTATAAGTACGGATATCAGAAAGCAGGCGGTCATTAAAATTCCTGAAACCATGACCAGATATTTCATCCACAAAATTCCTTTCCACATTAAATAAATACCTCCGAAAGTAACAATTACCGAAATAAAGGGTTCTAAAAGTAAAAAGCGTTTTATTTTTTTATTCAGTCGTGTCAGCAACAGAATCCCTCCCGAGAGAAAGAAAATAAAAGAAAGCGATAAAATATGGGTATGTAAAATGGTTAGCATTTCCCGCTCTCCTTTTTTGAATTTCATAACCGCTACATCTTCATTATGAAAATCTGAAGTAGTTTCTTCATTACCCAGGTAATTTTCTTCAATACCCTGCGGATGATGCGATTCGGTTTGGCCAATAAACATAAGTCCGGTAAAAAATCCAATACTCAAAACCACCATAAAAGCACCGATAAAGAGTTTTATTTCTTTGGGCAAGGAAGAAAGCAAGCCTTCGTAATGCATCAGATAATATTATGGTTATGAAGAATTTTTACCGTTTGCAGAAAACTATCCATGGCACGTGTCATTGAACGAACAGAAATAGTTGCTCCCGAAATGGCATCTATATTTTCCTGATATTTCAGACGGTCATTTCCTGTTTTACCGATAAATTGTTTAAGCCATCGTTTACTCCCTATTTCACCGCCGTACTCCTCACGATAAATCAGTACTTTGGTATGTATTACCAAAAGATCGCCTGAGAGTATTACCAAATAATCAAATTCGGCTGTTTTACTGGGGGCTTTGTCAACAAATGCATATCCTAACAGCTTATTTTCTCTTGTAATTCTAAAAAAATTGTCTTTGTTAAGCCTGGAAGGAAGTGTTTTATTCAATGTTTCATCTATCAGCAGGGGTTTCAGAGCAAACTGCTCTGTATCCATTACTTTTTGCACTTCTCTTTCTACCTTTTTTAAAAGGCCATTCGGCAATTTAAAAGCAAGGCTCCCCAGAATACCTATTAGGAGAAAGGCAGTAAAAAACCATCTTAATTTCATAGTGCAAAAGTATTAATTATTATTAGTTTATCATTCAAATAAAGTGCCAAAACCAAAGCAGCTGTACTCACAACCGCTTTGGTTTATCATACTAACTCAACACTTAAAACCAGACTCCAAGGCCAAAGTTTAATCGGTTATCCACATTTCCTCCGCTTACAGCATTGTCGCGAATTTGATAATCGCCCTTTGCTACCACACCGGGAGCAAGGTGATAAGTAAGTCCCAGAGTCAGATCGTTGCGATTATAGGCGTCATTCTGCACGAGACTCCCTTCGGTATCTGCATGGGTATTGTACTGTTCGTACCGGGCAAATGCAAATAATTTTTGTTCTTTAGATACGGGAAGCAGGTTGTATGCACTCTCTATATACCATCCTTCCAGGGCAGCTCCCAAATCGTTAGGGGTAAAAATTCCATCATTGGTAGTTCCTGTTAATTGATTATAGGCATCGGTATCTGACAGGCTTCCGTAAATATATTGCCCCCGGGCGGTAAACCTCCCTTTGGCATACCGTGCATCGAGTCCTACCATTGAAATTCCTATATCGGCTCCTTCTATATCGTCTACATCATCGGTTGCCTGGGTTCTTCCAAAATAGCCGGATAATCCTAAGCGAAGCCCGGGAATACCGTAATAATCTACTTTTGCAGCGAAGTTAGGTTTGTTTATGGTAGACTGAATTCCCTTTTGTCTACCGCCCCGAAGACCATTACTTCCTTTTAAAAATCCTTTAGACCCGTCGTACGATTTAAATCCGTTAAAAATATAGGCCTGGTATCCCAGTGAGAGCTCGTTAATTCGACCAGTCACCCCAAGTCCTATTTCTCTCCAGGTTGTCGGAATAATGGTATTGTCAACCGCCGGACGCTCCGTTCCATTGAAGGTAGTAGGTTCGTGAAATTCGTTTACAATTCCCATAGGCACGAGCATTAATCCCCCGCGCACATTAAAATTGTCTGCAACATTGTAATTCACAAAGGCCTGTTCTACAAAAACTTCTTCTACGTGTTCAAATTCAATTTCGGTAACAAACTGGACTTTTTCATTAAACTTATAACCTACCAGGAGCACTAATCGCTGCACGTCAAGTTCGCCATTTTTACCTTCCGGCTGATTGTACAATATTTCTCCATAACCACCCACTGTAACGGCCCTACCGTAATTCCCCGAAAGAATTCGTTGAGCGGCATTCAGTTGTTTTTGTGGATCCAGTTGTATGGAATCGGTTACTGTCTGAGCAAAGACAGGCGCAAACACAAGCATAAAAAAGCTAAGGGTGCAAAATTTTTTCATTGTTGATTTTATTTAGACTTATTTTAAATAATAGTTTAGACGGGAGCAAATATAAAATCGAAAAGTTATCCTGCAAAGCTTATTTAGACTTATTTTAAATAATTTTTTTTGATATTTTTAAGGGGAGTAATAAGAAAAACTAATGGTATTTTCCGAAAATCCGAGTAGCCTCATTAAACGACGATTCAAAACTCATCGCCCGTAAGCTGGAGTCGGCCTTAACACTATTCAGGTAAGACAATAATTTCTCGGTGGGCATATTCCCCGTAAGCTCATCTTTTGCCATAGGGCAACCGCCAAACCCCTGTATAGCACCATCAAACCTTCTGCATCCAGCTTTAAATGCCGCATCTACTTTTTCGTGCCAGGTAGTGGGTGTAGTATGTAAATGCGCTCCAAATTCAATATCCGGATATTTTGGAATAAGATTGGTAAACAAATAATCAATAACTTCCGGTGAAGAACTACCAATGGTATCGGAAAGAGAAAGTATTTTTACTCCCATGGCATATAGCTTCTCGGTCCATTCTCCTACGATTTCCACATTCCAGGGGTCTCCATAAGGGTTGCCAAACCCCATACTCAAATAAGCCACAACTTCCTTTTCATGCTTTGCTGCTATATCTAAAATTTCCTTAAGCACCTCAATACTTTGAGCAATTGTTTTATGTGTATTTCGCATTTGAAAGTTTTCGGAAATCGAAAACGGATATCCCAGGTAGTTTATCGGTGTATGTATCACCGCATCATTTGCACCTCTCACATTAGCCACGATGGCTAACAGTTTACTTTGAGTCTTTGACAAGTCCAGTCGGTCTAATACCTCGGCAGTATCCGCCATCTGGGGAATAGCTCTGGGAGAAACAAAACTGCCAAAATCCACGGTATCAAACCCTACGGAGAGTAACATTTGAATATATCTTACCTTCTCCTCCGTAGGAATAAAATCTTTTATGCCCTGCATGGCATCTCTGGGACATTCTATGATCTTTACTTTTTGCACCTGAGCTCAAAGATAGGCACGATTTATTTTTTAATAAAGCTATTTTTCAGAAAGTAATATAAAAACTCCAATCCCCACAAATACCACAATCTGTACCCATTTAAGCACCAATCCCGTATTTTTGTTTCTTCTTAAATAGGAAGCAATACTTCCGGAAAGCATGGCAATACCTCCAAAAATTAAAAACGCCTGCAGCATAAATAAAACCCCCAGAATATAAAACTGAACCTCCGATCTCAAAGTGTTACTAAATAAGAACCCCGGAAAAAAGGCAAGAAAAAAAATGGAAACCTTCGGATTCAAAACATTCATTATAAATCCTTGTTTGTACAATTCCCATAGTCCTTTTTTAGCCACTTTATCCGATTCGACCGATATGGAGGAGCTGCTTTTATACACCTTAAAAGCCAGGTAAAAAAGATACAGAGCCCCCAGGAGTTTTATTATAAAAAAAAGCGTATCGCTATTCTTTATTATTGCCGATACTCCAAATGCAACCAGTGTGGTATGAATAAGAACTCCGGAAACCAATCCGGCCGTAGTTGCCAATCCGTATTTTTTACCGTTGGAAATGCTCTGCAACAAAACATATATATTATCCGGTCCTGGAGAAATAGACAGGGCCATGGATGCCAAAACAAAAGCGGAAAGTATCTCTAAATTCAAAACAATTTATTTATTTTCAAAAGTAGGAAATCTTTATATTTGAGAACACAGTTAAAAAACGCATGCTTACAAAAGATGAAAAAAAGGAATTTCGCCAGGAATTATTCAGACACCTGGACGGAATCGTAACAGTCCCTACAGCTTACTCTTTATTTAACTCCGGGTTACTTGAGTACATTATAGATAAAAAATCGGTAACACTGGATATCTTAACCGATAAGTTTTCAGCGAATAATGGTTATTTGAATGTAGGGCTAAGGGTATTGAGCTCTCAGGGATGGCTTACCTATGCGGTAGACAATAAAAAAAATATGGTAACGGTTAGCGCTAATGAAAAAACCCCATTTGCGCTCTCTTATATTCCTTTGTTTTCAGATTTGGTAAAGTACCTGAAACTTTCTGAAAATTATGGTTTCAGAACCTTACAAAAAGAACCTTTTGTTTTACTTCAAAAAATATTCTCGGATTTTAAAAATCACTACGGTTTAGAGATTACCGGAAACGATATAGCATCAGACATTAAGTATCAGGTGCTCAAACTAATGGAAGGAGTAATACTAGGGCCTCTTACCGTTATGTTAGGAATGGGCGGAATGTTTCACAAATATTTTATGGAGGCGTCGTTTAAACCGGAAGAATACCATCGTGATCCGGAAACTTTTGGAAAAGTACTTGATTTTTTAACCTATTTAGGATGGTTTCGCAAAAAAAATAACACCTTTAGTTTTTCCGATAAAGGCTTATTTTTTGCGAAAAGAGCAAGTGCTTACGGAGTCACGGTTTCTTATATTCCCACCCTGCGAAAACTGGACGAACTAATATTCGGCGATCCAGCTTTGTTACGCAATATCCCGGAGCATGGAACAGAGATTCATGTAGATAGAGAAATGAATGTCTGGGGAAGCGGAGGAGCACATGCCGCTTATTTTAACAAAATAGACGAAATTATTATTGAAATATTCAATCAGGAACCTATTGCCAATCAACCTAAGGGAATACTGGATATGGGGTGTGGTAATGGGGCTTTTCTTATTCATTTGTTCGATCTTATAGAAAGAAGAACAAAACGCGGGCAATATTTGGAAGAGTATCCCTTGTTCCTGGTGGGTGTAGATTATAATGAAACTGCACTTCAGGTAACCCGGGCTAATATTATCCAGGCCGATATTTGGGCCAAAGTAATTTGGGGAGATATCGGAGACCCCGGACTATTGAACGACAATCTCAAAGAAAATTATAGTATATGTCTGGAGGATCTTCTAAATGTAAGAACATTTCTAGACCATAATCGTATTTGGGAAGCGCCGAAGGAAACTGTTAATTTGGTGAGTTCTTCCACGGGTGCTTTTGTACATAGGGGTCAATTAATTAGTAATAATGAAGTAGAGTATAATTTGAAAGAGCACTTCACCAAATGGAAACCATACGTTGAAAAGTACGGTTTACTGGTCATAGAGTTACACACGATAAATCCAACGCTCACCTCCGCAAATTTAGGCAGTACGGCTGCCACTGCATACGATGCAACCCATGGATATTCGGATCAGTATATCGTGGAAGTCGACGTTTTTAAAAAGGTAGCCGCCCAGGCAGGATTATTTATAGATGAAAAAACCTTTTCTAAATTTCCGGATTCCGAATTGGCCACGGTAAGTATAAGTTTACTGAAGGGGCATGCGTTGTAAAAGAGTTTTGTTTATTTGCCGTATCAAGGACGGCCCTTCATAAATAAATCCGGTATATATTTGAACAAGATCTGCACCTGCATCGAGTTTTTCCAGAGCATCCTCAACCGAATGTATCCCACCGACTCCGATAATAGGAAATGCTTTTTTACTCTTCTCCGCAAGAAATCTTATAACATCTGTTGAGCGTTGCGTAAGGGGTTTGCCACTTAATCCTCCTGCTTCATTTCTGGCCTCCGATAACAAACCATCTCTTGAAATGGTCGTATTTGTTGCTATAACACCGGCAATTTTTGTAGTGTTTACAATCTCAACAATATCGATAAGCTGATCTTCCGAAAGATCCGGGGCTATTTTAAGCAAAATAGGTTTTGTTTTTTTAAGTGCATGCCGAGTTGCCAGTTGCCCATTTAAATCCTGCAGACTCATTAATATTTTGGTGAGTGGTTCTTTATCCTGCAAGGCTCTCAGATTCGGTGTATTGGGAGAACTAACGTTAACCACAAAATAATCGACATATAGGTAAAGTGCCTCAAAACACGCGCTGTAATCCTCAATAGCATCGAGATTCGGCGTTGTTTTATTTTTTCCAATATTCCCGCCGATTAACACACCTGAATTTTTCTTAAGCCTTAAAACCGCATCGTAAACTCCTCCGTTATTAAAACCCATTCGGTTAATGATGGCCTCGTCTTTTTTTAACCGGAACAATCGTTTCCCGGGATTTCCTGTTTGCGGTTTTGGGGTTAAGGTTCCGATTTCTATAAATCCGAAACCAAAATTAGACAGCTCGTTAAAAAGGCGAGCATCCTTATCAAATCCGGCTGCCAGCCCTACGGGATTTGGAAATTTTAATCCAAAAACTTCTCGCTCCAGTCTTTTATCCTGGTTTTTAAACCTTCCCCTCAGGCAGGCAGACACTCCGGGAAGTCTGCAAAGGTTTCGGATACAGGCAAATGTAAAATGATGTACTTTTTCAGGGTCGAAAAGAAAAAGTAACGGACGAATTACGAGTTTGTACATGGATTAGAATTTGTGCAAAAATAATGCTTAATAGCACATTTGAGGCAATTCTCCGGAAATTAAATCTGCCTTTTGCCTCTGAAAACATTTCGGGGCTCTAACCATCAAATAACTTGCTGGGCCGGCACCCGATTTATCTAATTTATGTAAGCCAGCTTACATTTTTTGGCACACATAAATTTTACTTTTATACACATTAACTCAAAATAGTTTTAAAATGAAAAAATTTGTATTTTTTTTGATGATTGCCCCATTGCTATTGATAAGCTGTTCTACGTCGGAAGAAGAAGTCACCGAAGACATTTCCGTTCAAAATGCCGGTATTTCACTTATTGAATTACTCTCAGACAACAACAGTATTACCGCCAAAAGGCCTCAACCTACCATTTGGGCAGACTGTAAAAAATACACAGGAATTGTGGTACCTGCTACGTTCAAACCTGAAAGCGATCCGTTTGATGAATTGTATACCATGCCGGGTGCAACCTTTAAAGACGGGATTCCGCTTATCTCCGATTCCAAGCCGGGCGATCAGGACTACAATGGTGGAAGATGGCATCTCAATGTGCTTAAAGCGGGTGTTGACCCGGCTAAATATGCCAATGCCTGTTATGAAGAAGATCTGGATCCTAATGATTTTGATTCTACCGATACCTATTTTGGTTGTCCGCTAACGCGTTTAAAAAAATAAAACCGACCTCGTAACCTATTAAAATTCCTCATTGCTTGTTTGAGGGCTCATAAGAAAGCCATTCCCAATTATCGGCGGAATGGCTTTTTTTTACCCATCCGCCGAATTACTCCATATCTTTTTGAATTCTGAAAGGAGGAATTGTATTTTTGGCAAAACGAAAAATTATGCCCGACAAACAAAAAATCATAAATAGGTTTATCAGTTATGTTACTGTTGATACCCAGAGTGATCCATCCAGTAACACAACCCCCAGTACCAAAAAACAATGGGACCTAGCCCACAGGCTTGTAACTGAACTTACTCAGATCGGGATGAGCAATGTAAGTATTGATGAAAATGCTTATATAATGGCTACACTTCCTTCCAATATTGATCGGGAAGTTCCCACTATTGGTTTCATTTCTCATTTCGATACTACTCCGGATTTTTCCGGAACCAATGTCAGGCCTCAGATCATTGACAATTATGATGGAAGCGATATTGTACTAAATCGAGATGAAGATATTGTTTTGTCTCCCGATTATTTCGAAGATTTACTTCAATATAAAGGTCAAACGCTTATAACCACGGACGGTACCACACTCTTAGGTGCGGATGATAAAGCCGGGATAGCTGAAATAATCACCGCTATGGAGTATCTGATACAACACCCGGAAATTAAACACGGAGCTATACGTATCGGATTTACACCGGACGAGGAAATTGGTCGTGGTGCGCACAAATTTGATGTTGAAAAATTTGGAGCCGATTGGGCCTATACCATGGACGGTAGTCAAATTGGTGAATTGGAATACGAAAATTTTAATGCGGCAGGTGCAGTAGTAACCGTGAAAGGAAAAAGCGTACATCCGGGTTATGCCAAAAATAAAATGATAAATTCAATCTTAATTGCCAATCAATTTATTTCATTACTGCCAAAGGAAGAGGTTCCTCAGGAAACGGAAGGCAGAGAAGGTTTTTTCCACCTGCATACCGTGAAGGGTGATATAGAGCATACTGAATTACACTACATCATAAGAGATCACGATCGGGATACCTTTGAAACGCGTAAAAAACTAATGCGCAAAATTACTTCTCAGTTAAACAAGGAATACGGCGAAGTGGTAACCGTAGATATAAAGGATCAATATTACAATATGAAGGAAAAAATAGAACCGGTATTTCATATTGTAGAAATTGCCGAACAAGCCATGCAGGATCTGGAAATCAAACCTATTATTAAACCCATTCGGGGTGGGACGGATGGTTCACAGTTAAGCTATATGGGGCTCCCCTGCCCTAATATTTTTGCCGGCGGTCATAACTTTCACGGAAAATACGAATACGTTCCCGTTGAAAGCATGCAAATGGCGGTTAAGGTTATTGTCAGAATAGCTCAGATTACGGCGGAAAGAGCTATGGCCCGTTAATGATCAAAAAACCATTCATCGAATTTATAGCAGGTTTAAACCCGTTTCTGACAAAATGTATTAATTTTAATATACTTTGAACCCGCATAGCTCGTTTGAGATATGCTTAAATATCAGTGACTATGGAAAATGCCCCAAGCCTTTTCGACCACTTTAATGATTTTATTGTCGAAACTTTTGCTACTACCGAGATGGTATATGTTGCAGTTTTCTGCGCAGCATATTTAATGGTTTACAAATATCTTATTAAACAAATTGAAGTTTTAGATTGATATGGAAAAACTTTACTCTCTCTTTTAGAGCAATTCTTTTATATTTTTATTGTTTAGTATCTTAGTGGTTGAGATAACCGCCAGGATGATTATTGCAGACTTTTTAGAAAAAAATATCGAGGTGTTTAACGGATTGTTGCAAGCAATTCCGGAGCATCAATATCGATGGAAACTATCTCCTGACACCTGGAGTTTGCTGGAAATTGTTTGTCATTTATACGATGAAGAAAGAGATGATTTTCGGTTCCGAACGCAATGGGTATTAGATAAACCCGGAGTTGTACCCCCGGCGTTTAATCCGTTGGAATGGGTGGTTAACAGAAAATACAACGAACAAAACTATCCGGAGAAACTATTGGCATTTATCACGGAGCGAAGGCAATCAGTACATTGGTTAAAAAGCCTGGATGCACCTTCATGGGATAATCATTTTATGCATCCCAAATTAGGAAGGCTTACGGCTTCTTATTTTTTAAACAATTGGTTAGCCCACGATTATATGCACATCCGGCAAATTAACAGAATCAAATATCTCTATTTAAAACAACAACATCCGAATCTGAATTACGCAGGTTCATGGTAAACCAATATTTACAACTATGAAACGATATGCCAGTGTAAACGAATATATTGAGGGGCAAGAGCTTTGGACGGAGCAATTGCAGCAACTAAGAGAAATTCTCTTGAGTACGGAATTGCAGGAAACGATAAAATGGGGAGCTCCCGTTTATACCATTAACAACAAAAATGTAGTGGGCATGGGTGCTTTTAAAACTTATGCGGGCTTATGGTTTTATAACGGAGCCCTTTTAAAAGACGAGGATCAGGTATTGATTAATGCCCAGGAAGGGAAAACGAAAGCCCTGAGACAGTGGAGATTTTCGGATACCGATAAAATAAACCGCAACAAGGTGCTTACTTACGTACTGGAGGCTATAGACAATCAGAAAAACGGTCGGGAGCTGAAACCGCAAAAGAAACGGAAAATGGAAATCCCCGGTGAGTTGGCTGCTTGTCTTTCGGAAAATGCGGAGTTAAAAAGCGCATTTGAAACACTTGCTCCTTACAAGCAAAGGGAATATGCCGAATATATAGATAGTGCTAAAAGAGAAGCTACCCGGCAAAGTAGATGTGCCAAAAGCGTACCCATGATTTTGCTGGGGATAGGGTTACACGACAAGTACAGGAATTGTTAAATAAAAAAAGCATCAACCCGGGGTTGATGCTTTTTTACTTGTATCGGTTTTACCGATCTTATTTTTTTGGTGCGTTAAGCTTTGCACTCATGTCCATAGAAATGGCAGACCTTTCAAATTTTATTTTTCCGGCTCCTGTTTCTACTACACAAGTACCATCATTTTCATTGAGATC
Source organism: Flavobacteriaceae bacterium (assembly GCA_965224095.1). GTDB lineage: Bacteria > Bacteroidota > Bacteroidia > Flavobacteriales > Flavobacteriaceae > JBPEWY01. Next base: position 1,128,387 of record OZ245039.1, read on the forward strand.
CAATATCTTACCGTGCATTCCGCTTTTGGTTACCACGCGATCTCCTTTCTTTAACGCGCCTATGAATTTCTTTTCCTGTTTTTGCCTTTTCATTTGAGGTCTTATCATAAACATATAAATAACCACAAACATCAGTAAAAAAGGCAGTAACGAATTCTGCAATAAACCTTCCATTATTTTTGATCAGATTTATTGGTTATCAGTGGTGAAGCTCCTGCTGTTTCCTTTGATTCAACAAAGGCCTTAATTTTCAGTTGTTCACTTCCTTTTGCTGTATTGGCAGTAACAGTAACTGTTTTGGTAACCTGATTTTTACCTGAACCGTTAAACTTAACCAGTAATTCACCTGTATCACCCGGAGCAATCGGAGTGTTTTTCGGGTATTCAGGAACCGTACATCCGCAACTACTTGTAGCATTGGTAATAATTAATGGTGCCTCACCAGTATTGGTAAACTTAAAAACAGTTTCTACCGGGGTTCCGGCGGATATATTTCCAAAGTCATGTTCGGTTTTATCAAAGGTCATTACCGGAAGTTTTGTAGCGGCCTGATCCCGTTGAGCTGCTACCTCTACATTCGCTGCCTTTACCTTTTTCGTTGCATTTTCCTTACAGGAAAAAAAACCAAGGCTTAAAACAAGTACACTTGCAAATAAAATTCTTTTCATCAGTATTAATTTTTATGCGTTAAAAATAATGATTATTTTGTTACATCAGCCCGCGCCCACTTTTATTTAACTTTTCATTTTGCTGGTACTCCTTAACAAGCTTATCCAGGATCCCATTAACAAAGATGCTGCTTTTAGGCGTGGAATACTCCTTAGCTATCTCCAGGTATTCGTTAATAGTTACTTTAACCGGAATTGACGGAAAGTACAAAAATTCACAGATCGCCATTTTTAAAAGTATCTCATCAATTTCGGCAATTCGTTCTTTGTCCCAATTCGGAGTCTTTCCTTCAATCTCGTTACTTAAAACCTTATCGTTCAAAAGGGTCTTGGTAAACAAATCTTTCATAAACGATTTATCATCCGCATCCTTATATAATTTTTGAATAAAATAATGCCCGGTAGCGTTTGAAGTTACTTTTTTAATTTTTTTGAGAATCAGGGTATTTATTAAAGGGAGATCGTCAATCCAGGTAATCCGTTGGTCCTCGATATACTCATACAGTTTATCATTGGGGGCTATGATCTCCTTAAACAAATCGATCAGAAAAGCTTTGTCTTCCTCAAAACCCGATTTTTCCGAGACCATATGGGCATGGTATTGCCTGCTGTTTATAATAGCATCGTACACAATGCGGATATAATCTTCATTCAGATCCCAATTGTCTATCTTTTTTTCCTTTAGTATTTGTTGTAGGGCTTCGTTTTCGGCCAGAAGCTGCAACACGCGATTATTTACGAATTTGGTATTCGGGTTTTTATCCTGATCGGTGGCCAGATACTTTTTTTGACCCAGTTCCATTTGCTCTTTAGCATGTTTTTGCAATGCAATTAAAAAACTAAGCAGTAGCAAATACAGATTTTCCATCTGTTCAATACTGGAGAAGAGAAATTTTCTATAGACATCCATTCGATCATCATCTGCCTGTACCATGGCATAAATAGATTGCATAACCTTCACTCTGATATGTCTGCGTGTAAGCATATAAGAACTTTAAAAAATTAGGCGAAAGAGATTCTTTCGCCTGCAAAAATAGTATTATTTTAGAAAGTGATCAGCCTTTATTTTCCAATTTTCTGGCATTAATTCTGGCCTGAGCAATATTAAAAGCTGCCTGGTGCGTAGTGAGATTATTTTCCTCCGAATGTTTAAATATTTCCAGAGTTGTATTAAAAATATTCTCTGTTTTCCTCATTATTTCGGTTTTGCCATAATTCTCCAGTTCGGCATATACATTTATGATACCACCAGCATTTATTAAGAAATCGGGGGCATAGGCAATTCCCATTTTTTTGAGCAGGGTACCGTGCTTTTTTTCATCCGCCAATTGATTATTGGCTGCGCCTGCAATTACCCGTGCTTTAATTCTATGAATAGTCTGATCGTTAATTGTAGCTCCCAATGCGCAGGGGGCGTAAATATCAACATCGGCATCGTAAACCTCTTCTCTGTATATTTCCGCTCCATATTTTTCGCTTACCCATTGCAAGCGTTCTTCATTAATATCCGAAATAAACACTTTTGCACCTTCATTGCTCAAATGCTCTACCAACGATTCGCCTACATGCCCAATACCCTGTACCAGTACTTTTTTGTTTTCAAGATTGTCATCTCCGAATTTATAAGCGGCTGCGGCTTTCATTCCCATAAATACGCCATATGCCGTAACAGGAGATGGGTTTCCGGCCCCTCCTTTTGCTTCCGAAATTCCAGTTACATAAGGAGTTATTTCACGAACCAAATCCATATCAGAGGTTTCCATTCCCATATCCTCTGCCGTGATATATTTACCGCCTAGTGAATGCACAAAAGAAGCAAACTTTTTCATTAACTCCGGAGTTTTTTGCGTCCTGGCATCACCCAAAATAACTGCTTTTCCCCCTCCGAGATTAAGTCCTGTTATGGCCGCTTTATAAGTCATTCCACGAGACAATCGCAACACATCATTTAATGCTTCCCATTCATTTTGATAAACCCACATTCGGGTACCTCCAAGCGCAGGTCCCAATACCGTATTATGAATACCAATAATTGCCCTTAAACCAGTATCTTTGTCGTTGCAAAAAACTATTTGTTCGTGATTATCGAATGAAAGCTGACCGAATACCGGGTCTGCTTTTTTAAGTTCACCAGCCGATAGAACTTCTGAATCCATGCAGATCGAATTAAATTAGTAAAGTTGTTTTTTTTGATAAATTTTCAAAAACACCGGGCAAAATTAATAGATAATTCAATTTAACACAATTAAATAGCTGTTAAATTATATTATCGTAAATTTTGTATTGGTATATTCGGGCTATGAAAGAATTAAAAGCACTCAATAAATATTTTAAAAAATACAAGTATAAACTTTTGGTGGGTATACTTATTACCATTATTGCCAGAGTATTTTCTCTTGTTCTTCCACCGTATATCAGAAAGTCACTTGCCTCTGTCGAGAATTATATACGGGGCACTACCACCGATATTGAAATCATTAAAACCCAGCTTACCGAATATATCCTTATCATAATAGGAAGTGCTTTACTATCTGGTTTTTTTACTTTTTTAATGCGTCAAACCATTATTAATGTCTCCAGATACATTGAATTCGATCTTAAAAATGAAGTGTTTAAGCACTACCAAACGCTGGGCCTTAATTTTTACAAAAAAAACCGTACCGGCGATCTTATGAATAGAATTAGTGAAGATGTAAGCCAGGTGAGAATGTACGCAGGTCCTGCTATCATGTATAGCATACAAACGCTTACGCTGTTTGCCTGTGTGATACCCATGATGTTCTACATTGCACCTAAACTGGCACTCTACACACTTCTTCCCCTACCTGTTTTATCGTTTCTCATATATAAAATAAGTAGAATTATACATAGAAAAAGTACGGTAGTTCAGGAGTTTCTATCTTCCTTGTCTACGTATTCCCAGGAAACTTTTTCCGGGATTTCGGTAATTAAAGCATATGGAATTGAGGGGAATGTAAATTCTGAAATGCATGCACTGGCCAATGAAGGAAAAAACAAAAGTATGGATCTCGTTAAAGTCAATGCGTGGTTTTTTCCCATGATGATTTTGTTAATAGGTTTAAGTAATCTACTTGTAATTTATATTGGAGGCCGGCAATATATTCAGGGAGAAATTCCTAATATTGGTGTTATTCTGGAATTTATTATTTATGTCAATATGTTAACCTGGCCTGTGGCCACCGTGGGTTGGGTTACTTCGATTGTACAAAGAGCGGAGGCTTCTCAAAAAAGATTAAATGAATTTCTGCGCGTGCAACCCGAAATAACAAATAAAGCTACCGGGCATACTCATATAAAAGGAGGTATCCATTTTAATAATGTATCGTTTACCTATGAAGATACGGGTATTATGGCCCTTAAAAATATTTCTTTTTCAATTGAGGAGGGTAAAACGCTGGCTATTATTGGAAAAACCGGTTCGGGAAAATCCACTATTCTGGATTTAATTGGCAGGGTATACGATATCACGGAAGGTACTATTTTAATTGACGAAACCCCTATTGATCAGGTTCATCTTGAAAGTTTACGAGATGCCATTGGGGTAGTTCCTCAGGATGCCTTTTTGTTTTCTGACAGTCTGAGCAATAATATTAAATTCGGCAAACAGGGTGCCACCCAGGAAGAAATAGAAGCCGCCGCCAAAAAGGCCGCGGTACATCAAAACATTATGGGATTCTCTAAAAAATACGATACGGTATTGGGAGAACGTGGAATCACACTAAGCGGCGGACAAAAGCAGCGTGTATCAATTGCCCGGGCATTGATTAAAGATCCTAAAATTTATCTTTTTGACGATTGTCTGTCTGCCGTAGACACAGAAACCGAAGAGGAAATTTTAAACAACCTCAAATCTGCTTCGCAACATAAAACCACGGTTATTGTGAGCCATAGAATATCATCGGTGAAAAATGCCGATAAAATCCTTGTTTTGGAAGATGGAAATATTATTCAACAAGGAACTCATTATCAATTGGTAAATTCTGAAGGATATTATAAAGATCTTTATCAAAACCAGCTTTCTGAGAAAGAATTGTGAAAAAAGTTGTTTGATTTCGTTTTTTTTTTCATTTTTGAGCAACTTTACAAGCACAACTAACTAAACGCATTGTGGGACTATGAGTGAAAAAGATTTATTGGAGAAAGATGAGATTTTCTCAAAAGTATTGAGAGCAGGAAGAAGGACGTATTTTTTTGATGTTCGCGGAACCAAGGCAGGCGATTACTATCTGACCATAACAGAGAGCAAAAAATTCACGCATGATGATGGTTCTTTTCATTACAAAAAACACAAAATCTATCTCTATAAAGAAGATTTTGATGCCTTTAAGGAAATTTTGGATGAAGTAACCAATTACATCATAGATGAAAAGGGCCTTGAAGTGATTTCAGAACGGCACCAAAAAGATTTTAAGAAAGAAGAGTTAAGCGAAGACGATGAAGGGTCAACCGATACCTTCACCGATGTTAACTTCGAGGATATTTAACAAACTATTGCTAAAATATTATAAGCGGCTTCTCTGGTAGGAGCCGTTTTTTTATATCTTTATTTCTCAATTAATCATCAAAGAGATGAAAAGACTTATACTTCTGGCTTTATTGTGCGTTTATGCAGTATCGGCCCAAGAAACACTTACACTTGATTATTATCTTCCTAAAAACGTATCGTACGACCCCACAATTCCAAAGCCCCAATCTGTTATAGGGCATGAAGTGGGCGAATGGCATGTTACACATGATAAACTTGTGGAATACATGAAGGTGCTTGCCGCCGCCTCCGGGCGAATTATTTTGGAAGATCGCGGTAAAACCTATGAAGGAAGACCGCTCCTTTTGCTCACCATTACTTCGGAAAGAAATCATCAGCGCCTGGAAGAAATCAAACAAGAACACAAGAAACTTTCCACCGCCGGTGGTTCCGGGCTAAATACAGTAAATATGCCTGTGATTGTGTATCAGGGATTTTCCATCCATGGAAATGAACCCAGCGGATCGAATGCCGCATTGGCCGTTGCTTATTATCTGGCAGCTGCACAGGGAAGTGAAATAGAAAAATTACTGGAATCTGCTGTAATACTATTTGATCCTTCCTTTAATCCTGACGGCCTTCAGCGATTTGCTTACTGGGCTAATTCTAACAAAAGCTTTCAGCCAAATCCGGACAGTAATGAAAGGGAATATCACGAGGTATGGCCCGGAGGCAGAACTAATCATTACTGGTTTGATATGAACAGGGATTGGCTTCCCGCACAACTTCCGGAAAGTCAGACCCGAATTACAAGCTTTCACGAATGGCTCCCCAATATTCTTACAGATCATCACGAAATGGGTACAAATTCCACTTTCTTTTTTCAGCCGGGAGAGCCCATGCGCGTGCACCCTCTTACTCCTAAATTGAATCAACAGCTAACCGCTCGTATCGGAGAATACCATGCCCGTGCTCTAAATCAAATAGGGTCTTTATATTATTCGGAAGAAAACTACGACGATTTTTACTATGGGAAAGGATCTACCTTCCCCGATATAAACGGTGGTATCGGTATCCTTTTTGAGCAAGCCAGCTCCCGGGGACATCTGCAGGAAAGCGATAATGGTATTTTAACCTTTCCCTTTACCATAAGGAACCAGTTTACCACGGCCCTGTCTACTTTAAAAGCTGCTCTTGAACTACGCGTGGACCTCCTCAATTATCAAAGAGATTTTTACGCTCAAAACCGGGCACAGAGTATAAAAGACGACCATAAGGTTGTTATTTTCGGAGATGAAAAAGATGCAGCCAAAACGTACCACCTGGCTGAAATTTTAAAACGTCAGCATATTGAAGTGCATCATATATCTGAAGATGCGGTAATTAACGGAAAATCATTTAAAAAGGGATTTGCCTATACCGTCCCATATCGTCAAAAAAATTACGGAATGCTAAAAGCTATGTTTGAAAAAAGAACCCGTTTTCAGGATAGTTTGTTTTACGACGTATCGGCCTGGACCTTCCCTCTTGCTTTTAATGTGGATTACACGGAAGTTAATTCACTGAGTTCGGTGGGAGATAAAATCAATACGCTTTCGCCTATATCGGGAGCAGTGAATAAGAAATCGGAATACGCTTATCTCTTTGAATGGAACGAATACTATACGCCTAAAGCTCTTAATAAAATACTCAACAAAGGACTACGTGCCAAAGTAGCTATGGAGCCCTTTTCGCTGGAGGGAAATTCCTTTGATTACGGCACTGTAATGGTTCCGGTTCAGAATCAAAAATTAACGGCTTCCGATCTGTATGCCTTTTTATCGGAAGTGGCAAAAGAGTGCGGCCTCCGAATAAAAGCGATTGGTTCAGGACTTGCAAAGGGTATAGATCTCGGAAGTAACAGACTAAGGGCACTTAAACCCGTTAAAGTTGCCATGCTGGTCGGTAATGGTATTGCATCCTACGATGCAGGTGAAATATGGCATTTATTTGATCAGCGATTTGATATGGTAATAACCAAAATTGATGTTTCCTATATGGATCGTGTAGATTTAAATGCATATACCACTATTATAGTACCAAGCAGTCGGGGGAAGATTTCACTTTCGGAAAGATCTCAGCAAACCCTGAAAGACTGGGTTAAAAACGGAGGTACCCTTATTGGTTACAGAAATGCGGTTTCCTGGTTGAAACAAAATAAATTTATTGACCTTACTTTCAAAAAACACGAGCAAAAAATCCAGGCAAAAAATATAACCTATGAGCAGCGTAATGATTTCAGGGGAGCTCAGGTTACGGGAGGTGCCATTTTTCAGGCATCAACAGACAGGTCGCATCCCATAAACTTTGGATATAAAAATGACAAAATATCCTTATTTCGAAACACTAATATTTATATTCAGCCGGACGACCAAAGTTTTAATAATCCGATTCAATATACCGATTCCCCTTTGTTAAGTGGTTATATCTCAGAAGAAAATCTGGAGTTAGCCAAGAATTCGGTCCCTTTCCAGGTAAAACGGCAAGGGAAGGGAAAGGTGATAGTTTTTACCGATAATACAAACTTCAGGGCATTTTGGTATGGTACTAATAAATTGTTGATGAATGCTATATTCTTTTCTCGTATTATGTAATATTCATCTCAATTTAGATACCGCAAGTAATAATAAAACGGAGAGCATTATATAAAGCACTGCATAGGTCCATCCAAAAAAAGAAGAGATCAACAAAGCCTGGATGGCATAAAAAAGGGGAATCAGTGTCATCCCAACGGCAAATCTGAATGTAGCCAGGAATTCCCTCTCCTTTACAGAGGGGGCTATTGCGAATCTCCATATCAGATATGGCACCAACGTATTTAGCACAAACAGGAAATACAATCCTTTCCATAACAGGCTTCCCGACTTATTAGCTTTGGGGAGTACCGTTTTTCTATTAGATATCCATTCGTTTATTTTTCGGTGGTTTTGAAAATCAACTTCCTGTTTTTTCAAGTCGTTCATTGTTTCCTCGTATGCCTGTGCGGGGATATGAACCGTTAGTTGTGTTAAGCGCTTAAAGACTTCGTCGGTTAAAGTCCTGGCCGTCTCCTTAAAATCATTCCCCGTAAAATACGGATTTGCCGGTATGGCAGGGCCAAAACACAGATGCGCTCCGGAGGGATGTTGCGCGGCCTCCTCATAGTTTAGCCCTACCGGAACGATGTTAATTTGCAGTTCCGGCTGCATATCCAGTGTGTCAGAAATAATCTTCACAAACCCCTTGGTCAAAGGGCGAACTCTCCTTACGAGATTATGGCTTCCTTCCGCAAAGATTAGAATGGCCTGCTTTTCTCCCAAAATTTTCACACATTCCTGAAATGTATTTTTATTTTCTTTTAGGGTCGCAAATCCGTCTCTGAATCTATAAATGGGGATCAATTGAAACATTCTTAACAACCTGCCAACCCACGAACGTTTAAAGACACTGGCCCTGGTAAGAAAATGCGTGTTTCGCCCATTATATGAACCTATTATCAATGGGTCGATCAGCGCATTTTGGTGATTGGATACAAAAAGCACTGCTCCCCTTTCCGGAATAAAACCGGTTCCTTCTACCGTAATATTTCTAAAGTAAAAAAATAAGCCCGTTTTTAGGGTTCCTCTTAATAAAGCATATCGTAACTTTTTCACGTTTCCAGCTGTTTTGATGTTGACAATGACCAATAGCCCGCTAAAAGCAGCCCTGAAACAATATGCCATATCCCCCAAAAAGCAGCTATTAATGCCATGCCGCCCAGTCCTCCAAAAAAACTAAAAATCAATAAAAGTCCCAAACCCGAATTTTGTATCCCCGTTTCAATAGCGATGGTTTTTTGCTCCTTAAAGGGTAATTTAAATAAAGTAGCGATGGCCAAACCGGCTAAAATAGCTATAAGATTATGGCTAATACCCAAATACATAACCTGTGAAACATACTCCGTAAATACGTCAAGATTTTTGGAAAAAGCCAGAATTATCAGGGCTATAAAAAACAAAATGGAGAAGGGCTTTAACAGTTTAGACCATTTCCGGGCCATCTCAGGTTTTAAATAGCGCAGCCACATCCCTAAAATCAATGGAATTCCCAAAATAAGAACCACTAATTTCACCAGTTCAAACGGGTCCAGCGCAACAGTCTTTAGAATAGCCGCTGTAGGCGGGTAAAGATTTCCATAAAACTGAAAATTAAGCGGTGTTAAAAACATGGCCAAAAAGGTGGCAAAAGCTGTCAAACTTACAGATAATGCCGTATTTCCCCGAGCCAAATGCGTCATGAAATTAGATATATTACCTCCGGGACAGGCGGCCACCATCATCATACCGAGGGCTATACTGGGAGCTGGTTCTACCAGTCGTATAATTACATAGGTGAGTGCCGGTAAAACAAGAAATTGGGAAAGAATCCCGGCAATTACCATTTTTGGATTTTGAAGTAACCGCTTAAAATCGTTCATCGTTATTCCCAGGGCAACGCCAAACATAATAACTGCCAGCGCTATATTCATAATCCATAGAGCTTCGTTGTCAAAATTTATACGAACATCATCTAAAGAAGTACTTGCGGAAACTACAGCTAAAGTCATCATGAAATTCTAAGGCCGTTTTTGGTTGGAAGCGAAGGTTCCAGCAATATCACTTCGTCGCCATCCACCGCACCCAATACCAGGCATTCGCTCATAAAATCAGCTATTTGTTTTTTTGGAAAATTAACAACCGCTACAACCTGCTTCCCCATCAGTTCTTCTTTTGTATAGCGCCTGGTAATCTGAGCTGAGGATTTTTTTATCCCTATAGATGCTCCAAAATCAATTTTTAACCGATACGCCGGTTTTCTCGCTTTGGGAAAATCACTGACTTCAATAACAGTTCCCACTCTCATTTCAACCATTGAAAATTGGTCCCAGGTAAGTTCGTTCATACCTTAAATTTATTTTAAGTAAATTTAACCTTATTTTTAAGAATGGCGAGAACACCTAGTAATATGATTCCTCTGGGAACCGAGGCTCCTGCTTTTAGGTTGCCCGATACCGTTTCCGGAACATGGTTAGAACTGGAACATATAAAAGGCGATAAAGCTACGGTGATTATGTTTATTTGTAATCATTGTCCCTTTGTAAAACATGTGAATTCCGAATTGGTTGCCATCGCAAACACTTATACAGATCGCGGTATTTCGTTTGCAGCTATTTCCAGTAATGATATTGTAAACTACCCTGAGGATTCTCCGGAAATGATGAAAAAAACTGCGGCCGAAGAAGCTTATCCTTTTCCATATTTATATGATGAAACGCAGGAAATTGCCAAGGCTTACCATGCAGCCTGCACTCCTGATTTTTATGTATTTGATTCGAATTTAAAACTGGTATACAGAGGGCAGTTAGACGACTCACGTCCCGGAAACGACCTTCCGCTAAATGGAGATGATTTGCGAAACGCTTTAAACGCCGTATTGAACGGCGGCAAAGTTAACACTGTTCAAAAGCCCAGTATCGGGTGTAATATTAAATGGATAGAACCCTATTAAGCCCATCCTTCCCGTTCCATAAGGTTTGCAATATGCGCGTAATGGTGATTGCAGTGCCAGGCATAAATCCCAATATTTTCTTTTAGGGAAATACGTTTATTACTTTCCGGATGTATAAAGGATTTATCCATATCGGATGGAGTTATAGCTCTCAGTAAATACACCAATTTTGCGTGCACCGCACTTAAATGTAAAAGTGACATCTGTACGGGGCCTGACTTACTATCAGCCAATGCGGCCCACCGATCTTCAAAATAAGCCTTAATAACCGGAACATCTTCGGTTAAAGCCCATTTAAAACGTGTATAACTGTTATGGTGGCTGTCTGACACATGATGTACAACCTGACGGACAGTCCATCCGCCGGGGCGATAAACGGTATCTAATTGCTGCTCGTTTAAGTTTGCGATCAGTTTTTTTAATCGATCCGGAAACTGTTCAAGGGTGTTAATCCATTCTTCTACAAGATCAGGTGAAATTTCCGCCGGAATATCTGGTTGCCCGACGGGATATCTGAGGGTGTTTAAATCCTGCTCTTCCATATCCAAATATAATAAAAAACGCACCGTAGTTACGGTGCGTTTACAATTCTTTTATTTTGCTTTTACCAGCTCGACATCAAATATCAATGTGGCATCCGGAGGAATAACACCGCCGGCACCCCGTGGGCCATATGCCAGATCTGAAGGAATAACGAAACGTGCTTTATCGCCTTCTTTTAACAGTGCGATCCCTTCGTCCCATCCGGGAATTACCTGCCCTATTCCCAGAGTAAAATCGATAGGCTGATTTCTTTTAAAAGACGAATCGAATACCATACCGTTCATTAACTGCCCTTCATAGTGTACAGAAACGGTTTGTCCTTTTTGTGCTTTGGTACCCTTTCCCTCCTTTGTTATTTTATAAAACAAACCGCTTGAGGTTTTTTTAAAACCTTCCGTTACTTTTTTCATCGCTTCCTCGGCCTGCTTTTTTTGTTCGGCTATTCGCTTCTCTCTGGCTCCTTCAAAAGTTCTAAAAGCCTCTACTGCATTCCACTTCGCTGCTTTATCTCCAATTCTCAGGATTTCCAGCGTATCTATTTTATCGCCCTGTTCAATAGTATCAACCACATCCTGTCCGCTTTCAACAAAACCAAAAACCGTATGTTTATTATCTAACCAGGAGGTTTCTACATGGGTAATAAAAAACTGACTCCCGTTTGTTCCGGGACCTGCATTAGCCATAGAAAGAACTCCGGGGCCCTGGTGTTTTAATTCCGGATGAAACTCATCGTCAAACTGATATCCGGGTCCTCCCATTCCGGTACCCTGAGGGCATCCTCCCTGAATCATAAAATCTTTTATAACTCTGTGAAACGTTAGACCGTTGTAGTACGGGTTTCCCTGCGGCTTTACGGTGTTCTCCAGGTTCCCTTCTGCCAAAGCCACAAAATTCCCGACCGTTCCCGGTGTTTTGTCGTGGGTAAGCTTTATAACGATCTCACCTTTAGTGGTGGTAAATTTTGCGTAAATTCCTTCTTGCATGATAATACTTTTAATTTGGCGGCAAAGATACCTTATTTTATGAACGCATTGCGAATCGTATCCAAAAAACCATTAAAAAAGCGTTTCAAAACACTTCAGACCCTTATTTTTAGTTACATTTGCCCGATTTTATATGGGTTTCATCGTAAGTTTTGTCCCATTTAAAGAAAATTGATGATCGTCATGTTTTACAATCCATATACTTCTTAATTTTGGCTTTTAAATTTTCAATAATGAAAGAAAATTACTTCAAACTCCTGAATTTTGCCTTATTGCTATGTATAATGCTCCCCGGTATTGCTATCGGGCAGTATGAAAATAACAAGGTGTTAAGCGTAGGTAACTTTGATTACGCTATTACGGTAGAAAAATTTGTTGAAATCCCTGATGATTTCGGACAAAGGGCGAGGATTAATTCGTTTACCTATGTGGGCAACCGAATTTTTGTTGGGACCGAACTGGGGGGTAAAATCTATGAAATAACCAATACCGACGGAACCTATCAGGCCGTCTTGTTTATGGATCTCAGAGCGGCCATTTTTATTAATACCGGGCGTACGCTGAACATTGCCAACACACAGCACGGAGGTTTAAGAAGTATTGCCTTCCATCCGGATTTTAACAATTCCGGTACTGCGGGCTACGGAAAATTCTACACTTCCGTAATGGAAGACAGGCCCTCTGATATTTCAGGACACACTTATATAAGCGATGACTCTAATATTCCGGCAGACAGCGTGTTACTGGAATGGACTTATAATCACACTACGGGTACCGTTGATATAAACAGTTACAGAGAAGTATTCAGAGTGGGTATGCTGGTTTACGACCATCCTATCAAACAAATAGCTTTTAATAGATATGCACAATCCGGAGATTCAGACTACGGTTTACTTTATATTACACATGGAGACGGAAGTGTGCAATCGGCTATTGCAGGGGGTGGTCAAAAAAATGACGCCCTGGGCAAAGTACTCCGTATCAATCCGCTGGAATCCGGTGGGAATTCGTATACCGTTCCGTCCACCAATCCTTTTGTGGGTAATCCATCCTGGTTGGACGAACTGTACGCCGTTGGATTTAGAAATCCGCATCACCTTGCATTTGGAAAAGATTCAGGCAATAATGTTCATTTAATCGTTGCCGATGCGGGACGAGATAATATTGAAGAAGTAAATTTTATTACGGCTGGAGAAAATTACGGCTGGTCGGAACGTGAAGGCACTTTTGTTCATTTAACGGGAGCTACTGATCCGGAAGGTATTCAATTGGGGATTACGGCCCTGCCTTCTGATGATTATACCAATGATTATACCTACCCGAATGCTCAGTGGAGCCATATAGGAAATGTAGGGGACGGTTTTGTTGGACAAGCCATTGCCGGTGGTTATGTTGCTACATCCAATACCGGTGAAAAATTGTATTTCTCTTCTGATTTTCCGGTTTCCGGACGAATTTTTGTAAACAAAATAGACAATCTTCTGGCGGCCACTACCCATCTGAATACGAATGAGCTTCCCGGTATACTGACCCAAGATGCTTTTAGCGATGTTCGTATTTTTTTCGATAACGACAGCGATCCGGGGACGCCTGCTGTTGAAAAAGCTTCCATTAAAGATATTGTAAACGATGAAACTTCGTATACCGGAGGAAATAGAGTCGATTCCCGATTTGGACAGGATATGGATGAGAACCTCTATATCATGAATAAAAGGAACGGATGGATTTATAAAGTACAATCCATTACCTCTCCTACTACCATTGTTTATAAATACGAGGGGGAATACTCCGAAACCAATGTAGATAAATCCAATCGAATAAATCCAATAATAGACGGTAATCTTGGAGATGCTTATTTACAGGGGTTAACCGCTGATGGAGATTACAGCCAGTTTAATATCATGGCAGAAACGGCAGGAAACTATGAAATTAAGCTTCGGTATTCAGGAAGTGCTGCAGGGACAGAAACCATGAGTTTATATATAAACGGAACCGATGTGCAGCAACTCTCTTTACCGGTTGCAAGCAGTTCTGCTACCGACTGGCAGGAGCTAACAGTTACGCAAGCACTGGTTGCCGGTATTAATACCATTAAATTTCAAAAAGACAGTTCCGACTCCGGAGGAATCAATATAGACAATATGGTAGTTACCCCGGACACCCTAAGTACCGAAGATCCCGATCCTTCTTTAGGGTTGACATCTAAAGTGTATCCCAATCCTTTAGCTCCATCTGAAAAGATCGTGTTATCTTTTTCAAAGTCTTTACCGGAAAACCTGGATGTCATTATTTATTCGGTTGAAGGAAGGCGGTTATTTTCCACTTCGGTTACGGCCGGTCATACCTCATACGAGCTTGATATTCATTCGTATGCCTATGGCTCCGGTATGTATTTTATGGAATTAAACTCGGGACACTATAAAAAGGTACATCGATTTATTATTAATTAATTACTAGTCTTTAATTTTATTTTTTCCGATAGTACCATATTTATCTACAAGGTAAATAAGTGATGTCATAGTAGCTGCTCCCAATTCGAGTTCCCGTTTATTGACATGTTCAAACGTATCGTTTTCGGCATGATGATGATCAAAATACCGCTGCGAATCAGGTCGTAATCCGGCCAAAACAACTGTACCATCTTTAAGCGGTCCTATATCGGCTCCGCTTCCTCCTCTTGTAAACGAATGAATTAAATAAGGTTCGAAAAGCGGAATCCAGGTTTTAATCTGTTCAAAATCAGCATCAGAACAATCAAAAGAAAACCCTCTTGGTGTAAACCCGCCGGCATCGCTCTCCAGTGCAAACACGTGTCGCTCGCCAGATTTTACTGCTTCTTCGGCATATTTCCTTCCGCCTCGTAATCCGTTCTCTTCATTCATAAAAAGCACTACGCGAATGGTTCTCTTCGGTTTATATCCGGATTTCCTGAGCAATCGTAATACCTCCATACTTTGCACACAACCGGCACCATCGTCATGCGACCCGTCGCCGAGATCCCAGGAATCCAAATGCCCTCCCACAACAATAATTTCCTCCGGATATTCGCTGCCTTTAATTTCTCCGATAACATTATATGAAAGGACGTCTTTAAGCTGCTTACAGTTCTGTTTAAAATAAAACTTAATATTTGGTGAAAGTGTTAGTAAGGTACTTAAAAGCTCCGCACCGTTAGTACTAATAGCGGCAGCAGGTATCCGTTTATCAACCGGTGTATCTCCATAAGTCATAGAACCTGTGTGCGGATAATCGTCCAGCCTTAAATTCATCGATCTGACAATAACTCCCACGGCTCCGTACTTAGCGGCTTCCATAGCGCCCGCATACCGCTGATCAACACATCCTCCGTAAGCCTCAAACGTTCGTATACGCGTTGGATCCATGGGTCGGTTATAAAAAACGATTTTGCCCTTAATACTATCACTCCCTATATTTTTTAAATCTTCAATACCCTGAACTTCCACAACCTCTGCCTTTAATCCTCCTACAGGTGTAGCCACCGAACCTCCCAGGGCACATACCGGTACCTGATTTGTTATTCCGGAACCTGATTCTATATAAGCAAATTCCGAATTCCCACGTACCCATTTAGGAACCATAACGGGTTGCAGCCATACTTTATCCAGGCCCAGGGAATCCAGTTGACTGCGTGTATACTCGACCGCTAATTGAGCATTTAGAGACCCCGATAAACGTCCGCCTATCTCATTAGATAAGTAGGCCAACCATTCGTAGGCCTTTCCCTGGGTAAGAGCCTGATCGTAAATTTTCTTAAGTTGTATTTCATCTTCCGACTGGGCAAGAGATATCGTGGTAATACACCATACCAGGTATAATAACTTTTTCATTTTTGTAAAATAAATATTAACGTTCTGATTCGAGTTGTTTTCTATAATCATCGAGATTCGCCTGTATTTCAGCATCCAATTCGGGTTCTACAATATCCTTATATGCAGTGAGTTCTTCCAATAGCACAGAAGCCACAATATAACGTGCTGCTGCTTTATTATCGGCAGGAACTATATACCAGGGAGCATTGGGTTGCGAGGTTTTGGTAATAGCATCTTCATAACAATCCTGATACTGGTTCCACAGTTTTCTCTCCTTGAGATCGCCGGGGGAAAATTTCCAATTTTTACTTTTCTTTTCTATACGTCTTAATAATCTGTAGCGCTGTTCTTCTTTAGAAAGATGTAGAAAGAATTTAAAAATAAGCGTTCCGTTTTGGGTAAGGTGTTTTTCAAAATTATTGATTTGTTCGAAACGTTTCGCCCAGAAATCTTCATTCACATCCTCTACCGAATTAACTCCAGGGATATTTTCGTTTAAAATATACTCGGGATGTACTCTGGTTACCAGGACATTTTCGTAATGGGTCCGGTTAAAAACACTAAACTTACCCCGGGCCGGTAAAGCTATATAATGCCTCCACAAATAATCATGTCCAAGCTCCAAATCGGTTGGAACTTTAAAGCTGTGAACCACAACACCTCTGGAATTAAAATCTTTAAACACTTCCCGAATCAGGCTATCCTTTCCGGAGGTATCCATACCCTGCAAGCAAACTAAAACTCCGTATTTACCATGAGCATATAACGTATCCTGAAATGCTCCCAGAGCCTCCCGGGTTTTTTCCAGACTTTTTTCCAATTCTTTTTTACTACGGTCAAAATCTTCGCGAGTCGGGCGATCCGTTAACCGGAATCCGGGAAACACTTTATAATCATTACTCTTTGGTACTTTCATGCTTTCATTTTTTAGTAACCGTTAAATATAGCAAAGAAAATAGAATAAGACTGAGGTAAACACAGAGGTCCGTTTTTCCAAAAAAAGTGTATTTCATCGAAATAATTAATTTTTTATACTATCGGGTATGGAAGGGCGTTATTCTATAGCACCAAATCAATAAAATCTGTTTAAAGGTTACAGACTATGAATTTGAATTTTACTGTACTATGGATAGGTCTTTTTTCCCTTTCCACAATAATACCCCCGGAAAATGATGCTTGTTCAAGAGCACATTCATCGGCAAGTTATGCACTATTTCACTCTAAAAAATCGCTACAGGCTGATAATTTTGATCATCAGCGATACTATGCGGAAAGAGCCATAGAAGCATTGCAAAAAACTCAAACAGATATAGGAGATTGTGGTTGTTCACAGGCTAAAGAGGTTATTCTTGACGGTATGGACCATTTGCAAAGAGCTGCACAGGCAGAAGATTGGGAAAAAGGAAGGTTTTATGCTAAAAAGAGTTATGCAGAAATGCAAAACCTTATAGGATATATAGAGGAGTGTTCTTCCGGAAGTCGCCAGACCGTTTTTGATGATGAGGAATATCTGGATCTCGATCAGGAAACCATGAAGATTAAAGAAGAAACGCTGGAGGAAGAGCAACAAAAACTATTGGCTGAACAACAAAGGCTGGAAGAAGAACGCAGACAAATTGAAAAGCAATTAGCGGCACAAAAAGAAATGAAACAACAGCTTAAAACCGCCAGAAAAAAAGAACTGGAAAAACAAGTACAGATAAAGGTACAGGCTGAAAAAGCCCTGCAGGATTTTGAAGCTTCCATTGTTCGGTTAACCGATGCATTAGATTGCCGGGAAGCATATAAGGTCATGGAAGAAAGTTACCTTAGGAATGAAGCGGTTTTAGAAAAAGAAAGCTTATCAGCAACCAAAAAATACTATATCAATAAAGCACAGCAAATCATTCAGAGAACAATGCATGATTTGTCAGATTGCGCAACGTATTAGGTCAATGTGTTGACCCATAAAGAAGACTGTCTATAAGTTTAAGGATTTAACTTACCACTAGCTATCCTGGGCTCCCGTCACGGGCAACTATTGAAAATGAATAATGACGGTGCCCCCAAACTTACTAAGACAGTCTCTTTTTTATTTGGATGCAAAAAGTTTTACATCTTCTTCGCTTACTTCTTTGCCCCCTAAGATAATCAATCTTTCAACAACATTCCGCAATTCCCTTATGTTTCCGGTCCAATCGTATGCCTTTAACAACTGAATAGCCTTCTTGGAAAACTTTTTAACCGGGCTTCCCTGTTCCTCTGCAATTTTCGAAGAGAAATGTTCTACAAGTAACGGAATATCATCTCTGCGGTCGTTAAGCGGAGGGACTTTAATCAGTATAACAGCCAGTCGGTGATACAGATCTTCCCGGAATTTTCCATCTTCAATTTCCTTCTTCAGATTCTTATTGGTAGCCGCCACAACGCGTACATCTACTTTAATATCTTTATCACTTCCTACCCGGGAAATCTTATTTTCCTGCAATGCCCTTAATACTTTGGCCTGGGCGGAAAGACTCATATCTCCTATCTCATCCAGGAAAATTGTTCCGCCATTGGCCGCTTCAAATTTACCCGCTCTGTCTTTCACTGCCGATGTGAAAGCCCCTTTTACATGCCCGAACAACTCACTTTCTATAAGCTCGGAAGGGATGGCCGCACAATTTACTTCAATCATTGCTCCGCCAGACCGATCACTTTTTTGATGAAGCCAATGCGCTACAAGTTCTTTTCCCGTTCCATTAGGTCCGGTTATAAGCACTCTGGCATCGGTGGGAGCTACTTTTTCAATAATATCCTTGATGTGCGTAATGGCATTACTATCGCCAATCATTTCATAGTTTTTACGCACTTTCTTTTTAAGTCTTTTATTTTCAACGACAAGCTCTTTTTTGTCAAGGGCATTCCTAACCGTATTAAGCAACCGGTTCAAATCAGGGGGTTTCGATATATAATCAAATGCTCCCAAACGCATGGTATTTACCGCTGTATCCAGGTCACCATGACCAGAGATCATAACAAAGGGAATTTCCGGTTTGATTTTTTTGGCCGCTTCCAATACCTCAACACCATCCATTTTAGGCATTTTTATATCGCAAAGTACCAGGTCAAAATCTTCTTTTTTAACTATGTCAATTCCAGCCAAACCGTCTTCTGCTTCCTGTACCTCGTAGGCATCATTTTCCTCCGATAGTATTTTAACCAAAACTCTTCGTATGGCTGCTTCGTCTTCTATTACTAATATTCTTGGCATTTTTTATTTTTTATTTATTGCTACTTATACACAGATCATGCCTTTTTGAATTCTTCAGATTCATTTTGGGCAAATATGTGTACATCGCGTTGCGGAAACGGAATAACTATATGGTGTTTGTTAAACAATTCGTTAATCTTAAAATGTAAATCGCTTTTAGGCAAAAAAGCCTGGAAACTATTATTCAGGGTAAAGATCAGCTTAAAGTTAAGTGAACTATCGCCAAAGCCTGTAAAAAGAACCAAAGGTTCCGGCTGGTCCAGAATGATTGGGTGCTCGTTTGCAGCCTGAATTAAAAGTTTTTTTACCAACGCTACATCGCTTCCATAAGCTACCCCAACTTCTACTGCTTCCCTGGTGAGTGTTCCGTTTTGCGTCCAGTTATACAAGCTCTCCAGCAAAAATTTATGATTCGGAATCACCAACACTTTATTATCGATAGTTTCGGCTCTGGTTGTACGTAACCGTATTTCAAATACCCTTCCTACTTTTCCGTCTATCTCAATGATATCATCAACATGTACCGATTTATCCAGTAAAATAAAAATTCCGGCTATAATATCCTGAAAAAGTTGTTGTAACCCCAAACCCAGGCCAACAAATATGGCTGTTGATCCTAGTAATAAGGTGGTAACATTAACCCCAACAGAATCCAGGGTAATAATAAAGACCAGCGTAAAAATAATGTATTTCAAAAATGAAAACACCACATTGAATTTGGCTTCGTCATGCTCGTCTAATTTTCGGTCAACAATTTTCCTTATTATTCTCAGTACCAGCCATGTAATAAAAAAAGCGACAATTAAAACTACTATAGATCCAACTGTGATATGAATTTCTCCATTTTTACTATCGAAGAGTACGGTGCCTAAAAAATCTCTTATCCCGCTCATAGTATTAATATTTTAACCATTTATACAATTCTCTGTAAGTCGGTTTTTTACCATACATAAGTATCCCGACCCGGTATATTTTTGCTGCCAGCCAAACTATAAAGAGAAATGTTCCCGCTAAAAGCAACAAAGATGTAATAAGCTGCCACAAAGGAACTCCGTCCGGACCAATTCCACTCGGAAGGCGCATAAGCATTACAATCGGTGAAGTTAAGGGAAATAGGGAAAACGCAACGGCTATGGGGCCATGCGGATTTTCAAATACTGAAAAAAAGCCTACATAAATAGCCAGCATCAGAGGCATAATAACCGGAAGCATAAACTGTTGCGTATCGGTTTCGTTATCTACGGCTGCTCCGATAGCGGCATATATAGAGCTGTATATAAGATATCCCAGCAAGAAATATACGATAAAGAAAAAGATCAGGGTGAACCACGGGATTTTAAGGAACTCATGAACATATCTGGTGATCTGTTCGGAAGAAGTGGAGGCTGAATTAATGGTTTCAACAGCTTCGGGAGGTAAATTGGCGGTTGACTCCAGCGCACTTGTATCTATTCCTAAAAACCCGAACATGATGATTAATAGCACTCCGGCCGAAACGATCCAAATAATAAACTGGGTAATACCTGCCAGCGATGTTCCGATTATTTTTCCGAGCATCAGCTGAAAGGGTTTAACCGATGAAATAATAAGCTCTATAATCCGACTCGTTTTTTCTTCGATTACACTTCGCATAACAAAAGCACCGTAAATAATAATGAACATCATAATAAGGTAGCCTAACCCACCGCCGACAATGGCTTTCATTTCATTAATTCCTTTCAGGCTCTTTTCGCCTGAAAAACTGGTGGTTTCAATATCAAAGTTTTTGCTCAGTTCTTTTAATTCGGTATCGGAAATTCCGTATCCCCTGAGCCTATTTTCCCGCAACTTTTTTTCTATAACATTCTCCAGTGTACCTAAAACGCCAAAGCTGGGAGATTTTTTTGAGAAAAATGAAATACTGTCTACGGCTTTATCCAGACTGGTTACTTTTGGAATATAAACCAATCCGTAGTACTCGGCTTTTTGCGTCGAATCTTTAGCTTCCTGAAGGCTTATTTTGTTCAATTGAATAAAATTAATATCATCAATCGAGGCAAAATCACGCTTTACTAAATTCGCTTCATCCAGAATAGCAATGGTCTTTTTTTCATTCCCGTTTACATTGGTAAGAAACACAATGAGCGCTATCATTCCCACAATGAGTAAAGGGCTTAAAATAGTCATTACTATAAACGACTTATTTCTAACCTTAGCGAGGTACTCCCTCCTAATAATTAGTAGTAGTTTATTGATCATCATTTGATTTTACAGTCTGAATAAAAATATCGTTTGCCGTAGGGATCACTTCGGCAAAATGGGTTATTTCTGCCTTGTTGTTCAGATATTGGAGCAAATCTTTAGCATTGTCAGTATCATTAAGCTTAATACGTAGTTTAAGCTCTTCTCCAATCGACTTAAAATGGGCATCATCTATCTCAAAAGAAGTTGCTATTTCGCTTTTAAGTTTATCTTCAGAGTCTGTTACAAGGCCCACTTCATAAACATGGGTGCGATTACTTTTTTTAATATCCAGCAGCTTTCCATCCAAAATTTTTCTCGACTTGTTTATCAGGGCAATATGGTCGCACAGCTCCTCTACAGATTCCATTCGATGCGTTGAGAAAATAACGGTTGCGCCCTGATTTTTTAAATGGAGAATCTCATCTTTAATAAGATTTGCATTAATCGGATCGAAACCACTAAAAGGTTCATCAAATATCAACAACTTCGGTTCGTGTAATACGGTAACCACAAATTGTACTTTCTGAGCCATCCCCTTGGAGAGTTCCTGAACTTTTTTGTTCCACCAATCGCCAATTTCCAAACGATCAAACCAGTATTTCAGTTTCTTTTTTGCTTCTGCTTTACTCAGTCCTTTCAGCTGTGCCAGGTAAAGTGCCTGCTCTCCTACCTTCATCCCTTTGTAAAGCCCTCTTTCCTCCGGCAGATAACCAATTTGTGCTATATGTTCAGGTTTTAGGGGTTTTTTATCGAAAAGGATTTCTCCCTTATCTGGATAAGTAATCTGATTAATGATTCGGATAAAAGTGGTTTTCCCCGCTCCATTGGGTCCCAAAAGTCCGAAAATTTCCCCTCTTGGTATGGCTATGGAGACATTGTCTAATGCTTTAAAACTACCGTAATACTTGGTAACCTTGTCAGCGACCAATAAGTGATCCATGAATTGGCATTTTTTTCAAAGATATTGAAATCCCTTCAACCAAGTACCTTAAAGTTTTTATAATTTGTCTGAAACAAAAAACCCATATCAGGAGAAGTGGATATGGGTGTATAATTTCATCATTCAGTGTATTCACGAGAACATATCCTTTACTTTTTCAAAAAACGATTTATCGTTTTTTTCCGGCTTAGGTTCAAAGTGATCATCCTGTAACATTTTTTCAAAAAAGGTCCGTTGTTCCTTGCTTAATGTTTTAGGCGTCCAAACATTGACATGAACTAGAAGATCTCCTTTTCCGTATCCGTTAATACTTGGGATTCCCTTGCTTCTCAATCGGAGGATCTTTCCCGATTGTATTCCCTCTTCAAGTTTTATCCGCACTTTTCCGGTAACCGTGTCAATTTCCTTTGAAGTTCCCAATACAGCTTCCGGAACACTTATATACAGGTCGTAATGTAAATTATCGCCTTCTCTTTTAAGTGTAGGATGTTCTTTTTCTTCAATAGCTACCAATAAATTTCCGGGAATTCCATCTCCAGGTGCTTCGTTGCCTTTACCCGTAACTTTGAGTTGCATTCCATTTACAACGCCGGCAGGTATTTTAATACTCACTGTTTCTTCCGTTCCTATCAATCCGTGTGCATCTGCTCCGCCAGGACGTTTATCAATTACCTGACCGGAACCCCCACATGTATTACATGTAGATGCTGTTTGCATTCTCCCCAGGATAGTATTTGTAATCCGGGTTACCTGTCCTCTTCCGTTACAGGTACTACATGTTTTATAGGTAACTCCTTCGGCCTGAACACGTCGTTTTACTTTCACCTTCTTTTCCACACCATTCGCTATTTCTTCCAGTGTAAGCTTAACGCGTATTCGTAAATCGCTACCTTTTACTCTTCGTTGTCCGCCAAAACCACCGCTGAAACCACCCCCGAAAGCACCTCCAAAAGCACCTCCAAAAATATCGCCAAACTGACTGAAGATATCTTCCATGTTCATACCGCCCCCGCCAAAGCCGCCGGCTCCTTCGAAAGCTGCATGTCCAAACTGGTCGTATCTGGCTTTTTTATCCGGATCGCTAAGAACTTCATAAGCTTCAGCAGCTTTTTTGAAATTCTCCTCCGCCTGTTTATCTCCCGGATTTTTATCCGGATGATATTCTATCGCTTTTTTCCGATAGGCTTTTTTAATTTCAGAAGCTGAGGCACTCTTTTCAACTCCAAGTATTTCGTAATAATCCTGTTTCATAATTTTACTGACCTACTACCACCTTCGGGTAACGAATTATTTTTTCACCAAGTGTATATCCTTTCTCAATAACATCAACAATTTTACCTTTCAAATCATCTGAAGGTGCCGGAATCTGAGTAACCGCTTCATGAACTTCTGCATCAAAAACATCACCTCCATTCACTTCCATTTGTTCGAGTCCTTTGGTTTTTAAGGTTTCTACAAATTTGGTCCGTATAAGTTCAACTCCTTTTAACAGGTCTTTTTCGTCCGATTTGGAAATTTCATTTAGTGCTCTATCAAAGTCATCGAGAACCGGTAGCAAAGCTGTTAATACTTCCTGACCAGCGGTTTTAAACAACTCGACACGTTCTCTGGACGTTCGCTTCTTAAAGTTTTCAAATTCAGCAAAGAGTCTTAAAAACTTATCTTTTTCTTTCCCCAGTTCTTCGCGTAATTCATCCTCCACGGATATCTCTGCCTGCTCGTTTACTGCTTCTTCCTGAAGTTTATCAGTTTCCTTTTCTTCTACCGTCAATTCTTTTTCGTTCTTATTTTTTTTACCCATGGTATTAATTCAATTTTACATCTTATTCAGAATGGCAAAAGTATTGCCATTTCTTTAAAAATGTCAAATTGTCACTTGAAAAGTTTTATTTACCGATAAGGATATACAATTACACCGAGAAGTCCGGATTACCAATAACGTTTTTTTTCGTGAGGTTTTCCAATGCATTTGAAATATTCACGTACCGAAAGGAATATCCTGTCTCCTGAATTTTCCTGGCACTAACACGTTGTCCATACAACAATAAATAACTCATTTCTCCGAGTATTAACTTTAAAAACCAGGCAGGCACACTTGGTAACCAAATGGGTTTTTGCGCCGCTCTTGCGATTTCCCGGATAAGCTTGCGTTGTGTAACGGGGTTTGGTGCAACCGCGTTATAAACTCCTTCCAAAGTATGCTCCACGGCAAACACAAAAATTCCCGCAATATCATCAATATGTATCCACGATTGCCATTGTAAACCGTTTCCAAAAGTAGCGCCAAGATATTTTTTTACAGGTTTTAGCAGTTTAGGAAAAGCGCCCCCTTCTTCCGATAACACCAATCCTATTCTGAGTATTCCAACCGGAATATTTAACCGGGTAAATCCGCTTACCGCTTTTTCCCATTCATACACCGTACTGCCAAGGAAGGAATCATCTACGGCTTTGTTTTCCTCGTCGTAATACATTGTTTCCGAAACGGGATAAATTCCAATGGCGGAAGCCGAAACAATATATTTTACCTGATGGCCCGGAATTGTTTCCATTCCTTTCAGTAAAGTTTTCACCGTTCCGATTCTACTATTTAAAATCTGATTTTTATACGATCGTGTCCATTTTTTGGCGATTGATGCCCCTGCCAAATTAATAATCGCATCTACCCCGCTAAAGCTATCGGGGTCCAGATATTCCGAATCGGGATTCCAATAGAAGCCCTTATAGTTTTCTTCCGATATTATTTTTTCTCTGGAAGTAGTTAAATAATGTATCCGGATATCTTTTTCACGGAGTTGTTTTACTATCTCCTTTCCCAATAAACCTGTTGCCCCTGTAATCAATACCCGCATAATTCCTTTTTTATAAAGTTACTTATTTAAAGCTTTTGGTTTATTGATTTTAATACAGGTTTAACAGGAGAAGCATCCATTTATTTAATAGCTCTGAGCATCTCTCTTTTTCCGGGAGGGCCGGGAAGTCTTTCTACTTTAAATCCAACCGATTGCATAGCACGACGCACACTGCCCTTAGCGGCATACGTAACTAAAATCCCCGGCGATTTCAATGCTGTATACATTTTTTTAAAAATGCTTTCCGTCCATAATTCCGGTTGAACCCTGGTCCCGAAAGCATCAAAATAAATCAAATCAAATACATTCTTATCGGTAATATCGGAAAAAAACTGCCTGCGTTTACACAACTCAAATCGCGGCGTTATTTCGGTATTGATATCCCATTTGGTTTTATGCATTTCAACAAACCAAGCATCCAGTGCAGGCGGAATACTCAGTAATTCGGTATAATTTAGCGCTTCAATTTCTTCCAAAGATACCGGATATGCTTCAACACCATGGTACTTCACTTTTAGGAGACGTTTTTCCGATTCTAACAACGTGATGAATGCATTAAGGCCCGTACCAAAACCTATTTCAAGAATATCCACACTTTCGCTGAACTGGTCAAGTCCGTGCTTTATAAACACGTGATAGGCCTCCTGTACCGCACCGTGTTTGGAATGGTATTGCTCGTTCCATTCTTCCAGGTGAATGGTAGTAGACCCGTCGGCTGTTTTAACGATCTTCCGCTTCATGATAGTTGGCTATCAACACCCCGTCTGCTTCAAAGGAAAAGGTTTTTTTAGGCCGGGTAATCAACAACAATTCTTCTTCAGATTTTCCCGCATCCTTTGCATAATGTCTTTGATCTTTAACCGACATTTCACTAACAAACGCCTTTCCTCTGATAATTACCTGCTCGCCTTCAATATCTTTTGGCACAAAAAAACCGTAATCTTTAAACCGTACCATGGCCTCGTGGTCTTCACCCAGATCCAGTTTCATCCAACAGCCTTTAGCCTTGCATACGTCCTTAACGGTGGCCTGAATTTTTATGTCCAGCGTATCACCAATATTCATGGTATTGTACTGGCGTAATGCATCCGAGTGGGCAAGTGTTTCCCCGGAAGTGATTGTTTCTCCGTAAGAAGCATATTGTATTTTTTCCTGGCAACCCAAGGTTAGTATAAAACAAACCACGTACAAACTTTTTTTTATCTGCATCATATAATAATTTAACTGTTTTTCGCCTGTATATTATGTTTACAAAATAAACAAAATAAAAGGTCTAAAGCACATAACATAACTTTTAATTTCTCTAATTTTGTAGCAAAGAAAAATGTTTATGAAATATCAGGCAGCAGCTACTCAAATTGAAGTTAAGAAGGTGGAAAGTTCAAAAATACAGGAGGTTGATTTTGACAAGCTTGATTTTGGGCGTGTTTTTACCGATCATATGTTTATTTGCGACTTTACAGACGGGATGTGGAAAACGCCAAAAATTGTTCCGTATCAGCCAATTACTATTGAACCGTCGGCCAGGGTTTTTCATTATGGACAGGCGGTTTTTGAGGGGATGAAGGCTTATAAAGATAGCGAAGGGCAGGTATGGCTTTTCAGGCCGGATGAGAACTTCAAAAGAATTAATAAATCGGCTAAACGGCTGGCCATTCCGGAATTTCCCGAAGCTTTTTTCTTCAACGGATTAAAAACACTGTTGGAGCTTGATAAAGCCTGGATTAAGAAAGGGGATGGAAATTCCTTATACATACGACCTTTTGTAATAGCTACCGAACCTGCTATTGCTGCTTCTCCCGCCAACCAGTACAGATTTTTTATAATCTGTTCTCCTGCGCAATCCTATTATTCCGGAGAGGTACGGGTTAAAATTGCAGAGAAGTTCAGTCGTGCCGCCAGCGGAGGCTTTGGATATGCCAAGGCTGCCGGTAATTATGCCGGCCAGTTTTACCCTACCCGTCTTGCCAACAATCTCGGGTATCAGCAAATTATATGGACGGATGCCAATTCGCATGAATACCTGGAAGAAGCCGGTACCATGAATGTGTTTTTCAGAATTAACAACCGTTTGATTACGAGTCCTACAAACGATACCATTCTAGACGGTGTTACCCGTAAAAGTGTTATTACCATTGCCGAAGAAAAAGGTATTTCTATGGAAATACGCCCCGTCAGAGTTGATGAAATTGTGGAAGCTGCCGAAAATGGTACGCTGAAGGAAATATTCGGAAGCGGTACTGCAGCGGTTATTAATCCTATTGTTGGTTTTGGATATAAGGATAAGGATTACACTTTAGCTCCTCAAGACGATTCGTATGCGGTTCTCTTTAAGAAGATACTAACCGACATTCAGTACAATAAAGCAGACGATCCTTTTAACTGGCGCTACAAAGTATAATACCTGTACAAAATTTTAATTTTCGAGTATTCCGGAAATATCAGGCTTAAAATAATTAGGCCCCTTTAATACCTTTCCGTCCTCCCGGTATATCGGTTTTCCGTCTGCACCCAGTTTGCTCATATTACTTCGCTGAATTTCATCGAAAACCTCTTCGATTTTATGTTGCATTCCGTGTTCAATAATGGTCCCGCATAAAATATACAGCATATCACCTAATGCATCAGCCACCTCTATCAAATCGTCATTATTAGCCGCTTCCAGGTATTCCTCATTTTCTTCTCTCATGAGTTTATAGCGCAATAGGTTTTTCCGTTCTCCGAGATCTGCAGTGGGTTTGTTTTTCACACCTAATCCGAAAGCTCTGTGGAAATCGGTTACGGCCTTAATTCTTTTTTTCATAGTTATTACATTATCTTTTTTATAAGCCAAGACGGCGTTATTTTTAATACCCAGGCAATAAGAGTCCATCTTCTGGAGATATAAACCCTGCGTTTTTTTTGTTTAATTGCTTTATAAATTTGTTCCGTAGCCTTTTCTAAAGAGGCCATCCAGAAAATATCATCACCAAGTGCCATTCGGGTATCTACAAAACCCGGTCTTATATCTGTAATATAAACCCTACCTCCGGGAATTTCCTTACTTTTAAAATACAGCGATTCCAGATAATTAACCTGATAGGCTTTCGATGCAAAATAAGACGGAGCATGCCGGTTGCCTCTCAGGGAAGCTATGGAAGAAATGGAAACCAGGTGGCCAAATCCCTGCTTCTTAAAAAGAGTAAACGATTTATTATAGATTTTTGTAGCTCCTATAACATTGGTATTTACCGTATCGTATTCCTTTTCCCAGTCCAGGGTTGCATTCTCATACCCAATACCTGAGGAGTGAATAATCAGATGAAGAACCTTAAGATCTTCCAGGATACAGTTAAATACTTTTTCGGTATTCTCAATATCCCTTACATCATGCTTATAATAGGAATACTGCAGTTTGTTAGTAGCCGTAACAGACTTCAGAAGATCTTCTCTCCTTCCCGTTAAAGCTACCTTATATCCATCTTGTACCAGAAGTGCGGCTAACTCTTTCCCTATACCCGAAGTTGCTCCAAAAACTACGGCATTCTTCATTAATTTGTTAATTTCGCATAAAAATAAAAATATGTTAACGACAGGGCAAATGCTTTTTGCTATTTTGTTTGTAATAATCTTTGTAATTGTTTTAATATCCAGTTACAAAAAAGATTCAAAACTCCACCTCCGGTATTACAAAAACTCTTTTTGGATCCTTATTGGGTTTGTCATTTTTATTTCACTTCTGGTATTTATTAAATACTATTTCAGGAACTGATACGTTACTGTGTTACATACAATTAGATTTTTTTTTGAAATTTTTTCTTACAAAAAGATACTTGTATTATAAAAAAAGAGTACTTTTGTACGAGTCCCAAAATAAAAAGCAATGATAACATTAGTAACAGTTCTTGCAGTGCTGGTTACCCTTAATGTGATACTGTTAATTTTCAGTGTCAACAAGGTACAGCCTTCCACAAAAAAAGAAGGAAATTATATTCGCAAGGTAGAGCATCAGTTATTGATAAACGACCTGGAATACAGTTCTTTCAAAAAAGCTGGATAAAAAAAAACTCCTCTAAGAGGAGTTTTTCTTTTTTAATTGACTTCCGGCAAAAAGTTATAATTTTTCGAGTAATACAACATTTGTTTTTCAAAACTTTCGGGTTGCGTTACCTTAATGGAAGTAATCGCTCCGTTTTCATCGGTTTCAGGTACCAGTACCGGATTTACAAAGCCGCTATAGGGAGCTGTTGTAAACTGTTTATTTCGTTCCAATATTTCTGCATGTGTTTGCTGATCTACTTTCACGCCATATCCTTCTACCAATGCTTCGGCTGCTTCATAATCGCCTTCCGATTTGATTCGCTGCGTTTCCCGGAGCAATTGTCCGAACAGCTCTCTTAATTTGGCATAGTCGTTAATATTATAATACGTTTTACCATCCCGGTTTATCTTCTCTATTACATTATCGGCAGCTCCTTTTTCAAAGGCCCAGGCAGATACCCATTGACGATTACGCATATGTGCTTCTTCCACATCATCACCCAGTTTAAGGCGTATAAGCTGCGTTAGCAATCCGTTTCTTATATAACCATCATAGGCTGCCTTTCCAACTTTTTCCCAATCTTCAACCAGTCCTAACTCCTGTAATTTAGGATCCATAAGGTAATACAATCCAACCAAATCGGCTCGCCCTTCTTCCAGGGTAGAAGCATAGTTTTTAAGGGTCTCCTTGGTTTCCCCCACACCCGGATTTAATTTACCCGATGCATGTCCGATTACTTCGTGTAGCGCGGTGTGAAGTTTATCGGCTAACTGGCCGTATTTCTTTTCCAGCTCATATTCTTCATCGTCATTTACAAATTCTTTGAGGCGTCCGCTGCTACCGGCATTGTTGTACGCGTTAATAATATTTCCAAGCGATACCGATTTAGAACCCACAGCGGCTCTAATCCAGTTGGCATTGGGCAGGTTAACCCCAATGGGGGTACTTGGAGAAGCATCTCCGGCCTCGCCTGCAACAATAACCGTTTTATAAGAAACCCCTACTACATTTTCCTTTTTGTGTTCTTCCATCAAAGGGGCATTGTCTTCAAACCACTGTGCATTATCCGATAACACAGCCATTTTCTGCGACATTTCAAAATCTTTAATCTGCACAATCGTTTCATACGATCCCCGATAACCCAACGGATCATTGTATACTTCAATAAAACTGTTTATATAATCTATATTCCCCTCGGTAGCTTCTGTCCACGCCACATTGTAATCATCCCAGGTTTTCAAATCACCTGTTTTATAGTATTCTATTAATAATCCCAGTGCATCTTCCTGAGCTTTATTTTCAACTACTCCCTTAGCTTTTTCCAACCAATAGATAATTTTATCAATTGCCTGTCCGTACAGTCCCCCGGACTTATACACCCGCTCTTTCACTACACCATCTTCCTTAACCAGTTGCGAGTTTAATCCGAATGAAAGCGGCTTTTCAGGATCCGGAGATTTTTTGGCGGCATAGAACGCTTCCACATCTTTATTGGTTACATTAGGTCCATAAAAATTTACGGCTGAAAGGGCCACGTTATCAACACCTTTTGCCTGATTTACCTTTTTAGCATCACTATCGCTAAAAATAACTTCCAAAGCTTCACCATCCAGTGCTGTATTTGTTTCGGTTAACAGGGTTTCCAGATATGTCTTTGAAAAATCAGGTTTGATCTTGTCGTTTGAATAGTGATGATGAATTCCGTTCGAGAACCAAACTCTTTTTAAGTAGGTTTCAAAGTTCTTCCAAGCTTCCGACTCTTTATCTCCCTGGTATGAAGTATAAATATTTTCCAGAGCTTTTCTAATTTTAAGATTGTGGCGATAATTCTGATCCCACATAATATCTCTTCCGGATAATCCGGCCTGAGTTAAATAGTACACCAGTTTTTGCTCCTTTAGGCTAAGTTTATCCCAACCCGGAATTTGATAACGTAATATTCGTAAATCGGCAAACTGATCTACCGTATACTCAAACTTGGTTTCATCCCCTTTCTTTACCACTTCCTGTTCCTGTTTAGTTTCCTTACAGGAAAATAATACGGAAGCAATAAGAAAGAATGCAATTGTGGATTTTAATTTCATTTGTCTTGCTTTGATTAATTTATTAAATGCTCTTGTTAGATAAGAACCTATGTTACACCACAAATTTAACCAAATATTCGAACCCAAATTAAAATTTCTGTATCTTAGAGACCATCAAATCAATACATCATTTTCAAATGAAATTTTTAAAATATTTATTCTTACTTATTCTCATATTATTTATTGTAGGTGCTATTTACGTGGCCATTCAGCCTAGCGATTTTGAAGTGAAGAGAACGCGGACCATACAGGCTCCGGCTGCCGTAATATATAATAATGTAGGTGATTTTAAAAATTGGGAAGCCTGGTCTTCCTGGGCTGAGGCCGATCCGGATCTTAGGATTACACTTTCCGAAAAAACTTCAGGTGTTGGTGGTTCTTATCAATGGGAAGATAAAGACGGTATAGGAACTATGACTACAAAACAAATGAACGCTCCGGAATCTATACAGCAGGAAATGCAGTTTGCAGATTTTCCTCCGTCACAGATTGACTGGAATTTTAAACCCAATGAAGATGGTTCCACAGAAGTTAGCTGGACTATCAGCGGTAAAGATTTGCCTTTCGGATTCAAAGCTTTTTCGGCATTTTCCGGAGGGATGGAGAAACAGATAGGCCCTCATTTTGAACGTGGACTTGAAAAACTGGATAGTATTGTAGTTGCCGATATGAAAAAATACGCAGTGGTAACCGATGGTCTAACCGATTACGGTGGTGGTTATTACCTGTATACAACAGCAGCTGTAAGACAGCAGGATATGAGTTCAAAGATGGCAGAATTATTCCCGAAAATAACAGGGTTTATGAAGGCCAACAATATCCAAATGGCAGGAATGCCTTTTACTCTTTACAATGAATGGGATGAGGAAGCGGGAACTACAATCATGTCAACTTCTATTCCTGTTAAGGAACGGGTAATCGTTCCAGCGGAAAGTGAAGTTTTATGTGGTTTTATAGAACCCGGTAGTTATTTTAAAACAACGCTTACCGGGAATTATAGTAATTTGTACGAAGCCTGGACCAAAGCAGGTGAAGCTATGAAAGCACAAAACTTAGAGCAGGATGCCGATAAGGCTCCGTTTGAAGTTTATAAAAATGATCCGACCGGGTTTCCGAATCCTGCCGATTGGATTACCGAAATATACATACCCGTAAAGCCGTCGGAATAGTACAGGTAAAAAAGAATTGAATTGCTTCTTCTATTACGAGGAGCAATTTTTTTATTAGCCATTTATGAAACAATTTATATTAGTTTTTCTGGGCGGAGGGCTGGGAAGTGGATTGCGTTATATAGTAAGCAAATATGCCAACGGACTTATTCAAACGATACCTCTGGGAACCTTAGCAGTTAATGTGCTGGGCAGTTTTATAATAGGGGTTTTACTTGCCCTGGTTACTAAAAATAACGCACTGACGGAAAGTCAGGCATTACTTGCCGCTACGGGTTTCTGTGGTGGCTTTACCACCTTTTCCGCTTTTGCTTTTGAAAATTATCAGATGCTTAAAACAGGCGATATCACCCATTTTGTTTTTTATACGCTGATAAGTTTGGCGCTGGGTTTACTGGCTGTTTTTTTGGGCATAACCCTGATCAAGTAAGTGAATTTAACTATTTCTTAAATGCCATAACGCCTGCTCTTATTTCTATATCCATATTGTTTTCAGCAGGAACCTTCGGACATGAATATTTTTTGTTGTACGCGCAATAAGGATTGTAAGCCTTATTAAAATCTATTACAATCTCATTTCCATCAGGAATGGATAAATCTATATAGCGTCCGCCGCCATACGTTAACTCACCATTTGTAAGATCGGTAAAAGGTAAAAAAAGGTAGTTCTTATATTCTTCCTCTAATTTTAACTGCTGATTTCGATAAAGTGTGAGCCTGAATTGTTTTCCGTTCAATTCAAAAAGCGCCACTCCGTAACTTCTGTATTCCGGAAGTCGCTCTGTTGTAGTAGGCATAAAAAATGGAAGTTCGTTAGGGGTTTCCTCAAATTTTGCCACAATTCGCAAAGTGGTATCCATAGGAAAAAATTCCAGCGATTGAAAATTCTTAAGATCCCGGGCCGTTAAAGGTGAAGTTTTGGCATCTTTAAACTCGTTATTTAACTTTTTTCGGAAATCCAGTACAGACTGTACAACTTCCGTAGAATCACTCACAGTGGTATGTTCTAAGGCAAGGTCGTGATATTTTTTATCCGATTTACAGGCGATATAAGAGACCGATAACAAGAAAACAAAAACCCAAATAAACTTTCGATGCATATTGCAGAATTAAATCATTTACTAATATTCAAAGGTACAACTTAACATTTTTTTATTTAGCTTTGTGCTTCATTTAAAAAAATCATGAGAACAATTACAACCAATAAACAGCGATGTGTTTCCGAAAACAGGAACCGGTGCCGTTATGTGTTGTAATTATATCAGTATAAAGTAATACAATGCTAAAAAGCCCGGTGAAATCACCGGGCTTTTTATTTTTAATCATTCTAAATAAGCTTTTATCATTATGAAAAAACTGTATTTTGGATATATAAGTTCTTTTGAAGGACTTTCCAGAGAAGTTTGGTGGCTTTCCTTAATCACGCTTATTAACAGAGCGGGGACTATGGTTATTCCTTTTCTGTCTCTGTACCTAACTCAAAGCCTGAACTTCTCTTTGAGCGATGTGGGCTGGGTTATGTCCAGTTTTGGATTAGGCTCGGTAATAGGTTCCTGGATAGGTGGAAAGCTTACGGATAAAATTGGTTATTATCAGGTAATGCTCGGAAGTTTGTTACTAACGGGAATACTTTTTATAGGTATACAGTTTATAACCAGTTTTTGGGCATTATGTCTGGGGATTTTTATTCTAATGGCCATAGCAGATAGCTTCCGTCCTGCCCTTTTTGTTGCTCTTAGCGCCTATAGCAAGCCCGAAAACAAGACCCGGTCAGTCACCTTAATTCGTCTTGCGATAAACCTGGGGTTTTCCGCCGGTCCTGCCGTTGGAGGATTAATTATTACCACCTTAGGGTATAACGGCTTGTTTTGGGTAGACGGGATCACCTGTATTGGTGCAGGGATGCTATTGCTGCAAGTATTACACCCCAGAAAGGCTAAAATACTGGACGAGGTAAGGAATGAAAATCCGAAATCGGCTTATTCGGATGTTCCGTACTGGATATTTTTTGCCAGTATGGTACTATTTGGATTTGTGTTCTTACAATATTTTTCAACCATGCCATTATACTATAAGGATGTTCACAATCTGAATGAATCTAAAATAGGTTTGTTGTTAGGATTAAACGGACTCTTAATATTTATTCTCGAAATGCCGCTTGTTAAATTTTTTGAATCAAAGAAATGGTCCAAAGTAACCAATATGACTATTGGGGCTGTTCTTACGGGACTTAGTTTCCTGATACTGAATTTAACCGGATGGAGTGGTGTATTGGTTATTGGAATGCTGTTAATGACGGTAGGAGAAATGATTACCTTTCCTTTTTCCAATGCATTTGCCATGGATAGAGCCCGAAGAGGTAATCAGGGAGAATATATGGCGTTGTACAGTATTGCATTTTCCGTGGCCCATATTTTCGGGCATAATTCAGGGATGCAGTCTATCAACTCATTCGGTTATGAATTTACATGGTATGGTATTACGGTGTTAAGTGCAGTAAGTATCTTATTGCTTTGGTTTTTAAAACAACATCTGGATAAGGAACACGATCAGGCACCTATAGAACCAAATTCCACACCTTCGGAGTAAGCTACTTTTATCTGATTATTATTGAAGGCCTTTTTAATAGCCGCATGAGTTTCAAAAATAGCTTCCCAGTAATCATCAGGATGTGTATAGGGGCGAACCGCTATCTCGATACTATGACTGTCAAAATTTGATATTCCTATTTCGGGTTGCGGTTCGTTTAATAATATCGTTAATGGTTTTAATGCTTCCGAAATAATTTGCCGCACTTTCGGAAAATTCTCCTCATAGGGCATGGTAACATGAACTTCCAGTCTGACCAAGCCTTTATTGGAATAATTGGTAACAACCGAGTCTGTTACTTTACTGTTGGGCACAATAAGCGTTTTCTTCCCGGGTGTAACTATCGTAGTATTGAAAATACCTATTTCCTCAACCGTTCCGAACTTATCGTCAACATCGATCCAGTCTCCTATTTTATAAGGTTTTAGTGTGAGTATAAGAATTCCTGAAGCAAAATTTCCCAGACTTCCCTGTAACGCCATTCCCACGGCAAATCCTGCTGCGGCAATTATAGTAAAAAACCCGGTTAGATTAGCACCGAGTATTGCAGCAGCTGCCAGAAATAGCGCCAGTTTAAGCAATACGTCGATCACGGAAATAAGAAATGGTCTTATTTCTTCCGAAAACCCAAAACGGGCAAGGCTCTTATCGTTTACTTTCCGCAGTCGCCTTACAATTTTAAAACCCAGCCATAAAACCAGAAAGGCCAATATAATCCGCGGCAGGTATTCCATAGCCATTGCCGAGAGTTCGTTTGCGTAGTCCCATAATTTTTCTTTGGAGAACCGTTCCATGTTCAGTACATTTTTTATCTATTTTTACAAATGTAACCAACTGTATTAAATAGTGAAAAATATTTGGGCAGGAAGCATCCTCTTTTTTAGTTTGTTTATCGGAAGTTGCCATAAGGCAAAAGTTCAACAAAACAATGCGGAACAACATCGCCAATTAAAAGTTTCGGATACCGACCGCTATAATGTGGCTTTCCTAATCATGGATGGCACTTATAATACCGAATTAACTGCTCCTTTTGACATTTTTCAGCATACGGTATTTAGAGACAGTATCCGGGCTATGAATGTATTTACGGTGGCAAATACCACAAAAGCTATAACTACTTTTGAGGGCTTAAAAATTCTTCCGGATTTTGATTATACCAAAGATGTAATTCCACGAATAGATATTCTGGTAGTTCCCAGTGCCGAACACCATCTGGATTCCGATCTGGAAGACGGTAATATGATAGAATTTGTGAAAGAAGCTTCCGAAAAAGCGCTGTTTGTTACCTCGCATTGCGATGGTTCCTTTGTACTGGCAAAGGCCGGGTTATTAGAAGGTGTAGTTTCCACAACGTTCCCGAGCGACATCCCTAAAATGCGTAAAATGTTCCCGGAACTCGATATCCGGGACAGTGTACTTTTTGTTCATGATGGTAAATTTATTACATCTGCAGGCGGAGCTAAAAGCTTTGAGGCCGCTTTATACCTCTGTGAGTATTTATATGGAAAAAAAACAGCTGTAAGGCTTGCTAAAGGTCTCGTTATTGACTGGGCAAACTCCGAAGTACCTCACCTTATAGTTAAATAGCTAATTATTAGGCTTCTCTTTGTGCAGAAATGGGCCTGTTTTCAACAACATTGGTTAATACAATATGCGTTCGCGTTTCTCCATACGGAATTACCTTATCGATAAATTGTCCTAAATGTTGCTGGTCGTACAAAATTACCTCCATAATAATATTTTCCACTCCCGTAATTCTATAGCAATTAATTACCTCTCTAAAATTTTTTACTAACTCCAGGAAAGGCTTCAATCTGCCCGTAAACACTTTCAGAGTAACAATGGCTTTTAACTGATGGCCGGTAGCAGTAGGTGCAATATCGGCTCTGTATCCCAAAATAATCCCCATATCTTCCATCTTCCTGATTCTTTCTGACACCGCCGGCGAAGTAAGTCCGACACGACGGCCTATTTCCGTATTCGTATACCTTGCATTTTGCTGTAAAAGCATAAGGATACTCCAATCTATATTATCTTTTATCATTTTAAAAAAAATATGGTTTAAAAATTTAAATATTAAAATAAATATACTCAGAATATTTAAAATATAAAGAATAATCTTGCCAACTACCTTTATCTTTATAGTAGGTTTTATTTCTGCGATGATGAATTTACGAATTACACACCATGAACACCCGAAAAGTGTTGTTCATTTGATTGTTTATCGAAAAGCTTTAAAGCTTTTCAAAACGAGTCGTGCGCTGGCCACTTATCTAACCAATAATAAGTCGGTTTTGCATATGCATGCATCTACCTCATCTATTGATAAATACTCATCTGATCTTATTATAGATGCTATGAATCTGGCTCCTAATATTGCCTCTGCTACCATTACTCACGACCCGAAGAAGAGAAATCATTATCTCTTTTCAATTAAAAAAGCCAGTCAGAATATCAGAGCGTATTGTGATTATCTGGAACGTCATTACAAACATGCCAGAGATTACATTTCCCTGCTCAAGAAAGATATATCCGATTTTAATGAAGAGCACCGGAATTGGGTCAAGGAATTAGATCCCTGATACTCCAGCCGAGGAAAAATTCTATTACTTTAAATACGTATTGCGTAATTCAATATACTCGGGCATAATTCTGAAAAGAGCAGTTCCCTTTAGAGCCCGCAATTGATTTTCATCGTTAAACCCTGTTTTAAACAGTGCTTCCATATAATACAGGGCCATTCCGTAGTCGTTTTTATTACACGCCATTTGAACCACATTTAAATAAGGTTCCGGAAGATCAGGGTTTAGCAGCGTAAGCAAAATATTTCCAAAAAGCAGATTATCGGAATGATCTTTCTCTTTCATTGTAAAAGCGGATAGCATTTTAGAGGTCTTTGCCACCAACCATCCCTTTAAGCGTTTCCCCAAGTTCTGGTCTGCATGTTTTTTACCGGTGGACAAACTATCCAGAAGTTTTGATTCCTGTTCCCAATATGTCAGGTTTTGAATGTCTCCGCTCATCATATCTTCCGGTAGAAAAAAGCTGTAATCGGCTAAAAAATCCTGTTCTCTCAACAAGGCGCTGCTTAATTCGGATCGCTGTTTTTTAAACTGTTTGTTTTTCCGCAATTGTTTTTTTCGCAATTTGAGTGTATCGAGATTTTTAAACAAACGATAGTCTTTTAGCATGCCATCCAGGAAAATATAGGCATATAAAAATCGTCCCGAATTTTGCAATTGATTCAGATAGGTTTCATCATTTTTAAAACTCTCCTCTGCAAATACCTTATCGTTTTCCGCCCATCCTTTATTCATTGCCTTAAGGGTAGTTCTTCTTAACGTTGTTGCAATAAGTGGAGAAGGGGGCCATTCATGATCTCCCTTATATAATATGGATTGTGCATCAAAACCTTTTTTTTCCAGGTAGGCAACCTCTGCCAGGGCCTCACTCAGGTTAAAATCGGCTTCTCCCACAAGTGCCACATAGGAAAACGTATTGGTTTCGGGAATATATTTATCGTCTGACGGGAATGATGCTCCGCAAGCTATGACTCCTTTTATTTTTTTTGAAATTGCTGCGATAGCTGTTGCCAAACTACCACCATCCGAAAATCCCGACGTATACATCCTATTTTGATCGATCGGATATTTGGCAATTACTTCATCGAATAATCGTCTTGCCATCCGTATATCCGTTTCATAAGCTTCGCTTAAAATACTATTCGGGGCAACAATTAGATATCCGTTCACATCGGCTGCGTCTTTGAATTTATCTACTGCCAGGCTCCCCCTTCCGAAAGGGTCAAACACAAATACAACCGGCCACTGTTTTTCTTCATTGTCCAGCTGTGGTGCATATAAGGCATAGGTTTCCCCTTTTTTATCCAACACCCGGATCGAATCGATAATAACTCCTTTTTTAACCGGTATTTGTTGTGAAAAGCCTAATTGGACTCCCAGGGCCGCCAGGAAAAGTAAATATTTCTTCATAACAAAGTTTGTATCAAAAATATAGCCAAAAACTATGATACCAATTAAAATCAGCCACCAAATATTTATGCGCCGGTATCTTTTGTGTTTTTGAGTTCAATAAGGGTTAGTTGTGCGGCAGCGCATATTTTTTCAATTCCGCTTTTCACAACATACACATCAGACCGGCAAACAATAAGTGTTCTGCCTTTTTTTAAAACCCTCGCTTTGGCTTTTAAAAGATCTCCATCTCCGGGATTGAGAATATTAAGTTTAAATTCAACGGTAAGTACCGAGGCGTGTTCGTCCATTAACGAAAATCCTGCATACCCTCCTGCGTTATCTGCTATGGTACTTATTACTCCTGCGTGAAAATATCCGTGTTGTTGCGTGAGTCGGTCATTGTATGGCAAATGAATTTCGCAATACCCGGGTTGTATATCGCTTAGAAAAGCTCCGATATGCGACATAAAAGACTGTCGGTTAAAACTTTCCGAAACCCTGGTTTTATAACCTTCGTATGTTGGTTTGAATTCCATTAGTTACCTAAACCTGTTTTCTATAGTAGGCCAAAAGAAGCCTTGAATTGCAATCGGGTAAATCTATAAACAACATTGTTTTTACCTAAATAAAAACGCCCTACATATTTCTTCTGTACTGCCCTCCTACTTCAAATAAAGCATTGGTAATCTGCCCAAGAGAACAAATTTTGGATGCTTCCATGAGCTTTTCAAAAATATTTTTATTCTGAATGGCGGCCTCCTGTACTTCCTTTAAAACCGCCTTGCTTCGCTGGGCAGATCTTTTATGTAAGCCTTCCAGCGTTGCAATCTGGAATTGTTTTTCTTCTTCCGTGGCCCTAATTACTTCATCAGGAATAATAGTAGGCGAACCTTTGCTGCTCAAAAAAGTATTCACACCGATAATAGGAAACTCACCTGTGTGTTTTAGTGTTTCGTAGTACAA
This sequence comes from Flavobacteriaceae bacterium, assembly GCA_965224095.1. Classification (GTDB taxonomy): domain Bacteria; phylum Bacteroidota; class Bacteroidia; order Flavobacteriales; family Flavobacteriaceae; genus JBPEWY01. Next base: position 1,168,491 of record OZ245039.1, read on the forward strand.
ACTTTCTTCTTGTATTTTACTGCGCTGATACATGGTTTCCATAGCACCCAAAACTCCGCCACGTTCGGTAATCCTGTCAAATTCTATCAGTACCGCTTCTTCCACCAGATCGGTTAATTCTTCAATTATAAAGGCACCCTGGATCGGGTTTTCATTTTTTGCCAATCCCAATTCCTTATTAATAATCAGTTGAATTGCCATGGCACGTCGTACACTTTCTTCGGTTGGCGTGGTAATGGCCTCATCATAGGCATTGGTGTGCAACGAATTACAATTATCGTAAATAGCATACAATGCCTGTAATGTAGTTCGTATATCATTAAAATCGATTTCCTGTGCATGTAAACTACGTCCGGAAGTTTGAATATGATATTTTAACATTTGGGCCCGGGCATTAGCCGCGTATTTATGTTTTAGTGCTTTTGACCAAATACGGCGCGCTACGCGTCCTATCACCGCATATTCCGGATCGATCCCGTTGGAGAAAAAGAAAGATAAATTAGGGCCAAATTTGTTTATATCCATCCCCCTGGACAAATAGTATTCAACATAGGTAAACCCATTTGCCAAAGTGAATGCCAACTGGGTTATGGGGTTTGCCCCTGCTTCGGCAATGTGATATCCGGAAATGGAAACCGAATAAAAATTGCGGACTTTATTGTTAATAAAATATTCCTGCACATCTCCCATAAGTCGCAAAGCAAATTCCGTTGAGAAAATACAGGTGTTTTGTGCCTGGTCTTCTTTTAAAATATCTGCCTGAACGGTACCTCTTACCTGGGTTAAAGTTTCCTTTTTTATTTGTTCATATACGGCTTCCGGTAATACCTGATCTCCTGTGACACCCAAAAGCATCAGTCCCAGGCCGTTATTTCCTTCCGGTAATTCGCCATTATATTTAGGTCGGGGTATCTCTTTATCCTTATATATTCCGGAGATCTTGGCTTCTACTTCTTTTTCAAGTCCGTGTTCTCTGATATATTTTTCACAGTTTTGGTCGATTGCTGCATTCATAAAGAAACCTAACAGCATAGGAGCCGGACCATTAATGGTCATACTCACCGATGTCATCGGATGACTCAGATCGAACCCGGAATAGAGTTTTTTAGCATCGTCTAAACAACAAATAGATACTCCGGCATTTCCGATTTTTCCATAAATATCCGGACGATGGCCCGGATCGTTTCCATACAGGGTTACACTGTCAAATGCAGTAGACAACCTTTTAGCGGGCATTCCCAGGCTTACATAATGAAATCGTCGGTTGGTTCGTTCCGGACCTCCCTCTCCGGCAAACATCCGCGTAGGATCTTCTCCGGTTCTCTTAAACGGATATAATCCGGCGGTATACGGAAATTCTCCGGGAACATTTTCCTGTAAACTCCATCTCAAAATATCGCCCCAGGCGCTGTACTTTGGTAAGGCCACCTTCGGGATTTGGGTATGAGAAAGCGATTCGGTATGTGTATCAATTTTAATTTCCTTTTCTCTAACCTTAAACGTATAAACAGGAGCTTTATAGCGTTTTACTTTTTCCTCCCATTGTGTTATTAATTCCCAATTATACGGATCGAGGTTCATTTTTACCCGATCGAACTCCTTTATCAGGAGTTTAATGAATTCGCGAAGTTCCGTTTTTGCCTGCTCTAAAATTTCCTCTTCATTCAGGCCGCGATCACCCAGCAGTGACATTTCCACCTGTGCCGGTGATACATCGAGGACCGATAAAATAGTTTGGTAAATACCAAAAAGTTTTTGAGCTGTTTGAACCTGAGCACTTACGGTTTTATCATACATCCGGTTATTCTCAGCTATTTCAGAGAGATAACGGGTTCTGGCCGGAGGGATAACAAAGATTTTTTCGCTCATCTCATCAGAAATAGAGAAAGTTGAAACGAGATCAGCCTCTGTTTTCGACACCAATGTATCCATAATTGCTTTATACAGCGTATTCATACCGGGATCGTTAAACTGCGAAGCAATTGTACCGTATACCGGGAGATCTTCGGTGTTTGCATCCCACAGGTTATGATTTCGTTGATACTGTTTTTTAACATCCCGCAGTGCATCCAATGCACCCCTCTTGTCAAACTTATTAATAGCAACCAGATCGGCAAAATCCAACATATCAATTTTTTCCAATTGCGTGGCAGCACCAAATTCCGGAGTCATTACATATAGAGAAACATCCGAATGTTCCAGGATTTCCGTATCGCTCTGTCCGATTCCCGAGGTCTCCAGAATAATAAGATCGTATTCTGCAGCTTTAAGTACTTCGATAGCTTCCGATACATATTTAGACAAAGCCAGGTTACTTTGCCTTGTAGCCAGGCTTCGCATATAAACTCTCGGGTTATTAATGGCATTCATGCGGATCCTATCGCCCAGAAGTGCTCCGCCTGTTTTTCTTTTGGACGGATCGACCGAAATAAGCCCAATGGTTTTTTCCGGAAAATCAATTAAAAACCTTCTTACAACCTCATCTACCAGGCTACTTTTCCCGGCACCTCCGGTTCCGGTAATTCCCAGTACAGGGATATTGGCCGATTTATTTTTAACGTGAATCTGGTTGAGCGTTTCCTTTACTATTTCCGGAAAATTTTCGGCTGAAGATATCACACGGGCAATAGCTTTCGGGTTTTTTGTTGCCAGTTGCTTTTCTTCTCCGTTTAGCTGATTGCCTATCGGAAAATCGGCTTGCTTTACGAGGTCGTTTATCATTCCCTGCAAGCCCATTTCTCTTCCATCATCAGGCGAATAGATCCGTGTGATTCCATAATCCATTAATGTCCTGATCTCCTCCGGGAGAATCACACCGCCACCGCCGCCAAATATCTTTATATGGCCTGCTCCTTTTTCCTGCAACAAATCATACATATATTTAAAATACTCATTGTGTCCGCCCTGATAAGAAGTCATCGCAATAGCATTGGCATCTTCCTGAATGGCTGTATTAACCACTTCTTCCACACTGCGATCGTGCCCCAAATGGATCACCTCAACACCCGTAGCCTGGATGATGCGACGCATGATATTAATGGCTGCATCGTGTCCATCAAAAAGAGATGCTGCAGTAACAATGCGAACTTTATTTTTTGGCTGATAAGGCTTGACTTGTTTCATTGACAATAAATCCTGTTTTTTACGGGTGCAATTTACGAAATATGCAAAGAAAACGACATTGCTTTAAGAATCTTTTACCTTCCTGAAAATTGCTCTTTTTCCTGCCCATATGGTATCGGAAATTCCATTGGTGAAAAATAGTACCCGGAACTTAAAAAATCAAAGTGGAAGTAACATGCCGGTTTCAGCAAAACGAAATCCCCGGGCTTCCAGTTTCTTTCTATCCGGATTATCGGTTAGAAGGGCCGGATTGGAATGATTAAAATGAATAAATATCACTTTGTTTCTCACATCTTCCGATGTATCCTTAAAAAGATGAACCGTTTCTTCAATAAAAGGATGGGGTACTTCTTCCATAGGTCTGGGAATTTCCCCATCCTTAAAAAAAGTAGCATCTATAAAAGCATAATCCACTTTTTTTACTTCCTCAACAATATTCTTTTCCCATAAATTCCATTTATTGATATCCGGAATAAAAAGAGCCGATTTGTTTTTCCCCACAATTTCATAACCCACGGTTTCCGAATATTCGTCCCGATGAGGCACTTTGAAGGGGGTTACGGATATGGCAGGGCTCAGTTGTAAAACCGAATCTCTTTTTAAAGGCCTGATTTCAATATTTTTAAGCGAAACCAATTGGCTCCACGGGCCATTGTTTTCCAAAAATAATTTCATTTGCGGCATGGCATATACGGGAATACTCTGTGCTCCCATGGCTTCACGCCCAAAATGCATTAATCCCGTATAATGCCCCATATGTGCATGGGTTAAGAAAACACCGTGTACCAATGCTTCTGTTTTCAGATAATCCGACTCCAACATATCCAGCTGTTGTGGCATATCGGGTGTTGCATCGAAGATCCACTTGTTATTTTGTTCGGCATCGACCATCGCCAGGCAGGACACCCATTCTTTCTTTCTTTTGCCTTCGTATATATCCCGCCACTCCTGTGCGTTATCAATTTGCGGAAATCCGGCGTCTTGTGCAATTCCCAATACCACGAGATACTGCATGGGGTTTTCACTTTTTACGGTCGTTTTTTCCGGGGTTTCGGTATGCCTGCACGAAGTAAACCACATAATTCCCAATAAAAAAACAAGTCTGGTACAACAATTGAACATAAAAGCATGCGTTAACTTTGTAACACTAAATGTACACATTATGTTTAAAAAAATCTTACTCTTTATTTCAGTAATACTATTGAGCTCCTGTGCCGAACTACAACAGGTAGTGAATTCGTTCCCCGGCGGAACTCCAACTGACGGTGAAATTGCTTCCGGTTTACGACAAGCTTTAGACTTCGGAATAGACAAACAGGTTAGCAAACTTACCGAGGTTGACGGTTTTTATAAAAACGAACTTGTTAAAATTCTGCTCCCCCAGGAACTGCAGAAAGTAGATAAGACACTTCGTGATATAGGACTGGGAAGCCTTGCCGATGAAGGTTTAAAACTATTGAACCGGGCAGCTGAAGACGCCGTAAAGGAAGCAACGCCTATTTTTGTTGATGCTGTTAAGGGAATAACTTTTACAGATGCGAAAAATATCCTGCTCGGAGCCGATAATGCTGCCACACTATACTTATCGGATAAAACCTCGAACCCGCTTTACGATAAATTTAATCCCGTAATTAAAAATTCGCTGGACGAGGTTGGTGCTACCAAAGCGTGGGCGGATCTCATTACCAGATATAATGCCATCCCTTTAACCAGGGATGTAAATCCGGATTTAGCCGATTATGTTACCACAGAGGCACTTGACGGGGTTTTTACCATGATCTCTATTGAAGAAAAAGAAATCAGAAACAAGATAAGCTCGCGAACTACCGACCTGCTAAGGCGTGTATTTGCTTTGCAGGATTAATAAATATATAAACAAAAGGGGGCATTCCTCTTTTGTTTATTTTTTCCGGGTATACAAACCGTCAAAAACCGTTTTCCAATCTTTCTTATCGGTGCTTGTTTCCCAGTGTTGTCTTACGGTTCCATCGGCATTATGCGTCCAGGTAACGCGGTTAACATATATATTTCCCTGCGCATCTTCAATTTCGTCACTCCACAATACCATTGTATTAGCCTCCGGCTTTCCCGTAAGGTATAAATGTTGCCCCTGATTATCAATCCAGAGTTGCTCCCACATTCCTGTCTGTTTGTTATAAAAGTTATAACTGGTTCCCGTATAATTTGCATTGGCTCCTGTCCAGTTTTCCACAAGAACGCATCCATCCTCTATCTTTCTCAAAACATTGGTGCCAGCCTTTGTTCCATCAGGTTTGGTAACATCCCACTCTCCTATCCAAAAATCAAACGCTTTGTGATTTTCCGTACAGCAATTGCAGTTTTCCTTCTGTGCAAAAACGGTGATTGAAGAAAGTGTAAACAGTAACGCGTATAGAATTCTCATAATTTCTAATAATTAGTCATAATAAATTTAAAAGTTTAAACGTTAAGTACTTGTTAATCAATGTTAAAGTTCAATATTTTATTAATATATTACTAATATTAAATTAACCTTAAGAACAAATAATTGACTGAAATTTGCAGCGCTTCCACAGCGCATTCCGACAAACAATTATTTGAGTTAGCTAGTTAAAAACCGATGCTCCGCATCGGTTTTTTTATACCTGCATTTCATGTACCGTTTTAAAATAATCAAAAGCCGAAAATAACCTTGAACCAAACCAACTAAAATATTCCCCGTTAACCATCACAACCTTTGCCTGCGGAAGTTGTTGTTGAAGCTCTTTACGATGTTCTTCTTTAAATGGAAACGGTTCTGAGGAAAGCAGTACGAGCTCCGGCTTTTTTAACCTCAGTTCTTCAACGGTAACTGTTGGATAACGTTCTGTTTCTCCAAGGCAGTTTACAAAACCATTTAACTGTAGCATGGTATTAATAAATGTACTGGCTCCCGCCGCCATCCAGGGCTTATACCAAATAAGATAGGCTACAGAAAAAGTCCGGTTTCTTTCCTTAATAAATGCATTAAAATTTTCCAGGGCCTCCTGTATTTGACGCAGGAGTACGGTGGCTTCTTTTTCTTTATTAAAAATCACGCCGTATTGGGTTATGAGTTCGAGGCAATCACCCATTGTCTTAACATCAGATACATGCACCGGTGCAATTTCCTCTAACAGAGATACCATTTCAGCCGTATTTTCTTCCTTATTGCACAAAATGATATCGGGGTTAAGGTCTTTAATCTTTTCCAGGGAAACCCGTTTGGTACCTCCCACAACATTTTTGGTTTTAACCAGGTGATCGGGATGTACACAAAATTTTGTAATCCCCTGTAATTGGCTTTCCAACCGAAGCGTATAAAGCAATTCGGTTTGGCTGGGGACCAAAGATACAATGCGATCGGTACTATGAATCTGTATAGTACGCCCCAGTTGATCTGTAATCTCCATAACGGATTTGATTATTTTAAGAGGTATTCCATTTGCTGTTGCAGTTGATATGCCTTATCCCGGGCTGCGCTGGCAAAATCCTTACCATTTCCCGCGTAGATAATACCTCTTGCAGAATTAATAAGCAATCCTATATTGGAAGTCATTCCGTATTTACAAACCTCTTCCAGGCTCCCTCCCTGTGCTCCCACACCGGGAACCAACAGGAATTGCTGCGGTATTATTTTTCGTATCTCAGCCAGGTATTCAGCTTTGGTAGCTCCAACAACATACATCAGGTTTTCACTGTTTTTCCAAGTCCGGGAAGTATCGATTACTTTTTTGTACAACTCCACGTGGTTTAATTTTTGCGTTTGAAAATCAAAAGCACCACTATTGGAGGTCAGTGCCAGCAAAATGGTATGCTTGTTTTTGAACGCAAGAAAAGGTTCTACAGAGTCTTTACCCATATAGGGAGCCACGGTTATGGAGTCGAAATTCAGATCGTTAAAAAAAGCTTCGGCATACATACGGGAAGTATTGCCAATATCACCTCTTTTAGCATCGGCTATTGTGAAAAGATCGGGGTGGTTTTGGTTAATATAGTCTATCGTTTTTTTTAGGGCTTTCCAGCCTTTTAAGCCATGAGCTTCATAAAAAGCCATATTGGGTTTATAGGCCACAGCCAAATCATGCGTTGCATCTATAATAGCTTTATTAAACTGGAAAATAGGATCTTCCCCGCTAAGAAGATGAACTGGTATTTTGGCAAGATCAACATCCAGCCCCACGCAGAGAAAGGATTTTTTCTTTCGGATTTGGTCTATTAACTGTTGGGTGGTCATTTAATGATTGCTGATTTTTAATTTCTAATTTTTAATTTCTAATTGCTGATTTCTGATTTCTAATTGCTGATTTCTGATTGCTGTTTGTTGATTTAAATTTTCGATTTATTAAGATCAACATATCGTTTCATTAAAAATTAAAATTACGCTTTAAACACTTCATCCTTTAGGCTGCTAAATAATCTCATTTGCTTCTTTGAGTTTTTCCGTATTTTCAGCCATCATAAGTTCTTCTATAATTTTTTCAAGATCTCCGTTTATTATATTATCCAGGTCGTACAGTGTTAGATTAATTCGATGATCGGTTACCCGGCTCTGCGGGTAGTTATAGGTACGAATTTTTGCACTGCGATCGCCACTGCTTACCATACTTTTTCTCCTTGCTGCATCTTCGGCCTGTTTTTTTGCTAATTCACGCTCGTACAGTCGGGAGCGAAGTACCTTCATAGCTTTTTCCAGGTTTTTGTGTTGCGATTTTTCATCCTGACAGCTCACGATAATCCCGGTTGGTTCGTGGTGTAGTTTGATGGCGGAATAGGTAGTATTTACCGATTGACCACCAGGTCCGGTTGACGTGGTACGTTCAATCCGCACCTCAGACATATCGAGTTCCACATCAAATTCTTCCGCTTCGGGCAGTACAATAACGGTAGCGGCCGAAGTATGCACCCTTCCCTGTGTTTCCGTCTGAGGCACTCTTTGCACCCGATGTACGCCTGCCTCAAATTTAAGGGTTCCATAAACATCATCGCCTTCCACGCTAAAAATAACTTCTTTAAAGCCACCAGAAGTTCCTTCGTTATACGACATCATAGATGTTTTCCATCCCTGTCGTTCACAGTACTTGGTATACATCCGAAACAAATCGCCGGCAAAAATACTGGCTTCATCCCCTCCGGTACCTGCCCGGATTTCCATAACTACATTCTTAGCATCTTCCGGATCTTTCGGGATCAACAGAAATTTGATTTCTTCCTCTAAAGGAGACAATGCTTCCCTGGCTTCCTCCAACTGCATTTTGGCCATTTCAACCATTTCACTATCACTGCCATCTGCTAAAATTTCCTCCGCTTCTGCAATGTTGTCAAGCAGTGTTTTATAGGCATCCCTTTTATCTACCAGGACTTTCAGGTCTTTGTATTCTTTAGTGAGTAGTACGTATCGCTTTTGATCGGCAATAATATCGGGTTGAATAATCAGGTCAGAAACCTCATCAAACCGTTGTTTTACTATGTTTAACTTATCTAGCATACCTTGTATAAATGCGTTGCAAAAGTAAGCTTTTTTTAGGGATTATTAAACAGGATACATCCTCTGTATAATACGGAATAACTTTTATAATAAGATGTTTCAAAATTTAGTAACTTTATACCGTTACGCTTACAACCGTTTCCCCATTCCAACACTGTATTCAAATTAAGAATGAGGAATTATGAATTTACCAGGTCTGCTTGTTGAATATTTAATAAACGGTTCGATTGCTCTTGTCTGGTTGCTTAAAATAGATAAATTACAGCTTGTTTTTGCCGAGATCCAGGATAATCAAATTCTAATAATCCCCATTGCCTATGTACTGGGTATGTTTATCGATTTTTTGGCTGCATTACTCGTACATCCTTTTAAAAAACTAATCCGAAGGAGTTCTGAAAAAACCGTAGGGAAGGAAATAAAGAGTAAAAGGCCAACCCTGAATATAAATGACTATAAAACTTTCTGGGATGAAAAAGTGGCCATTGAAAAGCACTTTCCTGATCTGAATAAGGAAATTATGAGCAGAAGTAGCCGGGATCGAATTGCACGGGGAACCATGTTAAACCTAATTCCCATATCTATTTTGTATTGGGCGGACTTACAGTGGGTTGGAATAATTTTACTTTTTATTTCAATCATTATGTGGGCAAAGTTCGAACAATACAACCGTTGTTTTGAAATTAGATCGGCCATCTCTATACGGGAAGAAAAAAAGTAATTATCGTTTTTAAAAGCGTTTCCCAAAATATGATCTCACCAGCAGTAAAACCCTATATTAAGGCTAGTATTCGAATGTACCGTACTCGCTCTTAATCGTGAGTTTTTTGGTTTCGGCGGCCTCCACCCGGCCAATAATTTTTGCTTCCACACCAAAGCTCCGAGAAATGGTCATGATCTCATCGGCGATTTCCGGATTTACATACAGTTCCATACGATGCCCACAATTAAACACCTGATACATTTCTTTCCAGTCGGTACCGGACTCGTCCTGTATTAACTTAAAAAGTGGAGGTACCTGAAACAAATTATCTTTAATAACATGCAGGTTTTTCACAAAGTGTAAAATTTTGGTTTGCGCACCACCGCTACAATGAATCATTCCGTGAATCTGATCGGAGGTAAATTGACGGAGTATCTTTTTTATTACCGGTGCATAGGTACGCGTAGGAGACAATACCAGTTTACCGGCATTCAGGGGTGTATTTTCGATTTTATCGGTGAGTTGTACACTTCCGGAATACACGAGCTCTGATGGAACAGCTGCATCAAAACTTTCCGGGTATTTTGAAGCCAGATAGTTTGCAAATACATCGTGACGTGCCGAAGTGAGTCCGTTACTTCCCATGCCTCCGTTATATTCTTTTTCATAGGTGGCCTGCCCAAAAGATGCCAGGCCAACGATAACATCTCCCGCCGCTATTTTAGCATTATCAATCACTTCAGAACGTTTCATACGTGCGGTAACGGTAGAATCTACAATAATAGTACGTACCAGATCGCCTACGTCTGCGGTTTCGCCTCCCGTAGCGTGAATGGTAATTCCATGAGCTTTTAAATCCTGAATCAGTTCTTCGGTTCCATTAATTATTGCCGATATTACTTCCCCCGGTATCAGGTTTTTATTTCTGCCAATGGTTGAGGACAGCATAATATTATCGGTAGCTCCCACGCATAGCAGATCGTCTATATTCATGATTAATGCATCCTGAGCTATTCCCTTCCAAACCGACAAATCGCCGGTTTCCTTCCAATACATATAGGCCAGAGAACTCTTTGTACCCGCACCATCGGCATGCATCACCAGGCAATGCTCCGGGCTGGCAGTCAGGAAATCCGGAACTATCTTACAAAAAGCACTGGGAAAAAGTCCCTTATCTATATTTTTAATGGCCTTATGTACATCTTCTTTAGTGGCTGAAACTCCGCGTTGCTGATAACGTTTACTGGCTTGCGTCATAAATAACATATATTGTTGTGCAAAAATAACAAGTTTTACCGCTTGAGAAGAGAAAAAGAAAATTAAGTTTAAAACAAAAAGCGCATCTTACAGATGCGCTTTATAATTTGGTCAGTAAACCCAATCGCTAATTATTTTCTAGCGACTCTCAGGCTTATTATTCTGTCTAGCCCGAGTACTTAATTGATTAATAGCATAATAAAAGTATTAAAAACTTTTATACGAGAAAAGAGAAGGATACCTAAGTTGTAAGAAAAGAAGCAACTTTTCGATGAACTGCATATTTTTTAACAAAAAATGCCTCCGATTGTATTATTTTCCTACGTAATTTTTTAAAATACTAAAAAACCGCTTAACACATTGAAATTAGATGTATTAAACGGTTTTTATGTTAAAATCACTGATTAGAACCGATTATTTAGTGAATAGCAACTCTCTGTATTTCGTTAATGGCCATAAGTCGTCATCTACCATCATTTCCAGTTTATCACAGTGATATCTAATCTCATCAAAATAGGGTTTTACCGCATTGCAATACGCGTCTGCTTTAGGCTGTGCTTTATCCAGTTTATTAGCCTTCTTACGCTCTTCGATCATGGCAGTAACCTTCGAATTAATATCTGCAATATGCCCGGATATGCGTTCGATAAGATCTAATTGTTCGGCCCCTACTTTTTTAAAGTTGGCCCCGAAAACCTCCTTAAGTCCGCGAACATTTTCTATTAAGGTATTCTGATATCTGATTGCTGTAGGAATTACGTGATTTCTTGCAATATCACCTAGCACTCTACTTTCTATCTGTACTTTCATTGTGTATTCCTCCAGCTCAATCTCGTGTCTTGCTTCTACTTCTATGGGGCTCATTACATCCATTTCCTCAAAGAGTTCCAAAGCATTTTTACTAATCATGGCCTTCAGCGCTTCAGGGGTAGTTTTGTTATTGCTCAGTCCTCTTTTCTTCGCTTCCTTTTCCCATGCTTCACTATATCCATCGCCTTCAAAACGTATTTTTTTTGAGGCTTTGATATATTCTCTCAACACATTAAAAATGGCTTCATCTTTTTTGAGGTTCTTTTTATCTATGAGGGTGTCTACCTCCTTTTTAAATGCTATTAGCTGTTTTGCAACGATGGTATTTAAAACCGTCATAGATTTCGCACAGTTAGACTTAGAACCAACGGCGCGTAGTTCGAACTTATTTCCTGTAAAAGCAAAAGGCGATGTTCTGTTTCTATCGGTATTATCCAGAAGTATTTCCGGGATTTTACCTACTACATTTAACTTTAGCTCTGTTTTTTCTTCAGGAGATAGTTTTCCTTTTGATACTCCTTCCAATTCATCCAACACCCTGGTTAGTTGCTCACCGATAAACACCGAAATAATAGCAGGAGGTGCTTCGTTTGCACCTAGTCTGTGATCGTTACTGGCCGAGGCAATTGCCGCTCGGATCAATTCTTCATGATCGTGAACAGCTTTTATAGTATTGATAAAAAAGGTTAGAAACTGTAAATTTTTCATAGGGGTTGATCCGGGTCCTAATAAATTCACGCCCGTATTGGTAGCAAGCGACCAGTTATTGTGTTTCCCGGAACCGTTTATTCCTGCAAATGGTTTTTCGTGGAAAAGTATTTTAAACAAATGCCGATCGGCGGTTTTTTCCATTACATCCATCAATAGTGAATTGTGATCAACAGCCAGGTTAGCTTCTTCAAAAATTGGTGCCAGTTCAAACTGGTTGGGAGCTACCTCATTATGTCTTGTTTTTACGGGAATTCCCAATAACATACATTCATACTCCAAATCTCTCATAAAGCTCATTACTCTGGAAGGAATCGATCCGAAATAATGATCATCCAGCTGCTGTCCTTTTGCCGGCGAGTGCCCTAATAAAGTTCTTCCTGCCAACACAATATCGGGGCGGGAATAGGCCAGGGCCTTATCTACTAAAAAATACTCCTGCTCCCATCCCAAAGTAGCATTTACCTTGGTTACGTTCTTATCAAAAAATTTCGCTACATCTGTGGCTGCATGGTCTACCGCCTGCAGCGCTCTGAGCAGGGGAGCCTTATTATCAAGTGCCTCTCCGGTATAGGCAACGAATACCGTTGGGATACAAAGGGTGGTTCCGTAAATAAATGCGGGAGAGGTAGGATCCCATGCGGTATATCCTCTTGCCTCAAAAGTATTTCTTATCCCTCCGTTCGGAAAACTGGAGGCATCAGGTTCCTGTTGTACCAATTGTCCTCCTCCAAATTTCTCGATAGCCAGGCCATCGCCCACGGTTTCGAAAAAAGCATCGTGTTTCTCAGCAGTGGCTCCGGTAAGTGGCTGAAACCAATGCGTATAATGCGTTGCCCCTTTAGACAGGGCCCAGTCTTTCATGGAAGCTGCAATTTGATCGGCAATCTTCCGGTCTATTTTCGTACCGTGCTCAATAGCTCCTAAAACGCTTTTATAGGCGTCCTTGGTTAAATACTGTCGCATGGCCGTTTCGTTAAAAACGTTAGATCCAAATAATTCTGATTGTTTCTTTTTACCCTTTATAGCAACAGGTTTTCTGTTGAAGGTTTCCTGTACAGCTTGAAATCTGATTGTAGACATAGGTTTATTTTTAGATTTTCGATGCAAATATATAAACCAATCATAAAAACACTATGTTTTTTCTATATAATTATCAAAAAAATAGGGGTATGTTATCAACAATTATATTTTTGATAAAATAACCCCCTATAAATTAGGGGGTATTAAATTTAAATGAGTTTATTTAAGAAATTGTTAAAGAAACAAATGCTATATATATAATAAGGAGTACGGTTCCATCTCTCCAGTTTAAGCGCAGCCCTTTTGGCAAAAACACCAGGGGTAAAATAAGAAAGGAGATTGCTAACATCCAGTATATATCATTAGTTAAAAGTCCGGGGTCATTTACAGGAATCGGTGTTATCATGGAAGTAATCCCCAGAACTGCCAGAATATTAAAAACATTTGAGCCTATAAGGTTCCCAAGAGAAATGGCTTTCTCTTTTTTCATAACAGCAATAATAGAAGCTGCCAATTCGGGAATACTAGTACCTATTGACACTACGGTAATGGCAATTACTCTTTCGCTTACCCCAAAAGATTCAGCAAGTCCTACCGCCCCCTTTATCAATAATTCAGATCCACCCCAAAGGGCTACCCCGCCAATTACCAGGAAGAAAACAATTTTATAGAGTGGAAGCAACACATCGTCTTCCGGAGCTTCATCCACCACGGCTGGCGTTTGAAAGCGCAGCAGGTAAATAAGAAATACAACCAATAGCGAAAACATGATCAATCCTTCATAACGCTGAATTTCACCATCAAATTTCAGAAAAAAGAACAACATCAAGGAAGCCAGTATCATGACGGGCCAATCCGTTTTATAAAAACTTCGTTCCACTTCAATACTTGACAAAATAATAGTGATGGCCAAAACCAATCCCAGGTTAGCAATATTCGATCCTATTACATTCCCGAGGGCAATATCAGGAAACCCGTCTAAAGCAGCATTTACACTGACAATAAGTTCCGGTGCCGAGGTGGCAAATGAAACAACGGTCATCCCTATTACAATTTTAGGAATGTTTAACTGAAGTGATAAGCCAACAGCCGCCTTTAATAACCAGTTACCGCCGAAGATAAGTAATCCCAACCCCAAGAGAACAAAAAGTACATTCATCGTATCAATAAATTTCTCGCGAAGATACTACAACATTTATTATTAACATTTTATTGGGTCCCGGAAGTAAAATTGTTAAAATAACTATAAAATTAGGTGATTAACTATTTTTATAGTTGTATAACTGATTTTTTAGTTATATGTTTGCGCTATCACTTCACAATTTCGAGATCATGCAAAAACTCACCAACAAAGAAGAGGAAGTAATGAAAGTGCTTTGGAAGCTTGAAAAAGCCTTTGTAAAAGACGTTTTACACGAGTTTAAGGGTACTAAGCCTCACTACAATACACTTTCAACCATTATTCGTAATCTGGAAGACAAGGGGTATGTGGCCCATGAAGCCTTTGGCAACACACATCGTTACTTTCCGGTAGTTTCTAAAGAAGCGTATCGGAAAAAGTTTATTAACAGAGCCATAGAAGATTATTTTAATAACTCTTATAAAAATCTTGTTTCCTTTTTTGCCAAAGAGGAAAAAATAAGTATTGAAGAGCTTAAGGAAATCATTCATCATATAGAACACAAAAAATAGTTATGGAGGCATTTATCAATTATTTTTTTAAAGTATCGGGTGTTCTTATCCTTTTTTACCTGTTATATCAGGGATTGCTGAAAAAAGAAACTTTTTTTAAAGGAAATCGTTTTTTCCTGTTAGGGGGGCTTGTTGTATCCTTTATTGTTCCGTTTTTCTATATCACTCAATATGTGGAAGCCTCTGTAGTTCCTATACAAAAAGTGTTTCCCATTGCCATGATAAACACCGCATCTGTAATGGATAACGGTATTAACTGGATGCAAATAGGTTTTTGGATCTACCTTACGGGAGTCCTGGTTTTCTCGGCTCGTTTTTTTATACAGTTGGCCTCTCTCGGAAAATTGATCTCGAGGGGTACCACGATCAAATTAAAAGGGTTCCGTCAGGTTGAAACCTCAAGAGAAATTGCCCCGTTTTCATTTTTTAAATACATTGTTTACAACCCTGACATGTACACGAGTCAGGAACTGGAAGCTATTATAAACCACGAAAAGGAACACAGCAGCCAATGGCATTCGTTTGATGTTATACTCGTTCATATCATATCGATTATACTTTGGATAAATCCATTTATTTGGTTGTATAAAAAAGCTATACAGCAAAATCTTGAATTCCTGGCCGACTACAGCGCTACCCGTACGTTATCGTCTACGAAGGGATATCAGAAAACCTTACTTAAAGTATCCGGCAATCAATATTGCACCTTATTGACAAATAATTTTTACAATTCATTAATTAAAAAACGAATCGTTATGCTAAACACATCAAAATCGAAAAATAGAAATCTATGGAAATACACTTTGATGATTCCATTGCTCGTAGGTTTTATTTTTGTTTTTAATACAAAAGTAGTAGCCCAAAAGAAAGATGAAGTCCATGTTACCTCTAATGAACTTCACAGGATCAAAATGTCAATCGATAAACATACCACCGAAGAAGAACTGAAAAACTTAAAAACCCGTGTAAAAAACGAATTAGGAGGTTCTTTTAAATACAGTAATGTAAAACGTAACGGCAAAGGTGAAATCACCGCTATAAAAATAGAGTTTAACGACAACAACGGAAGTCAGGCGAGCAGCAGTTTTGACAATGATGAAGGCATTCCGACTATTTATTTCGGAAGTAGTTCGAAAGGCGGAGTGTTTATCAATACAAACAGGGCGCGGTATCATTATTCCACCGCTTCCAGCTCTTCCGGATCGGGCGGGAATACTTTTTATGTCAGATCTTCCAAAAAACCACACACTGAGGGTAGCGAATACTTCTTCAGTCATGAAGACGGCGAACATACCAATATTGAAATTAGCGAGGAAAACGGTAAAGAAGTTATTCGCCTCAACGGAAAGATCATTACCAGGGAAGAACTGGAAGCCTTTGAAAAGAAGCATGCAGCCAAAAACCGATTTAAAGTAAAGCGCCTTCACGGAAAAGGTAGTTCCGATACCTATATTATCAGGGACCGCGATGACCACAGCGATATTGAAGTGGTGGATAAAGAAAATAACGGTTTCTTCTTTATTGATACCGATGGCAAGGAACCTATTTATTACATCAACGGGAAGAAAGTAACCCGGGAAGAGGTAGAAAATTTAAAACCGGGAAACATCGAATCCATGCAGGTGTGGAAAGGCGATAAGGCGATTAAAAAATACGGATCGAAAGCCAAAGACGGCGTTGTGGAAATAACCACCAAAAAAGATCGTTAGCATCGTCTGAAAGTACCGTTAAAAAACGAACTAAAAAATACCGTGATTTTCATCCCGGTATTTTTTTTATTCCCCAATCCCTCATAAACACTATATGTTTGGAAGTAATCCATAAAATTCGTAGCTTAAAAAAACATACCCAAAAAAGTGGTTAAGGAAGTTTGAATAATTTTCTCGGCCGACAGAACCTCCCCAACATTTTTGTAAGTATGGTTATTTAATTTTTAACCTGTTAAACTAAGTGACATGATCGCATTGGTAAAATTTTTAATTTTTATGATTTTGACAATTATTTTTTACTAAACTTTAAACCGTACAACGATGCAAATATTTATAGGAATTTTAAGCGTTATCCATAATTTTTCAGATATATATAACCGGAATGATGTTCGCGTTAAACCGGGAGTCGTTTCTCCCGAGACATAGCGCTAATCTTAAAAAGCCAAAGAACGGCTAAGAAAATTACTCACTCCGTTTGGAGTGAGTTTTATATTTTTGTACAAAGGCATTCGTATGAAGAAAACTTTTTTTAGATTTCTGGCCAGGTTAAATAAAATAGTGCTTCCCTCCTATTCGAAGAGACGATTGGATTTAGCCAAAGCCAATAAATTCCAAATGGCTATAATTGGCTGGAAGTGGTTTGTAACTAAAAATGCACTCTGATCAGAAATGCAGCAGGGCATGTACTTTTTGTCCCAAAAGCTTTTCTCTTCCTTTGAGAAAATCGAGTTCTATTAAAAAATTACATTGTACAATCTCGCCTCCCATTTTGCGTACCAGATTACACACGGCTTTGGCGGTTCCTCCGGTAGCGAGTACATCGTCGTGAATAAGTACCTTCTCGCCGGGGAGAATAGCATCTTCGTGAATTTCCAAAATATCCGTTCCATATTCCAGTTCATAGTTTTCCTGGATAGTTTTGTATGGAAGTTTATTGGCTTTCCGTACCGGAATAAATCCGGCATTGAGTTCCTGGGCCATAATTGAAGCAAAGAAAAAACCACGGCTTTCCATCCCCACTACCTTATCAACCTTTGCATTTCCTACCATATTTATCAGGGAGGCTGCTGCAAACTTAAAAGCAAGAGGATCGGCCAACAGTGGTGTAATATCTTTAAAAACAATACCCGGTTTGGGGAAATCGGCTACGTCTCTGATATAATCTTGTATTTCCATACTATAAAAATAGGAACCACCATGGGAATATCCGAAAAAGAAGCGTGCTAATTTTAAAATTAAAAATCAATATCCCGTTTGCACAACATTGTAAAAGCCCTTATATTTGCACCCGCAAAAAGGCCTCGTGGCGCAACTGAATAGCGCATCTGATTACGGCTCAGAAGGTTGCAGGTTTGAATCCTGCCGAGGTCACGGAAAGACTATATTTCATATTCAAAAAGCCTGAAATCTACTGATTATCAGGCTTTTAATTTTTTTCACTTCTATTTGATATCACTTAAAATCAACCGTTCTGGTGTACAATTCGGTGTACATTTAAAAAATTCGCAAAATGGTCACCAGAATTCTGTTAAAAAATTGATTTTCAGTTTTTTACATCAATTATTTGTTCAAATTAAAAGTGATAAAATTGTGTATTATGAATACTTCCTTCGCGACCATATTCTACCTTAGAAAGAGCCGTAAAAACCAAAATGGAGAAGCCCCGATATTCCTCAGGATCACTGTTGACGGGCAACGCGCGGAAACCAGTTTACGCCGTAAAGCAAATATAGAACAATGGAGCCCACAGGCCGGAAGGGTTTTGGGTATAAAACCCCTGCAAAAAAACCTTAACAGATACCTCGATGAGATCCAGGCCAAACTCTATAAAATCGAAAGCCAGTTCGTCACCGAAGGAACCCCCTACACCGCCAAAATGATCCTGAACGCCTTTTTAGGGAGAGACAAAAAGCAAAAAATGGTTTTGGAACTCTATCAGGAACACAACGATGAAATTGCCGAATTGGTTGGCAAGGAATTCTCTTATGGAGCCTTTCAACGCCATATTCGCACCCAAAGACATCTTACCGCCTTTATAAAGAAGGAATATCATTGCAACGACCTTCCACTTAAACGAATTGATCTGCGCTTTATAAAACGCTTTGAACACTATTTAAAAACCAAAAACATTGGTGGACAAAACACCATTACCAAGTATGTAGTCAATTTTAAAAAGATCATTCGCATTGCCTATGCACACGATTGGATTCAAAAAGACCCCTTTTATCACTGGAAGGCAGTTTGGAAACCCGTAGAGCGAGAAGCCCTAACCGAACGAGAACTACAAATTTTAATGAATAAAGCCTTTGATCTTAAACGACTTAATCAGGTAAAAGACATCTTTCTGTTTTCCTGTTTCACCGGATTGTCGTTTTCCGATGTTCAAAAACTATCGGATAAGGATATTGTATTAGGTATTAAAGGGGATCGATGGATTAAAATTTACCGAACCAAAACAGAGGTTAAAAGCAGTGTTCCTTTGCTCCCCGCAGCCGAAACTATTCTTAAAAAATACGAAGCTATTAAAATCAGTAAAAACACCCCTCTCCTGCTTCCGGTAATCAGTAATGTAAAAACCAATGCCTATTTAAAGGAGATCGGTGATCTGTGCCGTATTAAAAAGAAACTTACTTTTCATCTGGCACGCCATACATTTGCAACCACAGTCACATTAGCAAACGGAGTACCTATAGAATCGGTAAGCAGAATGTTAGGACATCGTTCCTTAAAAACCACACAGATTTACGCCAAGGTAGTAGATAGAAAACTAAGGGACGACATGCAAAAAATACGATATAAGTATACCCAAAGTCATTTAAAGGTGATCCGTAGTAATGATTCCAACGGAACCAATTTTTAATTTCTTCTTGGGTTAGACCAAGTATAGGATTAAGCCCCCAAAGCTTACCATAACTTGGGCGCGTGGTTCCTATTTCGATTTTATAGCATTCGGGAAGATACGCGTTAAATAAAATCGGAAAAGGACGCGCAAAGAAATGCAAATAAGAGTTTTCAAAACACGGAGGCTTAAGCCGATTAGTTTTGAAAGCAAGAGGATAACACGCCAAGGCCGTGTTATGTTTTGTAATTGATTAAAAATCAATTAGTTACAAATAGTCGATCAAAAACTTTTGTAGCAAAAAGTGGGTCAAAGCCTTGGGAAGGCCTATAAACACTGAAAAAAATTACTGTAATGGAAACCAAAAAGAAGAAAAAAAGCGATTTTTCAGCTATTAGTATCAATCGCATCGTAGCAGAACGATTTAGGGAGTATTCAAAGAAAACATCAAAGTCGCATACCCTCACCTTAGAACTCATGATGGACTTTTTTGAAGGAGCCAAGATATCTCCAAAAAACACCTATCTGATGAACTATATGGGTATGCATCATTATTTTAATAAACGGATGGATTATATAGAAGAACTACTCAAAAACTGGGATAAGAACAGTCCTATTCATAATGTACACAGAATGTTAAGTAAATTATTTGAATATGAAGAAAAGAAGGAACCGGAAATGGTAGAAATAAAGTTTCAAAAGTTAACCAGAGATGAATGGAATAAATTGGAAGAAAAGGTTTCCAAAAAGGAGCATGATAAACTAAAAGAAAAGTATAAAACCCAATGTAGAACTTTTTTAAGCATGCTTGAAAAGATAAAACACATTGAACCTCGATTCGGAAAGCCTTATTATAAAATTGAAACTGACGCAACTAAAGTTGCTGTGTTAAAACAAAAACTACAACGTGAATTGGAAAGTCACCAAACAACATAGGGTTTGTTCGGAAAGATTTTGGGGCTTGCAGCGCTACGCAAAACTCCGTTTGCTTTTCCTTGCAACCTCCGGGCGCAAGGCAAGATGTGTCTTTGTGGCAACAAAGACACATCTTGACCTTAGAAAAACTTTAATCAAGAAGCCTTCTTTGTACTTTAAAGACTTAAGTGACAAAAATCATTTGGATTAGGATAATTATTACTTCATAGCTCGAAAAAGTATCTTTAAAGTAAATAATATATTGTATGATTTAATAATCCTGTGTATATTGAAGAAGTAAAGATTGAATATCCAAACTTTACTCTTTTTACCTCCTCCTCCAAACCCTTAATTGAATAGATAAGGAATACAAACCCAATGGGTTTATACAATGTTTGTGAGCAAGCTAAACCGAATTGATGAACAGAACAATTTTATATTATCCAACTATAGATATCCCAAGAAATAGTTGGTTAAAACACGCATTACTATATTGGGATGAAGTCAGTTCAATTATTCCATCGACTAATGATGATAGGTTTTTATACGATTTATCACCAGATATTCAATATTTAATTGGAGAAGAACAATTCAGACCAATCCAACCTGAAACACTAATCTCGGGAGAAAACAATTGGGATAAGTTTCAACAATTTCAAGAAGAATTTCGACAGGTTGTTTTAGATCCAAACTTTGAAAGATATAGAAACCGAATTTCTAATAGCGCAAATGATCATAGAATTCACCAAAATAAAGTAGAACAAATAGGAGGAAGAATTCATCAAAACAAAACTTCAGTTGGACTTTTTTATTTTCTCGAAGATTTAGGATTAGCGACACGAGAAGATAATGATGAATGGCTAATATTTGAGCATAACACAGCATTACTTTATATGTCACTTTTAGCAAAATATCTTGCCGATGTTGACAGTGAACAAACAACTATTGGAACAGATCTCATTGCATATGAAAAATTCAATTTTAAACGCGTTAGAAAGAATGGTGGCTTTCCCGTAGTTTCATTCGACCTAAACAATATTTTACCAACTCCGAATAAAAATGTTTCGTTGGAACAAATAATCCAGTTCAAAAGACGAAGAACAGATAATCTTCGCCATTTTAAAAGAATAATTTCCGACTTCCAAACTGAAATATCAAATTCGGAATCAAATGCTGAATTAAAAGAATCTGCGATAAACTTTCAAGAGAATTTAATTAATGGGGTTCAGGATTTGACCGCTGTTTTACGTGATTCAAATATTGAAAGCACTTTAAAAACTTTTAAGAGTTTAATAAACCTTAAATCACCTACATTATGGACAACAACTGGAACTATATTAAACAGTCATTTAGACTATATTCATTTACCCATCAATTTAACGGTAATTGGAATATCTGCAATGGCAGCATTGGAATTGTCAACTAAATATATTGAAACAAGAAATAAGCAAATGGCCGAAACGAGACAATCACCATTTTCATATTTATATTATGCAAAAAAAAGTGGAATTATAAATAGAAGATGGTAAAAAAACTAATGGCAATAGTGTGAATATCTTATTGCGACAGAATTGCTCATATAAACTCATTAGAATTTCCAGATTTAGATGAATTCTTAAATTTTGACAATTATATAAGACCATTAATAATACAAGCAAATAAAATTGGTGATTTTATTTGGGGTAAAGAGATTAATGTAAAATTCAATCTTGGATTATATGAAGGAATTTTAGAAAAGAAAATCAAGATTTCGGTTGAAAAAAGAAAACAGTTCCCATCAAAATAAATGGTCTGTAACATTTGGATAGGATATATAATCCACTTCCATTAATAATAAAACCTAACAAGTTATGCGAAATTATAATCACCCTTTTAACAAATTATTTTTTTATTTCTGTTTTCTTATTTCTTCAATTTGTTATTCACAGTATAAAATAAATGATGATGAGTTACGTGATTTCTTCAGTTCTATTTTATATTTAAAGGAAAACTCTTCTAAAACAGAAAAAATAAATGGAAAATTATATGAAGTCGTCTATAGAGACCCATGGACTGGTAACATATTAGAACATAAGAAACCAAGTATTGGTAGTGGTTTTTTTATAGCGAGAGGTATAGATATATATCTTGTTACTGCGGAACATGTTGCTAGAATGTTAACTAGTTCAAGTAAAGTGAAATTTAAAGGATCGGATGGACAAAAAAAGGAATTCAAATTTTCAGATTTAAGAAAGGACAGAAATATTCCCAAAAGGTTGAATTGGACTAGGCACCCTGAAGCAGATGTAGCGGTTTTACACATTGGAATATTTAATGAAGTTATTGAAGATATAAGACCTTTAGACTACGATTCCCTTGAAAGAACTTTGAGTGCCCCAAATAGATTTAATGAAATTACAATACTTGGTTTTCCTCTCGGATTAGGTTTAACACCGGATACAATATCACCAATTTCTCTTAACACCCATCCGGCAAGTGACATTGTATATTTCCCGCGTTTTGATAATGATATTATAAACCCATTTATAATCATGGACGATCCCAGTGTGGGTGGCTTCAGTGGTGGCCCCGCAATGGAAATAAGAAAAACACCAAATAATTTTCCTATGATAGAAGGACAACCTGTTAGATTTCAACCCAAAATTATAGGCTTGGTTCATGGTACGTTGGGAGGAGGTTTTTCGGCAATAGTGCCTGCATTCCAAATTAAAGAAACATTAGAATTGGCTCCAAAGTATAGTGGCGAATATGTGTTTTATTATTCTAATGGTAATATTTGGTCAAAACGGATTTACAAAAATGGGCTTCCGTGGACAGTTATGTCTAACTTTGACCTTAATGGAAACCCCCAAGAAAAAGGGACGTTAAAAAATGGAGAAGGGACACTTTATTTCTGGAATGAAAATGGTACTTATGCCGAAGTGCTAACCTTTAAGAATGGAGACTACACAGGTGGTGTGTATGTTTTTAAAGATAAAAAAAACTTTAAATCATCAATAAAATTGGATAAAAATTAAAGTCCATGCGAAATAATATATAATCACATTTACGGTAATTATATGAGGTCGAAACGAGTTTTCAGATAGGCTACCGTTACATATCATTAAAATAATACATGAATTTGGACGAAATCTCAGTTTATAAAAGAGCAATGCGATTAGCAAGTTTAGCAATGTGGACATTAAACTTACAATTACGTAGACTGAGAACAACTGAACCTGAAGATGATGAATTCATTAAGCGTAAAATAGCCGACTTTCAGTTTTATATATTGGCTTTGACAAAACTTCGTAGCGCTGGAAAACTACTAAGTAAAATAAAATCTTTGAAATCTTTAATTACCCCAAATATAAAAGCTTTTGATTCTGAACTACCTTTTCTAACGTCGATAAGAAATGTAGATCAACATTTTGATGAATACGCTCTGAATAAAGGGCACAATAAGAAAGTAGATAAAACCATGCTAGAAACTATATGGATTGAAGATGAAACATGGAATTGGCTAGATTACAAAATTAATTTGCAATCTGCATATGAGGCTGCAATTGAATTTTACAAAGCAATGGATGATATTGGAAAACATATTCCCGATAATAAGTGAAAAATTACATACAACAATATACACCGTGAAAAGCTTAATCCTCCAAATCCTAATCTTGACTTTTCTAACCACTTCTTGCGAATCGCAAGAACTAAATGTGACTTATGACAATATTGAAATTAATATTCCCGGAAGGCCAGGGCCATGGTTAAAATATGGCACTGATTTCTATTGCTATTTTAAAACTGATAATGACAAATTTAGCTCAGGTTCTAACCATCAATTTTACATTCTTGATAAAATCGGACAAATCAAATCGCAGATTGAAGTTCCGAAAAAGCTTCAGACTACTTACTACGATTTATACCTAAAAAATGATACAATATTTACAACGGAATATTATGACCATAATACTTTTTATCTAGATCAAGAAAGTAATTCCTGGATAGAAACCAGGAAAAGAGAAGATATTTATTACGAAGATGAAGATTATTTAGTTTATTCTCTCGATTTTGGAGAATGGGGTGGAGTAACCTGGTTTAAAAATAAGCAGACCAATAAACAATTTGAGATAGGTGCAATTACACCATCAGTAAACAAGTTAGACAATGCATACTATTTAACCACGGGTAAATCAATTCTCAAAATTGATGACCCGACAAAATTAGAAGAAAGCAAAGAGCCTTATATATACCAAAAAGCTGTTCTTGATGAAAGATTTCGTAGAGAAGGAAGTCACAGTACTAACGGGGCAGAAATAATTTTTGAATATAACAGTGACGACTATTTCAATCCAAAATTTTCACTAACAACATCTTTTGTATCTCAGGACAAACTATATCATTTATTTCGAGACAGTTTAGGCACACAAATTGGTAGAATAATTGAAAATGAATTAGTCCCAATCTATACTTTTGATTCTGATATCAAACCTTTTTACTGGCATTACGACACCAGAAATCCAATCCAAAATAATAATTTTCAAACTGTTCAATTTAATACTAACAAAGACAGTATTTATGGTATAATAGAAATCAATCCAAATAATGTGAATGTCGTTTATTTCAAAAACTCATACAAAGAACCAATCTATGGTAAGGATGAGATAAAAATATGGTTTGAAAAAACATTTGAATACTATTATTCGATATTTGACAAGTTAACACTGGATCAAATAGATAGTGTTGAGCAAAATATAAATGCAACAGATATAACCCAAAAACATAAAATTTCCACTTATCACCTTGATGGACGAGATGTGGAAACACCCAGAATTTATCGAAAAATGGAAGATGGTGCATTAAAGTTAATTACAATGTATTACTATACAAAAGACTCAAGGAAAATTGAATTAATAAATTTTGAGTGGGGAGAATACAGAAATAAAAATCAAAGTACCATAGATGTTCCTGCATTAATGTCTGAAGGCCAAAAAGTAGTTACCCTTTACAAGCCAAAATATGATTGGATCTCAAATTATCTCAAAGGAAAATTTGGAGAGCCAACAAGCTACAGAAGTAAAAAAAGTGGTGAGGAACAGAAATGGGAAAAAGGTAATGTTACTGTTCTTTTGGACTATAGTAATAGATATCTAGAATTAATCATTTATAAGAAATAAAAACTTTACCCAATATTGATTATAACCAATTGGACTAAAGTAGCAAATGAGAGTATAAACTCAATTTCGTATTACAATGGAAAACAAACCTTATCTAATTAGACGTATACTTGCAGCATTGGTGGATTATTCACTAATTTTTGCCTTATCCTACGCATATGCCTACTTTTTCGGAGAACCAAAGGATGGAGGAGGATATTCAATTAGCGGAATACATGCTTTTGTGCCTATTGTATTTTGGGGGATTCTAACAATTGGTATAGAACAATGGGTAGGTGCAACAATAGGTAATGCCATTTTCGGATTAAAACCAACATCTCTTATACAACCGGATGGTAAACTCAGCATTTCACAATCCGTTAAAAGACACTTGCTAGATATTATTGACATGAGTTTTATGGGCATTGTAGGTATAATAGCCATTATGAATACTGAAAAACATCAGCGTTTGGGAGACCTTTGGGCTAAAACTATTGTTAGCAAGGCTACTGGGTCATAAAATTAACAAAACTGGTATAAGGAATAATAAATTGGGAGTTTAATTTTAATTCTTAACACGTTACTGGTCAATCATAATATGAGCTACTTATAGAAGAATGGCAAATCAAAAATTTCTCTATTTACCTTCGTCAAATAATGAAATTGCATTCCCCACCCATTTTCAAAAGCAAGCACACCGTACTCTTTACTAAAAATTAAATCGCCCATACCATCTGTTATTTGATCGGTAAGATTATATGTAGAAAATTCATATTCAGTTCGATAATTGCTCTTTCCTGTTATACTAAATTCATTTGGTCCAAAATAAATCTTGTTTAAATCAATGAGGTATTTAAAACTCATATTTTTAGTAGAATCTACTTCACTTTTATAATCGTACATTACAAGACTATCTTTTTGGGTAATAGTTAATGTATAATCATTTTCTCTTACCAGATGATCCAAATCATAAACTAAAAGTATTCTAGGTTCAATATGAGTTATACCCTTGTCAATAGGAGTTAAGCATCCCACAAAAAAACAAGAAAGAAATATAAATATCATTCGTTTCATTCTATTTAAAATATTGTCCTAATTCCAATTTCCAATACTTTTAACTGCAATTACCAATCCAAAAGCTAATAGCAAAAATCCATATAGAAAATCTATTGCCTGATGTTCTTCGTTGAATATTAAAACTGTTCTTTTCGGATTTGTATACATTTTAACAAAATCTTTCTGAGATACCAGATGGCAAAACTCTCTTCCTGCTTTTTTTACAAAAACCTCATCAATAAATAATAGTCTGCAGTATCCTCCCCTCTTACCAATAGTATCACAAGGATCTGGAGCTTCGAGTATTTTTACGATGACCTCATTTCCTTCTTTGGTTATAGTATACTCTTCATAAGTCTTATAAAGCAACACACTTGAAATAACAATTATAAATATGCTTCCAATTAACAAACCATATTTTCCCACAAGCATCCAAAATCTTGTTTTCATCTTTCTATAAAGCGATAAATATGGTAAACTGTTAAGCCCACAGTTCCCAAAATAATTAAAATACTTGTTAGCCAAATACTTGACTTATCATAAACGACCTTGTTATCAAGCTCCACTTTAATTGGGTTTGTGGTGCCGTTATTGGTATTTAGATAAACTCTTAATTTCTTACCATTAGATTCTTTTGATTGAAATAAGGGCCAGTACCGTTTGTATTTACTGGTTAGTTTATATTCTCGTTCTGTTCTATCCATAGTAACTAGTACCAAACGCTTTCTTTGGTTATCTCTAAACAATCTCCTCCGGCCTGATCGATAGGTTTCAATATATGTTTTTCTTAATGTTCCATTCTCCGTCGTAAGCTCATCTTCGTGAGAAGTCAGATCCGGAATTATCCAAACCACCGAAATAATTATTAAAGCAATGTTTACAACAACAAGTCTTACAGACAAAATATAATATTTAAAATTCGAGAAAAAAGATCACCATAAATACCTAAGATTAATATTATTGGAGTCTATTTCAATTATTTCGTAGACAGACCCCCTAATAGTAATAGTAGGGGTTTTTCCATCAACATTCAATCTTTTGATCTTAGCCGAAATATTATTGGGATCAAAAGACCATCTGTAATACCCAGGTTTATTTGGTGATACTCCAGTTGTTCTTTGAAGAATTACATTTTTATTAACTAATTTTCCATCCTTCCAACCTGTCACGTCCCATGTTCCGAAAAATACGTTTCGGATGGAGTCCTTAACATGCTTTCTTTTAATCTCCAAAAGCTGTCGTTGTTTTGCGAAAAATTGCTTTTCCAATTCCATATAATCAACATTATCCCATTCACAATTACCAAAAATTCGGATAACTGAATCATTATTAATAGTGATTCGATAACGATCTAAAGAGGTAGATAACAATGAACAGGTATCGGGTTGTTGACTAACCATTTTTAGGAATTTATTCAGGAATTTCAAATCGGTTATATTTAATTTGGTGTTCCAAATAGAGTCAGCTAGAAAACCATAATTATTATAAGGTTGCTTTATAATTGCTTCTATAGAATCTCCTTGTTTAATTATCGACATTATAGATAAGATCCTAACCTCATCCCCAGTTATAAATTGTATGTTTATATTGTTCAGATCCTCCCAATTGAGGGTCGGATTTTTTTCTTCCTCTTTACAGGAAATAATCGTGTAAATGAGCAAACATTTTAGAAAGAGCATCTTAAACCTCATAACCTAAAACCTGACAATAACAGCTAATTTTATTTTATTTCCATTTTAGAGTTTTTCTATCAACTTGAATTCTTGTTTAGATTTTGAACTCATCATACCTTCAGAGTCAATAGACAAAAAGCCATTATAAGAAATCCATTTTCCTCTATTTACTGAAAATTCTGTTTTAGCCTTATACATAACCTCCATTCGTGACGGAATAACAGATCCCATAAAATCTATCTTCCCCAACACATATTCGTAAATGTCATATTCTATTACAGCAATTTTATCACCATCTTGTTCTTTAATGTCCAGTAATGTGACTTCATGCCTTTTTTCAGCTTCATCACATATAAATATGTTACCATATTGAATGTAATTCAAATCTTTTAAAGTCCATTTATCACCTATTTTAACAGGTTTTTTGGGTAATTCAAAATATAAGGAAATCAGATTTCTTTGAGAATTATTTAACCAAAAGCTATGGATAGAACCATCTTCAAATATGCTTCCTTTTAATTGTATTCCCTCAGTCATTATGGGAAATACATCCTTAATCTCTGTACTATCTCCCTTTATATTCTCAATGGGTGTTCTAGACATTTCTATATCTATGATGTCAACAAATTTTTGAGATTGGAACAGACGCGTTTCGAGTTTTACTTTTTTAGATGCTTCAAGAACCTTTTTAAAAATCTCATTTCCATCTAACTCATTCAAATTCTTTGACAAACTATCTTTTTTAATGGGAATACTATCGGAGATGTTATTTAATACGTTTCCAAAAACTTCTTTAAAATTGAAGTTAAATTCTGAATCCCCAATTTGATTCATTGCGGTTTGATATGTAAGGGTATCATTCTTGTTAATCTTCCATTTTAAAAGGATCTCCTCACTATTAATCTGGGCATTAAGATTACTAACAAATAACAATAAGAAAAATATTGATCTTGTGTTTAATATCGTTCTAAACATATTTTTTTTTATTTAACATCATCTTGAAACCAAGGGCTATATTGGTTTTCGTTTTCTTTTCTAATTAAATCTTTAATTACTTCTTTAATTGTTCTGTTCCAATTCACATTTTCATACTTTATGTTCTCACCACTAATCAAATTATAGGCGGATTCGTGAAGCCCAATTTTAATAAGATAATTTAAGTGTTCATTTGCTTCTTTATCGTTCAACTCTCTTAAGGGGTATTCAAACAAAAGCAAATTGAATAATGTATCATTTACAACATTTTTATTAAACGGAATTTCCAAACTATCGAGTAGTTCTTGTTTTACTTCTTTAATTATTTTATAAACAATCTCCGTATTTCCCTCATGTTTTCTTCTTTTCCAAAACTCCTGATAGTATTTTGGTGAATCATTCAAATTATTATAAGTTATTTCAAGGCTATCTATAAGATTTTTTGGGCTTTTACTCACATCCAAATACCAATTCCACTCACTAATCCAGTCCTCATGGTTTATTAAATTTTTATATCCTATTTTCTTGAAAGTCTCATGGAGCATTAAAATATTTTCTGGCTTCTTTATCCAATTATTGGTTTTATCATACCCAAATCTTAAGTGTAAAAAACTCAATTCTTTTTCTTTGAACTTGGGAACCACTTTTTTATTGGTATTACCACAACTTAAAAGAATTATTATCCCAATTAATAAAATAATATTTTTCATTTTGCAACCTCAAACTTTGTGCAGCATAATTATTAAACATCCCTCGCCATTAATCACCCAAAATACTAAATCTTTAAATTTCCTACTAAAAAAGTTGATAATATGAAAAGAAAATTCGTTCTTAAAAATTGGATATATTATATCTAATAATTTTTCCCGATATTTACATTCAATTACGTTCTTAGATTATAAAATAAAAACTGTGGTGTACATTTCGGTGTACATAGCAAAAACAAGATTGATAACTTTTTGAATATCAGATAGATAAAATTAAAGTAGTGACCCTGCCGAGGTCACGAATAAATCAACAAAAAGTTGAAAACGAAGCAAGCTAAAAAACATAGCTTGCTTTTGTTTTTTTGTGAGGCAAGTTTTCTTTTGTTGATTTTCAGCACGTAGCGCTAAGGATGTGAAACAATCCTGCCGAGGTCACGAATAAATAGTTCAATAAGAAAAAATGCCGGGTTTACTTGAGCGTTTTTTTGTTTGAAGTATTTTCAAAGCGGAGCTTTGTCAGGAAGTTTGCCTAGCAAACAATCCTGCTGAGCAGGATGCCAGCGCACCACCTGGCTCCTCTCTATAAAAGGTCTACCAGACCTTTTATAACCGTTCGGCCCCCTGCCGAGGTCACGAATAAATAGTTCAATAAGAAAAAACGCCAGGTTTACTTGAGCGTTTTTTTGTTTGAAGTATTTTCAAAGCGGAGCTTTGTCAGGAAGTTTGCCTAGCAAACAATCCTGCTCAGCAGGATGCCAGCGCACCGCCCGGCTTCTTACTATCAAAGGTCTGCCAGACCTTTTATAACCGTTCGGCCCCCTGCCGAGGTCACTGGGAGGAAGCTCCAAACAAATTACAAACAAAGACATAATTAATTGCACTTTTCTTAACTAATCTTAGTTTACATGAATCTTCATATACTCCATTAGTTACAGGTTTAAAAGACTGCAGCCAAGCAATTCGCATATTGAAATCTACTCTACAAATGAAAGAAAATAAATAAATATTTTTTTTAGTTAGGATTCCTTACTATATTTATAACATAATAATACAGTAACATAATTTAATTTTTAAAAAAATGAGTAAATCAATTTTATTATTATCAGCTACGATAATGTTCGGCACATCAATATCCTGTGCCCAGGAAAGTAAATACAACAATAATGACTTTGCCATCAAAGAAGTTCGGGTTACCAACAAGGCAGATTTGGGGATCACCGTTTGGGAAATAAAAGTTAACGGTACTGCAGGAAACACCACACCCATAAAAGCAGGGCAATTGGATGGTGCTCCGGTTTTGGGTTATGTATTTCCAACAAGTTTAAAACCGACAGATGTAGGTTTTAATCAAACTGATGGAATTGTAGCTCTTGCCCTAACCTCACATCCAGATTTTGATGACACTCCCCTTTGGGACGAAAATAACGACAGAAATTTTGACAATGACGGGCTTGTTTGGCATCCACATTGGGTTGTGTTGACGAAAGATGAAAGAGTTGCTGGAGGGCTTTCTGTAAAGCAATTTAAAAAGGCAGATAAAACAGTAGTTTTACCACCAACAAACCCAGGAATGCCAATGTATATGGATTCACCAGGTTATCCGGTTACTACCAAAAACAAGGCTATAAAAGTCGTTGTCCCTAATTATCGTATGAACAATCAAACGAATTTCAGTTATGATGGAGTAACTGCATTTATGAGAGTAAATACAAGTGATGAAAATTTACCTATGCTTGGAGTTTATGAAGTTTATAGTGTTGCAAGTGGAGATTTATCCTTACCATATAAAGTAAAAAACTAAAACCATGAAAGTAGTAGTTTGGGATACTTATGTAAAAAGGGAAGATGGTAACATTATGCATTTTGATATTCTTGTTCCCGATAATGTTACCGCAAAACAAACCATATTTGATTTTGGAAAAGATTACCTGAAAACAAAAGCTTTTAAAACGGGTCAATTGACTTCAAAGGAATGTCGTCTTTGCCACGTTGAACAGGCCACTGAAGAAATAGCTTCAATAATAAAAAAACAAGGCTATTTTATAATAGAAATGGAAAATTGTAATTAATCTTTTAAAAAAATAAATCATGTCGGAAGAAGTTTGGTTGAATAGTTTGCAAACAGACACACCTCAGGAAGGCTTTGAGTTGGCTATAAAACTTTCGCGGATGGGAGTGAAATACACTCAACCTGATATGGAAGTACTAAAGAGATTAAGGAAAAATTATGCCAATAATGCAGATAGTTTGACAGCTGCTTCCCAAGTGATCGCTTTTAACTTTCAAACTGTTGCGGCAGCAAATAATTATTGGAAATAATCCTGGAGAAATTAAATTTACATTTTGATCATCTGTTACAAGGAGAGTTTAGTCTGAAAAAACTAAACTCTCCCTTTGTTTTCAGGTGAACCATCCCGATCGTTTTTTGTATGGTATTTCATCGGTGAACTTATTGTACAACGGAGTTCAAACAAAATATAGACTTTTTGGGAATTTCCACAGCTTTTGAAGGTTTTGAGTATAACCATGAACCCAATACAAGATTATTGGCCGATGAATCATTAGATTTTGTTGCTGCTGCTGAAGTGATTTGCAAGTGTAATCCAAATTATGGGCTTTGGCCACAATTTAAAAAAAGAACTCTTAAAAAAGGTTTTGACCGTATAAAGGTAATCAGTTGCCCCTGCCTGTTTATGGTAATTGAAAAATTGCTACGCTCTGTTTCTTCCGTTCTGTACTGAGCATTCAGACAAGTGAAAGCATGTTTTAAAAACTTTGTTTTCCCACTTTCAAACCCCAACAAAATGCTCATAATCTTTGTATTTAATATTCACGGTATTTTATTTATACAACCATTTACGTAACCATCTGCTTACATAAGGCATTGCGGGAAAAACCATTAAGGCACTCACAATAATGATGGAAACCAACATTTGTATATAAGCTGAATAGAAGTACTCGGAAGGAACAAAAGCCAAAAGCCAATTAGAAAATAGGATTAAGGGAAAAACAACTGCTGAAGATAGAACCACTTGTTTCCAGTAGGGCGGGTTTTTGGCCAGGTGTTCCTGATTTTGCTTATCAAAGAAAATCTTCATGCCTTCCAGATATTGAACCCTGGTATCTGTATCAAAAAACTTTTTTGCCACAACGAGATTTTCCAAAAGGAATTTAGATTTTTCCCAGCTTCTTAAGTGCTGATAGTTATCAAACCGATAGATAATATGGTATTCTAAAACGGAACCTGTATGGTCTTCGGGTTCCATGATTTCCAATTCAATGAATCCCTCGAAAGCTTTGGATTTTTCACTTACGTTCTCAAGCCAGTTTTTGTAATCGGCATCGTATTTCGCTTTTACTTTATCACATACGATTACAGTAACGGATTTATCACTATTCATAATACTTATCTTTTTAATTATTGCGATACTTACTAGATACCATGACTCTTGTTTAATAAAAAAGCCGTCACATTAAAGTTTGAATGAAACGGCTTTTTACTTTAAAAAGAAGTTAAAATGTGTAATCTTATCCCGCTTTTTTAAAACTTACCGTTATCATTTGCCATTTCAGCCGGGATTTCCTGAATTACATCCCAGTGCTCTACAATTTTCCCATTTTTTAGTCTAAATAAATCATAAAACGCCTGTGGTTTTCCATTCCATTCTCCTTCGCTCATTGCAAGTATAAAGTTCCCTTCCCCTAATACCTTATGAGTCTTTTTGTAGATAAACATATTGTTCTGAGAAGTCAAATACTCAATGGCTTCATTTAACCCTTCCAGTCCATCTTTAACCATAGGATTGTGTTGATTATATTCTTCTGTACTCACATAATCCGTGATTTTTTCAGAAGCCTTCCCAAACAAAACATCATCAATAAAGTTTTTCACGATTACTTTGTTTGCTGCTGTTTTATCGCGATCGGTAATTTCGGTCGGACCATCCACCTGAGAACGACCACTCGCAGTTTCTTCGGCTTTGGCAATCATATTATCCCAATGTTCGGCAACCTGACCATCTTCCATTCTCCAAACATCGAATGCAACCATTTCCTTACTGCCAAATGGTTCTGCATTATGATAAGAATTATGGAATATAATGTAATCGCCATCCTGTAATAATCTATGATTGGTATAAGTGGTTTTATTTTCTTTTAATACCGGAAGAAATCCCAATATGGGCTCAATTCCAGTCGGGACCGTCGGATTGTGCTGGATATAGTCTGTTTTAAAGTACTTTTTTACCCCTTCGGCACTGTACTCTTTAAAAAATGCGTCCTGTGCTTTAACAGCAGTTGTTTTTAAATCATCCATTTGTTTTTCGGTTTTAATTTCTGTTTCCTTTTTACTCTGTGTCTTTTTACTTTGAGCATTGCAACTAAACAGTAATACGACGCTCAGTACGGTAATAGTTAAATTTCTCATTTTAAAATTGGTTTATAGTGGTTATATCAAAGCCCCATTTTCTAATAGCACAAAATTGAAGTGAAGTAGTTATCGCGGATATGTTAATGTTGAGAGAAAAAAGGTTAATATCGAACCAATAAGGCTAGATATAAGTTTTTTTGAAAGTATTAGGTGTAAATCCCGTATGTTTTTTGAAGTATTTTATAAAATTCGGAGGCTCATTAAAGCCAATATCATATGCGAGTTGTGTGCTTTTGATATTGGAATTTAGAAGAATTCTTTTGGCCTCCAAAATGATAAACTCATCAATGTACTGTTTCGCGGTAATATTGATGATTTCTTTACAAACCACGTTTAAATGCTTATAGGTTATGTTGAGTTTTTTAGCATAATAATCTGCATTCCTGCTCTCTTTGTAGTGCTTTTTTAAAAGGGATTGAAAACTAATAAAAAGCGTGAGCTTCTCGGATTCTTTTAAATAAAGTGTCTGGTCTTTTTTTAATTCTTCTATTTTGGAAAAAATAATAGTAAATAAAGAATCGATGATTTTCTTTTTATTGAATTTCCCAGCTACTTTATAAAATTCATCAAATAACAGGTTAATATATAAAATAGAGTCCGAGTTATCCGGAATCTGAATTTTTGGTGAGAATAAATGAGACGTAAATAATCTGATAACTGAATCTTTTGGAATACTGTTTAGCTGTTTTTTAAAATATTCTTCGGTAAATAAAATAACATATCCTTTAACATCATCCTTAAACTTAAAAGCATTTACCTGACCTTTTGATAAATAAAACAAGGTGTTTTTTTGCGCTTTATACCAAATAAAATCAACCAAATGCTCCGTTTCTCCGCTTGAGAAAAATATCAGTTTATAAAAGTTTATTTGATGCGATTTTTCGGGATGGTGGTCTAAAAACTTATCTTTTCGCCCGGCTATATTTTCCAGCCGAATAATTTCAATTCCTTCGATGTCAGGAAATCTTGATTTGTATGCTATATTTGGTAATGCCCGCGTCATATCCAAATATATTAATTTGAAATTTAGTCATCTTTATTTTTTAAAAGACTTCTATTCTTCACAAATGACGTATCATTCAAGAAACATTAATATCATTACTAAAGAAAAAAGATAACATCATTTGCAGGTACGTGGATTATTAACATCCGAATCAACAGATTTTGTAATGTTTTAAAAAACAACAATAAGAGCTGATAAACCGGCACCATCGTTAGAATTCCTGTCCTGGTCACC
Organism: Flavobacteriaceae bacterium; assembly: GCA_965224095.1. Taxonomy (GTDB): domain Bacteria; phylum Bacteroidota; class Bacteroidia; order Flavobacteriales; family Flavobacteriaceae; genus JBPEWY01. The sequence continues at coordinate 1,203,967 of OZ245039.1, forward strand.
GAAGGTAATTAAAATACTGCTGATATTCAATCCCAAAATCTCGTAGGTTTTATTAAGATTTGAACTTACTCATTTAAGTTAATTTTAAAATGAATTATTTGCGTATAACTTAAATTACAGAAGAAAAAACAGCAAAATATTGTATCTAAAATCTAATATATTTCATTTAAAAAAATTTGGCTATAGGTGGCTCTTATTAAGAGTATTCGTTTAATATTACGCAAATCAAAATTGATGTGCTTTTACATTTTTTATAGAATCTTCAACTTGAATTCTAACCATATCATAGACATTAGGAGAACTGTTGCCATTTATAATTGACAACTCGGTACAAGCAATTACAATATTGGCATTTCGCGCATAATTTTTTAACAGCATATTATACTGGTTTACCAATTCGGTTGTTTCAGTGCCCCTATATACTTTCTGTCTTATACTGTCAATAAAATGCATATCAGCCTTTATTGGATTTTGAATACTTATATTATTGGCTTTAAAAGTTGAATTTATATACTCTGAATTCACGATATATAAAGAGCCTATCAAAACAACATTATCAACATTGTTTTCTTTTAATTTTTCAATCGTGCTTTTTACCGGATGAATTAAATTAACAGGTACATTTTTATTCTTAAAAATCCAATCAATTGTTTCATGTAGCGTAATATTTGGGATTACAATTGAGTCTATTTCAAGAGTTAGGAGTTGTTCAAGATAATCACTTACAATTTTACTTAATGCTTCCGAAGGATTTGGTAATAGCTGATTTATTTTATCGAAGTTGACATTTAATAACTTGAAAGGGCATGTACTATAACCACCGTATAAATTGTTGTATTGCCTATTGAGTTCTTCAATATAAAATAGAGTAGTCTTACTACCCAATCCTAGTATTCCTATATTTTGATTATCAAAGGCCATTCTTTAATTTCTGTTTAAAATATAACTGGCAAAATACGTTTTACTGTCTGTCAAGCTGTCTTGAATATTAAAATCTGTATGCTCAATAATTTTTTGGATAATGGCATCATTATATTTTCTTGAAATTTCAGTAAAAATCTTTTCCCCTTTTTCAAATTGAAAAGTTTTATTCAGCTTTTTTATTGTTACCCTTTGTGCTTTTGTACTTACTAAATAGCTTTTAGCTATTCCTGCTTCTTCAGAATACTCAGGAGCATGAACAAAAGTGTCTAAATCAAAATCTGCATCTAATTCAGAGTTAATCCTGGTTAATAGATTGAGATTGAAGGCGGCAGTAACCCCACTACTATCGTTGTATGCTGGTAATACAATTGATGCTGGTTTTATAAGATCTACACCTAACAATAGCTTGTCATTTTTATTCAAATTGGACCCAAGCTGGTATATAAATTCTGAAGCGCGTTTATCATTTAAATTTCCAATATTAGAACCTAAAAACAGTACAACTTTTGGATGATGTGTATATTTGAAAGACTCAAGTACTTCAAAATAATCACCTTGTTTTTTCTTAACTGAAACTTCAGGTAATTCTCTAAATAAAGTTTCTTCTAGGTTATCTAAAGCATTTCTTGAAATATCGATCGGGAAATAATCAAATCTATAATTATCCTCGCTGAGGCACTTCAATAACTCTTTTGTTTTTAATCCATCTCCGGCACCTAATTCAATGAGCTCAAAATATTCATTGGGATTCATCTTTAAGGTCTCGATTATGTTTTTTGATTTAGTTTGAAAAATTTCTAATTCACATCGCGTTAAATAATATTCAGGAAGATGCATTATTTTAATAAATAAGGAATCTCCTATCTTATCGTAAAAATACTTTGACGATAAGTATTTAGGTGACGCAGACAACCCTGTATCGATATCATTTTTAAATTGTTTGTTCATACTTATTTGACAAGACGTATACCTGTAAACTGCCACCTTTCATCTGGATGAAAGAAATTACGGTATGTTTTTCGACTATGGTTTGGTGAGGTTGCTACTGAAGCTCCCCGTAGCACCATTTGGTTAATCATAAATTTGCCATTGTATTCACCAATAGCGCCTTCAGCTTTTTTAAAATTAGGATAAGGTAAGTAGGCACTATGTGTCCATTCCCAACGTTTTCCCCATTTGAAGTTTTCTGAAGCAATCTCCCACTCAAACTCTGTTGGTAGACGCATACCTTTCCACTCGGCAAAGGCAGCAGCTTCATAAAAACTTACATGGCTTAGTATGGATTTCGGATTCACGATTTGTAGGCCTGAAAGCGTGAAATAATGCCATTTGCCATTTATTTTATGCCAATACAAAGGTGACTGAATGTTATTTTTCTGAACCCAACTCCAACCTTCATCCAACCAAAGATTAAAGTCAGAGTAACCTCCATTTTCTATAAAATCTATAAATTCTTGATTTGTAACAAGTGCCTTGCTAATTTCAAAATCATTTAGATACACCTTATGCTTCCCCAACTCATTGTCGTAACAAAAACCCTTCCCCTGAAAACCGACTTCATAAATATTTTCTTTTATTGTGACAAACCCTGAAGATTCGTTTTCCACATCCAACCGGTTAAAGTTTTCATCATATACTGGAAAAATTGGGTTATTTCCTAATGTGTATTTTATATCTGTTATTAAGAGCTCCTGATGTTGCTGTTCATGATTAATACCTAATACAACCAAGCCTATTAATTCATTTGAATTATTGTCCTCGAGAAGTTTTTCCATATGTGCGTCTACGTACAACCGATAATTATAAACCTCGTTTACATTTGGACGCGTTATATTTCCTCTATCAGCTCTAAGAATTCTTTCTCCGGCATTATTGTAGTAGCTGTTGAATAGAAAAGCAAAATCAGTATCAAAAGTCTTATAATTGAGGGCGTACTTTTTCAATATAAACTCTTCGAAAAACCAGGTTGTATGTGCTAAATGCCATTTCGGCGGGCTCGCAAAAACAGAAGATTGCACAACATAATCTTCTGTTTTTAAAGGATCACACAGTTTAGCGGTATAATCTCTTGTTGACTTATATAATTCTAATACACTCACAATTTATTCTAGAATTTTCCGCTATTTGCCAGCTCAGCACGTGGAGGAATAGGCTCTTTATTATCCCAATGTTCGACTATCATTCCATCTTCAATTCGGAATAAATCGAATCCAGCAAACTCATTTCCTTCAATTACGATTTTAGAAAAACTCATAACATGGTCGCCCTGTCCGATAATCTTAAATATAAAATCATAATATATATCATGTTCAGCAAGTAGTTTCTTTACAGGTTCAATACCATTTGGCACATTTGGTGCATGTTGTATGTAGTCTTTGTGAATGTATTTATCAATAAAATCGTACTTGCCGTTTTGAAACACATCGTTGATAAGATTCTTTACTAATTCTTTGTTTTCTTCAGTTTTATCTAAATCTTTTAACTCAAACTCGCCAAGTACTACATCATTGCCGGATGCAGTATCATCAGGTTCTACGTATGCTGCAATTACATCCCAATGTTCTAAAATTTTATCATTTTCATCGGTATAGAATAAATCGGTGGTCACCCATTTGGCAGTACCCTTGTCAATATCCTGGTACACGTGTACAAAAACATATCTGCCATCTTCTATGGTTCTTATCACGCGAATATCCCTGTCATTGGTCCTGTTCAAAAAATCGGAAAAGAACTCTTTGAAGCCTGCTGCTCCGTCTTTTACTCCGGTACTGTGCTGTGTGTAACGGTGGCCGGTGTATTCATCTACCACTTCTATATGCCCTTCTTTGATTCCCTTTAAATAAAGGTTTTTTGCATTTTCTAATTTTTTACTCATTTTTTTATGCTTTAAGTTAATATCTTAATCAAAGCTTCTTGATTGCGGCAAGAAGCTTGAAAAGCAATTGGTAATCTAAAACTTACCATTTTCATTTTTCCATTCCGATTTTGGTGGAATCGATTGTATGACATCCCAATGCTCTACTATTTTATTGTCCTCTAAACGAAACAAATCATAGTAGGCCACATGCTCTCCCTTGCCGAACGTTCCTTCACTTATCGCCAACACAAAATTGCCCTCACCCAATACTCTTTGAAGTTTGGTATAGGTCATTTCCAAGCCATTTTCTTCAAAGTACTTCATGGCTTTACTCAACCCATCTAATCCATCACTACCCTGCGAATTATGCTGTAAATATTCTTTAGTACTAATGTAATTGGTTATGTCACCTTTACCATTTACAAAAATGTTGGTGATAAAATCTTTCACCAATTTTTTGTTGGCATCTGTTTTGTCCTTATCCATGACTTTTGTTGGTCCATCAACCTGTGTTCTTCCACTGGGATTTGGCGGGGTAACTGTTCCTGTATTATCCCAGTGTTCGGCCACTTTGCCGTCCTCCATTCTCCAAACATCAAATGCAACTATTTCTTTAGCACCAAAAGGCTCTGCATTGTTATAAGTATTGTGCAAGACGATGAAATCACCATCCTGTAAAATTCGATGTGTGGTGTAGCTTGTTTTAGCTTGTTTCAATGTTGGAAGTAGCCCGATTACAAATTGACGCCCTGTCGGTATTGATAGATTGTGTTGGATATAATCCTCCTTAAAATACTTTTTGATTCCATCAGCACTATAAGCCACAAAGAAAGCATCTTGGGCTTTCATGGCTATTGATTTTAAATCCTTGGGTTCTAAATTTATGCTACCTTCTGTTGTTGTAGGTTCTGTTTTTTTTTCTTGAGAATTGCAGCCTACAATAAATACTACACTCAATAGCAAAATAATTAGGTTTTTCATAATGATTAAGTAATTAATTTATATTCGGCTTATTTTTCTACTAAAACTAAATTTTCAATAATCCCCCCGTCAAATCGAATAAATTGATCTTTTGTGCCAAAGCGAAATATGCCGGTCGAGTACATTACATTGTTGTTAAAATTGAATATTAAAGTGGTATAGTCAGGATGAGATTCTTCTAACCAACTTACTAAATACATTTTATCCCCTATTTTCCGTGAAAGATACTTTAAGTCCTGGTTGCCATGGCCTTTTCTTGGTCCGGCTATCCATTCATACTTGAGCATGCCATCATAAAATTCAATTGCAATACCGCCTCCATTGGTGTAGTAATAATGCATAGATGTTCCATCGAGCAGGTGCTCGTGTTTTTTTGCCTCTGCTTCTTTTTTAACCTTCTCTAAAGAAGATTCTGATTGTTTTTTTTGAGCATTCATAAAGTTTACACCAGCCATTATTGTAACAACTAGTAAAATTGTTCTTAAAAATTTCATTCTATTAAGTTTTGATTGGTTACATGATGAACAATCTCATCAAATTTTAATTTTAAGTTATGTTTTAAAAGATTTTCTCTTAAAATAGGTTCTATTTCTTCTCTATACTTCTTTAACTGAGAGGTAGAGTAGACTTCCCGAATTTCCTTTTTCTCGCTCCGGAGCATTTTATTCATTTTAAGCCTTACATACCTGGGAAGATTTAAGTACTCTATCTTTACATCGTTAGTTCCAGCCTTTTTTATTTCGGCAAATAGTTTATCAATCAATTCCGGCTTTAATTTCATATGCGGTAAAAAGGGGCCAACAAACACATAGGTTTTAATACCAGCATCATTTAATTTTTTTAACGTTCTAAGTCTTGCGCTGGCCAATGGCGCCTGAACTTCTAAAAAGCGACTTAGTTTATCATCTGTGGTAGTAATTGATAACCCAACTTCCAGATTAGGGATTTTTTTAAGGAGTTCTATATCGTCTAAAATCATGGGGGATTTAGTTAGAATACCTATTCTTCCCTGATAATTGTTTTTTACAAATACTTCCAAAATACCTCTGGTTAATCTGTATTTTTTTTCAACTCCCTGATATGGATCGGTTACGGTGCTTATAGCAATTTTAGGATGAGGTTTTTTTTTCGCCAATCGCTTTATATCCTTTTTCATCAATTCTACGGCATTCCTTTTTACATAGACGTAGTTCCCCCAATTACTATTGGGTTCACCAACAAATCGTCCCATAAAACTCGCGAAGCAATACATACAGGCAAATTGACAGCCTGTATATGGATTGATAACATAATCAGCACTAGGAACCTGAGTCACTCCTATAATTGATTTTGCTTCTACTTCCTGTATTTTAAAAGACATAAATCTTTGGGATTATTTACACCTCAAAATTAAAATCAGGTAGAATCCTGTAAAAGGTAAATTATTTTAAAATCATGTAAATAATGGTAAATGTTGAAATAATAGCCTATTTTGTCATCACATTTCTAAATTGACTTGGTGTTTGGTTTGTGTGCTTTTTGAAGAATTTTGCAAAATTCGTTGTTTCATCAAAACCTACTAAATAAGCTACTTCGCTAACGTTATTTCTACTGTCAACAAGTAATCTCTTTGCATTTAATATAAGCACAGAGTCAATAAAAACCTTAACAGATTTATTGGTAAATGTTTTAACCGCCTGATTAAGTTGATGAATAGAACATCCTAACATATTGGCATAATCGATAGCGTTTCTTGTATGAAAAATGTTTTGGTCTAATACTCTCTGAAATCTAATAAACAACTTTTTCATTTCAGTATTGGGAATCTCTACCGAAGGTAGTTGAGATCTTATTTTTAAAATTAATGTCCTTAACAATGTCTGTAAAACTTCTTGACGAACCTGATATGCTACATCTGCATATTCCTCATAAATAAGTTCAATTAATGAATGGAAAGTTCTAAAATGAGAATCATTCGTTATATTTAATATAGGAGAAAATAAAGCTGTATTGTAAGGGTAATTATAGGACAGTTCGTTAAACTGCATTTGATTCTTATATAGAAAATTCTCGGTAAAAAGGACAGTATATCCATCACTGGTTCGATGATTTTGCCAAGAATGGATTTGATTCTTGCCAACAAATAAAACACTTCCTTTTTCAAAATCATAGGTTTCAAAATCAATATGGTGCCTCCCCTTTCCCTCTTTAATAAAAATTATTTGGTAGAATTTAACAATCTTGGCTGAGGTTAATAGAGATAAATCTATCTTTTCATACAGGTCTTTAATTTTAATAATATCGAAACCAACTATTTCCAGATCTTCTCGAAACAGCAAATTAGGAAGCTCTCTATTTTCTTTTTTATTTGACAATTTTTTCAATTCGTTTATTTGGAATAAGCCAAATTAGAGCTACTATTATATAACAAGCCACAGCGGGCCACGGTGCATAATAAGCTACCACTAATCCTATAATATATATAAGTAGCGACACTTTCTCCTTATATTTTTTCCCGAGGATATTTCTTAAAGCAAAATCCTTCTTGTGCTCCTTGATAATAACCACTTGTAAAATGTTATATGCAACACCGCACATTAATAAGGTAAAACCATAAAACAAAAGCGGAACGGGTTCAAGGTGATGTTCTCCAAGCCACGAAGTGACAAATGGAATAAGGGATAACCAAAAAAGTAAATGTAAATTCGCCCATAGAATTTTTCCATTAACCTTTTTGGCTATTTGAAACAAATGATGATGATTATTCCAATAAATACCAACATAAATAAAGCTTAGAATGTAGCTTATGAATATTGGTATTTTTGGAATTAAAGCTTCTAAAGAAGTGTCTTTGGGTGCTTCAAGTTCTAATACCATTATAGTAATAACGATTGCTAATACGCCATCACTAAATGCTTCTAATCTATTGGTTTTCATTTTTTTAACCCGAATGATTAATGATTTTCAATTAAGTCCATTAATCTTATACTAATTTACAAACTTTAATCTTCTGGAGCGTTCCCCCTGTTTTCCTTTACCATTTTAATCCGGTAAAAAACGTTACCACTTTCCATTAGAATTCGCCCATTCAGATTGAGGTGGAATTTGTTGTTGAGTATCCCAATGCTCAATAATTTTTCCATCTTCCAACCTGAATAAATCATAAAACGCAGTATCACCAACCCCAACTGCTGCATTACCTTGAGACATTATTAACACAAAATCCTCAGCTCCGTAAATAAACCTTGGGCTTTCATTGTCATAGTATTGAAATGCATCACCAAATGGCGCAAACCAGGCAATACCATTAGGTGTACCCACACTATGTTGAATATAATCTCCATTTGCATTAAAAAAATCCGGAGCTGCAGTAACCCATGAGCCTCCAACTAGCACTTCCTTAGCAAAGGAAGATATTATTCCCTTATTTACTACGGGATCTCCATTGCCAATGAGAGCACCGTCAGTTTGAGTATTACCATTTACCGCGTCGACGACAGGATCTGATATATTTTGTAAATTATCCCAATGTTCAACAGCTAAACCGTTTTCAAATCGAAATACGTCAAACGCTACTTGCGGTGTTCCACCATTCCATGTTCCTCCGTATATGGAATGCAACACCACAATGTCTTTGTCTTCAAAAGAACGTATGGTATTGACCGTAGTTCCATCTAAAGCCCCGGATTGAATAGCTCCTATTACTGACCCAATACCATCAGGAAAGGAAAGGTTGTGTTGAATATATGTTGTTTGATTCACATAATCTTGCATTGCAGTTACATCTCCAGTTTGAATAGATTGTAAAATTGCCCATGCTTTTTCACCATTTGATGGTTTAATTGTACCGCTATCATCGTCATTACTACATGATATCAAAAGCACTGAAAATGATATAAGTAATCCCGTTAATAATTTTGATTTTTTCATAATATGATTCGTTTTATTTCGGTACAAATTTCGAATCACTATATGTGCTGTGAAAGGTGAATTGTTTTAAAAAAAATCAAATAATGGTAAATCTAATGATGATGAATCATCAAACGTTTTGTTTAATTTGAGTTATGAGCATTTGACAACAAATAAAATCAAGAAAGAAAAATTGCAAAATGTTATATCAATGTTGTACACAAACAAAAAATATTTTGATTAAAAAGTGCGGGCGAAAAGACTCTAACTCACACACCATGTGGCACTAAATCCTATGTCTAGCGTATCTACCTTCCGCAATTCCCATTAATCGTCTCTAAAGAATATTATCGCTCTTGGTATTGAAAGCAAACTATATCATTTGCTGTCAAATAACCCATCAACAATTCGGTTGGCAGATTTTGTAAAGTTTTAAAAATAAACCACGAAAAGTAGATGTGTGATATATTTCCAAAAGAAAGTTCGCTTCTTTTTGAAATAAAACAATTAGTATAACAGATATGGTTCCTTATTTACTTAAATGGTTTCACAAGTTTAACACAACCCCATAGGTCTGTTTTAGTATATTTACGGTAAGTTTTGGTAGCAGGTGGGGTTATCCGCTCTGGTATGCGGAACATCATTAAAAATGATAAACTCCCTATACGGTTTGAATCCGGGCAGCTATTCAGGATTTATTACTTGCATTAAGAACGAACAAATTACCTTATTTAAATACGCTTGTATGACAATCAGAACCGAAGAAGAATTGCGAATACTTTACGGATGGCCCAGAGGAAGAGCAAAATCAAAGGTGCTGGTGCAACTGGAAAAGCACTCTAAAAACTTTATTGCGCATTCGCCGTTTCTCGTTATAAGCACCTATGCACGCAACGGTCAGTCAGATGCCTCACCCAGAGGAGGAAAACCTGGTTTTGTACAGATCTTGGATAATCATACCATACTCCTACCGGATGCAAAGGGTAATAACCGTGTAGATAGCCTGGTAAATATTGTTGAAACCGGACATATAGGATGCCTGTTCTTTATTCCCGGTATAGACGAAAGCCTCAGAATTAATGGAACGGCTGTTATTACTACCGATCGTGCCTACATAGAAATGTTCCCCGAAGAACAACATCCTCCGAAAAGCTGTATAAAAATTACAATAAAGGAAGTTTTTTTACATTGTGCCAAAGCATTCATGCGGTCCAAACTTTGGGAAGATATCTATAAAGTAGAAAGACCCGGATTCCCAACCATGGGTGCCATGCTTAAAGAACAACTGGGGTCGAATAATCCCGTGGAAAGCCAGGAGGATATGGTTAAACGGTATCTGAAAGATTTGTAAGAGCATTTCAGGCCCGTAAGGATTAAGAGAGTACAAACCCGCCGTTGGTAGGAAACCAAACGAAGTATCCATCTCATAAAACACTTTTGTTTAAATCCTATGATTTGTTCAGAACAGGATCGAAAGAAATTGTATAACAGCACCCCTTCTCCCAATCCGGGTAATTAAGCTCAATTGCAGGAGGACTTACAATCTGTAGTAGTTTTCACATGTGCAGCAAGTGCTGCCTAGTTATGGTCTAGCGCTTTTACAAAGCCTTTTTTTATACACTTTTCCCAAACCCTGTTAACCTTATGTAATTTTAATTGATAACACAAATACTTAACCAGTTAAGTATTTACGTATATTTGTATCATACTTTGTTCAGACAATGGAAAACGATTTTTTACAACAACTCAGCTTTCTGGGAGTAACCGCCCGCATTAAGCGATTGAATGAATCGCTCACATATGGGATTAAAGACCTGTACAGACAGGTTAATGTGGATATCGAACCCAGCTGGCACCTCGTGTTTCTGGTCTTAAAGGAACACAGACGTATCTCTATGAAAGAACTTGCCGGATTGTGCCATATATCACAACCTGCAATAACCAAAATGATCAAAAAAATGCATCAAAAAAGATACATACACATTGTCAGGGATAACCAGGATCTCAGGAAGAAACAGTTGTCATTAACAAAAAAAGCCCTATCGGAACTCCCGAAATTCGAAAGCATATGGCAAGCGGGTTATCTGGCTATAGCGGAAATGTTAAATGGGAATCCGCGGTTTATGGAATCTCTTGCAAAGCTTGAAGCACAAAATGCTCAAAAAGGTTTTAAAACCAGGGCCTTGCAACATTTGGAAGCAAAGTAAATCCCTTTTACTATTAATCACGGTTATCATGCAACACATAGGAAATACACCGCTAATAAAACTAACAAGACTAACCGGACCGGATTGTGCAGACATCTACGTAAAGTATGAAGGAGCCAACCCTACAGGCAGTATGAAAGACAGAATGGCGCTTTCTATGATTGAAGGTGCAGAAAAAAGGGGGCTTTTAAAACCCGGAGGAAAGATTGTGGAATACACCGGAGGGAGTACCGGGAGTTCCCTGGCTATGGTATGTGCTGCCAAAGGATATCAGGCACATTTTGTTTCTTCCGACGGATTTGCCAGAGAAAAAATCCAAACCATGCGTGCTTTTGGTGCTACGGTTGAAATTATCCCCGCCCCAAACGGAATGCTCACTGCCCAGGTAATCGATAAAATGATTGCGAGAGCTAAAGAAATTGCACAGGAATCCAATACTTTTTGGCCAGATCAGGTTAACAATCCTGATAACAAACGAGGATACCACCCTATGGCCAGAGAAATCATTAGCGCTCTGGATACGGAAATCGATGAATTTGTTATGGCTGTTGGTGGTGGCGGATGTATATCAGGGAATTCTGAAATACTAAAAAACCATATTCCCTCTCTAAAAGTCAATGCTATAGAGCCCCTCCACGTACGTAATATTTCCGGTGGAGATACTCGGGGAGAACACCGATTGGAAGGCATAGGGTTATCCTTTGTCCCATCAATTCTGCGAAAAGATCTCATCGATAATATCCTGGCTGTTTCCGATAAAGATGCCTATAAAACTGCGAATGACCTTGCCAAAAAGGAAGGGATCTTTGGTGGTATTACTTCGGGCGCCAATGTATGGGCGGCACTGCAAAGAGCAAAACACATTGGTCCAGGAAAAAAAATTGTTACCGTGATCATCGATTCGGGATTGAGATACCTCAACGGAGACCTGTTTAAATAGTTAAACGGCCGGTTTATAATTATCGGCCTTTTTTTTATACCCGCGAAATAACGAGGCTTTACCAGGAGCCCAGATAAAAGTTCAGATCGTCATTAAACCATGAGTAAAAAAAGTGTCCAATCGATATACTCCTAAATATTTAGATTTTGACACGTACACCATTATCTTTTGGTTTATGCCTTTATCTTTTATCTTTAACTACCTTATCAGTATGGCCCGGAGCGTTTGGTAATGTTATGTAACTTACATCAATAATTATTTATATTAATACACTATTCACATTGGAACCTGCTAGTCATATAGTTTTCGTTATTCCTCATAAGGTACATGTGCTGGATATTTCCGGCCCTATTCATATGTTCTATGAAGCCAGAGGCCTTGGCGCAAACCTAAACATGATTTTTATTAGCCCCACTCAAAGAAAAACTCATACTTCCAGTGCGGGCCTTGCATTTACGAATTTTTCCGATTTCAAAACACTTTCACTGACTGAAAAAGACATCATTTTTATTCCCGGCGTTGAGTCCGGTTTGTACGATGATATCGCTTTTAAGGCACAGAACCGGGTTTTTAATCGATGGTTGTGGCAACAACACAAAAAGAATGTCCGGATTGCCAGTATTTGTACGGGGTTATTCATTACCGCAGAAACAGGAATCCTGAATCAAAAACAATGTACAACACACTGGAAGTATTTTGATCGTTTTAAGTCTGAGTTTCCGGAGGTAATTCTTAAGGAGGATCGGATTTTTGTAGAGGACGAAAATATTTTTTCAAGTGCGGGTGTCTCTGCCGGTATTGATCTTGCCCTTCATCTTATCGAAAGCCTTTTCGGGCCTAAAATAGCCCTGGATGTAGCTCGGGAAACGGTTGTTTTTTTTCGTAGAAACAAAAACGACTCTCAGTTAAGTCATTTCCTAAAATACAGAAATCACCTGAGCGAAAAAATACACTTGGTCCAGAATTATATTTTGGAAAACCTATCGGATACCGCAATGTCAAACGAAACCATAGCCGGTCAATTTGCGATGAGCTCACGTAATCTATCCAGAAAATTTAAAGAAGTAACCGGGCAATCCGTAGGGGCTTATATCAAAGAAGCACGAATAGAAAAAACCATGCTCATGCTTAAAAATGGTGATACACTAAATACCATAGCCAATGCATGCGGATTAAAAAGTGAAACACAGCTCAGGCGTATTATACAATCGCATTTTCATCAATTACCCGGTGATTTGAGAAAAAAACTGTCCTGATCTGTTACTTTTTTGTCCTAAACAAAATTGCGTGTTTTACGAAATTTGCTTAAAACTCAGTACCGTGACACACAAAATCCCTGTATGGTTATCCATGTTTGTATACATACTTATTTCGTGCAATACTCAGGCACAGTATATTTGCCCGCCTTGCGAAAGTACTTGCGACTCATTGGTTTTTAACCAGGCCGGTGATTGCCCACAATGCCATATGAAGCTCGTTCTAAAATCGGAATTAAAAAAGGATAAAGTCTCTAAAAAAACCATTGCTTTTTATTTACAGGATGGTACTGAAGTATTAGATTTTGCGGGGCCCATGGAAGTTTTTTCGTATGCGGGCTATAAGGTGTTTACAGTTTCTAAAACCATGCAGCCCATACGAAGCCAGGGAATTCTACGCATACTACCGGATTACAGTATTCATAATGCTCCGAAAGCCGATATTATTGCATTGTTCGGCGGGAATGCTTCCGCTGCTGCTAAAGATAAATCGGTTGTAGACTGGATAAAATCTCAGGAGAAAATTGAATATTATTTTACCGTTTGTACCGGCGCTTTTATTTTGGCGGAAACGGGAATCCTGAACGGTAAGTCAGCTACCACATTTCACAAATCATTAAATCATTTTGAATCAAGGTATCCTCAAATAAAAGTGCACAAAGCGGTAAGGTTTGTCGATAACGGAAATATAATTACCACAGCCGGCATCTCGGCAGGAATTGACGGAGCTCTCCATCTGGTTGCCAGGCTGGAAGGCTTGGACAGAGCCAAGTGGATAGCATCACATATGGAATACGATAAATGGGTTCCCGGAGAAGGGCTTATTCTTATTGAGAATAATCCCTATATTTCTGAAATAACACCATCTAAGCATTAAAAAGTTACGCCAAAACATAAAAGCCATAGCCATGAAAAACAAGTATATTTTTTTCGGTACAATTTTGTTTTTATCGGTTTGTTCCTTCACCAATGGTGAAAACACTAAAATGCTAAAACAACCGGAGCAGGAATCTCTGCATACCTCCTCTGATAATCCGGATCCTATTCTTTCCGTATTCCAGGACACTTTGTATTCCAATATTCTAGGTGCTCCCAGCATAATTAATATATCGCTTCCCGATAGTTTTTACGAAACTCCTGACTCGTTTAATTATCCTGTATTTCTACTTCTGGAAAACGAATTTTTTCCTATGGTTTCCGGGGTTATTAGTCATCTCGGTTCCGTTGAGCGAATGCCGGAAACCATTGTTGTAAGTTTAAGGGACGGCCCTGTTTGCCCTTTGATTTATACCAACGGAAGTAATTTTTGGCCCGGGAATGAACAATTAGGCTCTGAAAATGCGGAGCTTTTCACCGAACACTTAAAAAAGGAATTGTTTCCTTATTTAAAAGAACAGTATCGCGCCAATAACTTTAGTATGGTTATGGGAGCCTCCTATACTTCTATCTATGCATTACACGCATTTACCAGAGAGCCGGAATTATTCGATGCGCATATTGCTATTGCTTCAGGTGACATACTGGGAATGGGCTATGAGAAAGGAGAGCGATTTATTGATTTGTTTGAAAGCGATTTAAGAAACCAATCTCGTCGTCACGGATTTCTTTATGTAACCTCGGCTGAAGGCGATGGTGGAGGAAGAGCACCCGAGATCAAGGCTAATCTGGAAGAGCTAGAAACCAGGCTCGCCCCGTATCGCTCTGATAATTTTAAGTTTATTTCAAAAGCCTATCCAAATGAAGGGCATTACGATGTGGCCTTACCGGGGCTTACCGATGCTTTGAATATGATTTTTCCGATAAAAAAATGGTATGTGCGGTATCGTGAACTTATCAGTAAACCGGGTAATGCCATGGATAATATAGATGCCCATTTTAATCAACTTTCCGAGGCATACGGATTTAGTATACGCCCCAGAGCCGATCGGTGGCGAAGCGGAAACCGATTGAGTTGGGTAGGTCCCTATCTGTTAAGACAGGGGAGAATCAAAGAAGCCATATCGGTTATAGAGCGCTGGGTATCATATCGGCCTAAAGTGGTTAAGCCATTGCTTGAACTCGCTAAGGCTTACGAGGCCAATAACGAATTGGAAAAAGCATTTATCGCCCTGGAAAAAGCACAGGCAATAGCTAAAGCTTCCGGATCGGAACTTCCCCCGGCAGACAGGGAAAAAATGCTTGAGATCAAGAAAAAAATCTGACTCCCTGAAAATACATCTAATCACTGAAAGGAGGTTTTGCTATCTTGTGCTGCCTACCTGCGTTTATTTCAATCCATCGCATCAGGTAATCAAATAGATAACCGGAAGTATTTAATGCCTTAAAATCCTATCTTTAAGCAGTTAATATTTTATATTGTTAACCTGGGTATCATCACAGTATTTATCAAAGCAGTACAAAACCATTACCCGGAGTTCACGTAATAAGATCATGAAAATAGTTCCACAATTGTTTTTTGATAATCCTAATGTTAAAACACTTATGTTTAACGGGAAGTCCTGTATTTTTTATAAAGAAAGTAAGGAAGTGGATTACAGCCGGGAGCGCTATGTATCTATGCATACACTTTCTATTATTATAAGTGGTCAGAAGAGAATAGAGACCACTAATGGAGGTTATCAGGTGATCAATGAAAATGAAATGATATTTATACCACGGGGATTATATATGATAAGCGATATCATTCCGAAATCAATTCCATTTATGTCTTTTGTATTTTGCTTTGAAGATGAAATCATCGAAGCATTTTCATCGCGATTTTCATTGCAAAAAAACAATCGCACTAACAAAACATATCAAAAATTTAAATATTCTAATAATGTAAAATTGTATGTAGAATCTCTTATTTCTATGTATCCTCCGGACAATAATCCCGATAAAAATCATCGTGGCATTATTAAAAACAAATTAACCGAACTATTATATCTTATTTCTATTTCAAACGAAAAGGCACCGTTTTTTGAACTCCTGGCTTCCGTAGCCAACAGAGAACGAAGTAATTTAAAAAAATTTATGGCGGAGAATTTTGACAAACCCTTAGATATAAAAGATTATGCTTATCTGACCGGGCGAAGTATTTCCACCTTTCAAAGAGATTTTAAATTCCACTACCATAGTTCTCCTAAACAATGGCTCATTGAGAAACGCCTGGAAAAAGCAAAACACTTACTTGCCACATCCGATAAAACCGTTTCTCAAATTGTATCTGAGGTCGGATTTAAAAATATTCCTCATTTTATAAAATCCTTCCAGAAGAAATACGAGAACTCTCCCAAACAGTTTCAGTTACAAAAAAGAAAAAACCGCATAGCCTGATACATTATATTCGCCGATATACGCATGCGGGCTGTAATTAAATTAACAAATGGTTGTAGTATTTCATATTTCATTACAGAATGAAATAACTAATCGGCCAGTTATCTAGTTTTGTTTTAATCAAAGCTCGCAATACGATGAAACATTACGCAAAACTGAGGTGGAAGAAAAAACCGGAAGAGGTATTTACGAATCACAAATACAGCCGATTACATACCTGGTTATTCGATGGAGGCACTGCGGTTAGGGCTTCCTCATCGCCCGAAATTATTCCTGCTCCCATGTCGGACGTTTCCGCTATTGACCCCGAAGAGGCTTTTATTGCAGCTCTTTCCAGCTGCCATATGCTTTTTTTTCTATCCGTAACCGCCTCCCGGCAATACGTGGTTGATTCTTATGAAGACGAGGTAGAAGGAATAACCGAAAAAGACGAAAACAAAAAAATTAGCATTACCAAAATTACATTGAGGCCTAAAGTGATTTTTTCGGGAGATAACATCCCTTCTTCTAATGAAATTAAATTCTTTCACGAAACGGCTCACAAAAAATGTTATCTGGCAAACTCTGTAAAAGCTAAAATTAGTATTCATCCCGTTTAAACCAAAATACTGTGAAAGATCTTGAAATACATTTAAATAACCATCCGGGCGCTCTGGCCACTATGGGTGAAATCCTGGCAAGCGAAGGAATAAGCATCGAAGGTGGCGGTGTTTGGCTGCAAGCCGATAAAGGAATTGCACATTTTCTGTTTAAGGATGCCGAAAAAGCCCGAGAGGTCCTTGAAAGTCATGGAATTAAGGTAGTCAGGGAAAATGAAATACTCATTCAAAAGCTCAAACAGGATATTCCCGGACAACTTGGAAAATTTACCCGGTTGTTAGCCCGGAAAAATATCAATATTGAAGTACAATACAGCGATCATTACAATCGGCTTATCCTTGTTGTCGACGACTATGCAAAAGGAAAGGAACTATCCCGAAAATGGTCTGAAGAACAGTGTAAATCATGAACTCAAAAGAAATTATATTACAGAATTTTTCGGAAATCCGCAGAAGAAGCATCAAACTGTGGAAGGCAATCCCGGAAGCGCATTATTGGTGGAAACCGGATAAGGATGCTTTAAGCATCCTTGAAATGATCCGGCATGTCCTGGAAGCAGAACACCTTTATCACGTGATTATCCAAAGGAAGGGAAATCTGGGAGATTATCAATCGCCCTGGGAAGGAAGAACATTTGTATCTGTACAAGATGAATTACAGTTTGCAGAACCCTATAGAGATGCTTTCCTCACTGTGATAACCACATTTACGGAAGCAGAACTAAAACATTTTGTAATTGACCGAACCGAGGTAAACCAGCGCAAAATACTGGGAGACTATCTGTTACGTATTGCTTACCATGAATCGGTTCACACCGGGCAAATGTTAGCGTATCTGAGAACCTTTGGCCTAAAAAGACCCAGTATCTGGGATTAAAAAGCAATACTTTTGTATCTTATAATCACTTGTAAAGTGAATGTCATGGAAATGCTGGAAAACAGGTTTGGTGAGATTGCCTCGCTGTTTGGAAACAGACCGCGGGCTATTATGCTTTGGTGTTTGTTGGATGGAAAGGCCTATACGGCTACAGAGCTTGCGCTCAGTGCAGATATTTCTTTTCAGTCGGCCAGCAATCATCTGTTAAAACTTGTAAAAGGAAACCTGCTTAAAGTAGAAAATCAGGGAAGGCATCGATACTATACATTTGCCAACCCGGAAGTGGCCCGGGTAGTCGAATCGATGGCAAGTCTGATTCCTGACCACCGGCATTTGGAACGAAAAAAAATAAGGGTTCCCGAAACCCTAGCGTATGCACGCACCTGTTACGACCACCTCGCCGGCTCATTAGGGGTTAAAATTACAAAGGCCTTATTGGATCAGGGAATTCTTTTAAAAAATAATTCAAAAGCGTATATCCTCTCCAATAAAGGAAGAAGCTGGTTTAAGGAAATTGAAATAGATACCGATAAACTTAAGCGCCATAAGCGGTCTTTTGCGCATCCGTGCTTAGACTGGAGCGAAAGAACACATCATCTTGCCGGGGCCTTAGGAGCAGCCATACTGGATGTATGCCTTAGAAACGACTGGATACGCAGAAAAAGAGATTCAAGAGAAATCATAATCACTTCCCAGGGTAAAACAGCCTTCCGAACCCTCTTGCAAATTGAACTCTGATAACAATAAATAGTTGAAACACTATTTCAGTGTATATAAGCGTAAAGTCCTGAGACTTGCTTTTAAACCAAAAATAAATCAATATATTTAACCCATATTATTTGTTTTAATGGTTAAATGCGGAAATTAGATTTATATACCGGCTCCTATCACGGTACTTACAAATTAATTGGCGGACAATTATGCCTGGATTTTGTAAACACCATAAGCTATAGAAACAAAGACAAAGCACATGATTGGCTGGATCATACCGAAAATATTGCCATCTGGGCGGTAGAAACCAATATTCTCAATCAAAAAGAAGTTAAGGAATTAAGCCTTAAACTAAAACACGAAAAAAAATATCAAAAACAAATTATCCGTTTAAAGGAGATAAGGGCAATGATTTACGGGATCTTCACTCGTATAATCAATAATAAAACTCCCTTAAAAAAAGACATGGTGCTTTTCAATACGCTTATGGGAGAAACAATGAGTAGATTATCTGTAACACATGAGCATGGAAAGTTTTATCTGCAAAGCCCTGGTCGTCAAAATTCCTTTTTGAAAATTCAGGATGCTATTATAAAATCGGTCGTGGAAACCCTGACCAAAAGCGATTTAACCCGTATAAAGCAATGCAGTGCCTGTTTTTGGCTCTATGAAGATAAAAGCAAAAACCGCAGTCGCCGTTGGTGTGTCATGGAAGATTGCGGAAACCGGCACAAAGTAAATCAGTTTAACAAAAGAAAGCTCAGCAATAATAAAGGCCTACCCGGTACATAGGTATCCTGTAATTTTAAGAATCTTCGCTGTCCCCTCCTCTTTTCCAGTATAAATACGCGTGGCTATATCCGAAAACACTACTAAAAGGTTTCATTAAAATCTGTCCCCGGGTTTTGATATGTGCTCTACAAAATTAAATAACCACTATAAACCAAATAATTGGTTAATTCAAAAAATAATAATAACTTTAACCAGTTAAATAATTTTTAATGGTTAATAGAATTTACATAACTAACGGAGAAGTAGTAACAATTCGCACGGCATCCAACACCGATACCGAACAAATTACCAGGTTGGTGAAACAGGGGTTAAGGGAATTCGGATTTACTTATGATGCTAACAGTTCCGAAGCAGACCTGTATGATATTGAAAGAGAATATCCGTTAAACGGAGGGATATTTTTGGTAGCATTGAATAGCAATCAATTGGTAACTGCATCGGG
This sequence comes from Flavobacteriaceae bacterium, assembly GCA_965224095.1. Taxonomy (GTDB): domain Bacteria; phylum Bacteroidota; class Bacteroidia; order Flavobacteriales; family Flavobacteriaceae; genus JBPEWY01. The sequence continues at coordinate 1,223,756 of OZ245039.1, forward strand.
AGGATTAATAAAACTATCTCCTTTAAAATTCAAAATCAGAAAAATGTACGTACACAAAAACTACCGGGGGATGGGTATTTCCAAACAAATACTAACCGAACTGGAAAATTACGCTATAGGCTGTGGCGGCAAACAAATTGTCCTGGAAACAACAAAAGCAATGAAAGCGGCAATTTCGTTGTATAAATCATTTGGTTATAAGGAAAAGGAAGCTAAAATTGCATCTCCCCGATGTGACCTGAGTATGACTAAATATTTATAATACGTTATATGGAGTTTAAGCCTTCTATTTTATATCTGACCGATTTTCATTACCCAGCCAGGGGAAGGGTATATTATGAAGAAGATATTTATATAATGTCTTTTCTCAAAGAGGAATACCAGCTTTTAATTTGTCATCCTCAAAACTCTGAAAAATATGAAACCCTGACTGATCTGGTGATGTTCAGAAATACGGGTTCTGTTGTGTACTACAAACAGGAATTCGATCGGTTTGTGCAACGCGTGCAACAGAATTCTATAAAGACCTATAATCAAATGATCGGGAAAGGCGATACAAAGGGGAAACAACACCTGTTGGATTTAACAAAATTACACTATCCTGTTATTCCCAGCGCTGCTTCACTGTCGGAACTGGATTTGTTGCCCTCGACATATAAATACCTCTTGAAACTTAAAAATGGAGCCGATTCGATAGGGATGAAAACCGTATCGTATAAGGAATTGCTAAAAGAGGATATACGCAATTATATTATTCAGCCATATATTGATTTTGAGTATGAAGTGTCGTTTTATTTTGTTGATGGCCAATTTCTATACGCACTTTACACTCCTGATAAAACCCAGAGATGGGAATTAACCGAATACATCCCTACGGAGGAAGATTTGCTATTTGCCACCCAATTCATTCGGTGGAATTCTCTTTCTTACGGAATACAGAGAGTAGATGCCTGTCGCCTTAAAAACAACAGGCTACTCCTTGTGGAGCTGGAAGACTTAAACCCTTTCCTCTCTCTTGACCGATTAAGTGAAGAGGTGAAAAAAAAATTTATTAGTGCTTTCAAACATTCCATTGCTAACGTTATAAACACATAAAAATGTACTATAAAAAATTAGGTGCTTCGGGGCTTAAGGTTTCACCTCTGTGTCTGGGCACTATGACTTTCGGCGATGGTGCCGATTTAAATGCCTGTAAGACTATTTACAAGGCGGCCCGGGATAAAGGGATTAATTTTTTCGATTGTGCCAACGTATATGCCGATGGAGAATCGGAAGTTATGTTAGGTAAATTAATCAAAGAACACCGGCATGAAGTTATTATTACCAGCAAGGCTTTTTATGCTACCGGAGCAGGCCCGAACGATCGGGGACTAAGCAGAATTCACCTTACCAGCGCGTTGGAACGTAGTTTAAAACGGTTGAATACGGATTATATTGATCTGTACTACCTTCACGCCTTTGATCCGGATACTCCGCTGGAGGAAAGTTTATCAGCACTCAATGATTTTGTCAGGCAGGGAAAAATCCGTTATATAGGTTTAAGCAATTTTGCCGCCTGGCAGACCATGAAGGCCATTGCCATAACCGAAAAGAAGAATTTAGTTCCCGTAAGCTGCATACAGCCAATGTATAATGTATTAAAAAGACAATGCGAATCCGAAATTCTTCCTATGGCAAAAAGCGAAAACCTGGGTGTTGTTTCATACAGTCCCCTGGCGGGTGGACTGCTCACGGGAAAATACCACGGCCGGACGGCAATGCAGGGTCGGTTTACGGATAGTAAAATGTATCAGGACCGATATAAAGAAAAAACAAACGATCAATCGGTACGCCGGTTTCTAAACTTTGCCAGGAAACACGCTTTCGACCCGGTTGCTCTGGCTATAAGCTGGGTAAAATCGCACCCTTGCATAACCGCTCCGATTATTGGTGCACGCAGTAGTAAACAGCTGGAATCCGGCCTAAAAGCACTGGATATTGATCTGAGCCCGGAAATGCGAGCTACCATTTCTTCCTTTTCCCAAACACCTTCGATTGCCACCGACAGAACTGAAGAACAGGCATGGCGACGGTAACCATGCTTTTCTAACCGAAAAACACAATAAATGCTGTTCGCCATAAACTCGGGGAGTCTGCTCTGCTAGTTTTGTATAAAACATTACACATGAGCATGGATCACCAGGTGCAGTCACTGTTAAAAAAATGGAGCCGTCAACCTCAAATTCCCATTGAAAACCTCACTCCGAAAAATGTTCGTAATCAGGAACTGAAAATGATACCCCATAGCGGGGAAGAAATACCGCTGTTTCTGATCGGGAATATTAAAACCACGGGGCTACCATACGAAATTCCCATTCGGATATATAGTGATAGGCCTGTAAAAGGACTACTACCAACGCTGATTTACTTTCACGGAGGAGGCTTTGTTTCCGGCCTGGCTCCGTACGACAAAACGCTTAGGGCAATTGCTAAAAAATCAGGGTGTTTACTCCTGGCAATTCAATACAGATTGGCTCCCGAAAATAAATTTCCCTGTGCCGTTAACGACAGTATCGAAGCGTTTAAATGGGTCGTTAAACACCATCAGAAGTTAAGAGTAGACCGCTCCAGAATAGGCGTGGCGGGAGATAGCGCCGGAGGTAACCTGGTTGTGTGCTTGTGTAATTCCCTGAGTATGCCGTACCGAAATTTAACTAAATTTCAGATCTTGATTTATCCCATGTTGGATGCCAGTATGCATTCAGGTTCTTACAAAAAATACGCCTCCGGATATGGGTTCACCGCGGCTAAAAGCGCCTGGTATTTTAATCAATACCTCACCAAAACAATATGTCGGAAAAGCCCCGCTGTTTCTCCTTTATTTGCTCAAATACCGGAAAGGCTCCCGCGAACCTTCATTTATGCCGCCGAACTTGATCCGCTTTTGGACGACAGTAGGCGTTATTTCCGGAAACTTAAAAAAAATAACATTTCTGTTACTTATAAAGAATATAAAGGCATGATTCACGGGTTTCTTTTGTTTCGCGGTGTAATTGATAAGGCAAATAACCTTATCAATGATATTACGAAAGTATTAAAAGCCCAATTAGAGATACAGGAATAGCTAACAGCCCCTATTTTCTTTTTTTGACCGAAAAACACAATTTTTTATATAAATAACAAGCTTTAAAAATTAATTCGAAGGAATTTTGCTCGCATTAAAACAAATACTATGACCTTAAAATTATTTTCATTTTTACTTCTTTGGGGTTTTACATCTACCATCCTTGCACAGGATATTCCAACTTTTAAAAATTATGACGGTGTTCAAACAATTCTTGAAGATTTTGATACCGTATTCACGGAGGAAATGACCTGGATTGAAGTTCGCAACGCTCTTAAGGATGGAAAAAATACCATTATCATAGGAACAGGCGGGGTAGAGCAAAATGGTCCGTACGCCGTAACGGGAAGGCATAACTACATTTTGCGGGCCACAACCGAAGCTATTGCCCGTAAATTAGGTGATGCTTTAGTTGCTCCTATTGTTCCTTTTGTTCCCGAAGGGAAAATTAATCCTCCCTCAGATCATATGCTCTTTCCCGGAACCGTTAGCGTTCGGGAGCAAACCTTTAAGCGCTTACTTATTGATATTGCTTCCAGTTATAAGACACATGGTTTTAAACATATTGTCTTTATAGGAGATAGCGGAGGCAATCAAAAAGGAATGAAGAAAGTGGCGGAAAAACTGCATTCCCAATGGAAAAATTCCGGCGTTACGGTTTCCTATATCCCGGAATATTACACCTGGCATCCGGCCAATCCGGATAACGGCTGGTTAAGCCAGTTCGGCATTATAGAAACTGATGAGGGTTTACACGATAATTATTGTGTAACGGCTATGTTATGCGCAATCAACCCGGAACTAAACAGAATAAAACAGCGTATAAAAAAGGAAAAGGCGTCAATTAATGGGGTTCCGCTGATACCAATGGAAAAAACAATCGATATTGGAACCAAAGCCATTCAGTATCTATCCGACATAACTGTTAAAGCTATTTTAAGACGTGCCGATACCACGAGGTAAAAAATGTATTGTAGCGTTTTTTTCAATATGTGGTGTTTATGGGCAGCAAACCAAAAACAGTCGTATTTTAGAATTGAGAGAACGCCTCACCTCTGCCGGAATAAATTACCAGGCAGATAGTATTACCGGGCATAAACAAAAATCTGTATGCTTTTTGACAGGAGGCGAATACCGGGGCAAGTACGAGATTTGGAGAAATCCGCAATGGGGCGACATTAAAAATGACCAGCTCGGGTATTACTCTCAAAGATTAACACTTCACGGCAATCTGGTACTGACAAAAAAAATTCGATGGTACGGTGAACTCATAAGTGGAATCGAAATTTTTAAGAGGTCCCGACCTCTGCCTGTTCAAAACGATCACCTTGATATATTACAAAACTTTATAGAACTAAGCACTTCGCTGGGCAGGAGTTCTTTACAGGTGAAAATAGGAAGGCAACACCTGTTTTATGGTTCGGGAGGGCTTATAGGAATTAGGGAAGGCCCAAATATACGCCGGTCTTTTGATGGCGTTAAATTATCTTTTACTGAGAAAAATGCATCTACCGATATTTTTTATACCAAAGAGGTACAAATAAATCCGGGTACTTTTGACAATGATACTACTTCCGGTCCGCTTTTTTTCGGGATCTATCACAGTACAGGTAAGGCGATCGATTTTTACTATTTGAATTTTAGGCTTCGTCCATCAACTATTAATAAAGCAAAAGGTCCTGAAAAGAGACAAACGCTGGGAATTCGTTTTAATCATCAACTGCTTACCCATTTTAATATGGCTTCGGAGTTTAATTATCAATATGGAAAATCTGGGGATATTCCCATACGAGCCTGGTCTGTAACTAATAACTTCTATTACAAAACCAGGAGCAGTTCAGGCATTCACGCCGGCCTGAAAATAGATTATTTTTCCGGGGATAAGTCAGAAAAAGATAATCTTCTACACTCGTTTAATCCATTGTTTAATACTCCTTCATATCACAGTCTGTTGGCTTCTGTTGCTGCAGTAAATCTTTTTGATGTACACCCCTATGCAATACTGTCACTTCCCGAAAACAAAGTCATAAGCTTTGATTGGACACTTCTCTGGAGAGCACGTAAAAAAGACGGGCTGTATATTCCTATTCGTTCGTTTGGAAGAAACGGGCTGGATTCTAAAAAGCATTTTTTGGGCAATGAATTTACCCTGGCTTATCATAAAAAAATATCCTCGTCTGCCTCAGTTTCCGTGTATACCCATTACTTTATAACCGGCGATTTCTTTAAAGAAACAGGAAATGGTAAAAATATTTTCAACCTGAAATTAATGTATAAAGTACAATGGTAAACCCGGCTCTGCGCAAATATCTGATACTTTATTCAAGTTGATAGTTTGCTATTTCCAGTAAATTGCCATCCGGATCTCTAAGATATATCCATTCCTTTTTCTTTCCATGCTCTGCCTTAAATAAAACAGGAGAAACCTGTGGTACTTTATTCGCAATTAAAAATGCTCTAAAAACGGTAATAGGAGTTTGGGTAATAAAACAAATGCTTATGGCTCCCGGAAGCGTATTTCTGGGTTTGGGATGCAGATCTCCTCCTAACTGGTGCAGATAAATTTTGTACTTGCCAAATACGAGAGTTTTTGAACTTCCACTTCCTAAAACCTCCATCCCCAGTTTTTCCCTGTAAAATTGGCAAGCTCTATCTATAGATGCTACAGTAAGCATCAAATGACCAATATGCTGTACATTAATCATATATAACAGTATCGTCTTAAACTGCGGAAACGACGCTAGCACTTCTTCAATTAAAAAGCCCTCTGTTCCATTTGCATCTCTGCAACTGTATTAAAGAGGGCTCTCTTAGCAATAACCGATCATTATGAAAAAACTAACTCTGAACAAAATTGCCAAAGAAATATGATTCGGTCAATGAATTTAAGGCCCGGAACGTATAAGTTTCAGAAATGTATACAAAACAAAAGCTGGTTATACATTTTTATAGCTTCCGGGTGTGCAGCCTTCGTGTTTTTTAAATGCGTTGTAAAAAGTAGCTTTGGAATTGAAGCCTGCCTCAATTCCAATACCTTCAACTGACAGGTGCTTGTGTTCTTTACTATCGAACATTTTTTTTGCCTCTTTTACTCTGAACTTATTAATATAGTTATTAAAATTAATCCCTCTTTGCTTGTTAAGCGAGTGAGAAATGCGTTTAGGGTGCACATTAACCGCCTCAGCAATATCAACAATTGTCAGGTCTTGTTTTAAGAAGCAGCGGGAATTAGTAACATAATCATCAATAAGCGCTACAACACTTTGCATTTCCTCACGGGTCATAAAAGATGACGGTTCTCCTGAAAGTTTATTTTTACCTGCCTGAACGGGTTTATATAGGGGTTCAGGAGCTGCATTTTTTGGGTCTGGATTTTCCAGAGATTCCTCAAGTTCCGGAAACACCAAATACAGAGAAACTATATTTTCCTGAGTAATTCCCTTAAAAGAAACCCAATAAATAAGTATTACATTAACAACCGTAGTAAAGAAATACCAATAGGTGTTATTCGCAAAAAAATTAATAAGCAGTAGCAACTGAAAAAAAATACTTGCATACACAAACCACCTCGACCAGTTGAGTTGCTTATTTAAGGTTTCGGAAAACTGATTGTTTACTTCCTTTTGATGAGCATTAATCCACTTTACTATTAATATACCTATAAAAATCGTGTATATCAGTCCCAATATAAAGTATACCACTGTAGAAGGGGAATTTTTTATGGCCAGTTTTAAAGAAACGGGAAGAAAAAAAACCACAAAGCCTATTATTACTTCCAATACACCGGGTATCAGTGTTTTATAAGAACTTTTTTTACCGTTAAAAACCGATATTTTCTGTATATAAATATAAAAAAGAGGAAATGCCAGAAAATGAAAATGAGTTGGTAATAACTCCCACTGCGGGTATTGTTGCAATATCTTCATATCTCTTAAAATGTTCGGAACAGGCTCAAGAGAAAACAGAAGAATAAACAATCCCAGATACAGGGTGGGTTTATTTTTTCGAGAATGTAATAGAAGTAACATCGTTCCAAACAGGAGTCCCTGAACAACCCCCAGAACATCAATAATACTAATTACGTTATAATAAACATCCATAAAAAACCCCGTAAACTCCGATTTAGCCATCGAAATTCACAGGAAACTAAATTACATCTTTTATTATAACAAATCCCTTTTTAAGTTTTCTATATTCTTATCGTTTAAATGATCAAAAAAAACAGGGAATAATAGTTCTTCCAAAATAGATTTTCGAGCCGTATGTACATGATCTACAAAACCAATTAACGCTTTTTTAAAGACTTTGGATTCCGATTCCTTCAAAGTATCCAAATACTTCTTAGCCGGTTGTAACCGATTTACAATTTCCTTCTGCCGTTCGTATTTTGCAGATGGTAGCTTTTCCTGGATATCTTCAATCTTTTCCCTGAACCCCTGAGAGACATCTCGAAAGTACTCCAATAAAAAATCGGGTGCAGCAAAAGTTTCGGTTTTGAGATAATTTACAGCGGCTCTTATTTCCGCTCTGGTTAATTTCCCATAGTGGTTAGACGCATAAATGGTTAGTAATGCGGGCACCTCAAGCATTTGCTTCTTCAGGTTTTCCTCTATTGTTTCCCATATAAAATGTGTTGCACTCATCATTCTTTTTTTAGTTGTTTTCTACGCTTATCTTTTGTAATAATGCATCTGCTTTAGCGAGCAGTTCATTTTCGCTTTTGTGCCTGTTTATTGTTATTGACCCAATGATACGAGGTACCGGTTTTGCTGAGTTGGATATTAAAAATTGTTCAAAATTTTCACATACGATGATATGCTCTTCGTATCCTGCCAAAATCAAAGCATCAAATTGAATAACAGGATTCATAACCATTTTAAAAAATTGCTTGTCAAAAAACGGAGAGGTTACCGAGTTATTCTTTATCCTGTGAATTAACCGCCAGTGATCAAAGTAATATTTTTGTGCGACGGATTTCAGTTTCTTTTTTTGGCTGTAAATTATTGCCTCCCGATATTCTAATTTTAAAAGCCCCGTTTCCATCATTTAAACTTTTAAGCTTTAATTTTGCCCGCCCGGCGGCCAAGCGAAGTCACAGGTACCGGGCGAGCGTAGTAAAAACATAAGTAAACTAATTTTTGGTTTGATATATTTTACGACCGTTTAACGGTTGCTCATTTCTATAGTTGTTAAGTGGCATTAAATTTCTCAACATTTTAACTTGATCTAGAGAAACCGTTATGGGGTTTTTAAATACAAACCAATTAACTCCTTCGGTACAGGGAGGAGTGGTTAGAGAGCCTATATAGTGGTAATATCCTTTATTATCCGGAAGGTTTTCATTAAGATTGAAAGAAGCGTTAACAGCTTTGGATTCTCCCTTTTCCAGTGGAAGATAATTCTCCAAAAAGGTAAAAGGTTTACTGTTGACTCCTTCTTTAGCCATCACTGCCAAAACCAAAAACTGATTGTTATCGTTAACATGTACCATATGGATCACCAGCGGATAACGTATCCCGTTTATGGTATGTTCAGACCCCTCGTGAAAGTGTATCTGTTTGAGTTTATAGGTATCTCCTTTATAGTTTATGTAATCTCCGGAATCAAAATTATATTGAATGGAGTGCCCGTTATTGATTACTTCATGAATTTTCGTTTCTGCACTGTAATGAATATCCAGAGGTTTAAGTGAACTATCTGCCTGAGCATTTACACTAATAATATTTACAGGCGACTGGAATTGTCCGCCACAATCGGAATCTCTTTCAAATTCTGCCCAGTGTTCCGGTCCGGTTTCTCCTTCGTAATTCCAATGTGGTTTTTCGTGGTTTACCGGGGTAACCTCTTTTACCTCCAACATATTGCCCTGGTTGTCTACCACAACCTCATCGACTACTTCCATCTCGCGGTCGGTTTTATGCTCTTTTTCATTCTGACTTTTACAGGAAAAAGCAAGCACTGTAACTGCGCATGTGCTAATTAATATTACGGTTTTCATAGATAATTTTTTATGTGTTTTATATATGATATTTTAATGTAGTTTGTAGAATATGATTACTGCTAAATCCGTTTGAAACCGGAGCATACGCATTCATATAGCCCATTCCCAGGGAAGCGTTTTTGAAAATCGGATAGGACACCCCGGAATAAAACCAGTTCTGATTGACGGAACGAGGTACAATTCCCTCTTCCGTATTTAACCATATCTCGTCAAAGGCAGTAAGCGATAATTTTTTGTTGTCCTTTATTTTAAACAAAGGAATCCCCCAGGTAAAACGATAACGAAACCGCATTTTAAAATTGGTGCCGTCCGTTGTGAAACCACCATTGGGTTGCTCAACCACCTTATCTATAAATCGCTGTTCGAATCGGAACCGGTGCTTAAAAGATGATGCTCCGGAATGATGCGATAGCAACAACTGCTCCCAAATATCGTTTTCATTAAAATTGCTGGTATTCCTGAAATTTCTGGAATATGTATACCCTGCAGCAATATCCAATGTTTTATTGGCTACATAATGAAAAGAAGGGCGAAGCAGTATTTGCTGCCAGTCCGAAAGAAAATTGGTTCTTCTGAAATGCGATTCGTTTTTCAGGTAAAAATTGGAATTGAGCTTATAATCGATAATCACAGAATTCCAGGAACTATAATTTTCAACGGTTTGTGCCATGGAAAATAAAGGAATTAGCAAGAGCACATACAAAAATCTTTTTCTCATTAACTTTATATTTAGAATTGATTGTGCAAAGGTTGATTACATAACGCTTTGCTACAAGAAACCGGACGATACGAATGTGTAGATTTCTGAAATCTGAACAAAACCCCTTCATTGCTGTGTTAAAGCTATGTTAATAGAGTTTAGGCAGGAAAAAATGTGCTTTATTTTTTCAGGAGGGCCAATACATTTCTTTTATATGTTTGGCCTATGGGAATCTGATGATCTTTTATTGTTATACGATTGCCTTCTATGGTCTCAACCCGGGAAATCGATATCAGATATGATTTATGAACTCTTAGGAAACCCTTGTTTAATAAATCTTCTTCCAATGAAGAAATGGTCATATGAGCAAGCAGGGTTTTATTGTTCAAGTGAAACCTGGTATAATTTCCGTAGGCTTCAATGCACAACACTTCATCCAGATTTATCTGATGGTATTTTTTATCTCCCTTTATAAAAAGTAGTTTTTTTGACGGTTGCTCGGTAACCCTCTGTTTAATATCAGGCGCCGGTATATTAAAAGTCCTGTTAACCGCCTTTACAAAACGTTCAAAACCAAAAGGTTTAAGTAAATAATCCGATACCTGAAGTTCGTATCCTTCCAGGGCATATTCTTCATACGCGGTGGTAACAATTACTTTAGGATGTTTTGGTAAGGTCCTTAAAAAATCAAATCCGTTGAGTTTGGGCATGTTAATATCCAAAAAAATCAGGTCTATATGATTTTGCGTTAAAAAACCTATCGCTTCCATAGCATCATAACAATTTTTCCTTAGTACCATATGGGGCAGCTTATCGCAATACCCCTCTATAAGTTTATGCGCCAATGGTTCGTCGTCAATAATCATATAAGAAATCATACCGTTCGTATATTGAGATGTGCCTTAAAGACATTTTTTTCCTTTACTATATCTAACGCGTGCCTTTTAGGGTATATTAATTCCAGCCTTCTTGACAGGTTTTGCAACCCGATTCCCTCCTCCTTTTTTTCATCACCGTCAAAATTATTTTCAATATAAAAATCAATCTCACGGTCTTTCGCCCTAAGTATGGCTTTAATATATGCATTATCTGCCAGAGTTTCCACGCCGTGTTTAATAGCATTTTCCAGGAGTACTATAAGCAACAAGGGTGCTATCTCAAATCCTTCTTCAATATCGTGATCGAATAAAATCTCTACATTTTTATGATATCGGATGTCGTGTAAAGCCAGGTAATTTTCTAAATAAGAAATCTCATCTTCGAGAGGAACGGTTTCCTTCTTGCCCTGATAAATAGTGTAACGCATCACATCCGACAGCTTTAGGATAACATCGGGCGCTTCTTTTGCATTTTGTACGGTAAGCGTGTACAAGTTATTTAATGTATTAAAGAAAAAATGCGGATTTACCTGGCTCTTTAATAGGGCCAGTTCTGCTTTGGTTTTTTCAGATTGCATTGTTTTAAACCATTTCCATTGTTCAAAAACCCATAACAAAGCCAATATGGGAATGGGAATAAAAAACAGAATTAAAGCGACTTTCTGGCCGGAATCTAAATAACGGGTAAACAAACGGACATAAACAAAATATATAAGTATCAATGCGTAAACTCCTATAATCCAAAAACGATACTTGGAAAAAAACCTCGGTGATATCAGATATAAAACCCCCAGCCAGAATATGACCAGAGCGGATAAAGTAAGCGGATTATCCGGTATGCCTAACAACTCATCAACAATAACCGCAATAATGAGAAGAGCCATCATTCCCAGAATCGTAAAAAGGATGTGCTTGTTTTCTTTGAAGTAGGCCACATTGTGAATTACAAGGGAAATTACAATCCACCAAAATGAAAAAATAAGCGTTGTTTCCAGCCATGCATCATCCGGTATTAATATTACTTCTACCCAATGCAAAATATACATTAGCAGGAGTGTAATAACAAGCCCAATTACAAATGCTCTGTATTTTTTAAGAATTCCATGCATATATCAAAGGTAGCAATGTTGTGGTCTGCGGGCAATTTATTTGACCAACGCTTTTTTTTTCGATACGAACACATCTTTTTTTGCTGTCAGTTTGATTTGATCGGTAAAGAGAGGGATTTGTTTTAACGAAAAGCGCATTTGTCATTTAAAATTTGCTATTGTTAAATCTCCTCTTAGGTTCGCCTCACAAACCTGAAAAAACCTCCAGATGAATAAACTTCATATCCTTGATCTTTCAAAAACCTATGCGAACGGTGTTCAGGCGCTCGATGGTGTTTCGCTTCATATAACCAACGGAATGTTCGGGTTATTAGGGCCTAACGGTGCAGGAAAATCAACGCTGATGCGAACGCTCGCATCCTTGCAGGAACCATCGTCCGGGTCGGTACTTTTTAACGGCGAAGACATCGTTTCGAACCCTCAAAAAGTTCGCAGTCAACTCGGGTATTTACCACAGGAATTCGGTGTATACCCAAAAATAAGCGCACAAAAATTACTCGATCATATTGGGGTGCTTAAAGGAATTTCCAATAAAACCGATCGCAAAGAGCAGGTAAAGGCATTACTGTATCAAACCAATCTATATCAGCACCGGAAAAAATCAGTATATACTTTTTCAGGGGGAATGCGGCAGCGTTTTGGAATAGCTCAGGCACTTTTGGGAAATCCCCGGCTTATTATCGTAGACGAACCAACAGCCGGACTGGATCCGGAAGAACGCAACCGATTCCTGAATTTACTTAGCGAAATAGGGGAAAATGTAATCGTAATTTTATCCACACATATCGTGGAAGACGTGCGTGATTTATGTGAAAAGATGGCTATTCTTGCCGGCGGAAAAATTATTCTGGAAGGCAATCCATCTGATCTCACCGGGGAGCTGGAAGGAAAAATCTGGAAAAAAACCGTTAAAAAAGAAGCTCTCGATCACTATAAGACCCATTTTCAGGTAATTTCCACGCATCTGCTTTCCGGAAAAACCCAGGTACATGTTTTTGCCGCTTCACAGCCTGAATCAGGGTTTGAGCCCCTGGATCCGGATCTTGAAAGCGTGTACTTCACTTCACTATATACTCATCAATCATAAAGACAACTTATGTTTTTACCACTTCTTCAATTTGAAACCGGCTATCAATCCAGGCAAAAGGCATTTCTTATTTTCAGTATCCTCTTTTTTGGATTTGGCTTTTTACTGGGAGCACAGGGTTTTGCTCCCGCTCAGGTACATTATAACTCGGGATATCAAATAAGTTATAATACAGGGCTTCTTTCGCTGGGTTGTGTATTTGCCATTATGTTCTTTACCATAACAGGAATACTACGCGACAAGCAATATAGGATGGATACCATCCTGTACAGTACCTCTATCAAAAAACCATCGTATTTCCTAAGCAGGTTTTTAGGCATTTTCCTGTTTAGCCTACTCGTATTTAGCATGACCCTTTTCGGTTTTTATGCAGGCACCTTATCTCCGGCTCTTGATCCAGAACGTTTAACCTCGTTTCATTTCTCCCATTATGTATGGACCTGGGCCATTATTGTTGTTCCCAATGTATTTATATGTAGCGTTCTGATTTTTTCTGTCAGTATTTTAACAAAGAACCATATTGCCACCTACCTGAGTGCCATAGTGATTTATGCACTGTATTGGCTTTGCGCTATTTTTTTTAATTCGCCTATGCTGGCAAATTCCATCCCGCCGTCTCCTGAAAATATGATCATCGCTGCACTTGCAGACCCATTTGGGCTTTCTGCTTTTTTTGAACAGACGCAGTATTGGACTCCTTTTCAAAAAAACAATCAGCTTATTTCATTTTCCGGTTATTTTTTATGGAATCGATTGATCTGGGGATTCATTGCTTTTCTTTTTCTTGCGATAACGTACAGGCTGTTTTCTTTTAAAGAAACAAACAAAAAAGTTAAAAGCATCGTCAAGAATGAAACCGGTCGGGGAGCATTAAAAACATACCGCCCTGTTTCCGTTTCTCCTGAAACATTAAAAGCCAGAAAAAAAAGTTTTATATCCGTGTTAAGGGTAGAGCTTATATACGTTTTTAAAAGCCTGCCATTTCTGGCAGTTATTCTTGTATGGATGGTAATTGTAACTACCGAAATATACTCCAGAATTAACCAGGGCGGGGTTTATAACGACAGTTTATACCCCACAACAAATCTTCTTATATGGCTTATAAAAGACCCGCTTCCGGTTTTAAGCCTGATTCTCATTATTTTTTACAGTGGCGAATTGGTCTGGCGCGAACGCGGATTAAAGTTTCATGAAATACTCGATGCTACTCCCGTATTAAATGGAGTTCTTTTTCTATCAAAATCTCTTGTTCTCCTCCTGCTTCCGGCTATTCTGATAGGTATTAGTATTTGTATTGCGGTAGGTTTTCAAATAGCTTACGGGTATTTTAATTTTGAAATAGGGCAGTATCTTTCCATGTTCTATTATTTGGGAGTCGGTTTTGTTTTTTATAGCACCCTGGCTCTTTTTATACAGAACATATGCTTTAATAAATACCTGGGAATGATCCTGACCGGGTTGGTCATACTGCTTTTTAGGAGCTCTTTTTCTTCCTTTATAGGCATCCATGACCCACTTCTCCGGATTGGAAGCCTCCCCCCGACCACCTATACCAATATGACGGGTTATGGAGACTATTCCAGGCCTTTTCACTATGTTGCTGCACACTGGAACATCCTGGGGATTCTATTGGCATTGTGTTCTTTTAAACTATGGCAGCGGGGTAGTATTAGACGGCTTTCAGGAACCGTAAAAAAATTATATGCCGGCTGGAAACCCTGGCAACGTATAAGTCTTGTATCCCTGTTAATACTATTTTTATGTACGGGAAGTGTGATTTATTATAACACTCATATTATTTCGGAATATTCCACCCCGCAGAAAGAGTTGGATTTCAGAGAGGGTTATGAGCGGAAGTACAAAAAATATGAACATTTGAAACCATTGTTACTTATCGATGCTAAAACTAAAATGGATATATATCCCGATGCGCGGAAGTTCATTCTTAAAGCGAACTATCTTTTAGAGAACACATATAACACTCCTATTGATACCGTGCTTATTTCGGAGCGATCTACGCTCCAATCGCTTACACTGGAAAATGCGGTTCCCATAATCTACGATTCCATATACGAAACCCGTTTATTTGTATTTAAAACACCTTTATTACCGGGCAACCGCATACAAATGTCGTATAAACTAATCGAGGAAAAAACCGGATTTACAACAAGTAATAGCCTTGTAAACAATGGCTCTTATTTAGCACATACCTCTTTCGAGCCCTCTTTAAGGTACCGGTCAGGTATGGAAATTGCTTCTGATTTTGAACGTAAAAAACGAGGGCTACCGCCTCGTAAAGAAAAAGTAATGGGCAATGATCACTTTGCCGATAACACTTCTGTATACCATAGAATTGGTTTCGAAGCTATTGTTTCAACAAAGGAGGGTCAAACCGCTATTGCTCCGGGAGCACTTTTAAAAAAATGGACAGAAAACGGCCGGAATTATTTCCATTATAAACCCTCTATAAAAATAATGCCCCTGGTAGCGTACTTCTCTGCAGCTTATAAAAATACTCGCGAAACCTTTAAAAATATATCGATAGAGCAATATTATCATCCCGCGCACGAATATAATATAGAAAACATTCAATACAGTGCTAAAAAGGCATTGCAGTACTGTATCACTAATTTCGGGGAATATCCTTTTAACCATTTACGTATTGCTGAAATTCCAGGTCATTGGTCATTTGGAGGACAAGCCCTGCCCGGTACAATTAGTATGGTAGAAGACCGGTTATACCTGCTAGACAATACCGACCCGGACGGGTTTAACCTGGTAGCCAAGCGTACTGTTCACGAAGTGGCTCATCAATGGTGGGGGCATATACTGGCACCAAAATACATGGATGGATCCAGCTTATTTACCGAAGGATTTGCCAAATATACTGAAGCGGTTGTACTAGAAAAAATGTACGGAAAACGAGCCCTTTGGCAGTTAGGTGAAACCGCTAATAAAACCTATTTTTCCGGTCGTTCTTTTGCATCGGAAACCGAACCTCCTCTTTACCTTACAAATGGAGCATCGTATTTATCGTACGGAAAGAACTATACCGTAATGCTCGCTCTAAAGACACTGATTGGCGAAGAGCAGGTCAATAAAGTTTTAAAAGATCTGGTGAATCGCTTCGGGAATAGGCGTATTCCCCAAATAACATCTACCGATTTTCTACATGCTATTTATCGGGAAACTCCGGATGTATACCACCCACTTATTAACGATTGGTTTAAACGTGTAATTACTTACGATTTAAAAGTGCAAAGCGCAAGCGTGGAAAAATTGGCAAACGGTCAATATAAAACGCTTATAGATATCTCGGCCCGACGGTTTGAAACAAACGCCGAGGGGCGCTTATTTCCGGTTTCGATTGACGAACCCATTCCATTGGGCCTGTTTACAAAACATCCCGGTAAAACAACCCGGTCTGAACAAATACTACATCTGGAATCGCATAGAATTAATAAAGAAAACACACAGTTTATTGTTATTACCCGGGAGGCTCCTCTCTATATCGCAATAGATCCCTACGGAACACGATCGGATAAAAATCAATCAGATAATATTAAAACCCTTGTTCACTAAGCAAATCAAAATATATCTTAAAACTACCAAAGGATGGATTAAATCATCCCATATGCCGGAGCAACTTCAACAAGCCGCTACGATTTCGTTTGGAGACCGAAACCCTGATATCGTTCCTTAAAAGAACCATATCTCCTGAAACCGACTGTATAAAACTCAAATTAATTAATTGAGAGCGATGTACCCGATAAAAACCCATTCCCTCGAACAGGTTTTCGTAGTGTTTTAAACTTTTAGACGATAATAACACTCTGTCGTCGGCCATATGAATTCGGGTATAATTTCCCTCCGCCACGCAAAGAACAATCGAGGAAACAGCTATCATTTGGTATCCGTTTTTTTGAGGAATGGAGATACTTTTAAGATTACTGCTCAACAGCTTTCTCAGCATGGTATATTTTTCGGTTGTGAACGTTTTCTTTTTTCTTTTTTCGTACGATGCTATAATGGTTCGGAACTTTTCAAAATCTACCGGCTTTTGAATGTAATGAAGCGCGAAATAATCGAAAGCCTTTTCTTTGAATTCTCCGTATGCCGTGATAAAAATAATCTCAAAATTTATTTCGTTTAATTGATCTAATAACTGAAAAGCATCCCTTTCTTTAAGTTTTATATCCAATAGTACCAGTTCCGGATTTTCTTTTTTCAACAAATAACCGGCCTCTTCAATATCTGAAGCAGTTCCTACAATCCCGAGTTGTGGTATATACTTTTCAATTCCCAAAATAAGAGATTGAAGTGCATTGGGTTCGTCTTCTATAATAACGGTTCTAATCATAGTTCTGAATCGGAATCGTAACGGTTACTAACGTGCCGGTTACTTTTTTATGGGTATCAAACAAGGTCTCAATTTTTAAGGCATTCGGATAATTTCCTTTCCCAAACAAATTCAAACGCTCTCTTATGTTGTTTAAAGCTATAGCATTAATTTCAATAATACTCTCTTTTTTCAATTTTCCCGAAGCTTCCATTCCTATTCCGTTATCCAGAACCATACAAATGAGTTTATTTCCGGATTCTTTAAAGGTTATGGTTATCTTCCCACGTTTGTCTTTTAAAGGCGTAATTCCATGAATTATGGCATTTTCAACAATAGGCTGCATAACCATGGGAGGCATTTCAACATCCTCTACATCCACCACTTCAACTTTTACGGTATAATCAAAACTATCGTGATAACGTACTTTTTCCAATTCCAAATAATTTTCCAGGAGTTTCACCTCCTCCGTTAACGGTATCGCTGTCTTTTTGGAGTTGGTAAGAATAGTTCTGATGAGTTCTCCAAATTTAGCCAATTGACGCTGTGCGCTATCGATATCATTTTTAAGGACAAAGTGTTGCACGCTACTTAAGGTATTATAAATAAAATGAGGGTTCATTTGAGTAAGCAGCGCCTGGTGTTTCAGGATGGCTATTTTTTCGTTGTACTCTCCCCGTTTTCTTATGGTTTCCATCCTGGTAGATACCAATATCCAGGTCAGGAGCAATCCAAGGAGTAATAACGATATTAAAAACCATTTTGTAGCATACCAGGCCTGGTTAATAGTAAAGTTCAGAACGGCCGGTACAGCACTTTCGTTCCCATCTTTATCAATAGCTTTTACTTCAAAAGTATATGCGTTTCCGGGCAGATTGGAGTAACGCACTCCCCGGGAAGTTGTTGAAATCCATTGTTTTTCCCATGGTGTTAGCCGATACTGATATCGCACCTGGCCCAGGCTCCTAAAAGAAAGGCCGCTAAAATCAAAGTACAGATCATTTTGACTGTGACTTAATTCTGAAATGCTCTCCGGATTTTGAGGGACTTCATTAACCGTTACTCGAGTGATATAAATAGGTACCGGTTGCTTTTTTTTCGTATTGCCTGCTTCCGGCTTTATAATATTTAAGCCTTTGGGCGAGGTGGCATATATAACACTATCCTGAATTTTCAGATCTCTAATATTCTTTGAAGAGAGTCCTTCCAGAAGCGTATATTTCTTTTTGGTATGAAATTTAAAATCAGTAACCGTTCCATTAAAAATTCCTTTGTTCGTGGCCAGCCAAAGACTCTCGTCTTTATCGGTTCGAATACGATTGATCACCGGATTTATCTCCTGGTCAATATGTGAGATAAAATAGCTGCTGTCTTTTTCAATTACACCCAGGCCAAAACCATTTGTAGCAACCACCAGCGTACCGTTTCCGGTTTCCTTTATATGGGTAATATTACACCTGCTGAATTCACCATCATCCCGGTAAGGAAATACCTGTCCTTCTTTTTCGTAAAACAGCCCCTTGTTTGTTCCAATCCACAAACGCCCGTTTCTATCTTTTAAAATTGCCGAACCCCTGTTTTTCCAGACAACATCTATGTACTGATTCACGATTTCCACATCATTGTTTTGGGAAAAATCAATACTTGATTGCGTAGACCAATTAGCTACTTTTAAGAACCGCTCCAAATTAATCCTGTATACGCTATTTGAAGCGGCTAAATGCAGTATTCCTTTATCCACAAAACCATGCTTACCACTGCCCAGTGATAGCACTGCAAATCTTCCTGTAAATGCGCCCTTTCGATTCTCGAAAATTCTCACATCGTGATTGCAAATCAACACGAGGTGATCTTCATATTTAGTAATATCAACAATTTTATTAGGACTGGTTTTTGAAAATCTGGAACCATTATTATTGAATACGTTCCTCATTTTTCCTTTTCCGCTGAATTCCAACAAATTCCCCTGATAACTCCCTGTGTAAATTAAAGAATCATTGATCCGGTGAATAGCGTATAAATCCTCTTCCGGATTAACAATATCTATATTGGTTTTCGGGAAGAGTAGAACTCCCTGATTAACCGATGAGATCCACTCATTTCCTTCTAAATCTTTATAATAAGAAGAGGCCGCAAAGTCTTTTTTTGCCAGGTCGATATTTAGTTTTCCCTGTTCATTTGAAAGGAGGTGAAGCCCCATAAAATTGGAGATAAGCCAAAATCTGTTACGGGTATGAAAAAAAAATTTAGGTGGCCAAAAAGAATTAAAACCTGTTATTCTTTCCTTTGCATATTTTAATAAAACCGTTCCTATAGTATCGCTTTCTGCAAACAACCCCAGTCTTCTCAATCTTTCAAAGCTCTCTTTATCCGATACGGTTTTTATAAAACTCTGATACGGGACTTCCTCAACGGAAATTGCATTCTCTGTTGTGTTTAAATGATATACCTCTTCCGGATTCTTATTTGACACCAAAAAAACATCCGATTTATCGTTTTCCACAAAGGTCATTGGGAAAAATTTTGATTCGCTTTCGGGTGCTTCCAATATCTGCCCTGCTGGAGTGATACACCGCAATCTGACATTTCTGCCAAAAAACCAAAGAACACCCCGGGTGTCTTCAAACACCACATCGATATTATTTTTAAAAGAAAGTTTCTTTAGTAATGGAGTATTATCTCTGTTGTAAAAAATACCGTTCTTTAGAAAACCTACCTCTCCGTTAAAACCCATGAGCCAGATTCGATCCTGTGCATCCCTATAAAGCTTTAGAATTTCGTTATCCGGTAATCCGTCTCCCAGGGAGTAGGTAATAAATTCGGAACCGTCAAACCTGCACAGGCCATTATCGGTGGCAAACCACATATATCCTTTTTCGTCCTGATTGATGTCGTAAATAGTGTTACTGGGCAATCCTTCTTTGGCAGTAAACTGTTTATACACCTTATGCTGCGGGTATGCGCAGTAAAAAAACAGGAAGAAAATAATATAGAATACAAATCTGGTGTTGCCCATAGGGCTAAAATAGCCATCTTTAACGGTTTACAAAACTCAACACAATACGCTTATCAAAAAAAAACATACGCTTACGAAAAAGATTTATGCATCCATGCAAACCCCTGTATCTTTAAACTCCCAAATGCATTTAATCAATTTTCATTATTGACAAGCAATGATGATCAAATCCAAAAAAAACACAGGCCTATAAAAGGAACCAACTTCTTTTTATTTGGGGGATAATTTAGGTTGGAGAGATCTACTTCCATAAGGTCTGTGTTTTGGTTTTGATTATATTTTATACGACGTATATGAGCCCGGCTATTGTTTTGGTATACACCACGGCAATATGAAATCTTTTAAACCGTATTCTGCCAAAATAAAAAAGCCCGGTAAACCGGGCCTCTATAAACAAAATTCTTCTCTTATTACTGTGTTAGGAAAGTGCCTTTATGTGTCCCTTTAATCACGGTTCCATCTCCCATGGTTAAATTCAGGCTTAATGTGTAATTATTGTTGGAATTGTCCGTTATGCTTACCAATCCGGTACCATCCAGTAGCGATCCGGTTTGTGTGGCATTTAATATAGAATAATTAGAAATTCCCAGTAATACTCTTTCTCCATTTTCCGGGTAGTTGTAATTACCGGTTACCGTAGCTTCCAAAGGAAATGTAACGCCTACCATAACCGTTTTTACATTCGATATATCGGAAGCATCAGATAAACTAAACGTATAATTGTTTTCAGTACCGGAAATTCTCAGTAACTGAGCAACGGACACCTGAATTTTCTTTCCGTCCATAGTTATTCCGGTTACGCCCGGATCATCGCTTTCCGAAGAGCAGGACCATTGCAAGCTTACCATAGCAAAAAGCAAAACGTATGCGCATAATTTTCTCATGTTATTAAGATTTGGTTCTGCTTTAAAACGATATTCAATACCGTTTCTTATTTTTTTTATCCGGTATTCGACAAATGGTTATTAGCGTTGTAAAATAATCTGGGTAACAAAAGTTACGCTCATTTTATACTTATTGTTTAATTTCGCTTAAATTTTCAGGTATGGAATATCTTTTATCACCCTGGCCCTGGTACGTTACGGGCCCGCTTATAGCGTTGGTTATGTTTTTGTTATTGTATTTTGATAAAACCTTTGGAATGTCGTCTAATCTGAGAACTCTGTGTTCTATGGGGGGAGCTGGAAAATATGCTGATTTCTTCCGATTTAACTGGAAAGAACAACGCTGGAATCTTATGGTTGTTGTCGGCGCCGTTATCGGAGGTTTTATAGCTACTCATTACCTGAGCAACGAACAGCCCATTAAACTGGCTGCCGGTACCGTTGCGGATTTACATAATCTGGGTTTTGAGAATGCCGGACACGCACTGGTTCCCGATGAACTTTTCGGAATATCCACTCCCATACGTTTAAAAAGTATCGTACTCCTGGCTGTTGCAGGGTTATTCGTGGGATTTGGAACCCGTTATGCGGGTGGATGTACTTCCGGTCATGCCATTACCGGATTAAGTAGTTTACAGTGGCCTTCACTTATTGCAGTCATCGGTTTTTTTCTGGGAGGACTTGTTATGATTCACTTTATTTTTCCATTCTTATTTTAAAAAAATGAAATACATTAAGTTTTTACTAGTCGGTATTTTTTTCGGGATCGTATTGGTCAAGTCTGAAGCTATTTCCTGGTATCGCATATTCGAGATGTTTAAGTTTCAGTCTTTCCATATGTATGGTATTATAGGTTCGGCCGTTGTTACCGGAATTCTTTTGCTCTTTCTCGCTAAAAAATTCAACATTACCACACAAAAAGGAAACGTTATTGATGTACCCGCCAAGAATAAAGGTATTACGCGTTACCTTGTCGGGGGAAGTATTTTTGGATTGGGATGGGCTTTGGCAGGTGCCTGCCCCGGCCCTATGTTTGTACTGTTCGGTGCAGGTATTTACAGCATCTTAATCGTGATTGGAGCCGCCGTTATAGGTACTTTTATTTACGGGTTGCTCAGAGATAAATTACCACATTAAAATTAAAGGGAAGATCCTCTTTTGACCAGCGATGTCTCTAAAGTTTCAATAACGGGATCTAAATTCTTTTTTTTATGAAGTTTTTGTAAACGGCCTATCAGCATACGTACCGCTTTAGCTCCCATCGCTTCAGCTCCCTGGTCAATTGTTGTTAGTGTCGGAACAGAGAATACCGCTGTTTCATCTCCCGCAAAACCTATCACCGAGATATCGTCCGGAACTCTTATACCAAGGTTTACAGCCATATTAACGGCAATGGTTCCAAGCGTATTATCGGCTGCGAAGATAGCATCGGTTTGCGGATGCGTATTTAAAAATTTTCTTATTTGCTGCTGATAGGAGGTGCTTTCCCTCAGACAAAGTACGCTTGTACTCTTGGCTTCCCGGTCCTCACAAGCTTTTAGATAGCCCTGCTTTCTTCGTTTTCCGATTTTCAGATGATCAATACTACTAAAAAACGCAATGTTTTTAGCACCTTGATCCAGAAGGTAATTAACACTCTTGTAAACCGTTCCAAAATCGTCAATAATAACCTTATCGCAGGAAACCGAGGCCAGTGTTCTGTCAAACATTACCAATCCGTATCCTTCCGAAAGGATTTGCTGAAAATGGGTGATTTCATTTTTTTCCTGAGTTTCCCTCGAAACAGACACTAAAAAACCATCGACACTTCCATCGGCCAGAAATTGCATGGCAGTAACCTCCTGTTTTAGGGTTTCATTTGAAATTGAAGTAATCACATTATAGCCTAATAGCGACGCTTCTTTTTCTATACCCAGTAAAACATTTGCAAAAAAGGGGTTTAATATATCAGGAATAATCACTCCGATTGTCTTGGTACGATTCGTACGCAAACTGGATGCTATTTTATTGGGTTTGTAATTCCTTAAAGCTGCTGCTTCCTTTACTCTTTGGATGGTTTGATCGCTAATTTCATCGCTATCATTTAATGCCTTGGATACCGTTGAAACCGATAAGTTCAGTTCTTTAGCTAATTGTTTTAGAGTAATCATGTTCCCGGTATTTTGCCCTTTGTACTAATAGGATGATTATAATAGTAATCAGTAATTTAAAACTCTAAATTACTGGTTTTTATCTTGCTACAGCAATTTGATCACAAAAAACAAAAATTTCGTTATTGTCGCTGTTCATGTATCCTGTTTGCAAAGCATTTTTTCATGACCAATTTCGGTGTTCGGTCTACTTTAAACAATCCCCAGTGTTTTTCCGGTTCCAGAGGCTCGGGAGATCCTTTCCAGGGTTCATCGAAAGCTTCAAATACAAAAGTAAGTATCTCCGCTTTTTCGGTCCAGTTCATCAAATCGTTATAATACACTTTCTGATTCTCTTCACTTACATTAGAGGGGCAAATACCTTTTCCATTTGAGTTGGTTGCCCATCCCGCCTCGGTAATCACCACGACCTTATCGGGGTATTTATTAGCCACAGCGAAGTAATTACTCTTTGTATATTCAAGTGCATCGTGAATATTTTTATATTCCCATACCGGATAGGTATGAACGGAAATAAAATCCACTTCCGCAACGAGATCTTTAAGCTTATCCAGCCAGGGCACATAGTTTTCACAAAAGGTTACAGGTTGGTTTGCACCTTCCCTGATCATCCTCACATACCTAATAACGCTTTCAACCGGCACATAATGATCTGTCCAATCTACACAAGCTTCGTTCCCGGCGGATAATGAAAAAATAATATCGGGATATTTATTCGCCAGTTTGATCAACTTTTTTATCTGAAACAGATTTTTGGCTTTATTGGCCATCAGTTCATCTTCTGAGTACGTGCCTCCTCCCCAGGGGCATCCAAAATTATTCATTTCGGCCACGATATACGCCCCCAGCATTATTTTAAAATCCAGTTTTTCCTTTCTAATCACCTCCAGGACCGTATCTGCGTGTTCATCGCAATCGTACAAGCGTAAATACTTCCAGTGTTTATGTAAGATTAACAGATCTTCCTTTATTTCAGCATAGGAAGGGCATACTCCGCCAGGGTGCTGTCCTTCTCTAAAACCCGAATAGCAAATAGCGCTTCCCGGTGCTATGCGCAACGCATCGGTATAGTTCATTTAATTTGATTTGGATACACGTTAAACGGAAACGACAACGTTATATTTTAGTATTTGAGATTTTCCTCTTTATCCCATATCCCCCAATAGGCTCCTACATCGCCTTCTGCTCCTATTTTCCAGGATTCGTCAAAAGAGGAAAAGTAAAAAATTTCAATATCTTCTTCTTCCGACCATTTTTGGGTATTCATAAAATACTTCATGGCATTTTCATAGGATGGGAATGCACCTTGTAGATTTGTACCTTCACTGGGCCATCCGGTTTCGGAAATAATCACTTTTTTTCCATTAGCTGCTTTGGTTGCTCTTCGGTACATGTCTTTCATATAGAGTAAAGAATACTCCTGATCGCAACCTTCCCAAAAGGGGTAGCAGTTAGCTAAAATCACATCGCTGGCTTCGGCAAGTGCCGGACGATCGGTAAATTCGTAATAAGCATCTACATAACCCACCGGCACATCGGGTATGGCTTCTTTTACCTGATGTATAAATTCCAGGAGTTCATCCTCGGTTAAATCTCCACGGTACATTACTTCATTCCCCACAGCAGCGATATCCACATACCCCTCTTTAGCTAATGCAATAAGGTTTGCTATTTCCTGTTTGTTAATCTCCGGGTCGTCTCCCAGCCAGGCCCCCACCAGGGTTTTAATACCGTATTCATGTGCTATACGCGGAATAACTTCATTTCCATCGGTGCATGAAAAAGAACGGATCCATTTGGTATACGGCCTTATTATTTCCATCCTTCTTCGTATCTGTTCTTCCGTCATAAAATCTCCCGGCTTCTGCCCTTCCTGATAGGGACTAAAACACAATCCGTGCATACCTCCGTCCAGTGCTTCCCTAAAAATGTCTCTTAATTCTGAAGTGGTTTTACCCTCAAAATCAAGAGCAGCTAAAGTCAAAAATTTTTCTCCTCTGTACGACATAATCTAATGCTAAATTTACTATATAAAATTACTATTGTTTACAGTTCTCCTCTACGTGCCACTAATTCAGCTTTTATTTTACGGGCACGTTCTTCATTTAAGCTGTACTTCCACATTACCCATATGGCCAGCGCAGCTGTGGCAGCCGGAATAGCCACATCGGCAATTCTTAAATTGGTCATGGTTTCGGCAGACTGGGTTGGTGCATCGGAAATAAAACCGACCAGTTTTAACACCAAACCACCAAGAACAAGAGCCAGTGCCTGGCCCAGTTTTACCATCCACCAATAAATTGCTCCGAAAGTACCTTCTTTACGGGGCATTCCGTTTTCCAGTTCATCCAGATCACACACATCAGCCGTCATACTCATCATCAGCGTAAATAGCCCTCCTAAACCAAATGCCATTAAGGGTAAAGGAAGAAAAATGAGCCATGGTGCTCCCTGACTGGTATCTATACTAAACCAGGACATACCTATATTTTCTAAAAACGGATTTATAGATTCGAATAAAGAGCCTACCGTACTGTTTAGCGATTGTCCTATTTCGGTTTGGTTAAATTTTTCATTTAATCCATTGTCAAATCCCCACCACTTTAATATATAGCCAATAATAGAAAGAACGGTTGAAATGATAAAGGCTTTCCGCTTTCCCCATTTATTAGACATCCAGGAAATAATAGGAATTACAACAAAAGCGGTTAAAACGGCTGTTATTGTAGAAAACCAGGCAGGCCAGGTACCTGCGCCCGCATAATCACCGTTAAACATATAAAATACTATAATATAAAAGCTAAAGGCCGCAACCATTTGAAAGCCGTTAAAGACTAAAAAAGTAGCCCCGCAAAGTTTCATAAAAGGTTTGTTTTTAGAAACCTGAATAATGCCTTTAAAAAGATCCTTTAAATTGGAAGCCAGCGATTTAACAGACAGTTCTTTTCTGTTTTCCATATGCGAAGCATCGATGCCTTTACAGAAGATAGCGGGTAATATACCCAGTATAAGGCAGGCCCCGGCAACAACCATTGACATTCTCCGAACACCTACCGCCTGATTTTCAAACAAATCCGGATCGGCAATTATCACCCAAAACCAGGGTACGATCATCCAGGCAATTTGTCCCATGGTATTTGCAAATGCCATTAAGCGTGTACGTTCGTTATAATCGGATGTCATTTCATACCCCAAACCGACTAATGGGGTGGCATACATGGTATTCCCAATTAAAAACAACAATGAAAAAATGAGAAAATACCAAAAGTTATATGTCTGTGAATTTTCGGCATCTAATTGCCATAATGCAGCAAATAATAAGCCGCTCAGAATGGCACCTATAAAAATATACGGTCTCCTGCGCCCCCATTTTGATTTGGTATTGTCTGAGATAAAACCCATTATGGGGTCGGTAATCGCATCAAAAATTCTTGGAAGTCCTCCTAACAAACCGGCTAAAAACGGATCCATGCCAAAGGCTGTTAACAGGAAAAACATAAAAAAACCTAATGCTCCCGGCAACAAGTTAAGAACAAGGTGGCCGGCACCAAATGCCGCCTTTTGTCCGATAGGGACTTTGTCTTTGGCTGCTGTTTTATATTGCGACATATCTCTTAGATTTTAATTAGTATTCGTTTAAGATTTATTCTTTAGGGTTACGAATAAGTACCGTTTGCAATGCCTGGGCACTTATTTGAATATCTGCTGTGCTTTCTCCTAAAGCAAGTTTTATATTTTTTGGTTTTGAGTTTTGGTTTAAAATAACCACCACATACGATTTATCCGGATTTTGAGCTGCTGTAACCCTTAAGGAATCATCGGAATTCTCAACCCCGATCACATTCGCGTTTGGCCTTATGTATTTGCTAAAATGAGTTAATGTGTAATAAAGTGGTGTAAAATATACCTCATCTTTTTCCGGATCTACAATTACCGGAGCAACGCACCAGTTTTTAAACCAATTCGGTCCGCCCTGCTTGTCTAAAACCATATTCCAATCAATCCAACCATCTACCCAGTTGTTTAAACAACCAATAATATCTCTGGCATAACGATATACCGGCACGTATTTCGGATGGTATTTCTTATCCGCTTCAGGCGCCCAATCCCAACCCCAGTCTGTTGCCTCTTTCGACCAATACCAGGCATCATCCTGCCATTTAGGTACTTCCGCATCTACACAGGCTTCAGACTGAATTAAATATTTTTCCGGAGCTTTTTTATGTGCATACTGCAGTGCTTCCGGGAAAACTTCATAGGTACTGGCATACCAATGTATAGCCGTTCCGTCGAAATATCTGGATGAGGCTTTATCCTTATACATGGCATCTATCCATTCCGGTAAATGTTCCCGGTTTTGATCATACCCCAGGATTTTTACATCTCCCTTATGATCTGCTTCCAGCTTTGGGCCCAAATAATTCTGTACAAAATCTGTCATTTCACCTGGTGTGTAATGCATACTTTCCCAGTTATTGCCATTCCCCAGGGGTTCATTCTCCACGGTAACTCCCCAAATATCAATACCTTCTTCTTTGTAAGCATCAATATATTTTGAAAAAAAGAGCGCCCAGGTATTGTAGTATTCGGGCAGCAGCTTGCCACCTACCCAACTCTTATTGTCTTTCATCCAGGGTGGAGCGGTCCAGGGAGAAGCTAATATTTTAAACCCATCTTCAGAAGCAGCCATGGCTTCATGAATCATTGGGATAATATCGTTTTTATCTGCTTCCACGGAAAAACTCTCCAATTGCAAATCACCTTCGACAGGTGCATAGGAATAATTACTCAAGGAAAAATCACAGGAATTTATATGAGTGCGGGTAAGGGAATATTTTGCACCTTCCGGTGCGAAATACGCATCGATAATCTTTTTGCGCTTTTCTTTGCTTAACTGATTCAGCAGATACGCAGTAGATTCGGTAAAAGAACCACCAAACCCGGTTATGATTTGATATTTTTTATCCGGAATTAACCGTATCAAACCCGGATGGTCGGCCGATGCAAATTCACTGAGTTTTTCCAGCTTATTTCCGGCGGCCGATGTTTCAAATACTTCTACCTCCAGTTTATTCTCTTTATTACAGCTTAGCAACATAAATACGAGCAATAGTATTATATATATTTTGTTATTATTCATTGTTTAGTGTACTTCTGTTTGAGTATTTCAAACGTTAGTTTTTTATTCCTGTCAATATCAACTATCCCCCAAAATTCTTCATTGGGAGCTCCGTCGTATGGCACTCCACTGCTATTAGGAGCCCATCCTCCTTTATCCTGCTGATGAGGATTACCTGCTTTCCACCATCCATCTGTAAAAGAAAACATCGTTACGCCTGCACCTATTTCAGTATTTCTAAAAATTGCATCCAGAATATTTGCATTCGCATCCGCCTGCGCCATTTGATTGATTCCTTCTTTGTATCCATTTTTTGAGATCGACATATAACTATCTCCGCCTGCTTCAGATAAGTACATAGGTTTATTACTCACCGCCGCCCATTCCTGATAAATTTTTTCCGGATTGTCCCATCTGTACACATTCATCCCCCAAACATCTATATTCGGACAAGATGATAAAGCCAGTGCATCCGGAAGTTCGCCATGTGCTGTTGTGACCGGATGGTTCGGATCGTTTTTATGAATTAATATTGCTGCTTCGTTTAATGCTTTGTACCAGTTCTTCAAATCTCCATCAAACCACTCCGGGTGATAATTATATTCATTCCCCAGTTCCCACATTAAAATACTGTTATGGGTTTTGTACTTATTTACATAATCTATAAAACTCCCCGACTTGATATCATAAAAACCGTCCTGATTGTATCCGAAGCCAATAATAACCTTCATACCCGCCCGTTCAATTTTGTCCAACACCTCTTTATCATCTATAGGTGCATACAACCTAATGGTATTTATACCCGCTTCCACCATAAGTTCCAAATCATCATCCAAACTCCCGAAATCTCTTTTTTCCTTTCCTTTGGGCACAGGGTGATAACAGATTCCCTTGATAAAATAGGGTATATTATTTACTAGAATTTGACGCTGCGAAGTTTTCACAACCGCAGTTGCCGGCACACGGTTGCAGGAAATAATCATTCCCAGTGCCAAAACGAGATATACGAGGTTTTTCAATTTCATTGTCTTATTCCTGATGGACTATTTTTTTTTCGCTTAATGGCGGTACCAGCACTTCTTTCAGTAAAGAATTCTCATCTCCATTATATGTTTTCGCAATAGCATTTCCGTTTCTGGTTAACCCCTTAAAAGTTCCTTTATCTACCAGATCCCACAGGGCATATTTTGCTTTTCCGTCGATGGTAAATAACCCGAAATGATTTTCCGATCCCTTTTTATTGTGTGCGTCTTTCCACCGCTCATCAAAGGCTTCAAAATAAAAACAGGAAATACCGGCCGCATTGGTCCAGTTACGCATATGTTTGTAATACAGTGCTTCCTTATATTCATCGGTGGCCTTAGATCCTCTTGGGCCGTAGTGTCCATTAGATA
Source organism: Flavobacteriaceae bacterium (assembly GCA_965224095.1). Lineage (GTDB taxonomy): Bacteria > Bacteroidota > Bacteroidia > Flavobacteriales > Flavobacteriaceae > JBPEWY01. The sequence continues at coordinate 1,253,536 of OZ245039.1, forward strand.
CTGTTGCCCAGCCGGTTTCCCCAATATGGATGGGCTTGTTAACACCGAGGCTCTTCATATAATTTGAAACGCTGTCGTACTGGGCCTTTGCAAATTCCAGAGCCCTGAGCATAGCAGCATCTACTTTTTCCAAATCGGAAAGGCTTTCTTCATTTTGAGGTACCCGCCAAAACTCAGGGTTATAATGTGAGTTATGATACGGATACGTATGCATGGATATATAATCGACGGCATGAATTAATTTTTGAAGATCTTCCGTATGGTAACTGGCATCTCCACCACCCCAGGAAACAAAATCGTCTGAGCTGGTTATCCAAAGGTCTTTAGGAAGTTTCCCTTCCCCTTTTAACGTTTGTAAATGATTTACCCATTTTAAAATAACACCGGGTTGCACATAGTAAGCTGTAGCCCATCTTACCATAGCCTCGTTGCCCACTGCAATAATTTTTACGATATCGGGATATTTATTGGCCAGCGTGACGGACGTTTCAATTTCAACAGCATTTCTTTCGCTTTCTTCATTGTGATCGGGTTCTCCATTATCCCAATTAAAGGCATTTTTACAATCGATCCAGGCCCCTAACATAACATACATTTCGAAGGCTGCATCTTCTTTTTTTAACTGGCTGATTGCTTTAAGCAAATTTGATGCCTGCTCCAGGTGTACGTTATACGTTCTAACTATTCCCACACCCATAGCCGACAGTATTTTTATATCTTCCTTTAATTCGTCTATCGTAGGTTGGACGTTTCTTGTGCGTTCCCGATAGCCTCCATACGAAATAGCCAGATACTTCGAATTTCCTAAAATGTCTGCTGCGGTCATTTCTTTTTTCACTTCCGTTTTAATTGGTTCTTTATTTGTTTTTTGCCTACATCCCGTGATGCATAACAGCGTCAGTGCCATAAGCAAAAAAATGCTTCTCAGTTTCATAATTCTCATTTTTACAAGTGTTGCTGTACACCTTCTACGTAATCATATGCTAGTATTTAAGTCCATATCCCAGGGGAAATAGAGGTTTTGGCTGACTCACCCAGAAATTAGGGCCATACTTCCCTTTAAAATCTTCTACGGATCCTGGCCATGAATGAGGCAGTTTTCCTTTAAAGTTATAATCTCCAAACAATACTTCTGCAATTCCGTCACCTTCCGATCCCGGCAACCAGGCAGCGATAAACGCATCTGATTGCCTGATTTGATCGGTAGTCACCAATGGCCGGCCCGAGATTAAAACCACTATAATCCCGGGTCCCTTGCCGGCATAGGCATTGATGTATTGTTGATGTTTTTTACTCAGGGTAAGCGCATAATCTCCCGTTCCATCATCTCCTATATCACCAAAGAATTCGGCATAGGGAGTTTCGCCCACAACAATAATAACTACATCTGCATCGGTATGATTCCCTACTCCATGTTCATCGTATATTACATTTCCTTTAGCCACTCTTTTAATGCCTTCCAGTATTGTTGTAGCTCCTTTATAATTTTCCCGGGTGCCCTGCCAGTTTATGGTCCATCCTCCGGATTGGAGCCCGGAATTATCGGCATGTTCTCCCACAACCACTATTTTTCCGGAATTTTTTGATACGGGGAGCACTTTATTTTCATGTTTTAACAAAACCAGTGATTCCCGAACCGCCTGCCTCGCTTTTTCTCTATGGTCATGATGACCGATTAAAGGAATCAATTCGGGATCCGGAAAAGGGTTTTCAAACAGCCCCAGTTTAAACTTTTGCCTTAATATGCGGCGTACCGCGTCGTCTATTCTCTGTTGGGTTACATACGCACTGTCTACGGCTTGTTTTAATCCAGCCTGGAATATGTCGAGATCTCCGTCAACAGCCATAACCATATCGATCCCAGCATTAATAATATCATACCCTCCAAATCGGGAATAACCTTTCCAGTCGGACACTACGATGCCATCAAAACCCATAGCTGTTTTTAATGTATCGGTAATGAGCTCCCTATGTGCGTGCATTGCTTTACCCGTAAGGGTATTAAAAGAAGCCATTACAGCTCCGATTCCTTCTTCTACGGCTACACGATACGGCGGAAGGAGACGTTTATATACTTCCCGGACAGACAATGTGGTTGTTCCTCCTTCTTTCCCGAAATCGGTGGCTCCGTCTCCTATATAGTGTTTGGCAGTAGCCATCACCCCATTCTTATCTGGTAGGTTTCCCTGCAGCCCGTGTACAGAAGCCTTCGTAAGCCGATTGGTTAGTTCCGTACTTTCTGAAAAGGCTTCGTATACCCTGCCCCATTTCTCGTTATACGGAATGGCTACACAAGGAGAGAATACCCAGTTAAAACCGGTTGCCCGAGATTCGACGGCTGTAATAGCTGCCGCTGCTTTAACCAAATCTTCATTTCCGGTAGCACCCAAGCCTATGTTATGGGGAAAGATGGTCGCTCCTTCATAGGTATTCTGACCATGAACGGCATCTACTCCAAATAGCAGAGGGATTCCCAACCGGGTGGACAGCGCCTGTTTTTGCAATTCAACAAACCTCGCCTGCCATTCAGCAGCATTCCTACCAGGTAAAGGGCCCTGTGTGTGAATTACAGACCCAATGAATTTTATGGCAATATCATTTCCTGCTATATCGCTAAAATGCCTTACCTGCGACATCTGCCCTATTTTCTCTTCCAGAGTCATTATTGACAATAAGGAATCTACCTTTTGCTCAATAATCAGTTCGGCGATCTTTTCTTTTTTTGTAATACTCTTACAGGAGCTTACAAAAAAGGCAAAGATCCCCATATAAATGGCGATAACAATTCTATGTTTCCGCTTTAATATCATTAATTTTTATTTCTAAAGAATACCTCCACTTTCTGAACTTCTCCTGTGCGTTGAAATATTTTTCGGCTGGTATTGGTATCTATGCTTAATCCATCAAATTCCAGCGATTTTCCATCGCTAAAGATTACTTTTAAGTTATCCTGATCTGCAAGTCTATAGATTATGGGAACCTGGCAATAGGTAAACCCCAGTGAATCTGCATTCAGCTTTATATCTGCTATATTTTTGTTTACATCTGCATAGGTAAAGGTTGCGGGTTCTTTTAAAAACTCTCCTATTCTCAGCAATCGCGGATTGAACAGCATTTTTCCTTCTTTTACAAAAACACCCAACTCTCCGAATCTGCTTAAAATATCTTCTTTTACCTGCCCGGTCATACCCGGCTGCTGTGCACCCTTACCTCCCGGTGTATGCGAATAGGGATCGGTAGGAAAGGCTCCGTACAGTTCCGGGGATTTATGAACTCCTATTCCCTCATTAATTTCGTAATAATGATCCAGTAATTTCCCAATGGTTACCTCACTTTCCTTATGAGCCAACGCCTGAAGACAGGCTTCCTGTACACTGAGTAATAATTTGGAAACCATATGCCAGTAAATAGACCCCAATCCTTCATACCCATAGAAAGTTCCGGATCGGCCGGTAAAGGATTTATGGTCAAAAGTATCTTCGAATACCCGTAACAAATACGCTCCGTCTTTAGCTATCAAACTTTCATACTTTTCCGGCAATAGCGATAAGGCTTGCTTTAAGCTTTCCGCATTATTAAATGTTCCGTTAAAATGGTAGTTTCCTGCGCTGTCTTTTTCCACGATCCGGGCATTGCCATCTTTAAGCAATTGCTTCAATAAAACAGAGCGATTTATCTGCTCGGGTGAAATATTATTTTTATTGACAAACCTCGGTAATATTTTATCGGGATAGAGAAGGTAGCTGTACTGGTCCGGTCTGAACAAGTCGCTATTCTTCATGGAATTTAACAGTTCCACGGAATCGGTTCCCGAGATATATCCGGAGCTTAAAACCGCTACCTGACCTTCCAGCATTTCAGGCAAATGAGAAACAGATATCTCAGCGGAGTTTTCAACGGTCATTAAATTATAAGCGTGGTATAATTTATCCGGCCTTTTATTTGCCTCTATGGAATGGTCCAGATATTTTTTGGTTACCTCAAAAAAGTTTAACAAGTCTGATTTCTTAACTTCTTTTCTATCGCCACTAAAGCTATGTTTGTAAATTCTATTCCTGTAATAGCTCCCTGCTTTTCCCAATCCGTCCAGAATACTTTTTCGATCGGTATTTGAAATTTTTCCGGAAAGAACGCCTGTATTATTTTGCAGAGTGCGGTTTACGTTGATAAAAAATTCTTCCAGTTCCATGGAAAGCGGATAAGCATCCTCACTTGCATTTTGTACGATGGTTTCAAAGAAATTCAAAAACCTTCTCAAGTAGTACAGGGTAACCATGGAGACACCATTCCCCACCAACGCATTGTTTGCATCATTCCATTCCGGACGCTGTGTATTCATCCAGATCCCTGCTTCCGGTATAAAATTAGATACTTTAGCCATAACCGTAGCCAGTAATTTTTCAATCAGATTAACTTTATAAATAAAGTAATTAACATCCCGTAGTAGTGCTCCGTCGGCCCCGAGCTCTTTTCGTTTCTGAATAATTTTTCTTTCCGATTCCTCATCAAATACGATAGTATCCTTGGGGTTAGCCAGAATATCCTCGTACGGTTTTATTTTATAGGGTACATTGGCATAAACAAAAATATCCTGGTTAAAATACCCGGCAAGTTTATTCGGAAAATGATCTTCCATAAACTCCAAAAACTTGAGCAAATAAATAATTTGATGATCTCCCCAATAACCAATATACGACCACGGGTCGTGAGGTTCTATGGTTTCCCAATCAAAACCGTCTTTGGTAACCCGATAAGGATTATATCCGTCAAAGGTAGACGCATTTAAAAATTTGTGGATCATACTATCTATAAACTCCGGATATGCATGAGCAAGCGCCTCCCAGTTCTGAAAAATATCGCGCCAGTTTCCTTCGTAATCCAGTATTTTCGACCCGTCAATTTCACTTCTGGTATTAATTGAAAACTTGTTCCATGGCCTACTTGGGTCTCCGTGTCTGCGGCTAAACCGTAAAGGCATATATTCGAAACAAAGCCGTTTAAAGTTTTTATCCTCGTTATGGTCTTCGCCGGTATCCGCCAGCTTTCTTAGGTATTCCAGAGAGAACTGCTCGGGAAGTTGCAAGAGTAATTCCTCCTTCTTTTTAAATACTTTTTTGTTAGCCTTAGCGATGTACGGCACAAAATCAGATTTTTCAATTTGATAATTGTTGTCAAAAATCCCCCCTCTCATAATATTGAAAAGGGTATTGGAAAAGTGTCGTACATTCCTGAGTTTATCGGCAGTAAGCTGTAATCCGTCTGAAGCCGCATTCAGTTGCACCAAGCGTTCGGTTCCCAGGTTAATATCCTGCTGAATCTCATTAAACAGAGCTTCTTCATTTTTGATTTTTTCAGAAATTTCACTTATTCCCGTCATGGATTGATTTACATTGGCCACAATCATCCACTGATGTTGTTTTTCTGTTTCAAGAGTCATTTTTTTACAAGCAAAAAAGGCTCCTTTTTCTGCCCTTACATCAACTTCCTGAACAAGTTCTTTCCCTCTTCGGAAACTATTTAGCTGACGGGAAGAAATTAAATACGTTGCACCATCCAGCCCCACCGACCAGGCTATTGTAGCTTTCAGGGCCTCACTCGGTTCAGCTTTATCAACAATAATGGCACTTAAGGAATAGATGCCAAGGCCCACGTTTGTTTCAAGTTCATTTTTTTTATAGGCATCTACCAGATTACTCCGGATTCCCTGAACGGCTTCCGAAACCCCATACGGTAAAATATTTTGAATACCGTCTAACACGGTAAGTTGTTTTTCTTCATCTGAGTGGTTAATCAATGTAGCTTTTTTTACAAATCCGTAAACGTTACTGGAATTCCACTGATACCTGAAAGTCAATCCGAGAGTGTCATTGATCTCTTCGAAAATTACTTTGTTCCCGTAGCTGTTTTTATACAGATTTCTGCGAATTTGATAAACTCCCTCGTATTTATTGGAAAAGGGTTCCCAGAGAAATGTTTTACCTTCAGCATGCATCTGGATAATGGTCTTACTTCCGGTGATTTCTGCAGACTCCGTAATCTTGTCGTCCGTATAATACGGGAATAATGCCATATCGGAATCTTTTCTTCCTGCTGATAAGCCTCCGCTGCTGGAAATAAACATCCAATGGTTAGAATCGCTTACAATGCTCATAAAAAAGGGCCTCATGGCATCGTAATTTGCAATTTTATAGTATTTTTCCCCAGCGAAATCAATTAGTTTTCCCTTAATTTCACGGGCCTCAAAAGAAGCTTTTACATTGCCTATATAAATACTTTTTTTATTCATTTCTTCACGTTGATCAGTCAAAGTAGATTTTTGATCGTTTGCTTGTAATACTGTTTGCATTTTCTCTTAAATACTTTATCAGGTTCTTACTAAATCATGTTCAATTTGTTCTAACGTTTTTCCTTTAGTTTCCGGAAGTATTTTTAATAACATAAAGAAGCCTGATAACGCAATGGCTCCGAATATAAAAAAGGTTAAAGCGTTTCCCAGGTTTGATAATTCCCATGGAAAAATTAACTGAACAATCCAACTTATAAACGAGTTGATAAATCCTATAACGCCAATGGCGAGTCCCCTATATTTATTGGGAAACAGTTCTGATAACAGCACCCACATAACCGGTCCGAGGGAAAATGCAAAGCATGCAATAAACCCGAGAATACCAATTAATACCAGGGTTGCATTCATTTCTGTTGCCGCTTCCAGGATAGCTCCGTCGTTTTTACCATACCCCTGATTTCCCAGGGCTGTTTTCATATCTCTTTTAAAAACAACATCGCTATCGTAAACTTTATTTGCGAAGGGTTCCAGTTTATGTGCATTTTCGAATTGAAATTCTGCAATCTCTCCGGCGGTCAAGGTATAAGTAGCCTGTTTAAATCCATATGCACATAATAGCAGGCTTACCGCTATGCCCGCAATACCGGCTAACAGCAAAGGTCTTCTTCCCACCCTGTCAATTAAATACATGGCAACGATGGTAAAAATCACGGTAATGGTACTTAGCAGTACGCCGGAAGAAAAGGCTGCATCGGTTCCAATTCCGGTTTGTTTAAAAATAGAAGTTGCATAAAAGTAAACCGCATTAATTCCGGTTATCTGTTGTAAAATTCCCACTACCAATCCGACAACCATAATAAAACGAAGTGCAGGTTTTAGCAGGTCTTTGATAAAAACCCCGGACTTTTTTTTCTCGGTATCTATATTTTTTTCAATGGATATTATTTCCTGTGCTGCTTTTTCTTCCCCGTGAATTCCGCGAAGAACGCTTTTAGCTTTTTCAATCTTATTTTTCAGGTATAACCAGCGCGGGCTTTTAGGCACAAAAAACAACGCGGCAAAATACAATAAGGCAGGAATCAGTTCGACACCTAACATCCATCTCCATACGTTCTGATCGGTCAGGAAAGAACTTTCAGCCGTATTAAATTTATTAAAGTAGTAGTTGCTTAAAAAAGCTACAAAAAAGCCCAGTACAATATTCAATTGTTGGATAGCCACTAATTTCCCCCTGTTTTCGGATGTTGAGATCTCAGCGATATAGGTCGGAGCTAAAATCAAAGCGGCCCCAAACGCCAGTCCGCCTATCATTCTCGCTATATAAAGCATCTCATACGAGGTGGCATAGGCAGAAAATAAAGCCGAAACGGCATACAGAAATGCAACGGCCAGTAATATTTTCTTTCTTCCGATAATATCGCTAAGTCTTCCTGAAAAGAGCATGGCAATCATAGCGGCAAAAGAAGGTGAACTAACCACCCATCCGGATTGCCCGTCGCTTAAATTAAACTCCGGCCCGGCATAATTCATCACGCCGGAAATAATGCCTGCATCAAATCCAAACAAAAACCCGCCCAGGGATACCACAAATGCTATGAAGACTAATTTTTTCGACATAAAAATTTAAGTGCTTATTGATAAACTCTTACATAGTCTATTTCCATGACGGCTTCTGAGAAGTTAGGGTCTGCTGTTCCGCCTAAATCTCCTTCCATGGCGATATTTAGAATAATAAAAAAGTCTTTATTAAATGGTAGATTATCATTTAAATCGATTTGATAATACGGTACATCATCAACAAACATTTTAATAAAAGTTGGCGTCCACTCCATAGAATAAATATGAAACTCCGATGACGCATTTAAGAGCCCGGTTTCCAATCCGTAACTCGCATTACTTTGTGTGGTGTTATCATACCAGTGGCAGGTAGCCAAAACTTTATTCTTATCCCAACCTGTTTGTTCCATAATATCAATTTCCCCACAAGCCGGCCAGCCAACGGTATTAATATTAGCACCCAATAACCATATTGCGGGCCAGGTACCATTTTCGGCTGGTAATTTTGCTCTTACATCTACCCTTCCATAAGTAAAGTTGAATTTGTTTTGTGTATTTAACCTTGCTGAAGTAAAATGCTTTGTGCTTCCCTGGAAGGTGTATGTTTCCTTTTTTGCCACAATTTTAAGCGTACCGTTAGATACATAAGCATTATCTGTTCTATCGGTATAATGTTGAGTTTCATTATTCCACCAACTTCCATTATTTGGTGGCACAGTCTCGGCAAACCAGTTTGCTGAAGAAACTGCTCCATCCACATCAAACTCATCTGACCAAAGCACCGTAGGGTTTCCATCATCTACCAATACTTCTACATTTTGAAATGTACTTATTGAGTGTCCGGTGCTTGAAAAAGCAAAAACAGTAACTACATAGCTGTTAATGCCAGGCTCGGTAAACTCAAAATCCACACTTCCATTGATACTTTCCTGCTCGTTGGTATTATTAAATTTAAATTTATAATTAACCGCATTGATTGCTGATGCAACGCATTGTATTTTTCCGGATCCATCACCGTATTGATTATCAGCATCAGCTCCTACAAGCGTTATGGTTAAATTTAAATTCGCTGGCATAATTACCTCTGGTTCCGGCGTTGGAGGTATGGGGTCGTCTCCTCCACCAGAACAGGCAAGTAGCATAACACTTAAACATAAAATACCTCGCTTTAACATGGAATCCCTTTTTTACAAAGAAGGAGTACGTTACATACTCCTTCTATAGTGACTAATTCAAAATAACTAGTTTATTCAGCGACTAAAATTGCAAACCATCCCAAACCATCCAATCCAACAGTCATTAATTTCATTTCATTAGCACTTCTTGATAAGATTTTATACTTGTGATCTCCTCCCACGTAAAATCCGTGGTAGCCAATTCCGGAAAAAGACAGTGTTTCCTGTCCTCCGGGAGCCGTTAAGGTATATGTTCCCGAATAATCATCTAATGGATAGTTTTCGTATTCATTATCTCCGTTAGGCGTTAATCCCGGATCGCCAAGATCCTGATTCATGGGGTTTACCTGTCCGTATCCGGTTGCATTTGTAATATGCGAATACGTACCGTCGGAATTAAAAACCCATCTATCGTCGTAAGCACCTTTCCCATCTTTATCATTTGGCGAAGCTGCCCACCAAATCGGGTCAACAGCATCTGCCGGACCTACACCAAAGTGCCCTGGCGCTTCTGCTTTTAGTCTCCATGTTCTCGATCCGCTGCCATAAAGCATTTCCACAAGATCTGCTGGAGGGTCGTACAGTGAAAGCACATCCACTTCAACAGTTCTGCTCGACGAAGCCCCTCCTGTTCCAAATGCAATTACGGTAACCACGTATGTATTTGTTCCCAACAGTGTAAAATCGTGAGATACTTTACCGTTTTCTGCTAATTTAGTTTCTCCCTGAATGATATAATGAAAGGCTATTGCATTGTCGGCAGTTGCCGAAAAATTTACCGTTCCACTACCATCTCCGTTTGGATTGCCGGCATCGGCACCAACTTTATCAATTTGAATTTGAATATTTGACGGTGCCACAAGATCTCCTACCGCAACATCATCTTCCTGGCAACCGAACAACAGGGCTAATACCAGAAAAATTCCAATACTATATTTTAAGTTTTTCATAATAAATTCCTTTAATTACTTAACAAGTTTATAAGTCCAAAATACTCCCGAACCTGCTTCAATAACTACTGTTATTGTATTACTATCAACAAAGCTAATATCATAAGTAATGGCATTTGGCACAGCTACATTAGGCAATTCCCCATTGTTATTTGCTTTGGGGAGCCCCAAATAAGCCCCTAGACCATTCAGCATTACGGTTCCTGCTCCTTCGTCGTAGAAATAGGAATAAGTTCCTGTTCCGTCATGAGGTGCAACGGGCGGCCCGCATTGATCGGAGCCCACACCCTGCCAGGTTTCCAACCAGGTTTCAGACCCGAGAACATTACTAAACGATCCGTCTGAACCAAAAACATAATCGTCATCGAAATAACAAGCTCTATCTATTACAGTCTGAGCATCACTGGTCCACCAGTCTCCATTATTTGGAGCGGGTCCTACTTTTAAGGCCCCTGCTTCCGGTGCTAATTTCCAGGTTCCCACCAACGGAGAAACATATCTTATTAATTTATAAGACCAGAATACTCCGGAGCCAGCTTCTATTACCACATTCATGGTATTATTATTATCCGTAAGCGTAACATTGTAAGTAATTGAAGCCGGAACCCCAACATTTGGCAGTTCTCCCGCATTATTTGCTTTAGGAAGTCCTAAATAGGATCCTGTTCCATTTAAGGTAACCGTACCGGCATTATCATCGTAAACAAATGTAGCTGCCGTGTTTCCGTCATGAGGAGCAACAGGTGTTCCGCATTGGTCAGACCCTACACCCTGCCAGGTTTCCAACCAGGTTTCAGCTCCCAGAACATTTTTAAACGATCCGTCTAAACCAAAGAAATAAATATCATCAAAATAACATGCTCTATCAATTACGGTTTGAGCATCACTTGTCCACCAGTCTCCATTATTTGGGGCGGGCCCTACTTTTAAGGCACCGGCCTCCGGAGCTAGTTTCCAGGTTCCCTCCAGTCCTGAGGCGGGTTCCGGAGCTTTCCAGAAATAAATATTATCTATAAAAACAGTTCCTGCGGCCCAGGGTGTACCAACAAACTTGAGTTGAAACAAATCTGCAAGCGTTAATCCCTGATCTGTATAATCTGACAGAGGAATATCTATACTGGTCCATTCATCGGCAGTTAACGGCACCGTAACAGGTCTTTCATCCGGACCTGGTCTTATGGCCGATACCTCTAAATCGGTTACATCTGTTGTCCAAACATCCAAATGTAAGAACTCCATATTAGACGCATCTATTTGCTCACCGAAATCTATTCCCTGGTAGCTTAAGTTTATATATTGTAACATTTCGTCTCCGTTAAGATCGAATGTCGTCCAACTACTTCCTTGTCCTCCCTGTCCCCAATCCGGGAAATAATCCGGATTTGACAGCGCTACCGTGTAAGCAGATCCGTAAACACCAATTACATCCTGAGCTCCTCTTGCCGGAGGCGTTGGTGCTGATGCTATGGGCTGTAAAATTTCAGTTACTTCAAAATCGGCTGTGTATTCTGTGGTTTCCAAAGCAGCTCCCATCACAATAACCGAAATGGTATACGTACCAGGTTCGGCATAAACATAGGATATTGTATCTCCGATATTTGCTGATTTGGGATCGCTACCATCTCCAAAGTCCACTTCGTAAGTAATTGCAAAATCGGCAGTTACGGTAACGTTTAGCTGCTTAGATACAGCCTGGTCGTTTTCAATGGTAACATCCAAATTTTCAGGAGCATTAAAAGAAACTACCAACTCCTGCGATATTTGAGCTTTTAGCCCTGTTAATCCAACGGCTTCTATTTGTACCGTGTATGTACCTTCCGCATAGGTGTGATCTATGCTTTCTCCCTGAGCAACCGTTCCCGGAGCTTCGGTTTCATCGCCAAAAGTAATATTAAACGATACCGCCCCTTCAGCACTCGGGGTAATGGTAACCAAACCGGTATTGTCCTGAGTTACTTGAAAAAGCGCTGAAACATTAGTAGGTGGTGTTACTTTTTTTACAAAATCCAGATTGTTATCATCTTCTGAACAATTAGCAAAGAAAAGTAATATTACCCCTAAGCTTACTATATATTTTATTGTTTTCATATTGTCAATTTTTATTTTAGTATCCAGGGTTTTGTTCCCATCTATTTCCTGCTAATTGTATTTCTATAGCTGGAATAGGAAATAATTCGTGTTTCCCTGCTACAAATCCATCGATTTCTTGCGCAGCTCTTCCCGTTCTAACCAAATCGAAAAAACGGTGTCCTTCTCCCACTAACTCTACACGACGTTCGTTGTAAATAGCATCCGTTAAATTTGCTCCTGTTAGCGAAATATCACCTAAGCCAGCTCTATTTCTAACTCGGTTTAAGTACTGTTGAGCTCTCGCATCGCTAATCCCTCCTCTGTTTAAAGCTTCCGCAGCCATTAATAAAACATCTGCAAATCGAATTGCTCTGTAGTTATTAGGGTTCGTTAAATTGGCGTCTCCCGTGTTTAAATCACCCTGACGTGAAATATATTTTCTGTTAAAATACCCCGTATGCTCAAATCCTGTAGAAAAAGTTGCTCCGGTACTTGCCGCCCATGCATCAATATCTAAAATAGCTACGTCTTTTCTGAGGTCTCCATCTTCAAAAGCATCAACAACTTCCTGTACCGGCACATTGAAACTAAATCCGGATTCAAATACCGGTCCCGTATAATTTCTAATTCCATTAAAGCCAACCGCAACATTTCCTTCACTACATTGTAAGCATCCAAAACCGGCACCCTCCAGGTCTGAGTACTGTACTTCGAACACAGACTCTATGTTGTTTTCATTATCATTTTCAAACAATGTGCTGTAATCTGCTACCAAATCATATGGTCCGTTGTTTATTACATCTTCCAAAACAGTTGCTGCTTCGGTAAACTTATCCTGATACAAATAGGCTTTACCCAGCAATGCCTGTGCAGCACCTTTGGTAACTCTACCTACTTCATTTTGCACATAGGGTAAATTAGCCGCTGCATAAATTAAATCGGCTTCTATCTGAGCATAGATTTCTGATTTCGGAGTTCTATCAATGCTAAACTGATCTCCAAACTGAATGCGTTTGTCTACCAGAAAAGGAACATCTCCAAACCATTTCACCAATTCGAAATTATAATAAGCTCTTAAAAATCTGGCTTGTGCCAGTACTCCTTCTTTTCCCGGAAAATCGGTTTTATCCTGAAATTCCAGAATAAAGTTCGCCCGATTTACAGCTCCATACATCCAATTCCAGATATCTCTTAAATTAGCATTAATAGGTGTATGAATCATATCGTCTATTTCCTGAAATCCTATAACATCTGTGGCGCTTTCTCCACCACAAAGTGTATTATCTGATGCAATCTCTCCCAGCATTACATTTACGTATGTAGATTGAAGGCCATCGTATGCTCCTATCAATGCTTTTTGATAATCTTCTTCCGTATTGAAAAAATCTTCAGAGTTTTGATCTTGAGAATCTACATTTATAAAATCATCACTACATGAAAACATTAGCAAGGAAATAATGAGTGTATATTTAATATTTTTCATAATTCTGATTTAAAATTTTACGTTTACCCCTAGTAAAAATGTTCTTGGATTTGGATAAAATCCCTGATCTATACCTCCTCCTATCGGCGCTCCTGATGACGCTGTTGGATCGTAGCCTTTATATTCTGTCAGGGTCACCAAATTACTGGCCGATACATATAGTCTTAGCTTATCAACTTTTGAATCCTCATTTGAATCAAAGGGGAAAGTATATCCTAGCTGTACGTTTTGAAGCCTTACAAACGATCCATCTTCCACAAAATAATCTGAAAATAATCCATTGGAATTAACACCGGTTGTTACACGAGGTGTAGTATTGCTGGTTCCTTCGCCTCTCCAGCGATCTAAGAAATAAATGCTTCTGTTTGTCAAATTTTGATTACGCTCATAATTTCTAACAATCTCGTTCCCTACAGAAGCAAAAGCATATGCTGAGAAATCAAAATTCTTATAATCCATAGATATATTGAGCCCCATTGTAGCATCGGGTAAAGGATTTCCAAGGTCTGTTTTGTCATTATCATCAATAACGCCGTCTCCATTAATATCCACAAATCTTAAATCTCCCGGTTTTACCATCTCATTAATTGTTGGAGAAGCATCAACCTCGGCCTGATTCTGGAAAATACCATTTGTTTTAAAGCCTCTAAAATATCCCAGCGGAAAGCCTGCTTCCATTCTTGAAGGTGGTTCCTGCCCCACTCCAAACGATCCTCCTGATAAAAAGTCGCCCTCGGCACTTACCGATTTTACAACATTATCCAGAGCCGTTACATTATACTTTATACTGAATTTGAAATCGTCGCTAAAACTGTCAGAGTATCCGATAGCAAATTCAAATCCTTTGTTTTCCACAGTTCCCGCATTAACAACAGGAGGTCCTGATCCGGGAGCACCAACTCCCAATAAACCGGATACCTGAGGTATTACCAACAGGTCCTCGGTGGTTTTCTTAAAATAATCGGCTGTAATATCGATTTTATTATCTAAAAACCTCAAATCCAGTCCTATATCCCAGGTCTTTTGTTTTTCCCATCGTATTTCAGGGTTCGACACTGCTCCGGGAGCTGTACCAAATACCAACTGGTCATTTAAAACATAAGTTCCTTCTCCATTGAGTAATGAAACATATCTGAAATCCGGAATTCTATCATTCCCCAGAATTCCGTAGGATCCTCTTAGCTTTAAGAAATTAATAAAATTACTGTCGGCCAGGAAATTCTCATCCGAAACAATCCAGCCCAGTGAACCGGAAGGGAAATATCCAAATTTATTTTCCGGGCCAAATTTGGTCGAACCATCTCGTCTGATAACTGCCGATAACAAGTACTTTCCTTTATAGTCGTACTGCAACCTTCCAAAATAGGATAATAATCTTGAATCAAATCTCGGGTCTCTTCCCAGGGCCTGATTTATATCTTCAACTTCTCTGGCATTTTCAATAGATGCATTTTCAATGACATTTCCCGGAATATCAAACCCTTTATCTCCTGTAAATACGCCTGTTGTTTTAAACACCGAAGTACCTACAACCAGATTTACATTATGTATTTCATTAAAACTATTCTGATATTTAATAAATGCATCAAAGGTGTAATCTCTGAAAAAGTTTAACCCTTCAAAAACTTCACTTCTATCTTTATTAAATACTTTACCGCTACCATAATTTACAATAGGGCTAAATATTTTACTCTTAACTTCCGAATAGTTAAACTGAATATTCGCCTGTGCCGTAAAATGCTTTAAGAAATTATATCCCAGGCCGGCATTTCCACTCAACCTTAATACCTGGGTTCTATCGTATGCATTTGCTACTTGTGCTATTGGGTTTATCACTTCATTTCCTAAGCCTTCTGCAATAGTGTACCCCCCCATCCCATCGGTAACCGATAGTGTTGGAGCCATATTTAAAGCGTTAAACAAAACGGAACCTAAGGCAGATTCTATTAAATTTCTTTTGTAGGAATGGGTTAGAATAAAACCGGAAGTAAGCTTAAAGTTTTCTAAAAAATCCAGATTGTAACTAATCCGTTTTGTAAAACGAGTAAAGCTGGAATTATTTCCTCCCACAATACCCTCTTGTTTTAATAAGGACGTACTATAGGAATAGGAAGATTTTTCTCCACCTCCTTTTACAGTCAAACTGTGATTAAAAATCGGAGCATTCTCAAATACTTCATCCTGCCAGTCTGTTCCAACACCTAATGTTGATAAATCTGTAAAAGGCGGAGCGCTTCCACCTGCGGCAAACGCTTCATTTACCAACACACCATACTCGGTTGCATTAAGCACCGGTATTTTACGCGTTGTTTGTTGAAATCCGGCATACGCATTATATTCAAACGTCAACGGCATTTCTTTTCGTCCGGTTTTTGTAGTGATCAAAACCACTCCGTTAGCCGCCCTTACCCCATAAATACCTGCCGTTGCGTCTTTAAGAACATTCACGCTGGCTATATCGCTGGGGTTTATTACACTAAGGTCTTCTATAACATTTCCGTCTACTAATATTAAAGGTCTGCTATCTCCGTTGGTCGACACACCTCTAATACTTATTGTAGTAGCACCTCCGGGGGAACCCGATTGCGACGTAATATTAACTCCCGCTACCTGACCTTGCAGTGCTTGTTCTACTCTAGTTGGTTTTAAAGCTTCAATGGTTTCCGAATCGACAACCGAAACTGCTCCGGTAACCTCCTTTTTCTTTTGAGTACCGTATCCGATAACCACTACCTCATCCAGTTTTTGCAGATCTTCCTGCATGATAATAGTCATTACACTTTCGTCGGTAATCGTTATTTCCTGGCTTTTAAACCCGATATAGGAAAAAACCAATACCGATCCTGACGGCACTTCTTCCATGGAAAACAATCCGTCAAAATCGGTTGTTGTTCCCTTGGTAGTTCCTTTAACCACTACACTTACCCCGGGCAAGGGTGTATTGGCTTCATCATACACTGTTCCCGACACTTTGAGATCTTGCCCAACCCCAAAGTAAAAACACAGTAAAAAAATACACGTAAATAGTTTTGCCTTCATATGCTATAAATTGATGTTACAATGTACTTTTTATGAATTAAGAATCCGCAATAAAGACCTCAACAAAAAATATACACATCAAAAAAAGACCACATATATTGAATTTTTAATAAAAAAAATACTAAAACAAAAGGGATTTCTTAATAATAACAGGGTTTCACACATAAACAAATTCTCCTCACAAAATCTTTATAAATCGCTCTTGTATAGTTTATGTTGAGGTAAAATAGCCGAATGATGGGGTAATTTAGATATTTAAGATGTACTCAACAAGGCTTTTTTCATGCGGAAGATCAATTTTTTTACGCAAACGATACCTTTTTATTTCGACACTTCGAACGGATATATTCAGCAAAGGAGCTATCTCTTTTGATGATAAGTTAAGACGAAGATACGCACAAAGACGCAAGTCGTTCGGCGTAAGATTAGGATGCAGTGCTTTTGCTTTTTTAAGAAAGTTACTATCGGCATTATTAAATGCTTCTTTAAAAAAGTTCCAATTATTTTCCTCTCTGGTATTCTGGCGAATGGTATTTACAACAGATTTAATATTTCGTTCCAAATCTCCTTCCTTTATAAGTTCGTCTTTTATTTGAAGTAATATTTCATTTTTATTAATAAGGCTCATGGTTGAAACTGCCAGCTCCCTGTTTTTACTCTCTACATCTTTTCGCAACTGTTCATTTCTCATTTTCATTAATTCCTGTTCGTTTTCCAGCTGTTTTATTTCCAATTGCTTCCTGTTGTCTGCTATTAATTTGGCTTGTTGTTTTTTGTAATAACCCTTATATGCTTTATGGATTAACCATGCTACTATTAAAAAAACAGACAAATACAACGCAACCATAGCATTAGAAAAGTACCAGGGGCGATTTACATAAAAAGGATAGGTTGCCGTTTCACCAATACGATTGCCAATTTTAGCCCTTACCTTAAATGTATAGCTCCCGAAAGAAAGGTTTTTAAAGCTTACCCCTGAATCGGTGGTCCATGAGCTCCATTGATCGTATGATCCTTCCAGCATATACTGATATTCCGGAATTAAAAAACGTTCGTACTCAGCAACACTATAAGAAAATGAAATATTATTTTTATTGTAATCCAACTCCACATTTCCTGCTACCGGTAAATTGGAGCGTTCCATTGAAACGTCAAAGTAAGTAACGTCATTAATTTTTATCTGATACGGATTATAGGCCAGTTTATCCAGGTCCAGGGTAAAATACCCATCGGTAAATCCTGCCAGGAACTTATTATCTTCCAAATGTGTAATATTCTCATATCCATTAATCGTTTTACGTAAGCTGAATGGAATAGGAATGTAATTTACCGTTGGATTATTAGTGAGTTTCCCGGGTGTTATATAACTAAGATTATCTTTTCCGAACATCCATAATTTCCCGGTTTCATCGGCAATTAATTTTCCAAAAGCGGGTTTTCCTTTTCCAAGTTCACGACTCAGAAGACTATCTTTTTTAAAATCGGATTCAGAAGGTCTCATTTCAAAAATCCCATCATTATTTGCAAAATAAAGAGTTCCATTAAATTTAGCTAAGCTCGCATTTTTACCTTTCCCGGGCGACTCTAGCTTTTCTACCTTTAACACTTTATTGAGTTCCTTATCCAGGAGAATTTTAAAAATTCCCTTATACTCGTGACTTACATATACCTCGTTTTCATTTTTTAATTCAAAATGTTTGGACGAAAAATCAAACCCTTCTATTTTATGGCTAAAAACCCAATTTCCGTTTAAACTCTTTTTAAGTACTCCTAACCCATAATATCCCCCTTGTAGAATAATATCTTTTCGTCCGGGGACTTCACTAAATTTCCACGTCCCATCGGTTGGTGAAATTAACCGGGCCTTATTTGATTCGATTAAAAGTGTTCCTATGTTATGTCCGCAGAACAACTGATTATCGTATTTGAAAAGAGACCATACCTGTCCTTTTGTTCCGGGAACTAATTGAAAAGGTGCGTCAGGCTGTTTCTTATAAAACAAGCCCTGGTTTGTTCCAATATACAGATTGTTATTAAAAAAAAACGAAGTGTATACGGTACCCAAAATCCCGTTTCCATCGTGATAGATTTGTATTGGAGATTGCATATTCAGACAATTAATACCGTTGTCCAGCCCCAGCCACAGATTGTTTTTTGAATCTTCAAATACTGATAACACCGTATTATTGATCAGCCCGTTTGTTTGTTTAATATGATATTTAAGTATTCCTGATTTGGTAATGATTACTACCCCCTGAGATATTGTTCCCAAGGCTAAATCGTCATTTTGTAACTTTTCCGCACAATATACGGTCAGATTCTCCAGGAGATCATTAACCGGAAAGTCTATCCTCTCAAAACCGCTTTCCGATATTGAATAAAGTCCGCTGGACTCCATAACTACCATATATCCTTCATTATACGGGAAAATATTGATGACCCGTTCTTTATTGAGGATTTCATTATTTATCCATAAAGAAGGCTGACCGTTTTTAACTTCAAAAACACCTTTCCCCGGTGACTGATACAGAATATTACCTCCGGCAACAAACATTTTTACAATCCCGTTTTCCGGTGTGATAACATGAAAGGTTCCGTCCGTTTTATGATATATATAAATCTGGTTAAGCGACTGGAAGAGTATCCAATCGGAGTAAGATTCAATTTTCCAGAATTGCTCGTCTTCCAGGATCTTTTCTTTAATCCTGTCGCTTAGAGATGTATACTGCAATTCGTTTCTTTCGTTTCTTTCCCAGTAACCAAATTCCATATAACAACCGGTATAGATTTTATTATCTACCACAGCCACCGATCGTACCACGGTTTCATTGGGTGAAGCGTATAAATGCCATTCCGCACCATCAAACTCGAGCAAACCTTCATTATTGGCCACATAAATATGCATGTCATTTCCCTGTGCAACCGCCCAATTCTGATTCGCAGCTTGATATTCTTCCGAGGTATATCCTAATATCGGAGGTTGCTCCTGTGCTAGCAGGAACAAGGGAAATATAAAAACAATACTTATTATAAATCGGATACACATACTGTATAGGCTTGCTGTGCAACTAAGATACAATTAAAGTACTATTATAGGGAAAGTTAATAAGGCTTCGTTGAGTTTTTGTATAGGTAATCAATACAGAATCGGGTATCAGGTTCAATGTATTTCGGCGCTTAGTCCTGCATCTAAAAGCATGGAACACCTGGGTTTTAAATCATCGTATGATCCCGTTTTTACCGTACATTTTCCGTTGTAATGTACAATAATCGAACACTGTTCTGCCTGTTCCGGAGTATGGTCGCACACGTAAATTAAGGTCTCAATTACGTGATCGAATGTATTCACGTCATCATTAAATAATATGATTTCATGGTTTTTAGCTACATCTTCCTCGAGTAGCAGGTCTTCTTTTATTTTTTCCTTGGTACTCATCTGATAAAAATGTCGTGTCTAATTTACATATTTTACAGCAACCCAGTTATTTTTTTCAATTTTTTCATGAAACCGCAGCCCCGCTTCCCGACATTTGGAATCAATTAATTGAATATCCTCCATGTAAAATCCGCTTAAAAATAAAACGCCATTTTCTGCCATGCATTGTGCATAGACCTGTATATCTTCCAAAAGCACATTTCTGTTAATATTGGCTATAATCACATCATACTTAACTCCTTCCAGTAAAGAGGCATCTCCTTGTTTTACCCGTATATGATGGCATTTGTTTCGTTTTGTGTTTTCCATGGCGTTCTCGTAACACCAGCTATCTATATCAATTGCATCTACCTGAATTGCTCCTTTCATACTAGCTAAAATGGCCAGTATTCCCGTACCACATCCCATATCCAGCACTGCTTTTTTTTCCAGATTTTCTCCAAGCAACAATTTGATCATCATGTGTGTAGTTTCATGATGGCCCGTACCAAAACTCATCTTGGGTTCTATTACGATATCAAAATCGGTATTCGGTTCCGGATGAAATGGTGCCCGCACCGTACATAACCCATCAACCAATATGGGTTCAAAGTTTTTTTCCCAGGCGGCATTCCAGTTGATTTGCTCGATTTCTTCACGGAAGTACGAAATACGGAATTCTTTGTTTTTCAGTATTTGAACGGATTCTAATATTTGGGGATGCCAATCTTCTTTTTTAAGGTAAGCCTTTACTCCCCATTCCGTCTCCACAAAACTTTCGAATCCTGCATACCCTAATTCAGCAATGAGTATTTCGGTACCTGACTGAGTGGGCTGTACCTTAAACTCATATCCTATATATACTTCATTCATACTCAAAAAGCCGTGGCAATTGCCAAAAAATCCTCTGCCTTTAAAGAAGCTCCTCCTATAAGACCTCCATCTACATCCGGTTGCGAGAAGATTTCTTTAGCATTTCCGGGTTTAACACTTCCTCCATATAGAATGGAAACCCCGGCTGCCACATTGTCTCCATAAACTTTACGTATGGTTTCCCTAATAAAGGCGTGCATTTCCTGGGCCTGTTCCGGAGAAGCGGTTTCTCCCGTGCCAATAGCCCAAACCGGTTCGTATGCTAAAATAATATTTTCCCATTGAGATGTGTTCAAATTAAAAAGTACATTCTTTAACTGTGTTTCAACTATGTCAAAATGCTTTTCTTTCTTCCGGTCTTCGAGCTCCTCACCAAAACAGAAAATTACTTTCATATCATGGGCCAAAGCCGTATTCACTTTTTTGATTAAAAGAGCATCGTCTTCGCCAAAATAAGCACGTCTTTCAGAGTGCCCCAGGATAACGGTTTTCACTCCAACACTTTGTAGCATCCCGACAGAAATCTCTCCGGTATATGCTCCTTTTTCGGCAAAATGCATATTCTGGGCCACTACCTCCACGCGGTATTCTCTTAAGAGTTTAAACGCATTGTGCAGATTTACAAAAGCCGGGGCTATCATTATTTCGGTCTCGGTGTCCGGTAATTGCTTAATTAATTTATCAACCAGGTACTCGGTTTCGGGAAGGTCATTATTCATTTTCCAATTCCCTGCCACTATTTTTTTTCTCATCAGATCGATTTAAGTTGTTTCACAAGTTCTCTATCATTTACTTCAATTGCCTTATACAGGCTTATTTGACCATCGGTATTTATAAGTATATATCTGGGAATCCAATCCAGCTCAATATCTTCACAAAAAGAACAATCTTTCCATTTTTTCGGAATAAAATAATGATCTCCTTTTATATTAAATTTTGCAATTGCCTTTTTCCAGGCTTCCTTTGATTTATCTAAAGAAATAAATACGAACTTCACTTTATCCCCATACTTTTTTCTGAGGGCATTAATTTTAGGTTGCGAAACGATACAATCTTTACACCAGCTTGCCCAGACATCAATAAAAACAGGTTCTCCCTTATAAGTGTTCAGGATATCTGAAAACATCAGTTCAGTTCCATTTTCGGAAATCATTACTTCTTCAAGGGCCTTTTTGCCAAAAACCTGGCTTTGCCCCATTAAAAAGGGACCTATTAAGAAAAATAAAAGTGTGATATTCTTCATATTCATTATTTTAATCTGATTTTCGGATCCAGCCATCCGTATATAATATCCACAAAAATATTAATTAGAATAAACATAGAAGCGATAACGAGAACAGCTCCCATAATTACCGGTAAATCAAGATTGTTCAGTGCATCCACAATTTCTTTTCCCAATCCGTTCCACCCAAAAATATACTCTACGAATACAGCCCCTGCCAACATGCTTGCAAACCACCCGGACACGGCAGTAATAACCGGATTTAATGCATTTTTTACACCGTGCTTTTTTATAACCTGATACTCACTCAAACCCTTAGCACGAGCCGTACGGATATAATCCTGCCCCATCACTTCCAAAAGTGAATTACGCATGAGCTGAATAACCACTGCCAACGGCCGTATGCCCAGGACGAATGCGGGAAGTATAAGGTTTTTCCATTCAATCCGAACAAATTCTCCAAAATCATCAACCGTATACAAACTTCCTGTCATATTTAAGTGGGTATACTTATGTAGTAAAAAGCCAAAAAACCAGGCAAACAAAATAGCGCTGAAGAATGAGGGAACACTCATCCCCAGTGTGCTTAAAACCTGTATCCCTTTATCTAACCAGCTATCCCGAACCAATGCCGAAAATACGCCCAACAGGATACCAAACAGCAGGGCTATACTAATAGAAGCTATTGCCAAAACCGCCGTATTGGGTAAGGTTTCGCCAATTATTTGAGTTACTTTTTTTCCTCGCCTCTGGAAAGACTCCCGTAAATACGGGTATTTCATCACCACCTTGGTATCACCAACCGAAAACAATTCTATACCGTGGTATTTTTCTTTTGAAAAAAAAGTATAATCAATTTCTCCGGTCGAGTGAAATGATACAGGTGATAAATCGTTCAGGTAGTACAGATATTGCTTAAATACAGGTTGGTCAAACCCGTACTTCTTTTTAATTGCACTCAATTGTTCGCTATCTTCATTTTGATCCAACATCATACGGGCAGGATCGCCGGGAAGTATTGTAAACAAGAAAAAGATAACCGTTACAACTCCAAAAAGCGTAAGCATAGCATACCCCAGTTTCCTAATAATAAAAGCTCCCAATTTATCCTTTTTATTGCTCTACTTCCTCCAGGGAAAGAATTTTATATTCAAAATCCTCACCAAACAAACTCTTCCCATACGCTTCAACCGATTGAGAGAATCCAGCTTTTTTTCTACGTTCATTTACACCTTCCGGGTCTTCAATGGGCCAGATAAAATTAATCATCTTTCCATTAACCAACTGACTCTTACCCTGTGTTCCATAGCGTTGTGCTTTATTTTGCTCCATAAGGTATCTATCTTCCATCATAGCTGCCAACCGCTTAGGGAGTTCTCCTTCTTCGGCGGCTTTTTTAATTGTATCTAAATACTTTTCTATTTTAAAGGGATTGTGTTGAATTACATACCAGGCTGCCTCATTGGTAGGTTCACCAACTAACGATTTTCCCGGATACCCATATTGCGCCATAATGTTTTCCACCAACTCACAATTCGTAGAATCGATCTCTGCCCATAATGTAAAATATTTTCTGGGGTCTTCCTGTACCGGAATTCCACTGGCTCTGGCAATAGAGTCTTTTTCGGCTCTTATTCCCGTTTTATAAATTGCTCTAATCCCCTGATCCAATGCATAAATACTATCTAATTGATGCTTTAAAAGCTCATTTACAGTAGGCTTTTCATCCACCTGAGAAACCTTCGTTTCGGGTATCTCCGCCAGGTTTAGTTTATCTGCATCATTAAAGTGCAATTTTTGTGCAATGGTTCCCTTTTTAACCAGCAATACACCCGGATTAGATCGCACTATGGTTTTCAGGGTTGTTTGATCGGTAAAATAAAAATCGAATCCCAATGCAAAAGCTTTCTTAAATTCCTGCGCTTCATTTTCACCGGAAGCAGACATTCCTATAACCCGGTATCCTTTTTCCAAAGCTATATCGGAGATATTTTTTATTTTTTTTAGGCCTTCTGCATCCGCTTTCAAAAGGTCATACGAAATTATCATAACCAGGAAGGGCTCTTCCAGAATTTGCATTGCCTGATCCTCGCCATCTTTTTCAATGGTAAAATCGTGAATCGGAGGCTCATACCCTGCCTGTATTTCCCTGGTTTCAACCCCGAGAAACTCTCCTTCAACTTCAGGGTATTCTCCAAGTGTTGTAATAAGTTCTTCTTTACCTCCGATATTAAATTTCCAATCGTATTCATATACCGCCTGAGGTGCATTTTCCGGGATTGTCATTCCCTGTATGATATTGGTTCCCACTTTATACGCTCTAAAATCGACTGTGGGAAGATGATTGAGTACCACATATACAAAACCAACACTTGCAAGCAGTCCCAGAAACGTTCCAAAAGCAGCAAACCCCTTTGAAAACAGAGGTTTTATATGTTTCCATCCAAAAAACAGGATCAGGATTAATACCAGTAATACAATATCTTTGGTAAACGATTGCCAGGGCGTAAGTTTTAAGGCATCTCCAAAACAACCACAATCCGTTACTTTATTAAAATAGGCTGAATAGCCGGTTAGGAAAGTAAAGAATAAAATCATCAGGAGCAGGCTCCAAACGGTAAATTTGGGTTTAAATCCGAGCAAAAGCATAATTCCCAGCAGGGTTTCAAAAATCACTATAAAAATGGCGATAATCAGTGCATAGGGAGTTAAAAAATCTATATTGAGAACAGCCGGACTAAAATATTCCTCCAGTTTAAATGAAAATCCTACCGGATCGTTTAACTTAATCAATCCACTTATTACAAAAAGAATTCCAACAAGTACTCTTGCTATATTAACCGGCATTTTCATGATCTGTCTGTTTTTGTTCATCGATAAGGATAAGTGCAAAGACCGCATAATTTATCATATCCTGATAGTTTGCATCAATGCCTTCACTCACCAGGGTTTTCCCTCTATTATCTTCTATTTGCTTTACTCTTAAAAGCTTTTGTAAAATCAGATCGGTTAGCGAGCTGATACGTAAATCTCTCCATGCTTCTCCGTAATCGTGATTTTTATCTTCCATCAGTTTTTTGGTAATGCCCACATGCCGGTCATACAAATCAATGGCTTCGTCTGTATTCAGATCCGGCTGGTCTACCACCCCTTTTTCCAGTTGGATCAGTGCCATCACCGAATAATTAATAATCCCTGTGAATTCCGGAACCTCATCTTCATCTATCTTTCTCACCCCATTTTCCTGAAGGCCGCGAATACGTTGTGCCTTTATATAAACCTGATCGGTAAGTGAAGGAAGCCTGAGTATCCTCCAGGCACTTCCGTAATCTTTCATTTTATTAATAAACAAATCTCGACAGCTTGAAATTACGGCATCGTATTGTTTTGAAGTATTTTGCATGTGCTTCCTGGTATTTTGCGTAAATTTCGCTTAATTTTTAAAACTATTCAAAGTTTCGGGTTCAAAGTTTATGTAGTATTACATTACAACCTTTTTAAACCAAGATATTCCTTCTATGACTATTAATTGTAAGGGACAGCTTATTGACCTTTCTTCACCGAAGATTATGGGAATTCTGAATATAACTCCCGATTCGTTCTATGATGGAGGTCGTTATACTTCGATGAACGATATTCTTACAAGCGTAGAAAACATGCTTTTTCACGGGGCTCATTTTATAGATATCGGTGCCTATAGTTCCAGGCCTGGTGCAGCCCATATTGCAGAATCGGAAGAACTTAAAAGAATTGTACCGGTAGTAAAGCAGTTGGTTGCTGAATTTCCGGATATTATTATTTCGGTAGATACGTTTCGAAGTACCGTAGCAAAGTTCTGCGTAGAAGAAGGTGCTTCCATTATTAACGACATTTCCGCTTCTGAAATGGATTCCACTATGATGGAAACCGCAGCACATTTGCAGATTCCATATATAATGATGCACATGCAGGGGCTACCTAAAACTATGCAGAACAATCCGACATATCAGCATGTGACCAAGGATATCCGATACTTCTTTTCTCAAAAGATAGCCGCGGCCCGTAATGTCGGAATCCGTGATATTGTGATCGATCCCGGTTTCGGTTTTGGGAAAACCATACATCACAATTATCAATTACTGAATGAATTAGATATGTTTGCTGCGCTTGAAGTACCTTTGCTGGTAGGAATAAGTAGAAAATCGATGATTTACAAACCGTTGAAAACCGGTCCTGAAGAGGCTTTAAATGGCACTACCGCCCTGCATATGATCGCCCTTGAAAAAGGGGCTCGAATTCTTAGAGTTCACGATGTTAAAGAAGCTTCACAATGCATTAAGCTTTTTAATCTCCTTAAACAGAATAAGGTATGAGTTTTAAAATTTATCCGGTTCTTCTGTTGATTCTTTTAATGTCCTGCCAGCAAAAAAGAGAAGTTTTTTTGCCTAAAGTACAAGATCTGGGTGTCGATCAGGTTGAAGACCTTTCTTCCGCTTATATTTTTTATGCCCCTGAAGAACCCGATAGTATTCTTTTGAACAGGAAGAACCTGATTAGCACAACCAATTGGATTGTTCATGTAGATAAAAGGCTTACCCTCAAACAATGTATTAAGCAAATTAAAACGCTTCAGGAAAAACGAACACGGGCGGGTATGCATAAAAATGAAGCGGCCCGAAATTATTTTTCGGCCACGGATACCCTAAACAAACAATTGGTTTTTATCGATTTTACGGATATACAGTTTCTGGTAAACGATCAGTATTCAAAATTTTATATTAAAGAACATCCGGAGGAACACATGGAGGTATATACCCTTACCATAAATTTTGATAAAAACAATCGTATTTCAGTAAACGAAAATGAAGTTGACAGAGGTGAGTTTGTGAATTTTTTTAATGATTATGTGCCCTTTGCAGCAGCGGGAAAAGAATCGCTTGTATATGTGAATTTTGATGAGACCCTGAGTTTCCAGGAGTATATGGAAGACTGGGAATTGGTTGAACAGGTCCTGAATGACAACATAAGATGTTCACCACTTCAATTTGTATATAACTATGAGGCTCTTCCCGAATGTGATTGCAGGTTATAAGCTAATTTTTCTATTTTTACAAAAACCATTCAAACTTGGAACTATTTGATTTTCTGGAATTCAAGGTTATCGACATAATCGATATTATCCTGGTAGCCCTTGTTATGTACTACATTTATAAGCTTGTTCGGGGAACAGTTGCTATTAATATTTTTATCGGGATTGTTATTGTCTATCTTATTTGGAAGCTTACCGAAGCACTACAAATGAAAATGATCAGTACGATCTTTGGCGGATTTATGAGTGTTGGGCTTATTGCTCTTATTATTGTTTTTCAACAGGAGATCAGAAAGTTTCTTTTGATGATCGGATCGACCAACATTGCCAAGAAGCGAAATTTTATAAAACATTTTAAATTCTTACGTCAGGATCAGCTTATTGCCGATCTGGATATTGAAGCGGTACTTGCGGCTTGTGAGAAAATGAGCGCTTCCAAAACAGGAGCTATCCTCGTTATTGAACGGAGTAATTCGTTAGATTTTGTTAAGAACAACGGCGATGCTATGAATGTAGAAATAAACACGCCTATTCTGGAAAGTATTTTTTACAAGAATAGCCCCCTTCACGATGGCGCTGCCATTATTGAAGGAAATCATATTGTAGCTACCCGAGTGGTTCTTCCCGTCTCTAACGAACGAAATATTCCGCTCCGATTCGGATTGCGCCACCGTGCGGCAGTAGGGATTTCGGAAAAAACGGATGCGCTGGCACTGGTGGTCAGCGAAGAAACCGGATTGATCTCCTATATAAGAAATGGTGATTTTGTTCTTCATAAGGACCTCGATGAACTGGCCGAAATTATCCGCAATGATTTAATTTAAAAAGGGCAGGATGAACTGCAGGACTTTTTAATGCCACTCCATAACACCCGGGTTGTATCACGGCAATTTTAATATAGGTGTTCCGGTAGCGTTTATCGTATTTGCCTGGTAGGTGGCCTTAAATAATCTGCTGCTCTTCAGCCAGAAATTGAACCTCGTATAGATTTTTGTAAAAACCGTCTTTTTTCTTAAGAAGTGATTTATGGGTACCTTCTTCCACAATACGGCCCGCTTCCATAACGATAATCTTGTCTGCTTTCTGCACCGTGGCCAATCTATGGGCGATAATGATAGATGTTCTCCCTTCGGTTATTTTTTCCGTAGCGCGCTGTATTAATTGCTCCGAATAAGAATCTACCGAAGAGGTAGCCTCGTCTAAAACCAAAATACTCGGATTGCTTACATAGGCTCTAAGAAAAGCTATTAGCTGGCGTTGTCCGCTGGATAGCATTACTCCCCGTTCTTTTACATTGTAGTGATATCCGCCAGGAAGACTGGAAATGAATTCGTGAATTCCTATAGCTTTGGCTGCCCGGATTACTTCCTTTTCGGAAATATCCGGGTTTTTAAGCGTAATATTGTTTAAAATGGTATCGGCAAAAAGAAAAACATCCTGCAATACTACGGCTATATGTGCCCGAAGCGATTGTAATGTATATTTTGTGATATCCGTATTATCAATACATATTGATCCACGCTGAATATCATAAAACCGGCTCAGAAGGTTAATAATTGTTGATTTTCCGGCTCCTGTTGCTCCCACTATGGCAATGGTTTGTCCGGCCTGAGCATTAAATGATATTCCGCGTAGTACTTCTTCTTCTTCAAGATATCCGAAATGAACATCCTTAAATGAAATATCCCCTTTTATTTCAGAGGCTGTTATTTCACCGTGATCTTCTATCTTACTTCGAGTATCCAGGATATCAAATACGCGATTGGCAGCAACCATTCCCATTTGTAACGTATTGAATTTATCTGCAATCTGTCTCAGAGGTCTGAACAACATTTGAGTCATTTGAATAAACATAAAAATGGTTCCTAACTCCTCCACGCGATCATTCATTACCGATTGAAGCCCCCCGTACCAAACAATAAGACCAATGGTAATTGAGGAAGCCAACTCGGCAATAGGGAAAAAAATCGAATTATACCACACCGTTTTCAGCCAGGCTTTTTTATGCTTTTCGTTAATTGCCTTAAACTTTTCATATTCCGTTTTTTCCATGCCGAAAAGCTGAACGATCTTCATCCCCGAAATTCGTTCCTGTACAAAGCTGTTTAAATTAGCTACCTGCGCTCTGACTTCAATAAAGGCCATTTTCATAGCCTTTTGAAAAAGCCTTGTTGCGTATAAAATAAATGGCATAACCGCAAAAACAATAAGCGCCAGTTTCCAGTTTACAACCAGCATCACCACGGTAACAACGAGCATCTTTAACAGATCGCTAACGATCATAAAAAAGCCTTCGCTGAATATTTGAGCTATTCGTTCAATATCACTTACGGTACGGGTTACCAGTAAACCCACAGAAGAGTTATCAAAATATTTCATTCTGAATCCGAGAAGGTGTTTAAAGAGTTTTACTCGAATATCTCTGATAATGGATTGCCCTAACCAGTTAGCGTAATAAATAAATGAAAGCTGACTTATCACCTCCATTACAAGGAAACCGGCCATGATTAGCACGTACACCAACAATCCGTTCAGATCTTTATGAACAATGTATTGATTAACCGTTTCCTTCAATAAATACGGGCGCGCCACTGCGAAGAAAGACAGCAGGATTGCTGCTATAGCCACCCCATAAAATGTTATTTTATACGGGCGTGTATATTGCATTAAACGCTTAAACAGGGTAAAATCAAAAGCGTTCCCTTGTTCTTTACTCATGTGCTTTAAATGTGGTTTTGGGATAGATTACCTTTGTCAAATATAGGGCATGAGCCGGAACTGATGCGCCCGCATTGCTTCTATTTTTACTTTTTATTATTTTTTTAACATCCTCAGGTTGCCTCTTTCCCTGGCCAACTTCCAGGAGTGTCCCCACAATTGCGCGTACCATATTCCTGAGAAATCTATTAGCCGTTATCTGGAAAACCAAAAGATCTTCCCGTTCTTCCCATTTTGCGTATAAAATGGTACACAAAAAAGTTTTAACGTCTGTATTTGATTTGGAGAAGCATTGAAAATCCTGATAATCCAGTAATAAAGAGGCTGCTTCATTCATAGGCGCTATCTGCAAAGGTTGTTTTACCTGATAGGCACGCTCTGTTAGAAAAGGGTTCTTACGTGTTGTAATCCAATATTCATAGGTTCTCGATACAGCGTCGAAACGCGCATGTGCCTCCGAATGGACCTGGACAAGATTTTCAATAGAAATATCATTTGGAAGAAACGCATTTAAACGATGTATGAGTTGCGATTCGTCCGGAATACAATCAATATCAAAATGAGCAAACATTTGTCTGGCATGCACTCCGCTATCCGTACGACCAGCTCCTACCAGCGCCACCGGCGTTTTAAGAAGTAAACTCAAAGCATGTTCCATCGTTTCCTGAACCGAAGACGCATCGGGTTGCCGTTGCCAACCGCTGTATGCTTTACCACAATATGAAAACTCCAAAAAATATCGCATTGAAAAACACTACTTTTGTAAATAGCCGAACAAAGATACGGTATGATTTTAGAATCCCGAAGTGTCGTACAAAACAAGAAAGCAGGTATCGGGATTTACAGCTTGATTTACTTATGAAAAAAATACTTTTGCTCTCGGACACTCATTCTCATATAGATGCTGCAATAATAAAATATATAAAGCAGGCGGACGAGGTTTGGCATGCCGGCGATATAGGTGATCATCAGGTAACCGATACTATTAAAAAGCTAAAACCGTTAAAAGCTGTTTACGGAAATATTGACGACCATAAAACCAGGGCCGAATTTCCAAAAAACCTTCGTTTTTACTGCGAAGAAGTCGAGGTTTTTATGACTCATATCGGAGGTTATCCCGGAAGGTACAACAAACACGTTCGGGAAGAATTAAGTACTAACCCTCCTCGTCTTTTTATATGCGGGCATTCTCATATTCTGAAAGTCATGTGGGACAAAAAATTAGGGTTATTACATATGAATCCGGGAGCCTGTGGTAAACACGGCTTTCATAAAATCAGAACCATGTTGCGGTTCGAAATTGAAAAAAACAATATTCAGAATCTGGAAATTATCGAGCTGGAAAAAAGGCCCTGAATTAATATCTCAGACCTCCCAACTTAATATTTTACGAACTTTTTTGCATAGGTATTGGTATCCGTTTTTAGGGTAACCACATAAATACCGCGATTTAACAAACTGATATCGATCAGTGCTTCCTCGATTTTTCCTTTATCAATTATTTTTCCGTCCATGGAAAATAATTTGAAATCTCTTACATAGTACTGTCTACTAAGGTGAATATTCTCGGAGTCAATAGCTGTTACTATGGTATAATCTGTGCTAATATCAACAATATCGAGCGTACTACTCGGTACAATAGAAACCTTATCAATATATACCGTTTCGTTCTTGCCTTCTCCTTTACCCGTAACTGAAAACGACAGTTTTATATTGGCCGAAGTAGCTCCATTCCTAAAGGAATCTACCTGAAGTTGATAGGTAACGGTTGTCCAACCGTTATAAACCAGGGTTCCTCCTACAAGTACATTACCCGGGTGGTTAAATACCGCATTGCTGGGTTGCATATTGGTAAGCAGATACTGAAGTGTTTGCACATCGTTGGTCTGGTCGTTTCCCGGAATAAAATAATCAAACTGCAAGGTGTATGAGTCCGTCGAAGAAAGCGTAAATACCTGGTTAATTCTGGATACCGTAGACATTCCGGTTCCCGGAGCCTGCGGAGTTACTTTAACACTTTTTAAACCGTGGCTTACCACTGTGATTTCTTCTTCATGGGTTCCCTGTTCCTGAATCCAGTTTTCCGGTAATCCGCCAGTAAAATTCTCAAAACTCCCGTTTGTAATAAGTTCCTGTGATTGTATATGGTATACCCAAAGGCATACCACTATAAAAAGCGCTCTTTTCATGGCATAAGATTTTGGGGTTAAGCACTTACTAAGTTAGTGATTTCTAGTATTTTAAACAAAAAAAGCCCGGGAAAAATTACCCGGGCTTTTACGCACTAATACTACTAAGATGTTAGGTTTAACGTAAGCGATCTACAGATTTTACAAGATCTTCATCCCTTTTAATGGCTCGATTGGCCAACACTAAAAAAACGATAGAAATTACAGGAAGGAACATCCCAATACCCTTCTCAGAGATCATTGCCTCTCCGGATAAATTTAGAGATCGATACACGAAAAATCCTAGTAAACAAAGCGTTAATATTATATTGAATCTGTTTATTACAAACTGATTCTTTCGATTCTTAAACATAAATATGGATATAAACGACAGCAATGCAGCCAGTATAAAAACCGCTATTACATACGGTTCGTTCCAGGCAAAGGTGACTTCTTTTCCTTCTTCCTTCCATAACCAAAGCCATACCGGAAGAAGCCCCATACAAATTATAGAGGCAAGTAGATATAAACTTTGAATACGCTGCAACATATTTTAAATATTTGTTGAGAATGGCAAAAATAAGGCTTCTTTTTAAAAAATTATGCTTTGAATATTAAAATAAATTTGTATTATTGTCCATCCATTCGCGATCTGGCTTCATTAAACAGATCGGTTTGTACTTCGAAATAAACAAACTTTCAAGTTAATTATTTTAAATCGTAACTTCTATTCCTAACGAAAATTAGCATTATACTAATGTTTGACATTACCAATTTAAAAGCAAAAAAACTTCCTGAGTTACAGGAAATTGCAAAAACGCTTAACCTTCCTAAATTCCGGAACCTGAAAAAAGACGATCTTATTTATCAGATTCTGGATCTTCAGGCTGCCAATCCAACTGCTGTAACAATTCCGGCAAAACCGGCAAAAGAAGAAAAAGCTCCCAAACCCAGAAGAAATCGAATTTCAAGGGAGGCTGCCAAACCCGATACTCCTCCTCAAAATTCTCAAAACAAAGAAGCAAAAAGTACCGGAGAAACCCCTGAGGTTAATCAACCTGCCCAGGCCAAACGAGCCGATGAAGAAAAGAAACCGCAGGACAATAAAAACAACCGGCAGCGCGAAGACCATAAAAAGAATACCCGGAATGAAGCCCCTCAACAAAGGCATCAAAACAAAAAACAGCATCAAAAAAATAATCAAAGTAACGATCATAACTCGAGTCAGAACTTTGATAAAGAAACCAAAAATCGATATCGGGAACCTGATTTTGAATTCGAAGGTATTATTGAAAGTGAAGGCGTTCTGGAAATTATGCAGGACGGATATGGTTTTTTAAGATCTTCCGATTACAATTACCTCTCATCGCCGGATGATATTTATGTATCTCAATCGCAAATCCGTCTTTTCGGATTAAAAACCGGAGATACGGTTTTAGGGGTGGTTAGACCTCCTAAAGACGGAGAAAAATATTTTCCGTTGATCAAGGTGAGTAAAATAAACGGGTTAGACCCTCAGGTGGTTAGAGACCGTGTATCATTTGAGCACCTTACACCTCTTTTTCCTCAACAAAAGTTTAATCTCGCCGAACGCGGTTCTACCATATCCACACGTATTGTAGACCTCTTTTCACCAATTGGAAAAGGTCAGAGAGGAATGATAGTCTCTCAACCTAAAACAGGTAAGACCATGCTACTTAAGGATGTAGCCAATGCCATTGCCGCCAATCATCCGGAAGTATATCAAATTATTCTTCTTATTGATGAACGCCCGGAAGAGGTTACCGATATGCAGCGAAATGTAAGGGGAGAGGTTATTGCCTCTACCTTCGATGAACCTGCCGACCGCCATGTAAAGGTAGCTAATATTGTTTTGGAAAAAGCCAAGCGTTTAACCGAATGCGGGCATGATGTGGTAATCCTATTAGATTCCATTACCCGATTGGCCAGAGCCTATAATACCGTACAACCGGCTTCCGGAAAAGTGCTTAGTGGAGGGGTTGATGCAAATGCTCTGCATAAACCCAAACGCTTCTTTGGAGCCGCAAGGAATATTGAAGGAGGAGGATCGCTTACCATTATTGCTACTGCCTTAACGGAAACAGGATCAAAAATGGACGAAGTAATTTTTGAGGAATTCAAAGGAACCGGTAATATGGAACTTCAACTGGACAGACGTATTGCCAATCGACGTATCTTCCCTGCCATTGATTTGATTTCTTCTTCTACCAGAAGAGACGATTTACTCTTAGATGAAACAACTATTCAACGCATGTGGATCATGCGAAAATACCTGGCAGACATGAATCCTGTGGAAGCAATGGAATTTATGGAAGACCGAATTAAGAAAACCAAAAACAATGAAGAGTTTTTGATGACAATGAATCAATAAACGCGAAAATCATAATCAAGATCCCGCTTTAGAGCGGGATTTTTTATTTTTACACTTCCGTATTTTAATCTGCATGGACGCTATTTACAACAAAATAGGTATTGGTTATAATCAAACCCGAAATCCGGACCCCTACCTTACGGAACAGCTTTTTTTATACCTGCAGCCAAAACCAAACGGAAGCTATCTGGATATTGGATGCGGTACCGGAAATTATACCACCGCTTTGGCTAATAAAGGGTTTTCATTTGTGGGAATAGACCCCTCTCATAAAATGCTTGAAGAAGCCAAAAAAAAGAATAGTGATATCGAGTGGCATCTAGGTTCCGCTGAAAATATTGATTTTTCAGGCAATAGCTTTGACGGGGCTATAGCCTGCTTAACCATACATCACTGGGTAAATCTTAAAAAAGGATTTAAAGAAATTAAACGCGTATTAAAGCCGGATGGAAATTTTATTATTTTCACTTCCACTCCGCAACAGATGAAATCGTACTGGCTCAATCATTATTTCCCTGAAATGATGAAGCGATCCATAGCGCAAATGCCCACGTTAAATTATACGGAAACCGCATTGAACACCGCGGGCTTTCAAATAATAAAAACGGTGCCTTATACCATTCATAAAGAACTTGAAGATCATTTTCTATACTGTGGAAAACAACGCCCTGAGGTGTATTTAGATCCGTCCATCCGTCACGGAATATCTTCTTTCTCAGCACTTGCATATCAAGCAGAAGTTAAAAAAGGCCTTGAGAAACTCCGGAAGGATATTGAAAACGGTGTAATAAACCGTGTAATAAAATCGTATGATAGTTCTTTAGGCGATTATCTTTATATTGTTGCCAAATAACACACAAATGCCAAAAAAAAACGTACCTGAAAAAGACTATGTAGCTATCAACAAAGCTTCGTGGAATGCAAGAACGGAGGCGCATGTTACATCGGATTTTTACGATGTGGAGGGGTTTTTAAACGGAAAGTCGTCATTGAATACCGTAGAGTTGGGTTTGCTGGGAAATCTCAAAGGAAAATCCGTACTCCATTTACAGTGTCATTTCGGACAGGACAGTATATCTATGGCTCGAATGGGTGCGCAGGTTACCGGTATAGACCTCTCTGACAAAGCCATTGAAAATGCGAGAATGTTGTCAAAAAAAGACAATACTCCAGCGCGCTTTATTTGTTGCGATCTGTATGAACTTCCCCGTTACCTAAATGAAACATTTGATATTGTTTTTACCAGTTATGGTACTATTGGCTGGCTTCCTGATCTAGCCAGATGGGCTCAAATTGTAGCTGCTTTTTTAAAACCGGGCGGAAAATTTATCATGGTAGAGTTCCATCCGGTGGTTTGGATGTTTGATAATAACTTTCAGAAAATAATTTACAATTACTTTAATACCGAGCCTATTATAGAAACGGAAAGCGGTACATATGCTGATCGCAATGCATCTATCGAACAGGAATACATCACATGGAATCACCCCATCAGTGATGTAATTAACAACCTGATAGCCCATAAAATTACTGTAGATTCCTTTGATGAATATGATTATTCACCCTATGACTGTTTTGAAAAAACCGTAAAAGTGGAGGAACGAAAATACCGTATTCAGCATCTGGGCAACAAAATCCCAATGATCTATGCCATAGCATGCACTAAGGTATAATCTTAAACAAAAAAAGCCCTGCATAACAGGGCCCGTATTCAAAAAAAATTCTTTATTACAAAGCAGCTACATGCTTCATTAAGCTACTCTTTAAATTGGCAGCTTTATTACTGTGAATAATATTTTTCTTAGCCAATTTATCAATCATGCTTACCACATTTGGTAAAAGCTCGGCAGCTTCTTTCTTATCTTCCAGACCACGTAGCTTGCGGATTGCATTACGAACCGTTTTATGTTGGTAACGATTACGTAAACGTACCGTTTCATTTCTTCTAATCCTCTTTAATGCCGACTTATGATTTGCCATTTCTTCTTGTTTTTTGCAGGTATTCGGGTTCCTGCCTCCATTTACATTTTTGTTTTTTTAATCTTGTAGCCCGTAGGGGAATCGAACCCCTGTTACCAGGATGAAAACCTGGCGTCCTAACCCCTAGACGAACGGGCCGGCTTATAAATTATGAGTGTTTCCGGAAATTTATTTTTCCTTTTCAAACAATCACAACTCCTAAAATTGTAGCCCGTAGGGGAATCGAACCCCTGTTACCAGGATGAAAACCTGGCGTCCTAACCCCTAGACGAACGGGCCAAAGAACATTCGCATAAATGCGGATGCAAAAATACAACTATTTTTAAATGATGCAATAGCTATAAAAAAAATTTTCAATCTAATATGCTTTTGCAAAAAGTACCCTTTTCTCGGAAGGTTTCCCGCTATAAACACATTTTCCCGCTTCGGAACTTATCTCTAAAGGTATACAGCGAATGGTAGCCTTTGTTTCA
Source organism: Flavobacteriaceae bacterium (assembly GCA_965224095.1). GTDB lineage: Bacteria > Bacteroidota > Bacteroidia > Flavobacteriales > Flavobacteriaceae > JBPEWY01. Next base: position 1,290,405 of record OZ245039.1, read on the forward strand.
TTTTTTATGACATCTTCGGTAGCTGTGGTCCCATCCCAATGGGCTAAAACAAACCCTCCTTTTGTTTCCAAAACCTGCTTAAATTCTTCATATGAATCCACCCGCGTAATATGTGCCTCTCTGTAATCAAGAGCTTTGTTGTATATATTTTCCTGAATACGCTTCAATAATACTTTAATGCTCTCAACCACCTGTTCTGCTGGGATTAATTCTTTTTCCAGCGTATCCCGTCGTGCCACCTCATAAGTACCGTTTTCAAGGTCTCGTTGCCCCACAGCAATACGAACCGGAACGCCCTTTAACTCATATTCATTAAATTTCCAGCCGGGTTTATGAGTATCTCTATTGTCATACTTCACGCTAATCCCCACCTCTCGTAATTGCTTAATCAGGGGTGTTATTTTTTCAGATATAGCTTCCAATTGTTCTTCCCCCTTATAAATTGGAATTATAACCACCTGTATTGGAGCCAGTTTGGGAGGTAGTATTAAACCGTTATCATCACTATGTGTCATGATCAGTGCTCCCATAAGTCTTGTTGATACTCCCCATGAAGTTGCCCACACATAGTCTTGTTTACCTTCCTTATTGGCAAACTTCACATCGAAAGCCCTGGCAAAATTCTGACCCAGAAAATGCGAAGTTCCGGCCTGTAGGGCCTTCCCGTCCTGCATTAATGCTTCAATACAATAAGTCTCCTCGGCACCTGCAAATCGCTCACTTTCGGTCTTCAGTCCTTTAATAACCGGAATTCCCATAAAATTCTCAGCAAAATCTGCATATACTCTTAACATTTGTTCTGCTTCCTCAATTGCTTCTTTCCGGGTAGCATGTGCCGTATGCCCCTCCTGCCAAAGAAATTCGGCGGTTCTTAAAAACAACCGGGTTCGCATCTCCCATCTAACTACATTTGCCCATTGATTAACCAATAAGGGGAGGTCTCTGTACGACTGCACCCATTTTCTATAAGTATCCCAAATAATTGTCTCCGAAGTGGGGCGTACAATAAGTTCCTCTTCAAGTCTTGCTTCCGGATCAACGACCACTCCACTCCCATCTTCCGAATTTTTTAGTCGATAGTGAGTAACAACAGCGCATTCTTTGGCAAACCCTTCCACATGATCCGCCTCCTTACTTAAATATGATTTAGGAATAAAAAGCGGAAAATAAGCGTTAACATGTCCTGTTTCCTTAAACATTCTGTCTAATTCCGCCTGCATTTTTTCCCAAATTGCGTATCCGTAAGGTTTAATTACCATACATCCCCGTACTCCCGAATTTTCAGCCAGGTCGGCCCGCACTACAAGCTCATTATACCATTTGGAATAATCTTCGCTTCTTTTCGTTAACTTTTTGCTCATTATCAATAGTTTGGCACAAATCTTGTGACATTGTTAAATAAAAAAATAGTTCGGCAAAACTAACTATTTTTGTTATGTACAACAATTAATTTTTGCAATGATGTATATCTCTACCCCTTTAAAACACAAAGCCATACTCCCGGTATTGGCACTCTTCGGAATGCTGTTTACCTCATGTGGTACCTTTCAGCAATCTTCTTATTACGATAAAGACGGAATTTACGATTCCGATTCAAGAGTGGTAGGTAGCGAACAATCCGGCCAATCTGCGGAAACCAATCCTAATACATCCTATAATACGGATACCTATTCTCAATATTTCGGACAAACCGCAAAACAATATGAAGATTTACTGGAATCCGGAGCTGTTTTTACGGATATTGATTCATACAGCAGCCATTCCGTGCAGGATTCTATTGATATTATAGACGACAACGAATATCTGGGCGGCCAATACGGTGCCTGGGGAGATCAGCCTTCTAGTGTGGCTGTTAACGTGTACAATACCAGTCCGTACTGGGGATGGTATAGTTATCCATGGAGCTGGAGATGGAGATGGAATTACGGGTGGGGCTACAACAACTACTGGTGGCCGGGATGGACCAACAGATGGTACGATCCTTACTGGTGCTACACCCCTTTTAATAGTTATTGGGGAGGATATTACGGAGGATGGAGTTCCTATTATGGAGGATACCCTTATTACTACGGAGGACGTCCTTACTACTATAACCGGCATTATTCACCATATTATGGAAGAAGATCTTATGCCTATGCAGGAAGCCGAAGAGGTTATTACAGCGGAACTCGCGTTGCCAGTGTAAACAGCAGAGCCCGATATGCAGACAGGACCAGAACCTCACGAACCGGGAATGTAAGAGATCGGTATGCACGATACAATAAAACAAAAGGATATACGTCTTCTACAAATCGCAGATACAGAAATTCCAGTGGAGTTTCTGTTGACAGAAGCCAGAGAACAAGAACGTATAGCGGTTCCCAGAGCAGAGATTATGGAAGGCAAAGCAATCCGTCAAACAGAACCTATCGAGGAAATACTTCTACCAGAAGAAGTTCCGGATATTCCAAACCATCAACGTCAACAAGAAGCAGAGGCACTTCTGTAAGAAGACCTTCATCCAGCTCGAGACCCTCGGGCAGTATGAGATCTTCCCGAAGCTCATCGCGTTCTTCGGGTATCTCAAGGTCTTCCCGTAGTACCTCTTCCTCAAGATCATCTCGAGGAAGACATTAAAAACCGACCTGTATTTAACATTCTTAGTAAACTAAACTTAATCGAATGAGAAAGTATTTTTTTTCAGCCGTTGCGGTACTCTTTTGTGCTGCCCTAAACGCCCAAAATATCAATGACGTACTGAGATATAGCCAGGAAAACACTAATGGAACCGCAAGGTATCAGGCAATGAGTGGAGCTTTTGGTGCCCTTGGCGGTGATCTGTCGGCCATTGCCATTAATCCCGCAGGGTCTTCGGTTTTCAATAATGGTTATGTAAGCTTTTCGGCCGCGCATTACAACAAAGAAAACACTTCCGGATATTTCAACGGCACAGGTTTTACCGATTTCGGAGATATTGAACTCAATCAAATCGGAGCTGTTTTTGTTTTTAAAAATGCGGATTCTAATCAGGAATGGAAAAAAGTTACCCTGGGTATTAATTATGACCTGGTTAATAATTTTGACAATGAGTTTCTGGCATCAGGAAGTGCTGATCAATCCATCGCCAATTACTTCCTTAACTACGCCAGCGGTGTTCCCTTTGGCCAGATTCAAGTTCTGCCCGGAGAATATATCTATGAAGCTTATTTGAATATTGCGAGAGATCTGGGATATGGCCCGCAACAGGCATTCCTTGGGTATCAGGGAAGAATCATAAATCCCGTAGACGGTAATGACGATGCCAATACAGATTATGTGCCAACGGGAGAATACGATCGTGTGGATCAGAATTTCTTACAAACAACCTCCGGGTATAACAGTAAGTTTACTTTTAACTTATCAACGCAGTATCAGGAAAATCTTTACCTCGGTGCTTCTCTTAATTTTCATGCGGTCAGCTATGAAAAATTAACACTTTTTGACGAAAGCGGATATACCGGCACTTCGCCGATTCAAAATGTTCGGTTTGATAACCTCTTATATACTGAAGGTACCGGGTTTTCCTTTAACATTGGTGCCATTACCAAAATGAACGAAAGCCTCCGTTTAGGTATTAGCTATCAATCCCCTACCTGGTATCAGTTAGAGGATGAAATTTCACAGGAAATAGATTCCGATCTGGCCGACGAAGAAATTAATTCCATTAATTTTGGGTCCGTTGCCGTTCTTTTTCCGGAATACAAAATTCAAACTCCGGGTAAAATAACAGGAAGTGCTGCTTTGGTATTTGGCAAGCAGGGATTATTGAGTTTTGATTATGGATATCAGGATATGTCTAAAGCGGAACTAAGACCGGTTACCGATGCCAGTTTTGCAGCCGAAAACGAATTTATTGCGTCGCAGTTAAAAGCAGTTAACTCATATAGAATTGGTGGAGAATATCGGGTAGACCGATGGAGTTTACGGGGTGGATATCATTTCGAAGAAAGCCCCTATGTAAACGAAAGCGACATGGGAGATCTCACAGGATTTTCACTAGGGCTTGGATATAGTTTTGGAGCCACCAAGTTAGACCTTGCTTTCAGTCAGTCTGAGCGTTCACAGAATCACCTGCTTTTTGAAACAGGGTTAAACACTCCGGCCAGGGTCGATTCAAAAAATACCAATCTCGGAGTTTCCCTGAGTTTTAATTTATAATAAACACCACTGATATAAAAGGCCGGAGAAATCCGGTCTTTATCTTTTTAAACAAAAATGACGCTTAAGCTCGCCCGTTTTTGTGCTTCCATCTTCCATTTGCCTGGAATAACGAAGGCTAAACCAATAATCGTCTGCCGGTAATGGCAATCCCTGATAGGTACCATCCCATCCGGAGCTGTTTACGTGTAACTGTCTGATGAGTTTTCCATATCGGTCATATATATCCACAGAAGCTATTTCCAGATTTTCCAATGGAGTAATATGCCATGTATCGTTAATAGTATCGCCATTGGGTGTAAAAAATTTGGGATACCCCACAACAGGTATTTCAAGAAAAACAGGCTCACAACCATTCAAATCGCGTATTTCAACACTGTGCACGCCCGGAGAAACATCCGGAAAATTACCCGTAGCCTGAAACGGACCGGAATTCAAACTAAACTCGTAAGCGCTATTACCCGTTACGGAGATTCTGATATTGTTTTGATTCATCATATCATCTACCTCATAGCTGATATCACTTAATTGCAGGGGGTCAAAAAATGTAACCGATACTTCATCGGTAAATAATTGACCCTCGGAAATAATCTCCACCGAATATGTTCCGGATACGGTTACATTTAAGATAGCGTCATTTCCACCATTAGCAGCGGCTATGGTATTTCCATTTACAAACCACTGATAGGTAGCGGGTGCGCTTCGGGTAGCATCCAGCGAAACCACATTCCCTGTGCATTCGTTTATATCCGACCCCAGAAACTGATTTATCGGGGTACAATCAACCGCTTCATTGTTAAAATCATCTACCAACGGGCCGGAAAATTCAAAGGTAAATTGAGCAGGATCGCTGGGAAATGCCGTGTGATTAGTAATAAAAACTATGTATTCCTCGCCTGCCTGAACATCTAACCAATCGTCGTACTCAAGGCTTTTATCACCTGTTAGCGGATTGATACCCACACCCGTATACCCGTTGTTTTCAGCTTCCGAATTGCACCGCACCGGATCGCCCAGGTTTCCACAGGAAGCATTCGGACCATATACGGCAAAATCCCAATCTTCATTAAGAGACTGATACCCAATATTAAAACCGAGTTGTCCGCTTTGGGCGGCTGTAAATACAAACCATCTTTGGTGAAATTCAAGATTATTAGATGCCGCTGAAAAATCGTCTAAACAGCCGGAAGTCTCTCCGTCCAGAAAGTCCATTAAACCCACTTCGTCATTGGCCGTAAATAACATAGCTGGCCCTGTGTTTTCGGTACAAACACGAGTTCCAATAGTGCAATCTGCACCTCCGGCCTGAGCAAAGGAGCGTGCCATAATACACAGCAAACAGATACTTAGTATTAGTAGTTTGTTCATAGAAAATGGGGCATCTCAGGTGTTTTAACGGCTTGGGGCACTACTAAAACACACCTTACTATAACTTGAATTCATCGGATTTAGTATACCGTTTATCGAAAGTACAGAACAAAATGCAAAGAGCGGGTTTTATCGTTTTAAAGTGAAGTGTCTGACAACAGTTCCCGATATAGCCCTTCCGTCTTTATTTCTCGTATATTCTATTCTGATCCAGTAGTCGGATGAAGGCATAAGAGTTCCGTTATAAGTACCATCCCAATAGCGGTCCAGCTTTGTTATCTCCTTTAGAGGTTTCCCATACCGATCATAAATGCAGGCTTTTACTTGGGTTAATGTTGTAATCCCTGAAATTTCCCACAGATCGTTTGCATGGTCTCCGTTCGGTGTAAAGAAAGGCATAAAACCAATCACTAAAATATTTTCATTAGCCGAACCACAGCCGTTCTTATCGCGAACCGTAAGCCTATATGCACCGGGAGCCACATGGGTAAATACAGGGCTGTCCTGAAAAGAACCATTATCCAGTTGAAACTCGTAGTCTCCGCTTCCGCTTACCACTACAGTTACTTTATTATTGCTCTGTAAGTCTTCAATTATCGGATCGCCAATTACCGGGGTTTCTGAAGTATTTACCACAATTTCTTTGGTTACCGAACAATTAAAAGCACTTGCCGTATTAGTTATGGTTAGCTTATAGGTTCCGGCCATTGTTACATCAATGGTGGGTGTAGTTTCTCCATTGTCCCATAGATAGCTATAGGCGGGATTAATAATGGAGTTCGTATCACCAATTAAAACCGGAGCTCCCGTATCCAAACAAAGAAAAGCCGTTGTATCGATCGTCACATCTGGCGATTCATGCACATTGAGTTCAAAACTCTGTGAGGCATCGTAACAATCCGGGTTAAAGACCGATTCTATCCGAACAAATATTTGCTGATGATACGGACCGGTGGTATTTTCATAATTCTTAGAAATCGGATTATCTCCTTTTTGAGCATCTGACGCCGAGAGATGATAAGACACTCTAAAATCGGTATTGCTTTGCGTTCCAAGTACTTCCACATCTTTTGCTGTAAGATCCGTATAGGTAATTCCGTCATGTATATCATCATCGCACACATCCATATTAGAAGGCGTGACCGCTACGGGAGTTTCGGTAAAAGTTACCGTTACTTCGCTTACTATATCATCAAGGCCTGGAATTCTTGTAATCACCACCCGGTAGGTTCCCGTATGGTTTACGGAGAGCATGGCAGATTTTTCGCCGGTTATTTCCTGGAAACCATTCCCTATTTTTTCATACCAAAAATATTCAACGGCATCCCGTACAAAACTAACATCCAGTAACTCGCTGGACTGCGTATCGCACAAAAATCGAGGGGGTCCCAAAACGCTGTCAAAAATCGAACAATCCAATGCTGTATCCGGAAAATCCTGAAAAATCTGTCCGCTAAACTGTATGGAAAAACCCAGGTTTCGGTTACTGAAATTATTAATCAACAAATAATATTCATCTCCAGCTTCTACATCCAACCAGTCGTCATATTGTACAGTTTGAGTAAGGGTAATTGGATTCACACCAATACCCGTATATCCATTAACCTCGGTATTGTCAAAAAAGTTACAGCGAACCGGATCACCCAGATTATCACAACTACCCGCCTTAAAAAGGGCAAAATCCCAATCGTCGCCGTTTTCAAATCTGATATTAAACCCTAATTGTCCGGATTCGCTAGTTCTGAACCGATACCATGCCGAATTACTTTCTATGGTACTGCTTCCATAATCGGCCCTAAGGCAATCTTTCCCAAGCGATAATTCACCGTTAAAATCATCGATTCCCAACCCGTTTACCTCTCCGGTTATCGGAACATTACTACAAATAGGAATAGCTGTTGCACAATCAGGAGATACCTGAGCATGTGTAACATGCAGGGAAATACAGAGCACAATATATGATATAAGTCTCTTAATCATTCGGTTACAGTTCGATTTGGGCTCGAAAATTATTAAAAAGTTGTTAATTCAACGCATATATAACGCCATAAATAGACGATTAGTCTAATACATGGGTTATAATGCCTATCTTTGCAGTTCTTTAAACGAAAAAGAGGATGAAAATAGACAGAGCTCTGGATAAACATTTTGAGGAACTGGGTGATGAACACATCGGGTCTTCGGCTGAAACTCCTATGCGCAAGGATGCTTTTGAGCTTTCGGATGCTGAAAAAATGGAGCGTATAGAGCAGCATATCTACCATATTATGGAAACACTCGGGCTAGACCTTACTGACGATAGTCTTCGGGGAACTCCGAGAAGAGTAGCCAAAATGTATGTAAGAGAAATATTCGGCGGGCTGAACCCTGAAAAAAAACCGGATGCATCCACATTTAGAAATAAATATAAATACGGGGAAATGCTGGTGGAGAAAAACATTACTGTTTACTCCACTTGCGAACACCATTTGCTACCTATAGTGGGAAAAGCGCATATTGCTTATATTTCCAACGGTACGGTGGTAGGACTGTCTAAGATGAACAGAATTGTCGATTACTTTGCCAAGAGGCCTCAGGTACAGGAGCGTATGACCATTCAGGTAGTTAAAGAGCTTCAAAAAATTCTGGGAACTAAAGATGTTGCCTGTGTTATAGATGCGAAACATCTTTGTGTGAACTCACGAGGGATCAGAGATACGGAGAGCAGTACCGTTACCGCTGAATTCGGTGGTAAATTCAAGGAAGCTTCCGTACGAAGAGAGTTCTTAGATTATATCAAATTAGATACAGAGTTTTAACCTAAATTGGTTTGTTTACCTATGCCATTGTACGAATCGCAGCAGCTTAAAATTTACAATTCACTTTCTGGAACCAAAGAAATATTTAAACCCATTAATGAGGGACATATAGGAATGTACGTATGTGGACCAACGGTATACAGCAATGTTCATTTGGGAAATGTACGGACCTTTATGTCTTTCGATGTTGTTTTCCGGTATCTTAAACATCTGGGATTTAAAGTTCGGTATGTTCGCAATATTACCGATGCGGGGCATCTGGAAAATGATGCTGATGATGGAGAAGACCGATTTTCCAAAAAGGCACGGTTAGAACAAATAGAACCTATGGAGGTTGTGCAAAAGTATACTGTTGATTTTCACAACATCCTCAACCGTTTTAATTTTTTACCTCCCAGTATTGAGCCCACTGCCACGGGACATATTATTGAACAAATCGAAATTATTAAGGACATTCTGGAAAAAGGAATGGCTTATGAAGTAAACGGATCGGTTTATTTTGATGTTATAAAATTCAATAAAACCAGCAGATACGGAAAATTAAGTGGCAGAAATATTGAAGATCTGATTCATAATACCCGTACACTGGATGGGCAAAGTGATAAAAAGAATCCGCAGGACTTTGCGCTTTGGAAAAAAGCCGAACCTGAACATATTATGAGGTGGCCTTCACCCTGGAGTGATGGATTTCCGGGATGGCACCTGGAATGTACAGCCATGAGCACAAAATATCTCGGTGATCAATTTGATATTCACGGTGGAGGAATGGATCTGAAATTCCCGCATCACGAATGTGAAATAGCCCAGGCCGAAGCATCCAAAGGGAATGAACCGGTTAATTATTGGATGCATGCCAATATGCTGATCATGAATGGAAAAAAAATGGCCAAGTCTACCGGAAATTACATTTTACCCGAGGAAATATTTACAGGCGACAATCCTAATATTTCTAAAGCATTTACCCCGGGCGTAGCTCGATTTTTTATGCTCCAGGCCAACTACCGAAGTATTCTTGATTTTACTAATGACGGAATGTTAGCTGCCGAAAAAGGGTATAACAGGCTTATGGATGCCATAAGTGCGCTTGACCAGTTAACTGTTTCAGAAGAAACAAATTTTGATTTGGAAGGCTGGATTCAAAAATGTTATGATGCTATGAACGATGACTTTAACACACCCGTACTCATAGCCAATTTGTTTGACGGTGTAAAACTCATCAATCAGATTAAAGAAGGAAAAACCAAAATAAGCGGTAGTCACTTAAAAATTTTTAAGCATACCATACACACCTTTGTGTTTGAAGTTCTTGGATTAACGGAAGCAACCTCGAATGCTTCTGCAGGCACGGAAAAACTGGAAGGTGCTATTGAACTCCTTATCCGGCTAAGGACTGAGGCCCGGGTTAACAAGGATTTTGCCACATCCGACAGGATAAGAGATCAATTGGCTGCTTTGGGTATTCAACTTAAGGACGGAAAAGAAGGGACTACCTTCTCTATAAGCTCATGAAACGTGTTCTGATTGCGCCATTTATTTTTCTGGTGCGCATATATCAATATCTGATTTCACCTTTAACGCCTGCCAGTTGTCGTTACTCACCCACTTGTTCTCGCTATACGGTAGAAGCATTAAAGAAACACGGATTGTTCAAAGGGGGAAAACTAGCCATTAAACGTATTTTTAGTTGTCATCCCTGGGGAGGAAGCGGTTATGACCCTGTTCCTTAAACAGAGCTGTTCCCGGGTATTAGTTATTTGGATTTTAAATTTTTGTTAGCATTCAAATCCCTATATTTACGCTCTAATTAAAATAGTTATATGCATTTCTTAAGCATTCACTGGAATCCGTCGGAGGGAATCGACCTCGGCTTCTTTATCATCCGTTACTACAGTCTTATGTTTGTCATAGCTTTTGTGCTGGGATGGTATGTTATGAAGAAGATTTATAAAAATGAGAATCAATCTATGGAAAAGCTGGATTCTCTATTTATATATATGGTTCTTGCCACTCTTATTGGAGCTCGATTGGGGCATTTCCTTTTTTATGAGCCTGAGATGTTTATCAAAGATCCGTTAAGTATTATTCTCCCTTTTGAATTCAGTCCTAAATTTAAGTTTGTGGGGTTCAGGGGGCTTGCGAGTCACGGAGCGGCTATCGGGATCATTCTGGCCATGTATTGGTACAGTAAAAAAGTAATTCAAAAGCCGATGTTGTGGATCCTTGACCGAATTGTAATTCCGGTAGCACTGGGAGGGATTTTTGTTCGATTAGGTAATTTCTTCAATTCGGAAATAATAGGAAAACCCACCGGGACTGATTCCGGGGTTATTTTTCAGCAATTGGGAGAATCGTTTCCAAGGCACCCCGCACAGCTCTATGAGGCTTCGGGTTATATTCTGGTTTTTCTAATTCTGTGGTATGTGTACTGGAAAACAGACAAAAGGGAAAAGCTGGGATATATTTTCGGTCTCTTTCTGGTGCTTCTGTGGACCGTAAGGTTTATTGTTGAATTTGTTAAAGAAGCGCAGGTAGATGAACGAGCCGACTGGGCTCTTAATACCGGCCAGCTTCTGAGTATTCCTTTTATTTTGGCAGGGTTCTATTTTATGTTCCGAAAATCCGGAACTAAAGCATAGCTTCCTTTAATTTTAAATCGCAGTGAAAAACATGAAAAAGTTTTCCCTTTTTTCGCTTTCTGTTTGCCTGCTCCTAACAACCGGATACAGTTGTAAAAAAAACAGCAAGCAGATAGCACCAGTGAAAAAACAGACCATTTCATTTACAAAAGAAGGGAGTTTACAGCTCGTAAAATCTGATAGCACTGTTTTAACTACCCTTGATATTGAAATTGCAGATAATGATTACGAAACCCAAACCGGATTAATGTACAGGACTTCCATGGAAAACAATCAGGGAATGCTATTTGTTTTTCCCGACGAGCGCTATCATTCTTTTTATATGAAGAACACCGAAATTCCCCTTGATATTATTTTTATAGGTGCTGATAAAAAGATTGTACATATTGCAAAAAATAATGCTCCCAGAAGCGAAACATCCATTCCTTCCAATTTACCGGCTCAATATGTTTTGGAAGTAAATGCGGGGCTTTCACAATCCTGGGATCTTGAAACAGGCGATTCTATTTCTTATACAAAACTTTAATTCTTTAGCGCAATACGATTTGTACTTAAAGCAAAAAACCACCTGAATCAGGTGGTTTTTTGATATGTAATATAAAAGATAAATCTACTTTTTCTTTTTCACTTTATCATCGCTTGTTTTCTTCAGCGTATCAAACATAACCGGCGTAGCGATAAACAATGATGAATACGTACCCACAATAATCCCTACGATCATAGCGAACATAAATCCGCGTAATGCTTCTCCACCAAAAATAAAGATGGTTAAAAGTACTACCAAGGTAGTCATCGAGGTATTCAACGTTCGGCTCAATGTACTATTCAATGCAAGGTTTACATTTTTTCCTCCTCTCCATCCCTTTTCAGAAACAATTTCACGGATACGGTCAAAAACTACCACCGTATCGTTCAGGGAGTATCCTATCACTGTTAATATGGCCGCAATAAAAGCCTGATCAATCTCCATATTAAAAGGCATGAACTTATACGTCAACGAAAATATACCCAGTACTATAAGAACATCATGCGCCACAGCCGCTACTGCTCCCAGAGAGAATTGCCATCTTCTGAAGCGTAACAGGATATAGAGAAATACTACTGCCAGAGATCCCAATACGGCCCATCCGGCATTTTTCTTAATATCATCAGCAATTGTCGGACCTACTTTAATAGATTGTAATACTCCAATCTTTTTATTATCACTACCTTTTACAAACTGATCGTATGTAAAGCCATCTGGCAAATACTTTTGAAGGGCAGTGAAAAGTTTTTGTTGGATTTCCTCATCGACTTCCGTACCCTCTTCATCTACCTTGTATTTTGTGGTAACCTTAATCTGATTGGCTTCTCCAAACGTTTTTGCTTCCGCACTTCCAAAAACCCCAACCAGATCGGAAGTAATTTCAGTAGCATTTACCGGATGCTCAAAGCGAACCTGATAAGAACGGCCTCCTACAAAATCAACGCCCTGGTTCAATCCATTGGTAACCAGTGAAAACAATCCGATAGCAATTAATATTCCCGAAAGGATATATGCTTTTTTCCTTTTACTAAGGAAATCGATATTTACATTTTTAAACAGGTTTTTAGTGGCCGAAGTAGAGAAATCCAATCGGCGTTTGCCATTTTTAATATACCATTCAATTAATAATCTTGTAATAAAGATCGCCGTAAACAGTGAAGTAAGAATACCTATTAACAGGGTGGTAGCAAATCCTTTAATAGGTCCTGTACCAAAAATTAAAAGAATCAATGCCGTAAGACCCGTCGTAATATTAGCATCGAGAATAGATGAAAGCGCATTGCTAAAACCATCTGAAATAGCTTGCTTTAAACCTTTCCCCTTGGCTAATTCTTCTTTGGCCCTTTCAAAAATAAGTACGTTTGCATCGACCGACATACCTATAGTAAGAACAATACCGGCAATCCCCGGAAGTGTCAGTACAGCTCCCAATCCTGCCAATACTCCAAATATTAATAGAATATTAAAAATAAGTGCTATATCGGCAAACAATCCTGCCTTACCATAATAAAAGATCATCCATATCAATACAATAATCATGGCAATCAGAAACGACATAAACCCGCTGTTAATAGCTTCGTGACCCAGTGAAGGTCCAACTACCTCGCTCTGAATTATATCGGCTGATGCGGGCAGCTTTCCTGCTCTCAGAACGTTGGCTAGGTCGATTGCTTCATTGAGCGTAAACTGACCTGATATTTCCGAGTTACCTCCGGAAATAGCTCCTTTGGAAACTCCCGGTGCCGAATACACAATATTATCTAAAACAATAGCTATATTACCCTGTTCCTTAAACGCTTTACCTGTCATTTCTTCCCAGATCTTAGCTCCTTTTCCGTTCATTTGCATGGAAACAGAGGGCCTACCCTGAAGGTCGTATGACTGTGCGGCATCAACCACAACACTTCCGCTCAATGGCGCTTCCTGCTCGCGGTTTGATTGCAACGCATATAATTCTGTTACCTCCGAGTCTTTAGCCGGCTTACCCCAAACAAATTTCGCGAACTGAAGATCCTGAGGAAGTAGCCTTCTCACTTCCGGCATTCTTAAATATCCGCCTACTTTGGCAGTGTCCTTGGTTGCAAAAGTAGCCAGAACCGGACCTCCCTGTGTACCACCGCCACGAATCAGATCGAAAAGCGGATTTACCTGGTTGGCTATTTCCAGGGAATCTTTGGTTGCATCCGATAATAGCGAATCTATTTCAGAAACCGTTTCTTCCTGTTCTGTAGTATCTTTATTAACTTCTAAAATTTCTTTGAGCTTTTCATTGGCCGAAGAAAGAAATGGAAATACCTGTTCTGCCTTAAATGTGTCCCAAAACTCAAGTTGCGCTGTACTTTGAAGTAGTTTCTTAACACGATCTACGTCCTTTGCTCCGGGCAATTCCACAAGGATACGACCGGAAGTTCCCAAACGTTGAATATTAGGTTGGGTAACGCCAAACTTATCAATACGCTTTCGGAGTACTTCAAAAGCAGATACAATAGATTCGTCAATTTTTCTGCGGATCACGGGTTTTACCTCGCTGTCATCCATCTGAAAATTAATCTCATCGCTTAAAGTTTTATTGGCAAAAATATCCGGAGAAGCCAATTTAGTGTCTCCTTTTATCTTGTCGAATTCTTCAAAAAACAAATCGAGATAATCTTTATCACTGTCTTTAGCCGCCTCTTCAGCCTGCACTAATGCCCGGTTGAATACAGGATCTTTCGAACCATTAGCTAATCCTTTTAAAATGTCTTTTACGGAAATCTGAAGAATCACATTGATTCCTCCTTTAAGGTCTAATCCTTTGTTAAGTTCTTTGTCTTTAGCCTCGTTATAGGTATAACTGGCTACGCCAAGATCAAAAACCTTTTGATTGCCAATAGAGTCCAAATACCTGGCTTCTTCAGCTTCTCTCTTGGTTACATATTCGGTTTCAGAATCGGCAATTTTATTCAGTGCAAATTCTTCAGCTTCTCTTTCAACCTTGCCCGTCACAAATGTAAACGACAGTTGATAAATACTAACAATCCCGAATAAAATTGCAAACAACCTAACTAATCCCTTGTTCTGCATTATGAATTGTATTTATGGATGAATTTTTTAAAACGTGCAAATATATAATTTACCTACACAAAAGGCAATTATTTTTCCGAGTATTTCTAATAAAAATGCCCGGTAATTACCGGGCATTTTACATGTTTTTAAGGCTTTACATTTTAGAATATCCTTCCGGAATACTCATATCCAATTTATCGTCCGGCACTTGTTCTTTCCTGATTTCCGTCACTTCCATCGTAGTGGTTATGTCCATTCCCATTTGGGTAATGTGCATTTCCATATACATGGGAAATCCCTGTATTTTATCTCCTAAAGTAGCTGTTTGCTGTACCTGTACCTGAATTTTATCGGTTACGTACATCTCCATTTTGGTTTCCACACCCTGTTGAATTGCTTCAATATTATATCCATTACATTGATATCCGAGAATGGTTTTAGTTTTGGTATTGGGTGTAACCTTTATTTTATCTCTGTCTTCCTGAGATAAATTCAAGCTTGTTTCCATATACTTTTTACCCATCATCGGATTATTCATAAACACCCTCATGATCATGCTATCCATATCAATCACCGCTCGAGAATCGCCGGCTACGGGATTCGACATAAAAGCGGCAGATTTATCGCCTTTAAAATAGGTTGTGGCCAACATTTCCCCCATCGATGCAAAATGCGTATTTACCTCTTCATTCGCACTACTTAAGGTTACCTTTTGAGTAATAATTCCTTCGGTATACGACTGTTGTGCTAAACCAATCGACACTCCAAAAAGCAGTGTCAGTATCATCATGAATTTCTTCATATTATTCTTTTTAAACAGATCGAGAGCCGATCCTTTTGTAAGTTAGCCTTTCATTTAATTAGAGTTCTAACAGTGTATTTGTTTTAGAAACCCCTTCGGCACTCTCTTTCATTTTCGCTTTTTCGGCTTCATTAAGTTCGATTTCCACTATTTTTTCAATACCATTTCTTCCCAAAACTACCGGCACTCCAATACAAAGACCATTTAAATCGTATTCTCCTTCCAGGAAGGCAGAACATGGAAATATTTTCTTCTGATCGCATGCAATAGCCTGAACCAGACTGGAAACCGCAGCACCGGGTGCATACCATGCACTTGTTCCCAAAAGTTTGGTAAGTGTAGCTCCGCCCACTTTGGTATCTTCCATCACCTGATTGAGTCTTTCTTCAGAAATAAATTCGGATACAGGCACACTGTTACGCGTAGCCAAACGCGTAAGTGGCACCATTCCCTTATCGCTATGACCACCTATTACCATGCCGTCTACATCCGATATGGGAGCACCCAGAGCCTCTGCCAATCGGTACTTAAAACGAGCACTGTCCAGGGCTCCGCCCATTCCAATAATTCTATTTTTAGGAAGGTCGGTGGTTTTATGAACCAGGTAAGTCATGGTATCCATCGGATTACTCACAACAATTATAATAGCATCGGGAGACTGTTCTATTAAGCTATTGGAAACCGATTTTACAATACCGGCATTAATTCCGATAAGTTCTTCACGGGTCATACCCGGTTTCCGTGGAATTCCACTGGTAATCACTACAATATCGCTCTTAGCTGTTTTCGAATAATCTCCTGTGGTTCCGGTTATTTTTGTATCAAACCCATTGAGAGAAGCTGTTTGCATGAGGTCCATGGCCTTTCCTTCGGCATAGCCTTCTTTTATATCTAACAAAACTACTTCGCTTGCAAAATTCTTAAGGGCGATATATTCGGCACAACTTGCACCTACAGCACCGGCTCCTACTACTGTTACTTTCATCGATTTACTTTTTTAAAGATTCATTTAAAACGATGACAAATTTAACAAATTAAGGAGGAATTATATGAGTTTGAAAGAATTAAATAGTTCAGAATATTTTTATCTGAATCCGAAATTAATTCCCAGCGAAAATGCGTTGAATTCTGCTATATGATATTCAGCATTCAATCTAAAAAATCCCAGTTTTAACTTTGTACCCAAAGTTCCCCGAATCCCTGAAATTTCACTGGAAACAGAGAACGGGTCTACCAGATCGGTAGTGGTAAGCGTTCCGTTGGTTACTCTGTAAGTTCCTAATATATCTGAATCGGATGTTCCTTTCAGATAGCCGATACCGCCATAAAAATTAATAACCGGTAATGTGGTAGAACCTATAAATTGAAACAGCCAGGTCTCCGTATCGTTTTCCACGCGTTGATTTTCACCAATAATTCCCGAGGAGCTTGTAAAGTTATACAACCCATCCAGCTTTGAGTAAGCCACCAGTCCGGAAACGGCTACAGGCAGCAGTTTATCGGCAGGCAGCCACTTGGTAAATTCATGTTGTATGGCTGCTCCATAAAGGCTAACCGCAACATCGTTGGTTTTTATTTTGGGAACAAACCTGGCTTTTATCTCAGTGCCTTTAAACAGGCCAACGGCGGCCTGTAAATACGCTGTGGGTAACATATTTATATTCTCCGATGCCAGTCCGTTAGGCAACGTAATTTGCACCGTTTGATTCCCAAAAATAGGATCGGCATAGGTAATCACTACCTGTTTATCCGGATTATTTTCACCCAGGGCCGTAGCTACCTGTTGCACCGAATTTCCCTGAGCGAACTGGATATTCTGATATTCGCTTACATCCAGTGAAAAATATTTATTTTCATTTTTAACGGTAGCTGCTCCGGCAATTACGGAAATTTCAAAACCTCCCAGTGGTTTTGCCTGAGCAGAATTAAACCAGTTTGCGTTCATGCTGTACATCAATCCATCGGTACCGGGAGCCAGGTAATCATTTGCAAAACGTTGTGCGTCGTCTACACCGGCAGCAAGAAGGGCATCGAAGTCATTCTGAGCGCCGGAAACAAAAGGCGACAAATAGAGCGCGACTAAAAACAGATATTTTTTCATGGTATAAGGATTTGGAGTACCAAAATAAAAAAACTCGCAGTTTCCTGCGAGTTTTTGTTGTGAATTGCCAGTTTTTATGCATCTATATTGGCATAAACCGCATTTTTCTCTATAAATTCTCTTCGGGGAGGCACTTCATCTCCCATAAGCATTGAGAATATCCTATCGGCTTCCGAGCCATTGTCAATCGTTACCTGTCTTAAGGTTCTGAATGCCGGATTCATAGTGGTTTCCCATAACTGTTCCGCGTTCATTTCTCCAAGACCTTTATAACGTTGAATACCAGCGCTTCCACCAAACTTCTCATTCAATTCATCGCGTTCCTTATCATTCCATGCATATTCTTTTTTCGATCCTTTTTTCACGAGATACAGAGGTGGAGTGGCAATATACACATGGCCTGCTTCTATAAGCTCACGCATATACCTGAAAAAGAATGTAAGGATTAATGTTGAAATATGGGAGCCATCCACATCGGCATCACACATAATTACAATTTTGTGGTAACGAAGTTTTTCGAGATTCAGGGCCTTACTATCCTCTTCGGTTCCGATAGTAACTCCCAATGCCGTAAAAATATTTCGGATCTCTTCGTTTTCAAACACCTTATGTTGCATCGCCTTTTCCACATTGAGAATCTTACCACGTAAAGGCAGAATAGCCTGAAAATTACGATCACGCCCTTGTTTTGCCGTACCTCCTGCAGAATCACCCTCTACAAGGAATACTTCACATTTTTCCGGGTCCTGCTCGGAGCAGTCAGAAAGTTTTCCGGGAAGGCCACCTCCGCTCATCACCGTTTTACGTTGTACCATTTCCCGCGCTTTACGGGCTGCATGTCTGGCCTGAGCGGCCAGAATTACTTTTTGTACAATGGTCTTTGCATCGTTGGGATGTTCTTCCAAATAATTTTCCAGCATCTCGGAAACTGCCTGAGAAACTGCCGAGCTAACCTCTCTGTTTCCCAGTTTTGTTTTGGTTTGTCCCTCAAACTGAGGTTCCGCAACTTTTACAGAAACTATAGCCGTTAGTCCTTCTCGAAAATCATCTCCGGCTATATCAAACTTGAGTTTATCAAGCATTCCTGAGGCGTCTGCATATTTTTTTAATGTGGTGGTTAAACCTCTTCTAAACCCGGACAAATGCGTTCCTCCCTCATGGGTGTTTATATTATTCACATAGGAATGTAAATTCTCATTAAAGGAGGTATTGTATACCATGGCCACTTCCACGGGAATATCATTCTTCTCTCCCTCCATAGAGATCACGTCGGCAATTAAAGGCTCTCTGTTCTCATCCAGGAATCGGATAAATTCTTTTAACCCTTCTTCAGAATAAAAAGTGTCTCCCTCGAATTCTCCGTTTTCATCTTTATTCCTTCTATCGGTCAGGGTAATTGTAATTCCTTTATTCAAAAAGGCGAGTTCCCGCATTCTACTTGCAAGCGTATCGTAGTTATACTCTATGGTTTGCTTAAAAATAGAAGTATCCGGTTTAAAGGTAACGATGGTTCCCGTTTTGTCAGAATCTCCAATAGATTTTACGGGGTACATGGCCTTTCCTCTTTCGTATTCCTGCTCCCAAATCTTACCTTCCCGGTGAACGGTAGCTCTAAGATGATCGGAAAGCGCGTTCACACAAGAAACACCCACACCATGGAGTCCACCTGATACTTTGTACGAATCTTTATCAAATTTTCCTCCGGCACCTATCTTTGTCATTACCACTTCAAGCGCAGAAACCCCTTCTTTTTTATGCATTCCAACCGGGATTCCCCTACCATTATCCTCAACGGTAATGGAGTTATCTTCATTAATAATCACAGAAATGGTATCGCAATGGCCCGCAAGTGCTTCATCGATGGAATTATCAACTACTTCGTATACCAGGTGGTGCAGTCCGCGCGTACCCACATCGCCAATATACATGGAGGGGCGCATACGAACATGCTCAATACCTTCAAGAGCCTGAATACTATCTGCGGAATATTGCTTTTTATTCAAATCTTCACTCATAAAATTGTAGATATTATTTATACAATTTGCTTAACAGGCAAATATAAGCATTCGCCAGTAAAATAAAGGGGTGGCACTATATTCATATAACGAAGTTATCAACAATTTTTTGTGAAAAAAAAGCAAAAAAAGCATTGTAAAAAACAATGCTTTTTCCAGCGCTCATTCAAATTAAAAAAAATGTTTTTATCTCTTTATGAGTCAGCTATTTATCAAAAATCAATTGCAACTAATACGCTTCTACATGTACTTTGGCAACAGCTCTCCCGGAAGGCTCATTCATATGCTTAAATGCTTCATCCCACTCCAGGGCTATTTTAGTACTACAGGCAACCGAAGGCTCCTGGGGGACGCTCAAGGCTGCAGCATCACTTGGAAAATGTGTGGCAAAAATGGAACGATAGTAATATTCTTCCTTAGATGTCGGCGTTTGAATAGGGAACCGAAATGCAGCGTTTTCCATTTGTTCATCACTCACTTCTTTAGCTACTACTTCTTTCAAGGTGTCTATCCAGCTGTACCCAACCCCGTCGCTAAATTGTTCTTTTTGCCTCCATGCCACACTTTCCGGCAAATAATCTTCAAAAGCCTTTCGTACCACCCATTTCTCCATGCGCTCACCGGTGATCATTTTATCCTTCGGATTAATTTGCATAGCCACATCCATAAACTCTTTATCTAAAAAAGGCACGCGCCCCTCTATACCCCAGGCGGCCAATGATTTATTTGCCCGTAAACAATCGTACATGTGCAGTTTATCGAGCTTTCGTACGGTTTCTTCATGGAATTCCCGGGCATTGGGCGCCTTGTGAAAATACAAATAACCGCCGAACAGCTCGTCTGCCCCTTCGCCTGACAATACCATTTTAATTCCCATCGACTTAATTACCCGTGCCATCAAGTACATAGGAGTCGAGGCACGAATGGTTGTAATGTCATAGGTTTCGAGATGATATATTACGTCCCGTATTGCATCGAGGCCTTCCTGAATTGTAAATTTTATCTCATGGTGAACCGTCCCTATATGATCGGCTACTTTTCGTGCTGCCTCCAGGTCCGGAGAACCCTCCAGGCCAACCGAAAATGAATGCAGCCGCGGCCACCATGCGTCCACGGTATCATCCGATTCTATCCGCTTCTGAGCGTACTTTTTAGCAATGGCTGAAGTAACGGAAGAATCCAGCCCTCCTGACAACAGCACCCCATAAGGCACATCAGACATCAACTGGCGATGCACGGCAGCTTCAAGTGCCTCCCTGAGGTCTTGTATACTGGTTTTATTCTCTTTTACCTCACTGTACTCTTTCCAGTCTCTTTGATACCATTTTTTTAACACACCCTCTTCGCTGGATAAGTAATGCCCGGGAGGGAATAATTCAATTTTATGACATACTCCCTCTAACGCTTTTAACTCTGAAGCCACATAAAAAGTTCCATACTGGTCCCATCCCATATACAACGGTATTATTCCCATATGGTCTCTCGCAATCAGATACCGTTGCTGCTGCTGGTCGTAAAGCGCAAATGCAAAAATTCCGTTTAAATCATCCAGAAACCCAACACCTTTATCTCTGTAGAGCGCCAGAATCACCTCGCAATCCGACGCTGTCAGAAACGTATAGGAATCCTCGTATTTTTTTCTAAAATCCCTGTGGTTATATATCTCCCCATTAGCAGCCAATACAAGAGAACCATCCCGGCTAAGTAGGGGCTGCTTTCCGGAAGAAGGATCTACAATAGCCAGCCTTTCATGAGCCATTATAGCCTTATCATCGCTGTAAATACCGCTCCAGTCCGGACCGCGGTGGCGTAACTTTTTTGACATCTCCAAAAGTTGAGGACGCAATACTTCTGCTTGCTGTTTTATATCGAATGCACATACTATTCCACACATTTTTCTTGTATTTCAATTTATAAGGCAAATATGAAATTAATGTTTTAATTATAAAACATTAATGTAATAATTAATTACAAATTATAATACATAAGTTTATTTTAATTACTAATTCGAATATATGATGCTTGAAAAATATGTTTTTTCGGTAAAAATGTAATCGTGCGGTTTTAACATGCCGTTCACTGAATTTAACAACAACTTAAGAAGAAGTATGTGTAGCTTTGAAGACATCATATTTTAAATATGGCATTGCTAGTATAAATAACTTATTTTTTATAAAAGCTACCAAAAAAATCCAGTATTAACTTTAATTCGATCATTGTGAAAAAAATTATGTACTTATTCTTGTTTGTATCCGCTGCTCTTTTTACCACGGAAATTCAGGCACAGAAATTTAGCGGACTGGATAAGAGCCCGCATGACATTAGTTATTACAAGACTTCCAGAGGGGCTCCGCCTCTCGTAAAGGTTGTTTATGGAAGGCCGCAGTTAAAAGGCAGAAAAATAGGAAGTGAGCTTGCTCCTTATGGAAAAATTTGGCGTACCGGTGCCAATGAAGCTACCGAAGTCACCTTTTACAAAGATGTACAAGTGGGTGATAAAGCGGTAAAAGCCGGCACTTATGTATTACACACCATTCCCGGTGAAAAAGAATGGACGGTGATCCTCAATAGCAACCTAAATGTTTGGGGAGCTTATCAATATGATAAAAATGCAGATGTTGCCAGAATAAAAGTTCCGGCGGAAACAGCGGCTGAGACTCTTGAAGCATTTTCAATAGCATTTAAAGGCACTAACAGTGGAGCCGATATGGTTTTAGGCTGGGGAACTACCCGGATAAATATCCCTGTTAATTTATAATTGTTTTTAGTTGTTGGTTAATTATTTCACAAAAGTCCCGGTTTCTTTGAATCGGGACTTTTAGATTACTTTTCATAATTTGAACTGATGAAGTATTTTTTTTCTATTGCGCTGATTTTTCTTATAGCGAGTTGTAAAACCGATTCTTCCCTAAACGGAGCTGCTATCCTGGAGCGTTCCATAACCAAACACGACCCTCTTAACTCCTGGGAAAATGCCCTATTAAACATCCATATTCAGGAGCCCAGAGTTGGTAATCCATACCGGTATTCCATTGTTCAGTTAAGCAATGCAGAAAACAGTTTTAGACTTCAAAGAAACAGGGATCAGCACATCTCAACACATATGGTAGACAAACACGGAAACAACACTGTTTTGCTGAATGGAAAAAGAGAATCAGACGCTCTGTTAATATCTAAATACAGGCTTGAACCGGAAAGAAATAAGACCTATCAAAAATTCTATCAAACTATGTATGGCCTACCTATGTCGATGAATACCCTTCTGGAAAAAATTACAGATGTATCAACCGCTTCCTTTAACAACACAGATTGTTATAAAATTGAGCTTATCCTTAAAGAAGCTGTATTTTCGGAACACTGGAATCTCTTTATTTCGAAATCGGATTACACACTTAAGGGGGTTGAAATATTTTTTCCCGAAAGGGCGGGAGCGGGAGAGCGCATATTTTTTGACGGTGAGATTAGCCTGGATAATATGTCTATTCCCAGAATACGCCATTGGTATGAACTGGAAGATCACAGCTATTCAGGGTCTGATATTATTGTTCAGGACCTTACCCTAACCCCATAAAACGGTTTTAGTAAACTTTTTCTCCATCAATATAGGTTGCCAGCACCTGTATTTCGGGCAATTGAGCTTCCTCCTGTTCCATAATATCTGCGCTTAACACAACAAAATCAGCGAGTTTCCCAATTTCAATACTGCCTTTTTCCAATTCTTCAAAATTGGCATATGCCGCCCAAATAGTCATTCCTTTTAAAGCGTCTTCCCGGCTTAACTTTTCCCCGGGTAAAAATCCGTTTTCCGGATACCCATCGAGGTCCTGTCGGGAGGTGGCTGCATAAAAAGTAAGTACAGGATTTACTTTCTCCACCGGAAAATCCGTTCCCAATGCGATACGCCCCGCCTGTTTTAGAAGCGTCTGGCATGCATAGGCTCCGTGAATCCGATGAGCTCCTACTCTATCTTCCGCCCAGTACATATCGCTGGTGGCATGTGTAGGCTGAACAGAAGGGAGTGTTCCTTTGGAAAAATATTGAAAATCTTCCGGAGCCACTACCTGGGCATGTTCTATTCTCCACCGTCTTCCATGCTTTCCTTCGAGCGCTTTTTCATAGGCTCTTAGCACTACAACATTAGCCGAATCTCCAATGGCATGTGTATTCATCTGGTATTCCGATCTTGCAATGCGGTTTGCAAGTTCGTTTATCTGATCAACCGGCGTTACCATTGCTCCGTAGTGTCCCGGTCTATCGGAATAAGCTTCTTTTAATGTGGCTCCCCGTGAGCCTAACGCCCCATCTCCGTATACCTTAACCGATCGGACGTGTAAACGCTTTGTTTTTACAATTCCTTTAGGTAAATAGTAATCCAGGTTTTCGGGTTTATTACTTAGCATAGCATAAACCCTTATTTTTAAATCTCCTGATTTTTGCACGCTATCTATCAACTGAATCACTGCTTTATCCAAACCGGCATCGTCAACCGTTGTAAGCCCGTTTTTCAGACATATGGCCTGAGCATCCATCAATGCTTTCATTTGCATTTTTCTATCGGGCAGTGGAAGAATACTGTCAATTCGTTCCATCGGACCATCGATCAGAATTCCCGTAAGTTTCCCCTCTTTCTTTTCTATTTCGCCTCCTTTTGCCACTGTTTTCAAATCAATAGAAGCCAGATTAAGTGCCCTTTGATTTACCAGATACGCATGCCCGTCAACGCGTTTTATTGCAACCGGAATATCGGGAAACAACGCATCCAGTTTCTCCCGGGTTGGAAAAGTTTTTACTTCCCAATCATTTTGATCCCATCCGCGGCCCACTATGAAATTTGGTTTTTCCTCCCGTTCAAACTGCTGAAGTTTTTGTAATACTTCTTCAAAACTTTTCGTTCCCACTAAGTCCACAACCTGCTGATTGAGACCCAATCCGTAAAAATGACAATGTGCATCAATGAATCCGGGGGTGATTGTTTTTTTTTCGGCATCTACTTGTTTTTCCGCTGTATATGTACCCAGAATTTCATCCGTAGTCCCTATTGCCAAAAATCTCCCGTCTTTTACTGCAAAAGCCTCTGTTGTTGTGAAGTTTTTATCAACGGTATACACCTGGGCATTAAATACAATTAAATCGACCTTTGTTTTTCGGGAGCCACAAGCACCTATTAAAAAACAAAGAACTATAAGTTTTTTCATGAAGGCAATTTTGGTAAATGTACAAATTTCACGAGCTCTCTATAAAAAAACCTGCCTGGGAAATACCAAAGCAGGAATTCATAAATAACGTTCAGACATCTGACTAAAAGTCAAACTTGTATGTAGCTCCGGCCATTACCTGAAAGCCCATCACGTTATAATGGGCCCATCGGGCATAGTTATTATTTGCTATATTATTAAGTTTCAGGAAGGCAGACAGTTGGTCATTAAACCTGTATCCCAGATGAGCGTTGGCATCAAAATAGCTTTCCAGTTCCAAAATCTGCGGAGCAACCAACAAATCAATATTCGTTAACAAATCATAACGCTTCCCCGTATAGAAAAGGTTGGCCCCCATAAACCAGTTTTCATCTATTTGATAATCGGCCAATAAAGATCCTTTTACGGCAGGCAGATTCCAGGCTTCCTGTTCCTTATCCATATTATAATCAAAAATCTCCAGATTAACTCCCAGCGAAAAATTGCGGTTAATATCCACATTGAGTTCTCCGAAAACAGAAAGGGTTTTAACATCGTCGTATACCATCCCGAATGAATTGGCATAAGTATATCCCAGAGCCGGTTCGGCGATATTATTAGGAGTGTTAAGCCTGAACAATGCTTTGTTATTTTCGGCAATATAACTTCCTCGTAAATTATAGCTTAAATTGGAGAGCAATTTCCCCTTTATTCCCACATAGGCATCATACTGGCGATCGGTTGGAACTATATTCAATGTGGGAGAAACAAAAGGGTTTTCTTTGGTAAATTCGTAAAAACTATTGTGTTTTAATGCGCCTTCAATTCCGCCGTAGGCAATTACATATTCATCGATAAGTCGGTACGAAGCCGTTACTTTCGGATATATAAAAAAGTTCCCGTCACTACCTTCAATATCAATTCCATAAACAAAGGAAGCACCCAGATTAAGGGTAAGGTTATCTCTAAGAACCACTAAACTCGGACTAACACCAATTTGAAAATTGCTGTATTTCAGCGGGTCGGAGGTCAGGTAATTCCGGGCAAATTCTCCTCCTATATAATCTGCCTTAACACCCAGTAAAACCAATTCATCTGCAATAGGCAATTCCATCTCGGGAGTAATTATTACGCGATTTTCTCCAGACTCAAATGAATTCCAAAACCTTCTCAGCAAAAACTCGCCTCCCTTAAAAAAAGAGTCTTTCATTTCCAGCCTCATTCCTCCGAAAGCATTGTAATACGTTTGTTTCTCTTTTCCCGTAAATATCGATTCATCCGGAAAAAGGTCTTCTGACAGTCCGTACCAATTATATATTTGATGTTGGAATCCCGCATTAGCTCCCCATTCCAAATCTCTGTTTCGGTTGGCGTATGCTCCTTCCAGTTTGGTATTAAAAAAACTGTCGTCCAAACGTGCTCCCTCTATACCTCCCTGTGAAGAATGATGGTTTAATCCTATGTCCAGTGTTTCATTCCTATTAATACTTCTACTGGTATACAAATCCATCATCAGTGAACTAAAGTTTCCTACGGCTAAAGAAGCATAACTGTTGTACAGCTTTTCCTTTTTAGCTTTTTGTACTACTTCGGCTTTCCCTTTTGCAGGCGTAAATGTGGAGGCAACCGGTACGGAATAAATACTGTATTCTATTTCTTTTTTTTGCGTGGTAACCGAATCGTTCAAAGTAGGTGTTTCCTTTACTTTAAAAGCATCTGAAATGGTTGGTGTATATGCTTTTACCACATTTACCACTTGCGTTCCGATGTCTTCTCCTTCTTCCTGAGCAAAACCAAATGTTACCGATCCCAAAATTAGGGTAATTAAAATTTTAAAATGCTTTGGCATACTGTTCTCTATTAGGTTATTTTTTTGATTTGGAATAGTTAGCTGCTTAGTTATTTGGATCTACCGAAGCATTCCGCTTGGCTTCTTCGCTTTTAATTTTATTGAGTTCATACTTTGCTTCTGCCACCACTTCCGGGAATTCTGTAAAATTCTTGGTCACATTCTCCAGAATATAGGTAGCCTGGAAAGCATCGTCAAGAGCATAAAAGTTTTTTGCCATTATAATAAGTCCTTTGGCTCCGAATTCTTTATAGCCGGCATAATCTTTAGCAAGTTTCTGAACGGACTGATTGGATTTTTCATAAGCACCCTCTTTATTCTTAAAGTAAGCATCGTAATACAGTGCTTCCGCCGCCAGGGCTCCCGAGGCAATTTTGAGCACTCTGGAATAGGCTTCCCTGGCCAGGTCTTCATCGCCGGTTTGTATGGCAGCCCGGGCAATCATGATATGAGCATCGCTTTTAATCCGGTTGTCTACCTTATCATTAGCGAGTACTTTTTCGGCATAATTTATTGTTTCAGAATAATTTTCCAATTCATAATTTGCTTTCATCAGATTAGACTGGGCAAACGTTATATTTTGTGGGAAATCGGCCTCGGTTTCCAACCTTTTCAGGTGAGGAATAGCTTTCCTGTATGCCCTTAATCCCATATATAATTCACTCAATCTGGCCAGGGCCTGCTCGGTAAATTCGTTACGAGCTCTTTCCACTACATATTCATAATGTGGAATAGCCTTTTCTTTTTCGCTTTTCCCGTAATACAACTGTCCCAGATAAAAATGAGATTTCATTGCATGCGCCCCATTTGGATATTGTGAAAGATAATTCTCAAATCCGCGAATAGCACCATCTGTTTTATTTTGAATGAATTGTCGTTCGGCCGATTCAAAGGAAGCATTATCCAATTCATCTTCCGAAACATCTACAAAATCCAAGTCCTTAACCCAAGCTGCATATTCATTAACACGTCCCTGTTCCACATAAATTAATTTCGCAGTGGAAACTGCCTGAACGGCCTCCTGCGAGCTTGGGAAATCTCTTACCACCGTTTTGAATTTCACAAGTGCTTCATCGTTATCCCCGCTATTGTAATAAATCAGCCCCTGTTTTAGTAAAGCCTTCGGAACATAAGAGCTCATCCTGTAATTTTTAATTAGGTCGTCGTATGCCTGAAGTCCTTCTGTATTCTTATTATCGCTTACATAGGAATTCCCCAATTCGTACATTGCATCATCCCGTAATTTGGATTTGGGGTTATCTCTTATAAATTCCTGTAAACCCTTTACCTTTTGTTTATTTCGCCCCACGAAACCGTAACTCATCGCTTTTTGAAACTGTGCATAATCGGTATCCGGCCCTCCCAACGAAATAGCTTTGTTATAAGCCTCCATTGCGGGCCAGTACTGACTATTCACGTAGTGG
The DNA here is from genome assembly GCA_965224095.1 of Flavobacteriaceae bacterium. Classification (GTDB taxonomy): domain Bacteria; phylum Bacteroidota; class Bacteroidia; order Flavobacteriales; family Flavobacteriaceae; genus JBPEWY01. The sequence continues at coordinate 1,318,319 of OZ245039.1, forward strand.
CTATCGCCAAGTCTTAAATAAGCATCATTTACACGGATTTTATCATCTGAAGAAGTAGCTATGTACTGCGTAAAATGATCACTCGCCTGTTTATAATCTCTTTGCTTGAAGTATGCATATCCGAGGTTGTAATGAATGTTTTTATACTCGTCGGTTACAGAAGCTGCACTATTACCCAGAAATTGTTTATAACCAACCAAGGCATCGTCAAAACCGTTCGACAAATAATCTGTTTCTGCCTTCCAATAGGTTGCTCTGGCGGTATATACCGGATCCTGTTGTTCTCCGAGAGAGCGTTCAAAAAACGAACCGGCTTCCCTGTAGTTTCCATCCACAAAAAGTTCCACTCCTCTATAAAAAGCTACTTTTTGATAGGTGGTTTTAGTACTGTAATCCCGGTTATTCTCCAAAAGGGCCAATGCCGCTTCATAATTCTTGGACGTAATAAACGAATCGACCAATAGTTCCTGGATTTCCTGCGTGTGACCTGATTCCGGGTATTTTTCCAAATATCCGGTTAGTACCTTGGAAACGCTTTCATACGGATTCCCTATATCGTAACTCAAACGGGCGTAATTGAGCATAGCATCCTGTTGTATTTGCGCATTGAAATCCATTTGCGCAGCATTTCTAAATGCATTGAGGGCTTCCTGCTTTTTATCGGTTTTCAAATAGCACTCAGCCAAATGGTAATACGCATTTTGAGCCACCCCGTTATTACCACCAATGATTTTATTAAATTGGCTGATCGCGTTTTCGTAATCGCTTTGCTTGTAATATGCATAGCCCAACTGATAGTAATCGGTATTGTTCCATCTGCCGCGCGTTCCTTTATATTCCTGCAAATACGGAATAGATTCTTCGTATTGTTCCAGGTTAAAATAGCTTTCGCCAATAATTTTATTGAGCTGTGAGATCTCCTTTCTGTCGGCCCTTGGCAATTGTTCTTTAGCCAGTTGAATAGCCTTTTCAAAATTACCGAGCTTGAAATTCATATCAGCCTGATAGTAAGAAAGCTTTTCGTTAAAAGCTTCATCGTCCGATACCTGTTCAAAATATTCATTAGCCTGATCGTAGTTATCGCTTTGATAGGCCATATACCCTATATAGTATTTGGCCTGAGATCCGTAGGTTTCCGAGGTTACTACTTTATTTAGGTAGCGTTCGGCATCTTTGTATTTTTTACTTCGGAACAGCGCATATCCCTTATTAAAATTATATCGGTCTTTTTCAGCTCTGGCTATATTTGATTCATCAATTTTTTTATACCATTTCAAAGCATATCCGTACTTTCCGTTTTCAAAATAATAATCGGCCACATCCATAAAAGCCGAATTTCTTTTGGTGCTGGTAGGGTATCGGTCTACAAAATCTTCCATAAGCTTATCAGCCCCTAACTGGTTCAGTCGTACCGCGCAATTTGCTATATAATACGCACAATTAGCCTCTGTTTCCTGATCATTGGTTTGCTGTTTCACCTTGGTAAAAATAGCCTGAGACGCCTGGTATTGCTTATTGTTATAGAGATTTAGTGCTTCCTGATAATCTTTCAGTGAATGTGTATAAATGGCTGATTCCTGAGCACTGGTCCAGAAAAAAGTACATACGGCAAGCATGCACCCCAACATGTTTTTTCTAAGCATAACCCTAAATAATTGCAGAATTTTGTGTTCTTCTATATTTCAAAGATATAACGCAGCTTTTGCCGGATAATTATGTTCTGTTAAAAAGGATTAACAACTTATTAACTTTTACAGTTTCTCAAAATCTAATTACTTCTTACATTTATACATATTTTTTAACGTATGGAGGAAACTATCTTGGAACTTAAAGATGCAGCTATTTTTCAGCGGGAAAACCTGGTGCTCAGTGAAGTGAATCTGAAGATCAATAAGGGAGATTTTGTTTATCTCATTGGAAAAACGGGCAGCGGGAAAAGCAGCCTGATGAAAACGCTTTACGGAGATCTTCCGTTAAAAAAAGGAACGGGTACCAATGTGGAATTCGATTTGCGTACGCTCCAGGAAAAAGACATTCCTTACCTGCGAAGAAAACTCGGAATTGTTTTTCAGGACTTTAAACTACTCCCTGACCGCTCGGTTCACGATAACCTGCTTTTTGTTCTTAAAGCCACCGGTTGGAAGGAAGATGAGTCGATGAAAAAGAAAATCAATGAAGTACTGGACAAAGTGGGAATGAAAACCAAAGGGTTTAAATTCCCCCATGAGCTTTCCGGGGGAGAACAGCAACGCGTAGCTATTGCCAGAGCTTTACTGAATGATCCTGAACTTATTCTGGCCGATGAACCCACCGGGAATCTGGATCCCCAAACCAGCGTAGAGGTCATGAAGGTATTGCAGGAGATCAACAAAAGCGGAAGAACTATTTTGATGGCAACACATGATTATGCATTGATTTTAAAATTTCCATCCAAGACGTTAAAATGCGATGGAAGCAAAGTTTTTGAAGTGGTCCAGAAAAGCGTTTAAATGCTTTCCATTCTTATACCAACATATAACTACAACATAAAACCACTGGTTATACACCTCTGCGATGAGCTCTGTAAATTAAATGGAGCGTATGAGATTATTGTACTGAATGATGGTGCGGACACATCGGGTTTAGAGCTAAGTGAAAATTCCGCAAAAAAGATCCGGATACTTAATAACGAAACAAACCTCGGCAGAACCATGAGCCGACAAAAACTGGCCGAAAATGCCATTTACGACCGTTTGCTTTTTCTAGACGCCGATGTTATTCCCAGGGATCCTAATTTTATAAACCGGTATCTGAATGCACTTTCTGAAAATCCGGATATTCATGTTTTTTTTGGTGGATATAGCTATGACATTCAGACTCCCGGGCCCGGGAATCTAAGATGGTTATTTGGTAAAAAAAGAGAGGAAATCAAAGCTGAGATACGCAATAAAATGCCCTATAAAGTAATCATATCAGGCAATATGCTAATTTCCAGGGAATTGTTTTTTACCTGTAATACTCAGTTTCAACACCGTTATGGGCTTGATATGTTTTTTTCGTCACAGTTGAAACAAAATAAGGCTTCCGTACTGCACATCAATAATCCGGTAATTCATTTAGGTATTGACGACAATGCCATTTTTCTCGACAAGACCCGCCAGGCAATCGCCACCTTGCATACCTTATACGCGACAGAACGTCTGGGAGAACATCAAATTACCTTGTTAAAATACTCGGAAGCTTTTATAAAATCCGGGTTGAAAAAACCTATTGTCTGGCTGTTTAAGTTGCTGAGAAAGCCCCTGGAAAAAAACCTCCTGTCGCAACGTCCTTCTTTACGCTACTTTGATCTGTATAAACTCGGGTATTTTTTATCACTAACAAATCCTGTTTCTCATGCCTGATTTTTCCGTGATAATACCCTTATTTAATAAACAGGATTATATTACTGCCACCCTGAATTCCGTTCTGCGGCAGTCGTATGCAAGTTTTGAAATCATTGTTGTTGATGACGGGTCAACCGATGAAAGTCTTAAACGTGTAGAAACCATGGTAGCTTCCAAAATCAAAATTATTCCGCACAAAACAAACAAGGGGTTGGCGGCAGCAAGAAATACGGGAATCAAACATGCCCGGGGAAGGTTTATTGCTTTTTTAGATGCTGATGATTTGTGGTGCTCTGATTTTTTAGAAACCATACATAGGCTTCACCTAACATTTCCGAATGCGCAAATTTTAGCAACCAATTATCAACTTACCTATCATAAAAAGCGCTTCGGTTTTACCTGCCATCACGAATATAAGCAGGGAATGTTAATAGACAATTATTTTATTTCGGCCAAAAATCGCTATTGCTACAGTTCGGTAGTATTCGGCCGAGAAGTGTTTAACACCATTGGCTTTTTTAATGAGGAGGTGAATTACGGAGAGGAAGAAGATTTTACCATTCGCGTTAACTTAAAACACAAACTGGCCTATACAGAAAGTCCTAAAGTTTTTTATCTTAAAGGAGACAAACATCAGCTTACCGCACGCGATGGGAAAAAGAGAATTATTCCTGATTATTCCGTTTATTTAAAAGAAGCTCCTTCCGAGTCTTTAAAAAAATACATCAGTTTTATACATTATAAATTGGCTTTGCTGTACAAGGAAGAAGGAAACCAAGGTCAGTATAAAAAATACAGACAAAAAGTGAGCCTCCGCTACCTTACATTTATCAGAAAGGTAAAACTTCTAACTCCCTCTTTTCTTTTTCGCTTTCTCAAACAGGGGTATTTAAAAATTCGTTATTAAATCAATCCACTGCTGTACTATATATTCCTCATCAAATTCATCCGGTAATTTCAATGTATTTTGTTTGCAGCGCAGGTAAAAATCGGTATCGTTCACCATGGTATTTAAAGCCTCGGTAAGAGCGTGCTCGTCCTGGTTTCTTACCAAAATCCCGTTTTTGTCTGGGACTATAAGCTCCGAAGGACCGCTTATGCAATTAAAAGCTACCATTGGAACCCCCAGTAATATTGCTTCTATCAACACCATGGGCAACCCTTCATTTTTGCTGGACATTGTTAAGAAAAGTGATTTCCTGATAAGGGGGTACGGATTGGTTTGAAAGGGCTTTATACTTACTTTTTCGAAAAGTTTATGCCCGGTAATTAACCTGTTCAGCGATTCTCTCTCCGGTCCGCTTCCTATAATAACGAGCTTTATATTTTTTTCGGGCAGGCAGGATCTGGCGTAACTGTTAATTAAAACATCAAACTGCTTTACCTTGTTTAATCTGCCTACAGCAATTATATAGGGTTCCGGAACGTTGCATGCTTCCTTGCTCAAAGCATTGATAGCCTTGTGGTTTGCTATGTTACGTATTACCAGTGAGGGGGCGCTCAATTTGTTTTTTAAATGCTCTTTTATGGCAGTGCTTACCACCACGAATCTACGTCTGCTCACGTGCGGTATTCTCGCTAATACGGGTATACTCCTACAGGAAAAATAATAGGAAAGGTCTGCGCTGTGTACCGTATAAATTACTTTTTTTCCGGCAAATACATATCCTGAAAAAATCCATTCCTTAAAGAAATTCCGACGAACCCGAAAATCAATGATCGTGTCAAAATTATTCCTTTTAAAGTACGCCTTAAAGGTTTTAAGCGCTCTTAAAGGATTTCCCTGTTCTTTTTTAATCCTTCCGAAGTTAAAAAGTGTTCCTTTAAAGGGATAAGAAATATCAGCTCTCATCGTACATATAAAAACAGAAAAACCCTTACCGGATAGAGCCATCGATAAATTTGCGGCAGCTCTTTCCGCCCCTCCGGAACCCAAAGCATCCACCAGCAAACATATATTACCTCTGGTTTCCATGCAGGCTTTCGTATTTATCGTAATCTATAGTATCCAAGACTATCCTTTTGCGCAGCATAAATTCTTTACTGAATATACTTCTATTTGTTTTTACGGTTGGCGATTTAATTCCACCTATATGAGCCAGACTGTAAAAGAGATCGTCAATCATATAAGGTCTGTCAGGTTGAAATTCTACATCCCCCGGAAGCTCAAAGTTTTCCGACTTCCAGAATATAAATGGGATTTCAAACATGGGTTTCGTCGGGTTTGCTTCCGAATGCCCTAAAAAATCGATCGAATCGTACACTTCCTCTCCGTGATCCGAGAAAAACAAAAACGCAGATTTGGTACGCAGGCTTTTGGTTAATTTTAAAAGACCGCCCACAATGTAATCATTATACAGTACCGCATTATCATAATGGGCCCTTGTCTGTTTTTTTGCATCGCCTGTTTTATCACGGAATACATTAAAATCAGGCGTATATCTTTTTTGATAATCATAATGGGTTCCCAGAAGATGTACAAACACTATTTTCTTTCCCGGTTTCTCAACAATTTTTTTAAAATACGGAAGAACAACAGCATCTTTAGCATTCGTTTCCTGATCCGGACGAATTCTCAAAAACTTAAAATAATCGCTTTCGGAAGCCAGTTTACTCACCACATTTTCAAAAAAGCCAATAGGGCGCTGATTGGATATCCAATAGGTGGTATATCCGCTCTTTTTAAAAAGCTCTATTAAATGTGTATTCCCATCGGGATTCTCATAGTTTGCCGTTGTAAGTACTTTAGGGATCACGGCACTGGTATAGGTATGTGGTGCAATTACATTGGTATATACAACCAATTCGTTTTTTAGTTGTTCCAGCTGCGGGGTGGTTTTTCGAGGGTATCCGTACAGACTCATATGCAATCTGGAGGTAGATTCGCCAATAACCACCACAATCAAATCGTTTTTACCAGAAACTATCAGGTCTTCCGGATTTATATCGGTTCCTTTTTCCGCGGCAACACGTAAATCATAATACCCATAAGCGCCTCTAATTACATTATACACAGGATTATAGGTTATAATCCCGGTTACTTTCAAAAGTAAAAACAATCCCAGGACAGCTCCGAGTAAAACCCCTAAAGGGTATCTTACGGTAAAATAGTGTCTTAGTTTGACCGCGGCAACAAATACAATAAACAATACCAAAATTATCAGCCCAACCGAATGCTTCCAATGAACCTCCGTAAACTCGGTAAATTCGCGGATATTTGTATCGAGAAGTACATAGACAAAAGAAGAACTAAACCCCGATTTAACTATAAAAAGCGTACCTATTTCAATGGCAAACGACAAAAAATATCCCGCCAGTACCGGAATCTTCCAAACGGGATTCACTTTCTCTGCAATTCCCAAAAGTAACAGAGTCATCAAAAAAAAGGCGCCATCTTCTAAGTAATCCTCACCTTTAAGCACACTATCTTTTAGAAACCAAAAGTTTATAATAAACTTCAGCAACCAGGGGAAGATTAAAATTGAATAAGCATACCATTTCTTTTTATGCATCTTGCAAGTACTTTTTTCGGGACACGAATAATGCGTATAAAACCGTAACTAAATATAAGGCATAACTAATAATATAAGCCAGGTATACTCCTTTGAGGTCATATATCTTTATAAACACCACACTCAGGCAACAGAACGAAATATACAGAACCGCATCGGAAATCAAATAATACCGGATTATCTTTTTTGCGTGAAACTGATAGGCAAACGACATGGCTATCACCCGAATAAAATCGCCTGCCAATTGCAGTAAAACAAGTTCTTTAATATAAATAAAATCACCTGTTAAGAATATTTTAATAATGGGTATCCTCAAAAAATAAATTATGGCCAGACCCATGGTTAAAATAGGTACGATTACCTCAAAATACGATTTCATAATGGCCTTATATCCGCTATACGTCTTGTTTTCAGCTAATTTGGGAAGCAGGTAAAATGTAAGCAACGATGAAAAAAACATTAAATAGAACAGCGATATTTTATTAAGCGCCTCCCAATACCCGGCCATATCGGTTCCCAGTTCGTTTATAATTGTATTTCTTACAAAAAAGCTTGCCCCCACAATGAGGAGTGATGAAAAAACCGCCATTCCAAAATATTGCCACAAATTGCCGGCGAGAGCTTTGTTGAACATTCCGGAAAATACAGGGTGCAACACATTTCCAATATCTTTCCGGGCCCATAACAAAGTAAAACCCAGCTGAAATATTGCTCCCAAAACAATAGCCCATAGTGCCCCCTCCAATCCCCGGAACATTGCCAGCAGCCATATCAAAACAGCATTTCCTAAAAAACCTACCACCTGGATCTTAACCAATGTTTTGTATGCCTTTAAGCCATTGAGTATCGCAAGTAAGATAATGTTAAAAGCAATGAGCGGTAATATACAGGCCGTAAGGATAATAACATTTTGGTAGGTTGAACTGTGAAACAACACCAGGCTAAGCTGTTCTGAGAATAGCAATAATAGTGGAGAAATTATGAGTATTACAAACAGTGATAAACCCGAAACCGTTCCGAGTACCCTGTCAGGATATGGTTTAGAATCCTGCGCCGTATAACGGATAATACCGCTTTCAAAATTTTTAGCGGTAAGATTTATCAACAGTTGAAAAAGATCTCTGAAATTTCCCAGTAGTGCCATCCCCTGGGGTCCCAGGAATACTGCAGAAGCCTTAGCTGTAATAAAACCCGATATCAATCTGACTGCTACAAGAACCGAATTCAGCGAAATTACCCGTAGCAAGGGAATACTCTTTTCTATGTAGTTTCGAAAGCGGCGAAACATATTTGATTAGGATCTATACAATGATACGCCAAAAAAATATCATGCAGAACATTCGGCCGATAAAAAGAAAAGAACCCCTGGATTTCTACTCCTGTACTTTACCCCATACTCTTTTCCATTCGCTTACGCTCGTTTTCATCGAGATAGATTTTTCGTAATCTCAAAGCTTTAGGAGTAACTTCAACATACTCATCTTTCTGAATATATTCCAAAGCTTCTTCCAGTGAAAATTTAACAGGAGGCGCAAGCTTTACCTTGTCATCGCTTCCCGCTGCGCGAACATTGCTGAGTTTTTTCGTTTTGGTAATATTAACTACCATATCATCTCCTCTTGAGTTTTCACCAATTACCTGGCCCGTATAAATATCTTCACCGGGGTAAACAAAAAACTTACCTCGTTCCTGAAGTTTGTCAAGTGAATATGGAATTGCGGTACCCTTTTCCATTGAAATAAGCGACCCGTTAATTCTGCCGGCTATATCGCCCTTAAGCGGTTGATATTCCACATAACGGTGATTCATAATAGCTTCTCCCGCTGTAGCGGTTAATAATTGATTTCTCAAACCAATAATCCCTCTCGAAGGAATTTGAAACGTAATAAGCATCCGCTCTCCCTTGGGTTCCATACTTAACATTTCACCCTTTCTAATAGTAACCATCTCCACGGCTTTTCCGGAAACATCTTCAGGAAGATCAATGGTGAGCTCTTCTATAGGCTCGCATTTCACTCCGTTTATCTCTCTAATAATTACCTGTGGCTGACCAATTTGAAGCTCATACCCTTCTCTTCTCATAGTTTCAATAAGAACGGAAAGGTGTAAAACCCCTCTTCCGAATACCATGAACTTATCAGCACTATCCGTAGGTTCCACCCGAAGTGCCAGATTTTTTTCCAACTCCTTTTCCAACCGCTCTTTTATATGCCTTGATGTAACAAACTTTCCATCCTGCCCGAAAAACGGAGAGTCGTTAATGGTAAACAGCATACTCATTGTAGGCTCATCAATCGCAATCGTTGGCAATCCTTCCGGGTTTTCAAAATCGGCTAGCGTATCGCCTATATCAAAGCCTTCCAATCCGCCAATGGCACATATATCTCCTGCGTGTACCTCTTCTACTTTTTTACGTCCCAGGCCATCAAACAGGTGCAATTCCTTTATTTTGCTTTTTACAACCGATCCATCACGCTTCACCAGACTTACTGCAGTTCCGGCATTCAGGGTACCGCGCTGTAAACGCCCTATAGCAATTCTTCCGGTAAAAGAAGAATAATCGAGCGATGTAATCAACATCTGGGTGGTTCCCTCCGTTACTTTCGGAGAAGGAATGTGTTCCACAACCATATCCAGCAATGGTTCAATGGTATCGGTTGGTTGTTGCCAATCATCACTCATCCAGTTTTGCTTTGCCGACCCGTAAACAGTTGGAAAATCCAGCTGCCATTCTTCTGCACCAAGTTCAAACATCAAATCAAAAACAGCTTCATGAACCTCGTCCGGTGTGCAGTTTTCTTTATCTACTTTATTCACAACCACTATGGGTTTTAGGCCCATACTGATGGCTTTGCCCAAAACAAACCTCGTTTGTGGCATCGGACCTTCAAAAGCATCCACCAGCAAAAGCACCCCATCGGCCATGTTTAATACCCTTTCTACTTCTCCTCCAAAATCCGCGTGGCCCGGTGTATCAATAATATTAATCTTGGTATCCTTATAAGTTACCGATACATTTTTAGAAAGTATGGTAATGCCACGCTCCCGTTCCAAATCGTTATTATCAAGAATCAATTCACCCGTTTCCTGATTGTCCCGAAACAATTCGCAGTGATGAAGTATCTTGTCTACCAACGTGGTTTTACCGTGATCTACGTGGGCTATGATGGCTATGTTTTTAATGTTCATAGGGTTGCCTTCTTTTTTGGCGGGGCAAAGGTAATGTTAATTGTTGATTTAAGATGTATCTTTGCAGCCATAATAATTTTACTATGGAGTTAAAGGCTTTACCACAAATAAAACACACACAATCTGATAACTTTTTTTTACTGGCCGGCCCCTGTGCTATTGAAGGAGAGGATATGGCTATGCGTATTGCCGAAAGGGTTGTTGAAATTACCGATGCCCTTCGAATTCCATATGTATTTAAGGGGAGTTTTAAAAAAGCCAACCGAAGTCGTATCGATTCGTTTACGGGAATAGGCGATGAAAAAGCTTTGAAAATTTTACGCAAGGTTTCCGAAACTTTTGAGATCCCTACGGTAACTGATATTCATGAAGTATCGGATGCTGCAAAAGCCGCAGCCTATGTAGATGTTCTCCAGATCCCTGCTTTTCTGGTTCGCCAGACGGATCTCGTGGTAGCTGCCGCCAAAACCGGAAAGGTAGTCAACCTGAAAAAAGGACAGTTTATGAGTCCGGAAAGCATGAAGCATGCCGTAAAAAAAGTACACGACTCCGGTAATCAAAGCGCCTGGATAACCGATAGGGGTACCATGTTTGGTTATCAGGATATGGTTGTCGACTTCAGAGGGGTTCCAACCATGAAGCAGTTCGCACCCGTAGTATTAGATGTAACCCATTCGCTGCAACAACCCAATCAAACCAGCGGTGTTACCGGAGGTCGTCCTGACATGATTGAAACTATAGCACGTGCCGGAGTAGCTTCGGGAGTAGACGGATTGTTTATGGAAACGCATTTCGATCCGGCTAATGCTAAAAGCGATGGGGCCAATATGCTTCATTTAGATCATTTGGAAAAGCTGTTAACCAATTTGGTGGCTATCCGAAAAACCGTGAATTCGCTGGGTTGATTTCACATTTTTGGTTTCTCATTTCTGATTTCTAATTACTGGTTTCTCATTTCTAATTACTGATTTCTGATTTCTAATTGTTGGTTTCTCATTGAATAATACGTCAATAAAAATAAGAAAAGCTCAACCTGCTGATGTTTTAGCGATCACTTCGCTTTTTCGGAATGCGATTGAACAGGTCAACAAAAAAGATTATTCCGCTGAACATATTAGGGTATGGGCCTCCGGTGCTGATGACATTGAAAAATGGAAAAACAGAATCGATGCGCATTATTTTATTATTGCGGAAATAGACCAAACAGTAGTAGGGTTTGCCTATATCACCAGAGGAAATTATTTCGACGGTCTTTTTGTGCACCCTTCAACTAAGGGAAGGGGGATTGCCACACAACTTCTTAAACATATTGAAGAAAAAATCGCAGCAAACGGGTTTCACACCATAGATTCTGACGTTAGCATTACAGCGCTTCCTTTTTTTACAAAACACGGCTACCGAATTTTAAGCAAGCAGCAGAAGCCCTATCAGGGTTTATATTTTGAAAATTATATTGTTCAAAAAAACACGCTTAAATAAACCAGGCCTTTTTACTTTGTTTTATTTGTCTTTCGGCCTCCTTAAGGAGTTCGACGAATTCTTTCTCGTCAAAATCTTCTATAGACCTCACCTGAAGAGAGCGCACCTGCTTCCTGTTATTGGCATCCTGAAGCCCGGGGAATTTTTTTTCAAGCAAAACCCCCTGCACAAAAGCCACATCCACATAGTTTCTTCCCTTTAAAATATTCAAATACAACATAGGTTTCTTCCCAATATTATAAAACGGAATTTTATAGCTATAGCGCTCCGTTACATCGGGTAATGTTTTTAAGATGACACTCCTTATGTAAAGCATGATGGATTGATAGGGTTCTTTCTGACTGAAGAAATATTGTTCTGTAGGATTCATCTCTTTATTGTATGCAGTTTAAGAAATGCGTAAAACTATTTTTGTTATCGTATTAATTTAACAGTTAGTTGGATTTACTCAAAATTACGATGTTATCGACAAAAAAGTAAGTGGATATCCAGAATTTAATACCTAAACAGCTGTTTGATGCCGATGTGGAAAAGCAAGACCCATTTTAAGCATTAAATATCCAGGTAAATGGCATATAGATTTTGAAAGTTTCATTTTTTTTGTAACTTTGCATTTCAAAGTACTTTAAATATGGAATCAAAAAAGTATCTGGACGATATCTCGGAGATCCGAAATCTCATGAACCGATCGTCGCGATTTATTTCATTAAGTGGCTTATCCGGTATTATGGCCGGGATATATGCCCTTTTCGGGGCGTGGTTGGCCAAATTGAAACTCAACGAGATTGCCCGTATAGATTATGAAAATTTTGAAACCGATCCTATTAAACAGGAGGTGGATCTCGCATTCGACCTGGTCTTTATAGCCTGTTCGGTTGCCTTTTTAGCTATCGTAACAGGAATCGTGCTCACTACACTAAAGGCCAGAAAACAGGGAGAAAAAATATGGGATCTCAGTTCGAAACGGTTGTTACTAAATTTTCTGATCCCCCTTATAAGCGGAGGAATCTTCTGCCTGGCACTCCTATATCATCAGTACTATGGTTTAACCGCACCGGCTACTTTAATATTTTACGGTCTGGCATGTGTTCATGCATCCAAGTACACCCTGGGGACTATAAAATACCTGGGGATATCCTGCATTATTTTAGGGCTTATTTCCGGGTTTTACATAGGATATGGTCTTCTCTTCTGGGCGCTTGGTTTTGGCGTATGCCATATAATTTATGGAACTATTATGTATTTTAAACACGACAAAAAATAATGCATCCGGGAGCATAATGAAGCATCTTTTAAGTAACATAAACAAAGCCTTTGACCATCGTATCCGACTGGGAATCATGTCGGTTCTGGTAGTTAACGAATATGTAGATTTTAATACGTTAAAGGATTTGCTAGGTGCTACAGACGGTAATCTTGCCAGCCATTTAAAATCGCTTGAAAAATCGGAATATATCAGCGTTGAAAAACAATTCATTGCCCGAAAACCCAATACCAGATATTCCGTTACCAAGCTGGGAAAAACAGAATTTAAAAAGCATATAGATGCTCTGGAGCAATTAATCAGAAAACAATAGTATTTTTTTAAATATGAACTTTGAAATTCAAAGTACTTTTAATATGAATATAAGAAAAAAGATAATCGTCTGGCTTTTCGAAAAATCTCAAAGAGCTTATACCTATTTTAAAAGGAAAACACCGTGGAAGGTAACCCGGACAGATCTGCTAAAATATCCGGAGGCTTCTTTTGGGAAATATTTAGGTTTGTTTCTCCTGGAAAACGGATTCGAACTAATCCCTAAAGTAGAACGCCACGATGCATACCACGTACTCACCGGCTACGGTACGGAAGTACAGGATGAAATCGCACTCCAGTATTTATGCTTTGGCAATGGCAAGCGAAGTCTCTATTTATTCGGGGTGATCCTCTTAGGCACACTTTTGCTTCCGGATTATATGAAGTACTATAGGGCTTCTTTTAAAAAAGGGAGGCGTGCCCATTCTTTTCATCAGTACAACTACGAGCAGTTCCTGGATATCCCGTTAAATGATCTGCGTCAGATATTCTTCAACCCTTACAAAATCTCTTTTTATGATACACATTCCCTTTGAGCGATTTTATCGAATAGCTTTTATTTTTTTTGCAATGGGAACATTTCTTTTGCTGCTTCAATTGCTATTCCCGACCACTAATATCATCACCATTACAGGATTTTATTATCTGTATATATCCGTAATACTTAATCTGGTGCTTGTTATACTCCTTTTAATCGCCTTGTTTTTTGTAAAAAACAGAATTGACATTCTCAAATCCATATTAATTCTGGCCGCTAATATCCCCGTGGCCGGCTTGTACGTTTATATCATTTTTACAAGTGTTCTATGAGTTTAAAAAACTACATAATTACAAAGTTAAATTCGAAGTATTTTCGGGTACTGGCCTGGTTGAGTATCGGTGTTTTTTTTAGTGTACTCCTCTTGTTTATCCGGCTATATATCACGCGATCTTTTTTCTTTTCATTTTTGATTTGGAATTTATTCCTCGCTTGTGTACCTCTTATTATATCCGGTTTTATCATACCGAAGACTCGAAATAAAAATGTGTGGATTCTTTATACCTATAGTTTTATCTGGTTACTTTTTCTTCCCAATGCGCCTTACATATTAACCGATTTTATTCATTTTAAATGGCAAACTCAAATGCCCCACTGGTTTGATATTTTACTGATCTCTTCGTTTGCATTAAACGGATTTTTAATGGGCGTATTTTCCATGCTTCAAATGAGTGATCATCTGGAAAGGTTATGGCCTAAAAGAATCGTTTTTTACAGTATGCTCGCTGTTTGTTTTTTATGTGGTTTCGGAATTTATCTAGGTCGTTTTTTACGGTTTAATTCCTGGGATATCATCACCAATCCGCTCCAGCTTATAAACAGTATTTCAGTAATCTTTACAGAACCTGTTAACCATTTAAGTGCATGGGGAATCACGCTGGGTTTCGGAATGTTGCTCTTAACTTTTTTCGGGTTTCTGAAAAGTAATGTCTTTGCATATCACAAAGATTAACAATACTTTTAATAAGGTATTTATATATTGATGTGGCCCGCTTATTAACATATTTTCTATTCGTATCCCTTTTATATGCCTGCAGAACAGATCGTGCGCCGATATGGACCGAATCGCATACGGGAATACAATTCAATTATATTAAACCAGGCCATTTTACTATGGGAGACCTCGCGGGAGATTTTCCCGAAGAAACAGCACATCCGGCAACCATTACAAAAGGGTTTTGGATAGCCACTACCGAGGTTACACAACAACAGTGGAAAGCGGTTATGGGGCCGGAAGAAATACATCCGGACAAACCCTCTCCTTTTTGGGGGAGGGCATCCGATTACCCCAAAGTAAGTATTTCCTTTTACGATGTACAAAGGTTCTTAAAAAAACTGGAGCAGCTTTCTCCCGGCAACCGGTTTCGGCTGCCTACGGAAGCAGAGTGGGAATACGCCTGCAGAGCTGGAACACAAACTCCTTTTGCTTTTGGTCAGGTAATCTCCGATAGTGCGGTTTGCTTTAACGCAGGCCTGGTATCGCCCTATACGATTCCGGGTAAAACGCCGTCGCATCCCGAATCTGTTGGAAGCTATCCTCCAAACGCATGGGGGCTCTACGATATGCACGGGAATGTATGGGAATGGGTAGCAGACTGGTATGCGCCTTACCCAAATGATTCATTATCCGATCCGAGAGGTCCGGAAGACGGACATTACAAAATAATCCGTGGGGGAAGTTGGTTTTTTGGCGGAGAAAGTGCCCGGTCGTCTAAAAGAAAAACACACCGGCCTGAGCACTGGGGCTTTTCCATCGGATTTCGCATTGTTAGAGAACCCGGGTAATATTATTCTTTCTCATCTACATAATCCTGTAAATAAGAATACCGTTCCGTAAGTTTTCCGTCTTTGGTCATTCGGGCCCGTTGTAAAATACCGTCTTTATCTCCATTGAAAAAGGCAGGAATTACATATTCAATAAACATTTCTCCAAATCCTTCGCTGGCATCGCTGGGGAGTTCACAGGGCAAATTATCCACCGCCATCACTGCTACCGATCCCGGTTGTCTGAAATCAACTTCCGTTTCCGTTTCCCGGTCATACCCGTAAATAGGATCGGCTATGGTAGATGCCCGAATAGTAGTAGCCACGGGGCCGTTAATATCACAACTCACATCAGCCACTACTTTAATATTAAAACCGGGCGATTTTACATCTTCTCGCGTATACAGAAACGGAGCACCATCTCCGTAATAGTGCCCTGCAATATAAAAATCGGTTACTTCCGCAAAACGCATAAAATCCGAATCATATTCTTCCGGGTGATCATAAAAATTCTGTTTTCCAAGTTCTTTGCCATCTTTACGCCTGTTATAATCCAATACATCAATCTGACAATACACCGGTTCTTCAAAATTTTTGCTCAGGTAATCCGCTACCGAAATTTCCTGTAGTTTCATTCCATCCAGCATTTCCTTTGCTCCTCCTCCTACTCTGCCTTTACCGGTAAGGAGAATTTTAATTGCGGGGAGTTTAATCCGATTCAAAGCATCGATCAACGCGAGTTGATCCGGTAAGGTTTCCGCTTTGGGAAGTTCAAAAGTACCCGTTTTTAAACCGTAGGCCCTAAAACCATTATATGCCCCCACTATTCCCGCATACCTTCCAAAAGCTACTAATCGCTGCCCGTTTTCGCCGGTTATCACTTCGTGGTCGTAGAGTTCAATATTCCTACTCAGAATGGCCCTCAACAGTTTTTTGTTATAGGGTTGTTTTTTAATGGTATGAGAAAAAAAGAAATATTTTTTATTCGGTATTAACGCATCGATGGGCACTTCTTTAACGCCCAGCATAACATCTGCCTCCGAAACATCTTCGGTTATTGCCACACCCGCCATAGCGTAGGAAGAGTCGTCAAAAACACGAATATCCGAGCTTTCCACGATTACTTCGGCTTCCGGGAACTCTTGAATGACGGTTT
Organism: Flavobacteriaceae bacterium; assembly: GCA_965224095.1. Taxonomy (GTDB): domain Bacteria; phylum Bacteroidota; class Bacteroidia; order Flavobacteriales; family Flavobacteriaceae; genus JBPEWY01. The sequence continues at coordinate 1,334,898 of OZ245039.1, forward strand.
GACAGGCTTTTGGAGATAGTACCACCCTGCGATCAGGCGGATTTTTACGTTCTTTGATAAGCGCAAACTTCATATATGCGATTGGTATAAAATTTGCGTTAAAAATAACGGGATTTAGCATGGTAAACAAACTTTTGTTAGCTTTGCAGTCCTTTTGAAGGTAGTTCTTTGAAAACCAATGGGGTCGACTGGTTTTGACAGCGAGATCAATTGGAATGTAAGCATGCCGAGCTATGAAATTAATGCTCGCAAATATCTATTTCACACTTTTAAATGGCGAGAATAACTACGCTCTTGCTGCCTAATACGACCGAATTATAGTAAGTCCTGGCCCAGTCCCGCAAGGCGGGAAAGCGAGATGTCTCAGAATAGCCCTTGTTGACGGCGATTCATTTTGAGGCACCATAAAAGTCAACATAGAAACTGCGTAGCTTCGCCGTAGTTTTAAACTTTAAGAAGCTAAGCTTGTAATGGGCGGTTTTCGGTCAGTTACAGGTCTACAATAAAACGAAAACTAAGCATGTAGAAAGCATTGCGGTTGCTTGTTTGGACGGGAGTTCGATTCTCCCCGACTCCACTATTTACACTTCAAATTAAATCAAAATCCTGTAAACTACACGTTTACAGGATTTTACATTTTTAATGCATTCAAAAATATACATATAATATCATATTTCTGGTGTCTAATTCGGTGTCAGTTGAAAACAAAAATCAAGTGACACCGAATGGCTTTAAAAAGCCCATGAATAAAGGGATTCAATTTTTTTTTAATTTTGACTTCTCACAAAAAATCTGTATTTTTAAGTGTCTATAAATCCGAATTTTTGCAATGTCTTCATTTCGTACTCTTTTTTATATTAAAAAAAGTAAGGCCGATTCCTCGGGTAAAGCCAATGTTTATCTGCGAATCACGGTTAATGGAGCCCGTGCAGAGATGAGTATAAATCGTAAAGTTCCTGTTACTAAATGGAATGTAAATTCCGGGAAAATGACCGGGAATTCCATAGAGGCATCAGAAGTCAACCAGTATATAGATGCAATTACCTATAAGCTCAATAAAATACATCAGCGATTTATTGATGAAGAACGTGTGGTAAGTGCCCGTCATATTCTTGAATCCTTTAAAGGGTATTCGGGAAAGTCAAAAACGGTGTTGAAGATCTTTAAGCAACATAATGAAAGTGTAGATAAGCAAATTGGTAAAGGATATTCTGAAAGTACCGCAAATCGTTATTGGACGGCTTATAAACACCTGAAACAATTTATTAATGAAGAATTTAACCTGGAGGATTATCCTTTCCGGGACTTAAACTTGTCTTTTATTAAAAAGTTTGAAACCTTTTTAAAGATCAGGCGAAAATGTAATCACAATTCAACTTTAAAATACCTCACCAATTTTAAAAAGATCGTTCGGATTGCCTATGCCAATGACTGGATCACTAAAGATCCCTTTTACAATTACAAAACCAAATTCAAGTGGGTAGAGCGCGAATATTTAACAGAAGAGGAAATACAAAGGCTTATATCAAAACCCCTGCATACTTCCCGTCTTGATTTGGTAAGAGATATGTTTGTGTTTTGTTGTTTTACCGGTTTGGCTTATGCTGATGTACATAAACTCACTCAGGATAATATTGTAATGGGTATTGATGGTAAACAATGGATCAAGGTTAACCGTACCAAAACAGAAAATAAAAGTAGTATCCCTTTGCTCCCAACTGCTTTGGCTATACTGGAAAAGTATAGCGATCATCCCGATGTTGTAAATGGAAAATGTCTTATTCCGGTTTTAAGTAATCAGAAATCAAATGCATATTTAAAGGAAATTGCCGATCTCTGTGAAATTCCTAAGAACCTAACTACTCACCTGGCACGACACACCTTTGCTACGACTGTTACTTTAGCAAACGGAGTTCCCATTGAAACCGTAAGTAGAATGTTAGGTCATAAATCGTTACGGGCAACTCAGCGTTATGCAAAGATCATAGATCGTAAAATAAGTGACGATATGGAAATCTTACGGTCAAAATTTAGTGATAAAAAAGAAAGCTCAGATCAAAGTAAAAAATCTGTATAGCAACTTTCCCCAAATCATACCAAAACTTTCCGCACTTGGTTCCTGTGGGATTGCTTCCGCGTTCCGACAGATAAGCGATCAGAAGCAATCCGATAGGGTGCGGACTACTTACTTCTTGTTCCCTCTACCCTTTTTGTCCACTCTTGTAAATCTTTATATACATTGGGATGTTCCTGAAAGAATCCTTTGTACATAGAAAATATTTCTTCCTTTCCTGCCTCGTATGCTTTTTCTTTGGCCTTAATATTCCCGTAGGTGTGATATCCAAAGTACCCTAAAATGAGTGTTAATGTTATCCCCATTCCTAAAAGCGTGTGCAAATACCATTTGGGAAACACTTTTGATTTTTGAAGTTGCCTTTCAATTTCTATGGCAGTGTCTTCAATATTTTCAAAAACTTGCTCTTGTTTGTTTAAATGTTCTTCCAATAAAATTTCAATTATTGAACTATCTGCTTTTACTTTTACATCCTTTATATGCCCGGAAACTTCTTTTAATCTGCTTACAGATTCTTTAAAGTCGGTTACTTCTTCTGTAAAGAGTTCCATAAATTCATCGATCTTTTTCATAATCTTCTGTTTTTAGTTTTTTGATTATTATATGCCCATGTCCATTCCTATCCCCTTTTCTATGGTTCGTTTGATTACGCGTTTCATGATTTGTTGAGCCAGATTGGTGCTGAGTTGTAAGGCTTTCCCTGAGAGCATGAGTTCCTTGCTCCTTTCCAGTTTTCTGAATCGTTCTGGTTTTCTTTCCAATTGTGCCACTATCCTCCCTCCTGACATGGATCGATGTACTTCACTGGCCTTAAAGTTGTGACCTTTGTATTCCATTCGAAAGCCCTGCAATTCATTCGATCGGTTAATGGTAGGGATCACCTGTACTTCTCTTTGTTTCATTTGTTGGATGTATCTATCCAGATCCCTGGGGCGTTGTTCCATTACTTTTTCATGGATACGTTTAATCTCCTGTCTGATGGTTCTTTCTCGTTCCTGCTGCTGTAGTTGTACATCTCTTACCGTGGTAAGTCCCATTTCTCTGGCTACCTCATGTGCCATTTGCTGGCTTCGCTTGCCTATAAAGTTGTCTTTATAAGCTTTACCATCAAATCCTATTCTGTTCACATATAAATGAACATGGGTATGTTGTTTGTCTCTATGAACAAAAGCAATGGCCTGTCGGTTTTTAAGTTCCATTTCCTTGATAAACTTTCTGGTTAGTTCGCTCAGTTCTCTTTCTCTTAGTTTCTTTCCGTCTTTAATAGTTGGACTAAGTACAAAACTCAGGGTGTTTTGTTCACATCGTCTGTTAAGTTCCTGGATCATTTCAAACTCTTTGGTGATCTCCCTGGGGTTCTCTCCTGCTACATACTGACTATACACAATCTCAGTATTCTTCTCCCTGCTCCATGCATAGGACATGGAAGCCAAAGTATGTGCTATGGATTTGCCTTTGCCAATCATTTTTTAAAATGGTATAAATGGGTTCTGATCTCTTCTGCCAACTCAGATACTTCCAATGATAGTTTGGGATCTCGTTTTTTAAACATATTGCTGATGCGTTTAAAATTGGTTTTGTACTTAACCAGCATTAAATAACATTCCAATTGTTCAGGGGTTAAACGTTCCACCAAATTATTTCCAAAGGCAGCACTTCTGCAATATTCCGAAAGGGACACCCCTGCTCTTTTGGCTTTGATTCGGAGCATTTTCTTTTCGTAAATGGAACATCTGAATTGTATAACTTCTCTTTTCATTTTTTTGCCTTTTCTTTTGCGACCCACCGGGAGCAAAAGCAAGATTGTCATGACAATGACACATCTTGACTTTAAAACTATTTTCAAAATAACAGGCTAAATCTTCCCAGAAGTACTAAAGAGTTTATTTTAACAACTGGAAGGATTGAGTTTTAAAGAATTCATTATAGTAGTGGGAAAACGATGAATATTCTTAATCAGAGTCTATGTTATCTAATCTTCTAAATAAAATTTAGTTTTTGTTTGCACTCCCTACCACATATCTTTAATGCTACTTAAAAATCTATTAGATTTGTAGATATATCGTAATATTTTAAGGATAGTTATAGTAATTTCAAGAAGATGGGCAATGAAACTAACAATATTAAAGAGAATAGAACGCTTGTTGCATTTAAACCTTCTCACGGGATTACGGAATATCAGGTATTACTAGATAAGGGAGCCGATACAATTTGGGCGACAGAACTCCAAATAGCTGATATTTTTGGAAGGGATAGGACGGTTATTAACAGGCATATAAAAAATACTTATAAGGAAGGAGAGCTTGACAAAGCAGCAACTAGTGCAAAAATTGCACAAGTTCAAAAAGAAGGCAACAGAGACATACAAAGAAAAATTCTTCATTATAATTTGGATGTTATAATATCGGTCGGATATAGAATTAAATCACCCTTAGCCACAGAGTTTAGAAAATGGGCAACAAGTAAATTAAAAGAATATTTGCTAAAAGGTTATGCTGTAAACCAAAAGTTACTTAAGGAGAGTACTCAAAAAATTAATTTATTAAAGTCTCAAATAGATACCCTAAATGAAGCAGTCTTCCAAAATCAAAAACAAATTACAGAAGGGTTTCTTTCAATTATAAGTCATTACTCAAAATCATTTGAACTTCTCAATAAGTACGATACAGATGAACTATCATTAGAAGGACTAAGCGAAGAGGTAATTTATGTAATAAATTATAAAGATGTAAAAAAGGCAATTCATGAACTTAAGAATTCTTTAATTGAAAAAGGAGAAGCATCCGATATTTTTGGAAATGAAAAGGATAAATCCTTTGAGGGTATCCTGGGAAGTATTTCACAAACAGTTTTTGGACAACTTGCATACCCAACAATTGAAGAACAAGCGGCTCAACTATTATATTCAATAATAAAAGGACATGCATTTAGTGATGGGAATAAGAGAATCGGATCGTTTATTTTTGTTTGGTTCCTGGAACAAAACAATTTTCATTTGAATGTAAATGGGAAAAGAAAAATAGATGACAATACTTTAGTTGCTTTAGCACTTGCTGTAGCACAAAGTCTACCGGAACAGAGAGAAATGATTATCAGGTTAATTATTAATCTGATAAAAAACTAGCCTTATACCTTATCTCATAAAATCTCCAAACAAACAAGTAGTTGCCCCCTATTCCGATTTTATTAGACCGTTTATCTTCCCGAACACGATAAAATCGAAACAGGCTCCGGGGCAAAAGTTAAAGGTAAGGATTGGGGCTACATAAAGTAACAGGATTGATTCTTGATGCATATTAAATAAATTATTATAGTCTTCAATTTCTGCTTTAAAAACGTTTTAAGTATTTTCTACATGCTTGTAAGTACGCTTGGCATTTTAATATAACAAACTCACAAGCCATATTCAAGAAGGGCAAAGATTAGCGTTTATACTTAAAAAATTCAATTCCAAACAGTATGTTGAAATTTCTGATTGAAAAAGGGGCTTTTTCCTCTTGACTAAGAATATAAAACAAGGTAATTTTTGTTGAATTATCTTTTAATAAAGAATCAATTAAACCAACAACAGCCTTGTGTACTCGTTATATTAAAGGCTCATTTTCTAACTTCTAAATCCATTTATAATGCCAGCTAAAAAAAAATGGTGGGATGATGTTATTAAATCTACAACCGCAAATTACTACAGCACTGCAGAATTAGCTAAAAAAGACAATGATCCCAAAAAATCCTCCCCCAAAAAGGGTAGAAAAGGAACTTATATCTGGGGGGATCGTGTACGCATACTTGAAAATAAACCTAGTGTTAAACGTGTTAGTGCACGTGGGAAGGAGTATTGGATTCATGATCGTCACCTTGGAGGTGAAACTCTATTAGAAGTATATGTAATTGACGTTGGACAAGGTGATGGGCTTTTTGTAGTAACTCCTGATGGTCATAATATTATGGTAGATGGAGGGAATACACGTTCCTTTCAAAATGGAGGTAAAAACGCAGCGGATTTTGTGGATTGGAAGTTCTATAAAGATTATGTTTCTTTTAATAATCGTAAGGATCCTAACAAAACTAAAATAGAGTTAGATGCTATGATCGCCACCCATAATGACATTGATCATTTCGGAGGGCTCTCCGATTTAATTGATCAAGATGATAAAGCCAAAGCCGAATTAGATTGTAAGGAAGTAACTTCTGAATCAATATATCATGCAGGTCTCTCATGGTGGTACGATGGCAAGGACAGTAAAGGAAGAACTAAACGTTCTTTGGGTACATCAATAAACGGATATTATACCAAATTGATTAATAATCGTAACTCTGCTATAAATTCTGTTGCCAAATTGGATAATCCGGATAAAAACACTTTGAATGGATCTTGGGGTCAATTTATAAAAGCTGCAACAAAACTAAAACAGAAATCCGGATCACCATCAATCATAAGACGACTTTCTTCTTCGACACATGATTTTCTTCCTGGGTTTGAACCAGGAAATAATGAATGTACAATTAGAGTACTCGGACCCATTGATAATGATATTAATGGTAAATCTGGGCTCAAACAATTTCCTGATGGCACTTCTAAAAACACAAATGGACATAGTATCATTTTACGATTTGATTATGGTGACCGAAGAATACTTTTGACAGGTGACTTAAATACTCATAGTCAAAATCACATCATGGATCATTACTCTACGGAATTCGTAAAAGAATTCCAAAGTGATGTCGCTAAAGGATGTCATCATGGAAGTCACGATGTTTCCTATAGATTCTTAGAAGGACTTCGTCCGTTATGCACCGTAATTTCGTCCGGAGATGCTGAAACTCATGATCATCCAAGACCTACAATAATTGCAGCAAGCGCAATTACAGGAAGACGACTCATTGACTTAAAGACAGACCGTTTAATTTGTCCTCTGATTTATATAACTGAAATCTCCCGATCCGTAACCATTGCGAGCATAGATTCTCTAAAGGAATATTCAGAACGACAAGAACCCTATGTGTCAAAAAAACCATCTGGAGCAAAAAGAGTATATAATACAGAAAATGAAATGTCTTGTTTTAGATTATTCCTTGGTTCGAACCAAACATCACCCTTTCAGTGGCCGCGATTAGACAAAGCTAAAATTGTGAGAGGGTTACGTTATGGCCTTATCAATATTCGAACAGATGGTAAAAAACTCTTCTTTGCTCAAATGGAAGAATCCGGACAGGACTGGGCCATTACAATTTTATCGGAAAAACAAATAAAAGAATCAAGATAAAAGTATCAACCTCAAGTGAATATCTAAAACTTTAAAAGAAGGTGAAGATAGACAAGAAAACATTATAAACAGCTTCTTTATACTAGAACCTAACGAAGAGTTTAGCACATAGAAACATCTGTACGAAAGTCCTGCAGGTAATATATATTCAATAACGAATAATCCTAAAACTAATAAACAAATATATTCATGAAAAAAGACAATCTCAACCGAATAGCAGCTACTTTCGTTTTTATCACCTTTGTAGGACTTATAAAGGTTAATAGTCAGGAAGAAAGTCAGGTTAAATCGGATGAAAAGTTTAACTATATGGTCAATGGTTATGTTCTATTTAATGAATATGATCAAAATAATAATCAACTGAAATATAAATCCATTCAGGCAGGAAAATATTTATTTGATATTATCGGAAAATCAAGATATTCAAATACAAAAGAAGAGAAAGATTTCTATTACTATCTCATTAAAATTGTCCCTTTCGAAAGAGGCTTTGTTCAAAAAGGAGACAGCCTTAGACTACTTTATACCAAAAAAGAGAAAGAAAAGTTTCCAAAAAAGTGGAAAGCGAATAGTGGTATATATTCCGTAATAAAGAACAAAACTAATATTATAGATATAGGAGATCAAGAAGATGTTTTCTGGATCCAAAAGGATATTTTCGACCACTATTTGAACGACGGGTACATCAAGAAAAAATATTATACTTGGCTCAAGAGTTTTCAGTTTGCCTATGGTGCTTCCTTATCAATTCCCTTTAAAATTAGGCCTGAGATTCAAGACAAAAACATGAAGATAACCCCGGAAATCTCCTTGGGAGGATATGTTGGGGTCAAGTGGCGTATTCATAAATATAAAAACAGTTATTGGTACCCTCTTGTTTTCACTGCAGGGATTACTACGATAGGAATTAATTCTGATAACACCATTAAAGAGGTTGACACAACGGATTTAAAAGATGGGCTTGTTTTTGCAAGAACAGCATCCCTTGGAAGTATACTAGAGTTTAATTCATTTCAAATAGGGGCTGTGCTAGGTTGGGATAAACCTGGGGGAGAAATTGGCAAAGATTGGATTTATAATGATAGACTTTGGTATTCTTTCAGTTTTGGGTATAACTTTTTAACTAAAAAGAATGATCAGTAAATTGTATAACAAAAATATCAAGTAATGACAAAATCAACAACAAAAATAACAATATCCAAAACATTAATATGGGCTGTAGTTATTATCTTAGGGTTTTTCCTTTTTCAGTCTGAAATTAAGGAAATCTTGATAAAATCAGAGGAGATATCCATTTTTGGTGTCAGCATCAAATCAAGTAAAAAAGAAATAGAAGAACTAAATAAAGCGGTTGAATCCTATGAAGCCAAAATTATTGATTTCTCATTTCAACAAGAGCAGCTTAAATCCAAAATTAAAGGACTTGAAAAGATCCAAGATAGTTTAGAAATCAACTTAGAAAAATGTCCAGGGTTACAAGAAAGCACTAGTTTAATAAACCAAGAAATTAAAAGTATATCCAAATCAAATACTACTCTTAATAATCAACTAAAGAAAATATTAGATATTAAGATAATACAGTTTTAACTAATCAGAAGTATTAGACTATTAAATGAAAAAAAGTATTATTTTTCAGGTGGTGCTATTTTGTAATTTGGTCATTAAATGTTTTTTCTTTTAGTGAAGAAGTTAGAAATAAATAGGTATGGAGAATCAGTCCCGTGATAGGTCAAGAAATTCCAAATCCTTGCAAAAAGCTAAATAGTAATCAAAACCCAACCACCTTCTCTAAAGCTTTATCACTCTCCCTACTGATTTAATTGGATTGATACATCAAGAAATTGATAATAGAAGAATTTCAATCTTGTTCCAGAAGTATTTGAACAGGTATTTTATTTCTAGAAATGAAATCTCAACTAAAAGGGGCTATTTCGGTGTCACTAGAATTTTGGTGCTTTGGAAGGCGCTGATAACATTGAATTCACGCAAAAAGTTCGATTCTCCCCGACTCCACTCAAGAAGCACCGTTAACGGTGCTTTTTTCATTATTCCGGAGAGAGCCCGGCGCCATCTGGCCCCTTCGCTAAAAATGTCCGCCGGACATTTTCTTGACGCTCGGTCCTCCCCGACTCCACATACGCCCTCCAAAGCTTTAGCAACGGAAGGCTTTGTTTTTTAAACTACAATTCTAAATCCATTGTAATTTATCTAAGGGTACGCATAGATAACTTCCATGTATGTTGTTATTAAGGGGTATTGCTATTTTCCCTAGCGCTTTAAAATCGGAACAGGTTCCAGGGCAAAAGTTAGGGTAAGGATTGGGGCGAGCTGGTATTTTTATTTAATTCACCAAAATTTAATAAAACGTTTATTTTTCTTTTTTTTTATCTTTCTTTGTAGAAAGCATTACGCTTTTGGCTGAACATCATGTTACGTGTTTATACGTTCGGGTTTTTGAAAATTAGGAAGTCATATTCAAAAACAGCTTATGGGATAAGTAACCGAAATTTAAAGCTAACTTCCGGGAAATATTCTATTTTAAAACATACTGCTACTTTTCTCGCAGGTATACTCTTTATTCATTTTTTAAGGATTTGAATTTGTAAAAAAAGGGATTTTAAATCTCCACTGTTTTTTCATGATTTACATTCACCCTATCCTTTTAAAAAATGAATATTAAATATAAAGATCTAATTGAACAAACCTTTGATTTTCCTCAGGAGGAATTTCAAATTCACAATGGCAATCTGTTCTTTCACGGAATAGATTTACCTGAACTTATGGAGCAATATGGCACTCCTTTAAAGTTCACCTATTTACCTAAAATTTCGGAAAATATCAACCGGGCTAAGGCCTGGTTTCAAAATGCAATAAAAAAGCACCATTACAAAGGGAAATATTTTTATTCATATTGTACCAAAAGTTCTCATTTCAAACATGTGTTGGATGAGGCATTGAAAAATGATATTCATATTGAAACTTCTTCAGCTTTCGATATAGATATTGTAAAGCAGCTTCAAAAATCCGGAAAACTGAGTGAAGATACTTTTATTTTATGTAACGGTTTCAAAAGAGATCAATACATTTCAAATATCATCGAACTAATCGATCAAGGTTATTCCAACTGTATTCCCATCCTGGATAATTTTGAAGAGCTTGATTTACTTCTCGATCAAACTCAAAACAAATTAAAAATAGGTATTCGAATTGCTTCGGAAGAAGAACCCAAGTTCGAGTTTTATACCAGCAGACTGGGAATTGGATACAAAAACATTGTTTCTTTTTATGCGCGTGAAATTGCCAATAATCCTCAGGTAGAACTTAAAATGCTTCATTTCTTTATTAACACGGGGATCAAAGACAATGCGTACTATTGGAATGAGCTGTTAAAGTGTATCAGCGTTTATATCAAACTAAAACAGATTTGCCCTTCTTTAGACAGTCTGAATATTGGCGGTGGTTTCCCAATAAAAAATTCATTGGCTTTTGATTATGATTATCAATATATGATTGACGAAATCATTAATCAAATCAATATTGCCTGTCATGAGGCAGAGGTCGAGGTTCCAAACATTTTTACCGAATTCGGAAGTTTTACCGTGGGAGAGTCAGGTGGAGCTATTTACGAGGTATTATATCAAAAAAAACAAAATGACAGGGAACGATGGAATATGATAAACTCTTCTTTTATTACAACACTTCCCGACTCATGGGCTATTAATAAACGATTTATAATGTTACCCGTTAACAAATGGAACCGTCAATACGAACGAGTTCTTTTAGGGGGGCTTACCTGTGATAGTGATGATTATTATAATTCCGAACAGCACATAAACGCAATCTATTTACCTGTATATGAAAAAGATAAGCCTTTGTATATTGGTTTTTTCAATACGGGAGCCTATCAGGAAACCATAGGAGGATTTGGTGGGCTTCAGCACTGCTTAATACCTCATCCCAAACATATTTTAATAGATAAAGACGATTCTGGTAATATAACTACCAAATTATTTAAGGAACAACAAAAAAGTGAAGAATTACTTTCAATTTTAGGTTATGATCAATAAAAGAACATTCGCAGGAATTCCCGAATCAAATGCTAAGCTGGAAACTGCTAAAACCGTATTGATACCGGTACCCTATGATGGTACAAGTACCTGGCAGAAAGGAGCGGACAAAGGACCGGAGGCTTTTTTAAATGCTTCAGAAAATATGGAGCTCTATGATATAGAAACCGATAGTGAAGTTTACAAAACCGGAATTTTTCTGGCCGATCCCATTTTGGAAGATTCATCACCGGAAGCTATGGTTGAACAGGTTCATTCCATTGCAAAAGGATATATAAAAAGAAACAAATTTGTTACCCTTTTCGGGGGAGAGCATTCCATCTCCATTGGTTCTATAAGGGCATTTAATGAATGTTATGACAATTTATCCGTATTGCATATTGACGCTCATGCCGATTTAAGAGAAGCGTACGAAGGCTCGCATTGTAATCATGCCTGTGCAGTTTATGAAGCCAGTCAAAATACCAACCTGGTTCAGGTAGGAATTCGGAGTATGGATATTTCTGAAACCCGGATTATGGACCATGAAAAAGTATTTTTTGCCCATGATATGGCTAATAATGAATACTGGATGGATGAGGTTTTAGATCAACTAACCGCCACCGTTTTTATTACGTTTGATCTGGATGCACTAGATCCGTCAATTATGCCCAGCACGGGCACTCCTGAACCCGGAGGGCTTTTTTGGTATGAAACACTGAGTTTTTTAAAAAAAGTATTTCAGGAGAGAAATGTTGTTGGGTTCGATCTGGTAGAATTATGCCCAAATAAAACCGACAAATCTTCCGATTTTTTGGCTGCTAAACTTTATTATAAAATGTTGAGCTACAAATTCTCCCTTGAAGATAAAACCGATGAGCCTTCAGACTTTAAGGGTGATATTGATTCGCCTTTCAATCAACTTTCAAAATTTAAAGATAAAACCGATGACTACTAAACCCATTTCAAACTTTATTGAGAAGTATTTTTTGCATTTTAATGCTGCCACTTTAGTAGATGCTGCCAAGGCATACGAGGGCCAGTTAGAGCAGGGGGCCAAAATGTTAGTCTCACTGGCTGGCGCAATGAGTACTGCTGAGCTAGGTAAGATATTTGCAGAAATGATCCGCCAGGATAAAGTTCATTTCATTTCCTGTACCGGTGCCAATCTGGAAGAAGACATCATGAATCTGGTTGCCCATTCGCACTATAGGCGAATACCACATTATCGAGATCTTACACCACAAGAGGAATGGGAATTATTGGAAAAGGGACTTAACCGCGTTACCGATACCTGTATCCCTGAGGAAGAGGCTTTTAGACGTTTGCAGAAGCATATTTATAAAATCTGGAAAGAAGCCAACGATAAGGGTGAACGCTATTTCCCGCATGAATATATGTACAAATTGCTACTCTCAGGTGTATTGGAAGAGTACTACGAAATTGATTTAAAAGATTCCTGGATGTACGCCGCTGCCGAAAAAAACCTACCCATGGTAGTACCGGGATGGGAAGACAGTACTATGGGAAATATTTTTGCGAGTTATGTAATTAAAAACCAGCTCAATGCTAATACTATCAAGTCCGGTATAGAATATATGACATTTTTAGCCGACTGGTATATGCATAGTTCTTCGAAGGGTATTGGCTTTTTTCAAATTGGCGGAGGTATTGCCGGTGATTTTCCAATTTGTGTGGTTCCCATGCTATATCAGGATCTGGAGCAAACTAACACTCCATTCTGGAGTTACTTTTGCCAAATATCCGATTCTACCACAAGTTACGGATCCTATTCAGGCGCCGTACCCAATGAAAAAATAACCTGGGGGAAATTAGGAATCGACACTCCTAAATTTATTATTGAAAGCGACGCTACCATTGTTGCTCCTTTAATTTTCGCTTATCTTTTAAACATGTAAACCTATGCTACGTAAAATAATTGACAGTTCTAAACTTAACAAAGAAATTTTAGCCCTCTTTATCGAAAAATTTCCGGATGGATATGATGATGAAGATATCATCACCTTTCGAAATGCCAAAAATGAGGTTATAGAGGCCGTGGAAATTAAAACAGAAGACACCATTTACCTTATTAAGGTAGGCAAACGACTTATCAAGGCCCTTGAAGAGTATGATAACAATGAGGACCACGAAGAGGATGACGGGGATTCAAATAATATAACCGATTTACCAAACGAAGAAATGGAATAATGGAACTGGTACGATTTAAGGAATATAAAGACGGATATTACTCTTTTGAGTTTGAGAACGGAGAACTTTTGGTATTCGAAGAAATTCACCCCAAAGTATTGACCAAATACAACCTCAAAGGAGACAAAACCTTAATTGATGAATTGTTTTACCTGTCGTATTCCGAGATCGTGGATGATGATCAGGACAATCTTATCATCTATAGAATTGAATATCTTGAATTAATAAATATTAATTAAAATGAAAACTGTATTTCATCTTTCTTTACCCTGTTATAACGTTCTTGAAACCAAAAATTTCTACACTGACATTCTGGGAGCTCAATCGGGAAGAGAATCGGAAAATTGGGTGGATATTAACCTGTACGGGCATCAAATGACCTTTGCGCAGGTTGGAAATTTTAGCTTTCACAATCCTAATTATGTATTCGAAAAGAAAATTTTACCCTCTTTTCACTTTGGAATTATTTTGGACTTTAACGACTGGGAATCATTATATATAAAAATGAACAGGGAAAATCTCGACATTGTTGCAGGTACTACTTTTTTGAAAAATAAACCGGGAGAACACATTTCTTTTTTCGTTAAAGATCCAAACGGCTTTATGATAGAATTTAAAAGCTTCAGGGAAAGTGATTCTATTTTCACAAAGTAGTTTCATTAAAATCTATATATCACGCCTAACGCTTTTATACAAATTAAAAATCCGTTACATTTATAAGCAGCATCCAACAGATGGATGTGTACTGTTATACATGCATAATTGTTAGCTGTAATTAAAATTTAACTTTGTGAAAATCAATGCAATTCTTTGGGATTATGATGGAACTCTGGTTAATTCCGTGCCAAAGAATATCGACATTACCAAACAAATCCTGACCGAAGTTGCCCCGAGGTTAACCGGGGAAAATTTACCGCAACACCTAAAAAGTGAAGCCTCATATCACCTGGCCAATCATCAATCGAAAAACTGGCAGGATCTATACTTGAATTATTATGGGATGTCAGAATCTGAAATGCTTCAGGCGGGAACTTTATGGACAAAATATCAGCTGAAAAATACCACCCCTGTGGAATTATTTGTGGAAATCGAACAAACCATTAATCAAATTCATATCCCTCAGGGAATATGTTCGCAAAATTCGTCCAGGAATATAAGTCAAGTATTGGAATATAACTCTTTGGCACATAAGTTTCAGGCAATCGTGGGTTATGACGATATTCCAAATAATACACAAAAACCTAACCCTTACGGCGGACTAAAATGTATAGAAAAAATGTTTGGAAATACTACCGACAAAACTATTTTTTATATCGGAAATCATGAGGGTGACGTTGAATTTGCAAGAAATATAGACAGGGAACTAAATGGAAAAAGCAAGGTCATTGCTATAACAGCAAAATATAGCGGAGCGCAAACGAGCTTGTGGAAATACAAAGCAGACTTTGAAATCGAAAGACCTTCCGAACTAGTTAAAATAATAAATAACTACAGCTAACAACAGCTGTAATCCATTGCCGTTTTAATCTATTTATAGTAACTTGGTTGTATAACGATCTGCGATTCCTGCCTACAAAATTCTTCCTCGAATTTTTCTTGTAACGGAATTATGTCTGAATCGTTGTGTATCATACCTCAAAACAATGCAGGGAAAAATAATCATCATAATACTTCTTACCTTATCCTTTAAAGGATTTAGTACGGAATTAGACACCTTAGACTATTGGCTCGTTTATCGAAACGATAAAATAATTGCAAAATTCAATGCGCTTTCCAAAGACCTGAGCATTAAAATAGATAAATCTGAAATCAAGAAATCCGATACAATTTCAATCAGATATGGAAAAGATACCCGATGTTTGAATTGTACATATATTTTGTTTGTTCGTGATGAAAAAAAGCGAAAATTAAGAATTACGGAATCCGACAATTATTGGAGTAAATTATCTTTCAGACTTGCTGACTTAATCGAATTCGGGCAAAAAAATAAAAGTAAACGTTACGATTTTTATTACTGGGAACGGGATGGTAACGGAAAAAATCAGCCCATGAAATTAGTATTGAAAATAACATTGGAATAAAAGCGTATGAATAAAATATTCTTTATTATAATCTCTGTGATTTCTTTAGGTTGTCAAACACAATCTAAAAGCCATAATAATGAAAAAAACAGAATTGAATTATTACCGGAACCGGATAAGCATCTTAGAACTGAATACGAAAATAAAATTCGTAAAATGAGTGAAGATAGTTTATGGAACCATATTGTTTTTGAAAAGGGTGGTTGCTTGGTAGGAGAACAATACGTTACAGATAATAAATCACATAGAGCGTCGAAAACTCCTATTTTTAGCAGTCCGGATTGGAAAATATTGATAACAAAAGACAAAACGATGCTGACCGATTTTCTAATTGGTAAACTTTCCGATACAACAAAAACGGAAATTCATACCTGTCCTTTTTTCAGAGCGACAAATGGAGAGATGGCTGTTTATACACTTCAATATCTTCACCATAAAAATTGGTATGATTTTCCCGAATTTAACGAGTTTAAGGATAAAGAATATAAAAGTGCGACGGAGCAGCCACAAATATGGTTGCAGCATATATTAAACAGTGTATCCGAAAGGAAAAAATTAGCGGAGCTGTATCGCAGGGAGCTGAAAGAGTAAAAAACCTGCCATACTAACCTACATAAAATCATAGCTTCCACACATTCGCTTCGCAGTACATACGGGCCGTTATATGCCGGTGGCATACATTCCCAATTCTTTTTTTAAAATTTTATTACATTTAAAGAATACTAATACTATAAAACTTATGCCGAATAATTCAATTCAGGAATTTATTGAACGTATTCCTAAAGTGGAGCTTCATTTGCATATAGAAGGTACCTTTGAACCGGAGCTGATGTTTGAGATTGCCAATCGAAATAATATTCAGATAAAATACAACAATGTTGAGGCCTTAAAGAGTGCCTATAACTTTAACAATCTTCAGGAATTTCTGGATATTTACTATGAAGGGGCCAATGTGCTTATTAAAGAGCAGGATTTTTACGATCTCACCTGGGCTTATCTCACCAAAATACACGAACAAAATGTGGTACATACCGAAATATTCTTCGACCCTCAGACACATACCGGCCGGGGTATTCCCTTTGATTCGGTAATTCGGGGAATACGGCGTGCCATGGAAGACGGAAAGGAACAGTTGGGTATAAGTTATCGGCTTATTATGTCGTTCCTTCGCCATCTGGACGAAGCATCTGCTTTCAGGACCCTGGAAGAGGCATTACCCTACCGTAATTGGATTGCCGGTATCGGGCTGGATTCTTCGGAGTTGGGGAATCCTCCGTCCAAATTTGAGCGGGTTTTTGCCAAAGCACGGGAAGAAGGCTTTGCCGTGGTTGCCCATGCCGGAGAAGAAGGACCGGCAGCGTATATATGGGAGGCATTAGACTTACTCAAAGTGGTTCGAATAGACCACGGAAACCGCGCTATGGAAGATGATCGGCTGATGCATCGGCTGGCGGAAACGCAAATGCCCCTCACCCTTTGCCCGCTCTCTAATCTGGAGCTAAAAGTAGTACAGGACCTCAAAGATCATCCCATTGTAAAAATGATGGATCGGAACCTTCTGGTGACCGTTAATTCGGACGATCCTGCTTACTTTGGTGGTTATATGAATGAAAATTATATCGGGATAGCCAAAGCACTGGATCTGTCTAAACAACAAATCGCTCAACTGGTCAAAAACAGTTTTACAGCCAGTTGGTTATCGGATGATGAAAAAGCACAATACCTG
Source organism: Flavobacteriaceae bacterium (assembly GCA_965224095.1). Classification (GTDB taxonomy): domain Bacteria; phylum Bacteroidota; class Bacteroidia; order Flavobacteriales; family Flavobacteriaceae; genus JBPEWY01. The sequence goes on from OZ245039.1 coordinate 1,352,300, forward strand.
GCATCTATAGATCAGTTTTCCAACAACTTTCAATAAGTTTAAACAAAGGTTACGAAAAATCGGTGGTCCTTTCGGGGCCGGATTGCTCCTGACAAAAAATCGTATATTCGTTATACACTCAATACATTCTAAATGAAGAAAAAAGACAAAGAAAAATTTATGCTGGAAGCGGTACATACCGCACTTAGAGGAATGAATAACAATGAAGGAGGGCCCTTTGGGTGTGTTATAGTAAAAGATGGTAAAATTGTAGGGAGAGGCAATAATCGTGTTACCTCTACCAACGATCCCACGGCTCATGCCGAAGTAAATGCTATTCGGGATGCCTGTAAAAACCTGGGCACTTTTCAATTGGACGGATGTGAAATATATACCTCCTGCGAGCCTTGTCCCATGTGTTTAGGAGCTATTTACTGGGCCAGACCCGATAAAGTATATTATGGAAGTAATCAGATTGATGCTGCCAATATAGGGTTTGACGACGCCTTTATTTATGAGGAAATTCCGCTGCCCTATAACGAGCGGAGCATTCCTTTTGAGCAACTGGGCAGAGAACTGGCATTGGAACCTTTTGTACAGTGGAGAGATAAGGAAGATAAAATTGAATATTAGGGAGCCTTTAAAACATGATCGAATTTATCCTAAACCATAAAACCATTAAAACGGACTGTAATCCGGGTATGACCTTACTGGATTTTGTAAGATATGAACAACAGCTTACGGGAACCAAGATCGGGTGTCGGGAAGGTGATTGCGGTGCCTGTACTGTTTTGATCGGGACTTTAAACCAAAAGGGGGATACCGTACACTACCACAGTATTACTTCCTGTATTTCCCCCTTGGGGAATGCCCGCGGGAAACATGTAGTTACTGTTGAAGGCACTAACTTAAAAGAAAAACTCAATGTAGTACAGGAAGCCATGAAAATGCATTACGCCACACAGTGTGGATTCTGTACGCCGGGTTTTGTAGTTTCCCTTACCGGTTTTTCCCTTTCCGAAAACAGTAAGGAGTACGAACAGGCACTGGATGCTATAAGTGGAAACATCTGCAGATGCACAGGGTATAAATCTATTGAAAAAGCTGCCTGTGAAGTCAGTAAAAAGGTAAAAGAGAATCCCGGGCATTCGATGGAATGGCTTATTGAAAACAATTTTATTCCCGGATATTTTTCTGAAATTCCGGAGCGCTTAAAGTCACTCACTATTCCGGAAAAGAGTAACACTTCAGGTCCGTTTGTAGCCGGAGGAACAGATTTATATGTACAACGGGCAGATCAATTGATAGATAATCCGGTTACATTGACATTGAACCGCGAAGAATTAAAAGGAATAACCATCGATAAGCAGCTTTGTACCGTAGGGGCCGGAAATACGGTTTCAGACCTGTGGAACCATTCGGAATTACTTAAGTATTTCCCTAAACTCAGAACGCATCTGAAACTGGTGTCTTCCGAACAGATCAGGAATATGGCCACCTTAGGCGGAAATCTGGTAAATGCATCTCCCATAGGAGATATGACACTTTTTTTTATGGCTCTGGATAGTACCTTAACCCTAACGGGGCCGGAATCAGAGGAAAGGACGCTTCCGCTAAAGCTCTTTTACAAAGGGTATAAAACCATGGATCTGAACAAGGGAGAGCTTATCAAAAACCTCTCCTTTAAACTGCCTGAAAAAACCGGTAGTTTTAACTTTGAAAAAGTGTCTAAACGTACCCATTTAGATATTGCCAGTGTAAATAGCGCCGCACTAATTGATGTACAGAACGGAATTGTAAGAAAGGCTCATATTGCCATAGGAGGCGTGGCCGCCATTCCATTGTACTTACATAAAACAACCGCATTCCTGCAAGGAAAACCCCTGAATTCGGAATTGATAGCTGCCGCCAATCAGGTATTGCAGGAAGAAATTTCTCCTATCAGCGACGTTCGGGGCTCGGAAGCATATAAGCGACTCCTGGCCCGTCAGCTGCTCTATGCGCATTTTACCACGCTTTTCCCGGAGCAATGTTCCTTTAAAACCCTTGTTACGCATGCATAAGAATAGGCCACATACCGGGCTTCATGATCTTAAGTCAAAGGTGGATGCTTCCTTAAAAGAAAGTACCCGCAATATTGATTCGTATACGCATGTCCGGGGAGAATCTGTTTATGTCGATGATATCACCGTACGGAAAGACACCTTATTTTCTGTGGTATTTGATGCTCCCAAAGCACATGGAAAAATAAAAAGTGTAGATTACACTAAGGCAAAGGCTTTTCCGGGGGTCGAACGTATTTTTACGGCAGCAGATATTCCGGGGGAAAATCAGATTGGAGGAATTTTCCCGGATGAACCCCTGTTTGCCGAAAATGAAATTCATTACTGGGGGCAACCCATTGCCCTGATCGTGGCAGAATCGGAATTCATTGCACGGCAGGCAAGGCAGCTTATTACTATTGAAATAGATGAACTCCCGGTAATCAGTACAGCTAAAGAGGCACGAAAAAAAGGGAGTTTTATTAGTGCTCCCAGATCGTTTCATTTAGGACATACAGACAAGGGATTTGAGTCTTGCGAATATATTTTTGAAGGAACCGCTTTCTCCAATGGTCAGGAACAATTGTATATCGAAGCCCAGGGTGCATATTCCGAACCTTTGGAAAATGGCAATATCCGGATCACCTCTTCTACTCAGGGGCCCACGGCAGTACAGAAAACCGCAGCCCGGGTTTTGGGAGTTGCCATGCATAAAATTGAGGTAGACGTAACCCGACTGGGTGGCGGCTTTGGAGGAAAAGAAGATCAGGCCACACCCTGGGCGGTCATGGCGGCCCTGGCTACGTATCACCTAAACAAATCGGTAAAACTTATACTAAACAGGCATGACGACCTGCGAATGACAGGTAAACGGCATCCCTATGAAAGTACTTATAAGATTGGATTGTCCAAAGATTTTAAAATCCTGGCATACGAAGCCGAATTCATGCAAAATGCCGGAGCAGCAGCAGATTTATCTCCTGCCATTGCCGAACGTACCCTGTTTCATGCCACCAACAGCTACTTTGTTCCTAATGTAAAGACAACCGTATTTAGCTGTAAAACACATTTACCGCCTAACACCGCCTTTCGCGGGTTTGGAGGGCCACAGGGAATGTTTGTCATAGAATCGGCCATTGCGCATGCCGCTTCGGAATTGGGTGTTGCCGCCAGTCAGATCCAGGAAAAAAATTTATTGCAGGAAAACAATCAGTTCCCGTATGGCCAAATCGCTACCCTGGTGGAAGCAGAAAATTCCTGGCGCACTGCCAAACATCTATTTGATCTGGAATCCCTGCAGCAGGAAGTAAAAGACTTTAATCAACATCATTACGATCGTAAAAAAGGCCTGGCCTTAATGCCTATTGCCTTTGGTATTTCCTTTACCAACACGCCCATGAATCACGCCCGTGCACTGGTACATATCTATCAGGATGGTTCGGTAGGTATCAGTACGGCAGCCGTGGAAATGGGGCAGGGCGTTAATACAAAACTCCAACAGATTGCGGCGCAGGTATTTTCCATTGCCTCCGAACGGGTGAAAATAGAATCGACCAATACCACTCGTGTGGCCAACACCTCTCCTTCGGCAGCGAGTTCTACCGCCGACCTCAACGGGAAAGCGCTTTTAAAAGCATGTAATACTTTACTGGAACGGCTTATCGAAGTAGCTTCGGAAGAATTGAATACCGACAAGGCCGCTATTGAAATCAGGAAGGAAACTGTTTATACAGCCAAGAAAAAAACAACATTAACCTGGGAAGCACTAATCGCCAAAGCCATGCTAAAACGAGTAGCTTTAACCGAAAACGCGCATTATGCCACCCCGGTAATCCATTTTGATAAAACCAGGGAAAAAGGGCATCCCTTTGCCTACCATGTGTACGGAACTGCTATTATTACCGCAACGGTAGATTGTATAAGGGGAACCTATGAATTCAACTCGGTTAAGATTGTTCATGACTACGGAAAAAGCATGAGTAAAGGAATCGATCTGGGGCAGGTAGAAGGTGCCCTGGCTCAAGGTATCGGTTGGATGACCATGGAGGAAATTGCCTATAACGAGCAGGGGCGGTTATTATCGAATGCATTATCCACTTATAAAGTTCCCGACATTTTTTCCATACCTAAAACGGTTGATGTAATTCCTTTGGAAACGCCGGGAAATGAAATGGCCATACTGAAATCGAAAGCCGTGGGAGAGCCTCCGCTTATGTATGGGATCGGGGCTTATTTTGCCATTCAAAATGCCATCAAGGCCTTTAACCCGCAATACAAAATGCGTTTCCATGCTCCGATGACCCCGGAGAAAGTATTGATGGGCCTCTATAGCAAATAATCGTATGAATGAGTTTTTAATATATAGTAAACGTTGCTTTATTGCCAATCGATTTCAGGAGGCAACGCTTCACATAAAATATCAGAGGATCCATCATATCCACTCGGGTTTTTTAAAACAAAGCGCTTTACCGCTAATAGATTGTTCTGAATTTATTGTCATGCCGGGTATCATCGATGCGCATGTACATATTAATGAACCCGGACGGGAACATTGGGAAGGTTTTGATACTGCTACCAAAGCAGCTGCAATAGGTGGTATCACTACCCTTATTGAAATGCCCCTCAATGCCAGTCCGGTAACTGTTGATCGGGAGGCTTTCCGGTTAAAACAAAAAGCCGCCGCAGGCAAATTGCATGTGAATTGCGGTTTTTACGGAGGAGTAGTTCCAGGGAACCACAATACACTGGAAGATCTTATTCAAGCAGGTGTTTTTGGTATTAAAGGCTTCCTCACTCATTCGGGTATCGACGAATTTCCTCAGGTGGGAAGGTCTCATTTGGAAGCGATTGCGCCCCTTTTAAAAAAATACGATCTTCCCTTACTGCTGCATTGTGAATTAAGCGACAGCGATATTCCCGAAGTTCACAACCCTAAAAGTTACAATGAATACCTGAATTCAAGGCCCTCCCGATGGGAAGAAAATGCCATTGCCCTGGCGCTTGACATCCAGGAACGTTTTGATATCAGAGTACATATCGTACATTTATCGGCCGCAGAAGTCATCCCCCGTATCGGGCAACGCCGGCAGCAAACCGATAAGCTTACCGTAGAAACCTGCCCGCACTATTTGTATTTTAATGCGGAAGATATTCCGGACGGAGCACCGCTCTATAAATGTGCACCCCCCATCCGGTCAGCAGTCAATAATAATGCGCTGTGGGAATTTCTTCTCGACGGCGGTTTTGACTTTCTGGCATCCGATCATTCACCGGCTCCGCCGGAGCGAAAACAACTGGAAAAAGGCGATTTCTTTAAGGCCTGGGGTGGTATTTCGGGTTTGCAGTATACCCTGCCTGTGTTATTTACGGAAGGAAACAAAAGAGGACTCCCTCTCGAGCAACTCATTTCGCTGCTTACCAAAGAACCCGCCCGCTTTTTAGGACTGGACTATCGTAAAGGGCATTTAAAAACAGGATACGATGCCGATATCACTATATGGGATGATACCCGGATGTTTACTGTTTCGGAAGACAGTATTCTCCATAAACACAAGGCCACACCCTATTTAAACAGGCAGGTTTTTGGGAAAGTTATTCATACTTTTGTGAATGGAACCCCCGTAGTGAAAAATGGAGCCCTGAATGTGCTTCAAAAGGGAAAATTACTGTTAAAAAATAACGAACCGATCCATCGGGATAAGATACGTTCCGACTAATTGGAGCGTATCCCGGGCGATTAAATAATATACATACTTTGAAAAACATTTTGCAAAAATATACCGATCTGGCTTCCGAAAAAATTGGCGGACAGGTTCTTTACGCTACCGATGATTTTTTTGCTGAAAAAGAAAACCTCATCAAAGAAGGGCGAGGTGTTTTTATTCCGGACAAATATACCGATCACGGAAAATGGATGGATGGATGGGAGTCCAGGCGAAAACGTACCGAAGGACACGACTGGGTTATTATCAAACTGGCTGTACCCGGAACCATCAAAGGATTCGATATTGATACAAATCACTTTTTGGGCAATCATCCTCCTTTCGCATCGGTAGAAGCCATTTGGTTGGATGAGGATTCTGAAGACTGGAGTCTTTCCGATTCACTGAATTGGCAGGAAATTTTGCCTAAAGTTCCTTTGAATCCCGGAAGTCAGCATTTTTTTGAAGTGGCTTCGGAATTCATTTTTACCCATGTACGACTCCATATTTATCCGGATGGCGGAGTGGCCCGTTTTCGGGTGTACGGGGAGGTACATAAAGATTGGAGTAACGTAAGCTCCGGTGAGGTTATCGATCTGGCTCTGGTAAATAACTGTGGGAAAGCATTGTATTGCAACGATATGTTTTTCAGTGCCATGGACAACCTGATTGCTCCCACAACAGGTAAAAACATGGGAGACGGATGGGAAACCAAAAGAAACCGAACCCCGGATAATGTAGACTTTGTTATTTTAAAGCTGGGACATCCCGGATGGATACAAAAAATAATAGTAGACACAAAACATTTCAAGGGAAACTATCCCGATTCCTGTGCCATTGATGCCTGTTTATGTGAAAATGACGACGATGTTATAAATAGTCAACACGAATGGGTCTCATTACTACCGAAACAAAAACTGGGAGCCGATCAGGAACATCATTTTGAGTCTGAACTCATTTTAACGGCGCAACCCGTATCTCATATCAAACTAAAAATATACCCGGATGGAGGAATTAGCCGGATACGGATATTGGGTACTATAAAAAAAGATGCATGACTAAATTTTTCTTACTGATAGCCTGGCTTTTGATTTTTTGTGTGGTGGTCATTATCACCTACAAACTGCATCACCTCATCAAACTGTACAAAGAACAGGATAATGAACCTAAAGCAGAATCCTTACAAAATGCGCAGAACTGGTTCTATGCACTTATTGTCTTTGCTGCGGTTTGCGGAGTAGCCATATTGTATCTGTTCTTAAAAGGAACCATTTGGGAAAGCCATTTCTTCGAATGGCTCAATCTGGTGGTTCGGTTAATGCATATTACTTTTGGAATAGCCTGGATAGGTGCTTCTTTTTACTTTGTATTTCTGGAAAACGCCCTGAATCGTACAGATGGAGTGCGGGATGAGCTGGCGGGAAATCTTTGGGCCGTACACGGTGGAGGCTTCTATTACCTGGAAAAGTACAAAATAGCTCCCAAAAAAATCCCAAAAGAATTACACTGGTTCAAGTACGAAGCTTATTTTACATGGCTTACCGGGTTTAGCCTTTTAGCTATTGTGTATTACTTTAATGCCAGTTCTTATCTTATTGATCCGGAAGTACTGAATATTACACCTCGTACCGCTATTTCAATAAGTATGGGTTCATTAATTGTCGGGTGGGTTTTATACGATCAGATCTGCAAACTACTCAGTAAAAATAAAGTAGTATTTACCCTGGCCATTACAGCTTTGGTGTTTGCATTTGCCTGGTTTTATGCGCAGGTGTTTAGTGGAAGAGCCGCTTTTATTCATTTTGGAGCTTTCCTGGGAACCCTGATGGCAGCCAATGTATTTTTTATTATTATACCGGGGCAAAAACGAATGGTAAAAGCCGCTAAAAAAGGTTTACCACCCAATCCGGAGGATGGGAAAGCTGCTTTTATACGTTCTTATACAAACAACTATTTTACGTTGCCGGTGCTCTTTGTAATGATCAGTAATCATTTTCCCAGTACCTTTGGAAATGCCTATCAGTGGATCGTACTTATTGGTATTACCCTGGGTACGGCAGGAGTCAAGCATTATTTGAACTTACGGGAAAAAGGACAACTCTCGGTGTGGGTTATGCCTGTTTCCGTTGTCCTTTTATTTGCTGTTGCATTTATGACCGCACCACAACCACCAAAATATGAGCATTGCGAAGCAGAAGTCTCCTTTGTTGAGATCCAGACCATTATTAACAACCGGTGTACCAGCTGTCATTCGTCTAACCCTACAGATGCCGTTTGGAAAGTGGCGCCCAATGGAGTGAAATACGATAATGCCGATCAAATTTATAATCTCAGAGACAAAATATTTCAACGTGTCGTGGTAAGTAAAAATATGCCCTTTAATAACAATCAAACCGGAATGACAGAAGAAGAACGGGATATGATCAATTGCTGGATTAGTCAGGGGGCACCTAAATAAATAGGATATGATAACATTAGATACACTAAATACGCTTGCCGAAAAAGAAGCGTACACACAACTGGAGCAGTGCTGTGTTTCCCGTACCTGGGTTACACAAATGATAGCAAGCCGGCCCTTCCAGTCGCATAAAGCACTGGTAAACAAAGCGGCATCTATATGGTATGACCATTGTGCGGAAGCCGATTTTAAAGAAGCTTTTACAGGTCATCCGAAAATAGGAAATGTGGAAAGCCTAAAGGAAAAATTTGCTCATACCGCTTCCTGGGCGGGCAATGAGCAGGCTAAAGTTGCTGAGGCATCTACAGAAACCATCGAGGCATTAGCGGCAGCCAATATGGAATACGAAAATAAATTCGGCTATATTTTCATTGTCAGTGCCAGTGGAAAATCGGCCGACGAAATGCTGGCGATTATTAATGCCCGCCTGCAGCATTCGCCCGAAGATGAGTTATATGTGGCTATGAACGAGCAACATAAAATTACCGTGATCCGTCTGGCTAAACTAGTTGATGGTTTGGCAGAACAGCTGCCTTTAAAAAGTCATATTACCACGCATGCGCTGGATACTGCCAGAGGAACTCCGGCCGGGAAAATGCTTATTACTTTTAATGGATTTCGCGATGGAAGCTGGAAACCCATTAGTGTTGGGATTACTAATAGCGATGGTCGTATTTCCGATGTACTTCCCCCGGGCAGATATCTGATTCCTGCGGTTTACAATATGACCTTTCACACCGCCGGATACTATAAACAAACGGAACAAAATGGATTTTACCCAAGTGTATCCATTCAATTTGAAGTATCGGATAATAGTCATTATCACATTCCTTTATTAATTAATCCTTTTGGATATTCCACCTATCGGGGAAGTTAATCCAGGTTATAAATCAAAACTCAGAAATTATCTATGAATTTAAGTATTTCAGAAGCCCACAAAGCCACCGTATTCAGCGAGTTAAAAATTGCCAATGAGGCATTCAATAAAATCTATAGAGGCGACCGGGAAGATCGTCAGCCAATTCATACGGTCTATGGCGGAGCGAATTTATTTAAATCCAATACACCTAAGATTCTTGGTGAAATTGCATTAAAATCACTGTTGCAGTATGCGCCTAATTTTATAGCATTCGGAAAGGCTTTTCAACTGCGTGGCAGCGATTTACTGCCAGAGGATAATGCTTCCCAACAGGCCTTATTAGCCGAGCTGGAGACCCTTTCTCCTGCTGCATTAAAAGACCACCCGGCCGGATTTTCCTATACCATTTATCAAAAAGTAATCGCCAAACTCAAAAAAGAGGGTGTCGAAGATTTCCGCATTGATTTTGAAGACGGATTCGGGAATCGTTCGGATCAGGAAGAGGATGAAACTGCCATTTTTGCCGCCTTGCAGGTAGCAAAAGGTATGGACGAAGGAACGTTGTCTCCTTTTATTGGAATTCGTATTAAACCTTTTACGGAAGAATTGAAAGAAAGGGGGTTACGCACACTGGATCTGTTTTTAACTACATTGTTGACGGAAACCGGGGGAAAACTCCCTGATAATTTTGTGGTAATGCTTCCCAAGGTAACCATTCCGCAACAAATTGTGGCCCTGGTCTCTTTTTTTGAATTGCTGGAAAGTGCTTTTGACCTGGTACCCGGGACCTTAAAAATGGAAATGATGGTAGAAACCACTCAATCCATTATGGACCATAACGGGACCAATCCGTTATACCGGTTTATACTGGCCAGTAAGGGGCGGTGTATAGCCACACATTTTGGTACTTATGATTATACGGCATCCAATAATATTACTGCTACCTATCAGGAAATGGATCATCAGGTGTGCGATTTTGCACATTACACTACCAAGGTAGCTCTGGCCCATACAGGTATCTGGCTCTCCGACGGAGCTACCAATACTATGCCTATCGGGCCACACCGCGGAGATCTCACCCCGGAACAGGAAACCGAAAACAAAGAAGTAGTACATCGTGCATGGCGAAAGGGGTATGAACATATCAGACATTCACTGTATAAGGGGTTATACCAGGGATGGGATCTGAATCCTGCACAGCTCCCTATGCGCTATACTGCAGTATATGCCTTTTTCCTGGAGAGCTATGACGATGCTGTAATTCGGTTAAAAACCTTTGTCGAAAAAGCGGCACAGGCCACGTTAATAGGTGACACTTTTGATGATGCAGCTACCGGACAGGGGTTGCTGAATTATTTTTTAAAGGCCTTGAATAGCGATGCGATTACCATTGAAGAAGTGTTGGCCACGGGATTAACTTTGGACGAGATCCGAACCCGCTCTTTTGCCAGGATCATTAAAGACCGTCGTACAAAGCAAAATTAATTACCGCTTATAGTGCTCCTGTAAAAGTTGAGCAACAACGCTGATGGCTATTTCTCTGGGCGTATGCCCCCCTATCTCCAAGCCGATAGGGCATACCACCTTATCCATTCCTTCCGGAATTCCCATTTCATTAACCAGCATATTATGGAAGCGAACCCGTTTGGTTTTACTGCCTATTAACCCTAAATAGCGGGTTTCCTCTTTAAGAGCCATGGCAATAAGGTTAAAATCAATTGTATGATCGTGAGTAAGTACTAACATATAACATTGCGGTCCCCAACGTACGACATCTTTAAACGTTTTAAAATCTTCCAGCTGCACTTCGTGGGTAGTTATATGGTTTCCTGCTTTTAATCCGGAAAACCAGTTTTTTCTGGAATCGATCAGGTGTACCCGAAAAGGCGTATCCCTTAATAGGTCGCATAATTCCACACCAATATGACCGGCACCAAATATAAAGAGTTCAGGAGGCTGATTCATCGGTTCTATAATTAATTCTACTTTGCCTCCGCAGCATTGTTCGAACTCCGGCCCCAAAGTAAATATCTTTTCTATAATAATATTTTCATTCAGGCACCTCAATGCCTCGTCAATTGCTTCAAACTCCAGTTTCCCGCCGCCAATAGTACCATATAGCTCCTTATTTGCCGTCACAATCATTCTGGACCCCACTTCACAGGGTGTAGAACCCTTACATTTTACTACAGTAATCAGGGCCACCACCCGTTGTTCCTTCTTAAAACGCGCCAATAAATCAATCCACTGTGCCATATGCTTCTATACAAATGTAAAAATACAGTTTTTGAAGGGGTTACAGACAAAGAAAATCATCTACAGAAACAATAATCATGATATCTATCAATATTTCTCGGTACGTGTGTAACAGATTGCTTTGTAAGATCATCTTTTAATCAGTTAATCAAATTTTAAACCCGATGAAAAAAATTGCAATAACGTTAATACTCGTAATTTTTTTATGCTCCTGTACCCACAGCGAGGAGTCCTATCATATAGGCCAACGGTCTTTTACATGGATTGATGCTTCGAGAAACCGGCCTTTGCTTACCGAAATTTGGTATCCTTCTCATGATCCTTTATCCGTAAAAAAGAAAAACGATCAGGTAAAAGAACTGTTCAAAACTATTCCTGCCATTCCCAATGCCAGTATCCCGGACAAGCGGTTTCCCTTGTTACTCTTATCTCATGGAACGGGAGGTAATAGGTTTTCTCATACCTGGTTTATTCAGGAAATGGTAAAAAACGGATATATAGTTGTATCGGTTGATCACTATGGGAATTCAACATTTAACAAGATTCCCAGAGAATTCTTAAAGTGGTGGGAGCGCGCTATCGACATGCAATATGTACTATCAAAAGTATTAAACCATAGGGATTTCGGCAATAAAATTGATACGACAAAAATTGGAGGAGTAGGTTTTTCACTGGGAGGTTATACTAATATTGCCCTTGCCGGCGGGTATGTAGATAGAGATAGGGATAAAGATGTAAAAACAGATCCCGGCAGAGCTTTACCACCTGAGTTTCCGGAAACGGAAGAGGTCATAGATTTTGATCGGGACAGTTTGGTCGTTTCTTCTTATAACACTTATAAAGATCATGTTAAAGACCATCGAATAAAAGCTTTTTTTGTAATGGCCCCTGCCATAGGTTTCGGGTTCAAATCTGAAAAACAGACTGAAAACATTACAGCTCCTGTTTTTATTGTAGCAGGAAAAGGAGATACCAATACTCCAATTACGCACAATGCTCTTAAATATCACACCCTAATCAAGGGAAGTAAACTGTTTCTGTTTGACTCCGACGTGGGGCATTACGTATTTCTCAATGAAGGCACGGATCTGGGTAAAAAAGAGCTTCCTATGCTGACCGAAGATAATCCCGGTGTAGTCCGAAAAGAAATCCACAAAAAGACTTTAGATCTGGCCAAAGAATTTTTTGGTAAACATTTATAAATCAAATGTTAACTTAGTACTTTTTTAAAATACCATTTATTAAAATTATTTCATATGTGAAGGAATCAGCTTCGGAAAGCATAACAGATCAAGAGCAAATCAATCATTTAGTGGCTCCTTACGATGTAATTGCTTCAGTATTAGGACTTACCTTTTCCTTTTTCCTCCTTCAAACATACGGCTACGTAAAAAACACGGACTAATTGTTACAATGGGGTTCACGGTTTACAGAGTTTTATAAATAAATTCTCACAATCTTATCATTTTATTTATCTTTTGTACCTAAAACAGTAGTGTTCCCAATAAAAATATACTTTATGCCCCTTTCTTTTTTTGTAGGCAAATGCGCATGAAACCAACAATAATTTTTTATGTTATGAGTTATAAACTGAGAATGTTAAACCTACTTAGCCCATTGAAACAGTTTAATTCCCTTTTGATTTTTTTACTTTTATTCTGCACCCATCTATCAGCTCAAAAAAATGTGGATCCCACGCCGGAACACATCGCGCTGGCTAATTCGTTAAAAGAAACCTATCCGGACGACGAAGTGGTTATTTTACAAAGTAATGAGAAAATAAGCTTCAATATTAGTCGTGAAGATCAACAGGTTACTGCAGATCATGCACTGGAGCAGGATCTTATAAATATTGCGCCGCGTGCCGATATCCCCAGATATGTGTTTTACGATGACAAAAGTGAAGTAAACACTTTTAAGGTAAAGCTGCGAAATAATAAAACAAAATACTTCCCGGTACAGGACGAGTATTATGAAAAAGAAGATATTTTTTATCACGATGCTCGTGTGAAATACATGCATATCGATTTTCCCGTAAAAGGATATAAGTATCGGTATTTGCTGGAAAAACACTATAAAGACATTAAATATTTTACCCGGATAGGATTAGGTGATGAATATCCTATTCTGGAGAAAAAAGTGGTTTTTACAATCCCGGACTGGCTGGAAGTTGATCTGAAAGAATTTCACTTTGATGGTTATGATATTCAGAAGGAAAAAAAATACGACAGTAAGGCAGCGGCAACTCAATATACATATACTATTAGCAATGTAGCGGCTATTCCAAACGAACCTAATGCACCGGGCCCTACTTATTTTCACCCCCACATACTCATTATAGCCAAAGGCGCGACAATAAATGGCGAGCACAAGCAGCTTTTTTCAGATACCCAGCAACTTTACAACTGGTATAAATCGCTTGTTGACACCATGTCAGACGATTCTACGGTACTACAGGGATTGGTGGAAAAACTCACTAAAAACACTTCGTCCGATCTGGAGAAAATAAAAAATATCTACTATTGGGTACAGGATAATATTCGCTATATAGCTTTTGAAGATGGATTGGCCGGTTTTAAACCGGAAGAATGCCAGGTGGTTTTAAAAAATAAATATGGAGATTGTAAAGGCATGGCAAACCTTACCAAACAAATGCTGAAAACAGCCGGCTTTGATGCCCGTTTGTCATGGATTGGTACAAAACGTATTTTTTACGATTACAGCTTACCCAGCCTGGCAGTAGACAATCATATGATATGTACCGTATTTCATGAAGGGAATGCCTATTTTCTGGACAGTACTGAAAAATATAATTCGTTCGGGCAGTATGCCGAAAGAATTCAGGGAAGGCCTGTTCTCATTGAAGACGGAGATCAATATATGCTCAAAAAAATCCCTATGGGCACTTCCGAAGAAAACAAAGAGAGCTCTATTGTAGCATTTTCTGTAGATCAGAACAAGCTGGTTGGAAACGTACAAATGACCTATATGGGAGAAAGCAAATCTCATTTTTTATACAATTACAACTTGCTGAAATCTGATAAAAAAGAAGAGGCGCTGGAGTATTATCTAAACGGAGGAGATTCAAATTACCTCATTAAAGAATTGCAAACCTCCGATTTGACAGATAGAGATTCGGAAATTGCTATTTCTTATGATATGAGCCTGGACAATAGGGTTGTTTCCTTTGACGACGAAATGTATATCGATTTGGAATACGAGCGGTATTTTGAAGATATGGATCTTTCCGAACGAAAAAGCAATCTGGAATTCCCCTTTAAAAAGGATGTGGAACAAATTACTACGTTGAAAATCCCGGAAGGATATGAAGTAAAAGAGCTTCCCCCATCTCTGGATATTAAAAATGAAGATTTTGAAATTTCGGTGTCCTTTCAGAAAAAAAACAATGTTTTAATTTATAGCAAGCATTTCATTTTTAAAAATGCACTCCTTACCAAATCGAATTTCGAAAAATGGGGAGATAGCCTAAAAAGGCTACAGGATATTTACCAACAACAAATCATCCTCAACAAAAAATAATCTGATAAACCATGTTAAAAAAACAACAACTGTTTACTATAGTACTATCATTATTGATAGTTTCCCTAAACGCGCAGTCAAAAAAAGAAATCGAAATCAAAAATAACTTCTGGGGATCCGGTGATACTCAAAAAAACAATACGGATATTCCGGACAAGTGGAAAAACGAATCTGCCGTTATCCTGTACAAGGAATATTTTTACGATTATCACAAGTTTGCTAAAAATGTAGATTTTTCTTCATCGTTCAGAAAACGGATTAAACTTCTGGACAAAGCTGCTATAAAAGAGCATTCTGAATTTTCTTTTGTGAAAAAATTCCGTGTTAACCGGGGCTGGGGAAAACGCGGAAGCAATTATGTCGGCGTTAAAATAATAAAACCGGACGGAACCGAAAGAGAAATCAAGATCGATCAGGAGGCGGTGAAAACCGACGATGAATACAAATTAGCCATTTCCGGACTCGAAGTGGGCGATATTCTGGATTATTATATTTATCGTATAGAGCCTTTTAAACAAAAATACGGTTATACTTTTGAGCCTATCACCCGTATTTTAAGCGATGATTACCCCACAAAAGAGATGGTTGTCAGGTTTAATACGGAAAACGACTTTTTTATCAACTTTAACAGTTATAACGGAGCTCCTCCATTGGAGGAAATAAAAACAGATAAAAGGAATGACAGAAGATATATTTTAAAAGCCAATGATATTGAAAAAAGCGACTTCCCATTTTGGTATTATCCTTTAAATGAATTACCGTATTATAAATTCCAGGTAACATTTGCCCGTCGCGGGAGTCATGAAAATGCCATTTTTGATTTTCTGTCGGAAGATGAACAGATTATTAAGCAACGTGTTTCCAAGGAAGATGTTCTTTCATTATATAAGGATCATTGGGATTACGATTACAAGAACTTCAGATTCCGGGAGGTAGAAGACTATCTGGAAGGAAAGGGATTATCTGCCAAAGAAAAAATTGTGGCTGCCTATTACTTTTTCAGGCATTACTATTTAACGCAATTTGCCGAACGGGCAGTGTTAGCCGAATCGGAAATTATTCCCGCTATTTACTATGGAACTTCGGCATATGACAGGTATTTCTTTGCCATGGACAATGTTTCGTTAATGCAAGAATATCTGGACCGGCAAAAAATACCTTACAATTATGTGATTTCGGTACCGAGGAGTCTTGGTAATATAAAAGATGTACTGTTTAAAAGTGAAATATCCGACTTTTTGGAGGTTCGTTTGGACAATGAAACCCTTTATCTTCCTCCATTAAATATTAACTCTACAGTGAATAATATAAATTATGAAATAGAGGGTACCGATGCCTATGTACTTAAACGATTGGAAGGTGAACGAAAATTAAGTGCCGTAGAAAAGGTAAAAACACCTTCATCGCTCTTTTCGGAAAATGGAACCAGTGAAAAAATAACAGCTTCTCTTACAGAAAATATGGAAGCATTGGATATTCAGAAAACCACCTCGTTTCTTGGCAACTCGAAAAGTCAGGCACAGGAAGATCTGTTGTTTTACTTTGATTTTATGCTGGAGGATTATAAAAAATATAATAACGACGATTATGTAACCAAAGAGATTAAGGGAAAGAAAAACATAGCAAGAATCCGTAATGAAGCTTCTGCTCTGATGGAAAAACTAAAGAAAAGGCAAATTGAATATCTTGAAAAAAACACTGAAAAAGAGTTTGATTTTGAGATAGACGATTATTCTTTTGAGATAAAAAACACGGGCAGATATGGTATTGCCGAACCTATGGTGTTATCGGAACATTTTACCATAAACAACACATTGGTTAAAAGAGCCGGTAAGAACTATTTACTGGAATTAGGAAAACTCATTGGAGGGCAGGTGAGTCTGAATGAAAAAGAAAAAAACAGATCGAGTAATGTATATATGAATTTTCCCAGGTCTTTTTCAAATGAAATTGAATTTACAATCCCGGAAGGTTATAAAGTAAGTGGTGTTTCGGAGCTAAATGTCTCCGTAAAAAACCACGCCGGAGGTTTTGAGAGTAATGCCCGGGTAGAAGCAAATAGATTAATTATCAAAACGCATAAGTATTACGCGCACTATTTTGAAGACAATGCCGCCTGGGCCGATATGGTTGATTTTCTGAATGCCGCTTATCAATTCACACAAAAAAAGATCCTGTTAAAAAAAGAATAGCACAACCTAAGGATGTAAGGTGACCGTGACAGAGATATACCGGGCATTCAAATGGTACAAAAAAGCAAAAGAGAATGCGAAACGCATTCTCTTCGTTTTATCTAATCAGCTTATTCAAAAAATTAAAAAAGTAGTTTTAAAATATAAGCTTGATAATTTCAATGAATCCAAATAATACAATAAGTCCTAAAACTATTAGAAGGACTCCTACAATTCCTCTTAAAAAGAGTAAAAAATACTGATTTTCATGTTGAATTTGTGCTCCCATACCAATAATGTTTTTACATTGACAATCAACTATATAAAAAGATATGGGGCATCGTCATATAGTTCACTAAAGTTACTAAAAAAACCAGTTAACTAATAGAATTTCAGCGTTTTTTTGGTTAAAACACCCATTAAATCCTATAAATCACTCCCGAATTAAACGGTAAATTAAAACGGCGGCCCTTTGAGTAAGCGATTCAAAGGTTTTAAGATTTACCGTTTCATGAGGGGTATGGGCACCGCTTCCCATGGCTCCTAACCCGTCCAGGCAGCTTACGTATTTAGCTACAAACGACACATCGGCTGCGCCTCTATACAACGGGTTATATGCTTTTACACCACCCTGACCGAGATCTTTGCTAACCCGGTCAAGCTTTTTTAGGAGTTCGTAATTTCCTTCGGTAGGGGGCATTGCAGGATAGCTGTCTATAAAACTTATGGTAGCCGTAGTTTTTGGCAGGTTTTTACCCACGATCTCCCGCATTTTTTCACGGGCCGTATTTTTCTGTTCTTCCGTAATAAACCTCAACCCTCCTTCGACTACTGCGGTTTGTGCTACTACATTACTTTTACCGAAAGCATCACCCTTACTGTTTGCTTCGTCAAAATTTACGGTGGTTCCCCCCAATAAAATCCCCGGATTAAAGGTCAGAAACTCTTCTCCCCGAACTTCTTCGTAAAAAGCATGTAAAATCCTGGATATTTCAAACACGGCCCCTGCTCCTATTTCGTTGTGAAATATTCCGGAAGAATGAGCACGCCTTCCCTTTACCTCTACTTTCCATCCTGAGGAACCCCGACGGGCCACGGTAGCGAAATTAAATCCGGACGAATTTTCAAAACCCAGTGCTATATCGCTTCTTTTTGCCGCTTCAATCAGGTCTTTTCTACTTCCGGAAATTGGTTTTCCCGTGCTTTCTTCATCCCCGGTAAAAGCCACAATAACCTGCGCATTTTTTAACAATTTACGATCGTACAATGCCTTTAATGCATATAGAATGATAACATTTCCCCCTTTCATATCATTTGCTCCCGGGCCGCGAGCAATGCTGTCGCTTACTTTTGCGAATTGTTGAAAATCGCTATCCTCTTCAAATACCGTATCCAAATGCCCTATTAAAAGAAGTCTCTTTCCTTTCGAACCCTTTTTTTCTACAAAGAGATGCCCGGCTCGATTCATCTCCGAAGGCATATCGATCCATCGGGTATTGAACCCTATTTTTTCAAATTCCAGCGCCATGACCCTACCGTTTTCACGAATTCCGCGGTGGTTCATCGTTCCGCTGTTTATATTTACTACCCGCTCCAAAAATGCAAGGGCATCGGCGTTGTTTTTAGATACTGTTTTCAGAATACGCTTTTCCGTACGCGATAGCTTCTGAGCGTATATATTGGTATGTAATATACCGAGAAGTAAAAAGATTAAAACCGTGAAATTCCTTGTAAAACTACCCATCTGCTAAAGGTACTAAATACTACCTAAAAACAGAAACAACAAGGTTTAACTCAAAAACCCCTGTGCTTTCATCCAATCGTCATTAAACATTTTACCCACGTAACGGCTTCCGTGATCATGGAACAGTACCACCACCACGTCTTCTTTTGAAAAATGTTCTTTTAACTGGAGTAATCCCCTGATTGCCGCACCAGCCGAATTCCCCACAAAAATTCCCTCTTCCTTGGCCAGTTTTCTGGTATAAACGGCTGCGTCTTTATCCGTTACCTTGGTAAATCCGTCAATTAAGTCAAAATCCACGTTTTCCGGTAAGATATCCTCGCCGATTCCTTCGGTGATATACGGGTAAATTTCGTTCTGATCAAAGATTCCTGTCTCGTGGTATTTTTTAAATACGGAACCGTAAGTATCAACCCCCCATATTTTAATATCTGGATTTTGCTCTTTCAGGTATTTCCCGACCCCGGAAATGGTTCCTCCGGTTCCCACACCAACCACAAAATGTGTGATTTTACCTTGTGTTTGCCTCCATATTTCAGGGCCCGTTTGTTCGTAATGAGCTATGGTATTTGAAGGGTTATCATATTGATTTACATACCAGGCATTTGGAGTTTCCTCGGCAAGCCTCTTTGAAACCGAATAATACGATCTGGGGTCGTCCGGTTCTACTTCGGTAGGGCAAACCACCACTTCAGCACCCACAGCTTTTAAAATATCTATTTTTTCCTTCGACTGTTTATCGCTAATAACACACACCAGCTTATATCCCTTAACAATCGCCGCCAACGCCAGTCCCATTCCCGTATTTCCCGAAGTCCCTTCTATAATGGTTCCACCGGGTTTTAATCTTCCGTCTGCTTCGGCATCTTCGATCATTTTTAGTGCCATGCGGTCTTTTACCGAGTTTCCCGGATTAAATGTTTCAACCTTGGCCAATACCAGGGCTTCTGTACTTTCCACTATAGTATTTAATTTAACCAAAGGCGTATTACCAATGGTTTCCAGTATGTTTTTCGCGTATTCCATTTTTCAAAATATGCCGACAAAGATACGGTTTGATTTTAGATTTAACTGTCAAAGAGGACGATTTTACCCTGGTGATTATTTAAGTGTAATAGATAATTTAATTGCAAAATTTCCCGCCAAAATTTCTTTTCCAAATTTAGGAAAGTTAAAAACTTTAATCGGTTATTTGATATATCAAATAAAGATGAGTTTCAATACACCCACTAGTACAGTACTCTACTCTATTGAGGAAGCTATAAAGGCATACCGTAAATTAAGTCAGCAGCATATATCTCACGTTGTATCAGACATCACTGTAGACCAGGCATTGATTCTGTTAATACTGGAAGACAATGACAAAACTCAAACCGAAATAGCGGATATAGTTTTTAAAGATTATGCGTCCATGACCCGCATTATTAAATTAATGATCAACAAAAACTACCTGATAAAAACAGTAGATAACCTGGACAGGCGTAAGGCCAAACTGGAAATCACCGAAATAGGAGAAGAAAAATTGAAAAAGCTCAAACCCATTATAAAAAAGAATAGAGAAGTTGCGCTTGGTAATATTTCGGACGAAGAACTGAAACAATTATATAAAACACTTAATAAAATAACTCAAAACTGTAAACCCAATACATGAAAAACCTTATTTATTTAATGGCGTTAATAATTTTCTGTGCCTGTACCGATGAAAAAACAGAAATACCTGCAAATTCTAAAATAAATCAAATTGCTAATTACTTAGATTCTTTAGAAGAATTTAGCGGTGCAGTCCTAATCGCTAAAGACGATAGTATTTTATTTAAAAGAGCATACGGATTTGCACATTTGGGACATCAGGTTAAAAACAACACAGAAACCAAGTTTTCCTATGCTTCCATTGGTAAGTCGTTCACAGCAGTTGCCATATTTCGTTTAATTCAGGAAGGAAAATTAGCACTACAAGACCATATTGGAAAATTTCTTCCTGATTATCAGAATAAAGAGGCGAGAGATTCAGTTACCATAGAGCTATTACTAAAACACAGAAGTGGATTGCCAAATTATTTTCGTTCGGAAAAATATCTGAATACCTCCAAAGAGCAATTCAGGACCATAGAAAGTCTTACCAACCTGTATGAAAATGAACCATTAGAGTTTAAACCCAAAGAGCAATTCGCCTATAGAAATACCAATTATATTGTGCTTGGTAGAATTATAGAAGCGGTTAGCGAAATGCCGTATGACGACTATCTCAAAAAATATATTTTTTCTGTTGAAGCCATGGAAAATACAGGTAATTTTGATATTGATCTCATTATTGAAAATGCCGCTGAAAACTATACATTATCAGAAATCTATCCTAATCAGCTTCAAAAAACAATCTTTATGGGTTCTGCCAAAGGTAGTCCTGCGGGTGGCGGATATTCAACAATAGATGATTTATACAAATTCGCAACTGCCTTTAAAAACAATAAACTTTTAAGTTCCGAACTAACAAATTTTATGAAAAGGGAACCTGAAGATAGTTGGTATGGGTACGGAATGCAATTTGCTGGTGCAAAGGGCTCAGGAATTTACGGGCACAGTGGCGGACATTATGGCATAGGAGCTGAATGGAGAGTTTTTGAAAAACAGAATTACACGGTGATACTTTTAACCAATAAAGACCTGGACCAGGGTTTTTTTGACGCCCGTTTTTTTATAGAAAAAACCCTTTCTGGTAGAACCCAAAAACTAGATAACTATTTTTTCACAAAAGAAGTGGTTAAAACCTGTTTAGATGATGGTTTCGAGCAAGCCAAAACATTTGCAGAAAGTGCTCCATTTAAAATTTCTGAAGTTCAGTTAAATGCCAAAGGGTATGAAATGATAAAAAGAGGTTTTTACAAAAAAGCCATAGATTTATTTATGCTGGAAGTACTCTCTTTTCCAGAATCTTATGACGCGTACGATTCTTTAGGGGAGGCCTATTTAAAAGATGGGCAAACCCGTGAGGCTATAAAAAATTATCAAAAAAGTTTAGAAATAAATCCCGAAAATCTCAATGCAAAAGAAAAATTAAAGACTTTATTAAATAACTAAAAACTACAACCACCAGGCACTACTGTAGTTACGGCGGATTTCATTGTGATCAGGCAGTCCGGAATCCGCTGGGTATTGCCAGTATTAGTACTAAACTAAAAAGTAATAATTTAAAGAACAGCGACTAACGGTTCTATGAGACCGGTATGGATAAGTACCGCCTTTAAAACAGGTCGGACCTATGAATACAACAATCTTCTCCCATTATAAAATCATTCAAACTTAATGGATCTGGCGGGTGAGATCCTGGTAATAATATAAGAAGGTAGTAACAGCATGAGCAGGCATAAAATTAAAACTCCGATATTGAGAATTACAATATATCCCGGGCTGATAAATACAGGGGCTTCCGTGACAAAATAATTAGCCGGATCCAGTTTTATAAAACCGAATTTCTTTTGCAAAAAAAGCAAGCCCAAACCAATTACATTCCCCCAGAACAATCCTATAAGAATAAGATATCCAGCATTGTACAAAAAGATTTTTCGAATACTCCAGTTTGTCGTTCCAAGTGCTTTTAAAATTCCTATCATCTGCGTTCGTTCTAAAATAAGTACCAATAGGGCCGTAACCATATTTATACCACCCACCAATATCATAATTCCGATGATGATGGCTATGTTAAAATCAAATATGCCCAACCATTCAAATATGTAATAATATTTGTCTTTTATGGTTTGCGAATCCAGGGTAGAAAGTGTTTTCCCATATACTTCATTCCCTTTTTCCTCCAGTTTATCGAAATCGCTAATAAACACTTCAAAGCCGCCCACCTGGTCTTTTTCCCATTTATTCATTCGCTGAATATGCCGGATATCGGCAAACATATAGCTGGAATCAAATTCCTGATATCCGCTGTCATAAATCCCGACCAAGGTGAATCTGCGCTGGTTTGGAATTTCACCACCGTCATTTTTAAGAAAAAAAGCATAAAAACTGTCGCCCACTTTAAATTGAAGCCTATTGGCCAGGTACCTGGAAAGCAAAACCTCATCGTTGAGTTTACCGGTATAATCGGGCAGTCTTCCCGCTACCAGATATTCCTTAAAAAAATCCCAATTGTAATCGGGCCCTACCCCTTTAAGGATAATCCCCTCAAAGGTATGCTCCGTCCTTATAATTCCCGCCTTACTCGCAACAGCCTGAATATGACTTATACCATCTACCGAATTAAATTCCGGATAAAAATCCTGATTGTTTGATACCGGATTTACCGATACTTCCGAATTATTACTATCGTAGTTTTGGATTTGGATATGCCCGTTAAAAGCTGAAATTTTCTCCTGAATTTTTTGTCTGAGGCCTACTCCGGTGGCAATGGCTATCATCATCATGATTAATCCCAATGCAATTGCCGCTATAGCAATTTTAATAATTGGGGCCGAAACACTACTTTTATACTGTTTTCCGGCAATGATACGCCTGGCTATAAAAAATTCTAAATTCAAGGCACCTATGAAGTTTTACAATTTCAAAAATACACTTTTATTATGGGTTTTATTATTTATTTCATCCGGATGTAGTGCCAGAACAGGAAAAGGCCAGGACTCATCAAGGGAAGTTCAGAAAAAAGAACAGACACAGGTTACCGATTCAACGATAATTGTAGGCGCCAATCGAACCGAGAAATACCTGCCCCTGTTAAGAAATAAGCGTGTAGGGGTAGTTGCTAATCAGACTTCCGTAATTTTTCATGGCAAAACCGATACGGTTTTCGATATAGATCCTGAAACTAATGAGAAAAGTCTGCAAAAAATATTCCCTCGTACCACGCATTTAATCGACTCTCTGATCAGCTTGAATATTACGGTAAAAAAAGCCTTTGCTCCCGAGCATGGTTTTCGGGGAAAAGCGGATGCAGGAGAAGCTGTTGTAGACGGAACAGATAAGCAAACAGGGCTGCCCGTAGCTTCCTTATACGGAAAAAATAAGAAACCGAAGGCCGAGCAACTCGAAGATCTGGATATTGTAGTCTTTGATATACAGGATGTGGGCGTTCGGTTCTATACGTATATTTCCACATTGCACTACGTAATGGAGGCCTGTGCTCAACATGGTATTCCCGTGGTGGTTTTAGACCGGCCGAATCCTAATGGAGATTATATAGATGGCCCTACACTTAAAGAAAAACATGCCAGTTTTTTAGGCATGCATCCCATTCCGCTGGTTCACGGAATGACCATAGGTGAATATGCGCAGATGATTAACGGGCAGAAATGGCTTGCAGGAGGTATCGCATGCAACCTCACCGTTATTCCAATAGCCAACTACACCCACCATACACCCTACAGCCTTCCTATTCGTCCCTCACCGAATTTACCAAACGATCAATCGATTGCTTTATATCCCAGTCTGGGGCTTTTTGAAGGAACTACTATCAATGCCGGAAGGGGAACAGAATTTCAGTTTCAACGTTACGGATCTCCCGATCTGGAGCCCGAAAAATTTGACTTCAGTTATACACCCCATACCAATTTTGGGGCTAAGTATCCCAAACATAAAGACGTACAGTGTATAGGAGAAGATCTAAGTGCAGTAAATCCACCCAGGGCAGTTTCTTTACAATGGCTATTAAAAGCTTATCACGGAACTCCTAAAGGAGTAAAGTTTTTCAATACCGATTCTTTTACAAAACACGCGGGAACCGATACTCTTCAAAAGCAAATAGAAGCGGGATTAACAGAAACGGAAATACGAAAAAACTGGTTGCCCGATATAGCCGCTTTTAAAAAAATACGCAAACAATACTTATTGTACCCTTAATCCGGTCTAATCTGTAGTAGTGGGTTTCCTGTATGGTTGAAAAGGTTGCTTGAGGAGGTCTTTAATATTGCTGTTCTCTTTTTCATCCGGAAAAGTGTCTACCCCGTAAATAATGGCTTCTCTGTCAAGCTTCAAATAGGTACCGAACAAACGATCCCAAACTGAAAATATATTTCCGTAGTTCGAATCGGTATAGGGCAATACATTGTGATGATGAACCTTGTGCATGTCGGGAGAAATAAGTACCCAACTCATCCATCGATCTATTTTTTTCGGCAATCGGATATTGGCATGGGTAAGCTGAGCAAATACCAGAGATAAAGATTGATACAACATAACTATTCCAATCGGGGTTCCGATAACAAACACTCCTATAAGGGTAAAAACAAAACGGATAACGCTCTCCAGCGGGTGATGTCTGTTTGCCGTAGTGGTATCCACTTTATGATCGGTATGGTGTACCAGATGAATCATCCAAAGGGGTTTTACTTTATGCTCTACCCAATGCGGAGTATACGCTCCTATAAAATCCAGTAAAAAAACTCCGAGAACCACATACAGCCATAAGGGCATTTCAGGGAGCCAGTTTATAATCCCGAAGTTACTCTCTGCCACCCAATCGCTTGTTCGCAACAAAAGAAAAGCCATAGCAAAATTTATAATGACTGTAGTAAAGGTGAAAAAGAAATTCGGAAGGGCGTGTTTCCATTTTTTATACTGGAAATTAAAAAGAGGAACGGCACCTTCCAAAATCCAGAAAAACGTAATTCCACCCACCAACAGCAAAGAACGATGCCAGGACGGAATAGTTTCAAAATATTGTAAAACAGATTCCATATACGTTGATTTCTTATTTTCTAAATATACATCTTAATCGTACGGATGATAAATATAAAACTATTTCGGGATTCTTTTTTTCATCGCTTCCACAATATTGTATGCCGCCGGACAGATAGCCACATTTTTCATAGTAAGATTGCTTATCTGGTGAAACTTTTTACGGTTGGTATGCGGGAATTCACGGCATGCTTTTGGGCGTACGTCATAAATAAGGCAGTAATTCTCCTCATCCAGGAACGCACAGGGTAATTCCCGGAGCACATAATCGTGATCCTCGTCAATTTGAAGATATTGCTCTATAAACCTGGCTGGTTTAAGCCTGAGGTGCTTTGCTATGCGTTCAATGTCGGCCTGTGTAAATAAAGGCCCTGTGGTTTTACAGCAGTTAGCACATTCCAGGCAATTCGTTCTTTCGAATTCCTCCTCGTGCAATTCTTTCATTATATAATCCAGGTTTTTGGGTGTTTTATTTCTCAATTTCCTGAAATATATTTTATTCTCTTTCGCCTTATCTCCTGCTGATTTGGGCAATTCTTTTAAAAAATTCTCCATGGCTGAATATCCTTTATATTTATTCGGCTTACCTTATTTCACGGTTTCTCGAAACGCTGCTACCAATAGTATATTCTTCTTAACCTGGCAAGGAATATATATTCTTTCCAAGGTTTCATTCGAAAGCAAGAACACATTCCTTCTCCGTATAATTAAGCGTGCAAAATACTACAAAACAAAAACACCTGTACCTTTGCAGCATAAAATAATATATGAAAGATCTTTTTGGAAAAGCTTTACTGGATTACCAGCTTGGTAATTATCAGGAGGACATAAAAACGGAAACTTCCATTTCCGAGGAAGATATTTTACCCTTACCGTATCTCTTCCGCAGTTTCGGTGAAATGCCGGCCATAGAGCAGTATGCCTTACAAAAAGCTCGCGGTAGGGTTCTCGATGTCGGGTGTGGGGCGGGGAGTCACGCCTTGTATCTTCAGGATGAAAAACAACTGGATGTAATGGCTATAGATATCTCTCCCGGGGCAATAGAAGTATGTAAACGCAGAGGTGTAAAACAAGCATATATTAAGCATATTATGGATGTAAAAAATGAAACTTTCGATACGATTCTCCTTCTTATGAACGGGGCCGGAATGTGCGGATCGCTAAAAAACCTATCTGATTTTTTATTACAGCTAAGATCTCTTTTAAATCCGGGAGGTCAAATATTACTGGATTCTTCCGATATAATTTATATGTTTGACGAAGACGAAAACGGAGCCAGGATCATTCCCTATACAGGTCAGTACTATGGTGAAGTAACATATACGGTTCGATATAAAGGGGATTCGGAACTCCCGTTTCAGTGGCTTTATATTGATTATAACACTTTACAAAATGCGGCCGTTGCTAACGGATTTCAATGTGAACTGGCTCGGGAAGGAGAACATTTTGACTATCTGGCCCGATTAACAGCAGCGCCCGATAACAAAAAAGTATGCTGAGATACTTTGCAGCTCCAATAAGCGTTATGGTAACATGAATATTTAAAAAATATGAAAAAAATTACAGCCTTTCTTTGGGTATTTAGCTTGTTTTTTTTACTCCCCGGGTGTTCAAATAATGATGATGGCCCCGTTGGGTCCGGTAAGTCGTTAAACAGGCAAATAACCGGTTCGAGTGGTAATCACATCCTATCGGCAGATCAATATAGCACACTAATACTTGACATTGCTTATGTGGAAGGTTTCAGGCCTTCCGACGCATCCATCAGCAATCTGGTGTCATTTTTAAACCAGCGCATTCATAAAACCAGTATTGAACCCATACTTTCTGTAGTGCCCAGTCCCGGAATAACCGAGTATAATCTGGACAGCGATATGCCGGACGTAGAGGATAATTTGCGCAGTGTTTATAATCAGGGAAATACGATGTCGGTTTTTATATTCTTTACCGATGGTTCTTCTATAAATGATGAAGGAGCTTCGGTTACGCTGGGAGCTGCTTATTATAATACTTCTTTAATTATTTATGAAAAAACAATTAAGGAGTTGGTAAGTAAGAACGCTTCCATTTCTATAGTAGATGTGGAAACAGCCACCCTGCAACACGAATTTGGGCATTTGTTCGGATTAGTCGATTTGGGAACGCCCATGTTAACCGATCATCTGGACGATGCTAATATGGGGCATTGTAATGTGGCGGGGTGCCTGATGAGTGCTGAAATAGAATTCGGATCAGGAATTACCGGAAGGTTTTTAAGTGGTAAAGGAGTTCCGGAAATAGATCCTTTATGCATTGCAGATATCCAGGCTATAGGCGGGAAATAAACTATGGAATATTGAGGTATTTATGCGTTTGAAGGGATACTTTCCACTTGGGATTTTTCATAACATACTCCACTATTTCGGGAATCATTTTTTCTCTTTTACTCCATTCGGGCTGTAAATACAGTATACAGTGTTCAGATACCCTTGCGGCCTGCTCCTCGGCAAAAACAAAATCGTGCTTGTTGTAAACTATTATCTTTAACTCATCTGCTTTCTCATAGGCTTCTTTTAGGGGTAATTTATTTTTTTTGGGGGAAAGACATATCCAATCCCAGCTACCCGTTAATTTATAGGCCCCCGAAGTTTCAATATGGGTTTTTAGATTTTTCTCCTTTAGAGATTCGGTCAGGGGATTCATATTCCACATCAAAGGTTCTCCTCCGGTTACAACAATCGTATCGGCATAACGGGCAGCATTTTTTACAATGCTTTCCACAGAAGTAGGCGGATGTATATTTGCATCCCAACTTTCTTTAACATCACACCAATGGCAACCCACATCACAACCCCCTACGCGTATAAAATAGGCTGCGGTTCCCTTATAAAATCCCTCGCCCTGAATGGTATAAAACTCCTCCATTAACGGAAGCATTTCACCTTTTTCAACAGCTGCTGTCTCGCTTGAATTTACCATAAGGCGCAAAGATACTAATACTTTGTCAGTAGCTCACCAAACCCTATCCCCTTTCCGGTTTCACAATTCAATTCGATCGGGTTTTCCCAAATATATCCTATTCCCTTTTGCAGTTTTTTAAGTTGACTAAAATTAGCTTATTTTTATCAAAATTTTTAAGCATGAGCGATAAGGACACCTTTTTTAATCACATCACTGAAGGATATACCTTTAAGGGAGATTCCATCACTTTAGGGGCGGCTATGTTAGATGGCCGGACCCTGACCAATGCCTTTGTAAAAGTGCCGTTAAAAACACTTAACCGACACGGCCTTATTGCCGGGGCTACCGGTACCGGAAAAACCAAGACCCTTCAGGTTCTGGCAGAAAATCTTTCGGAAAAAGGAATTCCGGTATTACTCATGGATTTAAAAGGAGACCTCAGTGGTATAGCCCAGCCAAGTCCGGGGCATCCGAAAATTGATGAACGGCACGAAAAAATCGGATTGCCTTTCGAGGCAAAAAACTTTCCCGTTGAAATTTTAAGCCTTTCCGATCAGAATGGTGTTCGGTTGCGTGCTACAATATCTGAATTCGGTCCTGTATTACTATCCCGAATCCTGGATTTAACGGAAACACAGGAAGGTGTGGTAGCTGTTGTTTTTAAATATTGCGATGACCATCAATTACCCTTACTGGATTTAAAAGATTTTAAAAAAATCCTGCAGTATGCCACGGGAGAAGGGAAACGGGAATTTCAGGAAGCCTACGGACGTATTTCAACAGCCTCAACGGGATCTATCCTCCGAAAAATTATTGAATTAGAGCAACAGGGGGCAGATTTGTTTTTTGGAGAAAAGAGTTTTGAGGTAGATGATCTGATCAGGATTGATAAAAACGGAAAGGGTTACATCAATATTATTCGCTTAACGGATATTCAGGACAGACCAAAACTATTCTCTACGTTTATGCTTAGTTTGCTCGCTGAAATTTATTCTACATTTCCGGAAAAAGGAGATAGTGATCGCCCGGAGCTTATACTCTTTATCGATGAGGCACATTTAATTTTCGACGAAGCTTCAAAGGCATTACTCAACCAAATAGAAAGTATTGTAAAACTAATTCGTTCGAAAGGAATCGGTGTGTATTTTGTAACGCAAAACCCAACCGACGTACCGGATGAAGTACTTGCACAGTTAGGGTTAAAAGTGCAACACGCCTTAAGGGCTTTTACGGCTAAAGATAGAAAAGCCATTAAACTAACGGCAGAGAACTATCCGGTTACCGAGTTTTATAAAACAGCCGAAGTACTTACCTCTTTGGGGATTGGGGAAGCACTGGTGTCAGCTCTGGACGAAAAAGGACGGCCCACACCTCTTGCGGCTACCATGATGCGGGCACCCATGAGTCGTATGGATGTTTTAACTGATGACGAACTCAAAGATCTCATCTCCGGTTCTAAACTTGTTAAGAAATACAACGAAGTAATTGACAGGGAAAGTGCTTACGAACTCCTCAATGAAAAAATAGAAAAAGCCGAAGCCGAAGAAGCCAAGCAAAAAGCCCGGGAGGAGCGTGAAAAATTAAAACGGACATCCGGAAGAAGTTCGGGTCGAAGAAGCACGCGCCAAAACCCTGTTATTAAGGTATTGACCAGTGCTACTTTTATTCGCGGAGTGCTTGGTATACTAAATAAAGTAATGAAGTAATCTATGAAGTTATATACTTATTATATTGTTTTTCTATTTGTTTTTTTGTTAGGGTGCAACAAAAAAGACCCTCAGTTTAGTATAGAAAAAGGACGGGTTGGTATTTTATTGAAAGGAACTCCAACTGAAAAATTAGATTCAATTTTTCGCCTGGATTCTCTGGTAAAACTTACTGATGAAGGCAATTATACATACGTGAATAAAAACCGGTATGTGCTCTATGACTCACAGGGCAATCACCTGCTAACCATGACGCCTGCGAAAACGAAGGACAGTATTGAGGTAGTGGAAAATATACGGATCTATGACCCTCGATATTCTACTGACACGGGAATAACAATTAACAGCACTTTTAAAGACATTAAAGATCATTATACCGTATCGCGTATTACCAATTCCATAAATAATATTCTGGTTTTTGTGAACGAACTGGATGCCTACTTCGTCATAGACAAAAAAGAACTCCCGGAAAATCTCCGTTATAATATAAATACTAACATTCAGGAGGTCCAGATTCCGGATGCCGCAAAAATTAAATATTTTATGATAGGTTGGCAATAAACCCGAAGGATGAAAAAAAAATTTACCATACAGGCCAATCCATTTGTTGTACCTACAAACGACGGTAAACTTATTGAAGAACATTTTGGAAAAGCTTCCGACGGTAATGAGCATATAAGTATTGCCCATATGATTGCCCCTCCTCATTGGAGCGAACCTTTCCAGACACCGGAATTTGATGAGTATACGTACATAATTCAGGGAAAAAAACAGTTTATTATTGATGGCGAAAAAGTTATATTAGAAGCTGGTCAATCTATCAGAATAGAAAAAAATACCCGCGTGCAATATTCCAATCCTTTTGGCGAACCCTGTGAATATCTTGCTATTTGTATACCTGCCTTTTCTATAGATAAAGTACACCGGGAGTAAAATATTAGTTTTCTTTTACCAACAACATAGTAAATACCTAATTCACTATTTTAAAATACGAATACTTATTCCATGGTTATGTTACCCGAAAGGTAAGCTCATTTATACCCATCGGGTATATCCTAATTTCAATTTAAGTGTTCGATAAGCGTGTTTGCATTTTTAATCTTATCTTTAGGTTAAGTTTACACACTACCTCCATGCAAATCCTAAAAAAAACGCTTAAAATTGCGCTTGTTCTTCTTATTTTAATCCTGATCAGCGGTTGGATCATTTCCCGAAAATTGCAACCCGAATACAGCGGCAACTTAACTTTAAATAACTTAACCGAAGATGTAAAGGTTTTCTACGACTCCAATGGCATTCCGCATATTTATGCACAAAACGAAATGGATGCACGGAGAGCATTTGGGTATGTTCATGCGCAGGACCGGCTCTGGCAAATGGAACTTATTCGAAGGATAGCGGCCGGAAGACTATCGGAGTTATTTGGTGAAAAGACATTGAAAAATGATAAGTTTTTTTCAGGATTAGGCATAGAAGAAGCGGCTGAGGAAACCATTAAGAAACTGGATAAAACCAGTGAATCCTACCGTCTTACCTTGGCCTATTTAGATGGAATTAATCAGTTTATTGAAAAGGGGGCTACCCCGATCGAGTTTTATCTGACGGGTGTAAATAAGGAGCCATATACCTTAAAAGATGTTTATAATGTGTTGGGGTATATGGCATTTAGCTTTGCTCATGCCCATAAAACAGAACCTGTTTTAACTCGGATTAAAGAAAAGTTGGGAGTAAAATATTTAAAGGAACTGAACGTCCATATTGATACGACAACGACACTGATTAAAAGTGAAAAAAATCCGGTTATTGAATACGGGTTGGCGGAGGCCGTACATGAAATCTATGAAACACTGCCCGTATCGCCTTTTATAGGTAGTAATAGTTGGGTTATAGGGCCTGAAAAAACAAAAAACGGCAAAGTTATTTTAGCCAACGATCCGCATATTGCATTTTCTCAGCCCGCAGTTTGGTATCAATCGCATATTATAACACCGGAATACGAAATATACGGGTATAATTTAGCTCTGACACCCTTTCCATTATTAGGACACAACAGGGCTTATGCATATGGATTAACAATGTTTGCCAACGATGATGTAGATTTTTATTTTGAGGAAGATAATCCGGAAAACAAGAAGCAGTATCTCACCCCTAAAGGACCAAAGAACTACAAACTGCTCAAAAAAGAGATTAAGGTAAAGGGTGGAGAAACCGTGTCTTATAATCTACGTCTTAGTAACCACGGACCTATTGTTAATGACATCGTTGATCAAATTAATGATAAACGGCCCATTGCCATGGATTGGGTGTATACGAATTTTGAAAACAAGCTGCTGGAGGCCTCGTTTATCATGTCGCACGCTAATTCGTTACGTACTTTTAAAAGCGGTGCCCGGATAATTCATGCCCCAGGATTAAATGTCATGTATGGCGATGCAGAAAATAATATTGCCTGGTTTGCTTCGGGAAAACTGTATAAATTTATACATCCGGTAAATCCAAAACTAATTTTAAACGGTAATAGTCAGGATGACCAAAAAGAATACTTGAATTTTGACCAGAATCCACAGGCCATTAATCCATCCTGGCATTATGTGTATTCAGCAAACAATCAACCGGATTCTATTGCAGGTTTCCTCTATCCGGGTTATTACCAGCCGGAAGATAGAGCGAAACGTATTGTTCAGTTACTGGAAGCCAAAAATGATTTCACAAAAGAGGATGTTATGACCATGATTAATGATGTTACCAGTTCGGTAACCCCTATAATTGTAGAGCATGCATTCAAAAATATAACTATGGAAAACTTTTCCCGGAAAGAACAAGAGGCAATTAAAATACTAAAGGCATGGGATGGTAATTACAACTTGGAAAGTGTTGCTCCAACTATTTATAACAGGTTTTTATTTGAGTTTTTAGAACGGACCTACCGGGATGAAATGGGAGATACTTTTTTTATGTTCATTAATACCTCTATTCAAAAGAAAACTACGGCAGATCAAATGAAAAGGGACTACTCTGTATGGTGGGATAATATTAATACCAAAGACAAGATAGAAGAAAAAAAGGATATCATTCTTGAATCGCTTAAGAATACCGTAGTGTTCCT
The DNA here is from genome assembly GCA_965224095.1 of Flavobacteriaceae bacterium. GTDB lineage: Bacteria > Bacteroidota > Bacteroidia > Flavobacteriales > Flavobacteriaceae > JBPEWY01. Next base: position 1,385,477 of record OZ245039.1, read on the forward strand.
TGAAAAACAATTGGGGTTGCCAATGAGCAATTGGAAATGGCAACGGGTACATACCTTGGAACACGAGCATCCCATTGGTAAAGTAGAATCGTTTCGAAGCTATTTTAATGTAGGGCCTTTTCCTATTAATGGCGGCAAGGAAGTAATTAACAATCTGGCGTTTAATTTAGATAGTACCGGATATTATAAAGTGCGTTCCGGGCCTTCTACCCGAAGGGTTATTGATTTTTCGGATATCGAAGGAAGTATGAGTATTTCACCTACGGGGCAATCGGGAAATCCATTAAGTGATCATTATAAGGATCAGGCAGAAAAATATGTGAATGGAGAGTTTGTACCCATGCTGTTAAACAAAAACGTCATCCAACAATCTGAAAATGTGCTGGTATTAACTCCAAAAAACTAAAGCCGGGAACAACAGCTCTATGCGAAACCTGCAACTTCCTGTACGCCCCATCTTGTTGAGGATTATTTGGGAGAATACTCTTTATCGCTTCTTTTTTTAGAAAGGTAAAAAGGGATATAGATAAGTAAAAAATACGGGATAAGAATTAATTCGGCTACCAGAATATACCAGGGCCAATTACCCAGATAATCCAAAAGCGAAGCCGCTTCGGGTTTTCGGTTTAAATACAGATAATTAGCACCGGTTAAGTAGTTTACCACCAGGGTAAGAACAAAATAAACTTGTAATGCAAGAAACGACTTAAACACGCTTTTAAGGTTCGGTCGTAGGTTATATACCAGTGTAGCATACATGATAAACACCACAAGACCGGCATGCGTTATCCAATATTTAATGTAATGGAAATGTGGAAACCCATGTTTCAGATCCGGGGTAATAACGGCTTGTAGGGTCCCCGCAAAAATCCAGAATACGAGGATCTCATAGTACACTTTTTTTCTGGTTACCGAAAAAACGGGTAAAAGCAATGCTATAAAATTACAAAGATGAAAAGGCAGGTCGTGTTGTGCATCAAATCCCCTTAACACAATCTTTAAAAAGGTCCAGACTATGATGGTTATACTTAAAATAAACGCCATAATATTCCCAAGCTTATTCTGCTCTTTTTTGTCCAGGTACTTTCTGGCCCAGTATATTAACACGCCTCCCAGAAATGCAAAAAAGAGGACGGCTCCCAGATGATGTATTCCACCAAAAGAAAAACTCAGGTTCTCTTTAAAGAAAATTGAATCCATATAAAATGCGCTGCCTTACAAGATACTAAACTTATTGAAAAATTAATTCTTATTTTAGGGCCATAATATTGTATTATGATACGAACATTAGCATTGATTTTAACCCTTATCGGGATGGTGGGCCTGGTAATGGGTGTATTGGGGTTATTTGGAAACAGTCTGGTAGCACTTCACCCCTGGGCACTAACCATCCTGGGTGGGATTTTCTTTATTGCCGGAGTGTCTATTTTAAAATACCAAAGAGATCCCGGAAGATAAAATGCCTGATAAAATACCGCCTTTCCACCTGGCCATTCCCGTACATAATTTAAGGGAGTGTCGTATTTTTTACCGCGATATCATCGGATGTGAAGAAGGGAGAAGCAGTGATACATGGGTTGATTTCAACTTATACGGGCACCAACTTGTCCTCCACCAGGTTCCAAAGGCTTCCATACAGAACCTCCATTATAATCCCGTGGATAACAAGCAAATTCCCGTTCCGCATTACGGCGTCGTACTTCCCTGGGACGCTTTTCATGAATTTTCGGAATATTTAAGGAAAAAAGAGGTTTCTTTTATAGTAAAACCATATATCCGATTTCAGGGTATGGCAGGCGAACAAGCCACCATGTTCTTTAAAGATCCATCGGGAAATGCGTTGGAGTTTAAATCATTTAAAGATCCGAAACAGCTTTTTGCCCGATAAAACCTCCGTGACTTTTATCATTTTTTGCCATAGTATTTCATACTACCTTTGAGGCAGTTACATTACTAAACTCAATTCGTTATGAAAAAAAATATGGGAAATACCGATAAGGTTATAAGAACTATTATTGCCCTGGTTATTGCAATACTATATTTTACTAATACCATTACAGGAACACTGGGTATTGTACTGCTCGTATTGGCCGTGGTTTTTTTACTGACCAGTTTTATCAGTTTTTGTCCACTTTATTTGCCTCTCGGAATAAATACCTGTAAAAGGAAAAATACCTAGCTGCAGAATTAACTTTTTACAATAAGGGTAAAGAAAATTATTTTTTTAAAGCCCGATGGCGTTCGCGGGCCAACAACGTATTTTTCATAAGCATGGCTATGGTCATGGGCCCTACGCCACCCGGAACCGGCGTAATATAACTTGCTTTTTTGCTGACATTTTCAAAATCTACATCGCCTGTTATTCTATATCCTCTTTTAGCCGTTTCATCAGGTACACGGGTAATCCCTACATCGATAATAACAACATCATCCTTTACCATTTCGGCTTTTAAAAATCCGGGGACTCCCAATGCGGTGATAATGATATCGGCTTGTGTGGTAATCTGATTGATATTCTTGGTATGACTATGGGTAAGAGTTACCGTAGAATTTCCCGGAAATCCTTTTCTTCCCATTAAAATACTCATCGGTCGCCCTACAATATGACTGCGTCCTATTACAACTGTATGTTTCCCTTTGGTCTCTACCCCGTACCGCTCCAGCAACTCCAAAATACCAAAGGGTGTTGCAGGTATAAAAGTGCTCATATCCAACGCCATTTTTCCAAAATTTGTAGGGTGAAAACCATCTACATCTTTTGCCGGATTCACCGCTAATAATACCTCCTGAGTGTCGATCTGCGGAGGCAAGGGCAACTGCACAATAAAACCGTCAATAGCGTCATTGTTATTTAATTCTTCTATCTTCTTTAGAAGCTCTACTTCACTGGTAGTGCTTGGCATTTGTACCAGCGTAGACTGGAAGCCTACACGCTCGCATGCTTTAACTTTGCTTCCTACATAGGTAAGACTGGCTCCATCACTTCCTACAATAACGGCTGCCAGATGAGGTACTTTCTCTCCTTTGGCTTTTATTTTATCAACTTCCGCTTTGATTTCCTCCTTAATCTGATTTGATATTTTTCTGCCGTCGAGTAGTACCATGAGTTCTTATATTAGTTTAATTTATGCTTTTTCTTTATTAAATGCAGGGTGTAAGCCGTATTTAAGACGCTAGCGCATTCCCTTCATTCCATTCATCATTTGCATCATTTTTTTTCCACCGCCTCCCTGCATCATTTTCATCATTTTACTCATTTGAGTAAATTGTTTGAGCAACTTATTCACGTCCTGAACCGAGGTCCCGCTACCTTTGGCGATTCGCTTTTTTCTATTTGCATTTAGCAAAGAAGGGGTTGCTCTTTCTTCAGGCGTCATCGAATGAATAATAGCTTCTATATGTTTAAAGGCATCATCATCTATATCTACATCTTTTATGGCTTTAGACACTCCGGGAATCATACCCATGAGGTCTTTCATATTTCCCATTTTCTTAATTTGCTGAATCTGATTCAGAAAATCGTCAAATCCGAATTGGTTTTTAGCTATCTTTTTTTGAAGCTTTCTGGCTTCCTCCTCATCAAATTGCTCCTGTGCTCTTTCTACCAACGATACCACATCGCCCATTCCCAAAATACGGTCGGCCATACGGGAAGGGTGAAAAACATCAATGGCTTCCATTTTTTCACCTGTACCAATAAATTTAATTGGCTTATTTACAACCGATTTAATGGAAATAGCCGCACCTCCCCGGGTATCACCATCTAATTTGGTAAGAATAACCCCGTCAAAATTCAGTACATCGTTAAATGCCTTTGCTGTGTTAACCGCATCCTGACCCGTCATGGCATCTACTACAAAAAGGGTCTCTTCGGGTGTAATAGCTTTATGAATATTGGCTATTTCGGTCATCATTTGCTCATCAATGGCAAGACGACCTGCGGTATCTACGATAACCACATTATGTCCGTTTTGCCTGGCATGAGCAACAGCGGCTTTGGCAATAGCCACAGGATCCTGGTTTCCTTCCTGTGAAAACACCTCTACCCCGATTTGCTCACCAACCACGTGAAGTTGGTTAATAGCTGCAGGACGATAAACATCACAAGCCACCAAAAGCGGCTTTTTAGATTTCTTTTTTTGGAGGTAATTAGCCAATTTACCGGAAAAAGTAGTTTTACCCGAACCCTGTAAACCCGACATAAGGATCACTGAGGGTTTACCGCTTAAGTTAACTCCTTCGGCTTCTCCCCCCATTAACTGGGTGAGTTCATCTTTTACTATTTTAACCATCAACTGGCCGGGCTGCAACGTTGTTAATACGTTTTGTCCCAGGGCTTTTTCTTTAACCCTATTCGTAAAATCTTTTGCTATCTTAAAATTTACATCGGCATCAAGAAGGGCCCTGCGAACCTCTTTGAGAGTTTCGGCAACATTGATCTCGGTGATCTGCCCATGTCCCTTTAATACATGTAATGCTTTATCTAATTTTTCGCTTAAATTATCGAACATAATCTTTCTTCGTTTTTCAGAGAGCTGCAAATTTAAGGATTTGTGATCGAAGAATGAAGTTTGAACCTCCTAATTATCTCGTATAGAAAAAGCCGCTCCATACGAAGCGGCTTCTCTGCATTTGGGCCAAAAAAGATGGCACAATCATGAATATGTTGCCCTAAAACCTAATTTTATAATCTTTCAAAAACAAGTGTGTCTAAAGAACCGTCGCTGCTCTGATCTTTCAACTCTATGCGCGTATTGCTCACAGAAACAATACTCCAGTCATCATTAAATTCACTCAACGTCAAATCATCACCGAAATTCAGCATAAACTTCAGGTGGCCTTCATCATCCCGTATCACTCTCCACAATCCGTTCAGAAGCGGATCGGTATTCTGGGATACGCTTACGAGGTTCTCAATTTTAAAATTGAATGTATAGCCATTGTAGCTTTCTGTTTCATTCACGCCGTTGTCAACATACGATGCTACTGCCCAATTCCCTTCTTTCATAATATTTTTTATTTCAAAAATATCTCCATCATTTATATCATCGCCTTCACAAAAACGAACCACTACCAATTCATAGTCTCCCACTTCAAAGCGCAATCTTCTTTCTTTAAGTTCTTTTAACGGCCAGGTAAAACTTATAACCGGTTCATTTCCAAACTCCATAGCCAACACAGGAACTCCGTGCGTATCAACCGATACCTCCCAGGACCCTTCCGAAGTAATTTCTGAATTACTTAATGTAACCACATTTTCCGGATGGAATTTAAATTCATAGCCCAATAATCGGTCTACCTCTTCTCCCTGGTATTTTACTTTTTTAATTACCCAGCTACACTCTTTTAAAATGGCTCTTAATCGGGCAGGATCGTCTATATTAATACAAGCTCTTTCCATTCGGATTCTGTTTCCATTTTCGGTATAGAGCTTAATTTTTCCTTCCTCAATTTCATATACGAACCATTCCAGACTGAAGTCGGCAAGCTCAGGGAAAGTAAGCTTAATCATAGCACCTCTATCTGTTATTCTCGTACTCCAGGTTCCTTCGGCTACAATTCCCGTATCCGTACGGGCTTTTAAGGTACCATCTTCATTAAAATCCAATACAAATGCCCTATATTGATCGGTATGATCCATATTATCTCTTACCAGTTCAGTAACTACCCAATGACACTCTATTAAATAGTTATCCAAACGTTCTTTGGTAAAATCATCGTCATTATAATCGTTATCATCATCTTCATCACAAAGATCTCTGGCAGCTGAAATAGCTTCCCGTAGTTCCTGGTTATTGGTTACGGTTATTTCGGAACCGTCAGATAATGTCATACCCACCGGGAATTGTACACTAATTCTATCGGTTTCTTTCATTTCTTCCAGGAACCTGTATAATTGTTTATCTGATTCAATGACTACCGAACCGGTTTGTTGATTTTCAGAATCGTATGTAAAAAAGGTAATCGGATATTTAAAATCTATACACTCAATATCGTCATCTTCACCTGTACAACTGTCTATGAGTGCTTCCAACTGATCCTGATTTTCAATGACCACCTCACTGAAATCACCCATTACTATGGTAATAGGAAAGGCAATTTCCAATATATCCAGATCGTCTTCATACTTGTCAAAGAGCTGTTCAATTACTTCCAGGTCTTCTTCAGAATCAACAATTACTTCAATGCCATTTACCGAAACCGTAACCGGAAGAACAACATTTCCGCAACTAAAGCGGTCAATAATATTATCATAAGATCCATCATTAGCCGATGTATTTTTCATTAGAATGGCTGTTGCCGAGCTGGCCGTAATGGTTTCAGAGCTTACATCGCCTCCTTCCAAAACATCCAATTCGTCCTGACAGGAAGAAAACAAAAAGCTTATCAGCAGCATTGCGATAGCCATAAAACGGTAGTTCATTAAATTTTTCATGATTTTGGAGTTTTTTATTTGCTTTTATGGGTATAAAACAACTCAGATTTAAAAAACCCTACCTTGTGCTTTAATTTTTTTTCAAATATCTTTAACGCATATTTCAATCCTGTCTTTACATTGTCTGATAACCCCGAAAATAATGTTTGCGAAGAGCGAACTTTTGAAAAATTATTTTTAGAACACTCTAAAAGCATTTTTCATTTTATTTATTACAAATGCGGAAACGAAGCACGGTCGCACGATATTGTCCAGGAATCTTATACGAGGCTTTGGGAAAATTGCGCTAAAGTTCCGTTTAAAAATGCCAGAGCTTTTTTGTATCGGGTAGCTAATAATTTATTTCTCAATGAGGTAAAGGCTCAGAAAGTGGTACTTAAATATGCTCCAAAGAGTAATCCGGTTACGCACGTATCTCCCGAATACGTTCTTGAAGAAAAAGAATACGAAAAAAAACTACAAGCGGCAATCGGTAATTTAACGGAAGCTCAACGAACCGCATTTCTGTTAAACAGGATCGATGGAAAAAAGTATTCCGAAATAGCGGAAATGCTTAATATTTCGGTGAAAGCCGTTGAAAAAAGAATTCACGGAGCCCTTGTTAATCTGAGAAAAGAAATTGAAGGTATTTAATTTTTTAATGGGGGAAGGTAGGGTAAGGTTCTTTTAAATTGTTATATAGTTAAAATGAATGGTAACATGCAAAAATACGATTTGGCAAAATGGTTAAGCGGCGAAATGTCTGCCGAAGAGTTCCGGTCTTTTAAAGAAAGTCCGGAATATGCCGCCTATACTAAAATTGCCGAATCTTCCAAACATCTGGAAACCCCACCTTTTGATGCAGTTGCCCAATTAGAACATTTTAAAGCTACACAGTTTAAAAAGCAGCCCAAAGTTATTGCGCTCCGACCTCTAAAATTAGTGATACAGGTGGCTGCTGTGTTGGCTTTGCTTTTTGCAACCTATTGGATATATAGTTCGCGGGAAACTGTTATTTCCTCGAATATGGCCCAGTCATACGAAGTACTGCTACCGGATACTTCCATGGTACGGCTAAATGCCGATTCGGAGCTTTCATTTAACGATTCCAAATGGGAGGATAACAGACGTGTCTCACTCCGTGGAGAAGCTTACTTTGTAGTGGCAAAAGGGAAGAAATTTGATGTTAAAACCTCTAACGGTATCATTTCCGTATTGGGTACACAATTCAATGTAAAGAGTAGATCTGATTATTTTGAAGTAACCTGTTATGAAGGACTTGTTCAGGTTGTTTCCGGGAGTCATAATGTAAAACTGCGTGCGGGAGCTACATTCCGGCAACTAAATCAGGAAATTATTCCGCTGGAGAATACCGTACAAACTTCGCCTTCCTGGTTAGATAACGAAAGTTCGTTTAAAGCTGTTCCGCTTACGTATGTATTGGAAGAACTGGAACGTCAGTATGCCATAGAAGTTATTCCTTCGGATATTGATTTACAGCAGTTATATTCAGGAAGTTTTGTAAATAATGACTTAACTTTAGCACTACAAAGTATCAGTATTCCACTTCATCTGGAATTTAAGATTGAAGGAAGCAAGGTTCTAATATATGAGACTCCTTAGACTATGCGTGTTATTTTATTTTACAGGGTTTGTTTCGGTATTGTCCGCACAGGAGCAAACCGATAAAAAATCTTTGTCAGCTCTTATTCCGCAAATCGAAGCCTATTATCAGGTTAAATTTTCCTATGCTACCAAAAACCTCAGTTCCGCATGGGTAACCCCTCCTGATTTCGATTATTTATCGCTCACAGAGATTATTTCGTTCCTCGAGAAGGAAACGGGTCTTCAGGTCATTAAATTAAGTGATCGTTACTACAGCTTAAGAGCACCTTTATATTTTACTATTTGCGGATTGCTAATCGATGAGTTTACCGGTCTTCCGGTAGCAGGAGCAACCATAGAAATTCCCAATTATCGCAAAGGGGTAATCAGTAATTCCAACGGTTATTTTTCTATTGAAAAAGCGCCCGCTAAAGCTTCGGTGAAAATACGGCACCTTGGGTATAGACCTTTTTATGGCAAGGTAGCTGATTTTGTCAGGAAAGATCCCTGCAAAACTTTCATTTTGCAAACGCAACGTCAGGATCTGGAAGAAGTGGTGGTTTATCAGTTTTTAACCACCGGATTGCAAAAACAAAAAGATGGCAGTATAGAAATAAACAATGAAGATTTTGGCATTCTGCCCGGGCTTATAGAACCGGATGTGCTTCAAACTATTCAGGCACTGCCCGGAATAAAAAGTATTAACGAAACGGTCTCAAATATTAATATCAGAGGTGGAAGTAACGATCAAAACCTAATTATATGGGATGGTATTAAAATGTATCAATCAGGGCACTTTTTTGGGCTTATTTCGGCTTTTAACCCTTATCTGACGGAAAATGTATCGGTAATTAAAAATGGTAGCAGTGCGGTGCTTACCGATGGAGTAAGCGGGACCATTATAATGCAATCTAAAAATCATTTAAAAGATGCTTTCTTTGGAGGAGCAGGATTTAACCTGGTGAGTGCCGATATTTTTGGTCAGGTGCCGCTATCCGAAAAAATGGCACTGCAATTTTCAGGCAGGCGTTCGGTAACCGATTTTTTAAACAGCCCTACGTACAATCAATACTTCGACCGTGCTTTTCAGGATTCAAAAATAACCAATGCTCAGAACCAGGAGATTGACAGGGATGTTGCCAGGGATGAAACCTTTTACTTTTACGATTTCAGCGGAAAACTTCTTTACGATTTTAATCCCTCGCAAAAAATGCGACTTAGTTTTATAAATATTGACAACACTTTAAATTATAGGGAAACTTTATCAGGAAATGGGCAAAGTGAAACTAAGGAAAGTACATTAGATCAAAGAAACATTGCATTCGGAGGGCATTTACAAAGTACTTGGAATTCCACATTCTCTACCGAAATTAAGGCGTACTATACCAAATACAACCTTAACGCAACCAATCTGACACTGTTAACCGATCAGCGCTTAATACAGGAAAATGAAGTATTGGAAACCGGGATATCCTTAAATACTTTTTACCAGTATAATGAACAAATCAAATTACTCAACGGGTATCAGTTTTATGAAGTAGGTATTTCCAACACCCAGGATGTAAACATCCCCTTCTTCCGTCAAATCACAAAAGACGTTTTACGAAATCACGCCGTTTATACAGAGGCTACTTATAATTCGGATAATGAGGCTACCTATGTCAGAGCCGGGGTAAGGTTAAATTATTTCGAGAAATTCAATGATTTTATTTTGGAACCGCGTTTAAGCATTAACAGGAAATTAGGGGCTTCTTTTTCCGTAGAAGTACAGGGGGAGTTTAAAAATCAGGCAACCAACCAGATTATTGACCTGGAAGAAGATTTTCTCGGTGTGGAAAAAAGAAGATGGGTGCTAGCGAATAACAAAGACCTGCCCATTACCAAAAGCAAGCAGGTTTCACTGGGTTTTAATTATAACAACCAAAAGCTGTTTATAGGAATCGAAGGTTTTTATAAAAAGGTAGAAGGTATTACTACCTCCAATCAGGGGTTCCAAAACCAGGGGCAGTTTGCCGGAGCTCCGGGAACTTTTGGCTTTGTTGGAAGCTATCAGGCCAAGGGAATTGAATTCCTCATTAATAAAAAAACCAACAAATACAGTACCTGGCTTAGCTATACCTATAACACTAATGATTATACTTTTACGGGATTAAATCCCAGTTCGTTTCCGAACAATCTGGATGTTCGCCATGCTGTAACCTTTGCGGGCACCTATACTTATAACCGGTTAAAAATGGCTTTAGGGTTAAACTGGAGAACGGGAAGACCCTTTACAGAACCCGATCCCGACCAACCCGTTCAAATAGGCAGTGTGCTTAATGAAATAAATTATCGGTTGGCAAACAGCTCACGACTCGCCAATTACTTACGTATCGACGTATCGTCGAATTACGATTTCAGGTTGGGGCATAACATAAAAGCATCGATGGGAGCAGCTGTGTTAAATGTGTTGAACCGACGTAATGTACTAAATACGTATTATCGCCTGGATAGCAACCAGGGAACGGAAATCCAACGGGTAGAGAATGTTTCTCTGGGAATAACGCCTAATCTCAGTTTTCGAGTGCAATTTTAACTTACATTCGCTCAGGAACTTCAATACCTAACAAGGTGAATGCCTGCTTGATAGTTTCCCCTACCTTTTCTGATAATTGTATCCGAAAAGCTTTCTCTGTAATTTCTTCCGCTCCTAAAATGGAAACATTCTGATAAAAAGAGTTAAACTCCTTAACCAGTTCATATGTATAATTCGCAATAATCGCCGGACTGTAATTATCTGCCGCCTGCTGTATTATCTCCGGGAATTGCAGTATCCACTTAAGTAATTCTTTTTCCTTGGTATGTAGCTGCACCCTGGTAATATCAACCTGGTTATACTGCAAATCCGCTTTTCTCAAAATACTTTGTATCCTGGCATAGGTGTACTGTATAAAGGGCCCGGTATTCCCCTGGAAATCTACCGATTCTTCAGGATTAAATAAAATTCTCTTTCTGGGATCTACTTTTAAAATATAGTACTTCAACGCCCCCAGGCCTATCATGCTGTACAAGCTATGCTTTTCATTTTCGGAATACCCTTCCAATTTTCCGAGTTCTCTGGAAATAGCTTCAGCAGTACTGCTCATCTCTATAATAAGGTCGTCTGCATCTACAACGGTTCCTTCTCTGCTCTTCATTTTTCCACTCGGAAGATCTACCATCCCGTAGCTTAAATGATGAAGGCTTTCGGCCCAGTTAAATCCTAACTTTTTCAGGATAAGAAAAAGTACTTTAAAGTGATAATCCTGTTCATTTCCAACCGTGTATACCATACCGGTAATATCCGGATAATCTTTCACCCTTTGAATCGCCGTTCCTATATCCTGTGTCATATACACGGCTGTGCCATCAGATCGCAAGACAATTTTTTCATCCAACCCTTCTTCTGTCAGATCAATCCAGGCACTACCATCTACCTTCTTAAAAAAAACTCCCTGCTCCAACCCCATTTCAACTACTTCCTTCCCCAGTAAGTACGTATTACTTTCGTAATACAGCGTATCAAAATCTACTCCGAGATTCTTGTAGGTTACATCAAAACCCTTATATACCCAACCGTTCATTTTTTCCCACAATGCAACAACCTCTTTATCACCAGCTTCCCATTTTCTCAACATTTCCTGGGCCTCCAATAATATAGGAGCTTTCTTTTCGGCTTCTTCCTCACCCATTCCCTGAGCTATCATTTCCCCGATCTGTTTTTTGTACACTTTATCGAAGGCTACATAATAATTGCCAACCAATTTATCTCCTTTGATCCCCGCTGTTTCGGGTGTTTCTCCATTTCCATACTTCTTCCAGGCCAGCATACTCTTACAGATATGAATCCCTCGATCGTTAATGATTTGAGTTTTGTATACTTTTTTTCCCGATGCCTTTAAAATTTCAGCCACCGAATATCCCAATAAAATATTTCGAATATGTCCTAAATGAAGTGGTTTGTTTGTATTGGGAGAAGAATATTCAACCATTACTGCATCTTTGGCTTCTTCCGATTCAAAGCCGCTATGAACATTATTCGAAATTCCTCTGAAGCGATTTACATAATATACATCCGCTATTACCAGATTTAAAAAACCCTTGATTACATTAAAATCGGATACCTCATCTACACGATCCTTTAAATAAGCCCCTATGCGTTCTCCGATTTGTTGTGGATTCCCCTTAACAACTCTCAGCATAGGGAAAACAACTACGGTAATATCGCCCGCAAAATCTTTTCTGGTAGCCTGAAATTCTACGGTTTCCAAATCGGCATTAAATAATGTTTTAACAGCCTGTTTTGTATTTTTTGCAATTACCTCCTGAATACTATTCACTGGATCTCTAATTTTAGGCAGCAAAGATACTATTAAAATAGCATTTTAATAAGCTTTATCCCTGTTTGTATCCTTTTCAATTTGCCAACTATTATTTAATACTCGCGTAACCCAGATTCTTCTTCGAAGATGGATTTTTGGGCAAAAAACAATGGAACTTTTTATCTATATTTTTGCAGCGCTTTTTTCTGTGTTAAATCCGCTTGGCACAGTACCCATTTTTGTGGGGCTTACTCAATCCGATTCATCAAAAGTGCGATTTAGAACCGCCTTTTGGACCGGGATTAACACCTTTATTATATTACTTATTTCCTATATAACCGGAACTTATATTCTTTCTTTTTTCGGCATCAGTCTGATTTCGCTAAGGATTGCCGGCGGATTAATTATCACGTCATCCGGTTTTGCGCTTCTTACGGGTAAATTCACCAAACATAAAGGTCTGGACAAACGTGTAAAAGACGATGCTTTTCACAGAAGTGATATTTCATTAACACCTTTAGCCATTCCCATGCTTGCCGGTCCGGGTTCAATTTCACTGCTGATTTCCTACCAACAAGAATACCACAACCCCATGCAAATACTTACGGTGCTTCTGGCTATTCTAGCGGTTTGTATCGCGGTGGTTTTAATTCTACGAAGCGCACATTACATTGTAAAATGGTTGGGAGCTTCCGGAATTAATGCGGTTTCAAGAATAATTGGGTTTATTGTTATTGCTATAGGAATAGAATATATTAGCTATAGTGTGGTTCAACTTATGGGAAAATAAAAAAACGCCTTTTCAGGCGTTTTTATACTTCCTTCTTTATTTTTTAATAAATCTGGGGGCCAAGATTGCTAATAGTCCTAGAACGATTAAAACAATTGATTGCGTACTAACCGAACCGTCATCGGCGGAAAACTCAACACCCATTACCTCTCCCTGAACGTCCGGTGTTAATATCTGATAAACTCCATATGCTATAAGAGCTATCCCTACAACTAATAAAACAGTTTTTACAGTGTTATTCATAATTTATTTTTTGGTTATAAAGTAAATATAGGTAAAATGTTATAGATCGTCTTTTTTTTAATAGAACCCTAACTGACATCCCGGGTATTCCGAAAGTCTCAAATGTGCAGTGTTTTTTGCCAATCAACGCAGTGAATTGAGGATTTTCAAACAAAAAAGATTCTATTTTCCCAATTGTTTTATAACTTCGTCGGTGAACTATTAACCATTGCTTTGGCATGCGGCTTCTAACACGTTTTCCATATAGTTTACTATGGGTAAGTGCTGCAATATGTATTCTTTTTTTCAACTGCTCGAAAAAAGGGAATACCACAACCCCTACCGTATATATTAAAAAAACCTGGAAGGGGTACGAGCTTATCAGAAACGGAAAGTGTTTCTATATTAAAGGAGCTTCCGGAGATTCCCATTTTAAGGAGCTCAGTGATGCCGGTGCCAATACGATACGAATTTACGATACCACCCGTCTAAAGATAAAACTTGATCAGGCTCATAAACTGGGGTTAGCAGTAATTATGGATCTCCCGGTTCCCCGGTTACGTATAAGAGACACCATTTATAATAATCCCATTCGCGTTGAAAGGCTCAAAGCCAGGATTAAAGATTTTGTAGACCAATATAAAAATCACCCTGCTGTACTTTATTGGATACTGGGAAATGAGATAGAATACCCGGATTTACCTGGCAACAAGCATTTTTATAGTACGTTTAACGATTTGATTGATCTTGTACATCAGATAGACCCGAATCATCCGGTTAGCACAGCAGTTCCCAATATTAACAGGTCTCAGGTGCTTAGTATGGCTATCAAGAGCCCGAAAATCGATTTACTGTCAATTAACACTTTCGGGCATTTGAGCTCCTTACAAAAACGAATGGCTACCATAGCCCTTTTGTGGAAAGGGCCTTACGTTTTTACCGAATGGGGTATTAACGGACCCTGGGAAGCTCAAAATACTACCTGGGGGGCTCCTATAGAACAAACAAGCACTAAAAAGGCTGAGCATTATACAGATCGTTACACAAAATATATCAATGGTATTAAGGACAACAGATGCCTTGGCAGCCTTGTATTTTACTGGGGGCAAAAGCAGGAACGAACCCATACATGGTATAGCCTGTTTTCGGAAACCGGAGTTCCTACACAGTCTGTATTTGCTTTGGAGAACCTGTGGAAGAACCGCGATAAAACTTTTAAAGGTGTTGCGTTAAATTATATGTTAATTAATCAAAAAGGAGCTCCCGAAAGTATTGTACTGTTACCTGAAACCCAGAATAATGCTTCTTTATTTTTAAATAAATCCAATACAGACTCTATTAAAATACGATGGGAAATCAGACCGGAGAACTGGTATTATTTTAAATGGGATAAAGAACGTAAAACCATCCCTCTTTCAGGACTTATTTCTCGTAATAAGGGCGCCTCGATTTCCTTTCAAACTCCTGTAGAGGAAGGCCCCTATCGCCTATTTGTATATGTAGAAGATTCTTCCGGTTATATGGCTTCAACCAATACCCCATTTTATGTTTTAGCCCATACACATGAAAAATAAAGATCCCCGAATATTACCCCCTACCCGATGGGAATTATTTACCATTAGACTACTCGTTGTTCTAGGTGTGGTAAGCATTGTCAATTTTGTATATTGGTTTTTTCAGCCCGAATATCAATCGAATACATTTCTTTATATCCTTTTGGCCATCACCATTATCTACGGTTTGCTTCGCAAATTCTATATGTGGTATCATTATCTAAACATCTCGGTTCCGGAAAAACCTGCAATTGATCAATCATTTACCGTAGATATTCTAACCACTTATTTCCCGGGAGAACCCTATGAAATGATTGAGAATACCCTTAAGGCCATACAAAATATCAACTATCCACACACCGCTTACCTATGTGATGAGGCCAACGATCCATATCTCATTGAACTTTGCAAAAAACTAAATGTAAAACACATTACGAGGTCAAACAGGATTAATGCCAAAGCCGGTAATATTAATAATGGATTAAAATATGCCACCGGCGATATTTGTGTAATTCTGGATCCGGATCATATTCCGGAGCCCCATTTTCTCGATCCGATTATTCCTCATTTTAACAATCCGGAAATCGGCTATGTTCAAATAGTACAATCTTATTATAATTTAAGAGAATCCCTGGTTGCAAAAGGTGCTGCCGAACAGACTTTTCAGTTCTATGGCCCTATGATGATGACCATGAACAGTTACGGAACCGTAAATGCTATTGGAGCTAACTGTACGTTTCGCAGAGCCGCACTTGACAGTATAGGCGGGCATGCTCCCGGTTTGGCAGAAGATATGCATACTGCCATGCTTTTACATGCAAAGGGTTGGAAATCCGTATATATACCTCAGGTTCTGGCCAAAGGCTTGGCACCTTCCAGTTTACTATCTTTTTATAAGCAACAGCTAAAATGGGCCCGCGGTACTTTTGACCTCTTGTTTAAAGTATATCCCAAACTATTCACAAAGTTTACTTTCAAACAAAAAATCCATTACGGATTACTTCCTTTGCACTATTTAATCGGGGTTATGTATTTTTTTAGTTTTATGATCCCAATCCTTTCATTGCTTACCTCCAGGACTCCGTGGAGTGGAAATTTCATATACTTTATAATGATCACATTTCCTGTAGCTGTAAGCAGTCTTCTAATCCGATCGTATATTCAAAAATGGGTTATAGAAAAAAAGGAACGCGGATTTCACCTGATCGGTGGATTGCTGCAAATTACTACCTGGTGGATTTATTTCCTGGGGTTTTTCTATACACTTATCAATAAAAAGGTACCCTACCTTCCGACGCCGAAAGACGGTGAGGAGAAAACCAATCTGGCCATTACCATTCCAAATGTTTGTATTGGGTTATTGTCGGTTTTTTCGGTTTTCTACGGATTATCGAGAGATTTTACTCCCTTTGCTCTGATTATGGCGGGATTTGCTCTTTTAAATACCTTTTTTATGTTTTTTAGTGTATATCTGGCTACCAGAACCACAAATAAAAATCAGATTTTACGCAGTATGCTAAATGAGTATACGGTATCTTTTTTAGTGAAGATAAAGCAGTTGTTCAGGGGTTTTTCATCGCTTCTTTTCAAAGTATCCAATCGGATAGCATTGCCGGGGTTAATCTTCACATTGCTTGTTTCTCAACTAGCAGTTGAGCGGTATGAATATAATCAATGGGAAGGAGTACGTCCTATTTACACCAAAAAACATAAACAGTTGTATAAAGGTATTTTTTATCCATCTGAAGAGGGCGGCAAATCTAATATTAAATCCGTTCGTTTACTTGAAAAAACTACGCAAGAGCATTTTGATATCGTTTCGCTTTATCATGCGTGGGGTGATAAAAATGTCGCAGTTTTTCCTGAAAAAGAAATCTCGGATATTTACGCAAACAATGCAATCCCGTTACTAAGCTGGGAACCCTGGGGACAGCACATGATTGCTGGCGATTCCGTCCCGGAACTCAAAGAGGAAAAACACATTTTTAAACATATTGCTGCGGGTACTCTGGATTCTTATATCATACAGGTCGGAAAAAAAATCAAAGCTCTTAACCGCCCTCTTTTTTTGAGATTCGCACATGAATTTGACAATCCCAACTATCCCTGGTCCTACTCCGGAGGAAACAGCGCGGAAGACTTTAAAAATGCATGGATTCACGTTCATACTATTTTCAATAAAATTGGTGTGTATAATGCTATTTGGGTATGGAACCCCTGGACATATAAAAACTTAGAGGCTTTTTATCCCGGAGACAATTATGTTGACTGGATAGGGATAACCGCTTTAAATTATGGAACATTGAATAAAGACGGGAAATGGTATAGTTTCGAAGAGCTATACCATCCGTATAGCGAAGCATTAAAAAAACTATCCGCCAAACCCGTTATGCTGGCGGAGTTCGGCTCATTAAAACGCGGCGGTGATCAGGAAGCGTGGCTTAAAAAAGCCATTGTGGCAATCAACACTAAATACCCTAATATTAAAAGCGTTGTATTGTTTAATAGCAGTATTGATAAAAATGTTCCGAAATCCAATACGGCTTCCGAAGTGACTTTGCTGGATTGGAGCACTCATTCTTTGGGGTTTATGAAGCATTTAACCGTAAGTACCCCTCCGGACTATTTACAACATTCCATAACCTCCATAGACGGTTCGGCAAAGGTTTTATATGCCGATGCTTCTCTTTCAACCGTAAACAACTGGCGTCTTAAAGGGGTAACCTACAAGAAAGGACAAAACTGGTTTCACAACTATTATGTTCCTTCCAGGGAATCGCTTTTAAAAGATTTTAAACTCATGGCCGAAGCAGGTATAAATACCATTAAATATCAAGGACCTACGGTATACGACCACAACATCCTAAACCTCGCTAAAACGCATGGTTTCCAAATTATATACAGCCTGTATATTCCTGGAAATATTGATTTTATCAGGGACAAGCACAAACTAAAAAAGCTTGAAAATCGAATCCTGAAAACGGTAAGAAACGTCGGGGCCAATACAAATATAATTGCGTGGAATTTGGGTAATGATACCTGGAATGAATTGCAGGAATATTATAATAAGCCTATTTTAACCTATCAACGCAATGCATATTTAAAATGGGTTAAGCTATTGCTGGAGAAGATCAAAAAAATTGACAAAAAGCCTGTGATCTTAGAGTTAAAACTATCGTCACAAACCAGCCTTGTCATTGATCAATTCATTAGCCGCGGGCTTAAACCGGATTGTTATGGTCTTCTTACGCGTGATTCTATGCATTTAAGCAGTTTCCAGTTGTACGCTCGTGCAAAAAAAATCCCATTTATTATAAATATAAACTCTCTAGAAAACGTAACTTCTTTACCGGAGGGTAATTATATTATTGGAAACTGGCAGGATCAAAGAGAGAGCCATTTGGTTTCTTTTGACGGATTACTGGATTTTAAAGGGCGCAGAAAAAAGGTATTCTACGAAGTAAAAAATAACAGAAAAATACAATTCCCGGATTCGGCCCGTGTTAAGTTTAATATTTTACGTCCGTCGGTAGTGATTACCAAGAACCGAAAAGTTACATATCGTGCTATGGTACTAAAAGAAAATCAATGGCAATACGCAAGCAGTCAGGATCCGAAGTTTTCGCTGGAATGGTGGCTTGTTAAAAACGATCATTTCGGAAATCCCATTGCTGTGAAACAGGTATCCCGGAATGAAAAAGCAGCAATTAACATCCCCGATGAATATCAGCGATATAAACTTCTTTTAAAAGTTATCAGCTTTGAAGGCGTGGAAACTATTGAAACATCACTGAATACCCCCTTACACTCCTCCCGGCAACTACCTTCGAGGTAAAAATACTTCTGCCATCATACACCGGGCACTTCCTCCTCCACAAGCTTCAATGGTATCTAACGAACTGCTTACTATATCGGAGTGTTTTTTTATAATATCTTTCTGATCCGGATCAAGACTATTGTAAGCAGCCTGGCTCATGACCAGATATTTTTTACCTGCTTTTGCCTGCACCTGAAGCATATTCCCGGTAAAATTACATACTTGCTTTTCGGTAATACTTATAATTTCTTTCCCGTCTTTTTTCAGGTGTTTTACAACATTCTTTCGTTCCTTTTTATCGTCAATACTATCCAAACATATTACGGCAAAAGTTTCACCGAGGCACATCATTACATTCGTGTGATAGATTGCCTCTCGTTTTCCATTTACCGTCTGATTTGCCGTAAAAATAACCGGTGTGAATTCGAAATCCTCGCAAAATTCAATAAACAAATCTTCGTGTGCTCTGGGCGATAAAGTGCAATATGCTTTCCGGTTTACTCTATCCAGACAGACGCTTCCGGTTCCTTCCAAAAAAACACCTTCTTCTTCGGCACTCGTATAATCAATTATGTTTTTAATATGAAACCCTTCTTCTTCCAGTAATTCCAACACATCTTCACGACGTTCATGGCGTCTGTTTTCGGCGAACATCGGGTATAAGCCCACGGTTCCATTTTCGTGAAAGGAAATCCAATTATTCGGAAAAATAGAATCCGGAGTGTCAAATTCATGGGTATCACTAATAACCAAGACCTTGACCCCCACTGACCTAAGTTTATCTACATAGGCATCAAATTCCTGTTGTGCCTTTACATTTACTGCATCCGGAAGTAAATTATCCAGTACTTTCTGATAATAGTTATTCACCGCAGTTTGTTCGTTCATTCTGAAATTTACAGGGCGAACCATCAGTATGGTATTGGTAGTTTGCTTCATATAAATTTTCGTTACAATTAATCTTCTGTTATCCGCATTTTGTATAAAACTTAATCTCTTGTAAGGGGCATGGTAGAACAACGTAAAAGTCCCTCTTGTTTTGCAATTTCAGCATACGGTACTTCTTCTACCGTAAACCCTTTACTTCGAAGCCATGTATTTAATCTTGTAAAATTCCGTTCGGAAATAATTACCTCTTCAGAAATAGAAAAGATATTGCTATTCATATAATACATTTCATCTTTATCAATTTCAAATACATTTTCTCTACCAAAGAAATTAATAAGCCATTGATATTCCTCGGCTACCAGAAATCCGTTTTTATGAATAATGGCCATATCATTTCCTATGGGCTGAAAGCAACAATCCAGATGGAGCGCATTTTCCTTCGGGTCTGTATTGGATTTTCTGAGTTCAAACGATTTAACCATTTTATCCGGAAATAATTCCTGTATTGCTATTACCGCATCCATATTGGTTCGGGCAGTAATATAATCGGGATAATCCGGTCCGGAATATACTCCTATAAATATGTAATCGTTCCAGGGCATTACATCTCCACCTTCTATATGACATTCTTCAGGGAGCCTAATAATATTTTCCGGGGCAATCTGTTCCCATACGTGTTTTATGGCCTGTATTTCACGGTCTCTATCCGGAAGGATATTAGCTATAACAAACTTATCTTCAATTATAAATGCTATATCTCTGGCAAATATCTGATTGTAATTTTTAATCACATCCGGGCGATACACTTTTACGTCATACTTTTTAAAAACATTTGCAACGGCCTCCATTTCCAAAATCATATCTTCTTCTTTCGGATAGGTTCCGGCCAGCACGTGTTGTCTGCTTTTAGGGTCGTAACATTCGTCTGGTTCAGGGACGGGTCCGTTGCTTTGGGCTGTCCCAAGAATCACCGCCCTTAAGCGAGATGTTTCGTTTTTGATATTAAGCTTAAGCATATATGGTAAAAAAGCTTCATAGTTGTTCTACGAAGCTTTTAAATTTAAGTCATTTAAATTATCTCTTTTCAATAGCCTTGAAAGGTCTTTCGGTTGGTCCCGTATAAATTTGTCTGGGACGCCCGATAGGCTCTCCGTTAAGCCTCATCTCTCTCCATTGCGCGATCCATCCGGGAAGTCTTCCCAGGGCAAACATCACGGTAAACATATCTACGGGTATTCCCATAGCCCTGTATATAATGCCCGAATAAAAATCAACATTCGGATATAGTTTTCTTTTTACAAAATACTCGTCTTCCAATGCTTCTTTTTCCAGCCCTTTAGCAATGTCAAGAATAGGGTCGACCACTCCGAGATCTTCTAAAACTTCATCGGCCGATTTTTTAATAATCCTGGCTCTGGGGTCAAAATTCTTATATACGCGATGTCCAAATCCCATTAAGCGAAAAGGATCCGATTTATCTTTTGCTTTAGCCATATACTTTTTAGTATCTCCACCGTCTTCCTTAATGGCTTCGAGCATTTCCAAAACGGCCTGATTGGCTCCTCCGTGCAAAGGGCCCCAAAGAGCAGAAATTCCCGCCGATAACGACGCAAACAGTCCGGCATGCGATGACCCTACAATCCGCACGGTAGACGTAGAGCAATTTTGTTCATGATCGGCATGGAGAATCAGTAATTTATCAAGCGCTTCCAGAACAATGGGGTTTGTTGTATATTCTTCATTAGGTTTCTTAAACATCATTTTCAGGATATTCTCAACGTAGCCTAACGAATTATCTCCGTAATCAAGCGGCAATCCTTGCTTTTTACGCATAGTCCAGGCCACCAGTACGGGAAATTTCCCCATAATCCTAACGATAGCATTATACATAGCCTCTTCCGAATTAACATTTACGGACGAAGGGTTAAATGCGGTCAGCGCACTGGTCAGCGATGATAAAACACCCATCGGGTGTGCCGATTTTGGAAAGGCATCCAAAATTTTCTTTATATCATCATCAACCACCGATTGTGCTTTAATGTCTTTGTGGAACTTTAATAATTGCTCCTCATCGGGTAAATCTCCAAATATTAATAAATATGCTACTTCAAGAAAATCTGCTTTTTCTGCCAGTTCTTCTATGGTATATCCTCTATATCTCAATACTCCTTTTTCCCCATCCAGGTAAGTGATAGCACTGGTACAAGATCCGGTATTCTTATAGCCGGGATCCAGTGTGACCATACCACTGACTCCCCGAAGAGTTTTTATATTTATACCTATTTCATTTTCAGAACCAACTGTTGTAGGAAATTCATAGGAATCTCCCTTAAAAGTTAAAATAGCTTTATCAGTCATTTATTTTGAAGATTTAAACTCATTTGTAAGTATTGCGAAAATACGAAATAAAGCGCAAAAAAAGGAGACAGCTTTATATACTTTTAACAGGAAATTCCATAAAAAAAGCGAATGTGAAATACATTCGCCCTTTTGTCTTCAAAATTTAAGTCTTTATACCTTAAATGCTTTCTTACCCGGGTACAAAGCAACACTTCCGAGTTCTTCCTCGATACGCAGCAATTGATTGTATTTAGCCATTCTGTCCGATCTGGATGCCGATCCTGTTTTTATTTGCCCGGTATTTAAAGCAACCGCAAGGTCTGCAATGGTATTGTCTTCCGTTTCTCCGGATCTGTGCGACATAACCGAGGTATATCCGGCATTATGAGCCATATTCACCGCCGCTATAGTTTCGGTTAAAGTGCCTATCTGATTCACTTTAATAAGAATAGAATTGGCAATACCCTCATCTATTCCCTTTGACAGGCGGTTTACATTGGTTACAAACAAATCGTCTCCTACCAACTGTACATTTTTACCCACCATATCGGTTAAAATTTTCCAGCCTTCCCAGTCATTTTCATCCATTCCGTCCTCTATGGAGATTATCGGGTATTTATCGCATAGATCTGCCAGGTACTGTGCCTGTTCTTTCGAGCTTCTTACAGCTCCTTTTTTACCTTCAAACTTCGTATAATCGTATTTCCCGTCAACATAAAATTCTGCAGCGGCACAATCCAGTGCGATCATTACCTCATCGCCTGCTTTATATCCTGCCTTTTCAATTGAAAGAATAACGGTATCCAAAGCATCTTCGGTTCCGTTAAATGCCGGTGCAAATCCGCCTTCATCTCCAACAGCCGTACTCAATCCCCTATCGTGTAATACTTTTTTAAGGTTGTGAAAAATCTCTGTTCCCATTTGGAGCGCCTGCGTGAAACTTTCCGCCTTAACCGGCATAATCATAAATTCCTGGAATGCGATCGGAGCATCTGAATGCGATCCCCCGTTAACGATGTTCATCATAGGTACGGGCAACGTATTCCCGCTAACGCCGCCTACATAGCGATATAACGGGAGATTAAGCTCGTTTGCAGCGGCTTTGGCTGCAGCCAGTGAAACCCCTAAAATGGCATTGGCACCCAGTTTAGATTTATTAGGGGTACCATCAAGATCCATCATGATCTGATCAATAAGATTTTGTTCAAAAACAGGAACACCAATTAGTTCTTCAGCAATTATATTATTTACATTATTCACGGCATTCTGTACTCCTTTCCCCATATAGGCTTTTCCGCCATCTCTAAGTTCCACAGCCTCGTGTTCTCCCGTGGAAGCACCAGATGGAACTGCCGCTCTTCCTAATATTCCATTTTCCGTTATTACGTCGACTTCAACTGTTGGGTTCCCTCTGGAATCAAAAATCTGACGTGCGTGAATACTCAATATTATGCTCATATAAGTGCAAGTTTATGGTTTTTAATATTTTCTATAAACTGATCAAACAGATAGGAAGCGTCATGCGGTCCGGGGCTTGCTTCCGGGTGATATTGCACAGAAAAACAAGGCTTGTTTTTAATTTTAATTCCTGCCACCGTATGGTCGTTGAGATGTACATGTGTAATCTCGACATTCGTATTTGCTTCCGTTTCTTCCCTATTTATGGCAAATCCGTGATTTTGCGAAGTGATCTCTCCCTTTCCTGTAATCAAATTTTTTACCGGATGGTTAATTCCACGATGTCCGTTATGCATTTTATAGGTTGTTATTCCATTGGCCAGGGCAATTACCTGATGCCCCAGGCATATTCCGAATAATGGTAAATTCCTCTTCAGAATTTCTCCGGCCAGGGTTCTGGCCTCTGTTAATGGTTCCGGATCTCCGGGGCCATTAGACAAAAAATATCCATCTGGCTGCCAGGACTCCATTTCTTCAAATGCAGTATTGTAAGGAAAAACCTTTACATACGTATCTCTGGCGGTTAAATTTCTAAGGATATTCTTCTTGATACCTATGTCGAGAGCCGCCACTTTATAGGTAGCTTCAGGATTTCCTACGAAATAAGGCTCTTTGGTAGATACTTTTGAAGCCAGTTCAAGACCGCTCATACCGGGTATTTCAGCTAGCCTTTTCTTCAGTGATTCCACATTGTCAACTTCTGTGGAGATAACAGCATTCATAGCTCCATTATCTCTAATGTAACTAACCAGGGCCCTTGTATCTACATCCGAAATAGCAAAGAGGTTGTATTTGGAAAAAAAGTCTTCAAGAGACTCATCGGCTCCATACCTGGAATACTCATAGCTGAAATTCTTACAAACCAAACCGGCAATTTTAATACCATCGGATTCCATTTCATCATCATGAATTCCGTAGTTACCAATATGTGCATTGGTCGTTACCATGATTTGCCCGAAATAGGATGGGTCTGTAAATATTTCCTGATACCCTGTCATCCCGGTATTAAAACACACTTCTCCAAAAGCGGTACCTTCACCACCCACAGCCCTTCCATAAAAAATAGTACCGTCGGCGAGTAAGATTAAGGCTTTCTTTTTTGTTGTATATTTCATTTTACTTGTTGTGTTGTTCAGATTTTAAGTTTCACAAAATAACATAAAAAAAAGGATAAACTTAGACAGCTTATCCTTTTATTATCAACGATAACGTTTTCATTATTCTTTCGTTGCTTCAGCATTTTCTTCCGTTGATTCAGCCACATTTGCTTCGGCAACCGGAGCGCTTTCTTTTTTCTTTCTACCTCTACGGGTTGATTTTTTCTTAACCGGTTTTCCAGCATTATAAACTTCGTTAAAATCAACCAGTTCAATCATAGCCATTTCGGCATTATCTCCCAAACGATTTCCCAGTTTAATAATGCGGGTATATCCTCCAGGGCGGTCGCCTACTTTGGTAGCCACATCACCAAATAACTCAGAAACCGCATATTTATTTCTCAAATAGCTGAATACTACTCTTCTGTTATGCGTTCCTTCTTCTTTGGTTTTGTTATTCCCGGCTTTTGATTTGGTAACCAAAGGCTCGATAAACTGCTTCAAAGCCTTGGCTTTAGCCAGGGTAGTATTAATGCGCTTATGTTCTATAAGGGAACAGGCCATATTAGCTAACATAGCTTTTCTATGGGCTGTTTTTCTGCTTAAATGATTAAATTTCTTTCCGTGTCTCATCTTTCTTTATTTTATTCCTTCACAAAGAGGAACGAAAGTTAGTCTTTATCTAATTTATACTTTGATAAATCCATTCCAAAACTCAGGCCTTTATTATTAACCAACTCTTCAAGTTCGGTTAACGATTTTTTTCCGAAGTTTCTGAATTTCATCAAATCGTTCTTATTAAATGACACCAAATCTCCCAGGGTGTCAACCTCAGCTGCTTTAAGACAGTTTAAAGCACGAACGGAAAGGTCCATATCAATTAATTTTGTCTTAAGTAACTGGCGCATGTGCAATGATTCTTCATCATAGGTTTCTGTCTGCGCAATTTCGTCGGCTTCCAGAGTAATTCGTTCATCGGAGAAAAGCATGAAATGGTGGATCAATACTTTAGCCGCTTCGGTAAGCGCATCCTTAGGGTGGATAGATCCGTCGGTTACGATTTCAAAAACCAATTTTTCATAATCGGTTTTTTGTTCAACCCGAAAGTTCTCGATGCTGTATTTTACATTTTTAACCGGCGTAAAAATCGAATCGGTTGCAATTACACCCAGAGGGGCATTTGATTTTTTGTTCTCTTCAGCGGGAACATAACCTCTGCCCTTTTCTATAGTAATTTCCAGGTTAATGGTAACTTTAGGATCCATGTGACAGATTACCAGTTCGGGATTTAACACCTGGAATCCTGAAATGAACTTCTGAAAATCTCCGGCAGTCATTTGTTCCTTTCCTGAAACGGAAATAGAAACGGTTTCATTATCTACATCTTCTATCTGTCGTTTAAAACGAATTTGTTTAAGGTTCAGAATGATTTCCGTAACATCCTCTACAACTCCCGCAATAGTAGAAAACTCATGTTCTACTTTATCAATACGTACAGAGGTAATAGCAAATCCTTCTAAAGAAGATAGAAGAACTCTGCGCAATGCGTTACCAACGGTTAATCCATATCCAGGTTCTAAAGGTCGGAATTCAAAACGACCTTCAAAATCTGAAGAATCAATCATTATAACTTTATCTGGTTTTTGAAAATTTAGTAATGCCATAATTGGACGGGTGTCTTTATTATTTAGAGTATAACTCGACGATTAATTGTTCTTTAATGTTTTCCGGAATTTGCAAACGCTCGGGAATATTGACAAATGTTCCTTCCTTTTTTTCCGAATTCCAAGTAATCCACTCGTAAACACTGCTGTTATTAGTCAAAGAGTTTTCAACAACCTCTAAAGATTTTGACTTTTCTCTAACTCCCACTACATCACCGGGCTTCAAAGAATACGATGGAATATTCACAATATCACCGTTAACAGTAATGTGACGGTGAGAAACTAACTGACGAGCGCCTCTTCTTGAAGGAGAAATACCCATTCTGTAAACCACATTATCCAAACGCGATTCGCATAATTGTAACAATACCTCACCGGTAACTCCTTTACTTCTATTTGCTTTTTCAAATAAATTTCTGAACTGGCGCTCTAAAATACCATAGGTGTATTTTGCCTTTTGCTTTTCCATTAACTGGACAGCATATTCAGATTTTTTTCCGCGTCTGCGGTTGTTTCCATGTTGCCCTGGAGGGTAATTTCTTTTTTCGAAAGATTTATCATCTCCGAAAATCGCTTCTCCGAATTTACGGGCAATTTTTGTTTTTGGACCTCTATATCTTGCCATTTCTACTAATTAATTTTGAGGAGATTATGAATTAAGGCTATCCTTCGATAATCTGTATATCCTCGTTTATAAAAATCTAATTAAACTCTTCTTCTTTTAGGAGGACGACATCCATTGTGTGGCAATGGGGTAACATCGATTATTTCGGTAACTTCAATACCGGAATTGTGAATTGATCTGATCGCAGATTCTCTTCCGTTTCCAGGTCCTTTTACAAACACCTTTACTTTTCTCAATCCGGCTTCCTGAGCTACTTTTGCAGCATCTTCCGCAGCAACCTGAGCAGCATAAGGGGTATTTTTCTTAGACCCTCTAAAGCCCATTTTTCCAGCAGACGACCATGCAATTACATCTCCTTTTTTATTGGTAAGCGATATGATAATATTGTTAAATGATGCTGAGATATGTGCTTCTCCCTGGGCATCTACTATTACCTTACGCTTCCTAGCAGTTTTAGTATTTGACTTTGCCATTACTTATTATTTGGTTGCTTTTTTCTTGTTAGCAACAGTTTTTCTTTTACCCTTTCTCGTTCTCGAATTATTCTTTGTACGCTGGCCTCTTAGCGGTAATCCGGCTCTGTGACGGATACCTCTATAGCAACCAATATCCATAAGTCGCTTAATACTCAGTTGTACTTCAGAGCGTAATTCTCCTTCAATCTTATATGCAGATACCGCTTCCCGAATACGACCGATTTCATCATCGGTCCATTCAGACACTTTTGTATCTTCACTAACTTTTGCTGCAGCTAAAATATCTTTAGCCCTGCTTTTTCCGACACCAAAAATATAGGTTAATGCAATAACCCCTCTTTTATGTTTTGGTACATCAACTCCTGCGATTCTTGCCATAACTTACCCTTGTCTTTGTTTAAATCTAGGATTCTTTTTATTAATTACGTACAATCTCCCCTTACGACGCACAATTTTGCACTCGGGACTTCTTTTTTTTAGCGATGCTCTTACTTTCATCTTTACTATCTTAATATCTATAAGTAATTCTTGCTTTGGTCAGATCGTACGGACTCATTTCCAACTTCACTTTATCTCCCGGAAGTAATTTGATATAATGCATACGCATTTTACCAGAAATATGAGCGGTAACTACATGACCGTTTTCTAATTCTACACGAAACATTGCATTAGACAATGCTTCTATTATGGTTCCGTCTTGTTCTATTGCCGGTTGTTTTGCCATAAATTTATGCTACTCCTTTTCTGTTTTTACCTGTTTTCATTAATCCATCGTAATGTCTGTTAAGCAAATAAGCATTTATTTGCTGCATGGTATCGATGGCAACTCCTACCATAATTAACAGTGAGGTTCCTCCGTAAAACAATGCCCAGCCCTGTTGAATACCAACAACCTTAACTACAATTGCAGGTAATATGGCCAAAAACGCCAGAAAGAGGGAGCCGGGAAAAGTAATTAAAGACATTATTTTATCTAAATAATCACCGGTTTCCTTCCCCGGGCGAATCCCCGGAATAAAACCACCACTTCGTTTGAGGTCGTCTGCCATTTTATTGGTAGGCACCGTAATTGCGGTATAAAAATATGTAAACACAATAATCAGCAATGCAAAAACAACATTATACCACAAGCCAAAAATATCTCCAAACTCGGCCTGGATTGATTTGGCTGTATCGGATTCCGACAAACTAGCCAGGGCACTCGGAACAAACATAATAGCTTGCGCAAATATAATAGGCATTACTCCCGCCGCATTTAATTTCAGCGGAATATATTGTCTGGATCCAAACACATTTTTTTCGTATCCTCCGGAAGCAGTCCGTCGCGCATACTGTACCGGAATTTGTCTTACGGCCATAACAAGCATAACAGAAGCCAGGATTACAACAAACCAAAGAATTACTTCTATTAATATCATCATCAAACCTCCATTATTCTCGGTAACACGGGAAACAAACTCCTGAACGAATGACTGAGGCATTGTTGCAATAATACCAACCATAATTAACAGAGAAATTCCATTACCGATTCCTTTATCTGTAATTTTTTCACCGAGCCACATAGCAAATACACAACCGGTTACCAGAATAATTACTGCTGGAATCATAAAATCCAATCCTTTTCCAAGAATGAATGCACTGTCTGGAACTCCTAAAGCACTTAAACCTATAAGGTAGGTTGGTGCCTGAACAATACAGATCGCTATAGTGAGCCAACGTGTTATCTGAGTAAGCTTCTTTCTTCCACTTTCTCCTTCTTTCTGTAGCTTTTGCAAATAAGGAATTGCGATCCCCATAAGCTGCACCACAATGGAGGCTGAAATATAAGGCATAATTCCCAAAGCGAATACCGAAGCATTAGCAAAAGCCCCTCCCGTAAATGCATTGAGAATCCCCAGTAGTCCGCCACCATCCGTTCTATTGGTCAGTTCGGCCAATTGTTCGGTATCAATCCCGGGTAATACTATCTGGGCACCGAAACGATAAACCAGCAATAACCCAAGAGTAACCAGGATACGCCCGCGAAGCTCATCTATTTTCCAAATATTCCGTATGGTCTCTAAAAATTTATTCATTGCAACAATGTTGATTATAAAGTTACCGCTTCACCTCCAGCTGTTTCTATAGCTTCTTTAGCACTTGCTGTAAACTTATGTGCCGAAACTTTTAATTTGGCTTTTAACTCTCCTCCTCCGAGGATTTTAACCAAATCGTTCTTTCCTGCCATTCTGTTTGCAATTAAAACATCCAGATCAACGGTATCTTTAACGATCTTTTTATCAACCAGGTCCTGTAATTTATTCAAGTTGATTCCTACGTACTCTTTTCGGTTAATGTTTTTAAACCCGAATTTAGGTACACGACGTTGAAGTGGCATCTGACCTCCTTCAAATCCAATTTTCTTTGAATATCCGGATCGAGACTTAGCTCCTTTATGGCCTCTGGTGGCAGTACCTCCTTTACCAGATCCCTGGCCTCTTCCAACTCGTTTCCCGTCTTTGTGAACCGAACCTTCTGCTGGTTTTAAGTTACTTAAATTCATCTTCTATTATTGTTACTTAACTTCCTCTACGGAAACCAAATGTTGTACTTTATTTACCATTCCCAGGATACTAGGAGTAGCTTCGTGTTCGACAACCTGCCCTATTCTTTTCAGACCAAGTGCTTCCAACGTTCTTTTTTGATTTTGCAATCGTTTAATACTACTCTTTACCTGTGTTACTTTTATTTTTCCCATGATCTCTGAGCTTAAATAAATTATCCTTTAAATACTTTCTCTAAAGAAATTCCTCTTTGGGCTGCTACTGTTCTTGCATCTCTAAGCTGTAGTAAAGCATCGAAAGTTGCCTTAACCACATTATGCGGATTTGAAGAACCCTGAGATTTAGAAAGTACGTCATGAACTCCTACTGCTTCCAATACCGCTCTTACCGCACCACCTGCTATTACTCCGGTACCGTGAGAAGCCGGCTGTAAATAAACCCTGGCCCCTCCAAATTTACCTTTTTGTTCATGGGGTAAGGTATGTTTATTTAAAGGAATACGAACCAAATTCTTCTTTGCATCTTCAACAGCTTTTGAAATAGCTTCAGCCACCTCTTTGGATTTCCCCAGGCCGTGTCCTACAACTCCGTGCTCATCTCCTACTACAACAATAGCAGAAAAACCGAAAGCTCTACCACCTTTAGTTACTTTGGTAACACGTTGTACGCCCACCAAACGATCTTTTAATTCCAGTCCACCTGGTTTAACTATCTCTACGTTTTTATACTTCTGATACATAATTTTCTAGAATTTAAGTCCTGCTTCTCTTGCACCATCGGCTAACGATTTCACTCGTCCGTGATACAAATATCCTCCGCGATCGAATGCAATGGTTTCTACTCCAGCTTTTTTAGCTTTTTCAGCGACAGACTTTCCTACTAAAGCCGCTTTCTCCGTTTTAGTTCCCTTGGCGGAACTAATATCTTTATCTCTAGAAGAAGCAGATGCCAGGGTTTTTCCCGTTACATCGTCTATAATCTGAGCATAAATTTCCTTATTACTTCTAAAAACAGCTAATCTGGGTTTCGATTCAGTACCTGAAACCACTTTTCTGATTCTGTTTTTAATTCGTTGTCTTCTTTCAGTCTTTGATAATGCCATAATGCTAATTATTAAGCTGATTTACCTGCTTTTCTCCTTATTTGTTCTCCGACAAACTTGATTCCTTTTCCTTTATAAGGCTCCGGTTTACGGAAGGAACGAATTTTAGCGGCCACCTGACCTACTAGTTGTTTGTCATGAGAGGTTAGTTTAACGATAGGGTTTTTCCCTTTCTCGGAAATTGTTTCAATTTTAATTTCCGGTGCAAGGTTCATAACAATATTATGAGAAAAACCAAGAGCCAAGTCCAGTTTTTGTCCCTGGTTACTTGCTCTATATCCCACACCTACCAATTCCAATTCTTTTGTAAATCCTTTTGAAACTCCCTCCACCATATTATTGATCAAAGATCTGTAAAGCCCGTGTTTTGCTTTTTGACCTTTCGAAGTGTCTGTTGTTTCAACTTTGATTTGTCCATCTTCCTGCTTCACGGTAACATCTTTAATTTCCTGGGTTAATTCGCCCAATTTACCTTTTACGGTAATCAAATTATTCTCGATGTTAATGGTAACGCCTTCAGGAATACTTATCGGATTATTTCCTATTCTTGACATGATTTAAGTCTTTTAAACGATTAGTAAACGTAACACAATACCTCGCCACCTACATTCTCCTGCTTGGCCTGTTTACTGGTCATAACTCCATGAGAGGTTGACACAATAGCCACACCAAGTCCGTTAAGTACTCTGGGCAATTCCTGAGACCCGGCGTATTTACGCAATCCGGGTTTACTCACTCGCTTCAGCTTTTTAATAACCGGTTCTTTTGTTAGCCTATCGTATTTCAAAGCTATTTTAATGGAACCCTGAGGGCCCTTATCTTCAAACTTATAACTTAGAATATACCCCTGATCGAATAAGATCTTGGTAATTTCTTTTTTTAGGTTTGAAGCAGGGATTTCAACTACTCTATGACCCGCGCTGTTAGCGTTTCTAATTCTAGTCAAATAATCTGCTATAGGATCTGTATACATCTCTATTAATTTACGGTAACGGTATTCAACCTTTTTGCCGGTTAAACCTGAAACCCATTTATAATTCTACCAACTTGCTTTTTTAACTCCTGGTATTAGCCCCTTATTGGCCATTTCTCTGAACATTACCCGAGAGATTCCAAAAGTACGCATATAACCTTTTGGTCTTCCCGTAAGCTTGCATCTGTTATGCGCTCGAACAGGTGAAGCGTTCTTAGGCAATTTCTGCAATGCTTCATAATCTCCTGCCTCTTTTAAAGCCTTACGCTTTTCAGCATATTTAGCAATTAACTTAGCTCTTTTAATCTCACGAGCTTTCATTGATTCTTTAGCCATTCTTAATTCTTTTTAAAGGGTAATCCCAGTTCGCTTAACAGTGACTTTGCTTCTTTATCGGTATCGGCACTTGTAACAAAAGTGATATCCATACCAGAAATTTTATTCACCTTATCAATATCTATTTCAGGAAAAATAATCTGTTCGGTAACTCCCAAATTATAATTTCCTCTACCGTCAAAACCAGAAGCCCGGATTCCTTGAAAATCTCTAACTCTGGGTAATGCAGTAGTAATTAATCGATCTAAAAACTCATACATTCTTTCTCCTCGTAAAGTTACTTTAGCCCCTATAGGCATTCCTTTACGAAGTTTAAAAGAAGCAACGTCTTTTTTAGAAATGGTAGCTACTGCCTTTTGTCCTGATATTTGAGTTAGCTCATCAACTGCGTGATCAACTAATTTCTTATCAGCTACAGCAGCTCCTACACCTCTGCTTACTACAATTTTTTCTAATTTAGGCACCTGCATCACGTTCTTGTACCCAAACTCATCTTTAAGAGCCGAAATAATCCGATCTCTGTACTCTTGTTTTAATCTTGGAACGTAGCTCATAACTAAATTACTTCATTAGATTTTTTAGAAACTCTTACTTTAGCCCCATCTCTTACTTCATATCCAACCCGAGTTGTTTCTCCTTTGGCCGTTAATAAAGACAAATTAGAGATGTGAATAGGAGCTTCTTTCTTAACAATACCTCCCTGAGGATTTTTAGCACTTGGTTTCTCGTGCTTAGATACCATATTAACACCTTCTATGATCGCCTTATTCTTAACACGATCAACCGACATAACCTTACCTTCCGATCCTTTGTGATCTCCGGCAATAACCCGTACAGTATCTCCTGATTTTATTCTTAGTTTCATCATCTTACATGTATTAAAGCACCTCCGGCGCCAATGATACAATTTTCATAAATTGCTTATCGCGAAGTTCTCTGGCCACAGGGCCAAAAACACGTGTTCCGCGCATTTCTCCAGAAGGATTCAAAAGCACGCATGCGTTATCGTCAAAACGGATATACGATCCATCCGGCCTTCTTACCTCTTTCTTGGTACGAACAACAACCGCAGTTGACACCTGTCCCTTTTTAACGTTTCCGTTAGGGGTTGCATCCTTAACAGTAACAACAATCTTGTCGCCAACCGAAGCATATCTTCTTTTTGTACCTCCTAATACACGGATTGCCAAAACTTCCTTGGCTCCGGTATTATCTGCTACTTTTAATCTAGATTCCTGTTGTACCATAATTACTTAGCTCTTTCAATGATTTCAACTAATCTCCAACACTTGGTTTTACTTAAAGGTCTGGTTTCCATGATCCTTACCGTATCACCTTCGTTACAATCGTTTTTTTCGTCGTGTGCAACATATTTCTTTGTTTTTAACACGAACTTTCCGTACATAGGGTGTTTTACCTTTTTAACTTCTGAAACCACAATAGATTTCTCCATTTTATTACTGGTAACTACTCCTACTCTTTCTTTTCTTAAATTTCTTTTTTCCATCTTAAGCAGCATCAGAATTACTGTAATTCTCTTTTACTAAGCTCTGTAGCTAATCTCGCAACCGTTCTCCGAACGCCTCTTAATTGAAGCGGATCCTCTAATGGAGTAATAGCATGAGCTAATTTTAAATCTGCATGTTTTTTTTTGAACTCACCAAGCTTTTCCTGTAGCTCAGTTGTAGATAATTCTCTTATTTCAGATTGTTTCATAATCGTAATAATTCAAATTAAGCCGAATAATCTCTGGCTACAACAAATTTTGTTTTTACAGGAAGTTTTTGCGCAGCCAATCGAAGTGCTTCTTTAGCAACATCCATAGGCACGCCACCTACCTCAAACATGATTCTACCCGGTTTTACCACTGCCGCCCAGTATTCCGGAGCTCCCTTACCTTTACCCATACGTACTTCCAAAGGTTTTTTAGTGATAGGCTTATCCGGAAATATTTTAATCCAAAGTTGCCCTTCCCTTTTCATATAACGGGTAGCAGCAATACGAGCTGCCTCTATCTGACGCGAAGTGATAAATGAAGAATCCAATGATTTAATACCAAACATTCCATTAGAAAGCTGGTGCCCTCGTTGAGACACTCCTTTCATTCTTCCTTTCTGCTGTTTACGATATTTTGTTCTTTTTGGCTGTAACATCTTTCTTTCCTTTTAAAATTACTTTCTGCGACGAGCCTTTTTAGCACCAGCGCCTCCTTTACCTTGTTTTTTTGACATTCCCACAAGTGGAGAAAGCTCTCGCTTACCATAAACCTCGCCTTTCATGATCCACACTTTGATTCCCAATCTACCATAGGTAGTATGAGCCTCATGCAGCGCATAATCAATATCAGCTCTAAAAGTTGACAAAGGAATTCTTCCTTCTTTATACGATTCAGAACGTGCCATTTCCGCACCGTTCAAACGACCTGAAATCTGAACTTTAACCCCTTCGGCATTCATTCTCATTGCAGCAGCAATAGCCATTTTAATTGCTCGTCGATAACTGATCCTACTCTCGATCTGACGTGCAATACTCGCTGCCATTAAATTCGCATCCAGTTCTGGTCTTTTGATCTCAAAAATGTTAATCTGAACCTCTTTATTGGTAATCTTTTTGAGCTCTTCTTTTAACTTGTCTACCTCCTGGCCTCCTTTTCCGATAATAATACCGGGGCGAGCCGTGGTGATAGTAACGGTTACAAGTTTAAGCGTACGCTCAATAATTACTCGAGAAACACTAGCTTTCGAAAGACGTGCATGGATATACTTCCTGATCTTATCATCTTCAGCAAGCTTATCTCCATAATCATTGCCTCCATACCAGTTAGACTCCCATCCTCTGATAATACCAAGGCGATTTCCTATTGGATTTGTTTTTTGTCCCATACTGTCTAATCTTAACTTTGTGTATTATTATTAGCTCCTAGCACCAATGTAACATGGTTAGAGCGTTTTCTTATTCTGTGAGCGCGTCCTTGCGGGGCTGGTCGAAGACGCTTTAGCATACTTCCGCCATCTACGCGAATCTCCTTAATAAAAAGATCTGCTTCTTCAATGTCTGCGTCTTCATTTTTAGCCTGCCAATTAGCAATTGCAGACAACAATAATTTTTCCAGGCGCTTTGAAGCTTCTTTCTGATTAAATTTCAATATAGCAAGCGCATTCTCTACTTTTTCACCTCTTACCAAATCAGCAACAAGCCTCATTTTTCTGGGTGATGTAGGGCAGTTATTTAACTTGGCAAAAGCTATTTGCTTTTTAGCTTCTTTAATTTGCTCTGCTCTTTCTCTTTTACGAACTCCCATAGCTTCCTATTTTTTTCCTTTGTTTTTAGCTCCAGCATGGCCTCTAAACGAACGTGTTGGTGAAAACTCACCTAACTTATGCCCTACCATATTCTCGGTTACATAAACAGGAACAAACTGCCGGCCGTTGTGAACAGCTATTGTTTGCCCTACAAAATCCGGAGTAATCATCGATGCTCTGGACCAGGTTTTAATAACCGTTTTCTTTCCTGATTCAATATTTTGCTGGACTTTCTTCTCTAAACTATAATGAACGTAAGGTCCTTTTTTTAATGAACGTGCCATCTCTTTACTCTTTTATTTCTTTCTACGTTCTACAATATACTTATTACTAGCCTTGGTTTTAGAACG
Source organism: Flavobacteriaceae bacterium (assembly GCA_965224095.1). GTDB lineage: Bacteria > Bacteroidota > Bacteroidia > Flavobacteriales > Flavobacteriaceae > JBPEWY01. Next base: position 1,421,373 of record OZ245039.1, read on the forward strand.
CGTTCTAAATCCTTTGGCTGGCACTCCGTTTCTCGATCTCGGGTGTCCTCCGGAAGCCCGTCCTTCACCTCCACCCATAGGATGGTCAACCGGGTTCATAACCACAGGTCTGGTTCTCGGACGTCTGCCAAGCCATCTACTTCTACCTGCTTTTCCGGAAACCACCAATTGATGATCTGAGTTAGATACAGCTCCAATAGTTGCCATACAGGTTACCAGCACCATTCTGGTTTCTCCTGAAGGCAATTTTACAGTAGCATACTTACCATCTCTCGCCATTAGCTGAGCAAATGCCCCGGCACTTCTAGCCATAACAGCTCCCTGACCCGGGCGCAATTCTATACAGGAAATAACGGTTCCCAATGGGATAGCGCTTAAAGGCATTGCATTTCCGATTTCCGGAGCTACACTATCTCCTGAAACCACAGCCTGCCCTACTTTAAGTCCGTTTTGAGCTATGATATAACGCTTCTCTCCATCGGCATACTTCACCAATGCAATAAATGCTGTTCTGTTAGGATCGTATTGAATAGAATCAACCGTAGCTTCAACGCCCGTTTTTTCCCTCTTAAAATCAATAATACGATACTTACGTTTATGACCACCACCTTTATAACGCATGGTCATTTTTCCTTGACTGTTTCTACCTCCGGACTTTTTTAACGGAGCGAGCAAGCTCTTCTCCGGCTTATCAGTTGTAATCGCGTCAAATTCGTTTACAACTCTAAAACGCTGTCCTGGAGTAATCGGTTTTAATTTTCTAACTGACATTTTTTGTCTTTACTTATATATTGCTATAAAAATCGATTGTATCTCCTTCCGCTACCTGAACAATGGCTTTTTTTACAGCATTGGTTTTACCATGCTGAATACCTGTTTTTGTGTAACGGGTTCTTCTTTCCGGGCCGTAGTTCATAGTACGAACTTTATCAACAGATACTCCATAAGTAGTTTCAACTGCTTCCTTTATCTGTAGCTTATTAGCCTTTTTATCTACAATGAAACCATAACGATTGTAAACCTCGCTATCCGCCGTTGCTTTTTCCGTAATGATAGGTTTTATTAACACACTCATAGGTTTCCTATTTTGTAAGGTTTGTTTCAATTCCTTCTAAGGAACCTTCCACAAACACAATATTATTTGCGTTTAATATTTTGTAAGTACTTAATTCTGAGTTAGTTATAACTTCAGAGCTCTTCAAATTACGCGACGACAAATATACATTATTATTTATACCGCCCAACACGAACAATGATTTTTTGTTTTCCAACCCAAGGGCCTTTAACAACTCTGTAAAACTTTTGGTCTTTGGTGCTTCAAAACTGAAGTCTTCCAATACCAAAATGGCTTTCTCCTTTGCTTTGATAGTCAACGCGGATTTTCTTGCCAGGCGTTTTACATTTTTGTTCAGTTTTTGCGAATAGTTTTTTGGTCGTGGACCAAAAACTCTACCTCCACCAACAAACACCGGAGATTTGATACTACCAGCTCTGGCAGTACCTGTCCCTTTTTGTTTTTTAATTTTTCTTGTACTTCCGGTTATTTCCGCTCTTTCTTTAGCCTTGTGTGTTCCTTGTCGCTGATGTGCAAGGTATTGCTTAACATCCAGGTACACCGCGTGATTATTAGGCTCAATTCCAAAAACGTCCTTGGAAAGTTTTACTTTCCTGCCGGTTTCTTTTCCTTGTATGTTTAATACTGCTACTTCCATTATTTCCGCACGATTACATAAGCGTTCTTATGCCCCGGAACACATCCTTTAACCACTAAAAGATTTTTTTCCGGAACTACCTTTAACACTCTTAAGTTTTGAACTGTTACTTTCTCTGCTCCCATTCTTCCTGCCATTCGCATTCCTTTAAAAACACGAGACGGGTATGATGATGCCCCAATAGAACCCGGAGCTCTCAGTCTGTTATGCTGTCCGTGAGTAGCTTGTCCTACTCCGGCAAAACCATGACGCTTAACAACTCCCTGAAATCCTTTTCCCTTTGATGTACCAGATACATCAACAAATTCACCTTCTACAAAGTGATCTACTGTAATAGTATCACCTAGTTTGTACTCTCCTTCAAAATTCTTGAATTCAACAACTTTCTTCTTGGGAGAAACACCTGCTTTTTTATAATGGCCCTGTTCGGCCTTAATTGCACGTTTTTCTGCCTTGTCATCGAAACCAAGCTGAAGAGCTTCATACCCATCAACCTCTTTGGTTCTGACTTGGGTAACTACGCATGGCCCAGCTTCAATTACCGTACATGGGATGTTTTTCCCATTCTCATCGAAGATGCTGGTCATACCTACTTTTTTTCCAATTAACCCAGACATTTACATTAAATTTTAAACTTCCGGCATAAAGCCATCCATCTGATTATTACTAATTATTTATTAACTACATTCTAAAAAAACAGGGTCAAAATACTTTCAACCCTGAAATGTATTTTTTTCCGTTTTTCCCAAACCTATCGTTTGGGACATGTGATCGAAGAAACACTCCGATTTTATCAAGATCACACTTTGATCTCTACCTCAACACCACTGGGCAATTCCAGTTTCATCAGCGCATCAATCGTCTTCGATGATGAACTGTAAATATCAAGCAAACGTTTGTACGAATTTAATTGAAACTGCTCTCTTGATTTTTTATTAACGTGAGGTGATCTCAAAACTGTAAAAATTTTCTTGTGCGTTGGAAGTGGGATAGGCCCCGTAACAACCGCTCCGGTAGTTTTAACAGTCTTTACGATTTTTTCAGCAGATTTATCTACCAAATTGTGATCGTACGATTTTAATTTTATTCTGATTTTCTGACTCATTTTCTAACTTTTTAAGCGGTTACTCCCTGTGTAGCCTTTATAACTTCTTCAGCGATATTAGACGGTGTTTCGGCATAGTGTGAAAACTCCATGGTAGAAGTTGCTCTACCGGAAGACAATGTACGAAGTGCCGTAACATATCCAAACATTTCAGAAAGCGGTACTTCAGCTTTAATCACTTTAGAACCTGCCCGATCGTCCATACTATTTACTTGTCCGCGTCTTCTGTTAAGGTCGCCTACTATATCACCCATATTTTCTTCAGGTGTAAGTACTTCCAGCTTCATAATAGGCTCCATCAACACAGCACGCGCTGCCTTAGCCGCTACTTTATAACCTAATTTAGCCGCTAACTCAAAAGATAAAGAATCGGAATCCACCGGGTGGAACGAACCGTCTTTCAGCGTAATCTTCATAGAATCCATCTCAAATCCAGCTAAAGGGCCATTCTTCATAGCCGCTTTAAATCCTTTTTCAACCGACGGAACATATTCTTTAGGTATATTACCTCCTTTGATTTCATTAACAAACTCAAGGCCTTGTTTTCCTTCCTCGGCAGGCTCCATAGTAAATACAATATCGGCAAACTTACCACGACCACCGGTTTGTTTCTTGTACACCTCTCTGTGATCTGCAAGCTTCGTAATTGCCTCTTTGTATTCTACCTGCGGTTGTCCCTGATTAACTTCCACCTTGAATTCCCGCTTTAAACGGTCTACAATGATATCCAGGTGAAGCTCTCCCATTCCAGAAATAATAGTCTGTCCGGAAGCCTCATCGGTTCTTACAGTAAACGTAGGGTCTTCTTCAGCTAATTTAGCCAAAGCCATTCCCAACTTATCAACATCCGCTTTGGTTTTAGGCTCTACGGCAATACCGATAACAGGATCAGGGAAATCCATACTTTCCAATACGATTGGGTGCTTTTCATCACTCAATGTATCGCCTGTTTTAATATCTTTAAATCCAACCGCAGCTCCAATATCTCCTGCTTCAATATACTCGATAGCATTTTGTTTATTGGAATGCATCTGGTAAATTCGAGAAATTCGCTCTCTTTTACCGGAACGGGTATTTAAAACATACGATCCCGCATCCAATCTTCCGGAATATGCACGGAAGAATGCCAATCGACCCACAAAAGGATCTGTAGCGATCTTAAAAGCAAGTGCCGAAAACGGCTCTTTAACATCCGGTTTACGGGCAATTTCATTTTCCGTATTAGGATCAGTTCCTACAATAGCATCTTTATCTACCGGCGAAGGCAGGTAACGACAAACAGCATCTAACAAAAACTGAACTCCTTTATTTTTAAAAGCAGAGCCACACACCATTGGAATAATACTCATATCCATAACGGCAGCTCTTAAAGCAGCGTGAATTTCATCTTCGGTAATAGAATTCTCATCCTCAAAGAATTTCTCCATCAAATCCTCATCGTATTCCGCAACAGCCTCAATTAACTGGGCACGGTACTGATCTACCTCTTCCTGCATATCGGCCGGGATATCAACCACATCAAATGTAGATCCAAAGTTTTCATCGTGCCAAACAATTGCGCGGTTCTTTACAAGATCAACAATCCCTTTAAAATCGGCTTCTTCACCTATAGGCAATACAATAGGAACTGCATTAGATCCCAGCATATCTTTTACCTGCTGACAAACAGCAAGGAAATTAGACCCCTGGCGATCCATTTTATTTACAAAGCCCATACGAGGCACCTTGTAATTATCTGCCAGTCTCCAGTTGGTTTCCGACTGTGGCTCTACACCATCAACCGCACTAAACAAGAAAACCAATCCATCAAGAACTCGTAAGGATCGGTTTACTTCTACCGTAAAATCTACGTGACCGGGCGTATCAATAATATTAAAATGATACCCTTTAGCATCCGGAGTGGGTTTTCCCTGCTCGGTTGGAAACTGCCAGGTACAGGTGGTCGCTGCCGACGTAATGGTAATACCGCGCTCCTGCTCCTGCTCCATCCAGTCCATCGTAGCAGCCCCGTCGTGTACTTCTCCTATTTTATGGCTCACCCCGGTATAGAAAAGCACCCGCTCTGTTGTTGTGGTTTTTCCAGCATCAATATGTGCTGCAATCCCAATATTTCTAGTATATCTTAAGTCTCTTCCCATTTCTATAAATTAAAATCTAAAGTGAGAGAATGCTTTATTTGCTTCAGCCATTTTATGTGTATCCACACGTTTTTTAACCGCCGCTCCTTCTTCTTTGGAAGCAGCCAAAATCTCGGCAGCAAGTTTTTGTGCCATTGATTTTTCGTTACGCTTACGTGAATACCCAATGAGCCATTTCATAGCCATTGACACTTTTCGATCCGGACGTATTTGCATTGGAATCTGGAAAGTAGCCCCACCTACACGTCTCGATCTCACTTCAACGTGTGGCATTACATTTGAAAGTGCATCTTTCCACACTTCCAGCGCCGTTTTTTCATCGTCTGTTTTTTTCTGATCTACGATATCAATTGCATCGTAGAAAATTTTAAAGGCAACCGATTTTTTTCCGTCCCACATCAGGTTATTCACAAAACGTGTTACTAGCTGATCGTTAAATCTCGGATCCGGTAAAAGCGGTCTTTTTTTCGCCTGTCTTTTTCTCATTTCTTTACATTAAAAGTTTTCGAATTACTTTTTAGGGCGTTTTGCTCCGTACTTAGATCTACGCTGTGTTCTTCCCTGAACCCCTGCGGTGTCCAAAGCTCCACGAACGATATGATACCTAACTCCCGGCAAATCTTTTACCCTTCCGCCTCGCACTAATACTATCGAGTGCTCCTGTAGATTGTGACCTTCACCAGGGATATACGCATTCACCTCATTACCGTTGGTAAGACGCACCCTTGCTACCTTTCGCATAGCAGAGTTTGGCTTCTTAGGTGTTGTGGTGTAAACACGCGTACAAACCCCTCTTCGCTGAGGACACGAATCCAAAGCAGCCGATTTACTCTTCTTAGTAATACTGGCTCTTCCTTTTCGTACTAACTGTGAAATTGTTGGCATAATTTACTTTTACAATAAATGTTTTTATTAAAAAACCCTCTTTTTAGAGGGTGGCAAAGGTAGAAATATTTTGCAATAATTCAAATCGTAAATCATTAATTTTCAAATAAGTTTCATTAATGTAAATTAGCGAATCCGTTTTCCAATCTTGTTGGAATTTAAAATGATGGTTTAACATATTCCATTTATGCTCCATAAATTGCCTTTTTTTCCGGTTTTTTTCCGGGTCTTTTTTTTGACCCTTACACCGTATTATATATATAGCCAAAATATTCACCTTGGCACCAGAGGCGAAAGCCCCGAAAAAGACAGTGTATTAAATCTAATCGATTACAAAAGGTTGCATCCGGACTACACCTCACTTCAAACAACTTCAGAAGAATTGATATCACAACTTACTCAAAGAGGATTTCTGGAGGCCAAACTCAAGGAAATAAAAGCGATTAACGACACCCTGTTCATTTCCTGTTTTTTCCTGGGGAAGCAAACCGAAAACATCCATATTTCCGTTAGCCGGTATCAATCCGAACTGCCCCCGGTAAAAAAACTTATCAATCCACCCGGTAAAAAAATAACCCTGCCCATTTCACAAACCTCCTCTTTCCTAAAAAGCATTGTGGCATACCTGGAAAAAAAAGGAGACCCTTTTGCCCGGGCTCGCCTGCAAAACTTTTCAATAAAAAACAAAGAACTCTATTGCGAACTCAACATATATAAAAACCCGGTTAGAACAATAAACAGGGTTATCGTCCAGGGGTATGAAAAATTTCCATTGCAATTCCTGAAATACGGAACCAAAATTAGAACCGGAGAATTATTCTCTAAAACGGCATTGCACGAAGAAGTCAGGAAAATTCAAAATTTGCGTTTTGCCCAAAGTTTTAAAGACCCGGAAGTATTATTTAATCAGGATAGTACCGAAGTTTTTTTGTACTTAAAGAAAAAGCCGGCCAATACTTTTGAAGGATTTATAGGTTTCGGGAATAGTGAACAACAATCCCGGCTTACATTAAACGGGCATATGTATATAGAGCTTGTCAATAATCTTAATCAGGGAGAGCAGCTTCATATACTTTGGAAAAGCAATGGCAATGACCAAAAAAAATTCGAAGGAAAATTCAGACTGCCTTATTTATTAAGATCTCCTGTGGGCGTGGAAGCTTCCTTAAACATTTTAAAGCAAGACACGCTTTTCACCTCAAGTCATACACATTTCAAATTGTTGTACAGTCTGGGTCTGCATTCTCACATAGGCTTAGGTTTAAAATCGTTAACCTCAGACAATCTTGTGGAAAAATCAGATGTAAACGATTCCATAGCCAATCTAAAATCAACTTTTATCAGTCTGGATTATCAAACACGTAAGCACTATGATTTTTCCATTTTGGGTGCCCGGTATAATTTGGAGCTTGGAATTTCTTTTGGGTCGCGTAATAATCAACAGGAAAAAACCTCCCAAAGTTATTTGTTTTCCGATGTATCATATCAGTTTAAATTGGGAAGACGCAATTACATTTATTTACGCAACCTTACAGAAGTATTGGATTCAGACCATTATTACTCCAATGAAAAATTCAGGATAGGCGGGTTGAATACGCTACGGGGTTTTCGGGAAAATTTACTCACCGCAACATCTTACAACACCACCCAGCTGGAATATCGATATCTGGTATCCGATAAAATGTATGTACACTCTATTTCCGATCTGGGTTTTCTTAAGGATAAGCTATCCAACAGGCGAAACACACTTCTTGGTATTGGTTTGGGGCTGCAATTAAATACGCAATCGGGCAACTTCAAATTCAATATGGTAACGGGAAAAGCTGAATCTACAAGCCTTAACTTAAAAAATGTCCTTGTACATCTCGGTTATATTGCCAATTTCTAACTACAAAAGGCTTCCAATTACTAAAATATATGGTGGAAAGTCTTTTTTTATGAAAAAAAAATTGGATAATTAACATGAAATTAAGATTTTTGGCGGTAGCTAATTCAAATAATTTAAAAAATGAGAACAAAGTTTAGTGGATTTTTAACGCTAATATTGGCGTTTGTTGTGCATATATCCTTTGCACAAGAAAAGACGATCTCAGGTAATGTGTCGGACCAGGACGGTCTGCCTCTACCAGGGGTTAACATCGTCGTTCAAGGTACTACAAGCGGTACTCAAACAGACTTTGATGGTAATTATACCATCCAAGCAAGTGAAGGGCAGACATTAGTTTATACGTATGTTGGCCAACAAACTGAGTCAAGAGTAGTCGGAGCTTCGAACACAATTAACGTTCAGATGCAGGAAGATGCCCAGGCTCTTGAAGAGGTAGTTGTAACTGCCCTTGGTATTAAAAGAGAAAAGCAAGCACTGGGTTATGCGACTACAGAAGTTCAGGGAGATGCTGTTAATACGGCAAAAGAAACCAACTTCATCAACTCTCTTTCTGGTAAGGTTGCCGGTTTGAACATCAAAAAAAGTAATACACTTGGTGGTTCTTCAAACATTATCCTTAGAGGGTATACCTCGATGACTGGTAATAACCAGCCTCTGTTTGTTATTGATGGTACTCCTATTAGTAACTCTAATACGAACAGTGCCAATCAGCGTACTGGTCGAGGTGGTTATGACTACGGTAATGCCGCCATGGATATTAACCCGGAAGACATCGAGTCTATTAACGTATTAAAAGGTGCTGCGGCTTCTAACCTATATGGTTCTCGTGCTGCGAACGGTGTAATTATTATTACAACTAAAAAAGGTACTCGTAAAAAAGGTGTTGGGATTACAGTTAATTCCGGTGTAACCTTAGCAAATTACGATAAGAGTACATTTCCTAAGTATCAAAAGGAATACGGTGCTGGTTACGGACCTTTCTACGGTTCAACCGGTTATTTCTTTGATCAGGATATTGATGGAGACGGTATTGACGATTTAACTACTCCATTTACGGAAGATGCATCTTTTGGTGCTGCTTTTGATCCTAATTTATTGGTTTACCAATGGGATGCTTTCTACCCGGAGTCTCCAAACTACCTTACGGCCACTCCTTATGTTGCGGGCGCAAATGGGCCAGAGCAGATATTTAACACTGGGGTTACTCTTAATAATAGTATTTCTTTGGCGGGTGGTAGTGAAACAGGTTCTTTTAGACTGGGCTTTACCAATTTAGATCAAACAGGTATTTATCCAAACAGTAGGCTTAAAAGAAATTCTATTGACTTCAATGGTTCGCAGCAATTTGGCGAGAAGCTTACTGCTAATTTAAAAGCCACTTTTACTAAAACTGATGGTAAAGGTCGTAACGGTACGGGTTATGATGCCAACAACCTTATGCAGAGCTTCAGACAGTGGTTCCAGGTTAATGTAGATATGGCTCAACAAGAACAGGCTTATTTACAAACAAGAAGAAACATTACCTGGAACTATTCGGGTGATCCTCTTACACTAGACGGGTTACATCCCATCTTTTTTGACAACCCTTATTGGGTGTTATATGAGAATTATGAAACCGATACTAGAAATAGGATATTTGGTAACATTACTTTGACATATGAGCTTACAGATTGGCTTGATGTAACTGGTCGTGCCTCTGTAGATACATATTCGGAATTACAGGAAGAAAGAACTGCCATAGGAAGTACTAATGTGCCTTCTTATTCGAGATTTAATAGATCATTTACTGAATTAAACTACGATCTTTTATTCAATTATGATTTTGACTTAACAGAAAAACTTGGTCTTGCCGGTGTGGTAGGTGCTACTGCCAGGACTCAGACAATTGAAACCATTTATGGTTTAACCACAGGCACAACAGTAGTGCCCGGATTAAATACATTAAATAATATTGAAGGATTGCTTGCACCACCAATCGAAACATTACCCAAAAGAAAGGATTACGGTTTCTTTGGAAACGCTTCTTTTGACTATGATGGGTTCTTATATCTGGATTTATCAGGACGTTATGATATTTCATCTACACTTCCCGACGCGGATAATGGATTTTTCTATCCTGCGATTTCCACATCGCTTGTATTCTCAAAGTTAATTGATGCAGACTGGTTAAGCTTTGGTAAATTAAGAGCTAACTATGCGGAAGTAGGTAACAGTACCATTCCATATCGAGTTTATGACTCATACGCGAATCCTGTTAACTTTACGGTTCCATTATTTTCTGTTGCTGCTACCAAAAATAATCCGAATCTAGTTAACGAACTTACCAAAGGATACGAGGTAGGTCTTGAAATGAGTTTTGCCAATAAAAGAGCTGGTTTTGATGTAGCCTACTATAAAACGGAAACTACGGATCAAATTTTCCCGGTGGCAGTGAGCAGAGCTTCAGGTCGTTCTTTTAGAATTGTTAATTCCGGGCAAGTGGACAACAAAGGTATAGAAGCTTCATTATTTGTTAGTCCAATTCGAAATGAAAATTTTGAATGGACAATAAATGCGACTTGGGCCAAAAATGAAAACGAAGTGATCTCTTTATATACGAATCCAACAACAGGAGCTGAGGTTACAAATTTACAATTAGCTTCCGTTCAGGGGGGAATTACTATTAATGCCACCAAAGGACAGCCCTATGGAAGTATTTGGGGTACCAATTTTACCTTTCTTAACGGACAGCGCGTAATCGATCCAAACACAGGTAGATATGTAGTTGATGGTACTCCTCAGCCTATTGGAGATATTAACCCTGAGTGGACAGGTGGTGTAACTAATACACTTCGTTATAAAGATCTTTCGTTCAGTTTCCTTATCGATGTTCAAAAAGGTGGAGATGTATTCTCTCTTGACACCTGGTACGGTTTCGGCACCGGTATTTACGACAGAACTGCCGGTCTTAACGAATTAGGAAATCCAAAACGTGATCCTGTTGCTAATGGCGGTGGTATCTTACTACAAGGTGTAAACCCTGACGGATCTCCAAACACAACTCGCACAAGAATGGATTGGTTTGCCAATGCACTTGGATGGTTTAGAGCACCTAATGCGTTACACGTTTATGATGCAAGTTATGTGAAGTTAAGAGAGGTAACGCTTTCTTACAAGCTTCCCGAAAAATTTATGAAGCAGCTTCCATTTAATAATGTAACCTTGTCAGCCGTAGGTAGGAACCTTTGGATTATTGATAAAAACATCCCTTATTCTGATCCCGAAGCAGGTTTAAGTTCCGGTAATATCCAAGGATATCAGTCCGGTGCTCATCCCTCTCAAAAAGAATACGGATTTAACCTAAGATTTGAATTTTAATAATTAAAAGTATCATGAAAAAATATTTTTTAATAATATTATTAACGGCCTTTACGTTTTCGTGTTCCGATTTCGGAGACTTGAACGTTGATCCTAAAACACCGGTTGCTGTACCGGCTGAAACACTCTTTGCCAATGCTACTTTGCGATTGAGCAATCAGATGACCAGCAATAACGTTAATGTTAATATTTTTAGGTTGTTCGCACAGCATTGGACCGAGACGACTTATACCGATGAAACCAATTATAACCTTGTGAACAGAGATCAACCAGGCACACATTGGGATCGTCTATATAGAGATGTTTTAAAAGACCTTAAAGAAGCTAGAGATGTTAGAATCAACACGGATGATGGAGTAATGCCACGTACACAGTTTAACAATCAACTTGCCATGATTAACATCTTAGAGGTGTATACTTGGCATGTGTTGGTAGATTCTTTTGGAAATATCCCTTATACGGAAGCTCTGGATGATGATAACGTATTACCCGCATATGATGATGATGAGTTTATTTACAATTCCATTATTACTCAATTGAATGAAGCCATCGCCATGATTACTCCAGGCGATGTGGGCTTTGATGATTTTGATTTAATTTACGCCGATAATATGAGTAAATGGTTGAAGTTTGCAAATTCGTTAAAATTAAGATTAGCAGTTCGGATTTCCGAAGTCGATGCGGCAAAAGCGACTACTATGGCCTCTGAAGCAATTACAGGTGGCGTTTTTGAATCAAATGACGATAATGCTACATTTGCTTATCTTAGCGCTCCCCCGAACACCAATCCTCTTTGGGTAGATTTGGTACAAAGTGGACGTCAGGATTTCATTCCTGCTGATACCAGTGTTGATATTCTTAACGCTTTAGCAGATCCGCGAAGAGAAGTGTTCTATGATGATAATATGGGACCCGGTGTATACATTGGTGGTACCTACGGACAGAATGCTCCTTATGGAGACCATACGCATTTAGGTGATATTTTCCATGAACCTGATACTCCAGGCGTTTTAATGGATTATGCGGAAGTTTCTTTCTTACAGGCTGAAGCTGCCGAACTTGGGTTAGCCGGTTCTCCTGCAGATGCAGAAGGATTCTATAACCAGGGAGTTACGGCTTCCTTTGATTACTGGCATGTTGATGGTGCTGCTGCATATTTAACAAATCCAGATGTTGCTTATACCACAGCTAGTACTTCATGGCAGGAAACTATTGCAACTCAGAAATGGATTGCATTATTTAATAGAGGCTTTGAAGCTTGGAGTACTTATAGAAGGTATGGTTTTCCGGCATTGGTTATTGCTCCTATATCTCAAGAAATGGTACCGAGAAGATATACCTACCCACAAGATGAACCATCTGTAAATGGTGATAGCTATGCTGCTGCTGCTGCTGCAATGGGGGGAGATCTCAAATCTTCGAGAGTATTTTGGGATGTAAACGGATTGTAGTAAATCAATTGATTTTTAATCTTATATTAAGCCATTACTTAAAAAGTAATGGCTTTTTTTGGCATATTTTGTAAGTTTTGGTACTCCATAACGACTATACTATCAATATTTATACATATTGCAATGAAACTAATCGTTTTAATTTTCGTTTTAATAATGTTTATTGTGGGATGTTCTTCCTCTCCAGACAAAATAAATAATTCTGGATTCGAGGTAACTGAATCCTGGTCAATTCCAAAGGAAGACATTATTGGTCCCTATTCACCATTCCCACTTGTAACGAGTAGTTCTTTTGTTAATATCAATCAAGTTAATTATACCAATAATCATTTGGTAGCTTTGGTGAGCCTGGATTCAGATGAATTAAGGGCGTATCCCAATTCCTTTATTGGAAAATATGAAATAATTAATGACCAATATCAAAACCAAAAATTTGCCATAACCCATTGTCCTCTGACAGGAAGTACAACTTGTTGGGATAGAATTATTGATGGAAATATTATAACTATCAAAGCTTCGGGTTACTTATATAATGATAACGTTATGCCTACTGATATTGAAACAGGGAGTATCTGGTCTCAAATGCTTATGCGGGGGGTTACGGGAGTTTATGATTTGGCATTTCATGAAACATATAATTTAATTGAAACGGACTGGAGGACCGTGAAAGAGCTTTTTCCTTATGCCAAGATATATAATGAAATAGTGGATGAAAATCAAATACCAATAGAAGACCCTAATACAGAGCCAACTAACAGAGAATATTACAGATATGGTATTTTATCTGGCGCTGTAAAGCCCAATATACATATTTTTAAATATAATCTGTTTGATACGGATAATGATAATGAACTTATACTTATTGAAACTAACGTACAGGGTCGTCGAACCTTAGTAATAGGTAATGAATCTAGGAATTTTGTTACCTCCTATTTTGTAAATAGTGATAGAGAATATTTTGTTAATGACCCTAATTCTTTCCAATTTAATGATTCGTTAGGCAATGTCTACAATGCCGTGGGACTTGTAATTGAAGGGCCTGACAAAGATTTACAATTACAATCTCCAAAGGCCTATACGGCTACCTGGGTTGCATGGCAGGATTTCTTTGAAAACTTTACCGAGTATTAGCAAAAGAATTCTTATTACTTAGTACATTTGCGGCATGACTAGAACTGATCAGGTATTTGGTATTCGTGCCGTTATTGAAGCTATACATTCCGGTAAAGAAATAGAAAAAGTATTTATTCAGAAAGGGCTTCGTAGCCCTCTTTTTAAAGAACTGGAAGTATTATTGCGCAAACAGGGTATAAGTTGTTCGTATGTCCCTACCGAAAAGCTAAACAAACTCTCGAAAAAGAATCATCAGGGAGTAATTGCCAAAATATCACCCATTGTATATGCTAACTTTGAAGATCTGGTTATTACCACAATCGAACGTGGTGTTCTTCCCCTATTTTTAGTATTGGATCATATTTCCGATGTCAGGAATTTTGGAGCTATTATCCGAACTGCAGAATGTACAGGTGTTCATGGTATTATCGTTCCCAAAAAGGGATCGGCTCCCGTTACGGCAGATACTGTTAAAACATCCGCCGGAGCTGCCTTTAAGGTTCCAATATGCAAAGTAGATCATATTAAAGATGCTATTTATTACTTACAGGCATCCGGAATACACATTGTAGCCGCTACCGAAAAAGCGGATTCTTCCGTATATGAAGTATCATTAAATCAACCCCTCGCTCTTATTATGGGTGCAGAAGACAAAGGAGTTTCTCCAGGTGTTCTGAAGCTTGTTAACAGCAAGGCTAAACTTCCAATGATAGGTACTATTAATTCATTAAACGTTTCGGTAGCCTGTGGTGCTTTTTTGTATGAAGTTGTCAGACAACGAAGAAAAGCTAATCATTAGGCGGTTTATCTGGTTTATAGTGATATCTTATTTTTAACTTTTCTTCGTTTTCAGATTTTTCGAAGTCCCGGGTTTCTATAAAATTTCCATCTTCATCAAAATGACGTAAAAAAGCATCTTCTTTTTCGTCGTAATCTTCAGATTCCCAGGCATATTTTTCTTTTTTTGGAACTCCTTTTTTCAGTACAAGGGCCAATATAAAACCCGTTACAAACCCCGCTAAATGCCCTTCCCAGGATATACGTTCTTCTATAGGAAACAAATACCACATCATACTACCGTATACAAATACTACCAGTAAAGACAAAGCCACCAACCGAAAATGCCTGGAAAAAATTCCTTTAAAAAAAATAAAACTCACCCATACGTATATTACTCCGCTGGCACCAATATGATATGCCTGCCTTGCAATGAGCCAGGTAAAGAATCCCGATAATAGAATTCCCCACAAAACAACCTTCCATCGAATTTCTCTGTAGAAATAAAATAAACAGGCACCCAACACCAGCAACGGTAAAGAGTTATTATATAAATGAGATAATGTACTATGAATAAAAGGGCTGAAAAAAATACCTTTTAAACCCGAAAATGTCCTGGGTAAAATACCCCATCTGTTAAAGTCATATCCAAAAGTAACCTCAAACCAGAAAACGAGCCAAAGGATAAAAACGAAACACAAGGGGAATACAACAACCCCTAAATAAAAAGAATATTCTCTTTTCTGATCCATAAACTAAATTTACTACATAAAATCAATTACCTGACCAAAATCTTTTGTGCTGTTAAATTGTCATCTCTCATGAATCTATTAAATTTATAGTATGAACGAACCTTTAGCCGAACGATTACGTCCTGACTCGCTGGATGGTTATTTAAGCCAATCTCATCTGGTAGGTGAAAATGGGGCTTTAATACATCAAATTAGATCAGGTACAATTCCCTCCCTTATTTTTTGGGGGCCGCCCGGAACTGGAAAAACTACTTTGGCACATATAATTGCCAATGAAAGTAATCGTCCGTTCTATACGCTTAGTGCTATTAGTTCGGGGGTTAAAGATGTCAGGGAAGTCATTGAAAAGGCAAAAGCAAGCGGGGGGCTTTTCACAACCCGGAATCCCATCCTCTTTATCGATGAGATTCATCGTTTCAGTAAATCTCAGCAAGATTCGCTGTTAGGGGCTGTTGAAAAAGGTTGGGTTACCCTTATTGGCGCTACAACCGAAAATCCCAGCTTCGAAGTAATTCCCGCCTTGCTTTCACGGTGTCAGGTCTATATCTTACACCCCTTTGGCAAGAGCGATCTGGAGGCTCTTTTACAAAAAGCTCTTTCCTCCGATAAATTTCTCAGTGAAAAAAATATAGAACTTAAAGAAACCGAAGCCTTAATACGACTATCGGGAGGAGATGCCAGAAAATTATTAAACATCTTTGAACTCATTGTAAGTGCTGAAAATTCAGAAAAAACCGTTGTTACAAATAACATGGTTTTAAAAAAAGTACAACAAAATACCGTACTCTACGACAAGACGGGAGAAATGCATTATGATATAATCTCTGCATTTATAAAATCTATCCGAGGAAGTGATCCTAACGCAGCCGTATATTGGTTAGCCAGAATGGTAGAGGGTGGAGAAGATGTAAAGTTTATTGCCAGACGTATGCTTATTCTGGCCTCTGAAGACATTGGTAATGCTAATCCGACTGCTCTAGTTATTGCTAATAATACCTTCCAGGCCGTAACTGCAATCGGATATCCGGAAGCCCGGATTATTTTAAGCCAGTGTGCCGTTTACCTGGCTACCTCTCCCAAAAGCAATGCATCTTATACGGCTATTAAAAAGGCACAACAATTAGTTAGAGAAACCGGCGATCTATCTGTTCCGCTATCTATAAGAAATGCGCCTACACAATTAATGAAAGATCTGGGGTATGGAGAAAATTATGCTTATGCACATGATTATGAGCAAAGTTTTATTCCCCATGAATTTTTACCCGATAAATTATCAGGCGAAAAAATTTACAATCCCGGAGATAATAAAAGAGAACAGCTTATCCGGGATTTTCTAAAAAACAGATGGAAAGATAAATACGATTATTAAAATTTTATATGTAATTCTTTCTTTGTACGTTGGCTGCCTTCGTAATATTCAAGCATCCACTTTCCTCCCACTCTATACACCAATCCACCCGATTTTACAATAAAAACATCTTTAAGATCCGTTTTTAAGAGTATATACTTAATTTCAGGAGTACTGTCAACCAGTTGATATCCCGTTTCCCGGGCTTGCGCATATAACAACTCTTTTGGTTCTTTTGGAAGCGTTTTTAGAACCTCCTGTTTTTGCTCAGTAACTACCTCTTGTTCCTGAGCAATAACAGCTTCCTTCTTTTTTTCAGCCTTTATTTCTCCGGTTCGAGGAGCTTCCTTTACCGTTTCTGCCTGCTCTACGGCCTTAATTTGTTTTGGTGTATATGTATATCTTGCTCCTGAGAAGCTTTGGAATGCCTTTCTCAAAGCTTCGTGGTAAGCATCGTCAAAATCTTTGATTTTACTTTTCCCTTCCTGAGTACGGAATACCTCCCGGCCCTCGCAATCTTTTAATACCACTTTCAACCTGGTACTAAACAAACCTGAGCCATTTTCAATATCCGATAATACCCCCAAACATCTGTTTGATTTCAAATCGGCAGGAAGGTTGTTTGCATAAACCGCTGTATAGCCGTAATCTTCAAATAATTTTTTTACAATCGTATTAATCCGGTATTGATTCTCCCGTTTCTGAAACTCATATTTTGTGGGGACTATAATATACTTGTATGCGTTGAGTTCTTTTTGAGAAAACCCCAGCGATACAGTAAATAACAGCAAAAAAGTTATTCTTTTCATGTTTTTATTTTTTCAATTGCTTCCTGATTATATAATTTAATCCAAACTGGGCCGATAGCGTATTGGCTTTTGCTAAGTTCTGAAATTCAAGTAAATTATCCACCAGGAAATGCATATTTATTGGCCCTAATCTTAAAGAGAGCCCGGCACCAATATTGGTAAACGAATATTTATCTATCGTATAGGTAGTCTTAAAATCAATAGCGTTAAACAGTTTCCTTCTGTAAAATGCGGTAAGGGCCAGTTCCGGACCTTTAGGACGGACTACCGAAAAAAACTGAAGGCCTATTTCGTTCTGATAGTTTGTATAGCCCTCCGGAATAAGGCAATCACAATCTTCGTTTCGTTTGTTTTCAAAAGCGTATTTATACGATACATTTATCTTTAACGGCCTCAGTTTAAAATAACTCCTGGAAGTCTCTTTAAATTCAAAATTTGCTTCCAGCTCATCCTTCAACTCGTTCCAATAATCATCAAAAGTAGTTGTGGTAGCAATTTCCGGGAATAACAACTCGATTCCATCAAAACTGTAAACCCCGTTAAATGAATAACGTTTAATACTGTTTGTATACCAAACTCCGCCAACATCCAAAATACTCCCTGTAATAGTTTCCTGTTTCGATTTTTTAAAACTAAAACCGAAATCCATTCCCAATCCGAAATTCCCGCTAAAAATAGCACGTTTCACCACATCTTTTGTTTTCTCAGCATCCTCCAATGCAGTAATTCCTGAAGATCGTATATCAATATCAGCACTTAAGGTATGTGTATAAATATTATTGGTTCCCGGTCCGGTAAAAAAGGACCCTGAATTTCCAACCGAAGATACTTCTGCAATACTATTATACAATTTTACCCGTAATCCGGCGGTTAGTTTTCTATTCAAAACCCGGGTGATACCGGCGTGATAAACCGTAAATAATTCTCCCGAAGTACTAATATCTGACAAATTGAATTGTCTTCCTATATGATTAACATTCCCTTCGTACAACAGAATTGCCGGATCTTCGGGCCAATAGGAAAAAACATCCAGTTCCTGGTATATTCCAAAAGAATAATAATCATCAGGGTGCCATTGATTCCCTTTAAACCCAAATGAAATTATTTCCAGCTGTTCATTCACCCTTAATGCATCGTTGGCTTTTAGTTTGTTGATAGCTCGGTTTATTTTAGTATCAAAACTCTCATCGTTATCCACAAAAACGTCATAGATTGATATTCCGCTCGATCCGGCACTCGCATAAATACCGGATAACAGAGGAAATCCTATATGTAATTTTGAATTTATAGAGGTTGCAGGATTAACCAGTAAAGATTGCGGAATTGCGTCAAAATCATAAATCAATTGCTTGTTTTGCGAGAAACAAAAAAAAGGAAGAAGTAATGCACCAAGGCAATATCTAAATACGCGCTGCATTACAATAAAAGATATACTGTTCCACTTGACCGAAGCTTTAAATATCCTGTGTCAGTCGGCTGGATTTCTGACATCCCAACAAAACGAATGGCAAACTTTGTGGTATTTAATAGCTCGGATAGTTCCACACCCTCATAAACACGTACTCTTTTGGTAAGGGATGCATTAACTCCATTCGAGGCACTGATTAGAATCGGGTTTTCCTCTAAGAATTCATGGTTTGTACCTGCATCATCAATTAAAGTGATATATACTTCGAAAGGCTTCGCTATGGAGTTTTCAATCTCTAACTGAATTTCCGCTTTATACGCATTTTCCTCAATAAATGAGAAATCTCTAAATACCCTCATTTCGGTAGTGTCGGAAACATCGATGGGTTGATCAGCTAACGACATTACAGAAGAAGACAATTCAAAATACATAATGCTACCGGTCAAAACAGGCTTTACTTCAAATTCATCAGCCTGATTAAAATCTACATCTTCAACACAACCTTCCAAAGAAAGAGCGACCAAAAGAATTAGTACGGATGCCGGAACAGAAATATATTTATTAACCCATCTCATCTGAGAGTCATTGTTTTCTTGAAGTGAACTGCTTCAATATATAACTTTATAAATATCTTTTTATTTCGGTAAGCGAGTTAATTATTTGAGTATGGTTGTGGTTTTCTTCATGATTTGAATTAAAGTGCAATGCATTCATCCCCATATTTATAGCTCCCTGAATATCGGCTTCCAGGTTATCACCTATCATTATAGATTTATGAGGTTCAACAACAGCCATATCTAAAGCGTGTTTAAAAATTTTCGGATCAGGCTTTTTTACACCCACCATTTCGGAGTTTATTACATGTTTAAAATATGTGTGTATCCCCGACGATTTCATCTTTAAATGTTGTACTTCTTCAAAGCCATTCGTAATAATATGCAATTGATACTTTGGTTTTAGGTACTCTAAAATTTCAATACTCCCTTCAAATAGATAGCCGTGATTTGGTAAATGCTCGATATAGGCTTCCGAAAGTTTATGAATCATCGTAGCTCCGATTTCATAATCCAATGCATTAAATGTATTTTTTAAACGGCTGTGCCGAAGCTCTTTTTTAGTTATTTTGTTTTCTCTGTACAATTTCCAGTATGCATGATTAATAGGCACATAAACTCCAAGAAATTCCTCCAGATCAACCTCAATTTCATGCGCTTTTAAAATATGTTCAAAAGTAAGGGCCGAGTTCTTTTCGAAATCCCATAACGTATGATCCAAATCAAAAAACACATCGGTAACTAATTCTTTATACATGTTCTTCTTTTAGTATTAACCCGTAAATTTTATTCCAGTTCACTTTTTCTTTAAATCCGAAAAAATCATTTAGAAAAACCGTAATAAAGGTGCCTTCAACATCTTCTACATTTTGCTTGATTTTTTTAATGGCATCCGCTACAGTTTTCTGATCTCCCATTTTGCTGAGTGCTGTACTATGAACACAGAAAGGATTTATCTTTATCGGTAATTGATTTTCGTGACTGATGTCGTAAAAATAAAAAGGTGTACAGGTTCCTGCCCTGAATCCAAGTGCTTTATCATATCCCATACTGTAATCTTCATTAAATTCTGCTTCTACCAAATTTTGATATACTTCCGGAAGAACTACCCTGTTAAATCGAAAGCGAATTCGCTTTACCGGGCGGTGAATCAGGTCTATGAGCCTTTTCCTTTCAATACGCAATAATTCCGGCTTATCAACCGATCGGTAAGAAGCCATTAGAGAGACAATACTGTAATCGGCAATCCATTTAATCAAATTCTTCTGCCTGTTACTGTTAACCGATATATTTTTGTCGTATGTTGAATAATCAGCCAATAGGAAAAAAAAGATGATTTTGGCCTTAACCTTTTTGTGCAAAGCCACCAAACGCTCAAAATTGTTAAAAGGATCTTTTTTTAAACCTAACAGAACCATTGACCGGTTCCATATTCTGCGAAACCTGAAATTACCCAGATCCATCATATACCCGGCCAGTGTTCTTATAATTCCCCTTCCGGAATATTCCGTAGAAACCGCCACATCGATTAATGATAATTGCTTAAACGATGAAGTAGCAGGAGAAAAATCAGGGAATTTCATAACCAATGCTCTCTTCAATCGCTTGATCCACAAATCGACCACAGGCAATTTCAAGAAGTTATGAGTAAAAGCCAGGCTTTGTTCGAAAGCGTATTTACCGTGTTCGTCTTTAACGTGCGGTAAATATTCTTCATACCTGCTTAACAGGTAAAAAGTAGCTGCAAAAACATCAAAAGGCAAGGCACTTTTATCACCGGCTGTAAAAAAACAGGGCACTCCCTCCCAGTCATGTACGGTAATTTCTCTTTCGCTAAGGCCCTGTTCAAATAACAAATCGTGGCTTCTAATAAAAAACTCGCTTTGCAAGGGTTGCCTGGTATAGGTTATTTTCGGACCCGTATGTGCTATAAATTCTTCCACTTTGGTTGTAAAATCCACATCCGTATTCAGCATTCTTTCAAATACATGTCGCATTGTATAAACAAACCTGGGTGTAATTTTATGGGTGTAAATTAATAGCATTACAAAAAACCTTCATCTGCAAAGCTAAAGTAAGCTTTTTCGGTTACAATGATGTGATCAAGTAGTTTTATATCGAGTGCATCGCATGCCGTTTTAATCTTACGCGTTAACCTCTTATCGGAATTACTGGCAATCAATGTTCCGGAAGGGTGATTATGTGAAATAATAATTCCCACAGCATTTAATTCAAGTGCGTACTTAAGTGCCAGACGTACATCAACCAATGTTCCGGTAATGCCCCCTTTACTCAGTTGTAGTTTTTGAATAACTTTATTCGAGTTGTTTAAGTAAATAATCCAAAATTCTTCATGGGTTAAATCTCCGATAACAGGCTGCATGATTTCAAAAGCCCCTTCACTCGAGTCTATTTTTTTTTGAGTTAAAGCTTGCTGTAACCGGCGCCTTCTTCCCAGCTCTAAAGCAGCTACAATAGCTATTGCCTTAGCGCTTCCTATTCCTCTAAACTGCATTAGTTGGTTAACGGAGAACCGCCCTAATTGGTTTAAATTGTTGTAGGATGATCTAAGTATTCGCTTAGCCAATTCTACTGCGCTTTCGTTTCTGTGTCCGCTGCCAATAAGGGTCGCTATTAATTCTGCATCACTTAAACTTTTTGCACCTTTGTGTAGTAATTTTTCCCGGGGCCTATCGTCTTCCGACCAGTTTTTTATGGAAAAATATGTTGATTTTTCTGTCATTTTAATTTTCTTGGCAAGATATAAAAGTTAATAAAAAATTGTAATTTTCCATGAATAATTTACACTCGATTTTTATGAAATCCTTATTCGAAGAACAGGCTTATGCCGAAATTAAAACCCGGGTAGCCAATATAGATGAAACATCTAAAGCAAATTGGGGAAAAATGAATCCGGGACAGATGTTACATCATTGTCAGGGTCCTCTTAATATTATGCTTTGTAAAAATGACTATAATCTAAAACCCAATTTTCTTTTCAGAATGTTTCGAAAAAGCCTTTATGACGACAAGCCCTGGAAAAAAGGATTGCCAACGGCCAGACCCTTCAGGGTTGTTGAAGATAAAGAACTGCCCTTCGAAAAAAAACAACTGCTCCATTTAATTGACGAAGCTTATAATCAAAAAGATAAAACCGAATGGGAACCTCATCCGGTATTCGGGAAATTCACCAGAGACCAGTGGGGTAAAATACAATACAAACATTTAGATCATCACCTGAAACAATTTGGTGTTTAGTTTAAAATCTTAAAAACGTCGCTACATCTGTCGCATGAAATATCCACCAAAACACCACCAGGAACAAAACTTCCAAAATATACTTACCGTTTTAAAACAGTATCCGTTTGGGACGCTTATTTCAGTAACCGATAGTACACCGTATATTACGCATATCCCCCTTATATATGAAGAAGACGAATCCGATTATGGTAAATTAGTAGCTCATATTGATAAATACAACCCTCAGGTAAATACACTGGTAAATGGCGCCCAGGTTACCTCGGTATTTTATGGCCCGGATTGCTATATATCTCCTTCCGTATACAGTACCCGACAACTTCCAACATGGAATTATATCATTGTGCATATTAAAGGGATTATTAAACGCTATACGGATCCTGAAACGGTAAAAAAAACAATGATTCGAATGACAGATTTTCTGGAGGGTCCGAAAGCTTCGTATCGTTTACTCCCGGAAGATCCCAAAATGCAAGCTGCCATTAACTATATTGTAGGCTTTGAAATTCAAATTACAGGCTGGGAAGGTAAATTCAAATTTTCGCAAGACAAGTTAAAAAGAGATCAGGAATTAGCCCGGAATGCTCTAATAAAAAGTCAGAAACGCGACATTTCATCTTTTTTGGACAAAATTTTTGAACACCACATCCAGAAAAAATAGCATTTTACCCAAATACTTTTTTAACTTCTTCAAAATCCAAACCACCGTAATTCCCTGAGCTCATTAACAGTATTGCCCGGGTTTTTGGCTTCAGATTGAAAAGATACGTTCTAAATGCTTCAGGATCCGTAAAAATTATGAGATCATCCCGTCTAAAGGCCTGTTTTATTTTCTCCTTGGAAATTTCCTCCAGTTTTTTAATTTTTACCGCCTCGGGAGAATAAAAAACAATGGCTGTATCTGCTTTGTCCAGAGAGCTTTTGTACTCTTTTAAAAAATTCGGATTTAAACTGGAGTACGTGTGTAATTCCAGGCAGGCTACCAGCTCTCTGTCGGGGTATTGCTCCTTAACCGCTTGTGTAGTTGCAGCCACTTTACTGGGCGAGTGGGCAAAATCTTTATATACTACCGTCTCTTTTTTTTTCGCAATCTTCTCCAGGCGTTTACTGGCTCCCTTAAAAGTTGAAATAGCCTCATAGAAATCGCTTTCATCAATTCCCATATGCTGGCATATCCATTTTGCTCCTGCCAAATTGCTTAAATTATGTCTTCCAAAAATCTCAACCGGCATCCAGCCTTCCGGAGTTTCTAAATAGGTTTCTCCGTTTTCCACTTTGTATGATGGTGTTTTATAAGGGTATTTTTTTATCGGATTTACTGAAGATTCCACCACTTGTTTTACTTCAGGGTCTTCTTCATTATACACAATAATACCTCCTTGGGTTATTGTATCAATAAAGGTTGAAAATTGCTCCACATAATTGTCATAGGTTGGAAACACATTAATATGGTCCCAGGCGATACCGCTAAGCAATGCAATATTAGGTTTATAGAGGTGAAACTTAGGTCTTTTGTCTATCGGTGACGATAAGTATTCATCTCCTTCCAGCACCATAAAATCATTTTCTTCCGTAAGATGTACCATAGTGTCAAACCCATCTAACTGAGCCCCTACCATATAATCAACAGTTTGCTCATGATAATTAAGCACATGCAGGATCATAGAAGTTATCGTGGTTTTACCATGACTTCCTCCAATAACTACCCTGGTTTTAGTTTTTGATTGTTCATAAAGGAATTCCGGGTAAGAATATATTTTAATTCCCAGTCTTTTGGCTTCCAAAAGCTCCGGGTTATCAGCTTTGGCGTGCATTCCCAGGATAACCACCGCTACAGAATCTCGTATTTTTTCCGGAAACCATCCAAATTTATCTGGTAAAAGCCCCCGATCTCTTAACCTGGATTTCGATGGTTCAAAAATAACATCGTCACTCCCGGTTACTTTATATCCTTTATCGTGCAACGCGAGTGCCAGGTTATGCATTGCGCTTCCTCCGATAGCTATAAAATGAATATGCATGCAAAAAATTTTGGATAAAGATAGGGAATGCCCGAAGAATACCGAAGTGTCTTTTACATGGCCTGAATACGGGTTTGTTCGTCAAGCGCCTGTTTAAAATTTTTGCGAAGTGAAATAGCTTTTTTTATCCACTTAAGGGCTTCTTCTTTATTTCGTATTTGTCTGTTTATCCTTGCCAAATGATAAAAGGCCCATTCAAGTGAAGCACTATCATTATCAGTATAATTATCAATATACCATTTTAAATGTCTGATTCCATCGCTCGCCTCAACTCCATATCGGGATGCAATTTTACCAAGTTGATAATGCATGGTATTTCGCTCGTAATCTTTAGGAATTTGATCGGATAGCTTTATAGCTTCCAGAGCGTATTTTTGAGCGTTCTCAAAATCCCGTTCATCATACGCTATATAGGCATAGGCTAATAAACCTTCAATTTTTCTAATACCGCTTAATTCCCTGGCGTACATTCCGGCTTTTTTTACACTACCTCCTATTATTCCGGGAAGCTGGAGGTAAAACTCAATAAGTGCCCAACGCGCTCCTATATGTTGCCTGTCGAGTTCAGCAGCCTTTTTAAAGTACTTTTTAATATCATTTAAATACGTTAAGGCCTTAATCTTATTTACCGAAAGGGCTTTCATTCCCAGTGCTCCCCCGTACTTATAATGATAATTTGAAGACTCCGGGTGTTCCTCGACCAACTCGCCGTAACAATGTACTGCCTTATCCCAATTTTTTCGGATGCTGTACACATCTCCGAGTTTTTCCAACCGGGCATTGGAGTAGTTATTTTTAATTTCTTTCTCAAGAAGTTGTTGTGCATCTAAATACCGTAATTCTTCAACCAGTATATCGGCCTTCTCTAAAACCGCATCCTGAGCTATCATGGTAAAACATAACAGCATATGCAAAACACAAAACAAATATTTCATCGGAAGTGGTATTACATATAATTTGGTTATTTGGCCGGCGGGTATCCTGAAAACACTTTTTCAACAATCATTTTGTAGTAGTTCTCTTTTTCCTCGGGAGATGCTTTTTCTCTATATAGCGATTTGGTAATTGCCTGCCATACGAGTTCGTCTTTTTGAACATCAATGATATCAATAGTTAATTCCTGGTTGATTCTTGTTCCACCAACCGGGACTCCAATCGATATCCCTCCGCCAACATTATTCCCTGTACCCCCAACGCCAACTCCAATAGAATTATTTTGTGGAAGGTTGTACCGATACTCAGCAATATTAATAAGCACATCAGGAGTTTCCGATTTAACGAACCCTTTAGAACCTAATACAACATCTATATATTTAAACAAGCGTTTGTTATCTAATTCACTTAGTCCCGTATTGATATCCTGATAGTAATTATAGGTCTTGTAGTTTTCAAAACTAACCTGGTTGTCATAATCATACACAACTCTCGGAGCGGTACAAGCCGTTAGTAATACAAGAAGGAAAATGCATACAAATAATCTCATGTTCAAATCTTTTTTTGAAGATACTCAAAAATCATTCCTTTTCCTCAACCGATTTGGTTAAAGCCGAAGAAATAATTCCTGTTGGAATGGCTACGATCCCCAATCCGATAAGAAGTATAAAAAAAGTAAATATTTTTCCACCGGCAGTTATGGGGTATACATCGCCATAGCCTACTGTTGTAAGCGTAATAACCGCCCACCAAAGGCTGTCAAAAATAGAGCTATAATGCTCCGGTTGGGCTGCATTTTCAAAGTAATAAATTCCAACAGCCGACAAATAAATCAATATAACCGTTATAAACAGAAACAATAAAATTTCTTCTCTTGCTACCATTATTGCCCGGGTAAAATGTTTGATGGCCTTATTATAACGGGCAAGTTTTAATATTCTGAAAAGTCTAAGGAAACGTAAGGCCCGTAGCGAACGTAAATCAATACCAAAAGAAAGGTAAAAAGGCAATATAGCCAGCAAATCGATAATCCCGAAAAAGCTAAAAACAAATTTTAGCTTTTTATCTGCTACATAAACCCTGAGCAGATATTCCAATGTAAAAACCAGTACGCAAAACACTTCAATAAATCTAAGCAGTTTCCTCGTTTCCGGTTTTAAATCCGGGATCGTTTCGGCTGAGAAAGTAATAATGGAAACCAGTATTAAAATCTGAATAAAGAAAGAGAAGTACCGGCTTCTTTTGTTATCATTTATTTCAACAATATTCTTTAAGAAGTGTTTCATGGTCTATCAGTCATTTAACAGTAACCATAACCTATCCTTTAATTCCGTAATTCCCTGCTGGGTAACCGACGATATAAACATATAGGGAACGTCTTTAAAAATTTCATCCAGTTCTGCCTTCATCTCAGCCATGAGTTCGTCGTCCAGCATATCTGCTTTAGAGATGGTAATCAACCGGTCTTTATCCAGCAATTCCGGGTTATAGCGTCTTAATTCGTCCACCAGGATGTCGTATTCCTTAGAAATATCTTTGCTGTCGGCCGGGATGAGAAACAGGAGCATCGCATTTCTTTCTATATGTCTTAAAAAATAATGACCAAGCCCTTTTCCTTCGGCAGCACCCTCGATGATTCCCGGAATATCGGCCATAACAAATGTCTTGAAATCCCGGTATTGAACTATGCCAAGATTAGGCTTAAGCGTTGTGAATTCGTAATTCGCTATTTTGGGTTTTGCAGAAGTTATTACAGATAATAAGGTAGATTTTCCGGCATTGGGAAATCCAACCAAACCGACATCTGCCAATACTTTTAACTCCAGAATCAGGTTTTTTTCCATTCCCGGAAGGCCCGGTTGTGCATACCGGGGGGTTTGATTAACAGAGCTTTTAAAATGCCAGTTTCCACGACCTCCTTTTCCGCCTGTAGCTATAATTTTTTCTTCTCCGTCCCGGGTGATTTCGCAGATTATCTGAGACGTATCGGCATCTTTTATCACGGTTCCCAGAGGCACTTCTATAAACATATCCCCGCCGTCAGCTCCCGTGCTTCTGTTTTTACTTCCGTGCTCACCATGCCCGGCTTTAAAGTGTCTTTTAAACTTAAAATGATAAAGTGTCCAAAGGTTTTTATTCCCTCTGATAATCACATGACCACCACGGCCGCCGTCACCGCCGTCGGGTCCTCCCTTGGCAACGTACTTTTCCCGATGCAGATGCGTAGATCCCTTCCCCCCGTTTCCGGAAGTTACATGTACTTTAACGTAATCAACAAAATTCCCCTCTGTCATCGATATCAGGATTACGGTTATTCTTCCTTTTCTAATTAATCATTTTGTAAAGACACCGATACTAGGTCAAACCATCTATAACCGATACCAAACGTTCGGTGATTTCATCGATACTTCCAATCCCATTTACGCTAAAAAACTTCTCCTGTTTCCTGTAGTAATCCATTAATGGAGCTGTTTTAATATTGTATTCTTCAAAGCGATTTCTGATTTTGGTTTCATCCTGATCATCGGTACGACCACTTATTTTCCCTCGTTCCAGTAATCTTTGAGTCAATATATCATCATCTGCTTCCAGGGCAATGGTTGCATTTACTTTCATGTCAAGCGCATTCAAAAGCGTATCCAGTGCTTCAGCCTGCGCAATAGTTCTGGGGAAACCGTCAAAAATAAAACCATTGGCATCCTTGTTTTTTAACACTTCGGCTTCCAACATTTTAATAGTCACCTCATCCGGTACCAAATCGCCTTTGTCTATAAACAATTTGGCCTGTTTTCCAAGGTCCGTTCCATTTTTAATATTATATCGAAAAACATCTCCTGTTGAAATATGTTTTAAATTATACTTTTCTTTAAGAAAATTAGCCTGGGTTCCCTTACCGGCACCAGGCTTTCCAAAAAGTACTAGGTTGATCATAAAATTCTCTTTTATCTGGTATACTTCAGGTAAATTTCTACCTAATTCGTTATAGTCCAAACCGTAACCAACAATAAACCTATTGGGTATGGTCATCCCTACATAATCAATATTATATTCACCGTCATAAGCCTCCGGTTTATAAAACATTGCCGCTATTTTAAAGGTCTTTACATTAACCTCAGAAAACAGGTGTAATAACTCTTGCAAAGTTCTTCCGGTATCGATGATATCTTCCAGGATAATAACGCTCCTACCCTTTACATTTTCAGGGACATCCAATAAGGTCTTTACAATACCCGTGGAAGACAAACCGCTATAGGAACTGAGTTTCACAAAACTCACTTCACAGTCATAGGGATACGCTTTGAGGAAATCGGACGTAAACATAAAGGCCCCGTTTAAAACGCAAATAAAAATAGGCACTTCGTCTTTGAAATCTTCTGCTACCTCTTCAGCAACTCTTTTTACCTGTTCCTGAATTTCCGAGGAAGACACATAGGGCACAAAATATTTATCCTGAAGCTTAATCAATTACGTAAATTTTTAAAGTGGCAAAGATACTATTTTGATTTTTGATTACCGATTTTAAACCGTTCATTTAATAATTAAGTTTATTTTTGTATCCGTTCCGTAAGTTAAATACAAACGGAGTTGAATATTGGTACTGCATGGACTATTTTTCTTCAAATTTCAAGCTTGGTATTTTAGGAGGAGGACAACTTGGCAAAATGTTGCTTTACGAAACCCGGAAACTTGATATTTACACCTGTGTTCTAGATCCCGCCGAAGATGCTCCGGGGCGATTGGCCTGTAACGAATTTTTCCAGGGCGACTTAATGGATTACGATACGGTAGTAACCTTTGGAAAACGTGTAGACGTTCTTACCATAGAGATCGAAAATGTAAATTTGGATGCCTTGAAATTTCTAGAAAAAGAAGGTGTAAAAGTATATCCGTCGTTTAAAACGCTTAGTCTTATTCAAAATAAGGCCAAGCAAAAACTGTTTTATGTTGATCATAACATTCCCACAGCCGATTTCACACGTTTTGCTTATACCCATGAAATTAACGCGGCTATTGAACACCAAAGTCTAAAATTTCCTTTTGTATGGAAAAGTGCACAGTTCGGGTATGACGGTCAGGGGGTAAAAGTTATTAAAACCTATTCTGATCTCGACGGTTTACCCAATGTAGAATGTATTGCCGAGAGTATGGTTTCTTTTGTAACCGAATTGGCCGTTATAGTAGCTCGTAGCCCTGAGGGCAAGGTAGCTGTGTATCCGGTAGTAGAAATGGAATTTCATCCTACTGCCAATCAGGTGGAATACGTTATTTGTCCTGCCAGAATAGATGATAACATTGCTAAAAAAGCACAACTACTGGCTTTAAAAGTGTCCAGTGCATTTAATCATGTTGGATTATTGGCGGTTGAAATGTTTCTAACCGAAGATCAAACTATTCTGGTTAACGAAGTGGCTCCCAGGCCTCATAACAGTGGGCACTACAGCATTGAAGCCAGTTATACCAATCAATTTGAACAACACATTCGCGCTATATTGAATTTACCCATGGGAAATACTTCAAGTAAAGTGGCAGGTGTTATGGTAAACCTGGTAGGAGCCGAGGAATATCGGGGTGATGTACATTATAAAAGCATAGAAAAAATACTGGCTTTGGAAGGAGTAACTCCACATATATACGGAAAACGTCAAACACGTCCTTTTAGAAAAATGGGACATGTAACCGTGGTTCATGACTCTATGAATGAAGCCAGAAAAATAGCTGAACAGGTAAAAAAAACAATTCAAGTAATAAGTAAATAGCCATGAGTAAAGTAGCTGTAATTATGGGTAGCACCAGCGATCTTCCGGTAATGCAGGAGGCCATAGATATATTGAAAGGTTTTGATATAGAAGTTGAAGTTGATATTGTATCGGCCCACAGAACACCGGAAAAGATGTTTGATTTTGGAAAAAATGCTCACAAAAACGGGATTAATGTTATTATCGCCGGAGCGGGAGGAGCTGCACATTTGCCAGGTATGGTGGCATCACTCTCCCCGCTTCCCGTAATCGGAGTACCGGTAAAAAGTAGCAACTCAATAGATGGATGGGATTCCGTTCTCTCTATTTTGCAAATGCCCGGAGGAGTTCCCGTGGCTACTGTAGCACTTAACGGTGCTAAAAATGCGGGTATACTGGCTGCTCAGATAATTGGAAGTCACGATCAATGCGTTTTGGATAAAGTGGTTTTGTATAAAACGGGACTTAAAGAAAAAGTGATCTCCGGTGCAAAAACCATAAAAAAATAATACCCCGGAATTAACCCGGGGCATTACTGCTATTAATCAATAAAGAAATATCCCGTAATTACAGGATTATGATAGGTTAAATTTCGACGTGGCGTGTAATTGTGTTCTCTGTACTCGCAGTTTCTATGAAATACGTATAAAGATTGATAAAGGGTTTACGAGATCGCTAAAAAACACGTTTAATCGATAAAATGCATTACAAACGAATGAAATCAATTTTAAACACTCCATTTACCACTCCATTCAATACAGCTCCTTTTTCTAAAATAAACACAGCAGATTTTCTTCCCGCTATTCAAAAGGAAATTGAAAAAGCGAAAAAGGAAATCGACCAGATAACCGCCCTAAAAGAACCCCCCACATTTGAAAACACCATAGAGGCACTGGAATATTGCGGAGCTCAACTGGATCGCGTAACAAGTATTTTTTTTAATCTGAATAGTGCTGAAACCAATTCTGAAATACAAAAAGCTGCACAGGAAATTTCTCCTATGCTCAGTGAATTCCAGAACGATATCATACTGAATACAGACTTATTTCAAAAAATAAAAATCGTTTACAGTAAAAGGCATTCTTTAAACCTCAACCGGGAACAGCACACTCTTCTCGACAAAAAGTATAAAGGCTTTACCCGAAATGGCGCCAATCTTAATCAGTCGGATAAGCAAATTTTAAGGGATATTGACAAAAAGCTATCACAACTAACCCTCAAATTCGGAGAAAATGTATTAGCGGAAACCAATGATTACCAATTGCATATTGAAGATCCTTTGCATTTGAAGGGATTACCGGAAAGTGTAATAGAAACTGCCGCTGATAAAGCCGGAAGCCTTAATAAAAAAGGATGGGTTTTCACTTTGGATTACCCCAGCTACATTCCCTTTATGAAATATTGTAAAAACAGGGCTCTTAGAAAAAAAATGGCATTGGCTTTTGGAAGTAAAGGTTTTCACAATGATCAGTACGACAATCAAAAAAACATTTTAGACATTGTGCGTTTAAGGCATCAAAGAGCACAATTATTGGGTTTTGCATCGCATGCCCATTTTGTACTGGAAGAGCGGATGGCCAAAACTCCGGAAAAAGTAATTTCTTTTTTAACGGATATTCTCGAAAAAGCCAAACCCGCTGCTGAAAAGGAATATACGGAGCTGGAGAAATTTGCAAAAGAAAGCGATAGTATTGAAAAATTACAATTTTGGGACGGAGCTTTTTATACTGATAAGTTAAGGATGGAACTTTTTGATTTGGATGATGAACAGCTCAAACCGTATTTTCAACTGGATAATGTGGTTAAAGGCGCTTTTCTCATAGCCCAAAAACTATTTGGTTTATCTTTTCGGGAAGTGCACGATATTGACGTTTATCACAACGAGGTAAAAACATATGAGGTGTATGATGAAAATCAACACTTCAAGGCCATTTTATACACTGATTTTCATCCGAGGCCCGGAAAGCGTAATGGTGCCTGGATGACTTCATATAAACCGCAATACAAACAACACGGAAATGCAGAACGTCCTCATATTTCGATAGTTTGCAATTTTACCAGACCCACCAAAAATAAACCCTCTCTTTTAAGTTTTAATGAAGTTACCACATTGTTTCACGAGTTCGGACATGCTCTTCATGGTATTCTGGCTAATACCATCTACCCTAGTTTAAGCGGCACTAATGTTTATTGGGATTTTGTAGAGCTTCCCAGCCAGGTTATGGAGAATTGGTGTTATGAACAAGAAGCTTTGGCTTTATTTGCATTTCACTATGAAACCGGAGACCGTATTCCGATGGAGCTCATTGAGAAAATAAAAAAATCGGCTACTTTTATGGAAGGCATGCAAACTCTCCGGCAAGTAAGCTTCGGTTTGCTTGATATGAGTTGGCATGAATCGGACCCATTTAATATTAACGATGTAAAATTGCATGAAGAAAGAGCTTTCGAGAGCACACGACTCTACCCGAATAATAAAGAAACCTGTATGAGCACCTCTTTCTCTCACATTTTTCACGGAGGTTATAGTACAGGATATTACAGTTATAAATGGGCAGAAGTTCTCGATGCAGATGCTTTTGAGTATTTTTCTGAAAATGGGATTTTCAACAAAGAAATTGCTTATAAGTTTAAAGAATATATTCTTAGCAGGGGCGGAACCGAAAACCCAATGGCGTTATATAAAAAATTCCGGGGTAAAGAGCCTCAGCCAGAAGCTCTTTTAAGAAGGGCTGGACTTATTGATAAAGCCTCTTAATACAAATTTTTTAGTTTACCACAGGTTTACCAGCCTTTTGCCAGGCGCTATATCCGCCCATAAGATTAACAATATTAACAAAGCCCAGCGCTTTGAGCTTTTCACTGGCTCTTGTGCTTCTACCACCTACCTGGCAATACACATATACGGGCTTTTTTTTATCCAGTTTGTTAACCGTCTGGGTAAATGTTTCGTCAAGAATATTTATGTTAATCGCATTGTGCAAATGCCCTCTGTTGTACTCTTCGGGTGTTCTTACATCCAGCAAAACAACATGGCTAAAAGCCTCCCGGTTATAATCCGTTATATCTTTTGTAACAATTTGAGCAGGAATATCATTACAGGAAACAAAAAACACAATTATACCGGCAACTGCGATTAATCCTTTCATATTTTCTTTTGCATAAAGGTAAATACTAATCCGTGATTAAAAAAACTAAGTTTTTACACTGTGAAAAAGTTTCAACTTTTTACCTTATTTTTGAAACTTAAGTATGGGAAATACACCTAAAAATATCTTAACTCCCAATAAATGGGTAGATCGTTATGCCGATTATTTGTATAACTATACAGTAATTCGGGTAAGTAATACTGAATTAGCTCAGGATTTGGTACAGGAAACTTTTCTTGCAGGATTAAAATCGGCTGATAATTTCAAAGGAGCATCTTCAGAACGTACCTGGCTGATTTCAATTCTCAAAAGAAAGATCATAGATCATTACAGAAAAATAAATTCGGCAAAGGGTCAGGCTGAAGTAAGAATGAGTTATTCAAGAGATGGGGAAAACGAAGGAGACTGGTTGGAAGAAAGAGTGTCCGACCCTTTTGATATTACGGCGGAAGACAAAATGCAAAATGACGAATTAGGGCTTGTTATTCAGGATTGTATATCAAAACTTCCCGATAAGCAGGCAGCCGTTTTTAATATGAAAACCATTCAGGGAATGGAAACCGAAGACATCTGTAATGTATTACAAATAACTCCGTCTAACCTATGGGTTATTATACACAGGGCAAGAACCATGTTAATTTCTTGTCTACGTGATAATTGGTTTAATTAAAAAAATATGATTTCTTGCGAAAAAGCAACCAAAATTTGTAATAAGGCACAATATAATGAAGCAACTTTGTGGGAACGCCTTTTATTAGTTTGGCATACCATAGTTTGCAAAGTTTGCGCTCAATTTTCCAAAGACAATAAAAAATTAACTTCTTTATGCAATGAGGCTAAACTTCAGGCACTTCCTGCCGAAAAGAAACAGCAAATCAGGGAAAAAGTTGAGCATGAGCTTTCAAAATAATTAAGTTATCAATAAGCTTAACAGCCACCATATAATCGGTATTCCCTCAATAAAAAAACTACTGTAATACGGTTTCTGCTCCTCTGATGTTCTAATTAATGCTACAATAGTAATCACACCAATTAAAAGTAAGGGGATTATTTGCCGGGTATGTATCTGATCTTTAAAAAACTCCAGAAACAACAGCAATATCACAAAAACAATTCCCATTTTTTTAGTCATTGCAACGCCATATCGCTGAGGAAGTGTTCTCAAATCAATATTATCGCGTTTCATATCTCTTATTTCAAAAGGAATCATTAAAGCAAGTATCCATAAAAAACGTTGTATTGATTCTATAGTTACGTCCCAATTGAACATATGAAATCCGTCAATCACAGGAACCATAACGGTGGCGCCCGCCCATACCAGTGCTACAATAAAGATTTTTAACCCTTTTAAATTTCTTAAGTTTCGCGACTTTGGAAGAACAGGAATGGCATACACTCCCGATAAGATTAGTAAACCCACCAGGTACGGATAAGTTTCAGGGTTAAGTTTACTAAAAAAAAGCATCCCGAGAACAAACGCTCCTGCGCTTACAATTTGTACCAATTTGTGATACGTATTAGCTGTTTTAATATATCCATCTGCTTCTACACCAAACTTAATAAAGTTATAGACTACCACGGTACCACAAAATGCGGCGAGAGAAAGATTATGATCAGGGCGTATAGCCAATCGCATAAAGCTTAGCTCGACCAAACTGAACACTGCTAAACCCACATGAAAACTAGCGTCAATATAAAAATCGAAAACGCTTTTTAATTTCCCCATCATACAAAAATAGACAATGTGTTTATAACTTGCTTTTTTGGTTAAAAACTTTAATTGGAATGCTTACGAAAACGTTATTTTTGATGAATATAATATGTAATTTTGCTGTCTGATTATAACAATCCTTTACGTTGATGAAAACTGATTCATTTGATATTCGGCACATAGGTCCAAACAAAAAAGACCTCGGCACTATGTATAAGACCATCGGAGTTGACTCCATGGATCAACTTATTTATGAAACGATTCCGGACGATATTCGTTTGTCGGGAGAATTAAAATTGCCTAAAGGCTTAAGTGAACATGATTATTTGAATCATATTCAACAATTGTCTTTAAAAAATAAAATCTTTAAAAGTTATATTGGTCTGGGATATCATGAAAGTATTACACCTGCGGTGATACAGCGTAATATACTGGAAAATCCGGGCTGGTATACGGCATATACCCCCTATCAGGCAGAAATAGCCCAGGGAAGGCTCGAAGCCTTGCTCAATTTCCAAACCATGGTGTGTGAACTTACCGGGATGGAAATTGCCAATGCCTCTCTGCTGGATGAAAGTACGGCCGCAGCCGAGGCTATGACAATGTTGCTGGATCTCAGATCGAGAGAGCAGAAAAAAAACGGGGTTGTTAAGTTTTTTGTTTCGGAAGAAGTTCTCCCCCAAACGCTATCGCTTTTAAAAACAAGAGCTATCCCTCTTGGGATCGAGCTAATTATAGGAGATCATAATCGCATTAATCTGGACTCCGGGTTTTACGGTGCTTTTTTACAATATCCGGGGAAGTACGGTGTTATCCACGATTATACTTCTTTTATAGAAGATACCGGAAAAAAAGGGATAAAAATTGCGGTAGCTGCTGATATTCTCAGTCTGGCTTTATTAACGCCCCCCGGTCAATTAGGTGTGGATGTGGTTGTGGGAACTACACAGCGCTTTGGAATTCCACTCGGATATGGCGGGCCTCATGCTGCATATTTTGCTACCAAAGAAGCTTATAAACGCAGCATTCCGGGGCGTATAATAGGAGTTACCAAGGATGCTGACGGCAATCGGGCACTGCGTATGGCTTTACAAACCCGGGAGCAACATATAAAAAGAGATAAAGCCACTTCCAATATATGTACTGCTCAAGTGCTCCTTGCTGTTATGGCAGGTATGTATGCTGTTTATCACGGGCCGGAAGGATTAAAATACATAGCCAATAAAGTACACCGTAATGCTGTTAGGCTGGCAGATGGTTTAAAAGCCTTAGACATTGAACTCTTAAATGATGTGTTTTTTGATACACTGCTGGTCCGTACAGATAGCGAATCGGTTAAACCAATTGCCGAAAACAAAGAAATAAATTTTTACTACGTTGACAAAAACACTATTTCTATATCCATTAATGAAGTTACTTCCCGGGAAGATATAGATAATATACTCGCAGTTTTTGCGCAAGCGGCGGGCAAAGATTTTAAAAATATCGAGTTCTCCAGTGAAATCAGATCCCGGATTCCGGATTTTTTAATGAGAAAAGATTCTTTTCTTCAGGAAGATGTTTTTAATACCTATCATTCCGAAACGCAATTGATGCGGTATATTAAAAAGCTGGAGCGTAAAGACCTGTCTTTGAATCATTCTATGATATCTCTTGGGTCTTGTACCATGAAACTCAATGCTGCTGCGGAAATGCTGCCCCTTAGCTGGTCGCAATGGGGAAATATACATCCTTTTGTACCACTTGAACAGGCAACCGGATACCAAAATGTATTGAAACGCCTTGAGGAACAGTTAAATGTTATTACAGGTTTTGCAGGCACTTCGCTTCAACCCAATTCAGGAGCTCAGGGAGAATATGCGGGGCTCATGGTGATCCGGGCATATCACGAATCCAGAGGAGAAGGACACAGGCATATTTGCCTTATTCCCGCATCGGCGCATGGCACAAACCCTGCCTCGGCGGTTATGGCGGGAATGAAGGTCATTGTTACCAAAACAACAGAAGAGGGGAATATCAATGTGGAAGACCTCCGGGAAAAAGCCGAAAAATATAAAGACAACCTGGCGGCGCTAATGGTTACCTATCCGTCTACACACGGTGTTTATGAATCTTCTATTAAAGAGATTACCAACATTATTCACCAAAATGGCGGACAGGTATATATGGATGGCGCTAATATGAATGCGCAGGTAGGGCTAACCAATCCTGCTACTATTGGTGCCGATGTATGCCATTTAAATCTTCATAAAACCTTTGCTATACCTCATGGTGGTGGTGGTCCGGGAGTAGGACCCATTTGTGTTGCTCAGCATTTGGTTGAGTTTTTACCTTCCAACCCTTTGATTCCCACAGGCGGGAAAAATGCTATAACCGCTATTTCAGCAGCTCCCTGGGGAAGTGCATTGGCATGCTTAATATCATATGGATATATTACCTTATTAGGTGCGGAGGGACTCACCCGAGCAACAAAATATGCAATCCTCAATGCCAACTATATTAAAAGCAAGCTTGAAGGATATTACAATGTATTATACGCCGGGGAACAGAATAGAGCCGCCCATGAAATGATTGTAGATTGCCGGCCTTTTAAGAAAAACGGGGTAGAAGTTTCCGATATAGCCAAACGCCTCATGGATTATGGGTTTCATGCGCCCACTGTTTCCTTTCCGGTGGCAGGTACTATTATGATAGAACCAACGGAGAGTGAAAGTATGGAAGAACTGGACCGCTTTTGTAATGCACTTATCCGAATTAAGGAGGAAATCGATACCTGTTCGGCAGATGACGAAAGTAATATTCTTAAAAATGCCCCTCATACGGTGCAAATGGTAACCTCCGATAAATGGAATTACCCTTATTCCAGACAGGAAGCCGCCTTTCCTTTAGACTATCTAGCTGATAACAAATTCTGGCCGAGTGTAAGGCGCGTGGACGATGCCTATGGCGATCGTAATTTAATCTGTACCTGTGCTCCAATTGAAGAATATATGGAAGCCTAATATGTCAAATACCGTAGCCATTATAGGATTGGGGTATGTAGGTCTGCCTTTGGGAATTGCATTTAGTAAAAAAGGAATTCCGGTTATCGGTTATGACACCAATAAGGAAAGGATTCGTCGGTTAAGCCATGGAGAAGACCATACACTGGAGGTAACCGGTGAAGAGCTTGTTTCTACCGCCATGACCTTTACGCATGAATTGCAAAACATCGCGTTGGCAAATATTTTTATTGTTACGGTCCCGACTCCCGTAGATGAACATCACAATCCGGATCTTAACCCTTTAAAAAAAGCATGTGCCTCTATTGGAACCATTCTTAAAAAAGGAGATATCGTCATATTCGAGTCTACTGTTTTTCCGGGATGTACGGAGGAAGAATGCGTTCCGGTTCTGGAAGAGCACAGCAATCTTGTTTTTAATAAAGATTTTTTTTGCGGATACTCGCCTGAACGTATCAGTCCGGGCGATACCAAGAATACCCTGAATAATATTGTTAAAATAACCTCGGGAAGTACTCCTGAAATTTCCGAATTAATTGATGCGCTCTATAAAACCGTGATCGACGCCGGCACTTATAAAGCTCCTTCCATTAAAGTAGCCGAGGCGGCAAAAGTTATAGAAAATGTACAACGAGATTTGAACATTTCTCTGATGAATGAGCTTGCACTGCTCTTTGACAAATTGGATATAGATACTCAGGAAGTTCTTCAAGCGGCTAAGACCAAATGGAATTTTTTACCTTTCTCACCGGGGTTGGTTGGTGGACATTGTATTAGCGTAGATCCTTATTACCTTACGCATAAGGCAGAAAGTGTAGGCTATTATCCGGAGGTAATTTTATCAGGGAGGAGAATTAACGACCAAATGAGTCATTTTGTTGCTAACAAAGTAATTAAATTAATGATTCGTAACGGATCTGCAGTCAAAAATGCTTCCGTCCTTGTCCTTGGGATTACCTTTAAAGAAAATATTCCTGATATCAGGAATTCCAAAGTTATCGATGTTATTAAAGAGCTCAATACTTATGGTGTAAAACTGGATGTGCACGATTCGTACGCAGATCCTGAAAAAGTGGTGAAAAATACGGGCATTCAACTTACCCCTGAGCTTCAGGAATCGTATGATGCCATTATTCTGGCAGTACCCCACAGAGGGTATATACAAGCTGACTTCATTCGGAGAATGGAAAAGATGAGTCCTATCATTTTTGATGTAAAAGGAGTCCTCCCAAAAAATATGATTAAGGGTAGACTGTAGAGTGCCACCTACCTGAAGAATAACGGTACCTGCCGATTTAAACTTTTGAACATCGTAATTTTTAACGACAATAAATAGCAAAGAATTTATAAAGCATTATATTGCGTCACAAATAACATTACTTCTCTATAATATGGGTACACGAATTGTGGGAACAGGGAGTTATATTCCTTCCATTGTGGAATCGAATGATCAGTTCAGATTACATAATTTTCTAGATTCGAACGGATCGCAGTTTAGTCATGATAACGACGTAATTATCAAGAAATTCAAAGCAATAACCGGTATTGGCGAAAGGCGTTATGCAAAAGATCATTTAGCCACTTCCGATTTGGCATTTTTTGCTGCGGAAAAAGCTATTAAGGATGCTGATATAGACGCGGAAGACCTTGATTATATTATTGTTGCCCATAACTTTGGTGATGTAAAGCACGGAACTATTCAGGGCGATACCTTACCGAGTTTGGCCTCCCGGGTGAAACACTCACTTCGTATTAAAAATCCAAAATGTGTGGCATACGACCTGCTGTTTGGTTGCCCCGGATGGATAGAAGGAGTTATTCAGGCCCAGGCTTTTATAAAGAGTGGATTGGCCAAAAAGTGTTTGGTAATTGGAGCCGAAACCCTTTCGAGAGTCATAGACAAGCACGATAGAGACTCCATGATTTATTCAGATGGAGCCGGAGCCGTTGTTATTGAACTGGATGAAAGCGATGGGGGGATTTTGGCACATGAATCAGCTACATATGCCTATGATGAAGCCTATTTTCTCTTCTTTGGAAATTCCAATAATCCGGAACTGTGCAGAGATACCAAATACATCAAAATGTACGGGAGAAAAATTTATGAATTTGCCATTACTCAGGTTCCGCAGGCAATGAAAAATTGTCTGGACAAAAGCGGTGTCTCCATCGATGAGGTTAAAAAAATATTCATTCATCAGGCAAATGAAAAAATGGATGAAGTTATTGTCCAGCGATTTTATAAGTTATACCATAAAGAAATGCCGGAAGGGGTTATGCCCATGAATATTCAAAAATTAGGGAATAGCTCGGTGGCAACCATACCCACCCTGTTTGATACCGTGAGAAAGGGAGAAATGGAAAATCAATCGTTACATAAAGGGGATGTTATTATCTTTGCAAGTGTTGGAGCAGGGATGAACATCAATGCCATTGTGTATAAATATTGATATGTACGAAAACCATTTTCCGAATAAACGTTATAAACATACGCTCGATTTTTTAAAATCTGTTTCTCCTCCACCGAAAAACATATTGGATTTAGGTGTACCCAATCCGTTTACCGCAATAATGCAGGAAACAGGATATGTGGTCACCAATACTCAGGGAGAAGATCTGGATATACATACAGAGGCTGTTCAAACCGATAGGTACGATTTGGTAACAGCCTTTGAAATTTTTGAGCACCTGTTAGCCCCGTTTAATATTTTAAGAGATATTCAGGCCAAAAAACTGGTGGCTACCGTTCCGTTACGATTATGGTTTTCACCTGCCTATCGCAATCCGTCAGATGAAAGAGATCAGCATTTTCATGAGTTTGAAGATTGGCAATTTGATTGGCTGCTCGACAAAACCGGATGGGAAATTAAAAAGAAAGCCAAATGGACCAACCCGGTTAATAAAATAGGAGTTCGCCCGATATTGAGAGGCGTTACCCCGAGGTATTATGCCGTGTATGCGGAACGAAAGTCGGATTCATGAAATTCTGTATTGTAATACCCGCTCACAATGAAGAGGCGTTTCTGGGAAGTACCTTGGCTTCTCTTACGGGTCAAACACTGATTCCTAAAAAAATTATTGTTGTAAACGATCACTCAACAGATACCACCGAAAAGATCATAGATGATTTCTCGTCCCGATATTCATATATAAGCAAAGTAAATACCCAATCTGAAAGCAAACATTTACCCGGAAGTAAGGTTGTTAATGCCTTTAATTCTGGGTATGCATCTTTAAACACCGAATACGATGTGATATGCAAATTCGATGCGGATCTGATTTTCCCGCATAATTATCTGGCAACTCTAAAAAACCACTTTAGCAATTCCGATGTGGGTATGGCAGGAGGTTTTTGTTACATAGAAAGTAATGGAATATGGGTGCTGGAGAATCTCACTAATGAAGATCATATCCGGGGTGGTATAAAAGCATACAGAAAAGAGTGTTTCGAGGCTATAGGGGGCCTTAAACCATCTATGGGATGGGATACCGTAGATGAGCTTCTGGCGAGGTATCATAACTGGAAAATAGTAACCGACCGTTCCCTACAGGTAAAACACTTAAAGCCTACGGGCGCAACGTACAACAAAAAGGCCAAATACAAACAGGGTGAAGCTTTTTACAAACTCAGATACGGCTTTCTTATTACATTGATCGCATCGTTAAAGCTGACCGCAAGAAAAAAGAACCCGCAATTATTTCTTGATTACCTGAAGGGCTACTTCAAAGCCAAAAAAGAAAAACAACCATATCTGGTTTCTTCTAAAGAAGGAGCCTTTATAAGAAAGTACCGATGGCATGGAATATGGTCTAAAATATTTTAGTCAATCACCTCGCTTATCGGCTGTCCTGATGTACCGCTCGGAAACGCAATTCCCAGTAGTGCAGATATAGTAGGTGCTATATCGTGAATTTCGGTTTTTCTCGTCGTACTCCCTCTGTTAATACCATGACCAAAAAACAGCAGGGGTACGTGTGTGTCGTAATTATATCCTGTTTTATGATCGGTAGGGTTTATATACGTCCATTTTTCAGAAATTGTAATCGTACCTGAGCCCAGAGTTATCAACAAGTCTCCGGATCGCTTCTGGTTAAATCCTTTTTGTAAAAGGCCTGCCATTCCGTCGGTAAAAGACGCAGACACCATATCGCAACGGGTATACACTTCGCTGATTTCCGGATACGACAATAACTCATCGGCCAGTACGCGTTGTACTTCACATGGCTTTTCACCGTATTCCCGGATTAAATCTCTATTCAGAAAAATCTGTTCGTTTGAAAAGTTTTCCACAATATCAGGAGTTCCGTATTTAAATTGCGCATATTCTTTAAGTTTTTTAAGAATAGGTTCTTTAGCCTGGAATTCTCCCTGTAGTTTTAACTGTTTTAAATAAGGAGGTGGGTATGTACCCCCATGGTCTGCTGTTAAAAACACGGTATATTTTCCTTTCCCTACTTTAGCGTCCAGGGCATTAAAAAATCGTTCCAGGTCTTTATCCAACCGGATATAGGTATCTTCAATTTCTTTACTTTGCACACCAAAACGATGTCCTACATAATCGGTACACGAATAACTTACCGCCAAGAAATCGGTTATTTGATCTGCTCCCAAATGTTCACCGGAAATCGATGCAATTGCGAAATCCGTAGTAAGGCTATTCCCGAAAGGAGATTCTCTTAAAAGGTTATATCCTCCGTTTGCATCCCAAATTTCCGTAAATCGATGTGGAAAAACAGGATGGTTTTCCCCATTGAATTTTCGCTCAAAGGTATTATTGTCGGAAGCACTCTCTATATAGTTTTTAATATCATATATGGTATTCCAGTCTTTCTTATAGGTTGAGGCAATTCCTGATTCGTTAAACGATTGTACCCAGGCGGGTAACTCATTTCCATAGTAAGTGCTGCTAATCCAGATTCCTTTATCCCTACCATAAAACCAAAAGGCGTGGTTTCCAAGACGGCCTGCCGGTAAAACAGCTCCCCGGTCTTTCACCGAAATCCCGATAACTTTCCCTCGCATCTGCGATGCCAGACGTAATTCGTCTGTTACAGTAGTTGTTAATAATCTATGTGGCGACATTTTTCCTGCATTTCCCGTAACGCCAACCGAAGCATACGCATCGTCTCCCGCACAATACACACTTCTTTTCTCCTCTTTATCATACCAGTCATTGGCTATAATTCCATGTGTAGCCGGAGTAGTTCCCGTAAAAACCGAGGCATGCCCCGGGCCCGTTTTGGTAGGGATATAGTTAAAGTGGTTATTCTTACAGGTAAACCCTTCCCGAATCATTCTTTTAAATCCTCCATCGCCATACTTATCCCAAAATCTTGTGAGGTAATCATAACGCATTTGATCTACCACAATCCCGACTACGAGTTTTGGATTTGATTTTAGAGTGGTTTCCTTTTTTACTACGGTATTGTTAACCTGTTGAACACTACAGGAAATAAACATTAATACTAAAATTAAGACTAGACCTATTTGCTTCATGGAATGCTATTTTAAACAGAAATAAAATATTAATTAAGCAAAACTACTAATCTTAAAACTTTCCTAGCATTATTTTTTTTACTTTCGTTAGCATATTTTTACTCCATGAATTATCTGGAATCTATAGGCAGTTACTTTATAATGGTCAGGGAGGTGTTTAAGAAGCCTACCAAATGGGTTATTATGAAGGATCTTATTTTAAAGGAAA
Organism: Flavobacteriaceae bacterium; assembly: GCA_965224095.1. GTDB lineage: Bacteria > Bacteroidota > Bacteroidia > Flavobacteriales > Flavobacteriaceae > JBPEWY01. The sequence continues at coordinate 1,465,185 of OZ245039.1, forward strand.
TTGATGATCTTATTTATGGGTCGTTGGGTATTATAACATTCATTTCCTTTTTTGTAGGGGGCGTTGTGGCCATTCAAACTGCTTTAAACATAGACAATCCCTTAATTCCAAAGTACCTGGTTGGGTTTGCCACAAGGCAATCGGTTATTTTGGAATTTGCACCTACTTTTACTTCGATAATAATGGCGGGAAAAGTGGGTTCATATATTACCTCCAGTATTGGTACCATGCGAGTTACGGAACAAATAGATGCGCTGGAAGTAATGGGAGTAAATTCGTTGAATTATCTGGTTTTCCCTAAGATTATAGCATTGCTTTTTTATCCGTTTGTCATTGCTATAGGTATGTATCTGGGTATCCTTGGCGGCTGGGTAGCCGCAGTTCTGGGAGGGTTTAGTACAAGTACCGAATTTATTCAGGGAATCCAGGTGGACTTCAAACCTTTCCACGTATTTTATGCCTTTACCAAAACCTTTGTTTTCGCTTTTATTCTTGCTACCATACCGGCATATCACGGTTATTATATGAAGGGAGGCGCTCTGGAAGTAGGGAAAGCAAGTACCACCTCCTTTGTATGGACCAGTGTGGTTATTATTATACTCAACTATATATTAACGCAAATGCTTTTAGGATAATGATATCGGTTGAAAACATACATAAATCTTTTGGAGATGCTCATATTCTTAAAGGTATAACCACCCTGTTTGACAAAGGTAAAACCAACTTGATTATCGGTCAGAGCGGATCCGGAAAAACCGTATTTCTTAAGTGTCTTTTGGGTTTGTTTGTGCCGGAACAGGGCACTATTAATTACGATGGGCGTATTTACGGAGAACTCTCCGGCGATGAAAAAAGGGATTTGCGCCAGGAGATGGGAATGGTGTTTCAGGGGAGTGCATTATTCGATTCCATGACCGTTGCCGAAAATGTTATGTTTCCTCTTAAAATGTTCTCGGATAAATCGGTAGGGGAAATGCAGGAACGAACCAATTTTGTACTAAACCGGGTAAATTTAACCGATGCACATAACAAATATCCTTCCGAAATATCCGGAGGGATGCAAAAAAGAGTCGCCATAGCCAGAGCTATTGTAAACAATCCCAAGTATCTTTTTTGTGATGAGCCTAATTCCGGCCTGGATCCTAAAACGGCAATTCTTATTGACAATCTTATTCAGGAAATTACTAAGGAATACGATATTACAACGGTAATTAATACCCACGATATGAATTCGGTTATGGAAATCGGGGAGAAAATTGTTTTTCTGAAAAATGGCCATAAAGAATGGGAAGGAACCAATAAAGAAATTTTTAAAACCGATAACCAAGCAGTAACCGACTTTGTCTATTCGTCAGAGCTGTTTAAAAAAGTAAGGCAGATGTATCTGGAAGAAAGGGCCTGAGAGTTCTTTTTATTCCACCTCCTTGACCACTATTTTATTACTATTAAGTTTCAGCTTAAGCCATTCCGTCAGCTTTTTCATATTTTCATCCACCTCAGCTCTGGTAGCTTTTTCCGCCCATTTTGCTTCAAACACAGGAAGGGTGTCCAGTGTTTTAAAATTGGTAGTAATAGTATAAGCAAATCCCAGTTGTTCCAGGTGGTCATAATTTACACTGGCTTCCTTACTAATCTGATCAAAGGGAATTTGTTTTCCGGCAGTTTTGCTTAAACTGGCTAATTCTTCCTCCAAAATTCGAATCCTTTCATCTTTATTAGCCAATTCTGTTTTCTTTGCTTCGTATAATTCATTAACATAGCGAAGCCGTTCCTGATCTCCGCTATTCGCACCCTGAATTATCTTGAGTTCTGCATCTCTAAGTTTGGGATAGTCTTCTTTTTGTCGCTGCCAGGTATCAATAACACTTTGCGGAATAGCCTCATCTCCCATAAAAACCAGTTCGATTAGCGAATTGGTGCCATCTTTATATTCTATATCGCTAAAATCTTCCAGGAAGCGACCTCCTTCTCCAAATTGATACGTTTCTATTTTTTCCGTAATAAACCGATTGGCGTCATTCATAAACGAAGACTCCTGCCATACCTTATAAAAGGTAATGCCCGCCGGTATCATAACTACAATTGCGAGGATAGAGGCTACTCTGGCTATCATTCTTCTACGCGCTGAATTGGCATAACGCACCATCGGGAATCTTAAAAGCTTTAACACCAAAAAGGTAGCCAGGCCAATAAAAATAGTATTTATCCCAAACAGATAAAGTGCACCCAGTGCATAATCAAAGTTTCCGATAGCCAGTCCGAATCCCACGGTACACAAAGGAGGCATCAGTGCCGTTGCAATGGCCACACCATAAATAACGCTCGCCATGGTCCCTTTCTTGGCACGTGCAATTACCAGTGCCAATCCGCCAAAAAAAGCTATAAGTACATCCCTGATATCCGGAGCGGTTCTTGCCAGAAGCTCGGAAGATTCATCTCGCAAAGGAAAGAATTTAAAAAAGAGAAAAGCCGTCAGGATACTGAGTCCCACCATCACTCCAAAATTCTTTACAGATCTTCTCAAAGTGTCAATATCATTAATGGCAACCGACATTCCCATTCCAAGAATAGGGCCCATAAGAGGTGAAATTAACATCGCTCCTATGACAACCGCGGTGGAATTGGCATTTAATCCTACCGAAGCTATAAAAATGGAACAAACCAGAATCCAGGCCGTATGACCTTTAAAAGGAATATCTTCAATAATGGCGTCTACAGTAGCCTGTTGTTCCGTGTTACTACGAATATCCAATAATTCTTTAAAGAACTTTTTAAGACTTCCCATCAGGCCTGTAAAATCTTTTTTTACTTCCTGTCCTGTACTCTCGCTATTTTGAATATTATTTTGATTATTTGTTTCCATAATTCCTATCCGTATTGCTCACCATAGATATCTTTCACGTTTTTTAAAACCTTTTTAATGTCTTGTTCTTTCTCCTTGGGATAAATAAGAAGTACATCTTCCTTATCCACCACAATATAATCATGCAATCCGTCAATAACAATTATTTTTCCACTGGAAGATCGAATCATATTACGGGAAGCTCCATCACTTAAAACACGTGCATTTACAACAGCATTTTGATTTTCATCTTTTTCCAGTTTATCATAGAGCGATCCCCAGGTACCAAGATCATTCCAGTCAAAAGAAGCAGGCAACATGTATATGTTACTGGAATGCTCTAAAATGGCATAATCTATCGATATGTTTTCCGCTTCGCCATAATATTTATCAATAAAATCCTGTTCATCTCTGGTATTATAAACCTCCATTCCTTTATGGAATAGACGAAACAGCTCCGGTTGAAACTGCCTAAAAGCATTAATGATGGTTATAGTACTCCAAACAAAAATTCCGGCATTCCAGGTAAAATTACCCTGCTCCAAATAGGCTTTAGCCTTTTCATGGGTTGGTTTTTCATGAAATTTAAAAACTTTACTAATAATATCCTTACCTGTATTATCGTACTCGATATAACCATAACCGGTATTTGGAAAGGTTGGCTGTATTCCCATGGTCATTAGTATTTCTTTTTTAGAGGCAGCCTCAAAACACCGGGTAAGATTGTTTAAAAACGCACTCTCGTTTTCAATCCAGTGATCGCTGGGGGCCACAACCATAACAGCGTCATTATTTTTTTTCTGGATTTTTAAAGCTGCATACAAAATACAGGGTGCGGTATTCCTCATGGCAGGCTCTAAAACCACCTGTTCGCTCTTTACCTCCGGAAGTTGTTCCAACACCAGGTCGCTATACCGTTTATTGGTAAGTATGTATATATTTTCGGCCGGGATTATTTTATGAAGGCGATTAAAAGTGCGCTGTAGCAAAGTCTCGCCCGTCCCCAGCATATCGTGAAATTGCTTGGGATAAGATTGCGTGCTTACTGGCCAAAACCTGGACCCTATACCTCCCGCCATCAGCAGAGCGTAGTGGTTCTTATTCATTAAAACTGTTTTTTGTTGTTGTTTTCATGTATATAGTTCCTTATCCGGAATTTCATGGATAATTTCCACTTCCGCATTGGGTTGAAAAAGATATATCTTTCCGCTTTTCAACTCCATGCATTCATATCGCTTTACCCGTTTGTCTCCTTTTCTAAAAACTTTTCCATTATACAATTTAAAGAGACTCCCTTTAGGTACTTCAAAAATATAATTTTTATCGCTTTCCGGATCAAACCTTTTAAGTGCCAGCGACAGCTGTGCATCGGTATCACTACTCGCTTTCGGGTTTTTGAAATGCCGGGCGAGCAATGGTAATAAGCTATCCGGGAAAATTTCCGGATGTAACAAAGGCAGCATTAATCGTTGAAAAGTACTTTTCCATTCTTTTCCATGCGGTTTGATATATCTTCCGTATTTCGTAAATGCAACCAAATGCGCCAATTCATGAATAAGCGTTATAAGAAACCTGTATTTATTCAAATTCGAATTAACGGTTATAAGATGTCTTCCATCAGGTAAACGCTTGTAGTCACCATGACGGGTAACTCGTTGATTAACTACCCGAACATGCCCCTGCAACTCCCTAATAAGTGTAAAAACATAGGGCACCGCTTTTTCCGGAATATATTGTGTTAGCACCTCTTTCACGCCACAAAAATAGGAGTTTTACTTACTAAAAAATTACATGCCATGGAGTAAATTGATTAGCTGTGTCATTTTGTTAAAAGTAAGGGTTGCGTTTTTCAGATCGTTGTTATAGTCACGTGCAGTATACCCAAAAACATCCATGCCGGCTCGTCGTGCTGCCACAATACCCAGATTACTATCTTCTATAACCACACATTCCTGAGCCTGAAACCCCATTGATGTTGCAGCCCATAGGAATATATCCGGGTCAGGCTTCCATTTTTTAAGGGTATAACAACTAAAAATCCGTTCTTCAAAATAACGATGCAGGCCGGTTAGTGTCAGGTTTAATTTAATTTTGCTTAAGGGGCCACTCGAAGCCAGGCAAAAGGGAATTTCCAGGTTTTCCAGGACTTTTTCAATACCTTCCACCGGTTTTATTTCTTTAGAAAATGCTTCAAAAGAGCGTTCTCTGAAGTTCTTCTCAAAGTCTGAAGGAAGCGATTTACCTACCAGCATTTCTATTTCTTGCAGGCATACAGTTAGTGAATTCCCTTTGAAATGTTTATAAGCGTATTCCATATTAACTCCTGCACCGAATTCGTTTGCCATATCCACCAAAACACGATTGGCAATAGGCTCGCTGTCTACCAGCACGCCATCACAATCAAATATGACACATTTATACTTCAAGATATTCAGGGAGTAGAACTGCTTACCTGCATCAGTTTTCCGTTGTAAAATTTATGCCCGTTCAGGGAAAAATCAAAAATATGACGTGCCATTTCTCCTGCGGTTACGGGGGCCTTATAACCCGGAAATGCTTCTTCTAACATTTCTGTTTGTACCGCCCCCAGGGCAAGCACATTGAATGACGGGCCTGTTTCCTTATATTCTTCCGCCCAGAGTTCGGTTAAGGTAATAACCGCTGCCTTGCTCGAGCTATATGCCGCCAGGCCGGGAAACTTCACACTTCCCTGAACTCCTCCCATAGAACTGATAGTTACTACATGGCTATCGGCCGACATAAAGGGTAATACCACCCGTGTCATTTCTGCCACTCCAAAAACATTGGTTCGGTATACCTGCTCAAAATCACCTATCGTTGTTTCGGAAAAAGGTTTATTAAGTAAGGTTCCTGCATTGTTAATTAAAACATCCACACTTTTCCACTCTCTATTAATAAATTCCCTGACTTTCTGATAATCTTCCAGATTATTGAGGTCGAAGGAAAAAGAAGTTATATTGTCAAAATGTAAATTATTTACCGGGCGTTCGTTACGGGATAAAGCCAACACATTATGTCCCTGGTCTGCAAAAAGATGTACCAATTCGAAACCTATTCCCCTGCTGGTTCCTGTTACAATAATATTTTTACTCATTCATTTTAATTTCTTTCAACGGAGTATTACTCATCACATCAATGGCAGGAATCATTTTATTTATAAGGCTTGCCATAAACTCAAAATTCATTTTATCGTTTTCATCATCTACGTGATGATAATAATCAAAATTAGTCAGGTCGCAACTTGAAATGGTATGACAGGGCAGCCCAAACTTCTCATAGAACGGATAATTATCCGAGCGCTTGAACAAGCTGTATTTTTTGGAAACCTCCGAAAAACCAATAAGATTATTTTTTACGTATTCATTAATTTTATTTGCCATATTAGACAGTTCATACCCTGACAAAAAAGCCTCATAAGCTCTATCTTTAAAAGGTACTCCTATCATTTCGAAGTTAACCATAGTGTAAAGATCCATCCCCTGTTGGCTAAGCTTATCAGCTAAATGAGCCGATCCTAACAATCCTCTTTCCTCAGCCGAAAACAAAGCAAACACCAAACTTCTTCCGTTTGTTTTTTTCTCTGCAAAATACCGTGCTAATTCCATTACAGCCGTAGTCCCGGAGGCATTGTCATTAGCTCCATTGGCAATATCATCCCCTTCATGAGCTTTGCCTTTCCCAATATGATCGTAATGCGCTCCAATAATAATATATTGACTTTTAAGTTTTTCGTCATTTCCGGGAACTATTCCAACCACATTAAATGCATTTCCCCGGAAATTAGTCAGCGTATCTTTATACGATAGAAAATACGGAGCTATTTGGTTTTTTTTGAACATACTTTCAATATAATTCGCCGCTTTTTCTATTCCCTCACTCCCTGAATCCCGGCCTTGCAAATCATCAGATGCTAGAAAATTCATAATAGAAGCAACCGATTCGGTACTTACGTAATTGGGAATTTCCGGATTGCTCTGTACTTCTGTTTCTTTTACCTCGTTTTCAACCTTATCTACTTTTGGTTCATCCAATACACCTTCCGGGCGCATCATAATGGTAGATGACTTACAGTTCATCACCAGGAGGGCTGAAATTAACAACAGTTTTTTCATTCTTCTTTTCTTTAAGGCTAAAGATAAAAAAAGCATCTCATTAACCGAGATGCTTTAACGTAAGTTTATTTTATTCTTTTTTTAAGCAAGCATTGTTACCGGATTTTCCATAAACGCTTTCAGGGTTTGAAGAAACTGAGCTCCCGTAGCCCCGTCAACCGTTCGGTGATCACAGGCCAATGTAACTTTCATGGTATGTCCAATAACAATTTGTCCGTCTCTAACCACAGGCTTTTCAACTATGGTTCCCACTGACAAGATTGCCGAATTAGGTTGATTAATAATAGAAGTAAACTCCTGTATACCAAACATTCCCAGATTAGAAACCGTAAAGGTACTTCCTTCCATTTCCTGAGGAGTTAGTTTTTTATTTCTGGCTTTTCCTGCCAGATCTTTCACCTGCCCTCCAATTTGCGTTAACGTCATCTGATCCGTGAAACGTAAAACCGGAACTACCAATCCCTCATCTACGGCTACCGCTACACCAATGTGTACGTGGCGATTATATCTCGTGGTATCTCCCTGCCAGGTAGTATTAACCTGCGGATGCTTTTTCAGCGCCATGGTACACGCTTTTACTACCATATCATTGTAGGACACTTTGATATCCGGTAGTGCATTGATTTGCGCTCTGGAAAGCATGGCATTACTCATATCCAGCTCTACAGTGAGATAATAGTGAGGAGCCGTAAATTTAGATTCACCAAGGCGTCTGGCAATAGTTTTTCGCATTTGCGAATTTTTCACCTCTTCAAAATGCTCCTCTCCGGCCGGAACAAACGGCACGGCACTGGTGAGGGGTTTTTCGGAAGTGCCCGTTTCGGTTACCGCAACGGCCTCCGCTTTTTCCGTTGGAATATAGTTTTCAATATCTTTTTTAACAATTCTTCCGTTCTCACCCGAACCGGTTACCAGGGATAAGTCAATTCCTTTTTCTTCTGCCATTTTTCTAGCTAACGGAGAGACAAAAATCCTTTCCCCTGTTGTTTTGGAAACCTTTTTTTCAGATTCGGAAGTTTCTTCTTTTACAACAGCTGCCTCCTTTTGTGGCGTATTATCCGCTTCCATTGCTCCTGACCGGATGCCGGATAAAACCTGATTAACATCGGTTCCTTCAGGGCCAATAATAGCCAGTACCGTATCAACAGGCGCTGTATTCCCCTCTTCAATACCTATATACAACAAGGAACCCGCATAAAAAGATTCGAATTCCATAGTAGCTTTATCGGTTTCTATTTCAGCTAATATATCGCCCTCTTCTACCGTATCACCAACCTTCTTTAACCAGGAAGCAACGGTACCTTCTTCCATTGTATCACTTAAGCGCGGCATTTTTACAATTTCCACACCACTTGGAATATCATTACCTGCCTCCGTTACTTCTATTTTTTCTTCTGTGTTGTTTTCTTCCACCTTCTTACTTTCGGCTTCTTTGCTATCCGACACTTCCGATTCACCTTGTGATAACAACCCGGAAATATCTTCTCCATTCTCGCCAATAATAGCTAGCAGAGTATCAACCGGAGCGCCATCTCCCTCTTTTATACCAATATGCAACAACGTTCCGGAATAAAAAGATTCAAATTCCATGGTTGCTTTATCCGTTTCTATTTCCGCCAGTATATCACCTTCCTCAATGGAATCGCCAACTTTTTTTAGCCATTTCGCCACAACACCCTCTTCCATGGTATCGCTCAAACGTGGCATTTTAATAATCTCAGCCATAATTCTGCTTAAAGTTTATGTGGTAAAAAAGGATAATCTTCCTGCTCGTATACCGTATCGTACATTACATTTTTTTCTGGAAACGGAGATTCTTCAGCGAATTTCTCACATTCCGAAACCAACTCCCTAACTCTTTTATTTATATCATCTATTTCGGTATCGGTAGCGTAATTATTTTCTTTAATAATATTCAGCACCTGCGTAATAGGGTCAATTTTTTTGTATTCTTCTACTTCTTCTTTGGTTCGGTAATGCTGTGCATCCGACATGGAATGCCCTCTATATCTGTATGTCTTCATTTCCAGGAAGGTAGGTCCACCACCTCTTCGGGCACGTTGTATAGCCTCATCGACCGCATTTGCCACGGCTACCGGATTCATTCCATCCACGGGACCACAAGGCATTTCAAATCCAAGTCCTAATTTCCAAATCTCTGTAGCGTGCGAAGTTCTCGCCACTGAAGTTCCCATCGCATATCCGTTATTTTCACAAATAAATACCACAGGAAGCTGCCAAAGCATTGCTAAATTAAAAGCTTCGTGTAAAGATCCCTGACGAACGGCACCATCACCCATATAACAAAGCGTAACAGCATCTCTTTTAAAATATTTATCTGCAAACGCCAAACCTGCCCCCAAAGGAATTTGTCCCCCAACAATACCATGTCCTCCGTAAAATCGATATTCTTTTGAGAAAATATGCATAGAACCTCCAAGTCCCTGAGAAGTTCCGGTACCTTTTCCGTACAATTCGGCCATTACCATTTTGGGATCTACACCCATACCTATTGGCTGAACATGATTTCTATAGGCAGTAATCATTCTATCTTTAGTAAGGTCCATTGCATGAAGTGACCCGGCTAAAACCGCTTCCTGACCATTATATAAATGAAGAAAGCCTCTTACCTTCTGTTGAATATAAACGGCTGCCAGTTTATCCTCGAACTTTCTCCAGAACAACATATCTTCATACCACTTAAGGTAGACATCCTTGGTGATTTTTTCCATAATAATTGATACTATTAGTTTTCAAGAACCTTTGTTTGAAAACGAGAATTACAAAAGTAACATATTATATAAAAGTGGAAAAAAGAAAATATTGATTTATGACACAAAAAGAGTTTCTCTTGTTATCTACTTCAGGAAATCCTTGTCAAAAGACAAAGGAAGTAAATTGGCTAAAGAAGAGGAATGTATAATTTTTCCGGTTTCTCCCATAAAATAAATAGAGATCGGTGTTTTTTGTTTGTATTCGAACTCTGCAATTGATTGTCTGCAGGCACCGCAGGGCGGAGCGGGCTGAGTAACCGTATAATTTTCTGAAGCCGCCGTTATTGCCAATATTTGTATAGCAGCCTTTGGAAACATAGCACCCGCATGGTATATAGCCACACGTTCGGCACACAGACCGGATGGGTAACAGGCATTTTCCTGATTACTCCCGGTAATTAGCTGACCGTTATCTAAAGACAAGGCTGCGCCAACTCTAAACTTAGAATATGGCGCGTAAGCATTATTTCTAGCTTCTATGGCGGCTTTCATAACCTTTCTAACTTCGGAAGGAAGTTCCTCCAGGTTTTCAAAAACCGAAAATGTAGTGTTTATTTTTAGTTGCTTCATTAAGCTCAATCAAAAAAACTCTTCTCCTAAATTAAAGGAAAGGGAGAATCTTAAGGTGTTTTCCAATGGGTTTTTAACCTTCGATGCGGAAAACAGGTAAGAAATATCTATGGTTGTTGCATTAAACTTGAATCCGGCTCCCAACGTAAAAAATTTCCTGGCTCCTTTTAATTCGCTTTCATTAAAATACCCTGTTCTAAATGCAAATGCCTCATTATAAACATATTCTGCTCCCAATGCCCAGGTGAATTCTTTCAACTCTTCGCTAAAACCTTCCGGGGCATCTCCAAACGACTTAAATATTCCGCTTAGAAAACTGATATCTTCATATTCCCGCCGATCCTCCTGATCCATAAACTCTCCGTTACCATTGAAATCCTGCGGGGAAGGAACTAAAAGCTTATTAACCTCCGTATTCAGGGTAAGCGTACTGAATTCGTTAAAAATAAACTCAAAACCACCACCCAGTTTAAGATTTGTGGGGATAAATTCCTGTCTTCCCACATCATCATACTTGATTTTGGGTCCTATATTCTGAATGTTAAAACCGAATCTCCAACGTCCGTCAAAACTGTTATAAGCAGTTTCCGGTGATTCGTAAAATCCAGCAATATCCACCGCAAATGTTCCTGCAGCACTGGCATCGATGGTTTCCGAAGGTATCTTTAAATCAGAACTTAAGTACCTTCCGCTAACCGCCATTGCAAAATGATCGCTTAATCTTAAGGAATACGAAGCGTCTATGGCAAACTCATTCGGACGAACCGTAATTCCCAGATCATCTGCATCTTCTCTTAATTCTATATCTCCCAGACTAAAATATTTAATACTGGCCGCCCAGGCACTGCGTTCGTTTATTCTGTTGTAAAAAGTACCATTTAATAAAGCTATATCGTTCACCAGATTACTCAAATAGGGTGTATAACTAAATCCAAACCCTATTTTCGTAGGTGCAAACGCATATTTGGCCGGATTCCATTGCTGACCAAAAGCATCGGTTGAGGTAGCAACTCCAATATCACCCATACCCGCTGCTCTGGCATCGGGGGTAATAAGCAGAAAAGGCACTCCGGTGGTAATAGCCCTATTTTCAGGAAGTGATGGCTCTCCCTGTGCCACAGCGCTCATATTAAAAATAAGTAGGGTAGTAAGCGCTAATAAAATCTTTTTCATCTAGATTGTTTTTACAAATATAAAGTTAACTTATAGTATCACAAGTTTTTCAAACTTGAATGTTTTCTTATTGGTTAACGCAGATTTTACCGTAATCTTATATACGTAGACACCTTTTCCTATACGATCTCCAAAATTATCTCGCCCATCCCATACGATATCTCTGGAAAAACCGTTGGAAACAATTGTCCTGCTCGTATTCCAAATTACCTTTCCCGAAACCGTAAACACCTGTAAATCAACCTCCAAAGGCTCAAATGGTTTATTGTGATTAAACCAAAATTCTGTATAACTGGTAAAAGGATTAGGATAATTCAGAACACGTTCTAATTTGATCTCACCATCATCCAATACCAAAAATTGAATTTCTTCGGTACTGGAGTTGTTGTAAACGTCCCATGCTCTTACCTGAAGGGTATGGAGTCCCGGCTCCAGGTTCCGTAAAGGGTACGTGAGACTTCCCCGGGTAAAATCGTCTACATCGGTTTCATAAAACTCGTTTAAAACAAAAGGATTGCTTTCATCGCCATCCAGAATCGCAATAATATCATGACCAATACCACTGGCCGTATTAATCCCGTTTTGATCTGTTAAGTTTACAATTAATACGGGAGATTGATTTGTAATACCTCCGGAAACAAAATTCTCATTATTCATAAACAGTGTTATCTCCGGCCCCGTATTATCTTCCGGGGCATTTTCATTTATACCTCCTATTAGTATATCGGTGTTATATCCGGTGCGGTCCTCCGTTTTTCCATTATTAAGTGCATAAAAACTCACTCTTCCCCGATCAACAGGAATCCGGATATCTCTGGGTACCACAAAATCAAAATCGAATTTCCCGTTTAAAACAGATGCTTTACCTCTAAAAACCGCTTCTCCCAGCGTATTGTAATTTAACTTTATCAGGTTTCCATCCAACCCCAAAGTATTGTCGTTGGCAAGCGTGCTTCGGGATACTTCTTTGTCGTATACAATAACGCTTACGGTACCATTAAAGTCGGGAAGCAGATTCCCCGTAACATCGTTTACCTCACCTTCCATTTTTACCTTACTCAACGCCTTTAATGTGTCAATGGTCTGGGTTATCGGGGTATCGTTTATTTCAGTTAAACGCACCTGGGGATCCGGAATGGCCAGTTTTAATGCGGGATCTCCAAAAAAGAAAACTACTCTTTTTTGAGCCCCTCCGCCAAATAACGGATCTACTTTGGCCCTCCTGAGTGCTTCCGCAATACTTATATTTTCAGCTCCGGGTCCGGGAAACAGGTAGTTGGAAAGAATATTTCCATACGTTATACCATTCCCAACAAAAATCTCTCTAGTAGTGGATACCAGAGCTATTGCGCCTCCATTTTTATTCCAGTACATAAACTCTCCCGCTGTAGACCGTAAGGGATTGTCAAAACGCGTGAACTCGCAGGTAATAGTCAGGATCAGGGGATATTTAAGTTCATTTCCAATACTCTGTGCATCTTCCTTGGTAAATAATCGTTCCTGAGCGAGTCCGTCTTCTCCCCCATGCCCGAAATAATTAATGGCTATGGTACCCTGTTCGATACTGTTAAGGAGCTCATCATGAGCTTTTTCATAACGCTCACCCCCGGAAGATACGGTTTGCTGATAAGCATCTGCATAGATCTTTTTTATATTGATAAAAGGCTTGTTAGTATTAATTAAGGCAGCTTGCTGATCCATACTGGATTGGATAATCCCCTCCCAGCTTTGATCTACATCATCGGACAGCAGTGTTAAATTATTTCTCCATTTACCCCTGGCATCCCCGCTGTGATAAGCTATAATTTTGTTCACTATATCATTGGCCTGTTCCGGGGTATTTGCCAGCATACGGCCTACCGCTATATCCAAAAGATCATTGTTCAGCAACGTACCCTCTCCATTATCCATCATTCCATAAAAATCATCGGATGCAATGCCAAAAGTCAGGTTAAAACTCTCGAAAGCGTGAAAAACAGGGATAATATTTGAATTTCCGGAAATCCTGTCTTTATAATCAAACGATCCATCGCCTAACAAACCGAGGTAAGAGAGTTTACGATTACTATTTGGTGCGTTATCGTATGCATAGCGAACAAAATTTCTTATAGCAGCAATGTCAGCATTACCCGAATTAAACTCGTTATAAATTTCTTCCAATGAAGCTACCACCACCTGCAATCCGCCATTCGTCTCATGAAAATCAGCTAGTTTCTGAGCCTGACTCCTGAGGTATTCCGGGCAAATTATCAGGTAATCCAGGGGAGTATTGCTTCCATTTCCAAAAAGCGTTCCTTTAAGGTTTTGGTTTTCTACCGTTTTATCCGATCTTATTTCCGGGGTATAATAATCCTGATTATCTACTACGAGGTATTTTTTTACAGTGCCCAGGTTATTCTTAAAAGAGAATGTATTTTCGGAAAGTGTATTGGTATAAGCCTGTACATTATAAATATCTGTAATATCCCAAATTGCTTTAACAGACGAAGCTCCGGAAAAATCAAATTGCACTACGCCACTTTGTAAGCCTCCTTCTTTATAAGAAAAAATAAATTGCTCCCCGTAACCTGTTAATTTTTGCTTTGCTTCCAGCGAAATATAATCCAGATAGGCCTCGGCACTGGGGTTTCCTCCGTTATTATAACTAAGGTGAACCGTAATATCATCAGTGTTTACTACAACATCTGTATAACGGAGTCCTTTTTTAAAAAATGTTCCATCCGGCGAAAAAGGATCCTGAGTAGCCTCGAAAGTGGCAGATACAGGAACTGCCGGAAAATTAAAAGTATGGGTTTGTTGTCCGTTTACGGTTACATTCATAGAACTTACCGTTCCTGATACGGCTGCCGGTTTTACCCCAACGCGAACCGGGAAAGCACGGTTGAGGTTTGGAACGGTAAACGGAAAGTCCTGTTCCGAATTTATACTAAATCGCTCTCCAAACCACCGTCTGCCGATCTTAACAATATTTACCTCATCTTTTTCATGGAACAAATATACATCCCCACTATCTACAATCTCATCGGGAGCGGTATTAGGTTGCGTTCCCTGACCGATACGCTTTCCGTTGACGCCATCTACCGTTAAAAAATAAGCCGCATTATCCTGAAAAATATTTAGGTGTGTCTGACTTTCTTCATTCCATTCATCGCCTCCTATCCCATAAAAAAACAAGGCATCATCCAAATCAAAACTCCCGTCTGATCCTCCTTCTACAAGTATCGGGATTTCTCTGATATCCTGCTGATAATCATCCTCCAGCTCCAGCGGGAGCATTCTTCCTCCATTTCCATAAATTTTTATTTTTCCGGGGTCTACAGTTCCCGGATCGATTCCCAGCGCTTTTAAAAAGCCGTGATCTATTTTATAAACTCCGGATTTCTCAACATAAAACTTATACCAGTTCCCTGATGCCAGTATGGAATTTGCCTTTCTGATGTTTCGCCTTGCCTGAGCCTGGTATTTGCTACTGCCTTCTCTATATATTATTTGAAAGGAAATTACTTTTTTGAGTACTCCGTTCTCCTTGTAAATAGGATTTAAAGACAAGGTAGCATAGCCTGTTCCCCTTGCTCTATTATAGGTGAGTCTCGGGGAAAGTTGCGAAGGAACTACCCTATTAGGCAATGTGAGTAATTCTTCGGGATTCATACGTTCGGATACCAGGTTTTTAACCTCAAGGCTGTTTTCGTCCACTGAGGTAGACACTCTCCATTGATATTGAAACCGGATAACATTACCTGTATAATTAAAATATTCCGACTGGAAAGATGGAATTTTATGTGTTTTGGTCAAGGTTCCCACCTGAAGGGTATCTGTCCACTTCAGATAAAAGTTTTTTTGTTGCGAGAACCCCTGTAAAACTAAAAAACAGAAAATGGTTATAAATGCCTTATTCATTATATTTTTAACAATTCTGGAGTAAAGATAACGTCCAAAAACATTAGGTTCGCATCTAATTTTTAAAAATTACAAAATAAAATAGAATAGCCTGCGTTTAATAAAGCGAGTAAAGTATGTATTTGGCTGCGCTCACCTGAAGGTAACATCTTAAAATATTTTTACTAAATCGGGTAGGTAGCCCTAATTTTTTGAACTCAAATCTTAGTTATGAAAAGACAATCATTTAGAATTGCACTCTCACTTCTGGTCGTATTAGGAGGATTATCAAGTTGTAAAAATAACACTTCGAAGAATACCTCCAGAGCAACTGGCTGGAAAATAAATGCAAAAGAAGGAGGTTTCCAGTACAATACCAGTTTTAAAGAACAGGAAACCGCTCCAGGTTTAGTTTTTGTTGAAGGAGGAACTTTTACCATGGGAAAAGTACAGGACGATGTTATGCACGACTGGAACAATACGCCTACGCAGCAGCATGTGCAGTCTTTTTATATGGATGAAACGGAAGTTACCAATGTCATGTATTTAGAGTATCTGGATTGGATTAAGCGGGTATTTCCGCCGGACAATCCTGAATATGCTAATATATATAAAGGAGCATTGCCCGATACACTGGTATGGAGAAACCGATTAGGATTTAATGAGGTAATGACCAATAATTATCTTCGTCATCCGGCTTATGGTGAATATCCTGTTGTGGGAGTTAATTGGGTACAGGCTGTTCAGTTTAGCGAATGGCGAACCGACCGTGTAAATGAAGCTGTTTTGGAAAGAGAAGGATTCTTGGAAAAAGGTACAAAATATGCGGTTACCGGGGGTGAAATTGACGGTACTTTTAGTACGGAAACATATTTAAACAGACCCGATGCTACTTATGGAGGTAATGTTGATTCGCTGGCATTAACCAATAAAAAAGACACATTACCTAGTTTTGCAAAACGTTCCAGCGGGGTTATACTTCCCGAATATCGTTTGCCTACGGAGGTTGAATGGGAATACGCTGCATCTGCATTGGTAGGTATCAGAGAATATAATAACTACCGGGGTAGAAAAAAATACCCGTGGGAAGGTGAATATACCCGATCGGGGAAACGTGTAAGCCGAGGAGATCAGCTTGCTAACTTCAAGCAGGGTAAAGGAGATTACGGCGGAATTGCGGGATGGTCTGACGACGGCGCAGATATTACAGCGCAGGTAAAATCGTATGAGCCTAATGATCTTGGACTCTATGATATGGCAGGAAATGTATCGGAATGGGTTGCTGATGTTTACCGTCCGATAGTAGATGATGAAGCTAATGACTTTAATTACTACCGAGGTAATATCTATACTAAAACGGCTATCGGCGAAGACGGAAAAGTAGCTGTGGTATCGGAAGGAAATATGGTATACGACACCCTTCCGAACGGAAAAATAGTAGCTCGTGATATGCCGGGTGAACTTGCCATGGTTCCTATTGATGATCAGGAAACTTACCTGAGACCCAATTTTAATTCAAGTGATAACAGGAGTTACCGCGATGGAGATCCGAGCTCTTCAAGATATTTTGAACGTTTTGCTTATGAAGACGAAGAACATGAAGATGCATCGAAGCGTATGTACAATTCTCCGCATCATAAAGTAACCCGGGATTCTCTTGGAAATCTAATCCGTGAGTACGACAAGTCGAACGACAGAACTACATTAATCGATGATGAGGTTCGCGTTTACAAAGGTGGTTCCTGGAGAGATCGCGCTTATTGGCTCGATCCGGCTCAGCGAAGATACCTGCCTCAATATATGGCTACCGATTATATTGGTTTCCGATGTGCCATGTCTCGAGTAGGTTCAAAATCAAAAAAGAAAAAACGTCCCAGAGGATAGTATTTCATAACTCAAAAAAAAGCCCTTTTTAGAAAGGGCTTTTTTTATATCTTCGGCTCATGACCATTTCAGAACTATATACTCTTTTTCAGAACCAGGGAAAAATTAGTACCGATACCAGAGATATTGCGGAAGGCGCCATTTTTTTTGCTCTTAAAGGAGACCGGTTTAACGGGAACTTATTTGCCAAGCAAGCTCTTGAAAAGGGGGCATCATATGCAGTAATTGACGAATCGCTATACGAAGATCATCCCAAAATAATTGTTGTGGAAGATGTGTTGGCAACCTTGCAGCAACTGGCTAATTTTCACAGAAAAGCACTCGGCATACCGATCATAGCCCTGACGGGTAGTAATGGTAAGACCACAACAAAAGAATTAATCTCTTCAGTGCTCTCGCAAAAATACCGTACCGTGGCAACCCATGGAAATTTAAACAACCATATAGGCGTACCGCTTACGTTGTTAACCATGGATAAAGATACAGAAATAGGTGTGGTGGAAATGGGAGCTAATCACCTGAAAGAAATTGAAGCCCTGTGCAACATTGCAGAACCCGATTTTGGTGTCATAACAAACTTTGGCAAGGCGCACCTGGAGGGTTTTGGAAGTGTAGAAGGTGTTATAAGAGGAAAAAGTGAACTGTATACTTATTTAAAAGCTAACCAAAAACTCATTTTTGTCAATCTCGATGATCTCATTCAAATGAAACAACTTGGGGAATACCCTAAATTTTACGGCTTTGGAAAAAGCAAAAAAACCGATTGCCCTGTGCTCTTTACAAGTGCGGCCCCGGAAGTAGTTATCGAAGTTGCAAACACCTCAATAAACTCAAACCTTATTGGTAGTTATAACTATACTAACATTGCCATTGCCATTGCCATAGGTTCGTATTTCAAAGTTTCGCTCAAAAGCATTAAGAGGGGAATTGAAACATACGTCCCTGCTAATAACCGCTCTCAAATTCTGTATTCAAACGGGCATAAGATTATTCTGGATGCATATAATGCCAATCCGTCCAGCATGGAGGCTGCCATTCATAATCTATCCGCGTTGGACGATGCTAATAAACTGGCCATTTTAGGAGATATGTTTGAATTGGGTAGTGAAGCGGAAATTGAACACCAGCGTATTGCCGATTTACTGGAAGCTTCCGGTGATATAGAGGGAATTCTGGTCGGTGAGAATTTTTCCCGCGTAAAATCGGATTTGATCCGATTTAAAACCTTTGAAGATCTGGAAAAAGCTTTTTTAAAAACTCCTCTTTCCGGCAACCGAACCATTTTAATTAAGGGATCCCGCGGTATGAAACTGGAAAGAATGCTAAGCATAATAAAATAAAAAAGGGCTTTTACAAAGCCCTTTTTTACCAGTAAGCATTATCTGCTTATTTCAACGCGCTGAGTTTCATAATATCCTTTAGGACTTATTAATTTAATAAGGTAAACACCATTACCCAGCGTACTCAGGTCAAATGTAATCTTGGTACCTACCATTTCGAAATATTCTGTTTGTACCAGACGACCAAAAGTATCGTAAATTTCCACATCTACATACGTATTTACTTCTTCAGAAAACTCAATATTAACTTCTCCACTCGTAGGATTCGGGTAAAGAACCGTTTGTGATGCTGTAGCCACCGAAGTTTCCGTAATACCGGACTCCGTATTGCAATTAACGGCCGTTTCTCCAAATCCGACAGGGATTTCTCCATTTAAGGTTACATAAATTTTATCGAGAAGTGCATTAGGCTCTCTCCAGGAAAAATCAATGGTATTCTCACCCGCTTCCAATGCAAAAACCACAGGTGTAAGGTAGTATCCCCCTTCCCAGAGAGAAACTCTGTCCCAACTAAAGTCATAGGAGTTATACGGATAGTTAACCAGATTCCATTTCACCCAACTGCGCCCGTTTGCCCTTACCCAGAAAGAATCGCTGTCAGAGCCCGTAGTATAGGTTCTGGCATACACCTTATAATTACCGGCTTCAGAAACATCAAATGTAAAACTTACCACATCGTTGGTTCCTGTTGGGGGGTAATTATAACTCGTAGCGTAAGGGGGCGCCAGATATTTTCCGCCTGATGCCAGTGAGTGCTCATATAAGGTCCAGTTGCTTCCTACATCGGCGCACTCTGCTTCAAGCCATACATCGGTTCCTGCGGCCTGGCAATCTTCTTCAATTACGATAGTTGCATTTGCGGTACATCCTCCGCTGATAGTGGCTGTTACCGTATATGTTCCCGGTGCCAAACCGGTAAGATCTTCAGAAGATGCTCCATGCTCCCAGCTATAGGTTATCTGACAATCCGACAATGTACAATTTGCTGTAATATCAATACTTCCATTAGCCTGTTCGCAGTCGGCATCTACCTTAGTGTAAGTAATAGAAATATCTTCATTTGTACAAACAGGTTCCGGCTCTAACGTTCCGTAAAGCACTCCCGAGGCATCAAATACCAAATAATTTACTTCTTCGGCCACGTGATTCATCTCGCTATCATAACATTGTTCCTCCTGAATTTGGAGGTTTACTCCGCTACCGTTTAAGGAACTGTGGTCATATCTCATAACCGCAGGATTATTACCGGCATAGCTGGCCATTTTTCCAATAAACAACGGACTATCATTATATTGCTGTTTAAAGGCTAAGTTAGTCAGGTTTTGCGTAATCCCCCCAATAGCACCGGATTCAAATTTGATTCCCTTTGTATAATTTCCGGTTGAAACCGCGATCCAGGATACAATCTCTTCCGTATGCGAGCCATCACTTCCTTCGTCTTCCTGAAGTTTCATCTGAAAGCCTCCCGTATCCTTATTTCTTATTCTTACGGTGATAGCGTCGGATCCGTTATAAGTAACGGCCTGACTAACCAGTACCGGCGCGTTCAAAAATTTATCGGAAAATGCCACAGAAGTCCAGTTGTGATTTACACCAGTACTGTTTTCTGCCTGTACTATGCTACCATCCGGTAATTCATGAACCCCCGACTCTATTACCATATAAGTAACTTTAGAGAGATTATGGGATTGGTCCATACAACTCCATTCCTGAATTTTTAATTCAAAGCTATTGGGTGTTACATTCCGAACCCTGATCAGTGCGGGTTGTGCCCCTTCCAGACCCAGGTCGCTTACCACTACTACCGGATCTGTATAATTCTGGGATAAGACAACCTCTTTCCAGTTTCCATCAATATCAACCTGTCCTACCTCACCCAGTGTATCAAAAGGAATATCTTCGGTAAGCAGCTTAATCTCTGTTGTAGGTCCGTTTTCTCCATTATGGTGAATTACAATACTACCGGTTTCTCCTCCAATACCATTATACGAAACCTCTATAAACTCACGTATTTCTTCCGGAGCTAGTGTTATAGGCAGATTGGCATAGGTTTTATAGCTGAAGTTTTCGCTTACGTTAAAATCAATCTGATCAATAGTGATCTCCTGATTTCCGATTCCATTTTCCAGCGAAATAACTTCCAGTTGCGAAACCAAAATACTTTCAGGAACTATTAATGAACTGGGTACAACAGGTTCTTCAGTAAATTGAATATCTATATAATCCCAGGTTGCATTAAAATTGGCATCTGATGCAAAAGTAGTTGCTATTACTCCGACAGCCAGAGCCTGATTTTTGTTTTGAAGTGCTTCCAATGCAGGTCCGCTTAATGTAACGAGAGCTCCAATATTTACGGGTTCCGACGAACCTATGGTATATTGCGCCTGGGCCGTTCCTGCTAAAGGATCTACACTGAGAATCAGGCTTAGTTCAGATTCATTTCCAATATTTTCAACCGTTACTTTCTCGCTTGAAAAAAAGCCGTTGCTCTCTTTGGCTATTTCTATAACGGGATTTCCCAGGTTGGCCATTACCGTTACCTTTACATAATTATCCTGATCGCCATTTCCGAAAAACACTCCGGCAGACTGATAGTTATTAGGAGGGCTTGAGAAAACAGGACCAACCATTCCCGCTTCAATAGTAAACGGTTTGGTTTCACTGTTTACATTTATTCCAAACTGGAAAGCATCGTATTGAGAATTTGTATTGCTATACGCATCTCCATCGGGTACTCCGTTAAGTGTAAATAAGCCTACTGCCCCTCCCGCAATTATTTCCGTTTCACTATTGGTTTCATCCTTAATTAATTCCAGATAATCATTGGTATAATTCGTCATTAATCCTGTAAATCCTAAGCCGAAAAATCCATATCCCGGATCTCCGTTTAAAAAGGGATATTCTACGGGTAGCGAAACATTTAATCCATTACTCGGATCCCATGCGAAGAAATCGGACGTATCGTCAATACCATCATCATCATCATCCGGGTCATTCAGATTAGAAACTTTAAATCCGTTAATCAAAGTCCCGTCAAAATCGGCCGGCATATCGGCTCCGTTACAGGGGTCGGTATTATTATCGTATTCGTCTGCATTTGTAAAGCCATCCCCGTCATCATCTTCATTATTAACGTCAGCAGCAAAGCAAGCATTGATAACAGGAATAATTTCTATGGCGCTTAACTTTGCATTGTCTTTACTACTTGTAAAATCTATATTAAGAGTTCCGTCGGTTACCTGAACTTCATCCTGTTTAACAACCGCTGCAAAGCCTCCCACCTCCGAAAATATATCGTAATCATCAAGTAGCAACTCACCTTCAACAGACACGTCGAATACTCTGGCTCCGGCCGAATGTGTTCCTTCGTAGATATCTGCGAAATGAAGTTTCACTTTATACGCACCGTTATCTAAGGGAATGGCATAAGCCAGATTCTTATCGTAACGCTCTGTCTGGTATAACACATCTGCATCGGTATTGGCTATGGCATTTGCCGTACTGTATGTATCACCGTTGGTGAAGTGTTCATCAGCACCCCATAGCTGTCCGTTTACCGTTACCTCGGGCCCTCCTGAATTAATATAAATGGCTCCCTGTGGTTTTGGGGTAATTGAAATTGCATTGATTTTAGGATTTTCCACAACACTGGCAAAATTTATATTCAGTGCTGCGTCGGTAATTTTAACCGTGAATGTTTTAGAGGTAGCCGTAAACCCGCCTACTTCTTTAAAAATATCGTAGTTTTCCAGTACTTTTTCCCCTTCCAGTGTTACATCAAAAACCCGGGCTCCTTCGCTATGTGTGCCTTCATAAATATCTGCAAAATGCAGTGCCACCTCATATGTACCGTCGGCTATGGGGATTGTATAGGACAGGTTAGCCAGAAAACGCTCGGTTTGATACAATTCATCATTCTCCGTATTTTCTATGGCATGGGTAGTACTAAAAATTTTCCCGTTGGTAAAGTAATTCTCATCCGTTTCCCAGGTAATCCCGCCGAAAGTAAGAGTCGGACCACCGGCATTGATATAAATTTCGGTTTCCGAACTTGGCGGTAACGGATCCCCGTAATCGGCCGGTTCAAAAACCACTACATTATTACTGCCATACGTAGCTGCCCAAACCGTACCCGGAAAGGGATCGTTATCTCCCTGAGCGGTTACGTCTAAAGGAATGCTACCGAAATTTGAAGCAAAAGTACTTACATCGGCATTGCTATTAATTACCCCCTCATCGTTTAAATTAACCCGGTATAGTACTCCGTTAAATGATGCAGCCAACAGGTCGCCTTTGAGCGAATTTCCGAGATTACTCGCCGTATATTCTGTTAATCCGTTAGTAGACGATTCTAAGGTATATAAGGAAAGGTCATCAACACCGGGATTCTGGTAGTCACCTTCTACCGGATTAGCCATCGAAAGTGGTACCGGGGGCCAGTCAACCGGCAAGGTGGTTTTAAGATCGTTTGTTACCTGAGTTCTCCAGACACCATTGGCCCCTCCTGCTCCATCGGCAATATCATGAGTAAACAAACCAGCACCTGAAGGATTTGCCCGAACCGGATTTGGATGTCCGCCGTAATACCCTTTTCCAGTAATAAGGTGTAATCCGTCCAGATTATTTACCTGCGCATCATTCGGGCCAGGACCATTGGAACCGGGTTCTCCGGCTATCCATTCGTTAGTGGCCGTTCCCACGCCTTCATTTGCAGGATGACCGCCCCAACCGCCATTAGCACCGTTATCCCAGGTATACATCTTACCTGTTTCACTGATTACCAGATCGTATGCATTTCTAAAACCGGGAGCGTAGATTTGTACCGGTCCGTCGGAAACCAGTTTTGCCTGATTCATCCCATCATTCCCTCCAAAAGGATCGTTAACGTCTATTCCGTCGTATCCCGCGGCAGAAGGATCCTCTATGCCATTTACATTCGCCCTGGTGGGGTCGTCTAAGGTGGGTAAGTCATAGTAATATTTATCTCCGGTGGTTGTATCGGTTTTAATCGGCATTGCCTCAATAGCCGTCAAATCAATAGAAAGAACCGCGCCGGCCAGCGCAAATTCTGTAATAAATGCAAAATTATTCGACGGAGCTCCCGCATTCGTATTTCCTCCCGATGCCAGGTACAAAATATTATTTACAGGATCTAATTGCAATCCGTTTGCGGCGTGTAGCTCTTCCGATCTGGGAAGCCCCCTCACTATATCAACTTTCTCCCAACCCGTTTCGGTTTTTGTAAGTCTTGAAATCGTACTTGAATTCGTATCCAGATTTGTATCGGTTCCTCCACCACCACCGCCATTACGCTGGTCGCTTGAACATACATACATAACAGGATTTTCCGGTGTTCCAACGAGAAGCAGCCCGGTGATTTGCCTGGTTTGCTGAGCTGTATTAACCGTCCCGTCATCATCGTGATTCACAATGTTTTTAACCAAATCAATGGTTTCCGTAGCGGTTACTTCATAATCCAAAGCTCCGTTTCTAATCACCGTGTAAGCGTGAATATCGCCTGTCAAATTTGTTACATACAACCTACCGTCCGGTCCGAACTGCAGGCTTGTAGGATTATCAATGGATTCTCCTTTTAAAAAGCTAAGAGAAAACGATTGTCCATACAATGAATTTGATACTAAAAAAGATAGGGGGAAAGAGAAAACAATAAGCAGGTGGGTTAATCGTCCGCGTAAAGTTGTTGCCATATAGTGTATATTTTCATTTCACGTTACAACATTAAATATTTCTCATAAGAATCAAGTACTAAAAAAAGTTCAAATATCAGATTTTAGACTAAGCGGTTAAATGACTCGATCAAAGACCATTAGTCCAGTAAACAGTTCAATATGTAATGCGCTTATCCCATTTTATGATCCTTTTAACCGTTCTAAAGAAAGCAGGTATCGGTTACATTAAACACTGAAATTGGCATGTAATGATATAATAAGTACGATTGTGTAACTTTATAAAGAAAACAGTATTCAGTTGTCCTGTTTTTCCATGTTTTTTTGACTTTATATAAACAGATTACTATGGAAGAAGATTTATTTAATGAAATAAGAACCGGGTTCTGCCTGAGGGATCCGTCAATTAAGAATGGAAAAATGATGCGTTCGGAGGCTATTACTTATAAAGACAAGGTATTTGCTTTCTTTTCCCGCAAGAAAAAAATGGTTTTTAAGCTAGGCAAAGCATTTAATCCAGACACCTATGGGGTAGAAATTTCGGTTTTTAATCCCTTTAAAAAAAGAGGTCCGCTCAACGGATGGTTTGAGGTTTCGTATGACCATAAAGAACAATGGGAATCGCTTACTGAAAAAGCACTAACACACATAAAAAATGAAATATGATCACCAAAGCTTATATCAATTTTTTTAGAGGTTTAGAACGAAATAACAATCGGGAATGGTTTCATGAACACAAAAACGAATACGAGGTTTATGTTAAAAAGCCGTTTCTGGAACTTTTGGATCAGTTAATTCCAAAAGTTAAAGAACTGGAACCTGAAATCTCGACCAATCCGAAAGACGCATTGTTCCGGATAAATAGGGATATCCGCTTCTCTAAAGACAAAACACCTTATAATACGCTGATGAAGGCAGGGTTCTCACCAGGCGGAAAAAAATCTTTTTTGCCCGGGTTTTATTTGGGGATAGGTGCCGAAAAAATCCATATGGGAGGGGGTTTATTTAATATAAAAGCTCCGGAATTAAAAAAGGTAAGACAGCTTATTAAACGACACCCCGATACATTTACCAATATTCTCACTTCGGAAGGGTTTAAAAAAAGTTTCGGTCAACTGGCAGGAGAACAGGCAAAGCGCCTGGATAAAGAATTCACTCCTCTTCTTAATACCGTACCTCATATTGCCAACAAACAGTTTTACGCTATGCAAAATGCACCCCTGTCTGACTATTTGGACGGTAAGAAAATGGAAGCGCTGATCCTGAAGCATTTCACTGAGATATCAAAACTTAATCACTTTCTTAAGAATGCTTTTTAATGAAACATTATTTATTATTACTAAAGGGTAAGCGAGAACTGGATTATTCTCCCGGGGAGTTGCAAAAACGACTGGATGAATACCGATTATGGGTACAATCAATCGAAGCGCATTATGTGTCTGATAACCGGCTTGAAAGAAAAGGCTCTTTAATAAAAGGCAAACACACTATTAAAACAGACGGTCCTTTTCTGGAAGCCAAAGAAATTATTGCCGGTTTTGTAATTCTAAAAGCGGGAAGTTTGGAAGAGGCTACTTCCATTGCGAGAACCTCTCCGTTACTACAATATTTTGAAATCATGGTACGTCCCATAATATAGCTTGTGAAAAAAATTAATTCCGATAGTAAAGTACTCGCCGGGCATTTTTTTCGTCACAGTTATTCAAAAATTGTGGCGGTTTTAATCCGGTACTTTGGCCTGAAACAGGTTGAAATTGCCGAAGACATTGTTCAGGATGTCCTGGTTCAGGCCATGGAACAATGGAGTATTAAAGGTATCCCAGACAATCCCGAGGGGTGGTTAATGGATGTAGCTAAAAAGAAAACCATCAAT
The DNA here is from genome assembly GCA_965224095.1 of Flavobacteriaceae bacterium. GTDB lineage: Bacteria > Bacteroidota > Bacteroidia > Flavobacteriales > Flavobacteriaceae > JBPEWY01. The sequence goes on from OZ245039.1 coordinate 1,491,340, forward strand.
TTATTAAAGCGTAATCAGCTTCTGCAAAACAAAATCCTTCCCCAATTAAAGCATTCCGATGCGTTGCAAACTGAAATTGTTCTCAGTGAAGAGGTCATCTCAAACAGTACACTTAAAATGATCTTTACCTGCTGTCATCCGGATATAGCCGTTGAATCGCAAATTGCCCTGGCTCTGAAAACGCTATGCGGATTTAGTATTCCCGAAATTGCTCATGCGCTGTTAAGCACGGAAGCCAATATTAACAAAAGACTTTACAGGGCTAAGGTAAAATTCAGAAATGGTACCATTGATTATGCTATTCCTCAAAATGATGAGCTCCCCCGCAGAATAACTGTGGTTTGTAAAACCCTATACCTGCTTTTTAATGAAGGATATTATTCCGTTTATGGAAAATCTATAGTTCAAAAGGAATTGTGTTTCGAAGCCATTCGCTTACAGGAGATCTTAAAAGATTCATTTCCGGACTCGACCGAAATAAAGGCATTACTCGCTCTTATGTATTTGCATTTTGCACGTATGGAAGGTAGAATTGATAAAAACGGAATCCTTATCACACTGGAAGCACAGGACAGAAACTTATGGGATCAACAACTCATAGGTATGGGATTGGATCTTTTAACGCAATCTATAAGTTCCACTGATGTAAACACCTATCAACTACAGGCCGGAATTGCTGCAGAGCACGCCATGGCCAAAAACTTTTCTTCAACGAATTGGAAGTATATATATAAACAATACGGAATCTTATCTGCTATAGATCCAAATCCAATTGTTCTTTTAAACGAACAAATTGCCCGATTTTATTTTGGAGAACAGGAAGAGGCCTTACTGGCCCTTGAAGAGCTGACCAATATCCGGGAATTAAAAGCCAATCCCCTTCTCTATTGTACGCTATATGTTTTATGCAAAAAACTTAAGAAAGTAAAGGAAGCAGCTTTGTATCACGACAGAGCCCTTGAGTTTTCTTCGGCCGTGGAACGGCTGCACATTAAAAGCATATTGACAAAATTATAAATCCTCAACATACATTTTAAGTCCTTTCACATATTTTACGGGAGCTCCTTTAAATTGAGGTTTAACAAAGAGTGTATTCAATACCTGTCCAAATAAACCGTATTTCAATTTATACTGAAATGTAAAGATCGCTTCCGTTTCAGACTCGCTTAGCGATTTCAATTTGATTTTTCCCCTCATAAATTCAAAGGGAGGCAACATTTTTCCGCCAATTACCTCGGTAACATACGAACTTCCCTCTTCCCAGTGAGTAATGCGCTCGGTCATTTCACCCATAGGTTTTAAAATACATTTGCGAACCGTTGCACTTTCGCTTTCCCCGGCAGGGATCATTAATGAATTTTTAATAAGCGGGTGGAACAAATGAATATTATCCGGTTTTTCAAGGACCTTCCAGACCTTTAATTTTGACGCGTAAATAATAGCTGTTCCATTAATGGTGGTTGTACTCCTGTTTGTTAACATCGTATACTTTTTAATAATATCAATCAGAGCATTGGTTTTTGGACAGGCCCGGTTAATTATTATTTTAAAAAATTAAGCATTATTACGTTTCAACTTCCTATTGGATATTATTTGAATTATCACCACCAGGATAAACAGTATTCCAACAATAAGGATGGTTAACTCAGGTAAGGCATACATCCCAAAAGCAAAAGCAACGATGATCAACATATAAATTAAATTACCACTGATGTCGGATTTTTTTAATTCATCTGAAAATTCTTTTAGGAGTCCAAATATTTCTTTCCTCATAATCAGAACAACAATGATCATTATTATTAAAATAGCGATATCGTAGGGGTATTTCAAAGGAACGTTCATCAGCGCATGAATTATTATGGGTCCAACAATTGAAATCATGCTATACCGCATAAATGCTTTACCAAGCGATAGTATAAAAAACCCGAGCAGTAACCCTATATTAAGAACATCGGGCACAAAATATTGAAAATGTACCAGGATAAATAATAAAGAAATCAGAGGAACCACAAAAAAGTGAAAGGGTTTTGTAAGCCTGTATTGGGCATATCCTCTATAAAAGAGTTCCTCAAAGATGGGTATTACAAGGTAACTCCCAACCGCTAAAAACACCCAAAAGCCAAGGGTCCATTCTTTATTGAACAGCTCCCAATAATAAGGCTCCGTGCCCAGATTAAACCATTCATGCAGAATTAGCAATACCTTCATAGGAATTCCCAATAAACAAAAAAGAAGGACAGCCACTTTTATATTTTCCTTAACCGATTTTTTTCCTCCGGTAACACCAAAGCTTTTTAAATTCCCTTTGTGCAGCAGGCGCGTTATGAGATAAGCCGGAATCATCAGGCATAAAAATTGAACAAACAGTGTGTAAAATCCGATTTCGGCGAGCTTTAGGTAATCCGGATGTGCCGATGCCACGGCTTCATCAAGGAATTCCTGTAAGGGCGGTACATTAGCAACATTAATAACCGTTTGGGTTAAGGTCCATCCCAAAACAAGAATACCGAGTACTTCAACGATGGCAATAAGTTTTTCTTTCATAATCTCTTTTATTAATAAGTCAATTGTACGGTTTCTTTTAAGACGGAATTAAGACCTCATAATACAGATCCGACCGCCTATTAATTTTCTTTCTTTTCATAAGAATTTAGAAGGTATTTAATCTGAGTTGAATCCCGGATTACGATACCTTTAAAGGGAACTGCCTCTCTGGCAAACCAATTAACGGAATCTGCTTTTCCCAGGTAAACAGGCCCATTGGGATCGTTAATCAATAAACCCGCCATTCCGTTTTCAAGAATAAACAGCATGACTCCTTCTCCATTTTCGGCGTCCAGTCCTAAGGTAACTCTATCTTTTCCGTTTACTTTCAGAAGGCCATAGCCGGAGCGTTCAAATCCTTTACTATTATTAATGGCAATTCCCGTTGCGGGGCCGATTCTCGGGCCTACATTCGGATCCGGAACCGGATCTCCCAAAGCCAGTCTGTCTATACCGTTTTCATCCGGGATAATGATTCCGTTGGCCTCGTGTTTGTATTTGTGGTAATACGGACTATGTACCTTATAATACCGTTCTCCCATAAAGCTTCTCACCTTAACGGTATCGGTCCTCACCCGATCTTTTGATTCAGGGACCGGAGCCCCGATTAAAATGCGATCATTCCCGTTATGATCTTCAATAATAATCCCCTGGACTCTAATAATTCCGGAGTCTTCCTTTTCTCCGGTCAAAACTTTATAACCCAGAAAAGCAATTGCCAGAGACATAAGTAGTATGTATAGCTTTAACAGTTTCATTTTAGATGCTTCCATAGCAATTTGTTTTACCGAATTTACTCTTTGGTGCTCAATAGTTTTTTTGATTTCTCATTGAGTGAATGGTTAATCTCGAAATTCGCTGTGGAATCTATAGCGTGGGAAATTCTTCCCTTTCCAGGTGTATCAAGAAGTAACATTGTTTGACCCGAAACACTGGATCCCAGATAGATTAACTGTCCCCCTTTTTGAGGATCGTTTACAATCATTCCCACTTTCTGACCAAAGAGTTCTTTTTCGGGAACAAACATGGCAATTCCCTCACCGCCCGGTCCGTCAATTCCCAAAGCGGCTACCTTCCTGTCTGAATAATACCCGAACCCTCCTCTTTCATCTCCGTTTTCATTGTTAAACACCATTCCGTAAGGCACATCACTACTTGACCTTTTCAGCAATTTTCCATTTTTCTGATAGGTGGGAGAAGCTCCGACTAGAACTCGATCCCGGCCATTTTTATCCAGAATGAGTATCCCGCTCAGTGTATCCTTCCGATGTCTTGAGATATACGCAGTTATTTGCGAAGCAAGAATAATTCTTTCGTTGCCATTAGCATCTTCGATAATTAATTCCTGAACCCGCAGGCTTTTTACCGGTGTATTTTTTTTTGAAGTAAAACCGGAAGTAATCGTCCCTAAGAATAATAATAGTAACAAGGAGAAAAGCAAAGTATTGATTCTTCGCAGAGACGTTAGTTCTTTAGTCACCCATATTTCAAATTCTTCGGAAGGCTTATTTTTCATAAGGAATATCTTTATTGGTTATATCAGTAATTCGGGATACATCGATTTGCATGATTCCGTTGTTGTATTCGTAGAAAAAGTACATTCCGTCCGGCGACAATGTCGGTGTTAGCTCCCATATCCCTTCTTTATTGATTTGAGTCAGGGGTTTCGGGTTTTCCCACTTCCCATTCCTGCGATATGAGATAAACAGATCTATTTCTTTTGTAGCGGCTATGTATCGGTTAAAAATGATAAAACGTTCGTAAGGATCTATAACCAGATCGTTCTCTGCGTGTTCCGAATTCAACACTTTCAGGTTAACAGGCTGCTGGTATTGCCCCTTTACAAAGCGGGAAACATAGATATCCATACCTCCTTTACCTCCCGGACGATCCGAATTAAAGTAAAGGTCATTGGTAGCCGTGAGGGAAGGATAGGAATCGTAGGAAACGGAATTTACACCCGGCACCATTTGTGGCGTACTCCAGCCATCTGTGGTTTTTTTAAAAAACCAGATATTGTGTTTTACGAAAACATTTGTAGAATCCGGATGCGACCTCGAGTTAAAAAACATAAGGCAATTATCTGCCGACAACACCGGATGATACGCATCGATTTCCAAAGCTATTTTAACGGGAACTCCCCATGTTTCTCCCAAAAACCGAACTTCGTAAATACCCATATATCTCTTCCCGTTTGGAAATTTCTTTTTTAACGGATTAGAAATAAACAGGGAGTTTCCGTCATTAGAAAAAGCTATTCCGTTATTGGTTGTTAATATGCCTTTAAAAAAAGGAGTGGGTTTTGTAAGTGCTTCCGATTTCGAAAACGGATATTGCGGTTTGGTGTGAACATTCTTTTTACTGCGACATCCTACCAAAAGTGTCCAGACAATTAATGTTTTTAAAAATTGAAATTTTATAAAGCTACCACGAACCATAAATTCTTACGACATTTTTAATGTATTTCCTGAAACCTTGTATTCATAAGAAATAGTATTTCCAGAAGTTTTTTGTCTTTAAACAGGGTGGTATCCTGTTTGTACCACGTATACATTCTGGCCGCTAAGGTATGCAGCCCTTCATCATTGGTTTGCCAGCGACTATCCGGATTTACCTGAATGCCAAATTTTTCGTTGATTATCTGTTCGGTAAACTGTACAATATCTTCCTCAATAAGTCCTTCTTCCGTATTATATCCATACGCAGGGTTTCGGTTTTTAAATGCATTCTGAAAAGTCGAATCTTTTTTCACCGTGTTTAAAAATGCCTGTACCGTATCGTTTTCCATATCATATGGAGGATGCATCATTTCATGGATAGCATTTCGCATAACAATCGAGAACGACCAGGCCGTATCAGTTAGAAATCTGGTCCCCGTAATCCGAATTCCATGCGGCTGCGAATAGTATAACATATACACCTGAATAGAATTTGATTCCAGAGGTTTTCCCAGTTTTTTTTCAATTTCCGGAATCACATTAAATTGGGGTAGTTTTTCTTTTATTTCGGAAATCCGTTTCTCGGCTTTTGGTTTTATATTTTCATTCCAATACGTTTCAAAACGGATCTCCTTTAAAAACTCAAGGCATCCCTTCAGGTACGGTTTGCTCTTTTGAAAAAGTTCCCATTCCTTATCCGAATAAAAATTAGCTTTCGTCAGATTTTCTTTTATGATTTTATCATTATCCAACCGGGCCAGTAATTCATCAATCGTTTCATCTTCCGTAGCCGAAAAGTACAGGGTGTAAAAAGCCGAAATAATTTTACCGCCGTCATCTTTAACCACTTTTTTAAGCTGATTAAGATCTTTAAGAGCCTTTTCGGTAAGAAGCGGTTTGTAGTAATTGTACGCTTCCTGATAAAAATCGAGGTAATACGGATCTCCGGTTAAGGTATTTAACAAACACAAGGCATCAAACTTCATCGATGGCTCTGTATTCCAATTCGTCACAGTGTGAAATTCCAGAGTCTTTTTTTGACTTATTTCCTTTTCTTTGCACGCTATTAGCGATAGGAATATCATTAGAAAGAAAATCGCTTTAATGTACATGGGTTATTATTTAAGCTATTGAATTCTTTTCCAGGCGGTCCCGTCCCATGACCAAAAATCACTTTTAGGATCTGCAAATCGCGTTCGCCCGCCATATAAAAAAATCTTTTTCAGTTTGTTGTGATATGTAATCCCATAGATTTCCCTGGGGCCTGGTTTTAGGGTTCCCTGCTCCACTTCCGTCCAGGAACGGCCATCCCATTCCCACAGATCGCCCAGGACCTTTTCTCCATTTGACCCGCCAAACAGCACAGCTTTCTTTCTGTTTTCATCATAAGCTATTAAAATATTAGACCTTCCTTCCGGGATTGCACTTCCCTGATTTACTTTGGTCCATTTTTCACCATCCCATTCCCACATCTCGTCAGATACGTTATAATTTATTTTCGCGCCTCCAAACAATACGACCTTTTGCCGTACTTCATCAAAAAACATAGCGGCTCTGCATACTCCCTCCGGACCGGACACCTCTCTTTTAGACCATTTTCCGTTGCTGTATATCCAGGTATCCGCGGTATAATTATTACCGATACATCCACTAAACAATACAATCTCCTTATTTGCTTTGTCATAAGCCATGGCCGGGGAAAGCCTGATACCGGGCGAGGTATCTTTTAGTTCCTCCCATTGCTTACCATTCCATATCCAGGTTTCATCTAAATCGCCCTTGGCAGGGTTAATCCCTCCCATCACCAGGGTTTTCCGGGCTGCCTCATCATAAATCATACTCATACTCCCGATGTACCCGGGTGTTGAATCGTTCTTTTTATTCCAGCCGTTTTTATCCCATTCCCAGGTAGTGGAATTCCATGTATATTTTCCATCTTCATTAACACTGGTTCCCCCAAACAATACTATTTTATCCCGTTCCTTATCGTATGAAAACCCCAGATGATCCAGTTTAGGCGGATACTTCTGTGAAGTAGTTTGATAATTACATCCTAAAATAAGTATTCCGATCAGGTATATGATTTTACGAACTTTCATGCTCTTTTATTTGATGTTAAACTTCCGTTAGGAGGCTTTTAGAGTTTTTCGGCTATAATGTTTAAATAAATTTCGACCCCGTCAGACATAGCCATTTCACCTGTAGCCTGCACGATTCGATTCCATCTGGGTGTTGATCGAATATTAAAATCCTTTCTATTGAGTACTAAGTGCCCTGTAAAAATATACGTAGGGTAACCGAAAATATCCACCACGGAATCTTTATAGGGTTGCGTGCATTTAATTTCCACTGTTTTTTTTATTCCTCTGATGGTTAAATCTCCCTGTAGTAAAAACCCGTCGTCAGTTTTCCTGTACCCTCGACTAATAAAAGTAATGGTTGGAAAATTAGTCGCATCAAAAAAATCTTCCTCTTTTAAGTGATTATCCCTTCCTTTTATTCCCGTATTTATGCTGGATACTTCAATAGCCGCTTCAGTCCGTATATTGCCGGTCTCGGAATCCAAAAAAACAGATCCCTCAAATTCTTCGAAAGCACCGTAAACCTTACTTAACCCTCCGGCTATATTAATAGAAAAGCGTATTTCGGAATGTCGGTTGTCAATTTGAAATTTGTCTTGTGCAACCAGATTTGTCCAGTACAGGCATACCAGAGCAAAAACTATGTACTTGTTATTTACATTCATTTTTCAGGTTTTATAAAATAATGGTTATCTCTTTCCCTATATCGTCGTTCCATATAGCATTCTTTCCCACAGAACCCATTACCTTAACCGATCGGTTTTTCAAATTTAAATGCCTCACCGAAATCCCTATTATGTAAGCATTGTGTTTGCTATACGTATAAAAATCAACCACATTTTGTTTTTCGTTAATCCAGTCGTTTTTTGTAATTCCTTCGAGATTGGTAATTCCGTTGTATCCCGTTGCCATATCTCTTTCTCTTTTCAGAACGCCCAGCGATAACATTGCATCATATTTAAATGCTTTATTACTCCCGAACCAGAACTGCCCCGTTTGCTGATCATTATCTATATCGAAGGCAATACTTACGGCCGGAAAATCCTCGCTTATCGTATTAAACAACTCAAACTTGAACCATATTTTTTGCTCCCCTTTATCATGAAAATAATAAAAGGCTTTCCCATCGGCCGAATTTACATTCGCGCCATCACCGCGTTCATCCTCACTGAGAAGCTCCCATGAAAATTGCTGTGTTTCCTCCGATAGTTCTTTCACCGGGAACTGAGTAACCGATCCGCGACGGGTTTTTAGATTGAACATTCCGTCAATGGCATTCAAATAGGGGGTTATAAGGTTGGTATGTAAAAACAATAGGTTAGCGGGGCTTTTATCTTTGACCGCATCGAATTTGTTTTGAACAGATTCGAGTAATTTCTTGGCCGCAATGGCGTTGGAATAGTTGCTAACTCTATTACCATTGTTTCCTCGTAATAAATCGGTTGCAGTCAGAATCAACAGGTACTGATTCTCTGGAGCTGATAAAATCCCCGCATTTAACTTATCTACAGCTAATATTCTGTATTGCGATGCCTTTGCCGCATCGGAAATAAAACTCGCTTTTGTATAAAACAGTGTATAGGCCAATCCGTACAAATAAGGATCATAGGTATGATCTTTAATTGAATACCTGGCTTTCTTTGCTTTTTCGTAATTATCAAAAGCTCTGGAAACCAGCGAAGCATCCCGCAAACGAATGGCCAACTGATTGCTAAAATGGCTCGCCCAAAAAGCTGCCAGCCATTGTGATGGATTTGCCGTATTAATTTCTTCCAGCCGGGCTACCGCATCGATGACCTCCTCATTAGATTTCCATTGATTACACCGTACTACCAGATCTTCTACTTCTTTATAAAGTGTAGAATCTATCTCAGATCCCTGTTCATGCTGAGCCGTTCCAACATGGAACAACATTAGTATTATTACAATTCTCCAGGGATGAACTTTTTTCATTTTCTATTTATTAGACTTCTTTATCAGGGTTTCGTTTAATATTACAGAACGCTATTCTCTTTTTACTTTGATAAACAGCGGTAATGCATAATACCTGTGTTCCGTATAATCATCATATTGCATATAACCCACAAACTTATTGTTAAAACGTTTTATTTTTAAATGACATCTGGTCTCTTTATCCTTAAAAGGGAGTTTAATATTCAGTCCGCCTTCAAACTCACCCAATAAATTATAAACAGGGTTATTTATTACCGCTTTTTCTTCATCTATTTTAACAGAAACTTCCTTATCACCAAAAACTATTTCTATTGGCCATTTTTCTTTTTTTGTGGGCATTTGAACATTGCCATACCAATTCCCTTTGAGTTCATATTTGGCCCTATACGGGGTTCCATAGATACGCTTCCATTCTTTAAAATGGTTACTTGTTTCTTTCACAAAAACTTCCCTAATCTTTCCTACATATTGATCTGCAATACCATCCCATGAAGTTTTATTAAGCAAGCATATAATGCCCAGTTCATTTTCCTTATCAATACTAACAGCTGCATTACCCCCATTTACATTTCCATTACTGTATAATTTATCTCCTTGATTGAACCAGCCTATCCCAAAAAGATCGGCCGGACCTTCTCTAAATCCGTGCATCACCTGAAGATTTTCTGCACTTATTACTTTATCGTTTCGAGTACTTCCCAAATGAAACATCACATAATTTGTCATATCAGATATACTGGAACGGAAACCCGATCCTCCGGTAGGATAGCTTATATTGGATTCCAACTCCCGTAATCCCCTATTAGAATATTCCTTTACTATTTTCTTATTAGAACTATGTTGAAAAGGATAAACAATGGTATTATTCATTTTGAGAGGAGCAAATACTTTTTGTGACATAAAATCTGAGAAGCTTTGTTCCGTCAGGTTTTCAACAATAACTTCCGAAAGATAAAAAGCTCTGTTACTGTACTCATATGTTGTTCCGGGAGGGAAAGCGACAACAGTGGTTTCTTCAAAAAATTCCTTTTTCTTCAAAGGTTCTAAAGGAAGTTCTTCTACGGAATCAAAAACACCGTATCCATGATTAATACCCGCGTTCATACTAACCAATTGCCAAAGTTTAATTTCCGGAGTATTCTCATTAATATCCTTAAGCTGTATAGGATGAATTAAGGGTCTTATATCATCTTCGAGTTTTAAGTTTCCCTCATTGATCAAATGCATTATTCCGGTTGCTGTAATGGACTTGGAAACCGACCCCAAAGGGTAAATGGAATGAATTGTAGCTTTTATACTATTACCAACATCTGCATAACCAATTGCCTCCTGCCATAAAATACTATCTCCCTTAATAACTGCAACTGCTAAAGACGGGATTACAGAATCTTTTACCTTCTTTTCAATATCCGCTCTTATGCGCAAAAGTTCTTCCTGTTCCGGAATAATTTGAGCCGTACTAAATGAGGAAAATAAAATCGCTAAACTGTAAACTAAATAAAGTGGTTTGTTTTTCATTTTTTCCTTTAAAGACTTTACTTTCATCTATTTATTACACTTTTTCTTATCTAGTACTTAACTACTTTTTTGATTAAAACAACCCTTGCGTATTCTTAAAAAATTGACTTGCGCATCGCGTTTTCGCTTACACAAGCCAATTTTCAATCAAAAAAACCAAACAATAAACCGATATTAAAACGTTAACTTCAGTCTTATAAAAAGTTTTTAAATGGTGTAGACAACCTATCGTATTGCCACACTGTTTTTGAGTTATATGAATTGCTATCAGGCTGCTAATCATAATCGTTTATTAATTCAATAATTTCTTCCAGTCTATCTTGCTCCGAACTGCCTGTTAACAAAATTTCCGGAACCGTCCGCATTTCTGCATTTGCAATTATATTAGGCTATTAAATTGCAACAATTAATCAATTTATTTTTTTGCTCAGATTACCCTTTTCATCATAAAAGTTAATAATGGGGTTGTTCGAATTGTCGAGTCCCAACGACAGTCTAACCACCCCATTCTTACCCATAAACTGTATTAAGCCAGCTTCTTCATCTACCGATAGCAAAAAGGTATTTGTTCTTTTATCAGAATTCATTACCAGAAACGATCCGCGTATATCCGGTTTATTATTGGCTGTTCCAAGCCAGATTCTTGAAATCCCCCAGGCATTACTCGATCGCATACTATCTTTTTGTTTGGAAGTAGCTGTTTCGAATTCCCTTTCCAAAGCAGCCAGCGATTTTTCAGGGCGATCGATAAACGACAGTCCGGAAGTGTATTTTCCGTTGGCTTCCTGATATGTTAAAGCAATGGTTTGATCTTGTTTGTACCTGTCAAACGAAAGGTGATTCCCTGCACTTATATTGCCCTTGTCATCTACTTCGCTGCTATATATAAGCCCGCCGCTTTCTACACCTTCAGCATTGTAAAACAAAATTCCGGGGGTGTTTCTGTTATGTTTTTTTGTCCATCCGTCCATGGCAATTTCATCAGGGAATTTCTCCCGGTTTGAGATTACCATTTTTAAAGTACCGTCCGGTTCTACAATATTAATGCGCTGCACCTGAATGGTATCGAACTTTTTAAGCGACTGTATTTCCTTCCATCCCACGAAAATCAGTAGCAGGAGAACTAATGAAACGGTGGTGCTGTAAATTTTAAATGTCATAATACTTCATTACGATAGATTATCCTTTAACAGTAGTTTCCATTTTACATGTTGATCTCAAATGCCTTTTATTAATGTCAATCAGCATATTATTTTTTGGACAGCGTAAGTCAATTATCCCCAAAATAATCTTATCCTATTTTACGATTTAACTTCCCGCCAGATATCCATTAAATCATTAAATAACATTCATATTTTTCCGAAAAGGTTCTAATATTTTCTAAAACAGGTCACAGTTTACAAACTGTTACTTTTTATTACGCCTTTTATTATTTTGTTTCCCCATTACCGGCTTACTGCAACGGTTATATGTTTCCTAAAATCTTTTCCTGTTACCACCAGTTCGTATAAACCTACCGGCAGATCTGAAACCGACATCGTATAACCATCACTTAGTTTTACATGGGTCTTTTCCTTAAGTAATGTACCATCTACCAAACTATAAATCTGTATGTTTACGGGTGGTATGGTTCTTTCCGAAGCAGCCGAAACAATTATAACATCAGATGCCGGATTGGGGTGAACCTTTGCACTTATATTAGATGTGCTGCGATTGGCAACCCCATTTCCGTTTGTGATTTTCCGAACATTTCCTATACCGCTGAATTCCGATACGTATAGCGTATTCCCCGATTTATTGGCCAGTATTCCCGAAGGAAAAGCATAGGTAGCTTCCGAGATATGTCCGTCGGCAGCTCCAAAAACGCTTCCCGAATAAATTTCAACATCGTCAACATTACGCGGATTGATTTTATATATTTTATTTTCCCCATATACGGTTCCGTACAAAAAGCCCTGCGAATAGGTTATAAATGCCAGAAAAGGAACAAAATTATCCGGAGCCGGAACCGTTGCAACATATTCTAATGGGCTACCATCGGCCGGTAAACGAAAGATCTTTCTGTCCAGGTAATTCCCTATATATAAATCCCCCCCGGGACCATAGGTTAGCCCAACAGGAACACTTAAAGGCGCTCCCTGGTATAAAACTTTTACCGAACCGTCGGCCCGTAGTTCATTAACACTATTATTATCCGGATTAACAAAATCTGCATTTGTAAAAATAACCGTCTCTTTCTTGTATGTTTTAATTAATCCCGAAGGAAGTCCGGAGGGGATTGGAAATATATGCAGGACGTTTCCCTTATTATCGTATTTATTAATGGTGCCATTTCCATATTCGGCAACATAAACATTATCTTCCGAGTCAACCGCCAAACCATTGGCGTTCACCAGGCCTGAAACAAAGGTTGCTGCCTGACCATCCGGGGCAACCTTATAAACAACTCCACCAAAATAATTGGATCCGTAGAGGTTTCCCTGCGAGTCCAGAGCCAAAGCGTCATCAATATCTGCTTCCGGAGAATTCAGGAAAGTAGTAACCGTTTGTGAAAACCCTAGAGTTGCACTAAGGGTAAACAGTAAAATGTACATCTTTTTCATAACTAACTTTTTAAAAATTATACTTAAATGAAGCAGATATAAGCATTTCAATATAAGATGGGGGACTATTAAAATTAAACGTTTAACCACTACCTGCAGGGTTAAATTATGCGTAATACTACTTTGGTTATGTATCTCGTAACAGGATTCGTGTAAACCCCGTGTTTTATTATTTGAAATCACCTTGTTTTACCCTTCCCGGTAAAAAAATGTTACGAATACCATAAAAAAGAATATGTCCTCTATGCCTTTTATATTTATATCAGTATTCGTAACAAAAATTTGCGATTCACATCGCCCAACCATTTTAATTGATGCTGTACGATTTTTCTTTTTCTTCTGGCTGCTGATCGCCCGGATGTTTTTACAGCATTCACAGAAACCAGGGGCAACTGTTTTCTATATTAAACTTAGAAAGAAAAGGAAGTATTTTAGTTAATGCGTGTAAACATTAACTAATTTTTCCCGTGAGAGCCTTATTATTGCCAAATGTTTTGGGGCGGAGCTAGAACGTATTGCCCAAAAATTATACAATCTTGATTAATCGTCAATTAATCTATATCTTGGGTTCATAGCATGGAGACATCCCCTTTAATAAGGCAAGGTTTAAACAGGAGTAAGAAATTACTGCGTTCTCATAATTATTAAATGAAATATTAATGGAGTTATTGTTTCTTTTTTATACCGGTTTTTGTTTATCTGCACTCCTGCTTGCCATTTATTTTTTAACTACCAAAAAGGGCGATAAGGTTTCTAATCTTTTTATGGCCGGGCTTATAGCTTCCTTCGGATACTATTTGTTTTACTGCATTCTGTACTGGTCAAATAACGTAAAAAACACACCCGCACTGTTACTTACTTATTATTTTCCGATGAGCACCATGGGTGCCCTTTTTTACCTGTATATCCGAAGAACTTTAGGGCTTCAAACCAAATGGAAGCATTACCTGCTTTGCTTATTCCCGCTGTTCCTTACTTTTTTTGCACAGAGAAACTTTATTTTTTTGGCTGTGGAAGACAGACTCCCTATGCTTCGCAGTCTGAGGGCAGGAACCTATGAAAAAACAATAAGTGAGTACCTGTTGAGATATCTGGATATAACACTGGTTGGCTTTATTGTAATATTCACCCTGCTTTCCGCTGTTCTTATCCGTAAAAACACGGAGGATAAAAGCAATAATATCCAGGCCTGGTATAAGATTTTATTATATGCATTTGTCGGGTTGGCAGCGGGATTTGTTATTGATTATATTTTTATATATGCCAATCTTTATTCCTTCTCGTTAGATTATGCCATTACCTTTTTTATGATCGTGAGCATTGCCGTAATCACGTATTTTGCACTCTGGCAGCCCGATATTTATGCAGGAACTCCCATTTCCAGATTAAACCCCTTTACCAAGTATTCCAGAGCGGGATTAACCCGTGAACACGGCTTGGAATTAAAACAGGAACTGTTGACATATATGGAAAAGGAAAAACCCTATCTGAACAGCGAACTCAGGCTGGAAGATATTGCAGACCGGTTGAATATTTCAAGAAACCATGCCTCCCAGGTTATTAATGAGCACTTTAAAAAAACTTTCTTCGATTTTGTAAATACGTATCGTGTGGAAGAAGCGGCCGGCCTTCTTGAAGCCAATCCGGATCGTAAAATATCGGTCAGTGAAGTTATTTACCGTGCCGGTTTTAACAATAAGGTTTCTTTTTATAAGGCATTTAAAAAAATCAAAGGAATTACACCCCTGGAATACCGGAAGGAGAAAATTACGAAAAACGGGAGCTAAAAATTTAAAATAAAGAACAGCACTTATCAAGATATAATACCCATTACCACGGAATTCTCTTATTAAAAATTCATACATACTTCATGTTACATTCCATATGAAGTGTAGTACCTCTTGTCAACCACCCAGCAACTATACGTTCACAAACCGCAATTGGTAATTTCAATAAAACCTGAATAAGGAATAAATATCTTCAAGAATCGCAATGAACGATAAAGAAAACTTCGCCTATGAAAGTGCCCTGCTAATTACTAAATTAGCATTATGAATTTATTTAAGGTAAAAGAGCCAAAGGTACCGCTTGTACCCATTGTTATTAGCATTCCGCACGCCGGGATTAATTTCCCTCCCGAGCTAAAAAAGCATTATAAAAAAAGAATGCGAAATTTTGTTGACGATACGGACTGGTACGTGCACAGACTTTACGATTTTGCTCCGGAACTGGGTATTACGGTTATTAAAGCCAATTTAAGCAGATGGGTCATTGATTTGAACAGAGACCCGGAAAGCACTCCTTTATATAATGACGGAAGGCTTATAACCACCTGTACTCCAACCACCGATTTTTTTGGAAATAGCATCTATAAATCGAAAGCGGTTGAACCCGAACCTGCCGAAAAGCAAAGAAGACTTGACACATACTACTGGCCTTATTATAAAGAAATTGAAACATTACTGGAAAAACGAAAAAATCAATTCGGCAAAGTATTATTATGGGATGCGCATTCCATCAGACACAAGGTAAGTACGATTCAAAAAGAGGTATTCCCCGATATGATTCTCGGAAATAATGACGAAAAAACCGCTCATCCGGAACTTATTAATACGGCTTTAAAAAAACTTAAATCCGGAACGTTTAACATAAACCACAACACTCCGTTTAAAGGCGGCCATATAACCCGTTATTTCGGTAAGCCGGAAAACAATACCCACGCGCTGCAATTGGAAATGAATAAAATACTGTATATGGATGATAATGAGATAACCTACAATAAGAAAAGGGCTGCAGAGGTAAAACAAGTTTTAAAAAAAACGATTACCGGTCTAATTGATACAATGAATATAATTTAATGGAAATTCTTCTTTTAGTGAATTCTCAAAAATGAAAACATACTACTTCAAAAAATTACTACAAAATTCGGGATGGCTTACCAATGCCTCGGTTACTGTTGATGGCAACGGGATAATCACGGATATTTCTACCTCAGAAAACCAAAATTCATCATTCGATACCCAACAATCAATTGCTATACCCGGTTTTCAAAATGCACATTCTCATGCTTTTCAGTATGCCATGGCCGGGCTCGCAGAAAGGCATGAAGGTACGGCAAATCCGGATGATTTTTGGGGTTGGCGCGAAGCTATGTATCAACTGGCTTTAAGTCTGAATCCCGATCAAATGGAAACCATTGCAACCATGCTGTATTCCGAGATGGCGCGCCATGGATATACCAATGTAACCGAATTCCATTACATTCATCACGATAAAGACGGGAGGCCTTATGACAATCTTGCGGAGATGGGAAACCGATTAATTGCTGCGGCCAAAACTTCGGGTATTGGTATTACACTTTGCCCGATATTTTATCAAAAAGGGGGGTTCGGACAAGCCCCGAATAATCGACAAAGGCGTTTTATCTCTCCGACTATCGATGCGTATTTAAAATTATTAGAAGCAAGCAGCGATGCTTGCAAAAATTACGAACATGCCAATATTGCCATCGGAGTTCACTCTATGCGAGGAGTTGAGCCTAAAGATATTGTTGAAATTGCAAAATCAGGTCCGCAGGATATCCCGTTTCACATACATATTTCGGAACAATTAAAAGAAGTGGAAGATTCCATTAAATATTTGGGGAAAAGGCCCGTAGCATGGCTCCTGGAAAACGTAGCATTAAATGAAAGGTTTCACCTGGTACACGCTACTCATTTAACAGATGAAGAAACGACAGGTATTGCCAGAAGCCGGGCTAATGTAGTAATCTGCCCCAGTACGGAAGGAAATTTAGGTGACGGGCTCTTTCCGTTGAGAAAGTACCAGGAGGATGGCGGGAAATGGAGTATTGGAACAGATAGTCATATAGGATTAAATCCGTTGGAAGAATTGAGAATTTTAGATTACGGACAACGATTGATCTCTCATAAACGAAATACTTATTTCTCTCCGGAGCAGGGTGACGGGGGCACTTATGCTTTAAAAATGGCAACCATTACCGGGCGAAAGGCCATGAATAATTTTGAAAGTGAATACTTTAAGGTCGGAGAGCCCTTGAACGCTTGTATTATTGACGGTATGCATCCTTTGCTCGCCAATTGCAGTGATAAAAATTTGGCGTCTACCATAATTTATGCTGCGGACAGTGCTATGCAAAAAGCAACTGTTTCGTATGGTAAAATGATTGTGGAAAACAGAAGCCACAGGATACAAAAAGAGATTAGAAGTGCGTTTGCCGAGGTAATGCAAGTATTGAGAAACAGGTAAATTAGCCGGTTAACCGAACTCCAGGTAACTGGCAATAATTAAAAAAAGTATGGGATTGTGAAAAAAGAGATCTTAAAATACCTTTCTAAATATACCACAATTACTGAAGAATTGGAGAATGCAATTGCAGAAAATACGCTTATCAAAAGCTTCAAAAAAGGGAGTATTCTACTTAAAGAAGGAGGAATTTCGAATGCGTGCTATTTCATTCTAAAAGGATGTATTAGGAGTTATTTTCTAAAAGATGGTGAAGAAAAAACAATAGAAATTTATACAGAAGAACAATCCGTTGTACCTTCGAATTATGGAACTTCAATACCATCAGATTACTATCTAGAATGTTTAGAAGATACTGTTGTGACTATAGGCAATCCTGAATTGGAAAAAGAAACATTTCGGAAGTACCCTCAGTTAGAGTCTTTGGCAAGAGTAATCGCCGAAAAAACAATAGTTAAACAACGGGAATCACTCACTCAATTCAAAACATCAACTCCCGAAGAAAGATACTTAAACCTGCTAAAAACCAGACCTGACTTGACTCAGAGAATTCCTCAACACTTAATAGCCAGTTATTTGGGGATTAAACCGGAATCATTAAGTCGGATTAGAAAAAGAATAGTAGGCAAAAAATTGATTAATTAACC
Organism: Flavobacteriaceae bacterium; assembly: GCA_965224095.1. Lineage (GTDB taxonomy): Bacteria > Bacteroidota > Bacteroidia > Flavobacteriales > Flavobacteriaceae > JBPEWY01. The sequence continues at coordinate 1,509,390 of OZ245039.1, forward strand.
AAAGTCAATGTATCTGAATGTATAAGTATCTACTTTTAGCTGCATGGAATATAGGAATAAACAAATTTCAAGAATCCCTGGAATTTTAATCATTTGCGGAATAATTGTTGGCCTTTTAAGTATTATCCCTTCATTGGAAGGCGAGAATTACCTCAAAGAGGTTTATCCCAATAGAAACCGGATTTTAGTCGGAGCAGTATTCCAATTCTTATTGGTCCCAATTTATATCGGGTTTGCACTTGTATTCTATTCAATTATTAAAGATTTTAATAAACCGTTCTCAGTTGGTTTTGTAGGATTTCGATTTATGGCTGGAGCATTTCAGCTAATTGGAACAATATTACTCCCCGTATTTATTCTCTTAAGCCAGACATATTTAACCGCTACCCCCTCGAACATAGCTATTTTAGAATTGTCCGGGAATATCTTAAGATTACTTCGCGACTTGACAAACCATTTGGGAGTGATATTGGCAACCGGATTAGGAAATTTATTATTCTATCAGATTCTGTATAAAGAAAAGTTAGTTCCAAAATGGCTTTCACTATGGGGGTTTTTGGGGAATTTATTAATTATGACAGCTAGTTTCTTATTACTATTTCAGTTAGTTGAAGTAGTATCGCCTGAATATGGCATTATGTCAATTCCTTTGGTTTTGCAAGAAATCATATTAGCCATATGGTTAATGGTAAGGGGACTGAATTTACCAGAAACATGTTAACATTCGGAAGAAGAATAAAAAACGAACCGGCAATATGGGCAAAAAATTGATAAGAAAAACATTGTTTTTTTTTGATTTTATTTACACTCAATTCCTAAAGTCGGAAATAAGGCTATAATAACCAAAAAGTATATTTTATATTTTAACGGAGATCATCCCGAAAGATTGGAAATAAAAAAGAACCATTTAAAAACAGGATAATGAAAAGATCTAAAATCGGTTTAATTCTTGGATTGATTTTCTTAATAACATCGACCGGATGTTTATATACTCTTTTACAAAGTCATAAAAAATTTGAATATGCACTGGAAAACAATCTTCCGACCGAGTCTCTTCGGACACCATACCTCTACGATATAGTTATAATATTATTTCTGGGGTTTATTGGAATTACAAGTTTAATCTATGTGATTTGGAAAATATATAAACAGAAAAAGAAAACATATCACAACAAGATATAACCACAATTATGGTAGATTCGATTACGTCGGGATCTGTTTGACTCTGTAAATCCGGGTAACGTTTATAGAACAGGTTTACTTCTCATTTGAAAATAGAAATCACGGACGTTAGCGCATCAGCCTTTTTTGTCCCCTTTAAAACTTCAAAAACTGCATTCATCCACTGGATTGCAGATCCAGATACAGACTACTCCTGCAAATAGAAAATCCCCGATGCTAACGCATCTGCTTTTTTTGCCCCCTTCATAACTTCAAAAACTGCATTCTTCTACTGGATTGCAGATCCAGATACAGACTACTCCTGCAAATAGAAAATCCCCGATGCTAACGCATCTGCTTTTTTTGCCCCCTTCATAACTTCAAAACAAAGTTTTGAGTTTTCGGGAACAAAAAAATCCGCATCTTTTGATGCGGATTTTCTGCTTGATGTGGGCCCTACTGGATTCGAACCAGTGACCCCCTGCTTGTAAGGCAGGTAAAAATGAGTATTATTCATTCACTATTATTAATTATTTTATTGATTTTCAACAATTTAATAAATAACGCATGCAAATAATTTTAATTATACTCCATAAATTATGTGCAAATTATGTGCAAATTTTTTTGTAACTTTATTCTATGCAAACCAGTTTAACACTTAGTTTAGATAAAAGACGTGCCAAAAAAGATGGCTCCTATCCCATTATTATTAGATTGGGCCATTTTCAGAAAACTACATCTATTTCGACTGGTCATGCCGTACATCATAATTACTGGAATGATAAAAAGAAATGTGTTAGAAGCTCATATAAAGGAGTGCAATCTGTTAGTTTCTTAAATAACATACTTAGAAAACAATTAGCCCGTGCCCAGGAAGTTGTTAACAAACTTCAAGACAATAGTGAATTAGATTTCATGTCGATTAAACAATTGAAATCTAGAATAACTAATCAAAACACCTATGATTCCTTTTATACGTTCACAGAAGATCTAATTGAAGAATTAAAGAAAGCTAATAGATTTGGTACTGCAAGAACTTACAAAGATCTTTTGTATAAACTAAAATTATTGACAAATGATTGTGATTTAAAATTTAATGAGATTAATTATGATTTTTTGAAAAAGCTGGAACAACAACATCTTTCTAATGCTAATAATAGTTACAATGGTTTGGCAACTTATTTAAGAACCTTAAGAGCAATTTACAATAAAGGTGTTAAAAGGGGCAAGATCAGTCGAGACACATATCCTTTTGCAGAGTATAAAATAAGAACAATCCCAACCAAAAAACGAGCAATTTCATATGAGAGCATTAAAAAGCTCTTAACTTTAGAATTAATACCTGGATCATGGCCATTTCATCATCGCAATTACTTTTTACTCTCTTATATGCTTATGGGCATGCCTTTTATTGATATGGCGTTTCTTAAAATTGAAAATATTGTTGGTGGTAGAATTCAGTTTAAACGAAGGAAAACATCGCGTATTTATGATATAAAAATAACCAAACAGTTAGAAACAGTTTTAAACTTTTATACTACCAACAAGGACTCTGAAAATTATATTTTTCCGATAATAAAAAGGGAAGGGCTTGAATTACAATTAAGGGATATAAAAAGCGCCCGGAAAAGATACAATAAAGGCCTAAGAGAATTGGCCTTAGAATGTGGGATTAAAGAACAATTAACCTCCTATGTTTCAAGGCATAGCTTTGCAACTCACGCTTTGCTAAAAAATGTACCTTTGGCAGCTATTTCAGCTATGCTAGGTCATACTAAACTTTCAACTACTCAGATATATTTAAAATCTTTACCAAATAACATACTGGATCAATACCAAGAACAACTAAACAAGCTATAATTAGTTTTTGTTGGATCCTGATCATAAAAAGGTAAAACCTCACCATTTGGAAGGTAAATCCTCTTTTTCGATAAACTGCATATATTCATATCACAATTTTATTCATATTTATAAAAATTAATATCCGTTTTAGGTAAAAAATAGTATTTTTGAAACCCCTCACCCCTATAAACATTGTTAATAAGTACTTAGCAACTAATCGTTTATACCTCGTTTAAATGTAAGTATTTAAGGTAATTTGAACGTGATTAACCTTAAATACTACAAACAATGAAAAGATTAGTTTTAGCGGCTTTTTTAGTCGCATTTGCAGCATCTTGCACACCCGAGAGTACGTCTGAAGAATTAGAAAATAATGGATTTGAAATTCAAGCAACCGAAAAAGAAAATTCAACAAACACCAATGGATCAGGTCAAGGCCAGGGAGATGACAACGGTGAGGGTTAAAGATTATGTATATTTTTTGATAGCGGCAGTTTGTGCTGTCGCTTTTTTCATTCATGAACTAATACCGGGACAAACAGCTAACTACACTAATGCAAAGTACAAACATATAATTGCGAAAGAGAAAAGAACCGAAGCTTTAGAGAACCTTAAAAACGCAGCTTCTAATCTACCAGAATATAATCTATATCTTAAAGAAAAGATTGCTACTGATAAGGCATGGGAAGAATTAAATGAAGTCAAGGATAAGGACAAGTTTTTGGGCTTTACAAATATTCAACAATTCTTAGGCGAATTTGGATGGGCCTTAGGGCTATTTATTTATTCCTTGTTTAATCTTTCCCTTGGATTTCTAAAAAAAGAATTTAAAGGTGTTCAGTATCTGCACATTACCCTTTTATCAATTTCTATATTCTATCTATCTTACACTATACAGCCTTTACAAGACTTTACTAAGATTCAATATTATTTAGCCTCAGTATTAATTACTTCATTTATCGTTCTAAGTGCATACTTACTTGTGAAGAAAAAGAACGAACGTGTTTTTAAGCTTCAGAAAATTATAGATTCTTTATCTCGCTTTGCTATAATCAAAGTTAGAGACTTTATCTCCAGGGATAAAATTGAGGAGTATAATAAAGAGTATTTAAAAGCCCTTCAAAAAGGAAAAGAATGAAAAAGGAAGACTTAAACAAAATTAGAGAATATTATAAAGATTTTCTTCCTGAAGATGTTTTAAAGCAGGTGGATGAGGATGTAAAAACTATTATTGAAAAGTTGGAGGAAAAAAAGAAAGAGCAAATTGATAAGATTACCAACTTAGAAAAAAAATGTAACTGTTTAAGTGGTTATAACTTGAAAAAACTATTGCCTCTTTTTAGACAAAATCTCAGTCTTTAACTTCTCTATAATTTTATCACTAACTTCTGTTTCAATAAAGAGTTTATAGGCTATATCATTTCTAAACTCCTCCAAGTTCTCATAAATATAATCTACAACCTCTTTTACGGATGGCTTCTTTTCTATAATAAGATTATGTAGATCAGAACTATGTTCGTATTTTAATATGTACAAAAGCAATATTTTGGCTGTTTCCGAAATATTTCTATCTCCGGACTCCCAGTTTTGAACACTTCTTAGGCTGACTCCAAGCATTTTACCAAAATCCTTTTGAGATAAATTTAATTTTTTACGAATTTCTTTTATATCTAAGTTATTCATAATTAGATAATTATGTTTTTAGAACAAGCAAAATATTTATAATTAATACGCAAATATTGCGTAATATGAAATTATTGCGTATATTTGAATTGTACATAAAACCAAATATGCCCGAAACAAAGGCAATTTATAAAATGTGCTTACTATTTTTAAGTGCTTTAGTTTTAGGATGCAAACCTTTTAACTAAATTATTTAGTAGCCCAAATTAATGAATACCTATTTATTAAACAATTATGGATGCATATATTAATAAAATCACTTCACCTGCTTTGTCTGTTAAAGTTCCCTTTTTAAATGCAAATTTAAAACAGCAGACTTTGACTCCTCCTAACCGTCCCAGCTTGTTGTCCGTGCCCGATATGAATTATTCAAGTGAGGTGGATAATATCAAAGCACCTTTGAGTGATGGCAAGTTGGGAAAACTTACAGCACCTTTTGTAACCTTTATACTTTTAGTTCTGGTATGTAGCCCCACCCCATTATTTATCGAATACTTTGTAGATCCTCCAGCTACCAATAATAATTATGTTGAAAATATACGATCGGATAAAAATATAGTCATCAATTGTTTAAAGTTTACTTGGAATAAACACCTCAGAATGAAAAAAAGGAATATGAAGTAATAAGGAGAAAACGATCATGCAGTTAGTGTTTTGGTTAATTTTTGATTATGACGTGTTAAAAGGGTAAGGGGTGGGCACATTATTCATTGTTGTATGACTAAAAGAAGTAAAAAAATAAATACAGGCGTTTATAAATAATCAACAACGGATATCAATTCAACATTTAAAATGACAGTAAAAAGTACTTATACCCGGTAATTTATAAATCCTCAGATAAAGTAAGTGTTTGTTAATAACTTAATGTAAGAAAAATCAATAATATTATTTTTAGAATTTATATTTAACATCATTTTTTCATAAATCATAAACATATAATTTCTTACTTAATATTTTATTAAAATAAACTAACCATCCTATATGAATAAACTTGCATTACCTATTGCAATTCTTGCGCTACTTACTTCTATTTTCTCTTTCTTTTACTTTCAATCTTCTTCAGAACTTGTATATGTAGATGTAAATAAATTACTGGAAGGTTATAAACGTACCAAAGTAGAACGAGACCTTTTTAATAAAAAAGCTGGTACCCTTAAGGCCAATGTAGACAGTTTGGTAAGTGACTGGCAAAAGGAACTACAGACCTATGAAAAAGAGCGTGGTTCCATGACTAAAAAGGAATTGGAACTCAAACAGGAACTACTGGCCAACAAACAACAACAGGTAAACAACTATCAGCAGGCCATTCAAAAACAAATCCAGGAGGAAGATCAGAAAGTAACTCAAACCGTGATCAACGACATCAATGATTATGTAAAAGAGTTCGGTAAGAAAAAAGGTTATAATATCATTTTTGGTGCCAGCGGAGGGGGAAATATTATGTATGCTGATAAAACAACCGATCTAACCGATGAAGTATTAGAAGGTTTAAACAGTAATTATGTGGGGAACTAAAAAAAATAGTACCCCATATAAAACAGCAGGCAGTTTAGTTTTACTACTGTCCCTTGTTTGTCTTATATCCTGTAAACAAAATACCTTTGACTCAGAAAAAGAACTCTGGACCTATCTAAAAGAAGAAAAGAACGGTTTTCAACAACATAAAACTGTGAATGGTATTGATTTCACCCTTACCTATCGCCCCACAGATCTTCTGGTAAAACAAGAACTGGGTGAGGCTGTAACAGGTGAGGCCATAGATAGTTTACGAACGAAATACCGTCAATTTTTATACTTCAACCTGTCCATGTCCCAAAACAATAAAGAATTACTAAGTACCGTGGCGGGAAGCAGAGCCCAATTTGGGGCCATGGTAAATCAGTTCGCCTTCGGTATGGGAGATAAAGTACATCTGTTTACCCGGGAAAAAGACACCATTCCCCTACTCGATTATGTTTACCCAAGAATGTATGGCATGAGTAACAGCACCTCCATGTTGTTTGTATACCCGAGAGACGAAAAAATAACCGGATCAGAATACATAAATATCACCGTAGAAGACATTGGTCTGGGAACCGGAGATATCACATTTAAAATACCGGTAAAAACTATTAAAAGAGAACCAAAACTCAATTTTAACGCATTATCATTATGAGAAAAACCAAATTCTCACACAGAGTCATAGCCCTGTTTTTAACAATTAGTTTTTTACAGAGTTTTATACCCTATAATATGCTTTTGGCCTCCAATAATGGGCCCAATGCCCCGGAGGCTTCCGGGTTTGAACCGGTAAGTGCTACCGATATGGTCAATTTATCTTCGGGTGATATGGCTTATGTGTTACCATTATTGGAAATTGATGGTTTCCCTGTGACTTTAAGTTATCATGCCGGAATACCCATGGATATGGAAGCATCCTGGGCGGGGTTGGGTTGGAATATTAACACCGGAGCTATTGCCCGGGGAGTTTCGGTAACCCCTGACGATTGGAAGAACGGAAAACGGCTAAATCTTATGTATTTAACCGGAAAGCAGGATTCCTATTCCGTAAATGTAGGTGTTGGGATTGCCAGGGCAGCCGAAGTAGGTGTTGGCTTATCCTGGGGGCCAAACAAATCACTTTCCGGATCTGTTTCCGCCTCTATTGGCCCGGTTAGTGCAAGCATTGATACCAATGGTAATTATAACATTGGTGTGGGAGCAGGGGCCCTAACCAAAGGGGCATTCGATGGAGTTTTTGATAAAGTAGGATCTGGCAAGGCAAAAGAAGGCAGCCCGTTTGGAGGAGGCTTAAGCATTAGCGGAAATGTTAACAAAGGAGGGATTTCAGCAAATATCGGGGTAAGCCGTAACAGTGGTAATGTATCAGGTAGTATGGGAATCTCTATCTCTGGTAATGGCGTGGGAGCATCTTATTCCATTGGAAGTAATAATGGAATGCAAGGAACAGACACAAGCGGTGGAGGTGGTGGTATGAGCGTTGGAAGTTTTTCCGCCGGTGATTTTAGTTATAATTCCAAAGGCTTTTATGTACCCATCCAAATAGGGATCTTTAGTTTTGGTTTTGGATTTAATCGAACCATAATTGAGTTAAAAAAAGCAGCTTCCAAATATGGTTATGGCGTCTTATACCATGCGGATCCAGCACTTTATAATGACACAAACCTAAGTCTGGGAGAGGCAGCACCCGATACAGGAACATTTACCGACTATAAAAAACGAAATGAGTTTGGAGATGTATATGAACAAGTATTACCACAACCTGAGGAAGAGTTTATAGGAGACTATAGCAGCCAGATTGAAAGACTAAACTTTACTTTTGCAGGTTATGACTCTTATAGCATCAATGCCACAGGAATAGGCGGAACACTTAGACCGCTGGTAGCACAAAACACTGTATTAATTGCAGAAGGTTATGATGGAGAGTCTACCCGAATGACGCAATTTCAAATCGGGGAACATTTGGGTATACCTATTTACAAAACATTGGACAAAACAAAAATATTTTATCATCACGGAGGGCAAAGCTTAAAGCAAGATAAAAGCCTTTCTGGTGGAAATCTTCATTTTGTCTTTGACGGGCAAACAACGGAAAATGCCTTTAATCAATTTCACTCTATTAAAAATACTATTGGGAGTGATTTGGATTTAGGTGACTTTATCAATAGGGGAACCTATAGCGTAAACAACAGACCTAAAGCGGGGTCTTATGTGGAGACCTTTACCAATGCACAAATTGATGCAGGAGGCACAGGACTACTCACTCCTGCAAGCTTATATGTAGAAGGAGGTAATGACTTAAGCCGTAATAGTCAGGGGTATATGCCCGATGGGATTGGAGGATATAAAATCACCACCCCAGATGGTAAAGTGTACCATTTTTCGCAACCTGTATACCACTACGAACAAATTCAGCATAACTTTATGAATTTTGAAGGTACAGAATCTACTCCCGGAGACGAATACAATTCCAGCTCTAAAAGAGAAGCAACTCCCTATGCCACCCATTGGCTATTGACCGCAATCACAGGACCAGACTTTATTGATATAAACAACAACAATTTTGCTGATAAAGATGATTATGGATACTGGGTACGCCTGGATCACGGACGCTGGTCCAATGCCTATACCTGGCGAAGTCCTTATGATAATGGGAATTATACCCTAAGTGGATCTAATGCTCCGCGAAGACATTATGCCACCTTTATAGACCAGGAAGTGGAAAAGTCCGATCCCGGCTATTTTTTGCAGGGACGTAAAGACCTTTATTATTTAGATAAAATCGTATCCAAATCACAAACCGCCTATTTTGTGAAGGATATACGATATGATGCCGTGGGAACCAGTGCTCCTTATGCATTTGGAGTAAACAACTTCCCTGATAAACTTGAAGGAAATAATGCAAACACAACGGAAAATGCTCTTTATGATAAAGAATATCAGTTAAAACTCGATAAAATTGTTATAGTAAATAACAAACCTGGTACCGAAGTCTCTCCAGTTAGAGCCTCAGAAACTCTCAGAGGTTTAGTTGGCTCTACCAAAACCTCTCGATATACCCCAGGAGGCTTTTTTGATAAAAACCTGGATGTAAACCAAGCAACACCTATTAACCGAATACACCAACTACATCAAAGTAATCAGGTGATCGACGTGGAAGATTTTCAAAATTTTGACTACCGAAATGCACTTAAGGTAATTAAATTCAACCACGATTATAGATTGGCAAAACATACACCAAGTTCAGGGTATAATAAAAGTACAGGTACCGGGGATTACTCCGAAAACCCTCAGGCGGGTCGTTTAACGCTAAACTCTGTAAAAACCTTTGGGCGCGGATTATTTGACGGGGCCACCGAAAATGATCTCTACGATTATATGCCGCCTTATCAATTTATCTATCTCAAACCCGATCTTCCCCATGAAGAAAACACTCTCGAAAAATTAGGCCCGGCTTATAATTTAACTGTTTTTGGAAATTTAAAAGAAGATGCACCACAATATAAATTGAATAGAGCCAACAAAGACAACTGGGGCTTTCGTAATGCAAAAATCGATACTGATAATGACGGGGTACTTGAAAACTCCATCGATGCCTGGAGTTTGGCATCAATTACTACTCCACAAGGTGCAAAAATTGAAGTAGAATATGAGGAAGATGATTTTTATACCGAAGCATTTGGACGAAGGTACTGGGAGAATAATTTGAAGTTTCTTTTCCAAACCATCGATACGGAATACTACAGACTTACTGTAGAGATACAGGATGGGTTTGCCATTAGTAACCCTTTTAGTTTTGCAGATTATTTTGATCCTACTAAAAAAGTTTTTATGGATCTGTGGGCCTGTAAAAATGATAATGAAGTAGCCAGGACGGGTACGGAGTTAGCCAAACTGAATATTACTGTCGATGATCAGGTAACCATAGAAACTGTAAGTCAGAACCAGTTAACTCTAAAAGTTAAAAGGGTGGCGGGGATACATGTAACCACCGATGGTGAAGATTTATTCAATCAATGGATGGCACGAGGCGATACCTATGGATTAAATTATGAGTCCGTTTCCAGAGGGGAGTGCCCCTCTGACCCTGCCGCCGGGAAAACAGCAAACTTCGGAATGTTATATAAACTTCTTTCAAACAAAGTTGCACCGGGCACCAGTGGTGGTGGACTTCGGGTTAAAAAAATTACCGTAAATAATCTGGAAGGGCATCAATATATTACTTCTTACGATTATACCGATCCCAACACGGGAGAATCTTCCGGGATCACCTCTTTTAATCCGGTACACGGAGAGGTCTTTGTACCCTATCAAAACGAACTTCCCGGCCCAGGGGTTATGTATGAATGGGTAACCATGACTGCTTCTGGAATTAATGATTCCGGAAATGAAGAGGAGCTAAGTAAAATCAGATATCATTATTATACTTTAAAACTCGTAGAGGATATTTTTAATCCAGATATCAATATGGTTGATAAAGACGGCCTCTCTATTTTTAAAACACAGGTAACCCCGCACACCATGTCCTTAGACAAGCTCACGGCTAAAAATATGAGTATTGAAAAAGATCTATCTAAAATTGGTCAGTTAATTTCTACCGAAGAATTTAATTCCAAAGGCCAATTAATGAATAAATCGGTTAATACTTATATAAGTAGAGATGGAGAGTTATCCGAAACTTTTTCATCTATGAAGTCCGTTTTTGATTTTGATGAAGATGATAACGGAAACCAACAAGATATTCTGCTTTTCCAACGGTATCTAGCCCAATCCACAAAATCAGAAAAGGTAAGTGTGGTATCTCGTATCGATAATTACGCTAACGGTATACATTCATCTGTAACGTATGATGACCCCGATGAGTATTTAGGCACCTACCGCAGCTCCATACGCACTACCTCCGTAGATGGAAGAAAGATCAAAGAAGAAAAAATCCCTGCATACGAGGTTTATCCTGATATGGGACCGAAAACTTCCGTCTCTTCCAACAAAAACATGCTTACTCAAGAGGCTATGAATATCACCTCGGTCTCTGATGAAAGTGATGCATCCGGTAATCCGATAAACTGGAAAACCATTAGTGCCAATGTTACCGCCTGGAAAGATAGTTGGGATCATATTGACAATAATGGCACTTATACTACCCAAAATGGCATATGGCGTAAACACCAAAACTTTGTCTGGAAAGATGCCGTTGACAATGAAGGCACCTACGGATCTGAGATCACTTCCTCTGATTTTAACTGGGGCATCGGGGCAACGCAGTCCAATACCCAGTGGCAAAAGGTATCGGAGATTACTAGATATACCCTCTGGTCCTCCCCGGTAGAGACCATGGATATTAACGGTAATTTTGCCGCCTCTAAAATGGCCGATCAATTTACTAAAGTAACTGCTGGAGGAAATGCCCGCTATAGCGAACTCTATTATTCCGGGGCCGAACATCTATCACCGCTCGGACAAAACTATTATGACGGAGAGGTAAAAGGAGCCAATTATCAAAGTACCGAACAAGCTCATACGGGGATGTTTTCCTCAAAGGTGAGTTCCAGTTCTCATAGGGCCTTTGAAGTTACCGGAACCGTGGGATCAGGACATAGTGATCTCTCCAAGACCTTTAGGCCGGGTGTTTATAAAGTATCGGTCTGGGCCTATTCGGCCAATGGCGAAGATGCAGGTACCAAACTAAGATTTAACAGCAGAACCTATGAAGCCACCGAAACCGCGGTGGCAGGTGACTGGACACTGTATAATTTCTATGTGGAACTCGATCAGGGAACCACAGCTTCCTTATATGTCTATAATACCACCTCAGGGAATGCCTATTACGATGACTTTAGAATGCATCCGGTATATGCCAGTATGAATAGTTATGTATATGACCTAGATACCGAAGAGCTTACCCATATCCTGGATGCCAATAACCTAGCTACACGTTTCCGATATGATGATGCGGGTCGACTATGTAAAACTTATAAGGAAGTGATTGATACTCCAACACTTACAGGTGGATTTAAAATCACCAATTCCTATAAGTATAATTATGAAAACATCTATGACACCGAGTGTATGTGCTGCGACCCTGGAGAGGAAGTGAATTTTAACCCCGAGGCAAACGATGATGCCATAACAATGCCCTATTATGGTACTCTGGAGATTGAGGTATTATCCAATGATAATTTTGGAGGTGATGGTCCCGCTACACCCGCCCTGTCCGTAACTAATATTCTAGGGCCCGGAACAGCCGTGGTAGATGATCGTGGTACCCCAACAATCCCCTCGGATGATTTTATCCGCTATACCCTAAATACCAGTACCACCGCCAATCTGGTAGCCATCACCTATCAACTCTGTGATGGTAACGGGGATTGTGATACAGCGGTTGCCAATATTGATATTTCCAATATCACTTATAATTATCAGCCTGTTACGGCAACATCGCTTTATATCTATAATACCATTAATAAACCCTATTATATTTTTAATGGAAACCTACAGGGATTATCAGGAGGTTCAGGAGATTTTTCATTTAACTGGGCCTATGATATCGCTACCCAGGGTTTTACCTCGGTAGCCAATACTACCTCCAATGGTTTTTCTTATCAGTACGACCCGGCAACCTCAGATCTCTGTGTTCCAAGTGCGCAAAGTATTAGGTGGCGATGTACCGTTACCGATAATATAACCGGAGAAGTAACCCATTTCGATGAAGCGCAGTATAACCTGGTGTCCTGCGAACAACTTTAATAAAAAACTATGCTTATGAAACTTAAGATCTGTCATTTGAATAGTCCGAAAAATATAATCTGCCTGTTGGCTTTTGTTTGGATCACCGTGCAAATGCATGCCCAGGAACCCGTTCCCAGGCCCAATGATAATTCCAACTGGATCAGTACCATCAGTTATGACCTCCAGGGAAATACAGTGGCCAAAGGCGTCTCCTTTTTTAACCGGCTTGGAAAGCCTACCCAAAGTCAGAGTTTTGATGTCCTTACTAGTTCCATATGGGTCTCGCAAACCTTGTATGACTCCCATGGGCGTCCCGCCTTTCAAAGCCTGAGTGCCCCGGTTACTTCCTCCTTTGGATATTACGCTAGTTTTATAAAAAATAATCTGGGGAACACCTATAGCCTATTAGATTTTGATACAACCCTCTCCAGAGAAAATCCGGCTCCTGTAAACAGTGAAGCCGGAACCCTGGGCTGGTACTACAGTAATGGTAATACTAACGAACCTTATCAGGATATTACCTCCTACCCCTTTTCCAAAAGCGTATTTAGTACTTTAAATCCCGGACAGGTTTTACGCGCCGTTGGAGGAAATAAAGTAAATAAAGACGGAACCGATCAGTGGGTACATAGCTATAGCTTTACCATGCCCGCAGGTTTTGAACTTACCGGCCCCCTGGCCTTTAACGATGCTGCCTATCAACTGGTAGAAACCACCAAAACCGTATCTCGCGATGTACATGGTAATGAAGTAGTGGTATTTACCGATACCGATGGGAACACTCTGGCTGCGGCAAGAAGTGGGGGTGCAACCAATATTACCCGGGGTATAGATATCGGTCAGCAAGGCTTTGTGGATATACACGTTCCTGCTGGGGCAACCACGGGAATGTGGATTCAAAAACCCGCAAATATCAATATAGAGATCTACGATCTGATAACCGAAGAAACTGTTACGCCGGCTACTTCCTATCCCAATGGTTTCTACCGGGTATCCATAACCAACTTAGAAGATTATAACCCACAAACCGATGCGGTTCGGGTAAACTATCAGGAAAATTATTATGATTATAGCTTGAATATCTATGACAAGGCCAATCGGCTTATCGAATCCCGTCAACCCCTAAACCATTTAGCTTCTACCTTTACCTATAATACCCTGGGGCAACTTTTGGAAACCACCAGTCCCGATGAAGGGAATGCCAGCTTTGTATATCGCGATGACGGGCAGATTCGGTTTTCCCAAAACAGTAAACAATCCGCTCGAGATGAGTTTTCATACACTAATTATGACAAGTTGGGACGCCCAGTAGAAAGCGGGGTGTATAAGGGCCCCGAAGGCTTTAACGGATCGGCCCAGGAAGTTCCCATTTTATGGTGGGACCAGGTAGATACCGAGAGTACCGGGTCCAATTCGGCCCGGGTGATTGGTAAGACCACCTGGGATGCCGGACTGGCTACCTATAAAGAAATTACAGGTGACGGAGGGGTGCGTTGGAATGTAACCGCCACCAATGAGTCCATGGCTGTCGGATTATCGGCTACCAATCTGGATCACTCGCCACAAACCATTCACTATGCTATTTATATAAACCATGACGGAACCTTTACCGCCAATGAAAACGGAACTCAGGTGCACAGCGGGGGTACCTATACCTCCGGGGATGAGTTCCGGGTCTTTAGAACACAAACCAGTGTTAGCTTTGAGCATAACGGAGCGGTTTTTTATACTTCTGCTACCCCTAGCTCCGGGAATCTCTTAGGGGATATGGCCTTTTATACGGGAACTTCTGCAATTACTAATTTTGTACTGGAAGGAACTACCGCTACTCCAACGCTTAACCCCTATATTACCTCTGCTGACACCCAGGTATCGGGCAATATTATAACCTCGATAGCACCTGCCGGTGTACACTATACCGCCCTGGCCTCTACAACCGAAAAACTGGACGGAGATGGCAGTGTAACTATGACCGTATTACAAACCGATAAACGTATCATGTTTGGCCTGGCCAGTAATACAGCCTCGGCTAATTATACCCGTAGCAAAATAAAATTCCCCATCTATATTAATGATGTGGGAAGTTTTACGGTTTTTGATGAGTTCCGCACCCATGGAAATACGCCTTATAATGCGGGGGATACCTTTACCGTGGAGCGTATAGGGGCCACGGTAAATTACTATCATAATGGCATCCAGTTCTATACCTCTGCCCTCTCTTCGGTAAATGAAGAACTGATGGGCGTGGCCCATATCTATGATCCGGGTGGACAGGTTCAGGATCTGACCCTTAATGGAGTAACCAATAAACGATACCGGGATTATACCAATGTACTTACCTACCAGGGCAGTATCTGGAAAATTGGCCCCCAAAGCTCCTATGGAGGGATCGGTTCTAAAAATTTTATGGCAGGTAATGGGTATATAGAAACTACGCTGCAGGACTACAGAACCTTTTTTATGGGACTCTCCGAGGTAAATGCCAGTTCGTATCATACCACCATTGATTATGCACTGTACGTATACCGGGGATCCTCCCTATATGTTTATGAAAAAGGGATCCGAATAGCTACCTTACTCTATTACGGGCTTAAACCGGGGGATGTCATTAAAGTGGAACGGGATTTTGGGGTCATCAAATATTATCTTAACGGAGAGCTCAAACACACCTCGCAAAGCACCCTGGATACCCCTAATAACAATCCTCTTTTGCTGGATATTACTATGAACGATCCCGTGGGCAGTATTCATAATGTGCATATGTATGAATACGTACCGGGACAGGGAACCATTTCAAGCACCGAAGAATTAAATCCCGATTATTGTTATGAGCGTACGATGACCGTTTATGATATTCCTGATAAAATTGGATTGCACGAGGCCCTGAATCGCGATGGAATTGATATAAGCCTCTACCCTACCCAAACCTATGTAGCCGGTAATGTATCGAAAACCTATAATGAAAATAACCATTCAGCCGCTTCCTGGTATAGTTATGATATTTATGGAAGGGTAGTATGGCATGTGCAGTATGTAGAGGGACTTGGGGTGAAGACCCTGGATTATCAGTACGACCCTGCCACCGGAAATGTCACCAAAGTGATCTATCAAAAACATAAGCCCACAGAGATTTTTGTACACCGTTATTCCTATAACGCGGCCAATCAACTGGTAAAAGTGGAAACCTCGGTTGATGATACTAATTTTACCGAGCAGGCCTCCTATACCTATTATGAGAACGGCGCCTTAAAACGTACAGAGCTGGCTCAAAACCTGCAGGGAATTGATTATGTATACAACCTGAATGGGCAACTTAAAATGATCAATCATCCCAAATCCGGCAGCAGCTTTGATCCCGGTGGAGATAGCAATGATGTGTTTGGGATGATCCTCGATTATCATAAAGGAGATTACCAGCGAAGCGGAACACAGATAGAAGAACTGGAGCCTTTTATAGGTAATACGGCAACGGTGGCTGATCAGTATAACGGAAATATACGGGCTACCCGCACCCGAAATTTCCAGGGAGCCAATGAAAATGAGGTATTTGTACAACAGTATACCTACAACCATAATAACTGGCTCGAAAAGGCGCAGTTTATTTCCAATGGCAGTGTGCTTTCTGATCAGCATCTAAAAGTGGACGGACTTACCTATGATGCTAACGGAAATTTACTATCTTTAAACAGGAATCGCCAGGATGCTATCGTAAATAATACCCCTGTGCCCACTCCTATGGATCAGTTTACCTATCATTATTATCCCAACACCAATCGCCTCTCGCATATTACCGATGCGGTAGTGGGTGCCGCGGTGGCCGATCTGGAGTCGCAAATGGTAGAGAACTATCACTATAACAGTATAGGGCAGCTTTCCCAAAACGATCAGGAAGAGGCTAAATACTATTACAATGCCAGCGGGCTGACCACTTCGGTAGAGCAGGATCCTAATGTAACCAATCCCGAGACCGTAAAATTTATATATAACGATCGCGGGCAGCGCCAGCGTAAACTTCATATTGTAGATGATGCCACAACCACCAATACCTGGTATGTGCGTGATGCCAGTGGCAATCCCGTGGCTATTTACAGTGCCACCGAGGCCACCCCTGAGTATGATGTAGCAATCTATCTCAATGCGGGTACCACGGCCAATGTTACCTATAAAGGAAAAACCTTTGAAGGTGATGGCAACTATCCGGGCTATTATAACAGCACCTATACCTTTACCAATACCTCGGCCAGCAGCGATCCCCTGTTCCAGACAGAGCGGGTATCTCAAAACGACGGGGAAACCCTGCGCTATACCATTCCGGTACCCGAAGGAACATATACCCTGCGCACTTATCACAACGAACTCTGGTTTGGGGAACACGGATCGGCACCTCCAGGTGAAGAAGGTAATAGGGTGTTTGATATTGTTGTGGAGGACCAAATAGTTCAAAACGACCTGGATTTTTACAGTGATATCAATAACGATCCCAGGATCCTTTCCTTTAGCAATATAACGGTAACCGATGGGATCATGACCATTGATATGCCGGTGAGTGCCAACCGCGCCAGTGTATGTGGGATTGCTATTCTCGGGCATAAATTTGAAAAACCACCCCTGCAGCTCTACTTAAATACCGGTACATCCAATGATGTGGTGTATAATGGAAAAACCTATACCGGCGATCTTTTAAGTGGTTACTATAGCAACCATATGCCTTTTGAAAATACTACCGCCAGTACCCAGGCGCTCTTTCAAACCGAACGTGTATCTGAGGCCGATGGGGAACCGCTTTATTATAACATCCCGGTATCCAATGGTACCTATACCCTGACCACCCATCACAACGAACTTTGGTTTGGAAAAGATCCGGATGCTCCTGCGGCCGTCGCAGGGAACCGCGTATTTGATATTGAAGTAGAGGGGCAACTGGTAAAAAACAACTTTGATATTTTTACAGAAGCTAATAACCAGGAGATCTCCTTTACCTTTACCGATATTCAGGTAACAGACGGGGAGCTCAATATTGTAATGACCCCGATTGCTCCGGATAAAAACCGGCCAACCATCTCAGGGATGGCCATTATAGAACAAACTGAAGGCAGTACAACAAGTGTCACTCCACAACTCACCGAACACCCTGTCTATGGGGCTTCCAGATTGGGGATCTATAACCGCCCAGGAGCAGGAACTTCTTTTGAGATCACAGACCATTTAGGGAATGTGCGGGCAGTGGTTCAAAACAGTTCAGGGCTGGATATTGTCGGGCAATCAGACTACTTTCCCGGGGGGATGCTCATGCCGGGACACAATTTTCAAGGGAATTACCGCTATAATTACCAGGGGCAAGAGCTTGATACCGAAACCGGAAAAGTGGCCTTTGAACTACGATTATATGATCCTAGGATTAATAGGTGGTTGACTACGGATCCTTATAGGGAGTTTGTATCTCCTTATTTGGCGATGGGAAATAATTGGATGAATAAAATTGACCCAACTGGTGGACAATCTGATTGGCATTATGATAAAGATGGAAATTTGGTCACAGACGCTGGAGATAATGCCCAGACACTTGCAGATTTTAAGGGAATAAGTATTTCCGAAGCCGAAACTATTATAGCAACTGAAGGCTTTTTTACTGATTATACTAATGGTCAAGGCACAGATTTAATGGCTGATCAAATAGCGAAAAACAGAGATTTTGGAAGCCCTTACAATATAAATCAAATGTTTAAATATAGTAAGCCCTTTGGAATGGATTATGGTTTTTCCAGTTGGGCTAAAGTAGGTTCTAATTATGTCCCAAAAGGAACTGGTGGTGGAATAACCGTAGCTGGAAGTCTTGATATGAATGCGTATATTACATATTCAAATGGTACCCATTATTTAAATGTCTCTGCCACAGCCGGAATTAATAATGACCCTCGAATTAAAATTAATTCATTTTTAAATATTAAATACAGTAATGATAAGAGTCCAAGACTTGCCACCTTGAGTTTAAAAATAGAACCAAGAGGGGAAACAGTTTTGACACAAGCAGGTACGTTTTATGTTGGAAGTCAAACATTATTATTACCCAATAATCCTAATGATTTAATTAGACTGAACATGATACTCGGAGCCCATCAGAGATTACCTGGTGGTGGAGTTTCGAAAATAGGACTTAGCACAAATTTATTAAAAGACATATTATATAAGTATTAAATCGATGAAGACAGAGGTTTTATTTTTTGTATTATTTTTTTTTACATTTAGTTGTTTAAATAATAATTCGAAAGGAATTGATCGTTTAACTATTCCAAATAAAAAAAATGGATTAGAAATAAATGCAGATAGTTTGATTGAAGCTAAATATAAATTAAAAGAGAAAATACTTGACCAATATTCAAATATACCGTTATCAATTTTTGAATCCAGCGATAAACGAGACTATAGTAAATATAGAGAAGTGGTTAAATTGGATAGTTTATTTAATATTTATAGCAAGTGTTCTTTGTCTGATAAGGAGCAACAGCTTTTTGCAATAATCAAATTTAAAACCAAGTTAAAACTCTTAGACTATACTTCCGCACTCAAAGAATTAGAACTTATTTCCTTTAACGAAGATTTTGAGAACTATAAAAATGTACTTTTAGGTGTTGCTTATAGTTTAAAAGGTGATATTGCAATGAGAAACAAAATTTTCAATAATCTATTTGAAAAGTTCGAGAGCTATCCTTCCAAGGACAATCGAGACTGTAATAAATATTTGATGCTAAAAGTATTGTCTAATTCTAATGATCTAAATATCTGTAAAGATAAACTTGAGGATTTTGAATATCTAAAATCAATGGGGAATGTTGAAATAATAAAAAATTACTTTCTTACGGATGTAGAACTTTAGCAAGTTTCCCCGCACCCGCCACCCGGATAGTTATCGGGGCTGTCTGGTGGTGGTAAAAAAGAAAATAGGAAAAGGCCGTTTAAGAAATTAGGCGGTTTTACTAATGAACCAAAATATTTAAAATGAAGAAGATTTTGATAATTCTTTTTTTATTGACACCTACAATATATACCTATTCCCAAAATTTTTCCTATGGCCCGCTTCTGGGAGGTAATTTTAATCAGATCAACATTAGAAGTGGGAGTTTTTTAGAAGGAATTTCCAGGGGTGGAGGTATTAGCATTGGCTCCTTTGGGGATTATCAGGTAAATCAAAGTTTTGGAATAAAATCCAATCTTATTTTTAATATCTTTTTTGAAAAGCCTTATTATGAAGTTAGAGGAGATTTTTCCGCTAATAAGTTCTTTGATAAAATAACTACTTATTCTTTGCAACTACAAAGCTTCTTAAAATATGATTTAGATTCCAACTACAATAAGGGATTACACCTCTTAGGCGGTTTTAATGTTATAAATACTTTAAAGGAAAATCCAAGGAAAGATTATGACCTTATTAAAGATTTTTATAAAAACATATCTTTTGGCGTTATTACCGGAGTTGGTACTTCGTTGTCAACAAACCTACAATTAGAACTAATAACAAAATTTGGTCTGACAGATGTTATAAAATCTGAACTAAGTCAATCTAAAAGCTTTGGAGTTTATTTAAACTTCAGTTATTATGTGAGTAGCAATAACTAAAAATAAAAGATAGTTTTAGGTTTCCTTTTCCAATCTAACTAAATTAAGATGTGTCATTCTTATGGCAGTCCTATATTGTGACTCCACTTGTACATATAAATTAACCAACAGCTCTGGAGCCTATGAGTTTAATGTGGAGCAAACTTTAATAGAGTTTTGTGCTACTAATGAGTTTCAGGATTATTATGTGTATGGATATCCCTTTGATGTATGCTTTCAACGTTTTTTGGTTTCAAAATATCCAGGAGTTAAGCCTCTTAAATATGTACAATATCTTAAACTGGAAAATGCATTGGGTAATTTTTCCAGATAATATCCCCCATGAATATTCTCAAGTTAATTTCTAGTACTAACCAGTGTGTTCTCTTGCTATAATAATCTTCACTTCACTATAGATCCTTAAAAAATTCTCCTTTAACTCATCCTTAGATATAGTTCTTGGTTCCGGAAGGGCTCTTTGTATTCTGGGTCTTTTAAAACGTACCTTCTTGTCCTTACCGTCGTGAAATACAATAAACTCTCCTTGCTGTAGTCCATAAAAAGCTGAGGCCCTGGTTTTGGCTACTTCCTTTTCTCCCTTGGTAATTCGTGTGTCAAAATCAAGGTTATAGCCTCTATTGATACTGGTGGTTTCCTTTTTTACAATCTCAAAAAAACGTTCGTAGTATTTGGCGGTATCCGGATCGTTTACCTTGCCAAAGAACTGATACGAAAGATTACTGAGTATAGCTTTACTCTGCTGGTCTCCATACATAATATCATTCTGTATCTTATCCTGCATTACATACACTGTAATAATATCATAGCTTCTTAAGGTGGCCGGTATTCTGTGCATATTAAGTAGTTTGATCGTGGGGGCCTCTTCCATCAGTAAAAAGGAGCTTCGTTTGTTTCGCTCGCTCATCTGTTTGGTAATGGTATGCATAATGGTGGATATCACAGGGGACAATGAGCTTTCATATTTGGGGTTGTTCACAACGAAGATCACCGCAGGCTTTTCTCCGGCATTTACTGCCAGAGGTACCTGGTCCTCGCATAGTGTCATAAAGATACGTTCGGTACTGATCTTTTTAAAGGCGTTGGACAGGGTGGCTTTAATACCTGCTCCCTGCCTATCTGAGCCTAAACTGCTTACAAAGGCATCTGCCATGGCTCTGGAGGTACGATCCCTGCTTACAAAGCTGACTAGCTCTTCGGTATTCATCTGTTGGTACAGGGCTATTAAATGGGGAAGTGTACAAAACTCCGGGTAATAGGTTCTGAGTCTCCAGATCATTCCGGCTAGTAGTCCTTCTACCGAATCATGAAAAAAACGGGTGGTGGTGGTCATATCACTCTGTCCTATCTCCAGTAGGTTTTCTATCAGTACCCGGGAGACTTCATTGACGCTTTCTTCATAGGGAAGATACCTGGGGGCTATGGGGTTTACCTTATCGTAGATAGGATCAAAGGAAATGATATAAGTCTCTATGCCTTTCCTCTGAAACAGCGGATAGGCCATTTCGGTGATCTCAAAGTTTTTATAATCGTGCACTACTCCTGAAAACTCATACTTTTGAAAGTGTTTTAATAGTTCATATACAACGCTCTCTGTCTTTCCACTTCCTGCGGCTCCTATAATAGATATCCCTCTTCTTATATTATTCAGCGTAAGTCTCTTTGAGCGGGTTTTTAAAATGGCTTTGTATTTTTTGGGAACCTTCTCCTTTTCTTCGTCTTTTCCGATATATACCAATAGCACCACATTGATAAATAGTAAGGGGCAAATAACCATAAGTAAAACATAGGCAAAATGATCCAGGGGCCATGCCCTGTATATTCCATATCCCATGGCTGCTATCCATAGGATATTGATAAAATATCCGTACTTAAATTTCCAGTTAATAACTGCGATTATAAGGGTCATAAAGCCCATATAAATACTGTAGGTGATCCAAATTGTTTCCATAATTTCTTGTTTTTAAATTTCTATTGATACGGATCGCTCCGCAATTTGTATGGCTCGCTCTATTCTTTTATAAAGTTGCATACTGAGTTGCATTTGATTGGTGGGGACCACAGGAATCTGTATCCCGGTTTCTCTTAGGAGCTTTAAAGTGATCTGACGCTCTCTGGTGGGGAGTCCCAACAGATGAGCATAGAACTTTTTTGGTTCATAGACTCTTTGTTTTCTGGCCATATAGGTCTCTATATAGTTGCGCCTGTATCCAGTGGTCCTGTCAAAGGTCTTTTCAGCGGCCTGGTAAAACTGGTTTCTGTCAAAGCCTCGTTTTATAGTTTTTCCGTTTAGGGTGACTTCGGAGGTTTTGTGTTTGGAGAGTGGGGAGAGTGTATAGGTATTGCTTTGATCCCTTCTGCTTACTATTATATGTATATGGGTCTGTAGCCCTTCTTTTTGCATGCCTTCTTTTATAAGTTCGCCTCGCAGTTTATGGGGTGCCTGTTGGGTGAGCTGTCTGATTTGCTTTTCCAGTTTTTTGATATTGCCCTCTATTTCTCCTCTGTGTATTTTTTGGATGTTGTTTTGTAATCGTGCGATTTCTTTTCTATAAGGGGCATTCTCCTGTATCTTCTTTTCAAAGCCTCTATAGGTTCGTTGGTGTTCGATCTTGGCATAGTATTTTAAATCCTCCACCCTTACCTCCTGGTTTCTATGGAAGGCTTTGGCATATTGTTTCATAAGCTCCCGGGTGTATGTTTTTAGCTTTTCGGAGTCGCCTTGTATATGGGCCAGTTCTTTGGGACTGGGACTCACCACAATGGAGTAGAATCTGGGGTCCCGCTGACGTAGTTTTTTGGTGTTGTTATCAATCTCTCGAATCACTTCTTCCGTTGATACCTGATCGTTGTTCTGGTCAAAAAAGTGCTCTTGCATCTCTATGGATCGCTCTTTGTTTTCTTTTTCTAAATAGGTAACATAATCGCCTACACTTTGGGTATAGGTGCCGTTTAATATCTGTGGTGAAATGGATATATGCATGATCTTTATTTTTTAAGGTCTCGTTTCTTTTTATGGATCTCTGAAAGCGGATACTCCAGTTTGAGGTATTTCTTTCCAAAGGAGGGTTGTACTTCGGTTACCTGTTCCAATACTTCCAGAAATTCTTGTTTGAGGTTTTCGTGTTCGGCTTTTAGTTTTTCATATCGTATTCTGGCCACGGTATCGGTCCTGGCTGGCTCGGGTGTTATGGGATCAAATTTTCGCTCGTGTAGCTTGACGGGTTCCTCTTGTAATTGCTTTTCCAGGTATACATGCAACAGGGCAATGGTGGGTTTGGTCTGGGTCTTTTCTATATCTCGTATAATGGCAATAACAGCATCGATGCGTTTTTTAAGCTTTCTTTCCAAGGTGGTCATATGGGGTCCCAGGTTCTCATCGGGTGAGATACTATGGCGCTCAAAAAAATGCATCATCTTATCCAGGGCCTCTGAAAAGGTGAGGGCCACTGTGGGGGCAAACACCCGGAATTTCTTTAGGGTAGTCTTTTTAATATTAATATGTCCATATCCACTCATTTCTTGCTGTTTTAAGGGTATCGATGGATAAATTTTTCCCGGTTTTACTGGGGTTTTCCAGGCTTTTATCCATCGATTGGTGTTTTTCTTAGTTTTTCGGTATTTTTGATTTTATTATAACTACTTGATTTTTAGGTGATTGAAAATCCGAAAACACTTGTAATGTCGCTTTAGCGCATTACCGTCTCGCTTTCTTTTTTTGTCCGCGTCGCAGACAAAATTTGAAACTTTACTTTAAGGTACTTGTCAAGGGTTTTGTTAAAGAATGAAGTGGAAA
The DNA here is from genome assembly GCA_965224095.1 of Flavobacteriaceae bacterium. Taxonomy (GTDB): domain Bacteria; phylum Bacteroidota; class Bacteroidia; order Flavobacteriales; family Flavobacteriaceae; genus JBPEWY01. The sequence continues at coordinate 1,533,712 of OZ245039.1, forward strand.
TTTTAAGAATGTTTACGCCATACTTTTGCGGATTCTGTAAAGCTTTGCGGGGTGAGCTAAGAATCTTTTAAAGCAAAAAAGCGATCAACTGGTGACCGCTTGTATACAATTTTGGCTTTTAATTTAAACTTATAAAAGCCCTTCATCCGCAAAACTGTAATAACTACCTTTGGGTGTGATAATTAAATGATCCAGTAGTTTTACATCAAGCAGGGTTGCGGCTTCTTTGATCCTTCGTGTTAGCCGAATATCGGAGGTGCTGGGTTTTAAAACTCCGGATGGGTGATTATGCCCGATTATGATTCCAACCGTTAAGGATTTTATAACCACGGCAAATAGGATTCTCATATCAACTACAGTTCCGGAAATACCTCCCTGGGAGAGTTCGTATATCCCTTTTACTTTGTTGGCATTGTTTAGTAGAATGACTTTAAAGCATTCTCTAAATGCGATGGTATCTTTATCCCATAACTGGTAAAAAAGCTCGGAGGCATCTCTTGAAGATGCTATTGTTTCGGTTACATTTTCAGTCGCTGTTTCTATGTAACTTACTTTTATTTCGTTAACTTTGTGTCTCATTGCTAATCGTTTTAATCGATTCATTAGTAATGAAGAAAAAGAGGGCAATACTTAGCGGTTGATGCCCTCTCTTTGTTTCTTATAAATTATTATGCTTCTGACTTGTTTCCAAGTAGTAAAATCTCACCCGCTTCAACCTCGGTGATATAGCGTTTTTCTCCTTGTTCGGTTGTATAGCTTCTCGATTTTAGTTTTCCGCTTACAGCAATTTCCTTGCCTTTGTCAGTGTACTTCTCCACAATCTCAGCTAGTTTGCCCCAGGCCACTATAAAATGCCAATCGGTGCGTTGTGCTTTCTCTCCTTCTGAGTTTTTGTAATGTTCATTGGTAGCCAGTGAAAATCTCGCTACCTTCTTTCCACTTTCTAAAGTGGTTACTTTGGGAGCCTCTCCCAAATTGCCAATTAACTGTACATTGTTCTTTAAATTACTCATGACTTTAAATATTTAATAGTTAATAAAAATTCCAGCCTGCTGTCCGGCAGGGATTTACTTTTTTTATCCGGAGCGCTTTCTCTTTTTTGATTTTTTAACTTGCTCCCTGCTTCCTTTTTATGGATTTGATATGATTTCATAATTTTTTCTTTTGATTTACTTCTTTCAGAGCCTTCGCTGCTATTCCCTTTTTTTGATGCCTACACCTTCTCAATATTTAGGGTTGACCTAAAGGATTTATAAAAAGGGCGCTAGCCCGGCTTTATGCAATCCGGTCAAGCCCTAAATGTTGGTGTTTTGCTGTCAAAAAAAGGATAGGCAGCGTGAGAACGATCTTTAGTAAATTCAAAAGGGGAAAAGGAGGGAAATAGCAAACGCCATGGAAGCTGAGGGAGCAAATTACCTGATATCTTAAAATGAGGCACTGATTAATAGCCATAAAATAGGTTACTGCTCCAATCCGATTTTTATTTAATGCTAATCTTTCCGAATCGCTCTAAAAATCGAATCGGGATCAAAACCTTGCGGTTTTGATGCAGTAAAAGTTATGGTAAGAACACCCGATCCACTTTGTCGGATCGGTTGGGGCTTTAAAGTATTGAGACATAAAAAAAACTACTTCTTTAGGAAATAGGTTCTTCTAAAATTGGTTTTAGGGATCATAGCTCAAAGGTCAGAATCTCTGTTTCCAACTCCTTTTTACGGCTCTCTAAGGTGCCTTGCAGGTGATTGGATACCAGTTTAATGAGATTGTTGTTCGTGGTCTTAAACTCATTGCCACGTGAATCCCGAAGATAAAAAGAACTACTATCATCCTGATTGTAATTAAACTTGGTGATCTCAGTAAGGGTTTGAACCAATCGTTCTCGTTGCGTGGCCAGTCCTCTTAGTTTTTCAAACTTTTGAATACGTTCATCCAGATTGACTTCCGAGCTGATTACCTTGGGTGTTTGTGGTTCTTTTGAAAAAATGGTTTTACCTATTGCTTCTTCAGTGAGTTTCTTTTTAACCGCTGCTTTGGAGGTTGTTGTTTGTTTTTTGGTTCCGTTCTGTTTTACTGTTGTTGCCATCTTACTAAAATTTTTAAGTTAAACATTGATTTATGGTTTTGGCTACCTGGCAATAGGCACTACCAAACCAGGGCAACTTTCTGCCGCGGATATGGCAAAGGCAAGGCAGGAGCGGTTATTTTCTTGGTCTAACAAGAAAATGTTCGGCCTCCCAAAGGGCTTGGCCTTGACTAAAGGGGTTGGGCACGCGTGCGATCTTTGAACTGGTTTGGGGGTGAGTGGCGGGGAGGTAATATTAACAGAAAGGGTTTATCTTAAATTTAAAGGGATGGAAATAAGGGTAATAGAAATAAAAATTGATTACAATTCAATGGAAAACAGTGCAATCGGTTTTATGACCCTTTTTGAGGTGATTTATGTGCAAATTATGTGCAAATGAAAAAGGCTTCAAAAGTTAAAAACTCTTGAAGCCTTTGTTTATCTAGTGGGCCCTACTGGATTCGAACCAGTGACCCCCTGCTTGTAAGGCAGGTGCTCTGAACCAGCTGAGCTAAGAGCCCCACTTTGCGTGATTGCGGATGCAAATATAGAATAGTTATTTTATTCTGCAAAAGAAAAAAACTAAAAAATCAGACGACTTCTGCTACTACGAATGTGCTCCCTCCTATATAAATAAAATCCTGGTTATTTGCATTTTTTAAAGCCGCCTCATATGCTTCTAATACCGAATTAAAAGATGTTCCTTTTAACCCAAACCGCTTTGCTTTTTCCATCAAATGAGGGGTATTTAACCCTCGTGGTACATCGGGGCGGCAAAAATAATATTGGGCATTCTCCGGAAAAAAAGGTAAAATTTCATCCAGATTTTTGTCATTTACAAATCCGAGAACCATATGCAGTTTACGAAACGTTTGTTTTTTTAATTGCTTCATTACCACGCTCAGACCTTCCCGGTTATGAGCGGCATCACAAACCACCATCGGGGCGCGGTTTATAATTTGCCACCTTCCCATCAAACCGGTGTTCTCCACCACTCGCATCAATCCTCTTTTTACATTTCGGTCGGTTATTTTAAGTTGTTTTAAATGGCTGATTACGGCCAAAACCCCGGCCATATTCTTCTTTTGATAGTCTCCGAGTAAATCTGTTTTGTATGCGTTTGTATCTAGCTCATCTGCCAGTACCAATTCCGAATTCCTTTCGGAAGCAATACGTTTAAAAACTTTAAACGTATCTTCGGTATACTCGCTGATAACCACCGGGGTCCTGGGTTTTATTATTCCGGCTTTTTCAAAAGCTATTTGTTCAGGGGAATTTCCCAGCATATGGGTGTGATCCATTCCGATATTGGTGATTAACGATACTTCCGGAGTTATGATATTGGTTGAATCCAATCTTCCGCCAAGTCCTACTTCAATAACCGCAATATCTACTTTCTTTCTGGCAAAATAATCGAAGGCCATACCTACGGTCATTTCAAAAAAAGAAAGCGGGTGCTTTTCAAAAAAATTCTTATTTCTTTTAATAAATCCGATCACAAAGGCCTTGCTCACGGGGATCCCGTTAATTTTAATACGCTCTCGAAAATCCTTTAAATGAGGAGATGTGTATAAACCAACTGGATATCCGGATTCCTGTAAAATGGAAGCTAACATATGACTGGAGGAACCCTTTCCATTAGTGCCTCCTACATGAATGGTTTTAAAACTGCGATGCGGATTTCCCAGATATGAGCTGAGCAACCGAATACCGTCAAGTTTATTTTTAAAGGCAGCTTCTCCCTGTCTTTGGTACATAGGCAACCTGGAAAACATCCATTGTACCGTTTCGTCATAGTTCATTGATTACTCTCCTAATTTGAAGTTTACCACCACAAAACCTATTTGGCGATTTGGAGCTTTCGAATCGGGGTTCCACTTATGTAAGAACGCTGTTTTTCTGGCGGGTTCCAACAAACAAGGGTGGTTATTCGTGGTACCTCTAACGCCTGGCACAGCGCTTATTACCTTTCCGCTGCGGTCAACTTCTATTTTAACTACAACCCGGCCCTCTTCATTACATTCCTGCACTACTTTTCCGCGGGATGCCAACGACCTTCCGTTTAAACCGTATCCGGCTCCGCCACCACCCGAACCCGGACTGCCGTAATAGCTGCTGGCATAAGGGTCTCCATCCGGGCGTCCCTTATCTCCTGCCCTATTATCGTCTCCTTCGCTTCCGGACGATGTTCCTTCGGATTTACTGATACCTCCCATCAATTCATCCAGTTTACGCTTTTTAGCTTCCTGCTCGCGACGGGCACGTTCTTCGGCTGCCTTTTTTTCGCGCTCTATACGCTCGGCTTCGGCTTTGGCCTTTCGGGCTGCTTCGTCCGCTTTGCGCCTGGCTTCCTGTTGCTGTTTTATTTTAATAGATTCTTCGTTATCCTGAGTGAGTACCTTCTCGGTAGTTTCTGCCGGAGCAGCACTTTCCTGAGGCTGCGGTTCCATTTTTTGAGGTTCAACAGGCGGGGTATTAAGCGGTTCTGATCTTACTCGTTCTTTAGGTTGAACTCTTCCGCTTCCAAAATCGGTAGTTCCGAAATTAACGGAAATACCACTTTCCGGGGGTGGATCCAGATAGGCCAATCCCAGGTAAAACATCAGTATTAAAAGCATTGTTAATAACAGCGATGTAACCGTAAATGATCGTCGTTTGTGTATAGTGTCCAGTAAGCCCATTTTCTTATTTTGGCCTGACAGCCAATATTACTTTATAGCTGTTCCTGTTAGCGATATCCATGACATCTACAGCTTTTTCAATAGGAACCCCTTCTTCAGCCCTTAAGATGATGGTTGGTTTTTCCTGATTTTTTAAGGCTTTTTTTAATTCTATCTCCAGAAACTGCGGATTTACTTTTAGTTTATCCACGTAATAATCCAGATCCTTATTAATACTAACCGAAACATTTTGTGTGTTCGTAGATTTTCCTTTCGCCTTTGGTAATAACAAATCCAATGCATTAGGCGAATTCGCTGTCAACATAAAAAATATAAGTAGCAGAAACACGATGTCGGTCATAGACGACATGCTAAATTCAGCACTTACTTTATTTCTTCCTCGTAATTTCATAGCTCCTAGATAGGTTCATTTAACAAATCGAGGAATTCTACAGCATTGGCTTCCATTTGGTGTACTACCTTGTCGGTTCGCACCACCAGGTGATTGTATCCTATATAAGCAATAATACCCACAATTAATCCAGCCACCGTTGTAGTCATCGCCGTATAAATACCTGCAGCCAAAGAACCCATTTCTGCCTGTCCTCCGCTATTTGCCATTTGATGAAATGCCAGAATCATACCAATTACGGTTCCTAAAAAACCTATCATCGGAGCAGATCCTGCAACGGTAGCCAATACGCTTACATTTTTTTCAAGCTTATAAACCTCCAGGGTACCCGCATTCTCAATAGCTTTATTAATGTCTTCCAGGGGTTTTCCAATATGTGAGATCCCTTTTTCGGTAAGTCGGGCCACCGGAGAATCGGTCTGTGCACATAGTATTTTGGCCGATTCAATTTTACCTCCGGAGATATGATCCCGAATCTGATTCATAAAATTCTTATCGATTTTGGAGGCTGCTTTAATTGCAAACAATCTCTCAAAATAGATATACATAGCAACAAAGAGAAGCACAAAAAGAATAGCAATAATAACAATACTTCCGGTTCCTCCACTGAGAATTAAATCGACTACAGATAATGTTTTCTCCTCAGAAACGACTTCTTCCAGAACGTCCTGAGCCACATCTTGAAATAATAGCATACAATTGGGTTATAAATTTGTTTGTGTTATAAACGGCATTTTATCGATAAAATTATACGTTTAAAACAAAATCTCTCAACAGGATAAAACAAATTGCTCCGGCTACAAACCCTATCAATGCTAACCAGGCTATTTTTCTAAGGTACCAGAAGAAATCTATTTTTTCCATTCCCATGGCTACCACACCAGCTGCCGAACCGATTATCAGCATACTTCCACCGGTTCCCGCTGCATACGCAATAAAATGCCATAGCGGGCTGTCAACAGGATCGGAAAACATTCCCATACTGGCCGCAACTAAAGGCACATTGTCAATTACTGCAGATCCGGCTCCCAGTAACATTACTACGATATCGGTATTTGGAATCGCACTGTTTAACCCTTCTGCAAAATGGAAAAGCATCCCCAAAGATTCCAGGGCTGCCACCGCCATCAAAATTCCAAGGAAAAACAGAATACTGGGGAGTTCAATTTTAGAAAGCGAGTGATGAACCGGGCTGTGATGGGCCGCTTTTTCACTTTCCTCATCAATATTACTTACACTGAATTTGGAACTACTGTATATTTCAGCAAAGGTGGCAACTACGGCCAGTGAAAGCATCATTCCCACATAGGGAGGAAGATGCGTGGTTGTTTTAAAAATAGGAACAAAAACAATCGCTCCCAATCCCAGGTAAAGCATAATCCCTGCGTATTTAGATTTTGGTTTTTCCTGAGTGATCCCCGTTTCTATATCCCCTTTAAAAACTTTGAGCTTTGAAGCAATAAACGTCGGAACCACCATACATAAAACAGAAGGTGCCAAAACATGCTCGATGAGTTGTGCTGTGGTAACCTTATGTCCTATCCATAGCATGGTGGTTGTAACATCGCCAATCGGCGACCAGGCTCCCCCGGCATTTGCGGCAATTATAATCATACCGGCAAACCACAATCGGGTATTTCTTTCTTTAATTACCTTTTGTAGAATGGTAACTAATACAATAGTTGCCGTCAGATTATCTATAATGGCGGAAAGTATAAAACCAAGGATACAAAAAATCCATAGTAATTTCACTTTACTCTTGGTTCGTATATAACTCTTTATGGTTGCAAACCCATCAAAATAATCAATGATCTCCACAATGGTCATAGCCCCTAATAAAAACACCAGGATTTCTGCCGTTTTTCCCAGGTGATGGAGCAATATTTCATCTAAATGCGTAGGTTCTAATTCTCGAAGTTCCGCATTCACCTCAAAAACCGGCATATGCGTAACAGCAATAATAGCCCACAAAAAAGCCATCATTGCCAGCGCAGGAATTAGTTTGTCAATTTTCAGGTTATGCTCTAAGGTAATCGCCAAATATCCTACGATAAAGACAAAAATGATCATTGTTTCCATAAAAAGTCGAATTGGTTTAGATTAGAAAATCAAAAACACCGATAGTATTTGATATTCCTTATGATTCAAATACATCAAATGCTTCTAAACAAATATAAAAAATTGTTACTGGCTTTAACTTAAATTATCAAGAACAATCATTTTTTTTAAAACAGGATATAAATGGGGGCTTCTCTAACATTTCATTAATCGTAAAAAGAGCTTCGATGTATTGAAAAATTAGCATTTTAACGTTATCTTTGAGTCCTTTTTTTGATAATCTTTTAATATAATTATAACTAATGGATTTTAATCTTACTGAAGAACATATCATGATCCGAGATGCTGCAAGAGATTTTGCACGTACCGAGTTGTTGCCTGGTGTAATTGAAAGAGATGAGAAACAACAATTTCCAAAAGAACTTGTAACAAAAATGGGGAATTTGGGCTTTATGGGAGTTATGGTAGATCCTAAGTATGGCGGAAGCGGTATGGACACAATTTCTTACGCTCTTATTATGGAGGAGTTGTCAAAAATTGATGCTTCGGCTTCGGTAATGGTTTCCGTTAATAATTCGTTGGTTTGTTATGGTTTGGAAAAGTATGGAACCGAAGAACAAAAACAAAAGTATTTAACAAAGCTCGCCACGGGAGAATTTATCGGAGCTTTTTGTTTAAGTGAACCCGAGGCAGGAAGTGATGCCACTTCTCAAAAAACAACGGCTATTGATATGGGCGATCACTATTTGTTAAACGGTACGAAAAACTGGATTACCAATGGTGGCCGCAGCGATGTTTACCTGGTTATTGCTCAAACCGATAAAGACAAAGGGCACCGCGGTATTAATGCTTTTATTGTTGAAAAGGGAATGCCGGGGTTTGACATAGGTCCAAAAGAAGATAAGCTTGGTATTAGAGGAAGTGATACCCATACACTACAGTTTAATGACGTGAAAGTTCCGAAGGAAAATCGTATTGGGGAAGATGGTTTCGGTTTTAAATTTGCCATGAAAACCTTATCGGGTGGACGTATTGGAATTGCTTCTCAGGCTTTAGGTATTGCTTCAGGCGCCTATGAGCTGGCCCTCAAGTATTCAAAAGAACGAAAAGCTTTTGGAACCGAAATCTGCAATCATCAGGCTATTGCCTTTAAATTAGCCGATATGGCTACCGAAATAGAGGCTGCCAGAATGCTGGTTATGAAAGCTGCCTGGGATAAAGACCAGGGAAATAACTACGATACTTCCAGTGCCATGGCAAAATTATACGCATCTAAAGTGGCTATGGAGCAAACTGTTGAAGCTGTGCAAATTCACGGTGGTAACGGATTTGTAAAAGAATATCACGTAGAACGATTAATGAGAGATGCAAAGATTACACAAATCTATGAAGGGACTTCTGAAATTCAGAAAATAGTGATTTCCAGAAATGTCATAAAAAATTAAACATTCTATAAATTAGTTGTGAAGCCCGTTTTTAAAAAAACGGGCTTTTGTATTCATACAAATTCAATCCGGATATAAACAAAAACAACTGAGTCTTGCTTTTTATATATCAATGCGGTAGTTTATTTTTAAAGCCACACCCCAATTGGTTCTTGTAATACGTTTATCAAAATTATCGGTTATAACCAAATAGATATAAGACAGGGGTTTGTACTCCCATTGTAAACGACTATTTATATTGAAGTTATTTCGTTGTTTATTGTACTGAACGTAGTTTGTCCAGTTAAGCCGATTGTTAAAAAATATTTCGCCGGTAAAACGCGCCAAGTGAAAAGTTTCGTTCCCTAATTCATGCAGGTCGATTTTGTTAACGTCGTATGAGGCTTCCAGGTTGGCAAAAGGCAATAACTGATAATTTAAATATACTCCCCCGGCTATTCGGTTTCCGTTGTAATATTTTCCTTTTTGTATATTGAATCGGTAACGAAACCTCTGATTGTTAGCAGAATTATACCCGATTTTTAAATGACCAAAACGATAGCTATTCGGCTGCAATGCATTTCCATTTCCCAAAGGATCAAATCCGTATTTTAAATCCACAAAATCATAGGTATATACATAGTAAATTGCAGACAAATCTTTAAAAAATAACGCTGAATTAACAAAATGTGAAGACTGGTTTAATGCACCGTATTCATCAAAATAGGTATTGTTATTATAATTTATCAATCTGAAAGAGTTCAGACTTTTAGAATTTTCATAAAACTTTTCGTACTTAATTCCAGTAGTTGCCTGTGTAAATCCCTCTCTAACTATAGAATCATTTATAGCGTCATAGTGATTTAATCTTGGCACAAACCCAACATCGGTTATAAAATTTTCACCTAGATTTTTAACCGATACGTTCCACTCAAAACCTCTTTTATTATACCAAATTCCCGCATGGTAGAAATGAGTATCTTCAGATATTCCATCATTAAAGCTTTTTCCGAGATTTACCAATCCGAGCCATTTATTATTCCCGGATTTGTAATTGATATTTAGTCCCGCAACACGATTATAATCATCTATAAATTTAAACTTATTTGTTTGTTGCCTGTTTATTAAGTAAGCCGTAGCTGCCATACTTTTTGATATCTGCTGCTCGCCAACAACAACACCGTAATTTTGTGATGCGATATTGTCTTCATTATCCGATTGGACATTCAACACTCCTATTCTTGTTTTTGGTGTTATGTTCCCGGATAACTTTAATCCGAACTGGATATCGCTACGAGCTCCAATTCGCCTGGAATAAAACGGATTAACTCCATTTGTTCCCAGATTGGCAAACAAATCGGAATTCTCTAAAAAAAAGTTTCTTCGCTCAGGAAAAAAAACCGAAAAGCGCGTTAAATTCGTAACCTGCTGGTCCACGTCTATTTGGGAAAAATCCGGATTGATTGTAGCATCCAATTTTAAAGAAGACGATACATTATATTGCACATCCAGGCTCGGGGTAATTACTATATTTTCTTTATGTCTTACTAAATCATTTTGATAGTTTGCCGTTGTAGATGGTGTTAAAGTAAAACGCGATGTGGCTTTTTCCGGCAAATTTTCGATTTCAAATTCCTTGTTAAAACGCAAATCCAAATTCCCGTAATTCCTTTTCACATTCGTTAAAATAGTCCACGAATTGTTCTTTATATCCCTTACGTAAAACTGAACCCCAAAAAACGCATTGTCTTTATTAAAATTCAAAGCTTTTAAAGGAATAGCAATTTCATATTGTTTCTTAGTGCCGTTTAACTGGGTCTTAGCCTGCCAGGTTGCATTCCAGCTAAAGTTTAAATTATATCCATTACCGCTTCGGCCCACCAAACCATCGGTTTGGTTTCCCAAGGAATTTACTGCAAACAAATATCCATTCTGATCCTGATTTTGCGTATCCAAAACCATGACAAAGGCATCGCTAAAAACTATAGACACATCTCTTTTTAAAGTACTTACCCGTGTTTGTGAAGTAGTATCATAATAAATAGCGCGCACATATAAATACTCGCCGTTATGAAACAATTTCACGGATGTCTGATTACTGGCCAGCCCAATATCTGTAGGTAAATAGTTATAAAAGTTTGTATGCTCCGGTATTTGTTGCCAAACCGGTTCATCGAATACTCCGTCTACATCAATTTTGCTATCTATAAATCTGATAACAGGTGTTTGCGATGATGCCGTTACTACATAAAACACCACAATTAATCTTAAAATGATTTTCATTTTAATGAGCCGTATTGTCAACCCTGGTAGCTGTTTTACTTATTATTTTCCATACATTGTCCAGTTTCTTCAGCAAAAACAAGTCGATATAAACCATTTCCCTGTCCGGAATGGCAATTTCCACCTTTGCGGTTGCAATATCCTTTACCACTTCTATGGCTAATACTTTTGCATGACGACCGTTAAATTTTCCATATTCGGAATTCTTAAAAAACCCTACATACTCGGCGGGTGTTAAAATTTTAAAACTTTCTCTGACTGTTAAATACAAAGTGGCATTTTCTGCAAAAGCGCTCTCAAGCATATCTATTTTATTGAAAGAGCTTCCTTCCATATACTTTTGAAGTGTTTCTTCAACCCTTGTACATTCTGATTGTGCCTGCATAAATTGAAGTGTAATGAAGGCCATAAATAATACCATGTAATTTTTCATGTTTTGTAATTATTAATTATTTGACTGGCCCAAACATGAAAAAAGAAGTTGAAAATTCTGTGTTAGGTTATAATTGAAATGTCCGGAATTATAAAATAAGAGAGATATTAAACGAATTGATCTTTAAATTCGGAAGGTGTTTGCCCTACAATTTTCTTAAAAGCAGTGTAGAAAGAAGACCTTGAAGAGAATCCGGCTTCAAAGCCAATAGCCTCTAAAGTAAACTGATTATTTTCCATTAACAGCTTTTTTGCTTCCTCGATTCTATATTCATTTATAAACAAAGTAAAGCTCTTCCCAAAATTATCATTCAGTAACTGTGATAATTTATGGCTGGAAATAGCCAGCTCCTGAGCTACATCGTTTAATTTGACATTCGTATTCTTATGAAATTGCTTTTCTTTCATTAAATCGCTCAGGGCTTTTTTTAACCGTTCTACCTCGTTCTCATCAATTTTTTTCAGTGCATATTTTTCGGGAATATCCTGAAAAATACTATCTCTATTACTTTTAAACAGTAAAAAGACAAGCAATCCGTAAAACACCACAGAAAACGTAATTGTTCCCACCAGATAAAGATAAAAGTAGCCAATAATGTAAGCTATATAAACCAGCAAATTTCCTGTAAAAACCGCCAGTAACCACAATTCGGAAGTCGTACATTTTTGGTTTTTACTAAAAAATTTTTTAACAATATCCTTAAGAACAAACCCGGAAAATAAAATATAAATGCCCCATACAATATAAATTACATGAACGATATATTGTTGCCACAGGTTGCTGTTGGCAACATAAGGTTTTAGTGCGCCAACGATAACAATTATAAGTGTAAGTGCGGCAAAATGTAATTTCCAGGAACGGGGAGGGCTCTTGGTGTTTTCAATAGAAGATTTTAAGTAATAATACAGTGCTATACCGATTAAAAAACAGGCTGATAATCCAATTTGGAGAATAAGTAAATCCCGTTGGTTTCTTTCAGTAAAAATGACATAGACGGATTTTCCTATCCGTATACTAAGCAGCAATAGCAGTAGTCCTAATAAAGAATTCTGAAGGCGTTTTTGTTTGCTAAACAGCAAAAAGTATAAACTTGCAAGAAATCCGTTAAAAACTCCTAATGTACATAGGAAGAACAATATTGGATTATCAAAACTCACCCGATGAAATTTGGATTTAAATTACTAAAAAGATTTCATCAAAAATAAAAAAACCCTTCAAGAATAATTGAAGGGTTTTTCTGTGAAAAAGAAGGCGGCGACATACTCTCCCACCAAGTGGCAGTACCATCTGCGCTGATGGGCTTAACTTCTCTGTTCGGGATGGTAAGAGGTGAGCCCCATCGCTATAACCACCTTAAATTGTTTTGGTAATTCTCTTTATTGTCTATCCTCAGGAGAATCACCCGGTTATTTTGTAATAGCTACATATGTAAGATATACCATACGAGAGTCGTAGAACTGGTCAACTATCTACAACTTCCTTTTTTGTTTTTATCTCTAAAAAAGAACATTAGATAAGTCTATGGGTTATTAGTACTACTCGGCTATGACATTACTGCCTGTACACCTGTAGCCTATCAACGTTGTCATCTACAACGACCCTTTAAAGAAATCTCATCTTGTGGCGGGTTTCGCGCTTATATGCTTTCAGCGCTTATCCCTTCCCAACATAGCTACTCAGCAATGCTCCGGGCGGAACAACTGATACACCAGAGGTTAGTCCAACTCGGTCCTCTCGTACTAGAGTCAGATCCACGCAAATTTCTAACGCCCACAGTAGATAGAGACCGAACTGTCTCACGACGTTCTGAACCCAGCTCGCGTGCCACTTTAATGGGCGAACAGCCCAACCCTTGGGACCTTCTCCAGCCCCAGGATGTGACGAGCCGACATCGAGGTGCCAAACCCCCCCGTCGATGTGAGCTCTTGGGGGAGATCAGCCTGTTATCCCCGGAGTACCTTTTATCCTTTGAGCGATGGCCCTTCCATACGGAACCACCGGATCACTATGCTCTACTTTCGTACCTGATCGACTTGTAGGTCTCTCAGTCAAGCTCCCTTGTGCCATTGCACTCTACGCACGGTTACCAAACGTGCTGAGGGAACCTTTAGAAGCCTCCGTTACGCTTTTGGAGGCGACCACCCCAGTCAAACTACCCACCACGCACTGTCCTCATCGCTGAGTTAGGCTCCAGATAAGCAAAGGGTGGTATTTCAACAATGACTCCACACAACCTGGCGATTGCATTTCACAGTCTCCCACCTATCCTACACATTACTTATCCAAAGTCAATACGAAGCTATAGTAAAGGTTCACGGGGTCTTTTCGTCCCACTGCGGGTAAACGGCATCTTCACCGTTACTACAATTTCACCGAGTTCATGGCCGAGACAGTGCCCAGATCGTTACACCATTCGTGCAGGTCGGAACTTACCCGACAAGGAATTTCGCTACCTTA